>NZ_SLWL01000004.1 GCF_004342915.1 Camelimonas lactis
TTGCCCACGATGCCGTGGAAATGCTGCCCATGATCGCGTGGAACGCGCGCCCATCATCCGGTGGAATCAGTGCCCACCATCCCGTGGAACACGCAAGTCAGCCATGACGGCCTCCGGACATGACGAGACCTGGCGCAGGACCAGGCCGATTGCGTGGAAGGGGTGAAAATCAGGCGGCGCGGGGCAGGCTAAGCAGTTCCGCAGCGGTCTCCCGCCAGCCGCGATCGACCAGGCGTGTTTCGAGGAGACTGGCGCGGTAGCGTAGGTTGCGCGCCAACCGGGCATCGCAAGCCGCCGAGGCCCTGCCGCGCAACCGGCTTGCCTCGCTCACGATACGGTGGGCTTGCGCGTCAGAGATGACAGGCTGCTGCCAGACAATGGCCCGAGCCCGGATTTCTCCGGCGAGGACCAGACCGTAGGTCGAGTCATGAATTGCGGCAATGCGCGCCTCAAAGCGCAGCGTGTCGTCCTCTCCAACGCGAATATCGTCACGCGAAACGCGCTGTGCCGCGATCGTCATGGCGTCTTCGGGAGTGGTACATTCACCGAGAACGATAGTCCGGTCGAATTGGCTGGTATCGTGATCGTCGACGAAACTGACAGTGCCGAGGCAGGAAACCCGTAGCGGATACCGAAGGGCGCTACGCAGCCCGGGCAGCACCTGCCGGGCGAGGATTTCGCCGATCGGGCGGAAGCCGGATGAGCGGTGGAGGGACATGGGAACTACTCCGCGACGGGCGCCGGGAGCCTCTCTCTCCGGCCACCAACCCGTCACGGCCAACCGGCCCGCACTCTAACTCTTTCGTATCGCGGTATGGCCGCTACCGCCGGCAGTGAGAGATTATCCGCAAAGCGATGGCTCGGCTGCGTTGCCTGCGCGCCGGGCCATCGGGATGAGGCTCTTCTCGTGCCTCAGATCCACGGATCAAGTTCGAGTTTCACCATCTCTTCGTCGCCATCGAACTCATTGGCGGGCATGGCGCCATGGGTGCCGTCCCCGGCCTGGAACACGACGATCACAGTCATCAGCGTGGTGGCGAGGCTGGCGGCAAAGGCGGTGGCATCTGCATAGGACATGGGTTCCGGTTCCTGTTTTGGAGGCGGGGGACCATCCCCCGCGCGACAGGCGCCCGAAGTGTCTGACCGGATCTGCAATCACCCTCGCGCGTTCGGCTTGTCCGGATCCGCGAGGGCGGCACGCAAAGCGTCAAGCCGACCCCTTGCGGGTTGAATGCAAAGACGACGGCTCAGACCAAGGTTTGCGAATGGAAGCGGGGGGGGTGTTCTGCCTCTGACAGGAATCCGCATATCCGTTGCGGATCGGTTCGCCGCGCCAGCCTGGTTACCACGCGGGCAATAAGCGATGATCCTTCAGCCCCGGGGACGGCACCCATTGCGCCAGCCATGACGGGGATTGATCCTGGGGCGACCCTGGCGCGGCTTGCTCCATCCCGATTGCGTCAGGAAGAGACGGGGCAGCCGGAGCCGCCCCGCGTGACGATCATTCCGCGGCGATCACCTGCTGCGCCTCATCCTCTTCGTCGACAATGTCATCCTCGGCGTCGCCTGCGAGGAATTCAGGAAGGTCCACCTCGACATCGCGTTCCGCCGAAGCGTCAGGCTCGGCAGCGGGGTCGATCGTGCGCAGCGGCTCGGGCAGCCATCCGGTATCGGAGAGCAGGCGCTCGGCTTCCTTGGCCATGTCGCCCTTCTTGAGATGGCCGATCAGCTCCGAGGCCCGTTCGCCTGCACCTTCGCGAACCGCCTCGAGGATGCGCGGCTTGGTCACACGGCCGAGATAATTGCTGACGGTCGGCTTCCAGCCCGCCGCCACCATATCGAGGCCGGTAGCGCGCACCAGACGGTTCGCCTGGGAGAGACGCACCTCCAGCCCGTGCTGGCTGACGCCCGTGCCGCTATAGGGATTAGGCTTTTCGTAAAGGGCGTTGATGCCAAAGCTGATGCAATGGGCGAGAAGCTCCATGCGGGACTCGTCATCGAGATCGGTCAGCCAGTTCCAGAGCGCCTCATCGTCAGCCGGGATGTGATCGCCCCAGCGTTCGTGCCGTTCGGTAACAGACTGCGCCGAGACGCTGTCGCGCAAATCGTCAGCCTGTGCCGGCAAGTGAACCTGGCGGATATGGGCCTCGAGGCATCCCCTGGCGGGCTGCGGTAGGAAGATGTCCATCACCAGCCGATGCAGCAGCGCGGTCATCGCAATATCGGGGTTCATCGCAACAGCATCGCGCAGCGCGAGCGTGCGATGCGCGGTCAGCTCGCTGATTAACCGGTCCGGCAGCGGCCGCACAATCTCGGCCTCATCGTCGTCCTCCTGAGGTTCGCTGCCGCCACCGACGTTGACGACCGCAGGCGACACACCAGCTACAGCGCCCTCTGTGGCCGGGCCGGAGGAGCCATCGGGATCTTCCCCATCAATCGCCGCTTCATCCTCGTGCCGAACATAACCCCGTTCGACCCGAAGCCTGCCGTTCCCATCGATGCTGACGAAGACGCCAGCCCGCGCAACCTGTTCGGGATCATAGATCATCGGCCTGCGCTCGAATTCTTCCAGCGCCTGCTCGATCTCACCAAGCCGCTGATCGACCTCATCGGGCAGCTCGTCGGCCTCGGCATATTCGGTTTCGAGCCGGTCATATTCCTCGCGCAGGGATTCGCAGGTGGCCCGCTCATCGTCGGTCAGATCGGCGACCGACCCCTCGAGTTCCCGCAGACCGTGATCGTGGCCATAGGGAAAGGTCACCGCTACCTCGACCCACTTCCAGCCTTCGATCGCAATGGCCTCGGCTTCGGCTTTGAGCTTTTCGCCCGCCAGGCGGTCGAGCAGCTCAGGGTCCTGAAGCCAACCGCCGTCGTCGCGCTGAAAGAGATCGCGCAGCACATAGCCGCCGGCGGCTTCATAGGCCTCGATACCGACAAAAAGCGCTCGCCTGTCAGAGGCGCGCACTGCGGTTTCGGTCAGGAGGCGGCGGATATAGTGCGGCTCTTTCTGCCAGGAATCCTTGATCGCATTCCAGACCTGTTCCTGCCGGGCATGGTCTTCCGACACGGTGAAGGCCATGAGCTGTTCGAGCGTCATGCCGTCCTCGGCGTAAACGTCGAGAAGCACGGGCGAGACCGAAGCAAGGCGCAGGCGCTGCTTGACGACTTTCGCGTCGACAAAGAAGGCGGCTGCTATGGCTTCCTCGCTCATCGCCTTGTTGCGCAACGCCTGGAAGGCCCGAAACTGATCGAGCGGATGAAGCGGCGCGCGCTCGATATTTTCCGCGAGCGAGACTTCGTCGATCAGGATGTCGGCATCGGCCTCGGAGATGACGCACGGTACCGGTGCAGTCTTTGCGAGACGCTTCTGCTTGACCAGCAATTCCAGGGCCCGATAGCGGCGACCGCCTGCGGGCACCTCGAACATACCGGTTTCCTTGCCCTCGGCATCGAGGACCGGCCGGACATGCAGGGACTGGATCAGGCCGCGGCGGGCGATGGATTCGGCCAGTTCCTCGACCGAGATGCCAGCTTTGACGCGCCGGACATTGGCCTGGCTCAGCGCCAGCTTGTTGAACGGAATATCGCGCGAGGACGCGAGGGTGATCTTCTGAACGGCAGCAGCCATATGCCTTACTCCATGACGGGCGCCGGGAGCCTCTCTCTCCGGCCACCAACCCGTCACGAAGCAAAGCGCCGCCCTCTTCCTCTCAAGAGAGCGGCGCAAATCGTAAAGCCGGAGAAGCGGGATTCAGTGTTTCCGGCTCTGTGTATCGGTCTGTTTCCGGGTCGGCGTGGAGGCGGCTCGGGCGCCGGAGTAAAGAATGCGCTCGGCCTCGCGGATGCCACCGGCCCGCCGCGCCATGTCAGCCCAGACCGAGATCGGGAAATCGCCGGTGAAGTGCAGATCGCGCTCGATCCTCATATCAAAGGGCAAGCGGATCGCCTGCATTTCGCCAAGGCTCCAGCTTCCAAGCTCTGGAAACCCCAGATCGGCAAGGCCGAAAAGGGTGTCACCGTCGCTATCCAATTCGGTCGCAAGCCAGACGCCGCTACCCAACGGATTGAAGAATTTTACCACGGGGACGGGGTCGACATCGCTCTGGCGGCCATTGGCGAGGAGCTGCTCGCGCTGGGTGCTGGTCAGGAGGATCATGCCGCAGCCCTCCGATCCGTCGATGCTGTATCTTCGCGGGGCAGATGCGCCAGCAGCCAATCGGCCGCCTTGCTGGCCTGGGAAGCGGCGCGGACGATGGCGCGGTTGTCCTCGCGCAGCACCTCGAGCCAGGAGCCGATGTAGTCGGCATGGCGTACGGTCGGCACAACGCCGAGCGAGGCGCAGCAGAAGGCCGCGTTCATTTCGGCGACCAATTCTTCGAATGCGTATTTCCTGGTGCCGAAGCGGCCCGACATATCCCGCCCAAGCCGGGAGGCATGGCCGGTGGCGTGCCCCAGCTCGTGCAGGGCGGTCCGGTGCCAGTCGATCGGCTCGAAATAGGCCTGTGGCGGCGGCACCTGAACATAATCGTGCGCTGGAACATAGAAGGCCTGGTTCCCACCGATGCGAAAGTCGATTCCGGTCGCCCGGATCAGCGCCTCGACCCTTGGCTCGATCATGTGGGGCGGCGGTGGCGGCGCCTCGATAGCAACATCCTCAGGCAAGCCCTCGCATTGCGCCGTGTTGAACACGGTGAAGCGTTTGAGAAACGGGATGCTGCCAGCTTCCTCCCCCGTCTCCCGCGCGCGGCGCTTCTCATCCTCGGGCGTGAAGCGGTCGGCATAGACGACGGTCGTGCCGCGCTCACCTTTCCGGACATTGCCGCCGAGCGACAAGGCCTGGCGGAAAGTCAACCAATGCTGGGTCGGATAGCCGTATTGAACAACGGTGCCCCAGAGGATCAGAATGTTGATCCCGGAATATTGCCGGGCCGTCGCGGCATTCCTCGGCATCGCGAGCGGCGCCTTCGCCGCCGTGCCCCAGGGCTGGACCCAGGGCAAGCGCCCTTGCTCCAGCTCGTTGATGATTTTCGCGGTGATCTCGTCATAGAGATTGGTGCGGTCGCCGCCGTCGCGTGCGGCGCGGTTCTGTCTGGCCATCGAGATTGTCTCCGCGACGGGCACCGGAAGCCTCTCTCCCGACCTTCAACCCGTCACGGCAAACCCCGTCCGCACTCTCACTCTAGGAGCCGCGGTGGGGCCTAAATGGAGAAGACCCGCCTGAGAAAGCGGCCGCAAACAGCATCAGGCCTGTCCGATCTGCACGCCATGGTCGCCGACCATACGCCGCGGCCAATTTCTGCTGGCCCTTATCGGCACATATCGGCTCCAATCGCATCACCGCACCACGATCAGGAGCTGCAGATGCCATCCGTTAGCGACCGGCCCGTCAAACGTTCGATCCGAAGGAATGAACTGCGAGAAATCGTTCCTCTGGCGGACAGCACCATTTACGAAATGGAGCAGCGCGGAGAATTTCCTCGCCGCTTTGCCCTTTCACCCAGATGCGTCGTCTGGGATCTTGCCGAGGTCGAAGCGTGGCTCGAAAGCCGGCGCACGCGGCCAATCCCGCGCGCCAAACACCCCGACGTCGCCCAGCGGAAGTTCCGGCCGGTCAAAGGGCAGGGTCGGGCTCAAGCATAGGCATGGTCGGGGGGAGAAGGGTGACAGGCCGCTTGCGACCTTCCACCCATGCGTCAACGACGTCCGACCATTCCTGGAGCATATGGCGGCGCTGAACCTCGTACTCTGCCTTGTTGTAGACGCCGCGCGAAGATCGCCCGTCCTCGTGGGCGAGGCATTTCTCGATCCAGTCGCTGTTGAAACCGAGTTCATTCAGCAGCGTTGAGCCGGTCCGTCGCAAATCATGGACTGTAAACGGCTCGAGCGGCAGCCCCTCCTTCTGCGCCAGATCGACCACCGCGTAGGTGATGCGGTTGAACGTCGCCCGCGACATTGGGGCATCCGCATCGTAACGCGAGGGCAGCAGATACCGGGAATTGCCGGCACAGGTCTTGAGCGCGATCATGATGTCGAGCGCCTGTCGGGAAAGATACACATTGTGTGGCTTGGAGCGCTTCATCCGCTCCTTCGGAATGCTCCAAACCGCGTTCTCGAAGTCCACTTCGTCCCATACGGCGTCCTGCAGCTCGCTTTTACGAACCATCGTCAGCAGGAAGAGCTTCATGCCGAGGCGAATGGTCGGCAAAGTCGGGACATGCTCCAGTTGCCTCAGCATGATGCGGATCTCTGTCGGTGAAAGCGCACGGTCTCTGGGCCGAAATGCAGCAATCGAAGCTGGGCCGACTTCATCGGCGGGATTGGGCACCTTCTCGCCGTGCAGGATCGCGAAACTGTAGATCTGCTTGAGGATGTCGCGGACGTGGATGGCCGTTGCAGGCGCACCGCGATCGACGATCTTGGCGCAGAGAGCTCTCAGATCATCTGGGGTGATTTCGTGCAGCAGCCGGTTGCGCCAGACGGGCAGCAACTCTCGATCGAAGATCGAGCGCCGCATCGCTCTGGTACTGTCCGCCATCGGAGCCTTGTCCAGCCACTTCTCGCCGAACTGACCGAAGCTCTTGGCCTCTTTCAGGCGGCGCTTCTCGCGCTGTTTTTCAATTGCGGGTGAGCGGCCCTCTCGGACTGCGCGTTTGGCGTCCAGGCAGAGTTCGCGAGCCCGTGCGAGCGAAATGCCGTCACGTCCGTACCTGCCGAGATAGACGGTCTCGCGGCGCCCATTCAGCCGGTAATCCAGGCTGAATGAGATCAGACCTGTCGGCGTGACACGGGCATACATGCCGTCCCTGTCTGACACCTTGTAGACTTTGTCTTTTGGTTTCAGCGCCTTAAGCGCAGCGTCCGTCAACATGTTCGCGCAGCCTCCGAAAAGTACCGTCATGCGGTTTTGGGAGGTTCGTGACGCCTAAATCACTTTGTTATCAGTGTCTTACGTTGAAAAAAGTACCGTCACGATCCTCAACTCTTGCGACGGTACTTTCTGAGACGGCCGTGATCAATATGAGCGAGCACCGTCAATCGTGACGGTACTTGTGATTGCTACCCACCGATAGGTCTCGATAGGTGGCGGATAAAGAAATATTTTTAATCAGAGTGTTAGGGGAAATTCTGGCGCGTTGTCGGCGGCGTTTGGATGGGCCTGAATCATTCCCACTCAATCGTGCCCGGCGGCTTGGCGGTTATGTCGTAGGTGACGCGGTTGATGCCTTTTACCTCGTTGACGATGCGGGTGGAGACCTGGCCGAGGAATTTCATGTCGAACGGGTAGAAGTCCGCCGTCATGCCGTCCACCGAGGTCACCGCGCGCAGGGCGCAGACGTAGTCGTAGGTGCGGCCGTCGCCCATGACGCCGACGCTGCGCACCGGCAGCAACACCACGAACGCCTGCCAGATGTCATCGTAGAGGCCGGCCTTGCGGATCTCGTCGATATAGATGGCGTCGGCCTGGCGCAGGATGTCGCACTTCTCGCGGGTCACTTCGCCCGGGCAGCGGATGGCGAGGCCAGGCCCAGGGAACGGGTGGCGACCGATGAAGGCGTCGGGCAGGCCCAGCTCGCGGCCAAGGGCGCGCACTTCGTCCTTGAACAGCTCGCGCAGCGGCTCGACCAGCTTCAGGTTCATGCGCGCCGGCAGGCCGCCGACGTTGTGGTGGCTCTTGATGGTGACCGACGGGCCGCCAGTGAAGGAGACGCTCTCGATCACGTCCGGATACAGGGTGCCCTGGGCCAGGAACTCCGGCGCGCCGCCGTGGGACGCGGCGATTTTCTTCGCTTCCGCATCGAACACGTCGATGAACAGGCCGCCGATGATCTTGCGCTTCTGCTCCGGATCGCTGACGCCAGCCAGCTTGCCGAGGAACAGCTCCTCCGCCTGCACGTGCACCAGCGGAATGTTGTAGTGCTCACGGAACAGGTTGACGACCCAGTCCGCCTCACCCATGCGCATCAGGCCGTGGTCGACCAGCACGCAGGTGAGCTGGTCGCCGATGGCCTGGTGAATCAGCACGGCCGCGACCGCCGAGTCGACGCCGCCCGACAGGGCGCACAGCACGCGGCCCTGCCCCACCTGGGCGCGGATGCGGGCGATCGCTTCCTCGCGAAAAGCGCTCATCGTCCAGTCGCCGGTGCAGCCAGCGATGCGGCGGACAAAATTGCGGATCAGCCGCGCGCCATCTGGCGTGTGAATCACTTCGAGATGGAATTGCACGCCATAGTAATGGCGCGTCTCATCGGCGATGGCGGCGTGCGGCGCATTCTCCGACGCAGCGATGACCTGGAAGCCTTCCGGCAGGCGGGTGACGCGATCGCCATGGCTCATCCACACCGGATAGCGGTTGCCCAGGCCCCAGACGCCGTCGAACAGCACTGAATCCGCCACGACCTCGACCTCGGCGCGGCCGAATTCACGATGGTGGCCGCCCTCCACCACACCGCCGAGTTGCCTGGCCATGGTCTGCTCGCCATAGCAGATGCCCAGCACCGGCACGCCCGACTCAAAAATCTCGCGCGGCGCTTCCGGCGCGTTGTCATCCAGCACCGAGCAGGGGCCGCCGGAGAGGATCACTGCCTTCGGCTGCATGCGCGCGAAGGCTTCGGCGGCGCTCTGGAATGGCACAACCTCGGAATAGACCCCCTCCTCGCGCACGCGGCGGGCGATGAGCTGGGTCACCTGGCTGCCAAAATCGACAATCAGGATCTTCTCGTGAATGCCTTCGGCGGGGGCGGCGGGGGCTTGTGCGTTCATGGGGCGGTCAGACCATCGTGCGGGGCCGGGAAACAGGCCTTCCAGAGAGAAAGGCCTTCTAGAACAAAATCCGGATAACAGGAACCGTCAGGCGCGAACCAGGGCGGCGACATAAAAGCCGTCGGTTCCGGCGCGCGCCGGTGTGAGTTGCAGGGCGCCGCCGGCGCGTTCATGCCCAGGGCGGCCAAAACCGGTTTCCGCCAGCGGCGCGGGCGTGAACGCGGGGTGCTCCTGCAGGAACCGCGCCACGGCGTCGTCGTTCTCCTCAGGCAGCAGCGAACAGGTGATGTAGACGAGGCGACCGCCGGGCCGCGTCAGGGCGGCGGCGCGCGCCAGCACCACCTGCTGGTCCTTCACCCGCTCGGCCAGCCCGCCGGGGCGCAGGCGCCACTTGGCGTCCGGGTTGCGCCGCCAGGTGCCGGTTCCCGTGCACGGGGCGTCGACCAGCACCAGATCGGCCTGGCCGGCAACATCCTCCAGCGGCTCCGGCCCGCCAGGCTGCCAGCGTCCGCGCGGCGAACGCACCTCGACGCAGGTCGCGCCGGAACGATCGAGACGGTCATAAATCGCCGACAGGCGGCGGCCGTCCACGTCGGTGGCCAGCAGCCGCCCCTGATTCTGCATCATGGCGGCGAGCGCCAGGGTTTTGCCGCCGGCTCCGGCGCAGAGGTCAACCACCGTCTGGCCAGGGCGGGCGCCGCTGTAAAGCGCCGCCATCTGCGAGCCCTCGTCCTGCACCTCGAACCAGCCGCGAACGAAGCCCTCCTCGCCCTGCAACGACTGGCCGCGGCCATCGGGCGGCGGCGGCAGGCGAATGGCGTCCGGCGCATGCGGGGCCGGGGCGGCGCCCATCCATGCCAGCGCTTCCAGCACCTTCGCCGGTTCGGCCTTTAGCGTGTTGACACGAATATCGACCGGGGCGCGCGCCACCAGCGCGTGCATCTCGGCGAGCACCGCGGCCTCATCACCGAAGGCGCGCAGCAGCGAGGGGCCGATCCACTCGGGGAAATCGCCGCGCACGTGCATGGGGGCCCTGCCGAGGCGCTCCCAGCCATTGGCCAGGGCGTCCAGCTCCCCGGCGGAGAGTGGCGGCGGGGCGTAGCCGGCGCCGGAAAACAGGGCGGCGATCTGCTCGCTGTTCATGCCGCGCTCCAGCGCCAGCATGCCGATCACCGTGGCGCGCGCGCCTGCGTCGCCCATGGCGAAGCCGGCCGAGAGACGACGGCGCAAACAGTCGTAGACCAGCGAGGCGATGGCGGCGCGGTCCTTGGAGCCGGCGAAGCGGTGCGCCAGGCCCCAGTCGCGCAGGGCGTCGGGCGCCGGCCGCCGGCGGGCTTCGATATCAGCCATCACCTCGATGGCCGCGCTTATACGGGCTCCTGGCGTCATCCGGCGGCAAAAAGGATACGCACGGCGAAGATCCCCCACATGATAATCAGGACAAAGACGCTGACGCCAAAGGCGGCGCCGCGCGCCAGCATGCGGCCGCCGCGCACGTGGATGGCGGCCTGAATGATCCGGGCCACCACATAGACCCACTCCAGCACGACGAACAGCAGGTCCGCCTTGCGGGTGATCAGGGCCAGAATCACCAGCGCATAGAACAGCGCCGGCATGGCCAGGGCGTTGCCATAGGCGTTGTTGAGGCGGCGCGCGTCATCCGGCCAGTTGTCCGGATTGAGCGTGACGTCGCGCTCTCGCACCTCGCCATGGCTCAGCGCCCGCCGGCGGCTGCCCGCCAACATGAACAGCAGGACGAAGGTCAGGATTACCAGCACGAAAACCGGAAGCAGGATTGCCTGTACGCTCATGTCATCCCCCCCGCTGGCGGAGCAGGCGCGACGCGCCTCCGTGGAAGCGGACGCCCTGCCCTCATGTGACGATGACCTCAGGTCCGCGTCGGGTAGTTGGGGCTCTCCCGCGTGATGGTCACATCATGCACGTGGCTCTCGCGCAGGCCAGCGCTGGTGATGCGCACGAACTCGGATTTTTCGCGGAAATCGCGGAGATTGGCGGCCCCGACATAGCCCATGGCGGCGCGCAGGCCGCCAACGAGCTGGTGCAGCACGGCCGACACCGGCCCCTTGTAGGCCACCTGCCCCTCAATGCCTTCCGGCACCAGCTTCAGGGTGTCCTTGATGTCCTGCTGGAAATAGCGATCGGCCGAGCCGCGCGCCATGGCGCCGACGGAGCCCATGCCGCGATAGGACTTGTAGGACCGGCCCTGGTAGAGGAACACCTCGCCGGGGCTCTCCTCGGTGCCGGCCAGCAGCGAGCCCATCATGGCGCATTCGGCGCCGGCGGCGAGCGCCTTGGCGAGGTCGCCGGAATATTTGATGCCGCCATCGGCGATGACCGGGATGTCAGCTTTCGCGGCGACTTCAGCGGCGTCGAGAATGGCGGTGAGCTGCGGCACGCCAACGCCGGCGACGATGCGGGTGGTGCAGATGGAGCCCGGGCCGATGCCGATCTTCACGGCGTCGGCGCCAGCGTCGATCAACGCCTGACAACCGGCCGCGGTGGCGACGTTACCGGCGATGACCTGCACGCCGTTGGAGGCCTTCTTGATGCGGCTGACCGACTCAAGCACGCCGCTGGAATGGCCGTGGGCGGTGTCGACGACCAGCAGGTCAACGCCGGCGTCCATCAGCATTTCGGCGCGGAGGAAGCCCTGCTCGCCGGTGGTGGTGGCGGCGGCGACGCGCAGGCGGCCGCGCGCATCCTTGACCGCCTGCGGATAGGCGACCTGCTTCTCCATGTCCTTGACGGTGATGAGGCCGATGCAACGGTAGGCGTCGTCCACCACCAGCAGCTTCTCGATGCGGAACTGGTGCAGCAGGCGCTTGGCCTCGGCCTGGTCCACGCCCTCGCGCACCGTGATCAGCCGCTCCTTGGTCATCAGCTCGGAGACCGGCTGGGCGGTGTTGGTGGCGAAGCGGACGTCGCGGTTGGTGAGAATGCCGACCAGCTTGCCCTTCTGGCCGCCAGGCGCGCGCTCCACTACCGGAATGCCGGAGATGCCGTGGCGCTTCATCAGTTCGAAAGCGTCGGCCAGGGTTTCGTCGGGGTGGATGGTCACCGGATCGACCACCATGCCGGATTCGTATTTCTTGACGCGGCGGACTTCGTTGGCCTGCTCTTCCGGGTCATAGTTGCGGTGAATGACGCCGATGCCGCCGAGCTGGGCCATGGCGATGGCCATGCTGGAGCCGGTGACCGTGTCCATGGCCGAGGAAATGATCGGAATATTGAGCGAAACGGTGCGCGTCAGGCGGGTGGCGACATTGACGTCGCCGGGCAGCACTTCGGACGGGCCGGGCTGCAGCAACACGTCATCGAAGGTAAGACCTTCCCGAAAACGCCCGCCATTGTCGATTTTCACCATGGTCAACTTCCGATCCGGTCCGGCGTCCCGTCTGGCGGCGGGCTCGCTGGCCGCCGTCGTTCAGGCCCAACCTGTTGTGTGGGATCGCTTCCCTGTCGCCTGGCCCGGATGGGCTGGCGGGAATGATCCCAGCGAAATAATGATGCGCCCCCGCCTGCCGGGCAATCGCGTTAATTCCCGGCGACCCGGCGTCAGCAAGTGAGCGAAGTTGACGCCGGCCCTTAGCACAGCAAATCCGTTCGTGCAAAAATTCCTTTACGGTTTGTTGACATGACTGTGGGCGCGCCACGGCTCCAGAGGGCAAAAACGCCTGGAGGACGCGCGCCGCCCCCCGGGCTTTTTCATGCGCCACCGGGGCTTCGGTTGCCCCCGGCCATGCAGGACAGGCGCGCCATGAGAAGGCCACGGCGGATGGCCATGCGCCGGAAGCCTGGCTGCAATCCCCGATCCGCATGGACTTGATATGCGCAGCGCCACAATCACCGTTATGGTGCAGGCGCTTTTTTCACAACGCCGCCGGCGCATCCACATAACCCGGCCCGCGCCTGTCTCTGGAGGCAACAGCCCGTGAAGCGCTCGGTCCTGACGCCCCTCATCGTCGCCTGCGCCCTGTTCATGGAGAACACCGATTCCACGGTGATCGCCACCTCCCTGCCCGCCATCGCCGGCGATATCGGCGTCAGCCCGATCGCGCTGAAACTGGCGCTAACCTCCTACATGGTGTCCCTGGCGGTGTTCATTCCCATCAGCGGCTGGATGGCGGACCGCTTCGGCGCGCGCACGGTTTTCCGGCTGGCGATGGTGGTGTTCATGGCCGGCTCGCTGGCCTGCGGCATGGCCAATTCGCTGGAAGGCTTCGTGATGGCGCGCTTCCTGCAGGGCATGGGCGGCGCCATGATGGTGCCCGTGGGGCGACTGGTGCTGCTGCGCACCGTGCCCAAGACGGAGCTGGTGTCGGCGCTGGCCTATCTCACCATTCCGGCGCTGGTCGGCCCGGTAGTCGGCCCGCCGCTTGGCGGCTTCATCACCACCTGGTTCAACTGGCGCTGGATCTTCCTGATCAATATCCCGATTGGAATCATCGGCGTCATCCTCGCCAGCATCTTCATCGAAAACGTGCGGGAGGAGGATGTCGCGCCCCTCGACGTGCCAGGTTTCCTGCTCGCGGGCAGCGGCCTCGCCACGCTGATGCTGGCGTTTTCAAGCGGCGGCGGCCACCTGATTTCACCGCCGCTGGCCATCGGCCTTGGCGGACTGGGCGTCGCCCTGCTCGGCCTGTATCTGGCCCATTCACGACGAGTGGCGACGCCCGTGCTGAAGCTGTCGCTGCTGCGCATAAACACCTTCCGGGTCAGCGTCTATTCCGGCTCGCTGTTCAGGATTGGCGCGGGGGCGATTCCCTTTCTGCTACCGCTGATGCTGCAAGCGGGCTTTGGCATGACGCCGGCGCATTCGGGCATGATCACCTTCGTGTCGGCGGTTGGCGCGCTGTTCACCAAAACCCTGGCGACCCGCATCCTGCGCCGCTTCGGTTTCCGCTCGGTGCTGGGCTTCAACCTGGTGCTGGCTTCGGCCTTTGTCGCCAGCTACGGCCTGTTTACCGCGACGACGCCGCTGGCGGTGATGCTGGGAACGCTGTTCCTCGGCGGCTGTTTGCGCTCGATGCAGTTCACCGCCTTCAACGCCATCGCCTACGCCGACATCGAACCGAAGGACATGAGCTTCGCCACCAGCCTGTATGCGGTGGCGCAGCAACTCTCGCTCGCTGTTGGCGTGGCCCTGGGCGCGGCGGCGCTGCAGGTTTCGGCGCTGCTGCGCTGCGGCCAGCCCGACGCCATCGCCGCGCAGGATTTCATGCCGGCGTTCCTTTGCGTCGGCGTGGTTTCAGCCCTGGGCGTGCTGCTGATCCCCAGCCTCGCGCCCAACGCCGGCGCGGAAATGTCCGGTCATGTCAGCCGCCGCAAGGTCCGCGATTCCGCCGGCGACGGCACGGCGCGCCGGGCCACCGCCGAAGCGGTGCAGCAGCATCCGCGAGCCGGCGAAGGCTGACGCGGCGGGTTTTTGCATGATGGCCTGGGGAAGAAAGCCACCGCGCGGTCGCGGGAGCTGCCAGACAGCGAGCATGACGACGCAACCGCGACCGGCAATGCTCAGGTCTGTATGGGCCCTTGCAGGAATGCCCTGCGCCGCCCGGCGCTTTACCCGGGCGGTCCGCTTGGGGTTTTGACGTTATTCCGCATCCCAGTGACCCGCGGCGCGGGGATCGTCATCCGGGTCCTGGCCTGCGCCCAACGCCCCCTGGCCGCGATAGCCAGTGGCCAGCACATACAGCTCCGATGAGCCGGCCCGGCTGGCGGCGGGCTTGACGTGGCGCACCACGGCGAAATCGCGTTTGAGATTGGCCAGCAAGGTATTTTCCGTGCCGCCCTGGAACACCTTGGCGAGGAACACGCCGCCAGGCGCCAGCACCTCGCGGGCGAACTCGATGGCCACTTCAGCCAGGCCGACAATGCGCAGGTGATCCGTCTTCTTGTGGCCGGTGGTGTTGGCGGCCATGTCGGACATGACAATGTCGGCCGGGCCGCCCAGCATCTGCATCAGCAGGCCGGGCGCTTCCGGCGCCAGAAAATCCATCTGCACCGCTTCGACGCCAGGCAGGCCGTCAATCGGCAACAGGTCAATGCCGACGACGCGGCCCACGGGCGCGCCTGGTTTCGGCTCCGCCGCGCCGACGCGCTGCGCCGCCACCTGGCTCCAGCCGCCAGGCGCCGCGCCAAGGTCGATCACCCGCTGGCCCGGTTTCAGCAGCTTGTAGCGATCATCGATCTCCAGCAGCTTGAAGGCGGCGCGCGAGCGGTATCCCTCGCGTTTGGCGCGCTCGACATAGGGATCGTTGAGCTGGCGCTCCAGCCATTTCTGCGACGCTGTCGTGCGCTTCTTCGCGGTTTTCAGGCGCACCTTGAGATTGCGCTGGCCGCCCTTGTCCGATGCACCGCTCATAACCTGATCACCTGAATTGTCCGAATACGCGCCGGCAGATCGCAGTGCTCTAGAGCATTTTTGCGAAAAATGGAGCCCGCTTTCCGTAAAGGGGCCGCGTCCTGGCCGGGAGATCGGGCGTTTCCCGCGCACCGGCTCTCCCTGAAACAAAATCCGTTCATGTCAAACCGCGGCTTCATCCCACCTTGCCGCACCGCCGCATCTTGCGCGTTCCTGGCGGCTCCTCGCGAGCCCTTCAAGGCAGCTTGCGTCGCTTCAGCGCCGGCCCGCCGTCGCCGCCCGCAACATGCCGTCCTCGCGCATCATCGACATCAGGATGCCCTCGCGCAGACCGCGATCGGCGATGCGCAGCCTGGGCGCGGGAAAACAGCGCCGCAGGGCGTCGAGGATGGCGCAGCCGGCGAGCACCAGATCGGCCCTGTCATTGCCGATGCAGGCGTTGGCGGCGCGCTCGCGAAAGCTGCTGCGGCGCAGATGGTGGACGACGCGGTTGACGTTGCGGTCGCTCATCCACAAGCCATCGACCCGCCGCCGGTCATAGCGCGGCAGGCGCAGGTGCACCCCGGCGATGGTGGTGACGGTGCCGGAGGTGCCAAGCAGATGAAAACCCTCGCGCGCGGCGGCCCAGCCGACCCGCTCGCGGAACGGATCGAGCAGCGCCAGCACCTCATCGACCATCGCCCGGTAGACGGCTGGCGTCACCGTCCTGCCGCCATGACGCTCGGCCAGGGTCACCACCCCGACGGGCAGCGACACCCAGTCGGCGATGCTCTGGCACGGGTCATTCATGGTGGAAACGCCGCGCCCGACCAGGCAGGCCACTTCCGTGGAGCCGCCGCCGATGTCGAACACCAGCAGCGCCTCCGACGCCGGATCGGCGAGGCTGGCGCAACCGGAAACCGCCAGAAACGCCTCGGTGCGCCTGTCGACCACTTCCAGTTGCAGGCCGGTTTCGGTGAAAACCCGGTTGATGAAATCGGCGCCATTCAGGGCCGACCGGCAAGCTTCGGTCGCCACGAGGCGGGCGCGGGCCACATGACGGTGATCCATCTTGGCGCCGCAGACCCGCAGGGCCTCGATCGAACGCTGGATGGCGCTTTCCGCCAGGGCGCCAGTGCTGCCCAGTCCCTCGCCCAACCGGACGATGCGCGAAAAGGCATCGACCACGCGAAAGCCAGTTTCGCCCGGCTCGGCGATCAGCAAGCGGCAATTGTTGGTGCCAAGATCCAGCGCGGCGTAGGCGACGCCAGGGGGGCGCGCATCCGCCTCCGCGCCGCGTCCACGCCGGCGCAGGGCCTCACCAGACCCGCGCCACGGGCCGCCCCGGCGCTGCGACCCTCCGGGCCGGGCCGGGCGCTCTTGCCGAAGTTGTTCTTGTCGGGGGTGGTCTTGCCGGAGTTGCTCGTGTTTGGCCTGTTTTGCCTGGGCGCCGTCATGGCTGGCGGGCGTGGCCGCCCGCAAGGCGTCTGCACGCGCCGAATCATGCGCGCCAGACGCCGTCATGGCGGCATGACAACGGGCGGCGGCAGGCTCCCGCCACGCAGGACGGCCGGGGCCGCCATCCTGTGCGCCGCCATTTTCCGCAACTGTAACGGAAACGGCGCACGCGCCATTGGCGCCTGCATCGTCCATCGCCGACACTGTTCGATCCTTCACAGATCAGGGCGCGCCGCATGAGGCGCGCAAGTTGGCTTTAGCGTAAACGCTGCCCTGCCCGGCGCCAAGCGCCGTGATCCCGGCCTTGATCTGAATTTCGAGGCATTTACGGTCTATCCATTCCAGGTGAATCAGATAGCCGTACGGTCACGCCGCAGCGGATTCCGAAACCACCCTCCGACGACATATTTCTGGAACATCATGCAACATTTCTCGTCCGACGGCGTCGACATCGCCTTCGTGGATCTGCCAGCGCCTGACGGCGCAAGGGGCGATCCGGTGCTGCTGGTGCACGGCTTCGCCTCGAATCACTCGGTGAACTGGATCTATCCGGGCTGGAGCACCACCCTGAACCGGGCGGGTTACCGGGTGATCGCCCTCGACAACCGGGGCCATGGCCAGAGTCAGAAATTCTATGATCCGGCCTGCTACAACTCCGCCCTGATGGCCCAGGATTGTCTGAACCTGCTCGACCATCTGGGGCTGCCGCGCGCCGACGTCATGGGCTATTCCATGGGCGCGCGCATCACCGCCCACATGGCGCTCGCCCATCCCGACCGGGTGCGCTCGGCGGTGCTCGGCGGCCTCGGCATCCGGCTGGTGGACGGCGTCGGCCTGCCCATGGGCATCGCCGACGCGCTTGAGGCGCCAACGGGCGACAATCTCACCGACAAGCAGCAGAAAATGTTCCGCTCCTTCGCCGAGCAGACGCGCAGCGACCTCAGGGCGCTCGCCGCCTGCATTCGCGGCACGCGCCAGACACTGACGCGGGAAGAGACTTACCAGATCGGCGTGCCGACGCTGATCGCCGTGGGCACGCGCGACGATATCGCCGGCTCGCCGCACGAACTGGCCGCCATGCTGCCCAATGCGACTGCGGTCGATATTCCCGGCCGCGACCATAACCTCGCGGTGGGCGACCGGGTATTCAAGGAGGCGGTCGTGGCGTTTCTGGCCGGGCGACCGTGATCACGCCGCATCAACCCAGGAACGATTGCGCGAGGCCGGCGTTTTATTGCTGACCGAAGCATCGTCATGACGCACGATGTCGCTGGTTCAGAAAACTCCGATACAGGAGACGTCATGAACAGAACGCCACGCATACTCGCCGGCGCATTAGCCATTAGCGCGGGCCTGGCGCTTTCCGGCTGCGTAACCGGCGACCCTGGCCCCTATTACGCCACGGGCGCGCCAGTCGTTTACACCGGCGGCTCTTATTACGGATATGGGGCGCCGGTTTACGGCGGCGGCTGGGGCTACGGCTACCGGCGACCGTGGGTTGGGCCGCGCCCCTGGATCGGGCCAAGGCCTCCGGGTCCCCGCCCCTGGGTGGGACCGCGACCACCGCCTCCCGGGTTCAAGCCGCCGCCCCCGGGCTTCAGGCCGACGCCTGGCATGGGCCCACGTCCGGGGTTTGGTCCAAGGCCTGGCTTTGGTCCAAGACCGGGACATGGCCCACGGCCGGGCTTCAGGCCAGGTCCCAGACCCGGAGGGGCGATGTTCCGGCCCCGGTGATGCTGTCAAAAGGCGCGACCGGCGCGCTTCGCCACAACGCAGGCTACGTCTGCACGGAAAGGCGCGCCGGATCAGATGGGCCCGCCGCCGCCGTGGCTGATGGCTGCTGGGCGCTGGCCGGACGGGCGCTGACACAATCTCCGCCTGTCAGGACAGGTGGTGCGATTTTCGCAGTGGAATGGCGGCCGCCTAATGCAAAAAGCGTCAATCATTCCTGATTGACGCTCGCAAACCAAAAAATTGGCTGGGGAACTTGGACCCTCACTTTCCTGAAACATAAGCGCTGAAATGCTTATATTTATTGATTTTTAGCGATTGCTTTGGGCTACCAAATTGGGCTACCAGTGGGCTACCAATCGGAATCGAACCCACTCCCGCTAGCGCATTGGATGCAAGCCCATGGCCGCTGACAAGACCTACCTGCAAAAGCACGGCAACCAGTGGCGGGTTGTGGTGAAGGTGCCTGAGCGCTTGCGGGAGATCGTCGGCAAGGCCCATCTGATGCACCCCCTTCACACAGACAACCTGACGACCGCCAATCGGGACAAGTTCAAGATTGTCGCACAGATGAAGGCTCAACTGGCTGAAGCTGAGCGGAGGCTGAAGCAGAAGGCCAGCACCCTTGGCGATCCCCTCATGGATGAAGCCATGGAATGGCGCGACGCTCCGGCGGGCGATGACGACAATGCGGAGGCAGCAAGCCTCCTGCTTATCGAACGGGCGGAAGAAATCGAAGATCAGGAAGGCCACGAGCGGGCCAAGGCATTTGCTGATGCTGCCAGAGGTGTAGCCACTCCACTTCTCACGATGGTGGATGTCTGGCTGGCGGAACGCATCATGAAGCCCCGGCAGGTCATCGACTATCGCCGGGCTGTCACCAAGTTCAACGCGTGGCTGGCCAACAACAAGAAGCCCACGACGCTTGAGGGCGTCTCCCGTCGTATCGCAGGTAGCTACATCACCGAAGCCTTTGTAAGGGCCGGCGTGAACACCCGGACGGCCAACAAGGACATCTCGTCTCTGTCCAGCTTCTGGAAGTGGGCAGAACGGAAGGGGATCGTTGAAGCCAACGTGTGGCAGGGCCAGTCGCTCGCCAAGCAGCAGACGCCTAAAGGGCTGGACAAGCGCCCCTTCACCGACGCCGAGATGAAGGCCCTGTTCACCGGCAACGCCAGTCCAATCCTCCGGGACTTCATGTCTATCGCCGCCCTATCGGGGATGCGGATTGACGAGATAGCCAAGCTCCGGGTGCGGGACATCGTGAACGATTGCTTCGACATCGTAGAGGCAAAGACAACCGCAGGCGTCCGCATGGTGCCCATCCATTCGGGACTGAAGGGCATTGTCGGTCAACGCATGACGGGCAAGGCCGGCGACGATTGGCTGTTCCCTGAACTGCCGGAGCCCAAACCCGGATCAGCAGTGGAACGCTCCCAGTATGTCGTGAAGGCCTTCACCACCTACCGCAGGCGGGTGAAGGTGAATGACGTACCGCCGGGAGCACGTCAGTCCCGCGTGGACTTCCACAGCTTCAGGCGCTGGTTCATCACGAAGGCCGAGCAGGCCCACCAGCCGCCCCACTTCATATCGGCCTTGGTTGGGCACAAGCGTGAAGGAATGACGCTTGGGCGGTACTCAGCGGGGCCGGAAGTGGAGCAGTTCAGGGCCGTGGTGGAGGCGGTTCATTTCCTTTGACGGCTAGGTTCCCCGCATCAATTTGCTTAAACTGGGCCATACGCCCCCGGAGTTGTGCTCTCTGTTTCCGCACCTGCTGCGGGTCGGACGCCAAGGACATCTCCCTCCGCGTTTTGAGCAGCCCCTGTCTCTGACGATTTGGAGCGGTCAGGCGACCTTCGTTGACAATCACTCCCGTAACTTCCGCAGCACGGCAGCGTCGGCTAATCGCCTTCGCTGCTGAATAGCCATTTCCCTGTCACCCGTATCGACCAAGGACGGCCTTCATGGCTGTCCGGGTACGATGACACCCGCGAGCAACTAACGGGCCTCTACGGCCGATACCGCGCACATTGCTATGGCCCCAGTCTGGAGCGGAGCGGTTGCACATCGGCACCACCGCGAGAAGGCTGAAGCGGTGAAGGTTCATCGTCCAGCTTGCGTCGGCAACCTGCCCTTTATCGGCCATTGCGGCATCGCCGCTAGGCAATGGGCGAGCCACCACCACAGACAGGCGTTTGCGTTTCACCCGTATCGACCAAGGACGGCAGGGAGCACGCTCCAGCCACGATGACACCCGAAGCACCGAGACGGGCCTCTACGGTCGGTACGTTGCGGCTTGCCGCCCCTATGGCCCACAGCGCACCCGCAGCACCACATTTATCCACAGGGCTGTCCATGAAGAAGTCCCGCCAACGGGAGTATCAGCCCATGGCAGGGGCTCAGGTCCACCTGACATAGTCCCGGAACAGGGATCATCCCATTGAAGAGACTAAGTTTTTATTGACCCCGGTCCGTCACCCCCTACCCTGGCCACGTCAATACAGCCTTTCCGCCAAGCAAGGGACCACCCATGAACCTCTTCATCACGACCCCGCTGTTCTCCGTCTCGATCGTCCGCATGTCCAAAGAGCACCGCCCTGACTGGGGCATGGAATTTCGGGGCAGGTCCGCGTTCGCCTACCTTGGCCGGGTTGAGATAGTGGCCAGTGCGGAGCGTCGCCGGGACTTCGGCATTCAATGGTGAAGCTGGGGACCTGTAGACGGGCTCTTGCCTAACGCAACGGCCCAGCGCCCACAGAGCTACCGCATTGGCTAGCACCGGCGGCGCATTGCTTCTGACACGTATCGACCAAGGACGGCCATCAGCATGTTCCGGGTGTGATGACACCGGGGACCCAGCGGCGGGCCTCTACGGTCGATACCGCGCACATTGCCGGGGAGGCAGCCCCGGAGACGCCGCAGCCACGCCGGAAGGTGACGGGCAGCAGGAAAAGTGTAGCGCCACTGCACCTTGCCTTTATTCTGTTAATTCAACAAGTTAGAGGGACTGGAATAAAACGCCCATTATAAGGGTAGCCCCACCCTATGCCCCGGTTCAGATATATATATATAGATAACACTTAAGTGTTTCTTAGGTGTCTCTTAAGCTGGACTTAGGTGTTCACCTAGGAGTTAATCCTTCATCATTCCCTACCTCATATCCTTTTTAGGAAGACAGAGGGAAGAGTGATGTACAGGTAGCACCCATGCCTGTCTTGGGTGTTTCTTAAGCAGCCCTCAAGTCCCCATCTTTCATGTCCCCTTCCATCCTTTCCTTACTGAGGAAGACACAAGAGGGCATAGCCCTTCCGTGAATGATGATGGATGAAGGGTCTGGGTGCTACTCAATCCGGGGCTCCCACTCAGGTTAGCCTGTACGGGCTACCAATCTACAAACCACATCCTCCCTGTTCCGAGAGTTGGGTCAGGAGGAAGCGGACCACTTCACGCTGCCCGACACGTCGCCAGATTTCTCGTTCCGACCGTTTGATGTCTGGGCAGCGTTCTGGATAGAGCTTGTCCAATGCCTCCCCTGCAACGTGGCCTTAGCCCGCTGTAGGGGGGACTGCTCCCATTGTCTTCCAATCCCGAGCGGACCGCCCCTCGCCCCCCCCATCGGCGGAGCGGACAGGTGTAGTCACTACACCGTAGGCAGGACCTGCTTCAGGTCCCCAAGCAGTTCATCGGCGGGCCTCTAATAACTGGGAATAAAAAGCCCATTATCACCGTAGGAGACCGCCGTTTCGGCGTCTACGGGATGCGCCACAGGCGTTTTATTTGTCAGGAACAGCGCTAAGGACACACAACATCATGAAGATAACGCACAAAGCGTCAGCGCATCCACACTTCGCCATCCCCAACGATTACGATGTTACCGCAGCCATCACTCGAGACGGCTTCTATTGTGTCGGGGAAGAGCGGCTGGCCCGTGGCGAGATCACCACAGAGGCGTTCGCCAAGTTCATAGGCGACTCCATCAGGCGCAAGCTTGACCGCTGGCGGGCTGAACGGGAGGCCAGCGGGATCAGCTCCCACTAGGCAGATGTCCAGTCACTACACCACCACTGCGTTAATTCACATCCATGGACGTGCTTTAACCTGTCCCTTTTATTTTGAAAAACCAGTTACACCCCAATGAAACCCAAGAAACCCTTCAGAACCCCGACCCTCACCCATGACCCTGACGGACAGGCCGTCTACATCGTCCCCCTGTCAGGGACCCAGTACGCCGCCCACATCCTTGCTGAAGACTGGGAAGACCTACAGCGCCGGGGCTATTCCCCCAACTGGTGCTTCACCACAGGCTCAGTTCACTCCCGCCGTCTGCACATGACCGCCAAGGACATGCCGGAGCGCATCTCGCGTGTCCTTCTGGGCGTCACCGACAGCCGGACCTATGTCCGCTTCCGGGACAGGAACCCGCTGAACCTGAGACGGGACAACCTTTACACCCTCAAGCTGAAGACCGCCGAAGAGCGGGACATGGAGATGTCTGCCCGACGCCGCCAGCGGCTGAACGGCTGGGCGTCTCCCAGCGCACGGGGCCGGACCAGTAGCTATCGACAAACCAGCGGCTATGGCCGGACTGGTGAATGGGGCAAAGCCCCTAGTGGAGCCAGATAATGTGCAGCCTAGCAGGCGCAGCGTCTCTCCTGTCCACCGGCCTGAGTGTTGCCGGCTCTGTCATCAGCTACAACGACCAGAAGAAGCAGGCGTACAACCAGTGGCTGTCCAATGTCCAGCAAGAGCTTCACGCTGAGAAGTACCGTGGCCAGCTTCTGGAATACCAGAACACCACCTACAAGCAGGACATTGAGCACGGCTTCAATGTTCTGGACTATCAGAAGAACGAGTTTGACCGTCAGGCCAAGACGATTGATCGGGCAACCGAGAGCATCGACAAGGGTCGCTTTAACCAGTACGGCCAGCTTCTCCTTCGGCAGGTTCAGGAGCACGTAGCGACAACTCTTGGCATGGACGACGTTCGCCGTCAGGGACGCAAGATGGCAGCTTCAGGTGAAGCCGCAGCGGCCTCCCGAGGGGTCGAAGGCGTCACCGTGGATCAGATCATTGGCGACGTGGCGAGACAGGAAGGCGAAGCCGTCACCGTTCTGGAGATGAACAACACCGGCGTCCAGCATCAGCTCAACATGGAAATGCAGGGCGTGAAGGCCACAGCCGACCAGCGCATCTTCGACATTCCGATGGCAACGTATGCCCCATCTGCCGTCACTAGACAGCCAGCGCCAGTCAGCCCCACGGCACCTGCCGTACAGCCGCCCATGCCCAGCGGCAGCGCTCTGGTGGCCAACGTGGGCAGCAGCCTCCTGACTGGCCTGAATAGCTACAGCAAGTGGTCCGGCACCTCCCTGAACGACATGTTCAAGATCAGGTAACGCCGCTTCAGCCGCCCGGCAGCGCCACGAGCCTGCCGCTACCATTATTCATTTAACAACAGATAGATAGCACACTATGAGCAATTCACAATTCACCATCCAGACCTCCCCAGCACAGTCCTCCGGTCCCTACAGCGCCCCGCAGGTTGCCCCGTCCACGAACCCGGGCTTCGGCGACAACATCCAGACTTACGTTCCGGGCGGCGTTGCCTCCTACCACGGGGAACAGCCAAACCCGGCTGATACGGGAGTCCTCCAGACACTCCGCACAACTTCCGGCGCTCCGGCCAATCCATTCACTGCCACTGACAAGCACCTTGTCGAGGTGAACGGTATGCAAACGCCGGTCGCCACCGCGATCCGCATGGGTTATATCGCCCGCCACCCGGCAACGGGGGCGTTGATGGAAACGGGAAAGCTTCAGGCAGAGTCACACCACAGCCCCGTTGCGTCTCCCAATGCCCAGCAGCCGCACCAGCAGGCGGCACAGGGCGAAGACATCACCATGGACACGCCCATGTCTCGCGGCGTGACGAACATGAACGACATCATGTTCAGTCAGGTTCCTTCCGGCCTCATGGTCCGGGCTGTTCTTGAAAACACGGAACGGGGCCATGTGGCTGAGAACACCGTCAATTCCATCGCCAGCAGTCTTCAGATCACCCCGGAGGAAGCCGCAGAACTCCTGCGCACCGTTGGGCAGGGCCGCGAAGACCAGCGTTCACGGGCGCTCTCCAAGCTTGGCATTGATGACGTGCAGGAGTTTGACGATTTCATCAGGAGCAAGCACCCTGACCTGCTCCGCAAGGCCCAGACGGCACACTTCCTGTCTGGCGACCTGACGCCCTACAAGGCGTTGGCCCGGACCTACTACGAGAACCTCGACAAGATCGCACCCGAACGCATCATGTCCGCCAAGTTCGGCAATGGCATCACCGCCAGCCTGTCAGGAGACACCATTGTTCTGAACGTCCCCGGCAAGGGACAGATGTCCTACGCCGGCGCTGTCCGGGCTGGCATCATCAGGGTCGGCGCGTAAATGGGCGATACGTTCGACTTCCACGCGCAGGCCCATGAGTGCCTTGACCTCACAGTCCCCTTCCGCGCCCCCAATGCGCACAGCGCTACCACATCTTCCGCCGCCACCGTGGAAGCCGACAGCCATCCTGATGCAGGACGGGAGGCCGGTGGAAGTTGCTCCCCATGGAACGGCGGGAATGCTGCTGACGCTGAAACAGGCCCGGCTCATGGGGCTGGTTCGGAAGGACCGTCGCTATGGCGGGCACGTCAGGTCTTCAAGATCACCTGAGCTGGAACAAAAGCGCATCGACAGATACGCCAAGGCCCAGCAATCGGCCGATAGATAGCCGCTACACCAGTCCCCCGGCCTTACGGTTCGGGGGATTTTTCTTTTTTATCAAGAGTTAGGAACATCCAATCGACGCCACCCCCAATCTCATCATCACGGTCCGCCCCTCCCGCGTTACATCTCGGGGCCAGACCTATGACGCGTTCCACGACGGCAACTTCATCTGCAACTCCCGAACGCCCTTCTATTCGGCGGCACGGGAACTGGCCGGGCGGGGCCACGATCCGAAGGCCATTCTGGTCATGCGCCATGAGGGCAAGGCCATGGATTGTCTGAAACAGCGCCTCGGGGCAGCCGCAGGGCTGACTGTCAGGGAGACAGCCAAGGCAGGCCCCCGCATTGCCGCCCATGTCCCATTCGTGGCTGGCATGCTTTCCCCCGTTGGCAGCCTCCCAGCAACGCCACCGTCACAAGGAAACGGCTAAAGCACCCGCAGTAGACGTGGGTACATATGGGATACCCAGCACCGCAGTCACCACCTTCGGATTCAAGACGCATGGCGCGTCTGACATCACCCACACCATCCGCGTCGTGGACATCGCCGGCAACCCTTGGTTCGTCGCGGCTGACCTCTGCGAAATCCTCGGGTACTCCCGCACCGACAGCATGCTGCGGTTGCTGGCGTGGGATGAGCGCGGCATCACCCCACGTCCGGTGTGTGGGGTTGACGGCAAGTCCCGCAAACACGGCACGGTTTCAGAGTCCGGCCTCTACAAGCTCATCATGCGCAGCGACAAGCCGCAGGCCAAGGACTTCCAGAACTGGGTCACTCGCGTCGTCCTGCCCGCAATCCGCAAGGACGGCACTTATATCCGCGACGAGGCCTCAGAACTCGTCCTCGACCACCTGCTGGAGCAGCGCTACCATTTCTTCGAAATGCCCAGACGCTTCTTTGGCTTTTGTGATATGGCTCCCTTTGAGGCCGTCCTTGCTGGTGCAATAGAAGATCGGTTTCCTCGCATCCATGGAATAGGGAATCAAACTATGCAGATTGGGAATTTGCCCGAGGTGGTAGTCGTCGTCTTCCCATAGCACTGCTTGGTCCGATGGCCGGAGCTTATCGACGATATTCGACGTAATAGCCGGTTTGAGACGACCATTGTAAATGCCCCAACCCTTTGTCATCCCCTCAGCATTCGATCGAATATTATGCTGCTGAATCACGTAGCCCAGATACTTGGGCCGACCGGCAGGTATCGACAAACGCGATTCACCGATGGCTTGGTTCACTTGGTCCCACTCTGTCCGCCAGGTGACGAGCTTGTTGCCAAGGTTCTCGGTACCTTGGATGGAGAAGAGATCAGGCGCAACAGGCGTGATGAAATAGTCGCTCGACGCCAAAACCGCGCGATTGAGTGCGCCCAGGTTCGGGCCAAGGTCAATCATAACGATATCTGCCGCAACGTGCTCCGCAGCCCAACGGATGTAGCGGTGAATGGCCGACTGGGCTCTAATATCCGGCAGGCTACCGCCTTTCGCAGAGTTCCAAGTGTTTCCCAGACGATCCTCGAAATCACTTAGCCTGAGATCGCCCGGAACAATATGTATATTCCCTCGGGCGTTGAGAACCCTCGACGGCGGACGATCACAGATGTCACCGATCGTCTCGTATACTGGTTCAATATTCCGAAAAATACTGTTGCCGTCAGCCGCCCATGATAATTCTATCGATTCGTCAGATAAGCAATAGGCAGTGAGATTACACTGGCTGTCGCAATCAACGACCAGCACATTACTTCCGTCCTCGGCGAGAAGGTGCGCAACGTGGTACATATATGTGGTTTTACCGACCCCACCCTTATTATTGAAAATGCTTATTGTTTTTGCCATCTACAGCTCCCCCTAACCCCTTTATCATGTAGCCGTGGGGTCTCTGTCTAGCCATTTGGAACTCGTGCGTTCAGCGGAGCCATATGAACACGCGCAACAGCAACGCAATCATCACCCTGCATGAAATCGACGGCCAGCCGCTGGTCCACGACGAGAACCTTGCGCGGGAGCTTGGTTACAGCGAACCGCGCATGATCCGAAAGCTCATCCTCCGCAACGTGGCCGAGCTTCAGGGGTACGGCGTTTTGTGCCGCCGTGTCACAAAATCATCCGACCCGCTGGGCCGGGGACGCCCGCGCAATGAGTTCTACCTTAATGAAGAGCAGGCCCTGCTTCTCTGCATGTTCTCTGAGGCAGAGAAGGCCGTGGCTATCCGCCGGGAGATCATCGCGGTCTATCAGGCGTGGCGGAAGGGGCACCTCAAGCCGGATCAGCCGTCCATTCCTACGGACTACGCATCGGCCCTGCGGCTGGCCGCTGATGAGCACGAGAAGCGCGTCGAGCTGGAAGCTAAGGTCGCTGAAGACGCGCCGAAGGTCGCTGACTGGGAAGCCTTCCGCAATGACAAAGGGACCTACACGACCGGGGCCGTCGCCAAAGAGATCGGCTTCATCTCAGCTCAGGGACTTCACAAAGCTCTTCATGAGGAAGAGCGTGATCTTCCCGCGAAAGGACCGCCCACGGTCCGGGCTGTATCTCGCCTGATTCTGGGAAAGCTGCTTGGGCTACCGGATTGGCCTACCGCTTTGGGCTACCAATGGGCTACCAAGGCAATTTTGCCCCTGCGCTAACTGACTGATTTTTCTAGATAATCATATATTGAAAGCGGTTGGCTGGGGAACCTGGATTCGAACCAAGACTAACGGAGTCAGAGTCCGTCGTTCTACCATTAAACTATTCCCCACCACCGCAAGACCGCCAGTTTCCTGTCGCCCCGCTGTCCGCGTCGCCGCAGCGCCGTGGTGTGGGCTCCAGATACGGCGACGCGCCGGGTACGTCAAGAGCGTTCACGCATCCAGCCGGCGCGCCCGCCCGCAAACCGTGGATATGTGGATATCCACGCCGGGGCCCTTCCCGCCGTGACGGGGCCGGGGGCGCGCTTTCCCGGATCGCGGCCGCAAACGCCGGCGACCGCACTGTCGCCGCCCTCAGGCAAACCGCTTTGCCCCCGCCACGCACACCACCACAGCCGCCGCGCTGGCGATCATGCCCCAGGCAACCGGTTCTCCGAGGAACACGGCCGCGAGCAGGAGGCCGAAGAACGGCTGCAACAACTGCAACTGCCCCACCCCGGAAATTCCGCCCAGCACGAGGCCGCGATACCAGAAGATGAAGCCGACCATCATGCTGAACACCGAAACATAGACTAGGCCCGACCAGGCGGAAAAGCTGGCCTCGCGCCAGGTTTCCGGCAGGGTGATCAGGGCCGTCGCCGTCATGAATGGCAGCGACAGCAAAAGCGCCCACCAGATCACCTGCCAACTGCCCAGCCGCCGCGAAAGCGTCGCGCCCTCGGCATAGCCCAAACCGCACGTCAGGATAGCGGCGACCATCAGGGCGTCGCCCGCCTCGCCAGCCTCGACGGCCTCGCCCAGGTGATCAGGATCGGCAGCTTCTCCAAGACGCTCTCCGCGTCCGTCCGGTGCGGCTATATCGCCGCCAGAGCGGACTGGATCGAACGTCTGGCGGATTTGCAGATCGCCACGCACTTTGGCGGCCCGGGGCCGGTCGCCGCCGAACTGGCGGCGCATGGGCTGGCTGGCGGCGGCTATCGCAAGCACATGGGCGCGGTGCGCCAGCGACTTGCGCGGGCCAGGAAGGACGTCATTGCCCGGCTCGCGCCGCTGGGCCTCACGCCGTGGGTGATCCCGCGCGGCGGGTTTTATCTGTGGCGCCGCCTGCCCGATGGGCTCGATTCAACAGCTGTCGCGCGCGACTGCATGCGGGAAAACGTCATGCTGGCGCCCGGCAATGTCTTCAGCGCATCGCAGTCTGCCGGCGCGTTCCTGCGCCTGAATGTCACGCAGATGGGCGACATCCGCATCTATGAAGCAATGGCGCGCGCCATCGAGACCCGGAGGGGAGCCACGCCCTGACAGATCCCCGTCCGGCGGCCCGGACCGGGCAGCGAGATGCGCCGTCCTTGCGTCCCTGCAAGACCGGATGTGCAAACTCACATAAATCGGCAAAACGGGCGTGGAATTAAGGGTAAATATCTGAATTTTATAATTAAATCGTCAAATACATAGCTGCTTCAGCAATTTTGCGCGCCTTTCGTCAACACAATTTGGCTCCTATTCTAACGGCAATCCGAAAGCGCCGGGCAATTGCGCGACCGGACCACAGATAACGGCACCCCCAGAGGACCAGATGACGAATCTTCGCAAAATCCTGTCGATCTCCACCCTGGCGATCGCCATGTCGGCAGGTCTCGCCCAGGCGGAAAGCCAGGGCGCCGGCAAGAGCGCTGAAGCAGCCGCGCCGCTGAAGGCGCCCGCTGGCGCTTATGTGATGGACCCCACCCATGCGTCCCTGCAGTGGTCGTTCGTGCATAACAAGATTTCCCACTACACCGCGCGTTTCAACAAGTTCTCGGCCGAGATCACCCTCGACCCGTCGAACATGGCGAAATCCTCCGTCACAGCCCGGATCGACCCCGCCTCCGTCGACGCCAATTATCCGGCCGACTACAAGGCGACCCACGCCAAAACCGGCTTCAACAGCTGGAGCGAGGATATCGCCCGCAACAAGAACTACCTGAATGCGGGCCAGTTTCCGGAAATTACCTTCAAGTCCACCAGGGTGGAGCTGACCGGACCGCGCACCGCAAAGGTGACTGGCGACATGACGTTCCTCGGCGTCACCAAACCGCTGACCCTGGACGCCACCTTTGTCGGCGAGCTGGAGAAGCATCCCTTCACCAAGCAGCCGGCCATCGGCTTCAAGGCCGAAGGCGCGTTCAAGCGCAGCGATTTCGGCATGCCGGTGGGCTTCGTCGGCGATGAGGTCACCATCCGCTTCGATGGCGAATTCCTCAAGAAAGCTGACGTCAAGGACGCCAGCAACGCCAAATAAGCCGCAAGCTCCGGATAGCCCTGAAGCAAAACGCGATCGACCCGCATCGCGACTTTGCTTCAGGGCCCGGCCTGATGGCCGCCCGGCGTGGGCCTTCTGAATGCTGTCCTTCTGGCCAGATGACTTCCTGGCCATATGGTTTGCCCGCGCGGCTCAGGCGTGCGCTCGCAAAAACGCCCGGCGAGGGCTGGCCAGCGCCACGGCGCGCCCGATCGCGCCCAACCGTCCAACCGCCCCGCCGCCCAACCGCCCTGCCTCCTGGCCCGCTCACCTTCACCGGCTACCGGCCAGCGGGGCGACCATCGCCCGCGCCGGAAAGACGCGCCTTTTGCGCCTGGATTGAACCCATGTCTGCCCGCCCCACCCGCTACGGCGCCATCGCCATTGCCCTGCACTGGGTCATTGCCCTTTGCATCATCGCCATGATCCCCATGGGGTTCTGGATGACTGACGCCATCCGCGAGCCTGGAACGCAGGCGCTGGCCTACCGTGTGTTCCAATTTCACAAGTCGGTTGGATTTCTGATCCTCGGGCTCACGGTCGTGCGGATTGTGTGGCGCCTCGCCCATCCGGCTCCTGCCTTGCCCGCAGCCATGAAGCCATGGGAAGCCTTCGCCGCCCGCGTGACGCACGCGGCCTTTTATGGCCTCATGCTGGCGTTGCCGCTCACCGGGTGGCTTTATGTGTCGACGGGCTGGGCCGTCAGCGCCGACCGGGCGCTCGCCGTGCCGACAAGCTGGTTCGGGCTGCTCAGCATTCCGCACCTGCCGTGGATCGGTGAAGCTTCAGCCGCCCTGCGCCGCACCGTGGCGTTTCAGGCCATGGGCGCGCACGCCATGCTTGCGTGGACGGCGGTGGCGCTCATCGCGCTGCATGTGGGCGCGGCGCTGAAACACCAGTTCCTTGAGCGCGACGGCGTGCTGGCCCACATGGTCCCGGGCCTGCCCCATGGCGACGCGCCGGCCGCTCCACTCCCGGGCGCGCGGGAGAAATGGCTGGGCCGTTGCGCCGGCTTCGGCCTGGTTCTGATCATCGCCCAGGCCGCCGCCATCGCGGTCACGCCCGCGCCCGCGCCGCAACTCACGGCCGTCGCCACGGCGCGCCCGGCTCCCGCAGCCACGCAAACAGCCCCCGCGCCCCTGCCCGCCGACAGCAGCCAGGCCACCGCGTGGGCGGTTGATTATGGCGCATCCCGCCTCGGCTTCAGCGGAACCCACTCGGGCGACGGCTTTTCCGGGCGTTTCGAAAAGTGGGAAGGCGATATCCGTTTCGATCCGGCCAATCTGCCAGGCTCCCGCGCGACGGTGCTCGTCCAGGTTGGGAGCGCCCGCACCGGCGACGCCACCCAGGAAGACGCGCTTGAGGGCGAGGAGTGGCTGGACTTCAAGGGCCACCCGGTCGCGCGGTTCGAAGCGAACGCCTTCAAGGCGCTTGGCGGCGATCGCTATGAGGCGGCGGGGACCCTCACGCTGAAAAATGCATCGGTTCCGGTTGTATTGCCCTTCACCTTCGCAGAGCGCGATGGCGTCGCCACGGTGAAGGGGAGCCTGAAGCTCGACCGGCGCGCCCTCGACCTTGGCATGCAGTCAGACAGCGGCGGCGACTGGGTTTCCATGGACATTGGCGTCCTTGTGGACCTGAAGGCAAAACGCGCCGCCACCAGATCATGAGGCGCATTACAGCAAACGCCGCTGCGTGACACGAGAAGCGGCTGAACGGCAAAACGCGTCACGGCAGACAGCCCGAAATCCGGCCCGCCAGGAAACGGATTTTCGGCCGCTGGCGGGAAGGCGTTCGTCCACCGCCGCCGTCGCCTGGAACACGGGCGCCGTGCGCCGGACGCAAAAAGAGCTGCATGAAAAACGCCCGTCTACTTGCCGCATACATGAATACCTGTCCGGTCGCCCCTGACGACAGGCGCCGCGCCACAGACATCGCATCTGTATGATCCGGTTGATTTTTCTGACGGGCGCCCGGCGCCGATGCATTTAAAAATGCTTTCGCCGGATTGACGCGGCTGCTTCACATGGCTGTACTGCGCCCACCGGTTAACAGGTGGGGGAGGAAAAACTGATGAAACAGCTCTGCATTGCTGTAGCGGCAATCGCTGTCGCGCTGGGGGCGGCGCAGGCCAGCGAAAAAAAATACGGCCCAGGCGTCACAGACACGGAAATCCGCATCGGCAATGTGGTGCCCTACAGCGGACCAGCCTCCGCCTATGGCGTGCGCGGCTCGGCCATTGTCGATTACTTCAAGAAAATCAACGAAAAGGGCGGCATCAACGGGCGCAAGGTCAATATCATTTCCCTTGACGACGCCTACAGCCCGCCCAAGGCCGTGGAGCAGACGCGCAAGCTGGTGGAGAACGAAAACGTGCTGGCCGTTTATGGCTCCGTTGGCACGCCCTCCAACTCGGCGGTGCACAAATATCTGAATTCGAAAAAAGTTCCGCAGCTGTTTGTAGCGACCGGCGCCAGCAAATGGAATGACCCCAAACACTATCCATGGACGACGGCCATGCTGCCGCTTTACGACATGGAAGCCAAGATCTACGCCAACTACGTCCTCAAGAACAAACCGGACGGCAAGGTCGCGATCATCTACCAGAATGACGATTTCGGCAAAGATTATGTCCGGGGTTTCCGCGAAGGACTTGGCGACAAGGCCAAATCCATGATCGCGCTCGAATTGCCGTATGAAATCACCAGCGCCACGGTTGACGCCGAGGTCGTGCGCATGAAGGCGAGCGGCGCGGACGTCCTGTTCATCGTGGCGACGCCGAAATTCGCCGCCCAGGTCATCAAACGCGTCCATGAGCTGGACTGGAAGCCGCTGCAGATGGTCGTCAGCGTCTCCGCCTCGATCGGCGGCGTGCTGAAGCCGGCTGGCGTCAAGGCTTCGCAGGGCGTCATCACCGCCGTCGCCCTCAAGGAGCCGGATGATCCGCAATGGGCCAACGATCAGGACATGAAGGACTACAAGGCTTTCATGACCTCCATCGGCCAGACCGGCATGATCGACGACTCGAACGCGGTGCAGGGCTACATGGCCGCGGTTCTGCTGGAGCGGGTGCTGCGCCGGGCGGGCGACAACCTGACCCGCGAGAACCTGCGTGACATCGCCGCCTCGATGAATGAAGAGAACGTGCCGATGGTGCTGCCGAAGCTCACCCTGCACACCAGCCCTGACAATTACAGCCTGTACAACGCCCTGTACCTGCAGCGCTTCGAAGGCGATCGCTACAACCTGTTTGAAGGTCCCATTTCCGAGAAATAGAACCGGCGACCTGGCCCGCGCCCGCAACCGGGCGATGCGGCGCGCTGGACAACGCCACTGCCGGAACCCGGTGAGCCATGCTCACCGGGTTTTTTTTTCACGCCCGGCGCCGGGACGATGCGTCACGTCGGGCGATGCGTCACGTGGGCGATGCGTCACGTGGGCGAAGGCGGCTGGCGCCGCCGTTGCGGGCGTGGCGCGCCACGCCACGCCGGGACGCCAGACGCCCTGCGTCTCCACGCAGACGCGACATCAGATTTACTGAAATAATTAGATCACAAGACTTATATTTTTAAATAAAAATCAGAAATACTATTTGATATAAAAAATGACTGTAGCAACATCCCCCTGAAAATTAAATCCAGGGGTGAACGAATGCCTGCCATTGCCTGCGCCGTCCCCGTCCTCGCGCCCGCCAGCGCGGCGCGCCCGCTGCGCCGGCGCCTGTTGCTATTGCTGGCGTCGACCGCGACCGTGTCCCTGCTGTCGACGCCGCTGCGCGCTGGCCCGCCGATCTCCGCCAACGGCGTCGACCTCGGCATCCTGACCAATGTCATTGTCAACGCCGTCCCCGGGGAGCGGGCGGTCATCGCTTACAATCCAGGCGGCGCGGTCACGCTGGATGGCGGCGTCATCAATGTCCAGAGCACGATCGCGCAGCGCGGCCTCGGCCTCCTCGGCCGCAGCCAGGGCGTCATCAACAGCAGCGCCGACGTGACGACCACGGGCGATCGCGGTCATGCGGTGCAGGCGGGCAATTCAGGCCCCAACATCACCCTGTACGACGGCTCCACGGCGGGAACGGTCAACCTTACCGGCGGGCGGATCAGCACGGACGGCGTCTATTCGCTGGGCCTGCACGCGGTGGACCATGGCGTCATCAACGCCAGCAACGTCGTCATCAGCACCACGGGGGCGACCAGTTTTGGCGGCCAGGCGGAAAGCGCCAGCACGATCAATCTGGTCAACGCCAGCGTCACCACCTCCGGCGCCGGCGCCACCGGCCTGGTCGCCAACAACGATATGGTGAAGGATTTCAACATTCCGATGCCGGGCGGGGTCATCAACGCCCAAAACACGGCCATCAACACGACCGGTCTGGCCGCCGGCGGCGCCCTCGCCTCCCATGGCGCCAGCGTCAGCCTCGCGAACGGATCGGTGACCACCAGCGGCGACCAGGCCGTGGGCCTCTCCGCCCTCATCGACGGCCAGATCAGCAGCAGCGCCAACATCACCACGGGGGGCGTGGGGGCGCATGCGGCGCAGGCCGGCGGCGCTGGCGCAGGTGATCCCCTCGCCGCCTATGACGGCGCGACCGCCGGCGTGGTGACGCTGACCGGCGGCCTCTTGCGCACCAGCGGCGACGGCGCGATGGGCCTTCATGCGACGGACGCTGGCGTCATTCACGCAACGGCCGTCGATATCGCCACCACCGGCCTCGACGCCACGGGCGCCCACGCCGACAGCAACAGCGCCATCAACCTGACCAGCGCCGGAATCAGCGTCGCCGGCGACGGCGCCCACGGTCTGCGGGCTGGCAATGACCGGCTGGCGCTTGATTCAACCGCGACAGGCGGCGTCATCAACGCCAACGGCGTGACGATCGTGACCCAGGGAACTGGCGGCCACGGCGTCGTGGCGGAAAACGGCGCCCGCGTCACGCTGTTCGGCGGCTCCGTGTCCGCCCTGGGCGATTACGGCGCCGGGGTGATGGCGACCGGCGACGGGCGCATCATGAGCAATGCCGCCATCGCGGCTCACGGTGGACAAGGCATCGGGGCGCTGGCTGGCGACAATGGCTCCATCACCCTGACCGGCGGATCGGTTTCCGTCACCGCGCACATGGGGCAAGGGCTGCTGGCGGTCATGGGGGGAACGGTCAATAGCGCCGCTGACGTCACCACCCTGGGGCATGGCTCGCACGCGGTGCAGGCCGGGTTCGCCGAGGCCACGGACACCCTGTACGCCGGCGCCACCGCGGGCGCGGTGACCCTGACCGGCGGCGCCATCAGCACCGCCGGCATACTGGCCGCGGGCCTGTACGCCACCGACGGCGGGCAGATCAACGCCGGCCCGGTAGCCGTGACCACCACCGGCGACGGCGGCTATGGCGCGCTGGCGCAAACCGGCAGCCGCATCAATCTGGACAGCGCGTCGTTTCATACCAGCGGCGTCGCCGCGTTGGGGCTCTTCGCCAGCAACGACCGCCGACGCGCGGGCGTCGACGCCGCCGCCCCTGGCGGCGTCATCCGGGGTTCGGCCGGCGTGCAGACCACCGGGACCGACGCTCACGGCGTCGTGGCGGATTTCGGTGGCCAGGTTGAGCTGACCGCCGGTTCAGTCAATACCTCGGGCGCCGGGGCGCGGGGCCTGCTGGCGCATTCGGGCGGAACCATTGAAAGCGCCGCCAACATCAGCGTTGCCGGCGTCGGCGCTCACGCCGTGCAGGCCGGTTTCCCCGAAATCACCGCCCCGGTTCATGACGGCTCCAGCGCCGGCGTGGTCAGACTTGCCGGCGGCGCCGTCAGCGCCACGGGCGCGATGGCGTCGGGCCTGTACGCCGTCGACGGCGGCCGGATTATCGCCAGCGGCGCCGTCGCGGTGACCACGGGCGGCGATGGCGGGCACGGCGCCATGGCGCAAACCGGCGGCCGGATCGAACTCGAGGGAACGTCTTTCGCGACCTCCGGCGTCGCCGCGCATGGCCTCGTCGCCGGCAATGACCGGCGTCGCGACGGCATCGACGACGACGCCCCCGGCGGCGTCATCCAGGGTCGCGCCCACGTCCAGACCACCGGCGCGGACGCCCACGCGGCGGTGGCCGAGCATGGCGGCCGGCTGGAGCTGACCGGCGGCGCCCTCGCAGCTACAGGCAGCGGAGCCGCCGGCCTTGTCGTGCGCGACGGCGGCGTTGTCGTGGCGGACATGGTCAGCATTGCTTCGGCGCAGGGCGCGGCTATCCGCACCCACAACAACGCCGCCATCACCCTGAACGGCGCGGGAACGATCACCGGGGCGAGCGCCGCCATCGCCACGACCTTCGACAAGGCCGACCAGCATGTGGCGCTCCTGGTCGGCCCGGGGGTTCATCTGGCCAGTGACAGCAACGTGTTGCTGGCGGTTGACCGCAGCGGCGCGGGCGGCGACAGCGGCGTGGTGGCGCTCGGCCTCGGCAGCGGCTCGGTGGCGACCGGCGACATTCTCGACACGGACGCGAAAACAACGGGCTTCACCGACGTCGAACTTGCCGAAAAGGCGTCGTGGAGCGGCGTCGCCAAAGGCGTGCGGCATATACGGGCCCTGCATGGCGGCGGTGAACTGCATGTCCGTGACGGCAGCGCCATTGCCGGCGACATCGCCGTCAACGAAACAATCCTGCGTTTTGGCGAGGGCGGCGTGCAGGTGGATGGGGGCGTGACGCTCACCAGCTCGCGCACCAGCGGCGGTTCGCTGGCCAATCCCGTGCATGTCGGCGGCGGCGTGCTCGTGGACGCCGGCTCCGTCTTCGGCGGCAACTGGCGGATTGGCGGCGACCTGGTCAATCACGGCGTCATCGCGCCCGGGAACTCGATCGGCGTCGTCCAGGTGAACGGAAACCTCAATCTCGGTCCTTCTTCAGTCTACCAGGTAGATATCAACGCCCTGGGACAATCGGACCTGATCGAGGTCGCCGGCCAGGCCCATCTGGGAGGCCGGGTGGTGGTGGCGCCGGGGCCGGGCGGCAATGGCTATGTGGTCGGCGCCCGACAGGTCATCGTCACCGCCGCGGGCGGCGTCGGCGGATCGACGTTTGACGGGGGCGCCAGCTGGGCGCCAGGACAAAGCTACGTCTTCCTGACGCCAATCCTGGGTTATGACGCCAACAACGCCTATCTGACCGTGGTTCGCAACAGCACGCCGATGGAAGAGACGGCGAAGACGCCGAACCAGGCGGCGGCGGCGGCCGCGGTCGACCGTTTGCCGGCAGACAACACCCTGTTCTCCATCATCGCCAACCTGCCGACCGCCGACGCCGCCGCGCAGGCATTCGGCGCCATCTCCGGCGACGTTCACGCCTCGATCGCCGGGGCGCTGGTCTCACAAAGCCACCATGTGCGCGATGCGGTCACCGGCCGGATCCGCCAGTCGTTCGCAGATGGCGACGGCATCGACGATAACGGCGACGTCCGGCAGGTCCGGCGGCTGCAAGGCCTGAACGCTACCTTATGGGGGCAGGCGTTTGGCGGATGGGGCCATGCCGGCAGCGGCGGCGCGGGTGTCGCCAGAACCAGCCAGTCCCTGGCCGGCTTCCTGGCCGGCGTCGACGCCCGGGCCTTCGACAACTGGCGGCTGGGCGTCGCCGGGGGCTATAGCCGCGGCGCCTTCGACATCAACAACCGGGCCTCCTCATCCGGCGCCGACAGCTACCACGTGGCGCTGTATGGCGGGGGCCAGTACGCCGGGCTCGGGATGCGATGGGGCGCCGCCTATACCTGGGACGACGCAACGGTGAGCCGCACCATCGCCTTCCCCGGCTTCGCCGACAGCGCGCGCGGCGCCTGGCGCTCCGGCATCGCCCAGGTTTTCGGCGAGATCGGCCAGGAATTCCGTCAGGGCGCGACCACGATCGAGCCTTTCCTGGGGCTGGCCTGGGTAGGTTACAATGGCGAGCGCTTCCGGGAAAACGGCGGCGTCGCCGCGCTTTCCGGCAAGACCGGGCGCATGAGCACGACCTACTCCACGTTCGGCGGCCGCCTCGCCCACACTTTCACGCTGGCCAACGGCGCGGGACTGACAGCGCGCGCCACCGTGGGCTGGATTCATGCCTTCGGCGACGTGGATCCGCGCGGCCGCATGTGGCTGGCGGACGCGACGACGCCGTTTACCGTCGCCGGCGCCCCCATTGCCCGCGACAGCCTGTTGCTGGAGGCCGGCCTCGACATGAGCGTGGCCGCCAACGTCACGCTGGGGGCCACGTGGTCGGCGCAACTGGCCCAACACGGACAGGAGCAGTCGCTGAAAGGCAATTTCGCCATCCGCTTCTGACGCCCGGAGCGGAACCGGACGCCCGAACGGCGGCCCTTCAGCCGGCGGGCCACCGGGGCGCGTCGCTTCCCAGCCGGCGCGCGGGAGAAGCCCACTGCAACCGCACCTCTGCGACCGACAGGGGCTGCCGCAACCGCAGCGCAGGCCCCCAGTCGGTCGCCTCCTCTTCCGGCGCGTAGTCGGCGGCGACGGCGGGCCGCCAGCCAGCATCTCCAGATGGCCCGGCCGCCATAAGCAGCGCGGCGGTGCGGGCCAGCGACAGGCGCGCGACGTGGCCGCCGCCATCAAGCCGGCGGACAAGACCGCGCAATACCGCCGCCGCCATCACCCAGCCTGTCGCATGATCCAGCGCCTGCACGGGCAACGGCGTTGGCGTATCGGCGCCTTTCCACGCCATGCCGGCGGCCGCGATGCCCGCGCTCATCTGCACCAGGCTGTCAAAGCCCCGCCGGCCCTGCCATGGACCGGTCCATCCCCACGCATCAAGCGACGCCTCGACCAGGCCCGGGTTGAGCGCGCGCCGGGTTTCGGCTCCAAGGCCAAGTCCCTCCAGCGCGCCGGGACGATAGCCATGCACCAGCACATCCGCATCCCGGAGAAGCTCCATGAACCTGGCGTGATCGCCCGGCAGGCGCAGATCCATGCGCGCGCAACTTTTGCCAGGCGTTACTTCAGGAACGACCGCCGGCTCGTCCCAGTCCGGCGGATCAATTCGCAGTACGCTTGCGCCGCAAGCGGCGAGAAAGCGCGTGGCCACCGGCCCCGCCAGAACCCGGGTGAGGTCCAGCACCCTCAACCCCTGCAGCGGTCGCCCGGGGGCTGGCCGCCAGTTTTCGCCTGCCTGATGCCCCCGCGCCGGGGCCCGCCAGTCGTCCCACGCGATCAGGGGCTCGGCGGCGACGGCTGCGCCTTGTGGATGGGCGCGCCATTCCCCGGCGCGCCGCATGCGGGCGGCGCAACCACCCGCCTCAACGATCGCCGTCTCCAGCGCGTCGCCATCAAGCCGCGCCACGCGCCGGGCCGCCTCATCCCGGTCCGTGGGCTGGCCAAGCACGCGCAACGCGGCATTCCTGTGCGCCGGCGCGTTGGCGTGCACCCGGATCCAGCCATCCGCGCAGCGATAATCCCCCGACCAGTCGTCCCATGCGGGCGGCAGCCTCCAGCCGCGCGGCGCCAGCGACCAGCCGAACCACAAGGAGGCCAGCCGCCTGTCCACAACGATCCGCGGCGCCTGTCCCACGGTTCGCGCCACCAGCTCCGAGAGGGCGAGGCCGGCGGCCGCAACGGAAGCCGCCGCCAGATCGGAAACGGCGAAGGCCGACGGCAGACTGCCTGCGCCCACGAACGCCAGGCGCCCTGGGGCCGCCGGCGGGCCTCCGAGAGCCGACCAGATCTCTTCTGTCAGCGGCAAGGCGGTTTGCATGGTCATCGTGGCCCTCCCTGGGGTGGCGAAACCCGGGGCGACGCATTACCTTGCCCCAGACGTCCCGATTATACCTCCACGCAGATCAAGGTCAGGAAAGGCCACGCCGGATGGGTGGATTTCACTCGCTCTACACGCACGGATTTTTCAGGACCGGGGCCTGCGTGCCGCGCATGGGCGTCGGGGACCCGCAGTTCAATCTGGCGCGGACGCTGGAGCTGGCGCGCCAGGCGCATGACCAGCATGTGGGATTGGTGATTTTCCCGGAGCTGGGCCTCTCCGGCTACGCCATCGATGACCTGCTGTTGCAACAGCCGCTGCTCGATGCGGTCGGGCAGGCGATTTCAGAGCTGACGGAAGCATCGGAAGACCTGTTCCCGGTGCTGGTAGTGGGCGCGCCGCTGCGCTGGCAGGGCCGGCTGTACAATTGCGCCGTGGTGATCCATCGCGGTGAAATTCTCGGGGTGGTCCCCAAATCCTACCTGCCGAACTACCGGGAATTCTACGAGGCGCGCCATTTCACCTCCGGCCTTGGCATTGCCGACGCGATGATCGCCATCGCCGGGCAGGAGGCGCCGTTCGGGACCGATCTGCTGTTCCGCAGCGCTGGCAGCGCGCCGGTCACCTTCCACGTGGAGATCTGCGAGGACGTGTGGACGGCGGCGCCGCCGTCCAGCTACGCCGCCCTGGCCGGGGCCGAAATTCTGGTCAACCTTTCCGCCAGCAATATCACCATCGGCAAGGCGGAAACGCGGCGGCTGCTGTGCGGCGGCCAGTCGGCCCGCACCATCGCGGCCTATGTCTATTCCGCCGCGGGCCCCGGCGAATCGACCACGGACCTGGCCTGGGACGGCCACGCCGCCGTCTTCGAGTATGGCGAGTTGCTGGCCGAGAGCGCGCGCTTTCCCACCGACAGCGTGCTGCTGACCGCCGATGTGGACCTCGACCGTCTGCGCCAGGAGCGGCTGCGCGTCACCACCTTCGGCGACAGCGCCCGCGCCGCGGCGGACCAGGTCAATGCCTTCCAGACGGTGGAATTCCACCTTGACGCCCCGGACGCCGACGTGGCGCTGGAACGGCGCATCGAACGCTTCCCCTATGTGCCGGCGGACCCGGCGCGGCTGCGGGAGGATTGTTACGAGGCGTTCAGCATTCAGGTGCAGGGCCTGGCCCAGCGCATGCGCGCGGCCGGCGCGGCGAAGCTGGTGATCGGCGTTTCCGGCGGGCTGGATTCAACCCACGCCCTGCTGGTGTGCGCCCGGGTGATGGACAGCCTCGGCAAGCCGCGCAGCGACATTCTGGCTTACACCATGCCCGGCTTCGCCACCTCGGAGGGCACGAAATCCAACGCATGGGCGCTGATGCGGGCGCTGGGGGCGACGGCGAGCGAACTGGATATCCGGCCGGCGGCGCGGCAGATGCTGGCCGATCTTGGCCATCCGGCCGGCGCGGGCGAAGCGGTCTATGACGTGACCTTCGAGAACGTTCAGGCCGGGCTGCGCACCGATTACCTGTTCCGTCTCGCCAACCATCACAATGGCTTGGTGGTGGGCACCGGCGACCTGTCCGAACTTGGCCTTGGCTGGTGCACCTATGGCGTCGGCGATCACATGTCGCACTACAATCCCAACGCCTCGGTGTCGAAAACGCTGATCCAGCACCTGATCCGCTTCGTCGCCCACTCCGGCGACGTGGACGCGGACACGGCGGCGCTGCTGGAGGCGATCCTCGCCCAGGAAATCTCGCCGGAGCTGGTGCCAGCCGACGCGACCGGGGCCATCCAGTCCACCGAGGCGAAGGTGGGCCCCTACGCCTTGCAGGACTTCAACCTGTTCTATGTCACCCGCTACGGCTTCGCGCCATCGAAGATCGCCTTCATGGCGCTTCACGCCTGGGGGGACGCGGCGCGCGGCCGCTGGCCGGCCAATATCCCGGAACGCGATCACCGGGCCTACACCCTGGCCGAGATTCGCAAATGGCTGGAGGTGTTCCTGTTCCGCTTCTTCACCATCAGCCAGTTCAAGCGCTCGGCCGTGCCGAACGGCCCCAAAATCTCCTCCGGCGGCTCCCTGTCGCCGCGCGGTGACTGGCGGGCCCCATCGGACGGCAACGCCAAAGTCTGGCTGGATGAGTTGAAGCGTCATACGCCCGAAGCCTGAGGCGCGCCTGCTCCGGCGGCGTCAGTGGGGGGCTGGAATGAGCAGCAACGCGCCCGCACACAGTCAGCCGCGTGGGTTTGCGGCGCGCGCCGGGCAGGCGCCCAGCCCGCCCGGCGGCGTGGCCATGCGCCAGGGCAGCACAGCCGGGAATGATGATGGACCGGCCCGTGAGCGCGGCGGTGTCCTGGAGGTGTTTCTCGTCTTCCTCCGCCTCGGCCTCACGGCTTTTGGCGGGCCAGCGGCGCATATCGGCTATTTTCACGAAGCGTTCGTGCTGCGCCGGCGCTGGCTGTCGGAAACCGATTTCGCGGCGTTGATCGCACTCTGCCAGTTTCTGCCCGGCCCCGGCTCCAGCCAGGCCGGCTTCGCCATTGGCGTGCAGCGCGCCGGCGGCATCGGCGGCGGCGTCGCGGCGTTTCTTGGCTTTACGGCGCCCAGCGCCATCATCATGACAACGCTGGCCATTGCGCTGACCTCTGACGCCGGAGCGCTGCAAGGCCCGCTTGCCGCCGGCATGCTGCATGGCCTGAAGCTTACGGCCGTCGCCGTGGTGGCGCATGCGGTCTGGGGCATGGCGCAGCTGCTGACCCCGGACCGGGCGCGGGCAACGATCGCGCTGGCGGCGCTGGCCATCGTCACGCCGGGCGGCGTGGCGGCGCAGTTGCTGGCGATCAGCGCCGGCGGCTTGCTGGGATTGGTCGCATGCCGGAACGTTGTGGTCGATGGCGGGCCGGTGACCGGACGCGGGCCAGTGTCCCGCCGCGCCGGAACCGTGGCGCTGGCGGTGTTCGCGGGGCTGTTCCTGCTATTGCCGGCGGCGGCGGGCCTGTGGGGCGGCGGCTTTTCGCTGTTCAGCGCGTTCTACCGCGCTGGATCACTGGTGTTCGGCGGCGGCCATGTGGTGTTGCCGCTGTTGCAGGCGGAAGTCGCGGCGCCGGCGGGTATCGCCCCGGATGTATTCCTGACGGGCTACGCCCTCGCCCAGGCCATGCCGGGGCCGATGTTCGCCTTCGCCGCCTGGCTGGGCGCGTTGACGCCCGCGGCGCCCACCGGCGCGATGGGCGCGACGCTCGCGGTGCTGGCGATTTTTCTGCCAGGGCAATTGCTGGTTTATGGAACCCTGCCGTTCTGGGCCAGGCTGCGCGCCAATCCGCGCGCCGCCGCCGCCATGGCCGGGGCCAACGCGGCGGTCGTTGGTATTCTGGGCGCGGCCCTGTATCAGCCTCTGTGGACCAGCGCCGTGTTCACGCCGCGCGATTTTGTGCTGGCGGTCGCAGGATTTCTGCTGCTGGCCGTCTGGAAAGCGCCGCCGTGGAGCATCGCCGCGTTGGGCGCCGCCTCGGGCGCCCTGCTGGCCATGGCGCCGGTTTGAGCGGAGCGGTCATGCCACGACGCCATATTGCCAGCGACAGCGGCCATATGGCTTGCCCTTGCCGGCAGCCGCTGTAAGGGTCTGCCCATATCTGCAGTTCCCGAACGCCGGAGATTCCAGCCATGAAAACGCGCGCCGCCGTCGCTGTCGCCGCCAACAGGCCTCTCGAAATCATGGAGGTGGATCTGGAGGGCCCGAAGGCCGGCGAGGTTCTGGTGGAGGTGAAAGCCACCGGCATCTGTCATACGGACGCCTACACGCTGTCCGGCCTCGACCCGGAAGGGCTGTTTCCCGCCATTCTCGGCCACGAGGGCGCGGGCGTGGTGGTGGAGGTGGGACCGGGCGTGACCTCGCTGAAAAAAGGCGACCACGTCATCCCGCTTTACACGCCCGAATGCCGCCAGTGCAAAACCTGTCTGTCGCAGCGCTCCAACCTCTGCACGGCGATCCGCGCCACCCAGGGCAAGGGCGTCATGCCCGACGGCACCAGCCGCTTCTCCTGCGACGGCGACCCGGTGCTGCACTATATGGGATGCTCGACCTTCTCGAATTACACCGTGCTGCCGGAAATCGCCCTGGCGAAGGTCCGCGAGGACGCTCCGTTCGACAAGATCTGCTACATCGGCTGTGGCGTCACCACCGGCATTGGCGCGGTGATCCATACGGCCAAGGTGTGGCCGGGGGCCAATGTGGTGGTGTTCGGCCTCGGCGGCATTGGCCTCAATGTCATCCAGGGCGCGCGCATGGTGGGCGCGGACAGGATCATCGGCGTGGACGTCAACCCGTCCAAACGCGCCATGGCCGAGAAGTTCGGCATGACCCATTTCATCAACCCCAATGACGTTGGTCGCGACAGGGTCGTGCAGGCCGTCATCGACGCCACGGACGGCGGCGCGGACTTCTCCTTTGACGCCACCGGCAACACCGAGGTGATGCGTCAGGCGCTGGAGTGCTGCCATCGCGGCTGGGGCGAGTCGATCATTATTGGCGTCGCCGAGGCCGGGAAGGAAATCGCCACCCGCCCGTTCCAGCTGGTCACCGGACGCGTGTGGAAGGGCACCGCCTTTGGCGGCGCGCGCGGCCGGACGGACGTGCCGAAGATCGTCGACTGGTACATGGAGGGGAAGATCAATATCGACGATCTGATCACCCACAAGCTGCCGCTGGAGCGCATCAACGAAGGCTTCGACCTGATGCACGAAGGCAAGTCGATCCGGACGGTGGTCGAGTACTGATCCAGAGCCAGGCCGGCGCCTGAGCGCGCCTGTCGCATAACCTGACCGGAGACTCAGGGCATGGAACGCCTGGCGCATGCCGGGCGTTCTGTGATGGTTCTGTGATGGGCTGGAGCCCAACAGTCGCCATCCCGCTGAAGGAAGCCCCCAATGATGGCTGTCCTGCCCCCGGCTTAGACGGGCGGGAAACGTGGACGGGTCAGCCAACCAGGGCGGTCAGCCTTCGCGAATGACGAAGGCTGCATGGAAGAGCGAGGGCGGGCTCGCGCCCGGGCATGCAAAAACACCAGCAAGTGATTGATATTTTTCTAAAAACCATCAATCAACCGCAACATTCCCGGCGACGGGGCGCAAACACATCACGCGGATCATAGGATAGATGAGAAATTTCGCCTAAAACGTGGTTAACAAACGATAAAACCAACGTTCTTCATATACTGGTTCAGGAAGGGGCGTTTCCTGATGGAACACGACGGCGGGTAATCTCCACCATGACGCCATCTATAATCGCCGGCACGGGCGCGCCGGGCTTTTCGACCTGCACGGTGACGGCGTCGACGAGCGGAAACGTCGCCAGCACATCCGTGGCGATGGCGTCGGCCAACCCCTCGATGGTCCGGAAGCGGCGATCCAGCGTGACCCGCGTCGCGCGCTCCGTCAGCTCCGCATAGCAGACCGAGGCGTGCCAGTCGTCGTTACGCGCCGCCTCCCCCAAATCAAGCGCGCAGTCCAGCGATACGAAAAACCGCTGTCCGAGCCGGGCTTCTTCCGGGTGCAGCCCATGGTGGGCATAAATGGCGATGCGGGAGACCTTGATCCTGTCACTCAAAGGCGCATGCTCCTGGTGCGCCGGACCCTGGCCTCGCCAGCGGCCCGGCGTTAGCAACGCCCGCCGCCAGTCCGCCGCATCCGGCATCGCCAGGCTTTATACCCGTGCGGGCGCGCCAGCAAGCCACTCCGGGGACCCGCGCGGCGATGGACGCCCTGCCCTGCCGGATGACGTACCTTGCCGCGCACGCGCCCGTGGCCTGGTCCTGTGCGGGCTGGCGCCGTGGAACCTGATGCGATCCACGGGGGTTCCGTTCTGATCGCCGGGCGTCGCGCGCCACCAGCGCCAGGCGCGCCGCCCTGAAATCAACCCCATCCCGGGAGCACGCGATGCAAACCGACCCTGACGTCCCGCTTGAAGACAACGAGATCCTTCGCAGGCTGGCGACTCTCCCCGGCGGCTGGACGCTGGAGGGCGACGCCATTGCCCGCGCCTATCCGACCACAGGATGGAAAGCATCGCTGATGCTGGTCAACGCCATCGGCTTCCTGTGCGAGACAGCCTGGCACCACCCGGACATCACCCTTTCATGGGGCCGCGTACGGGTGTCGCTGTCGACCCATTCCGCAGGGGGCGTCACTGCCCGCGACCTTGAGCTGGCGGAGCGGATCGAAGCGCTGGCGACCTGGACGCCGCAGGGAGGCGCGCTGGAAGGTGTTCCGCCAGGGTCATCACACGCCATTCTGGAAGAACCGCCGGAGGCCAGCTGAGCTTCCCGCAAAAACGTGATTTTGATCATCGGGACGAATCGTGATTGCCGGCGACCCGACAGTTGTCGTGCGCACTGCCGTTACGGCATGCCAGAGAACCTTGAAATCCCGGCGTTCGCGGGCGCTATCAACGACATTTTACGCGGCAACAGGACGTAAATCCTACAATGACTTAACGGCCTGTTGGCCGCGGATCGCCGCGCGCAACCCCCGGGCCAGGGCGCTGGTTTTATTGCCGGCTCTTCAAATTCCCGCCTTTCGATGACAAGTGTCATTAACCATTGTTAACGATTGGCGCGGGCGAGAGGCTTCGCCAGGAGGCAGGCGCGTGCAACTGGTGCTGGGCATCGACACCATTGGGGGCGGATGGAACGCCGTCATGACCATCGCCAGGGGGCTGGCGGTGCGCGGGTTCGATGTGACCCTGGCGATGCTCGGCCCGGAACCTGATCCGCGACAGGCGGCCGAGATCGCTGATACGCCGAACCTGCGCGCCATATCCGCCCACACGGTCGCCGCGCGCCTGGCGGATTCCTTTGGCGACCTTCAGGCGGCCGGGCAAGCCGTGGCGCGTCTCGCCAATGTCCTCGCGGTCGATCTGGTTGTGCTGCACCACCCGGCCCTGGCGGCGTTTGGCCCGTTTCAGGCTCCGGTGGTGGTGTCGCCGGACGGGCGGGACATTATCGTCGCCAGCCGCACGCGCCAGGCTTCCGGCCATGAGTGGCGCGCCCGGCTGTTGCGCAGCGGGTACCAGATCGCCACTGGCGTGGTCGCGCCCAGCCATGCGGACGCCGGCGACATCATGGACGCGCACCGTCTGCGACGCCCGCCCCGGGTCATCCGGCGGACGTTCACGCCATTTGCCGCGGACCGTCCCGCCGTCGACCTGACGTCCTACGCTTTCGCCGCGCATCAGGCCGCCGATGGCCGGGAAAACCTCGCGACCCTGAATGCGGCCGCCGCCTTATGCCCCCATCCGGTCATGCTGGCCGGAACCAGCGCGGGGAAGCTGGCGGACGCAGGGCACCTCTGGGCGCTTGGCGCCCTGACGCCTGGCCAGACTCAACGCTGGCTGGAAGGCGCCCAGGCGTTTGTTTCATCCGCCACGGGCGACACCGATGGTGAGATGGCCTGGCGGGCCGCCGAGGCTGGCCGCCCCCTGGTGCTGGCCGATGCACCCGATTATCGCGAGCTGTGGGGCGGCGCGGCGGCGTTCGCGCCCGCCGGCGACGCCGTGGCGCTGGGGCGCACGCTCAACGCTTTGATGGCGGACAGCGGCCAACGCAAGCAACTGGCCGACGCCGCCCGGGCGATCGCCAGGGCATGGACCGTGGACAAGGCGGCCGCGGCCTGGGGAGAGTTGCTGACCGACATTGTCGCCACAACGCCGCGCAGCAGCGTCGCCTGACGCGGCTGCGGCGGCCATCCGGCTGTTGCGGCTCGGCCAGGGAGCCCAGCGCCCTTTTCCGTTGTGACGCCCTTTTGCCCACGCCCTCGCCGCGCCGGGCGCATGTTGCGCCCGGGTCATGTCGAACCGAAGCCATGTCAAGCGAGGGCCAGGCCAAGCCTGGGCCAAGCCTGGGCCAAGCCTGAGCCATGTCACAGCCGCCAGTCCCCCCTCTGACATCATGCGCCCTTGGCCCGACCCGGCCCCCATGCCACATTCCCTCCAGGCGCCGCATCGCGCCGGGCCGGCCAGACGCTGGCGGCCGGTTCCGGGGCGAACGCCCGTTCCTTGCGGGCCTTTGCGTGCGCCCTGTTGCGCTGGCGTTCCGCCGGCGCCCAGATTTCTATGGAGCGATGATGCCGACAGCATTCCTCAACGACCTGTTCGCCACGCTGTCCGAGCGCGGACGCGCGTTGCTGGGGCGTCCGAAAGGGCCCATCAAGGGGGATGATCTGGTTGAACTGGGCGAGAACCTGCTGTCGCGGCAGGGCGAAGCCTCCGGCGTGGCCCTGGCGGCCGCCATCATTGGCAATTATGACGCCGCGCCGCCGCCTGCGCGCCTGACGTTCCTGACGGCGCTGGCCGACCGCTTCGGCCCCGACATGGGCCAGGTCAAAAGCGCCCTGAAAGCCGTTGAAAAAGACGCCTCGCCCGCCAACGTACAGACATTGCACCGCGCCACCGAGGCGCGTCGTCAGGAACTGCTGCGGCGGCTCAATCTGGCGCCCGGCGGCACGGCGGCGCTGGTGCGGATGCGCGAGGAACTGCTCGACCATCTGCCGGCGCGGCCGGATCTCAGGGGCGTCGACGGGGACTTCGCCCACATGTTCTCCACCTGGTTCAACAGGGGCTTCCTCGTGCTGCGCCACATCGACTGGACCACGCCAGCCAATATTCTGGAAAAGATCATCCGCTACGAGGCGGTGCACGCCATCCAGGACTGGGACGACCTGCGCAACCGCCTGGAGCCGTCCGACCGGCGGTGCTACGGCTTCTTCCATCCACAGCTCGCCGACGATCCCCTGATCTTCGTGGAAGTGGCGCTGACCACCGGCATTCCCGACGCCATCGCGCCGCTGCTCGACACCAGCCGCAAGCCGATCGCCGCCGAGGAGGCGACGACGGCGGTGTTCTATTCCATCTCCAACACCCAGCGCGGCCTCGGCGGCGTCAGCTTCGGCAATTTCCTCATCAAACAGGTAGTGGAAGAACTGAAGCGTGAGCTGCCGCAGCTGAAAACCTTCGTCACCCTGTCGCCGGCGCCCGGCTTCGCCAGGTGGCTGAAGAAGGAGCGCGCGAAAGACGATTCGGATTTCCTCGACGCGGCGCTTCGCGACCAGCTGAAGCTGCTGGACGAGCCGGGCTGGCAGGACAACGCGGGGACGCGCGAGGCGTTGCGCAAGCCGATGATGCAGCTGGCCGCCAGCTATTACCTCAGCGCCCGCAACGCCGCCGGCCGGCCTGTCGACCCGGTGGCGCGCTTCCACCTTGGCAACGGCGCCCGGCTGGAGGCCATCGATTATCTGGGCGACGCCTCGCCCAAGGGCATGGCCCAGGCGCACGGCTTCATGGTGAACTATCTCTACGCCCTCGATGACATCGAGAAGAACCACGAAGCCTTCGTCGAGCAGGGAGAGGTCGCCGCCTCCGCCGCGGTGAAGAAGCTGCTGCGCGCCAATGGCGGCCGCGATCGCGCCGCCGCCGTCAAAAACGGCAAGGAGGCGAAAAAAGACGCTGCGGAAAAAGGCGCCGTGGCGTGACGCGGCGGCGGAAATCGCGTCTACTTCAGATGAATATGTCTTCGGGGAGAGCGCCTGCATGAACCGCAATCTGTTCGACCGGCTGTTCGCATCCGGGCTGGACCTGGAGCGGGTCGCCATTCGCCATCCGGACGGCTCCGTCAGCGCCTACGGCGACCTGACGGCGCGTTCGGGCCAGCTGGCCAATGCGCTGGTCAGTCTCGGCGTGCGGCCGGGCGACCGCGTGGCGGTGCAGGTGGAGAAAAGCGCCGAGGCGCTGACGCTGTATCTGGCCTGCCTGCGGGCCGGCGCCATCTATCTGCCGCTCAACACCGGCTACACCCTGGCGGAGCTGTCATATTTCATCGGCGACGCGGAGCCGGCGCTGGTGGTCTGCGATCCGGCGCGGGAGGCTGGCGTCCAGGAGATCGCTCGCGGAGCGCGCACGGCGACGCTGGACAGCCACGGCAAAGGCTCGCTGGGCGCCGCCGCCGACGCACAGCCGACAGACTTCGCCACGGTGGCGCGCGGCGACGACGATCTCGCCGCCATCCTTTATACGTCCGGCACCACCGGGCGTTCGAAGGGCGCCATGCTCAGCCACGACAACCTGGCGTCGAACTCGCTGACGTTGCGGGACTACTGGCGCTTCACCGCCGACGACGCGCTGATCCACGCCTTGCCGATCTATCACACGCACGGCCTGTTCGTGGCGACCAACGTCACCTTCTTCGCCGGCGGCTCGCTGATCCTGATGCCAAAGTTCGACGCCGACGCGGTGATCGACGCCATGCCGCAGGCAACGGCGATGATGGGCGTGCCGACCTTCTACACCCGCCTGCTGCAACACCCGGGCCTGACGCGGGAGCTGACGGCCAACATGCGCCTGTTCGTTTCCGGCTCCGCGCCGCTGCTGGCGGAGACGCACACCGAATGGCGCGCCCGCACCGGTCACGCCATTCTTGAGCGCTATGGCATGACTGAAACCAACATGAACACCTCCAACCCCTATGAGGGCCCGCGCATCGCCGGGACGGTCGGCCTGCCGCTGCCGGGCGTCGCGCTGCGCATCGTTGACCCGGAAAGCGGCGCGCCGCTGGCGAATGGCGACATCGGCATGATCGAGGTGAAGGGCCCGAACGTATTCAAGGGCTACTGGCGCATGCCGGAGAAAACCGCCGCCGAATTCCGGCCAGACGGCTTCTTCATCACTGGCGACCTGGGGCGGATCGACGAACACGGCTACGTGCAGATCGTCGGACGCGGCAAGGATCTGATCATCAGCGGCGGCTTCAACGTCTATCCCAAGGAAGTGGAAAGCGAGATTGACGCGCTGGATGGGGTGATTGAAAGCGCCGTCATCGGCGCGCCGCATCCGGACTTCGGCGAGGGCGTCACCGCCGTGGTGGTGGCGAGCGACAGGGCCCTGGACGAGGCGCGGGTGCTGAAAGCGCTCGACGGCCGGCTGGCCAAATTCAAGCTGCCGAAACGGGTGCTGTTCGCCGACGAACTGCCGCGCAACAGCATGGGCAAGGTGCAGAAGAACCTTCTGCGCGACGCCCACAGGGATCTCTACGCCTGATCTCCGGGGCTGACCAAAAAACCCGGTGGGAGCAGGCCCATCGGGTTTTGGCTGGTGCGGACGCAGGCAGGCTGCGCCAGGGCTCATCATGAAAAACGACGCTCCAGGGGGCGCGCCGCTGTCATGGACCTCAATGCTGGTGGGCGATGATCTTGCCCTTGATGCCGTCATAGACGTTCTGCGGCACGATCTTCTTCTGCACCAGCTCATCCTTGCCCTTGTAGGGACGGCCCTTGATGATGGCGTCGGCGCGAACCGGACCAACCCCCTTGAGGGCTTCGAGCTGCTCCTTCGTGGCGGTGTTGATGTCGAGCAACTGCGCCTTGTCAGCTTTCGCCGGCTTCGCCGCGGCGGGCACCTGCTTCATGGGGGCGGGCGCCTGCTGGGTGGCCGCTGGCGCCTGCTGCGTCGCGGAAGGACCCTTCATCGGGGCCGGTTGCGTCTGGGTCGTCTGCGCCAGCGCAGGGGTCGCGAGCAGCGCCAGGGCTGCAAAACCTGTCATCACCAGTTTACGCATTTCATACTCTCCCATGGGACTGACACATGGCCGTCCAGCGAGCGAAGCCGAAGCTTCCATCTTCCCTGTCATGCGCCTCGCGCGGCACGCCGAAGCGCGTCCTGCAGGAAACCTTCAAGAGGTGGCCCGACCTCACGGCCAGATTATGGTGCGACACAGGCAAAATCCTGTCGCCGATCTTCCGAAAATCAGCAATAAATATCTGATATAATTATTATAAAGAACAGTACTCCGCCTTCAGACCCGCCTCTCAACTGAATGTGAATTCATCTTGCCAGCCGACCAGGACACGCCAGCGCCACAGCCTGCCCCCCAGGAACAGGGGGGCGCCGCGCCGCGCATGGCGCCGCTCGCCAGCCTCCCCCTGTTCTTCAAGCCATCCGGCCGCCGGGTGGTGCTGGCCGGCGCCAGCGAAGGCGCTGGCTGGAAAGCGGAATTGCTCGCCGCCACCGGCGCGCGTCTGGAGATTTATGCACCGGACGACGCAGCGCTCCCTGGCGGCATGCAGCAACTGGCGCGGGAGCATCCGGACCGCGTCATCCTGCACCGGCGCAACTGGCGGGCGGACGACCTGACCGGCGCCATGCTGGCGGTGGGTGATTTTGACGGGGAAGATGAAGCGCGGCGCTTTGCCAGCGCGGCGCGGGCGGCGGGCGCCCCGGTCAACTGCGTCGACCGGCCAGCGCTGTGCGACTTCCAGTTCGGTTCGATCGTCAACCGCTCGCCGCTGGTCGTCGGCATCTCCACAGACGGGGCGGCCCCGGTATTCGGTCAGGCGGTGCGGGCGCGCATCGAAACGCTGCTGCCGGAAACTTTCCGTCGCTGGGCCGACGCCGCCCGGCGCTGGCGGACCGAGGTGCAGGAGCGGCGCTGGCCGTTCCGCACCCGGCGGCGGTTCTGGGAGCGCTTCACCGCCCAGGCCTTCACGGCGCCCGAACAGGAGCCGGACGAGCGCCTGCGCGACGCCCTGCTCGCCGACGCTGAAGCCAGCGGCCAGGCGGCGGCGCAGGGCATGGTCAATCTCGTCGGCGCCGGTCCGGGCGATCCGGAGCTGCTCACCCTGCGCGCGGTGCGCCTGCTGCAATCGGCCGACGTGATCCTCTATGACGATCTCATCGCGCCGGGCACGCTGGATTTCGCCCGCCGCGAGGCGCGGCTGATCCATGTGGGCAAGCGGGGGCACAAGCCTTCCTGCACCCAGGAGGACATCAACGCGCAACTGGTGAGCCTGGCGGGCGAAGGCTTGCAGGTGGTGCGGCTGAAGGGCGGCGATCCGATGATTTTCGGCCGCGCCGGTGAGGAAATCACCGCGCTTGAAGCGGCCGGCGTCCCGTGCGCGGTCACGCCAGGCGTCACCGCCGCCAGCGGCGCGGCCGCCGGCATGGCGACCTCCCTGACCCATCGCAACGCGGCGCGGCGGCTGCAATTCATCACGGCGCACGCCCGTAATGGCGCCCTGCCCGAGGACCTGGATTGGCGCGCCCTCGCGGATCCGGCGGCCACCACCGTGGTCTACATGGGGCTGGCGACGCTGGAGGCGCTGGTGACCCGGTTGCTGGCGGCGGGGCTCGATCCGCAAACCCCCGCCGCCCTCGTGGCGCGCGCCACGCTGCCGGATCAAACCATCGTGCACGCGCCGGTCGCGGAACTGGCGCACAGGGTCCGGGTCACCGACATCGCCGGGCCGGCGCTGGTCATCATCGGCCATGCGGTGGCGCTGGGGCCGAAAACGACCGCGTAAGTCAGAGCGCGCCGCGCTCCTTCAAAAACGCCAACACCTGCGGCCGGCGCGGCGAACCGTTGCGACCGCCGAAGGTGAGGCACTTCAGCGCCGAGGTGGCGGAGGCGAAGCTGATCGCCTCCCGCTCGCCCGCGCCTTCCGCCAGCGCCAGGGCAAAAGCGCCATGCCAGACATCGCCGGCGCCCAGGGTGTCCACGGCCTCGACCGGGAAAGCAGGCGCATGGGCCACATCGCCGTTTTCCAGAAAATACACGCCCTCGGCCCCTACGGTCACGGCGAACCAGGTGTCGCCAGTCGCCGTCCGGTCGCGCAGCTTCTCCAGCCCGCCGCGCGGATCGCTCTCGCCGGTGAGTTCACGTAAGCCCTGTGCGCTGAAGGCGACATGGGTGGCGTCCGCAAGGATGGTTGGATGCTTCGGCGCCTTGTCGCCGTCCAGCACGGCCGGCTTGCCGACACGGCGCGCCGCCGCGAACATGCGCGCGGCCGCCTCCTCCCAGCGCGTGTCGCCCAGCACCGCATCGACGCGGGGCGGCAACTCTTCCGGCAGCCAGGATGGGTCGGACGGCAGGCTGCCGTCCCGGTAGCTGATGAGCAACCGCTCGCCATGCCGGTCCACCAGGATGGTGGAAACGGGTGATTTGACGCCGGGAAAACCGCGCACGAAGGAACAGCGCACATCCTCGGCGTGCAGCGCGTTGAGAATTTCGACGGCGACGGCGTCATCGCCGAGACGTCCGGCGAAGATCGCCTCGCCGCCGAGCCGGGCGATAGCCACCGCCGCATTGGCCGCGATGCCGCCGCTGGTGATGACCAGATCGCGGGCGCGGTGCTTTTCCGCCACGCGGGGCATTTCATCGAGGGCGTAGATATAATCGAGCGTGGCGATGCCAACGCAGAGGACCGTCGCCATGTCACCCTGTCCACCGGAGCGACGCCTGCCCGCGGAGCAAATCCGCAGACAGGGCCCATCGCCCTTCCAACCTGCCTGACAGAAACGGATTCACCGGTTCATGCTGGAGCCAGCATGAATGGGTCCCGCTCCATGAATCCCGGGACCGCCGTGACCGGCGCTCCCCTGTTCCAGCCCCGCCGCGATCCACGAAACCGCCGCCGCGAGGCGCGCAAGCCTCACCAGGTCCCGGTGTTCGGCATCGACGCCCACGGCTCCTGCGGCTCCTTCGCCGGACCGTCCTGCAGCAACTCGATGGAGATGCCGTCCGGCGAGCGGATGAAGGCCATATAGCCGTCGCGGGGCGGGCGGTTGATGGTGACGCCGGCCTGCATCAGACGCGCGCAGGTCTCATAGATATCCGGAACCGAATAGCACAGATGCCCAAAATTGCGGCCACCCGCATAGGTTTCCGGGTCCCAGTTGTAGGTAAGCTCCAGTTCGGGCGCATGGGTCGCCCTGGCGGTTTCCGCGTCCTGGGGAGCGGCGAGGAAAATCAGGGTGAAACGGCCGGCCGGCACATCCGTGCGGCGCGTTTCCACCAGCCCGAGCTTGTTGCAGTAAAAATCCAGCGATTCTTCCACGTTGGTCACGCGGACCATGGTGTGCCGAAAGCGCATCAACCCTTCTCCCAACAGCATGTGTAACGGCGCCAAAACCGCCCGCGGCGCGCGGATGCATGGCTGGAGAAAATGACCATCCGGAGCGGGAAAAGCAATGAGCCGGCGCCCGGCGCGGCGCGCGGGCGGCGAACCCGCCCCTGCTCCAGCGTTGACGATCCCCCACCCATGGGACGGAACGCCGGGCGGCATGCGAACACCGGATTCTGGCAGGTATTTTTCTGGAAAAAGCTGGCCGATAACCCGAAGCGAGCATCGATACGCCCGCACAAACAGCCTCCCGCGAGAGAGGCAAAGAAAAATATTGTCAAAATAGGAAATTACGTCTAATGTCGGAACTGCAGCAGCGATGCTGCGTGCCCTCCTTGGGCGTTTCCTCCCTAGACTTGGCTGCGCTTCGGCGCAGCCTTTTTTCTTGGGACAGACCCTATCCCCCCAATCGTCGCGCGCGCAACAGAAAATTTAAAAGCGACCGATTTTTTAATAACATATTTTCCGGCTTCTGATTTTCCCTTTCCTGCCAATACATTGACAATTTTCCGCCATGCCGGCGGCTGTGAATAACTCCAGAGCGGGCATCCAGCGTCGCGCCGACTGTGGTCGCCTCACACGGGAACCGGGCAGGCGCAGGATTGCCGGCGCGCGCCGGCATTGCGGTTCCGATCACCCCGGGTCCATAGTTGCCGGCGCGCCTTCCGCGCGCCCGCTGTTCCACCGCCTGGCGGCAGACAGTGGGGAAATCCGAAACGGCTGGACCATGATGCGCACCGATACTCCTCCGATTGTCCGTCTTTCCGACTACCGTCCCTCCGATTACCTGATCGACGCCGTTTCACTCGACATTTCACTATATGCCGACGACACCCTGGTGACGGCCGAACTCGCCATGCGCCCCAATCCCGCCGGCGTGGCGGGCGCGCCGCTGCGCCTCGACGGCGATGAGCTGGAACTGCGCGCGTTCACCGTTGACGGCGCGACGCCAGCCGCCGGCGCATGGGAAAGCTCGCCCCAGGGGCTGACCCTGCACGCGCCGCCGCAACAGCCATTCCGGTTGCGGATCGTCACGCGCGTCAACCCGGCGGCCAACACCAAACTGATGGGCCTCTACCGCTCCAGTGGCGTTTATTGCACCCAGTGCGAGGCCGAGGGCTTCCGCCGCATCACCTATTTCCTCGACCGGCCGGACGTGCTGTCGGTTTACACCACGCGCATCGAGGCAGCGAAGGATGAAGCGCCGCTGCTATTGGGCAACGGCAATCTGCAGGAAGCTGGCGACCTGTCTGGAACGGGCCGCCACTACGCCGTCTGGCATGATCCATTCCCCAAGCCCGCCTACCTGTTCGCGCTGGTGGCCGGGCGGCTGGATACGGTCTCGGAGACATTCACGACCATGTCGGGCCGCAAGGTGGAAATCGCGGTGCACGTGGAGCCTGGCAAAGCCGACCGCGCCGGCTATGCCCTCGACGCCCTGGCCCGCTCCATGCGCTGGGACGAGGAAACCTTTGGCCGCGAATACGATCTTGACGTGTTCAATGTGGTGGCGGTGTCCGACTTCAACATGGGAGCCATGGAGAACAAGGGCCTGAACATTTTCAACGACAAATATGTTCTTGCCAGCCCCGACACCGCGACTGACGCGGATTACGCCAATATCGAAGCAATCATCGCCCACGAATACTTTCATAACTGGACCGGCAACCGCATCACCTGCCGCGACTGGTTCCAGCTTTGCCTGAAAGAGGGGCTTACGGTCTTCCGCGACCATGAATTCTCGGCCGACCAGCGCTCGCGGCCGGTGCGGCGCATCGCCGATGTGCGCACCTTGCGCGCCGCCCAGTTCGTGGAGGACGCGGGCCCCCTCGCCCACCCGGTGCGGCCGACGCAGTACAGCGAAATCAACAACTTCTATACGGCCACGGTCTATGAGAAAGGCTCCGAGCTGGTGCGAATGCTCAGCATCCTGCTCGGGCCGGAGGCGTTCCGGGCAGGGCTGGATCTGTATTTCAGCCGCCACGACGGGCACGCCGCGACGATCGAGGATTTTCTCGCCTGCTTCGCCGAAGCAGGCGGCCGCAACCTTGACCACTTCGCCCAATGGTACGCCCAGGCCGGCACGCCAGTGGTGACGGCGCGCGGCGTCTGGGACGAGGCGGCGGGAACCTGGACGCTGCACCTGAAGCAGACGACGCCGCCAACCCCGGGCCAGACGGAAAAGCGGCCCCAGGTCATCCCCATCCAGATGGGGCTGATTGGCGCCAGCGGCCGTGAACTGCCGCTGCAGGCTGACAACGACGCTCCGCTACAGGGCGATGTGCTGGTGTTTGACCGGGAGGAAATGAGCGTCACGTTCAGGCATGTCACCGAACGTCCCACGCCGTCGCTGTTCCGGGGCTTCTCGGCGCCGGTGCGCTGCGACATCGACCTCGATGACGCCGACGAACTGCTGCTGTTCCGCGCCGATTCCGACGCCTTCAACCGCTGGCAGGCGGTGCAGAACCTGATGTTGAAGCATCTGGCGAAGGACGTGGCGGCGATCCGCGCCGGGCGCGGGAGAGCAGGCGCGCCGGCTTTCATCGGCGCGTTCGGCGACTTCCTCGCCAGCGAAGGCAAACGTGATCCGGCTTTCGTCGCCCAGGCCCTGAGCTTGCCGACAGAGGGCGATATTGCCCGCGAAATCGGCTCGGACATCGATCCGGACGCCATCCATGCGGCGCGCCAGACGCTGCGCCAGGCCATGGCGACGACGCTGCTGCCGGCGTTGCGCGCCATCCGTGACGAAGCGGAGATGGAGGTAAAATTCGACCCGGGCGCCCAGGCGGCGGGCCGGCGGGCGCTGCGCAATCTCGCGCTCGATCTCATCGCGGCGGCGGCGCCCGACGAGGGGGCCGAGCGCGCCGCCTCACAGATCCGCAGCGCCACCAACATGACGGACCGGATGGCGGCGCTCGCCACCCTGTCGCTGCTGCCCGGCGCGCGTCGCGAGGACGCGCTAACAGCCTGGGAGCGCGAGTTCGGCGGTGATCCGCTGGTGATGGACAAATGGTTTGGCGTGCAGGCGATGATCCCCGAGGCGGGAACGCTGGACCGCGTCCGCCGGCTGATGTCACATCCTGGCTTCACCATGACCAACCCCAACCGCGTGCGGGCGTTGCTCAGCGCCTTCTCCCTGTCCAATCCGACGCAGTTCGCGCGCGCCGACGGCCAGGGCTTCGAGCTGATCGCCGACGCCATCCTCGAACTGGACCGGATCAACCCCCAGGTGGCCTCGCGCATGCTCACCGCCTTCCGGGCATGGCGGACCCTGGAGCCCGGCCGGCGCGTCCGCGCCCTCGCCGCCCTGCAACGCATCGCGGCCAGGACCGGACTTTCGGTGGATGCGCAGGACATTCTCAACAGAATGCTGGCGGCGAACTGAAACGCACCACACCTACAACATCCAGGGGGAGAAATTAACGCTCCCCCTACCCCCAGGACCACCATCCAGCCACGGCGCCAACCCCCGCCAAGCGGACGGAAACCACTCTGGACAAAGCAACAAAATACGATTCAGATGGTGATGATTCGGGAAGATGCGGCACATCAACCTGATGGTTTTTGGCGGGATTCCGAAGGGGGACTGAGATGGCGCGCGTCCAAGCGACGCCCGCACGCGCACCTGCGCGCGCGGCCACCGTTCTGGGAGTGGCGAAATCCATCACGCACCCTGCCCTGGGCAGGCTGGTCGCCGCTGAACCCTGGCTGAAACTCGCCGTCCCCTGCCTTCTTGGCGTTTTCGTTCTCACCCTCGCCTTCAGCGCCGTGCTCCAGGCCGTCAGTTCCCGTTCGGAAGCCGTGGATGACGCCGCAATCACCATCGACCTGCTGGCCGCATCGCTGACCCATGCGGCCGCGACGCCCGGCGCCCTCAATTCCAGCAGCCCCGCAACCGCGGGCCGCGCCCTGCTCGAAGCCCATGCGCCCTCACAGGCGCTTGGCGCCGGCCGTTCCGTCATCGTCACCGACGCCGCAGGAACCATTGTCGCCGCAGCGCCAGCGGGCGCGCCGACCCGGGGGCGGCTGGCCACGTGGCTGGGGCCTTCCCAGCCCCTCACCACCTTCGCCGACCGCGCCGGCGTCATGGAAATCTCGCTCGCCAACAACCAGAGGGTGCTCGCCACGGTCCGCAACCTGCCGGCTCCACTGGGGCAACTGGCGGTGGTCCAGCCGCTTGACGACGCCCTCTCTCCATGGCGCGCCCTGACGCGAAACTACGGAACCCTGCTGCTGACCGCCTCGCTGGTCCTCATCGCCGTCGCGGCAGCCTATTTCATGCAGTCAGCGCGGGCCCGCGACGCCGACGACATCACCGAACGGGTGACCGAGCGCATCGACACGGCGCTGAACCGTGGCCGCTGTGGCCTCTGGGACTGGGACATCGCCCGCGGCCGCATCTACTGGTCCGACAGCATGTACGCCCTGCTCGGTCTGACCCGGCAAAACGAATTCCTGTCGTTTGGCGAAGTCAACGCCATGGTTCACCCGGACGACGGCGATCTCTATGGGCTCGCCGACATGCTGGCGGGCGCCCGCGCCGATACGGTGGATTACGAATTCCGCATCCGCAACGCCGCCGGGGAATGGATCTGGCTGCGTCACCGCAGCGAACTGGTGGAGCGCGGCGATGACCAGGATGGTCCGCACCTGATCGGCATCTCGGTCGACATCACCGAGCAGCGTCGCATGGCCGCGCTGAAGAAAACCTCCGACAACCGTCTCAGCGACGCGATCGAGAGCATCTCTGAGGCCTTCGTTCTGTGGGGGCAAGACCAGCGCCTGGTCACCTGCAACTCCAAATTCCGCAGTCTGCACCGCCTGCCGCCGGAGCTTCAGGTCGCCGGGATGACGCAGGAAGAGCTGATGCAGCAGGGCAATCTGCCGATCGTGCAGACCCGGCCCATCAACGGCGCTGTCGCCAGCCGCGACGCCCAGACTTACGAGGCCGAGCTGGCCGATGGCCGATGGCTGCAGGTCAACGAGCGCCGCACCAAGGACGGCGGCCTGGTCTCCATCGGCACCGACATCACCGGGCTGAAGCGCCACGAGGAACAGCTGGTGGATTCGGAGCGCCGCCTGCTGGTGCTGGTTTCCGACCTGCGCCGCTCCCGCCAGGCGCTGGAAATGCGCGGGCAGCAGCTTGCTGATCTGGCGGAAGGTTATCGCGAGGAAAAGGGCAAGGCTGAAGCAGCCAACCGCGCCAAGTCCGAATTCCTGGCCAATATGAGCCACGAGCTGCGCACGCCGCTCAACGCCATTATTGGCTTCTCGGAAATGATGGAAGGGGAGATGTTCGGCCCGCTCGGCAACGCCCGATACACGGATTACTCCCGTGACATCCGGGGCAGCGGCCAGAAATTGCTGGCGATGGTCGAGGACATTCTGGAAATGTCGCGCATCGACACCGGCAGCCGGAGAATTGAGCCCCAGCCCATTGACGGCCGGGCTGTCATCGACGCCGCCGTCTCGGCCATCAGCGAAGCAGCCAGCGGCAAAGGACTGCATCTTGAGGTTGACGCTCCGGCGAAGCTGGGTATGGAGGCCGATCCGCGCGCGCTACAGCAGATCCTCGTCCGCCTGCTGCGCAATTCGGTAAAGTTTACGCCAGAGGGCGGCGCGATCACCGTGCGCGCCCGGACAACCGGCGACCTGGTCGACATCCACGTCATCGACACCGGCGTCGGTATCGCCGCCGAGGCGATCGACACACTTGGACGTCCGTTCGAGCAGGTGGAGGGAGAATTCAACAAGGCCAACAAGGGCGCGGGGCTTGGCCTCGCCATCGCCCGGTCGCTGGCGGAGATGCATGGCGGCGGGCTGAACATCCAGTCACAGCTGGGGCATGGCGCCATGGTGACCGTGCGCCTGCCGCTGCACGCCCCCGTGCACGACGCCGACCACGTCGCCGCCTGAGCCGCGCCGGTGGGACATCTCTCTTAACCGCCCAACACGCGCCTGAAGGTGGCGCGCACATCACCGCGCAGCGTCGCCAGGTGCGCCTCCAGCATCTTCACATCCGGCAGGCCCACCGCATTGGCGATGCGCTTCAACACCGCCGGCGCGACGTTCCTGGCATTGAAGTCGCCGTCCACGGTCAGGCGCTCCCACTGCAACACGTCTTCCATCACCGCATAACCGGCGCAAAGCGGCTCGCCGTCCCCAGGCGGCAGCACACCCTGGTCAATGGCGGCATGGATGATCTGCCCAGCGTCAGACCGCTCCAGTCCAGCGGCAAGGCCCGGCCAGCCGAGCGCCAGATATTGGGCGACGAACTCCACGTCCATCAACCCGCCGGAGGCCAGCTTAAGGTCCCAGGGATTGCGATCGCCCTTCTCCCGCGCCACCAGGGCGCGCATGTCGCGCACGCTTTTAGCCAGCGCCGCGCGGTCGCGCTGCTGGTCGATCACGGCGCGCACCGCATCCGCGACGCGTTGGGCCAGGCCTGTATCGCCAGCGACAACGCGGGCGCGCGTCAAGGCCATATGCTCCCAGGTTTCCGCTTCGGTGGTCTGGTAACGGGTGAAACCGGAGAATTGGGTGGCGACGGCGCCCTTGCGACCATCGGGACGCAACCGCATGTCCACGTCGTAAAGACGACCGCGTCGGGTCGGCACGGTCAGGGCGCTGACCAGACGCTGCGTCAGGCGGTTGTAATAGACGGAAGCATGCAGGGGGCGGGCGCCGTCGCTCTCCGGCTGCTCCGGATCAAAGTCATAAATAACCACCAGATCGAGATCGGATGAGGCGGTGAGCTGGCGCGAACCGAGGCGGCCATAAGCCATCACCACGATTTCGCCGCCCGGGATGTCGCCATGGTCCGCCCGGAACGCCGACAGCACGGCGTCAAGCGAGGCGGCGATGACCGCATCGGCGATAACAGCGAAGCCCTGTCCCGCCCGCTCCGGCGCGTAGATGCCGGTGAGCATGCGGGCGCCGACGACGAACTGGGCGAGTCGGGCGGCGTCCCGGGCCCGGTCGAGAAACTCCTCGAAACTGGCCGGTTTGCCGATATGGCCGCGAATGCGCGCGGCGAGGCTGTCAAGGTTCTGGGCGTCCTCGGCGAAGGCCGGGTCAATAATGGCGTCCAGCACATGCGGACGCTCCGAAACGATGTCGGCCAGACGTGGCGCCGTGCCCAGCAGATCGGCGAACAGGTTCAGCAAGCGCTCATTCGAGCGCAACATTGATAACAGTTCGACTGCGGCGGGCATGCGGCCGAAAGCACGATCCAGAGCGGCCAGCGCTCCATCGGGATCGGCGGTGCGGCCAAGGGCGCCGAGCAACCCGGGCGTCAGCTCGGTCACGACCTCCCGGGCCCGGGCGCTGGTGATGGCCGGGCGGCGGCCAAAATGCCAGCCACGGATGGTTTCCGTCACCACCGACGGGTCACGGAACCCGATGCGGCGCAAGGTTTCGAGGGTGTCGGGGTCGTCGCTGGAGCCGGTGAACACAAGGCTGCCAGCCTCAGTGGCCAACGCCGGGCCTTCTTCGAACAGCAGGCCGTAATGATGCTGGACAGTGCGCGCAATTTTCTCCAGCGCCGTGCCCAGGGCTTTCGCCGAAGCGAAGCCGGCGAAACGGGCGAAATCCTGCAGCCGCTCCGCATCGTCGGGGAGGCGCTGGGTCTGCTCATCGCCGACCATCTGCAGGCGATGCTCCAGCGTGCGCAGGAATCGGTAGGCGTCGCTGAGCTCGTCCCGGGCTTCGGTCGAAATCCAGCCGTCCTCAGCCAGGGCGGCCAGCATGTCGAGGGTGCGCGCTCCGCGCAGATTCTCGCGCCTGCCGCCGAACACCAGTTGCTGGGTCTGGACGAAAAATTCGATCTCGCGAATGCCGCCGCGGCCGAGTTTGATGTCGTGGCCCGCCAGGGCGATCTGGTCGTGCCCCTTCACCACATGGATCTGCCGCTTCATGGCGTGAATGTCGGCGATGGTGGCGAAGTCAAAGTATTTGCGCCAGATGAACGGGCGCAAATCTTTCAGGAACGCTACCCCGAGCTGCACGTCGCCGGCGATCGGCCGCGCCTTGATATAGGCGGCGCGCTCCCAGTTCTGGCCCACCGTTTCATAGTAAGAAAAAGCGGCGGGAAGAGAGATGGCCGGCGCGGTGGAGCCAGGATCGGGGCGCAGACGCAAATCGACCCGGAAAACATAACCGTCCCCGGTGCGCTCCTGCAGGATTTTGGCCAGCGACTGGGTGAAACGGACAAAAACCTGGGAAGCGGCGAGCCCATCCCTGAGCGGGGCGTCCAGATCATAAAACACAACGATGTCGATATCGCTGGAATAATTGAGCTCGCCGGCGCCGTGTTTGCCAAGGGCGAGAATCGTCAGTCCACAGCCCTGTTCGGGATTCTGCGCGTCAGGAACCAGCAGGCGACCCTGCCGCGCCAGTTCGGCCAGCAGGAACCGCGCCGCTGCGCCGACACAGGCGTCGGCAAACGCGGTCAGGGCGCGCGTCACCTGCCCGACGTCCCACACACCGCCAAGATCGGCCAGAGCCACCAGCAACGCATTATCGGCCCGCAGACGGCGCAGCGCCTTCATCAGCGCGGCCTGATCACCAGCTTGGCGCCAGGCGTCGGCGGCCTCGGCCACAAGGGCGGCGTGCGTCGCCTCGGGCGGCGTTAGCAAAAACCCGTCGATGCGACCCGCCCGCGCCCGCAGCAGGCGCGACAGGAAGGGAGAATGGGCGAAAACGCCAAGCAACACGTCGCGCACCAGCGGCGTTTTATCCAGCGCCGCAGCAAGGGCGCCGCCCTTTTCGCTGTTCTCCGCGACCAGTTCGGCCACGCTCGCCCGGGCTGCCCGCATTGCCGCAGCGTCGCCCCCCTTGGGGGCGCCAACGAAACGCGTGGCCATGGCAGATTGTCCTGGCGTTGCGGCGTCCGCCTGCTCTCCCGATGTCCTGCTCATGCGGATGCACCCTTCCCTGGCAGTTCGAGTATGACGCGCAGCCCCGGGTGATTGTCTTCGATCCGCAACCGTCCGCCATGCAGTCGGGCCACCGCCGATACAAGGCTTAACCCAAGTCCGAAGCCGGGGCGACTGCGCGATCCCTCCAGACGCACGAAACGCTCCACGACGTGGTGGCGGCTATCTTCCGGAATGCCCGGCCCGTTATCGGAAACGATGATTTCCACACCCGCCCCTGCCCTGGCGGCGGAGATGCACAACGCCGGCGTCGGGCCCCTTGCCGTCCCTTCGGGCGGGACAGCGTATTTGAAGGCGTTGTCGAGAAGGTTGGCGAGCGCCTGCCCCAGCAGTTCACGGCTGCCATACATGGGCAGATGCGCGGGCATGTCGACGGAAACAGTCATGCCGGCGTCTTCGGCAAGGGGCTCGTAAAGCTCGACAACACTGCGGGCCACGTCGGCGGCGTCAAACTCCGCCATACTGTCCTGCGGCTCACCGCCAGCCTCAAGGCGCGCAATCATCAACAGGGCGTTGAACACCTTGATGAGATTGTCAGACTCCTCGATGACAGCTCCCAGCGCCGCCGCATACTCGTCCGGCGTGCGGCTGCTGCGCAACGCCTCCTCGGCGTGATTGCGCAGGCGGGTCAGCGGCGTTTTGAGGTCGTGAGCGATATTGTCCGAGACTTCTTTCAGCCCGTTCATCAGCTCGCCGATGCGTTCGAGCATGGCGTTGAGGTGCATGGCGAGACGGTCAAGCTCGTCGCCGGCTCCCGTCACGGGCAGACGCCCGGCCAGATCGCCGCCCATGATCGTCTTCGCCGTGTCCGAAATGTCCTCAACGCGCTTGAGGACGCGCCGGGTGATGAACCAGCCGCCAATGCAGCCGAGAATGGTGATGAAGGTGAGCGAGATGCCGGCGGCGCGCCACATGACGGCGCGCAGGCGCTCCTGCTCCTCCAGGTCGCGGCCAACCAGCAGACGAAAACCGCCGGGCAGGACATAAACCTGCACCAGCGCCCGGCCATTGATCTGCCTGTCCTCGTGGCGATCATCGCGGCGGTATTCGATGACGCGCGTCGCCTGCTCGTCCAGGACGCCCGCCGGCAGTTCGCCGACATTGCCGGCAAGACGCTCGCCGGTGAAGGTTGTGAGGAGGTATAGCGAGGCGCCCGGCAAGCGCGTGCGGCGCTCGACCACGTGCACAAGGCGGCGGACGCCGCCAAGGCGATATTGCTCGGCCAGGCCGCTGGTCTCTGCAGCGATGGTCGAGCGGGTCTGTTCCAGCAGGAGTTCGCGCGCGCTCTGCGTGACATAAGCGAGCACGCAGCCCGCCATCACCACGAAGACGACGAGATAGGCAAGCGTCAGCTTGAAGGCGGTGGCGCGGACGAGCTTACCGAGCGCTGTCACGGATCATGTATCCAGCGCCGCGGATGGTGTGAATAAGCTGGACGGCGTGGCCCTTGTCGACCTTGGCGCGCAAACGCGAGACATGCACGTCGATCACATTGGTCTGGGGGTCGAAGTGATAATCCCAGACATTTTCAAGTAACATGGTGCGCGTCACCACCTGTCCAGCATGTCTCATGAGGTACTCGAGCAGCCGGAACTCGCGCGGCTGCAATGCAATCTCCTTGCCGCCGCGCGTGGCGCTATGGGCCAACCGGTCCAGCTCCAGATCGCCGACCCGATAGGTGGTCTGCTCGGCAGCCGGCGCATGGCGGCGGCGCGACAGCACCTCCACCCGGGCCAGCAGTTCCGAGAAAGCGTAAGGCTTGGGAAGGTAATCGTCGCCGCCGGCGCGCAGGCCCTTCACCCGGTCATCAACCTGGCCAAGCGCTGAAAGGATGACGACCGGCGTCTCAACCTTCTGCTCGCGCAGGGAACGGATCAGCGAGAGGCCATCGAGCTTCGGCAGCATGCGGTCGACGACGAGCACGTCATAGGTTTCCTCACGCGCCAGGGCGTAGCCCTCAAGCCCGTCGGGGGCGTGATCGGCCACATGACCGCTTTCCTGAAACGCCTTGACCATATAGGCGGCGGCCTCAGGATCATCTTCGACAACCAGAATCTTCATATCGGTCATGATAGCGCGCCCATACTGAAAACAAGAAGTCGCGCGCAGCGCGTGATCATCAAAAAACAGGCGGCCCGGTTTGGCGTAACCGGACCGCCTCGTAACGTCTGGCCTTGCACCGGATGTTCCGGCCCCGGGGAGTGAGTGAGCCAGGGCCGGAACGCCGTAAGGTCAGCCGGTCGGCAGGGTCAGGGCCAGGAAGCGGCTTCCCTGGGGCGAAGCCAGTTGCAGCAGCACGGCCTTACGCCCCTCCTTGCGGCTCTTTTCGATGGCGCTGGCCACGTCCTGCGGAGTGGAGACCTTCTGACCGCCGGCCTCGGCGATGACGTCGCCGGCGCGCAGCCCCTTTTCCTCAGCCTGGGAGCCAGGCTCCACGCCGACGATGGCGACGCCCTTGCCTTCCATGCCGCGCACCTCATCGGCCGGCGCAAGCGCAAGGCCGAGCCTGCCAAGATCGGCGGCCGAAGCAGGACCCGCAGCCGCGGTTTTCTCGCCCGGCATGGCCCCCAGTTTCACCTTGACGGTTTCCGTCTTGCCATTGCGGTAGACGGAGAGCTCCGCCGTGGCTCCGGGGTCAAGCATGGCCACCGCGCGGCTCAGGTCGCGGGCGTCCTTCACCGGCTTGCCGTTCAGGGCGGTGATGGCGTCGCCGCTCTTCAGGCCAGCCTTGCTGCCGGGGCTTCCCTCTTCAACCCGCGCCACCAGGGCGCCCTGAGCCTTGTTGAGGCCAATGCCCTCGGCGATATCCAGGGTCACGGGCTGGATTTGCACGCCAAGGAAGCCGCGCTTCACCGAACCATGGTCCTGAATTTCCGCGATCACCTTGCCAGCGGTTTCGGACGGCACGGCGAAAGCGATGCCGACGCTGCCGCCGGAGGGCGAAGCGATGGCGGTGTTCACGCCCACAACCTCACCAGCGAGATTGAAAGTCGGGCCGCCAGAGTTGCCGCGGTTCACCGGCGCATCGATCTGCAGGAAGTCGTCATAAGGTCCGGCGCCAATATCGCGGCCGCGCGCCGAAACAATGCCGGCCGTGACTGTGCCGCCGAGGCCAAAGGGGTTGCCAACTGCGATCACCCAGTCGCCGATGCGCGGCGATTCCTTCGCAAATGGCACGGCCGGAAACGGGCCTTTGTCTTCCGTCTTGAGCAGGGCCAGGTCGGTCTTCGGATCAACGCCAACGACCTTCGCAGCAAGGGTTCGCCCGTCGTCGGTGGTCACCTCGACCTTGGTCCCCTTCTCCACCACGTGATTGTTGGTGACGATGTAGCCGTCGCTGGTCACGAAAAAGCCCGAGCCCTGAGCCTCACCGAAGCGCTTCGGAGCGGGACCGCGGCGCATGTCGCGTCCAGGACCATTGCCGGGGGCATTGTCACCGAAGCGGCGGAAAAAACGCTCCATCGGGCTGCCAGGGGGAAAGCCGAAATCTTCGCCGGACGAAAAACCGCTTTCCTCAGGAGCCGCCGTTTCAGCGACCTTGACGCGGACCGACACGACAGCCGGCTTCACCTTGGCGACGACGTCGGCAAAGGAGGGCTGCACGGCCGCGGGATTGGCGGCGGTTGTCGCGGCGACCGCCTGATTGTACGGCGGCAACAGGGTTCCCTGGGCCAGGCCGGCGACAGTCACCGCGCCGAGGGCAACAGCGCCGAGCAGCAGGGAGGCGCGCCGGTTGCGACCACGCTTGCGCAGGCGGCTGCTGGCGTCAGAAGTATTCGTCTGGTCGTTGTGATTATCGATCATGGCTTCATTCACTCCATGGCGTATTCGCCTTGTTCTGGAGTGGACCATGACGCCCGAAGGCTTACGGCAACCTCACGGCAACATGACAATTTGGTAAGGGGCCCAGGCCGCCGAAAAAATTAGGTGGGAGGCTCCCGCTCCCGCTCATCCAGCAGCTTCCGCAATTGCGCCTGTTCGGCGGCGCTCAGGGCCGGCGCGCCGGCGCGGGAACGCCCGCGGCCCCACAGCACGAGCACGGCTCCGCCCAGCAAGACGATGGCAGGACCCAGCCACAGCAAGAACGTGCGCGCATTGAACGGCGGCTTTAACAAGACGAAGTCGCCATAACGTTCGACAATATAGGCCCGGATTTCGGAATCACTGTCACCCGCCACGAGCCGTTGCCGGACAACGCGGCGCAGATCCTGGGCGACCTGGGCGTCCGAATCGTCGATGGACTGGTTCTGACAGACCAGGCAGCGCAGTCCCAAAGAGATATCGCGGGCGCGCTGCTCGAGCTTGCGATCCGGCAATACCTCATCGGGCTGGAGCGCCTGACCTGGACTGGCGGCGAAGACCAGAGCGCCAAGGGCGATAGCGGCGGCTACGGGCAATTTTATTCCACGCTGGCTCATTGCGCCGCCACCGTCGCCATAGCCGTGGCGTCCTTCGCGGCTGGCTGCTTGCGCCGCCCACGTGTTGGCGCGCCAACGCGCAGACGCCGGTCGCTGAACGAGAGCGCGCCGCCGATGGCGGCGATCACGGCGCCAATCCAGATCAGCAGCACCCATGGCTTCCAGTACAGGCGCACGCCAAGGCCGTGCTCACCGGCGTCGCCCAGCGCCACATAGACCTGGCCCAGGCCGATGGTGGAAATGCCGGCCTCGGTCGTCGACGTGTTCCGCGCCGGGAAAAAGCGTTTGGAGGCATCGACCGTGCGGATGATTGCGCCGCCCTGCAACACGTGGAAGCGGGCGACGTCCTCGCGATAGTTAGCGACCTGCCTGGAGAAGCTGTCGGTGAGCACCACTTCGTAAGGGCCAACGGCCAGTGGCTGGCCTGGGCGCACCGAGGCGAGCGTCTCGATACTCCATGCCTGCGCCGCAAGGCCAATGACGCAAACGCCAACGCCGGCATGGGCCACGGCCGCGCCCCAGGCCGAACGCGGCAAACCCGCCGCCCGGCGCAGAACAACCGACAGCGACGCCCCCCGTTTCCAACTGCGGCTGAGGATTTCGTTGACGCCACCGACAAAAACAAAAATGCCGAGCCAGAGGCCAATGACCGCCAGCACCGGGCCCCCGTGCTGCATGAAGACAATGGCCAGACAGGCGACGATTGACAGGCCCATCACGAACAGCAGCCTGGACACGGCGCCTGCAAGGTCGCCACGCTTCCAGGCCAGCGCCTGACCAAAGGGAATCAGCAGCAGCAACGCCATCGCCAGCGGAACGAAGGTGGCGTCATAAAATGGCGGACCAACGGAAATCTTGTCGCCGGTGAGCCCCTCCAGCGCCAGCGGATACAAAGTGCCAATGAACACGGTGGCGCAGGCGGTGGCGAGCAGCAGATTGTTAACGACCAGCGCGCCTTCCCTTGAGACTGGCGCGAACAGGCCGCCTGTTTTCAGCAGCGGCGCGCGCCAGGCGAACAGGGCGAAGCCGCCGCCAATGAAAAAGACCAGAATGGCGAGAATGAACAAACCGCGGCCGGGGTCGGTGGCGAAGGCATGCACCGAAGTCAGCACGCCGGAACGCACCAGGAAGGCGCCCAGCAACGACAGGGAGAATGTCAGGATCGCCAGCAGAATGGTCCAGACCTTCAGGGCGTCGCGCTTCTCCATCACGAGGATTGAGTGCAGCAATGCCGTGCCGGACAACCACGGCATGAAGGAGGCGTTCTCCACCGGATCCCAGAACCAGAAACCGCCCCATCCCAGTTCGTAATAGGCCCAGTAGGACCCCATGGCGATGCCGAGAGTCAGAAACGCCCAGGCGATGAGACACCAGGGACGCACGGCGCGGGCCCAAATGGCGTCGATGCGTCCGCCAATCAGCGCCGCGGCGGCAAAGGCGAACACCAGCGAAAAGCCCACATAACCGATGTAGAGCAGCGGTGGATGGATGGCGAGGCCGATGTCTTGAAGGATTGGGTTGAGATCCTGTCCCTCGGCCGGCGGCGCGACCAGTCGGGCGAAGGGATTGGAGACGCTGATGATAAACGTCAGGAAGGCCACGCTGATCAGCCCCTGAACCGCCAGGGCGTCCGCCCGCAGCACGCCCGGCGCCATGTTGCGCGCAACCGCCAGCAGCGCGCCGAACAACGCCACCACCAGCACCCACAGCAACATGGAGCCTTCGTGGTTGCCCCACAGGCCAGTAATCCGGAACAGCAATGGCTTCAGGGAGTGGGAGTTCTCGACCACGTTACGAACGGTGAAATCGGACGTCACATAGGCCCAGGTCAAAGCGCCGAAGGCAATGGCGACACAGATGAACACCCCGACGGCGGCAACAGGGCCGATGCCCATCAACGACGCGTCGCGCGCCCGCGCCCCCCAAAACGGAAGCACCGTCTGGATCACGGAAAGCGCCAGCGCCAGAACCAGCGCGTAATGTCCAATCTCAACGATCATGGGCGCGCGGCTCCCGCTGTTTCCTCGCCCTGCCAGACGCCCTGCTTCTTCAGGGCGTCCGCCACCTCGCGCGGCATGTAGCGTTCATCGTGCTTGGCCAGCACCTTGTCGGCCAAGAACGTACGGTCGGGTTGCAGAACGCCCTCGGCGACCACGCCCTGGCCCTCGCGGAACAGGTCAGGCAGCAGCCCCGCGTAGGATACGCGCACGTCCGAAGTTGAGTCGGTAATGGCGAAGCGCACCTGCTGGCTGGCAAGACGCTCCACCGAGCCTTCCTTCACCAGCCCGCCAATGCGCAAACGGGCGCCAGGCTGGATGTTCTTCTGGGCCAACTCCGTTGGCCCATAGAAAAACACGATCGTATCGCGCATGGCGAACAGCACGAGCCCAAGGGCCACGCCCAGCACGGCGACGGCGGAGCCAATCAGCAGCAGCCTGCGTTTCTTTCGCGTCATCGATCGTCCTCAAGGCGTCTTTGGATGAACGCCCAGTTCACGGGCAAAGGCTTCAAGCCGGGCTGCTTCGTCTGGGCGCGCGCCAAGAGCGCGAACGCCGTCGGCCAGCGCGGCGCCTGCTTCTGTCTTTCGGCCCAGCACCACATAGGAACGCACCAGCGTGCGCCAGCCTTCGGGATTATCCGGGTTGGCCTTTAGCCGCTCCGCCAGGCCCTGCACCATGCCGGCGATCGCCGCTTGCTGGGCCTCGGCGGGCGCGGAGGCGATGTCTTTCGCCATCGCCTGCCGCTGCAAACCTTCGATGCGGGCTTCGACCGCAGCGCGCCACGGCGCATCGGGCGGCGCGCTCTTCAGCAACGCTTCAAACGCCTTGCGCGCCCCGTCCATATCGCCGTCCTGGGCGAGCGCGACAGCCAGATAGAATTTTGGCATGGGCGCAGCTGGATCACCCTTTGCCGCGCGCTCGAACAATTCGCGTGCAAAAGATTCCACCACGCCGTTGGAGGAGGCCACCAGCGCCTCGCCATAGCTGGCCAGACGCGCCGGCGTTTCTCCGCGCAACTTCAGTACGCTGGCCCAGGCCTTCACGGCGTCATCCGGGCGCCCCATGCGCAGATAGACCGGAGCCAGCAATTCCCACCCGGCTCCATCGTCCGGTTTCGCGGCCAGATGACGTTCCATCCGCGCCACCAGATCACCAGCGTCAGCCTGGGCGACGGGCCGCGCGCGACGCTCGGCGATGGTCAGGGATCCCAGGTCAGGCGAGCCTACAGCGCCATAAATCGCCAGGGTAACGAGGGGGATCGTCGACAGCGCGATAGCTGAAGCGGCGCGGCGTCGGCGCAGTGCATATTCGCTTTCGCCATCGGCCAGCCCCATCGGAGCTGAACGGCTTTCCCGCAACAGGCGCCGCGCTGCCTCAGCCCGCGCGGCGTCGGCCTCAATGGCGCTGATATAGCCGCTGCCAGCGTCGCGGTTGATCTCGGCAAGGCGCTGTTCATAAAACGCGCGCTCATCCACCTGCCCCGCCGGCGCAGGCGCGCGGCGCGACAGGGGCCACAGAACCGCACCGATCGCCAGGCCGGTCATGAGCGCGAAGATGAACCAGATCGCCATCCAGGCCGTATAACCTGGCGAGCAGCTTCGTCAGATGGCGCGGCGCGGCGACATAAAGTCACGCGAATTCAGAAACATCTGCAATGATCTGTAAACATTAGTGAATCAGTTGACTGCCTGCGGAAGCGCCACAACGCCAGGAAGGGACAACTCTGCCCGCAAGCCGCCCAGCGCCGATTTCTGCAACTGCAGGGCTCCGCCATACATTTCAGCCAGATCCGCGACGATCGACAGCCCCAATCCCGAACCTGGCTTTGCCTCATCAAGCCGCTTGCCGCGCGCCATGGCGTCTGCCCACGCCTCCGCCGCCAGCCCCGGCCCATCATCATCAACCGCAATCCTGATGGTTGGAGCGCCGTCGGCATTCATGACCCCAGCCGTGATGACGACCCGCGAACGCCCCCATTTGAAGGCGTTGTCGGTAAGATTGCCAATCATGTCCTGGAGATCCTGCGCTTCCCCCCGGAAACGCAACCCCTCCTCTACCGAGACATCCAGGGCAATGTCGCGTCCCGCATGAATGCGGAGCAGGGTCCGGGTCAGGCCGTTCACCACCGGCCCCACGTCGGCGAACGCGCCCAGCGCACCGGCCAGCGCCGCGGCGCGGGCGCGGTCCAGATAGTAGTTGATCTGGTTACGCATGATCGCCGCCTGATCCCGGACACGTGTCGGGAAGCCCGATCCGCCAGCCGCGCCCGCGATCTGCTCCGCATCGTTGACGATCACGCTCAACGGCGTCTTCAGCGCATGGGCCAGATTGCCGACCTGAGTGCGCGCCCGGTCCAAAATCTTGCGATTTGCGTCGATCAGCAGATTGAGTTCCGTCGCCAGCGGCGCAACGTCTCGCGGATAGGAGCCGCCTATGTGATCGGAATCGCCGTGGCGCACTTTCTCGATGGCGCTGCGCAGACGGGTCAGCGGCGCGAGGCCGAACCTGACCTGCAGCAGCGTCGACAGGGCCAGCGCCAGCCCCAGCAGCACGAAGGTGAGCGTGACGTAAATGATGAATTCCCGCTTCTCCGCCTCGATTTCATCGGCCGGGCCCGCAACGGCGATATCGAAGCGCCCCTCGTCCCCGAAATCGATGGTGCGGGAAATCACGCGCAAGCGCCGGTCATCTGGTCCGACCACATAGCCTGAACGGACGCCGTCATTGCGCGTCGCCTCATGACGCGCGGCGCGCGGCGGCAATGGTTGCAGTTGCGAGCCGAACAGGGAGCGGGAGGCGCGAATATCACCGGGGCGCCCGCCAGTGCGCGCGATCTGCCAGTACCAGCCGGACAGGGGCAGGTCGAAACGCGGCTCGCCAATGCCCACGCGCTCCTTGCCGTCAGCGCCGACAGGGGCGGCCATCTCCGACACGAGCCCGGTCAGATAAACCTGCAGGCGCTCATCAAAGGCGCGTTCCGTGGCCCGATTGTAGATGGCGGTGAGAATCAGACCGGCGACAACGAAAATCAGCACGCACCAGCAGATAGCCGAAATCACCAGGCGCTCGGCCAGCGATGAATCCCGGCGGATCAGTTGCCCCAATCGCGCGACGCCTTGCCTCAGGCCCATGTCATGTCGCCGTTTTTCCTGCCAGCTGGCCGGGCGCATGGACCAGGATTCGATAGCCCAGTCCCCTGACCGTTTCGATAATTTCAACCCCAAGCTTGCGTCGCAACCGGCCGATAAAGACTTCGATGGTATTCGAGTCGCGATCGAAATCCTGATCATAGATATGCTCGACCAGTTCGGTGCGAGAGATCGTCTTGCCAGGATGGTGCATCAGATAGGACAGCAGCCGGAACTCGTGGGATGTCAGCCGGACCTCGGCGCCGTCCACCGTAACGCGCGCCGCCCCCACATCCAGCCTGACGGGTCCACATGCGAGCACGTTGCTCGCATGCCCGGCGGACCGCCGCAACAGGGCCCGCAGGCGCGCCAGCAACTCCTCCATGTGAAAGGGCTTGGAGACATAATCATCGGCGCCAGCGTCGAAGGCCAGCACCTTGTCATTCCAGCGGTCGCGCGCCGTCAATACCAGAACCGGCGTCGCAACGCCGCCGTCGCGCCATTGCTGGAGAACGGAAAGACCATCAAGCCCGGGCAACCCCATATCCAGAATCGCCGCGTCATAAGGTTCCGTCTCGCCGAGAAAAACCGCCTCACGTCCCTCCAGCGCACGGTCCACCGCATAGCCAGCGGCCTCAAGCGCCTGAGATATCTGCCGGTTCAGCTCGGGGTCGTCCTCAATCACAAGCAATCGCAACCGCGCTCTCCGCCCTGTCCGGCCCGCCGGCGGCCACCGCCTGAGCCTGAATTGTCGAAACGCCATGCTGACTGATGCCAATTACCGGCGAAAACATGGAGACGCCTGCTCCGCCAGGTTTCAAACGCTTCTACCGGGGCGCGTCCGGTCTGGGCGCGCGGGCGTTGACCACCTGATGGATAACGCGGCCATCACGCCTCAGGAGCGTGAGGCGGTAGACATATTGGCCATCACGCCGGCACAGCAGGGCCCGCAGCACCTTTGCTCCTGGCCCAACCGTGGCGCGGGCCTTGCGCAGCACCACGTCCGGCGGCAGCACAGCCTTCTGGCTCACCAGCTCGCGAACCTCCCCCTGCCCCAGACACTGGTCGTCGTTCCTGGGCCGGGCCTGAGCCTGGGAGGTTTCAGTCGCAAGGCATGCGAAAGCCAGGCAAAGCCCCAGCATTCTTATCGCCGATGTCATTTCCGGAAGGCCCAGACAGTTCAGCACGCTTTATCACCCCCGCGCCAGGCCATGCGCGACCCATACCCAAGGGCAATATTGGCATGAGCCGCGACCAGCGTCATGTGGGTAACGCCTGGGATGGGCGCGCGCTACAGCTTACGTTATCGCTCCCCGAACTTTGATCCGCCCGACTGGCCGGGCGCGGGCTCCCACCCCCACATGCGCGACGCCAGGCTCCCGCGCTCCATCGTCCCGTCCATCACACCGCCCATGGCGCCGTCGATCAGGCGCCAGCGCCAGGCGACATAGAGCCGCCAGCCCACGCCCGCGACGAGAAGTACAAGGCCAAGGGCGGTCATCATTGACGCCATGGCGGCGAAGGCGGGAAGCTGCTGGGCCGCCTGGCCAAGCTCCGTCGCCGCCTGGCGCAGGCTGTCGCCGAGCGTTTCCGCGGCCGCAGCCGTGGCCAGGCCCGCGCCAGCGATCGTCTGGGCAAGACCGGCGCCAGCAGGCAGGCGAATCTGGGCCGGGTCAGCGCGGGCGCCGCCATTCCCCGGAACCGGCCTTCGTTTGAGGGGAACCTGTTTCGAGCCGGCCGCCAACATGAGGGCGGTTCGCTCAACGTCAGCAACACGATTTGTCCAGCCGGCGCCGAAACGCCGCCAGGTACGTAATTGTTTCAAGAAGGCCATCCGGCGCGCGCACACGGCGGTGATGAGTGCGGCAATCGCCGGGTGCGACCGCGTCGCAGCCAGCGTCACCTGACCGACAACGCCGTCCGCACGCACGCCAAGCTCCCGCTGCAGCCATTTCACAGCCTGTACCGGGCCGGAATTCACCGCAGCGTCGAAAATTGCGTAATCCAGGCCGGCCGGCAATTCATCGGCGCGCACGCGGCGCCAGTATTGTTCCAGATAAATCGCCCTCACCTCAGTCATTGTGGCAAGGAATACATCGCGCGGCGGTTGCCCCTTGCCCCGTCGCCAGGCGTCATAAACGCGCTGGGTGACGCCGCGGCTCGTCCGCCCTCCCGGATCGCGCGGGTCATCCACATTCCCCCCCTCGTGGGCGAGCACGCGAGCAAGCGCGGTCTGCTGACTGGTCGCTACCATGGCTTCCCCCTTTTTCAGTTTTCACTCTGTTTCTGCCCCGGAATCAGGCGCCGAGATGCGCCAGCTTCGCCGCGAGCGCCGTGGCGCGGCGGGCATTGCCGGAGATCGAGGGATGGACGCCGTCGCCCGACATGTATCCGGCGGCTTCCGCGGCGGCGAAGTCGCCCAGCGCATCCCGCTCATCGAAAAAGGCGCAGCCATGAGCCCATGCGGCGCTCTTCAAAACGGCGTCATGGTAGCGAATGCCTGTGGCGGCCGCGTCGGCGGGGTCCGGCGGCCGCGTCAGCAACAGGCGCGTGCGGGGGCAGCTTTGCAGGCGATCGATGATCCGGCGCAGGCTCTGGCTGAAATCCGCCGCGTTGCGCCGCGCTTCCACATCGGTCTGGGGCGGGAAGCCCCGGTCGTTCATGCCGGCGTTCAGGATGAACACGTCGGCCTGCAGCAGGCCGGCCCACATGCGCATGCGCGCATCATCGAGGCTGGCCCAATCCCGCGCCGCCGCTGAAGGCGTGCCGATATCGAGGACCTGAACGCCGTCGTGACCGACGCCCGCGCCATGCATCTCCACGGCCCAGAAATACAGCGCCTCACCGCAACAGACGATGCGCTCGATATTGATCCCCTTGCCGGCGTAAACCCCACCAATGTCGAGCAACAGCGTCAGCTTGTGGACCACGCCGAGTTCAGGATAATCCGCCTGGCGCACCAGCACGGCGTTATCCAGCACCTCTGTCGGCCATTGCCGCAGCCGGAACGACTGGCCCGGCGCCGTCCACTCAAAATACAGGTCGACCGCGTGAACATCGCTTGCTGGGCCTGAGAGCAGAAGATAGTCGCTGGTCGCCAGTTCATCGGTCGCGGCGTTGAGGCAGAACAACCCCTTGCCGAACAGGCTGCGGCGACGCTTCGCATCGCTCCACGGCAGCGCCGCGATATTGGTAAAGCCGGAACTTACGGCATAGTCGCCGCCGGCCATGCGCAGGGCGATGGTTTCATGATCGAGTGGCAGCAGGCCCGGCCCGGCGTCTCCCAACGATGCTGTCAGCAAACTGCGCAGATTGTCGGTGAACCCCGGCTGCCCGCCGCTGCTGCCGAGGCTGTCCAACCCGACGACGACGCGCTTGCGGGCGCGGCCGCTGAACGGCCCCGCGAATGGATCGGCGAAGCCGGATGCAGCGGCGGCCTCCCGCCAGCGCGTTCCGTCCCAGGCCGTGAAGCGATTGCTCGCCTGCACGTAGGCGACCCAGCCGACTCCCGGCGCATAAAAACGCCAGGCGCCGTCCTGCCACACGGCTACCTCCCCATCCGCGCCGGCCCAGGCGCCAGTTCCCGCTCCAACGATATGGCGATCGCCTTCCGCCGGCGCGGCAGGCGGGGCGGCGCGGCCGGCGTCGCGCACGGCAAGCTGAACCAGGTCGTCCAGAATGGTGAGGCCTTCATTGACGGTGACGTGTTTCTGCGATTGCCCGGCCGCCACCAGGGGAAGGCCAAGGCGCAAGGTCCCGGTCATGGAGAACTCCGCAAAGGTTTCAGGAAATCGTGACAATCGCGCGCGCGGGGAAACCACGCCCGGCGACAGCGCTGATCTGCATGACGGCGAGATCAAGCGTCGCCTGGGCCGCGCCGAAATCAGCCAGTTCCGCCGCGGCCGGATAAAGGATCGCCGGCGCATCGCCACTGAGGGTGCGTTTCACGCCGTCGCCGACATGGATATCGATGTCGTAGCGTTCAAAAGCTTCGCCCAGCGGCGGTTCAGTTTCGCCCCAGGCGTCGGCAAGCAGGCGGCTGCGGCGCACGAAACGGATGAGAACGCCTTCCGGCCCACGCCGCGCCCGGATGTGCACGGGCGCAAGCGGCCGTAGCGCCAGCGCCGAGGGCACCGCCACAAGCTCCTGAAAGGCTCCGTCGCCATGGTCATGGCCGGCAGGTCCCACCCGGTAGCGCATGGTGCGACCAAGATCGTTCAGGTCGCTGGTCAGCGGCGTCAACGCCCGGTCGAGCGCGACGATCCTGGCGCCTGGCGGCAGCAGGCGCGCCGCCGTCGACTCGCTGCCGCCAAGGCCACGCAGCAGCCGGCTGAAGCGCCACATTCTCCCGCCCTGGTCCGCCTCGCCAACCAGTTCAACGCGGCCGGCCGCAAGAATTTCCGCCAGACCGCTGTCATCCAGCAGCGCGAACATATTGGCGCCGCCGAACAGGGCGGCGTCATCGACGGAGGCGATCGCGCCGCCACGAATGACCGCCGTAAAGGCGTTGACGTGGTCAAAACGCCATAGCGGCCCCGGCGGTAGCGGCGTGGTGGTCCGTCCCGCCATGGCGGGAGCCGCGATCTGGCCAACATGATCGAAATGCCCGCCGTCGGCCGAGCGCCACACCGCCAGCGTTCCCGGCCATGGGTCGGCAAAGGCCGCCAGATATTGCAACGGCTCAGGCTGGGCCAGCGCCGCCGGCAGGTCGAGGGCGAGCGCCAGCGGCGGCCCCGGCAGCGGCGGCGACGGGCGCGCCGTGGGCCGCCAGGGAGCGCCGGCGCCGTCCGGCAGCGTCAGGGCGATGGCCTCGGCCTCCAGCGCGCGGCAGGCGCCATCGACGATGCGGGTAATGCGCCAGGTCCGCCACAGGCCGTCGATGGCCACGGCGATCACGTCCCCAGGCTCAAGGGCCAAAGACCTTGGCGAGATGCGAAGGCTGATGTGGTCACGCGCCTGCCAGAGCCGTTGCAGCCAGATGTCAGCCAGGCGTTGCGCCGCGCCGCGGTGGGTCACCGCCGGCACGTCCGCCGCCGCGGCGCGCTGGCTGAAACCGGCGAGTCGATGTGATGTGGCGGCGGCGCGACGATAATCGCCGTCACCATCGGTGAAGCCGATGCGGGCCTCACGCGGCAACTCGCTCTCCTGGGCCCGGGTCAGCAGCCATGGCGCGCCATCGTCATCGGGGAACAGATCGTCCGCCGTGAACCAGGCCGAGATCGCGCCCGAAGGGCCACAAAACCGCACGGTTCCGCCGCTGACGGCGGCCTGGCAACCGTACAGATCGCACAGGGGCTGCAACGCTTCACGCGCCGACATCGGCCGATCGACTACATAGCCGTCGAGATAGCCGTCCACCTCAACGGCGCCGACAGGCGCGTCGGGATCACCGACGCCAAAATCCACCAGCATCTGGCGCAGCAGCGCCGCCACCTCGACGCCCTCCAGCCGGCCGGTGAGCCAGTGGCCGCAGCCCCAGTTGGCGGCGTCGCCCCAAACACCGGACATGGCCGGGAACGCTGGAAACGGTCGCGCGTCCCACGCCCAGACGTAAATGCGCGATGGATCGACCATGCGCCCGCCATAGAGAGGCGAAACCGGGTTCCAGCCGTCGTTCGCGCCAAAGGCGGGGTCAAAGCGGCGGATAATCGCCTGCACGCCGCGCATTTGCATGAGATCATCGCGAAAGCCGAGCGAGAATGGCGGCGCGGCGTTCTCCGACGACTTGGGATCGGGAAAGACGTTGGGGCCGTTGGTTCCCTTGTCGACGGCGGGCACGCCGATCTCGGTCAGCCAGATGGGTTTGCCGGCCGGAACCCAGGCCGTGGGGCCGATCTCGACACCGCCGGCGCGGCGCAGGTGCGGATTGCTCCACCAGCCAACCAGATCCTTGGCGCGATAGATCCATGGCTTACCCCATTCGCCATCGACGATGGGTGAGCGAACCTGCGCCGCCCTGTCGGACCCGGAAGCGTAATACCAGTCGAACGCCTCGCCCGCGCCCAGTTGCCCGGTGAGATAATCCAGATCGTAGACGCTGCCAGCCAGTCCGGCGTCCGCATGGCCGGCGCCGTCACGCCAGTCAGAGAACGGCGGATAATAGTCGACGCCGACCGCATCAATGTGCGGGGAAGCCCAGACCACATCGAGGGGAAAATCCACGTCGGCGCCGCCATTGCGCACATGGGCTCCATATTCGGTCCAGTCCGCCGCATAAACCAGCTTGCAGCCGGCGCCGAGCACGGCGCGAACGTCCCCGGCCAGCGCCGCGAACTGCTCCGCCGCCGGATAACCCGCGGCGCCGCGAACCCGCGTCAACCCAACGAATTCCGAGCCAATGACGAAAGCCTCGACGCCGCCGGCCAGCGCCGCGAGCGCCGCGTAGTGCAGGATAAAGCGGCGATAGCTGCATTGCGGCGCGCCGGAAAACACCACCGTGGCGAAATACGGCGTGAATTCTTCCGGCGCCGCGTCGCCGAAGAAACGCGCCACCTGCGCCGCCGCCGCCGCCGATCCATCCGGCGTCCCGGCCACATCCGGCCCCGGATGGCAGGTCATGCGGCCACGCCAGGGAAACGGCGCCTGCTCGCTCCCGGGATTGCGTGGGTCGGCCCGGCCATTGCCAGGCGCGATATCCATCATGACGAAGGGATAAAGCGTCACGGCGAGCCCGCGCGCGGCCAGTTCCTGAATGATGCGGATCACCGCGGCGTCGGACGGGGTTCCGCCATAGGCTGGCCGGCCGTCGATCAGGCTCACCGGGCGGGTCAACGCGCGGGCCTCGCCGCTGACCATCCATGGATCGCCAGTGGCCGGTTTGTCGTGGCGCTCGACGCGCGGAGCGATGGAGCAGTCGCCGGCGCGCAGGTCGTCGCCGAACCAGCTGACCACCAAGGCCACGCGTTGCAGATTGGGGCACAGGGCCTGCAAGGCGTCGAGCGAGGCGGCGATGTCGGTGGGCCCATGCAACTGATGGCGATTTTCTGGCGCGCTGACGCCCTCGGCAGGCGTTTGCACGCGCCAGAGCGGATCGTAGCCATATTCGGTGGAGCCAGGGATCAGATCGACGGCGCGGATCATGGCGCACAGGCCGTTGACCGGTCGCACCACCTCGAACGAAAACTGTGGAATGCGATTGCCGAAATCGGCCAGCGGCAGACGCTCGAACACCACATAGGCCAGGCCGCGATAGGCCGGCGCGTCGCTGGGGCCCTCCTTCGCGACGATCAGCGGATCAGCCTGCTGATCAGCCGCGCCGGCATGCATGCGCATGGTCACCGTCGCCAGGTCCAGCTCATCGCCATCGGCCCAGACGCGGCGGACAAAGGCGATGGGCCCCTCGCACAGACCCACGGCGAGATTGGCGAAATAGCTCCAGGTCTGATCCGCGCCGCTCCCCGCGTCGGACAGGGCGCCCTTGCCGCCGGCGCCGCTGCGGGCCGACGAAAAGCTGGCGACGCGTTCGATCCGCGTCGCCCAGATCAGTTGCCCGCCAATCCGCGCGCGCCCGTAAACCTTCGGAATCGGAGCGCCTTCTGTGGATGTGAGGCCGGGCACATCGGTCAGGGCCGGCGCGGCGGTCGCCTTGCGGCCGTCCAGGGCGGACAGCAGACTGGAATCGACGGCGCTGCCCGCCAGCGCGCCAAGCGCCCGCCCGGCAATGGCGCCAGCCGGCCCGGCCACGGCCGCGCCCATGGCTCCGCCCGCCACCTGTAACACCAGCGTCGCCATGACAGTCTCCCATCGGGTTTGATTGCATCAGCGGGTCGCGGGCAAATCAGGAAAGGCGAAGGCATACGCCGCATGACGTCGCCACCAGCGGGTGAGCGCGACCTCCGTCACCACCGCGCCGTCGTGGGCGTGGATCATCAGCCCTCCGCCGGTGAGGATGGCGCAGTGCCTGGCGGGCGCGTAAGGCCGGAAGCGGAACAGCAGCACGTCGCCGGCGGCGGCCTCATCCAGCGCGATCTCGCGCAAGTGCCGCCGGGCGGCGTCGCGGAAGCTCTCCTGGCCGCCGGCCTCGGCCCAATCGGGCGCGTAAGGCGGCGGGGTCTCGGGCTCGGCGCCGTAAATCTCGCGCCAGACGCCGCGCACCAGCCCCAGACAATCGCAACCAACGCCGCGCAGCGACGCCTGATGCAAATACGGCGCGCCAAGCCAGCGCCGGGCCTCGCGCACGACCGCGACGCGGACAGCGTCGGCCGTGGGATTATCGCCGGCGCTCACCGGAACATGCTCCCGCCATCCATGGCGCCCCGGCCCGAGGCGCCGCGACCGATGGCGAAATCATTGCCGGGCATGTGCGGAAAACCCCGAAAGTTCGCCACATTGGCGAAACGGTCGCGGCAGCTTTCCAGGCTCCTGTCGCAACCGGCGGTGACAGTAAAGGCGTCGCCGGCCGCTACCGGCTGCACGGTTTCGCCCCACAACATGAGTGCAACGACGCCAGCCAGGGCGTGGTGCTGCTTCACCGCGAAAACGGCGCCGGCGTTGGCGCCCGAGGTCCAGACGAACCGGCCGTGCGTGAACCAGCCGCTGGCGTAGCCGGCGAGGCCGTCGCAGCGGAAGCTGCTGCGGCTGTCACCCGGCTCCGCTACCGTGCCGGCGGCGCGCATACCGGGGCGGTCAAGATCGACCCCGCAGCGCGCGTCGCCAAGGTCGGCGGCGCAGGCGGCGCGATAGACGCCGCCGCGGGTTTCATCCAGCCGGTGCATGACGCTGCGCAGTTCGGCTGTGAAGGCATGATCGCTGCGGCTGACCTCGCCAATGCCGCCGACGTCGAGCAGCAGGCGATGTTGTGGCTCGCGCCAGTCCACCAGCCAGATTTCGACGCGGGCGCCGTCGTAACGGCCGGCCATGATGTCGTCGCCGGTGATGGCGGCGGAGGTCAGGACGCCCGCCGCTTCCCCGCCGCCGATGGCGAACCCCAGCTCCGCCGTGCGTTCGGCCGCCTCAAGCCCGGTCGCCGCCGCGTAAACCACGTCGCCAAAAGCGATATCGCGGTCGTGGTCGGTGAAGCCAAGGACAACGCCGTCAGCACGGGCCAGCCGCCAGCAATGGGCAAGCGTCGTCGTCTCGCTGGCAAGGCGCGCAGCGAAGCCTTCGGGAACAGCGCGCATGACGCCTCCTCGTGAGTCATGTCAGGGAAGAATCTCCACCACCGGGATCGACGGAATGTCCCCGGCGGCGAAGGAGGCCAGATCGATGTCCAGCACGTCGGTATCGAAACGCACCGGCACGTCGAACAAAAAGCCGGCGGTGACGCTGGCGCCCGCCGGTGGCGCGCTCCCGGTGGCAAAGGCGATCTGACCGCTGGCGTGGTCAACGGCGAACACGGCAGGCGACGCCTCCACGCCATTGACGGCGACGCGCACCGAGCCGGCGACCGGCTTGCGGATGCTCCGCGTCCAGGGCGCGAAGCCGCCGCCATAGGTTTTCGCCAGCTGGAACGTCGTCTGCGCCCCGTCGCCAACGCCCACCGCCTGATCAACAGCGGACGGCGCCATGGAGGGCGCGCAACTGCGATCATCAAGCCGGTCACGCCAGCGGAAACCGTGCAGGCGGCCGCGACGCTCCTCAAAGAAGCTCACCACCCCGGCCAGCGCGTCGAGGGTTTTGATCCCGTAACCGGCGTCATAACGCCGGCGGGAGTCGGCCCAGCGGGCGTTGCGATGCTCGCGGCCGGAGCCGAGCGTGACGATATCGGTGCGGCGCTCCGGTCCGCCGCGCGCGCCCAGCGCCACATCGACAGGGAAGCGCACCTCATGAAAATCAGCCATGCAGGCCCCCTTCGGCTCACATGGCCCGCTGGCCGCGCGCCACCGCGCGAGCCACGGCGGCCGAGACCTGCGCCCGCGAGGCGCGGAAACTTTCCACGTCGCGGGCGGCGATGTTCACGGTCACATTGACCGGCCGGCCACCGGCCGCCTGCACGCCAAGCCGGCCATCGGCGCCGCGCTTCAATGGCATGATCGCCTCGGCGCCCTGCTCGCCCATCAACCCGACGCCGCCGGTCATGGGGAAGAAGGTCGGGGCGGCGACGACGCCGCCTTTCGCAAATGGCTGCACACGGCCGCCCGAGAACACATTGCCTTTGGCGCTGGCGGTGACGCCGCCAAGGCTCGCCCCCAGGGTTTTCACCAGGGATTCGAGCCCGGAGCCCAGGGCGCCCTCCAGCGGCTTCAGCGCGGCGTTGAGGGCGATGTTGCTGAGGCGCGCGCCAAGGTTGACCAGCACCTGATCGAGGCTTTTGCCACCCGCCATGCCGCTGGCAAACGCCGCCGTCATGGCGCCCCCAGCCCGGCGGGCCATGTCATCGAGATTGCGGAACGCCTCGGCGGCGTCCTGCACCGCCGAGATATCCCAGGAGGAGCCCTGCCCTCCTGGGCCCATGTCTGGATCATCCGCCATGCAGTTCCTCCATTTTTGCGGGGAATCAGTCCGGGAACGCCGCGGTCAAACCGGCGAAATCGGCGCGCGCCGGCGCATCGGGGGTGGGGCCTGTCTCTCCCGTCCCCCGCATGGCGGCGGCCAGTTCGCGCGGCGTCATCGCCCAGAAGGCCTCGGGCGCAAGGCCAAGCCGGCCAAGGCCGAAAGCCATCACCGCATCCCAGGGAAAAGGCCGCGCGTCCGGATCAGCAGCCGCCGGACAAAAGGGCGCTCTGGCCCCTCCTCCGGCGCCGCGGCGCGCGCCGCGTCAGGATCACCGAAGGTCAGCGCCAGCAGTTCGGCAACCGCGCGCGCCAGGCCAGGCAATTCGCCAGCCACCGGCAGATCAGCCGCTTCGGCGTCGGTGACGCAACGCCCGGCGCCCCGCATGGCCACGGTGACGATGGCCTGCAGATCGCGCGCCGACAGCGCGCCCCGGCCAAAGCGGGCGGCGAGTTGCGCCAGATCGTCGACCTGAAAGGCGGTTTCCAGTTCGGCCAGGGCGCCAAGCGTCAGACGCAGCCGCACCGGCTGGCCGCCGATGGTCGCCACCACCTCGCCGCGCCGGCGGTTGCCCGAATGGCGGAACGCCAGGAAACCCGCCGCCAAAGGCTGTATCGAAACAGACATGAAGCCCCCTGTCAGACCGGTGTGAACGCCAGCGCGCCGGCGGATTCCAGGGCGAGGTCGAAGGTCACCTCGCCCGCGTGTTCGCCGCGATATTCCATGGCGGTGATCTGGAACGGCCCGTCGATGCTCCCGAAGCCGGGAATGACGATGCGCCAGGCGCGGATGTCACCGGCGAAGAACGCCTCGCGCACCAGCGCGTCGCTGGCCTCGTCGAGAAAGACGCCAGCGCCGCTGACGGCGGCGCGCCGCACCCCGGCGCCGGCCAGCAATTCACGCCAGCGGCCGCTGGATTCGGCGTTGGTCACATCCACCGCGTCAGCGTTGAATGCGATCTGCCGCGCCCGCAAGCCGGCCACCGTCATGAAAACGCCGGGCGTTGGCCCGGCGATCTTCAGCAGCAGATCCTTGCCCTTTTGCGCTCCCATCCCGTGCTCCTGTTTCAGGTGACCCCATTCCCGGTGATGGCCGTCAGCGTCAGCCGCACCTGCGGCAGGCCGCTTTGCGGATCGCGACGCACGTCCTCGCGGGCAACGCGCAGCAACACCAGACGATGGCCGGCCAGCGGCAGGTCCGCATCATCCAGCAGCGCCCGGATGCGCGCCGCGGCTTCCAACGCCGGCCGGGGTCCACCCGGCCGCGACCAGACGGTCAGGCTGAATTCATGACTCTCGCGGCGCTGCGATCCGGCCGAGCGGTCACGGGCGGTCGCCCCATCGAACACTACGTAAAGGCCGGAGACGCCGCGCGGCGCGGCGTCGTAGACGCGGGCGCCGCCGAGCATGGCGACCAGCGGCGCATCCGCCGTCAGGGCGGCGTGAACCGCGACGCGCAGCGCCAGAACCGGGGAAAAAATCGTCCCGTCATCACCAGGCTCCGCCCCGTTCATGCCGTTTCCTCCTCGACGCGCACATCAAGCCACGCCTTTCGCCCGTCCGGATCGCCGCCGCCGAGGATGGTGAAAATCCGCGCGCCATCGCGCAGCCGCCGGGTTCCATCGAGATCATCGCGCCAGCGCAGGCGCACGCTCCACACAACCGCCAGCGCTGGCCGGTCAGCCATGTCGCGCGGCGCGGCGCGGATCAGGCGAAACGACGCCCAGACGGCCGCCTGAGGGCTCCAGACACGGCTGAATCCGCCGGCGCCGTCTGGCGTATCGACAGCCTGCTCGATGATGATGCGACGGCGCCGCGAACCGCCGCCGTTGACGCCAGTCGCGTTCATGCGAGCCTCATTCATACGAGCCTTATGGGCCGGAACGGCGCCAGCAGGGCGCGCACCGCATCGGGCAGCAACGACGCGCCGCGCGGCGCCGGGGCCTCGCCCCGGTTATCAAACCAGCAGGCGACCATGGTCCGCACGGCGAGGCGCAACGGCTCCGGCACATCGGACGCCGCCACGCCATGACCCACGCTCACATCGATCTCGACGTGACCGCCAGACAGCTGCGGCGGCGTTGCCGGCATGGCGATCATCCCGGCGCCCGCATCGGCGCGAAACCCCGCGACGTCGAGCGCGGCGGCCTCACCCGCCCGCGACACCAGGCGCACCGCCTCGATGCGGCGCAGCGGGCCAATGGGCGGCGCGACAATGCCGGCGGCGGGCCAGGCGTCGAGGCGAATGCGCCACACCTGTTCGAGCAGCGCCAGATGGGTCGCCGCCTCCACGGTCATGCGGCCGGCCCGGATCATCGCCGTCACCAGCGCGTCCTCGGCGTCGCCGTCGAGCCGCAGGTAAAGCTTCATGTCGTCGAGCGTCACCGGTTCGACGGCGGGGCCGTTGACAAGCATCAGGTTCATGCTTCACCTCCCGTCGCAAAGGCTGGCTTCCCCAGGCGCATAGCCTGGATTGCAGCCACGAATTTCTGTTGGAACGCCTCATCCCTGGTCGGGAAGAACGTGCGAGACGAACCATGCGAGCCCACCGTTCCCACGCTTGCCGCTCCCGGCGCGCCGGCGTCCTGGTTCTGGCGCTGCTGCTGGCGCCGGCGCCGGCGCACGCCATCATTGGCGGCGCGGTCGATAGCGGGCCGGCCAGCGCCGCCGCGGTGATGGTGCTGGGCGCTGGCGGCGCCGTCTGCTCCGGCGTGGTCGTTTCGCCCCGCGCGGTGCTGACGGCGGCGCATTGCGCCGATCCGACGCGCGAGCACCGGGTGCACTACATGGAAAACGGCCAGCCGGTGCTGCTGACGCCCACCGCCTCCGTCACCCATCCGGATTATGTGAAGGACGCCATCCGCCAGCGCCGCCAGTCGGTCGATATGGCGCTGGTGCGGCTGGCGCAGCCGCTGCCATCGCGCTTTGTCCCGGCGGCCCTCTCGGTCGGGCCGCAGCCGCGCGCCGGCGCCACGGTCAACGTCGGCGGCTATGGCTCCGTCGGCCGGCAGCCAGCGGACGGCCGTTTCCGCTCCGTCGCCGCGCCGGTGGTGGAACCGTGGGGGCCGGGCAAGATCCTGCTGTGGATCGGCGCGCCGAAGGGCAAAAGCGCCGGGGCCTGCGCCGGCGACTCGGGCGGCCCCATCTCCGCCATGGATGGCGAGGTCGTCGCTGTCACCAGCTGGTCGAAGGGCGCTGGGTCGGCTCCCTGCGGCCAGACCACGCAAGGCGTGCTGCTGGCTCCGCAACGCAACTGGATCGACGAAACCCTGGCCGGCTGGGGCCTCAGCGCCGGCTGGCGCTGAGGCGGGGCGCCCTGCTCAGGCCGCGAACTTCAGCAGCTTGATGGCGTCGTAGTCCTGGACGCCGCCGCCGACGCGCTTGGTGGTGTAGAACAGCACATAGGGCTTGGCGCTGTAGGGATCGCGCAGCACCCGCACGCCGGCCCGGTCGACCACCAGATAGCCGCGCCGGAAGTCGCCGAAGGCGACTGAAAAGCTGTCCGCCGCCACATCCGGCATGTCCTCGGCCTCCACCAGCGGAAAGCCGAGCAGGGAAGCCGCGCCGCCCGCCGTCGCCGGCGGCGCCCACAGATAGCTGCCGTCGCTGGCCTTGAACTTGCGGATCAGGCTCTGGGTTTTGCGGTTCATGACGAAGGCGGCGTTCTGGCGGTAGCCGGCCTTCAGGGCGTACACCAGATCGACCAGCGCGTCAGAGGGGTCGCTGGCGGCGAAGGCGCCGGCCGCGCCCGTGGCGACGAAGCCGAGGCTGCCCCAGGCCCAGCTGGCGTTGGCGACCTTGGGTGAATTCAGGAAGCCGCGCGGCCGGGCGACGCCGTCGCCATTGACGAAGGCGGCGCTTTCCTGCTCCGCGAAAGCCTGCTCCACCTCCTCGGCGATCCAGCGGTCGATATCGACGATGGCGTCATCGAGCAGGGTCTGGGTGGCCGCCGGCTGAGCGTACAATTCCATGGCCGGGAAGTTCAGCTCGGCCAGCACCGGCGCGTCGGTCTGGGGTCGGGCCGCCGTCTCGGCCACCCAGCCGACGGCCGGACCGGTGGTAGAGAAGGCCTTCCGGTATGTCCCGGACGAAATCATCCGCACCGAGGCGACGCTGCGGATTGGCGACAGCGCCGCCAGGCGACCGAGCACGTCGCGCTCGACCTCCACGGGCGCCAGATAGCCGCCGTCGGGGCCGGAACCGGCCGACAGGGCGCGGGTTTCCAGTTGCTTGAGGCCGGCCGCCTCGCCGCTGCGCACATAAGCGGCGAAAGCCGATTTGTGCTGGCGTTCAAGCGGGTCCGCCCCCTCTGCCGCCGCCCCCAGCATGGGGCGGGCGCTGTCGAGGGCGGCGCGATCATGGCGACGGCGGCTCTCGTCCAGCGCCGCATCAATGCGCGCCAGCTTTTCCTCCAGCAGCACATCCCCGGCGCGCTTTTCCAGCGAGCGCAGCCGGGCGTCATTCGCTTCCTGATACGCCGCGAAATTGCGGGAAAACTCCTCGAAAGCCTGCGCGACGTCCGGCGACGGCGGCGCGCCGTCAAGAGCCTTGCGCTCCATCCTGGGCGTCTGCTCCGGCATGGCGATTGCGGTCATGACCACTCCATCATCAGGGTTCAAGGGTTGCAAATGGATGCGTGCGGGCAACAAAAAACCGCCGGCGAGCAGCCGGCGGTTGAGGAAAGCTGTTACAGCGAACGGGCCGCGAACCGGGCCCCATGCCCGACGCGACAACGCCGCCGTTTTCGCTCCCTCTCCAGGGGCGACGCATTCGCGCGCTGGAAAGCCCAGGCCGTTCAGGGTCAGCCTGAGGCGGCGCCTTGCAAGGCGCCGGACATGCGCCTGATGCTTGCGAGCAGCCCCTGTTCCAGCGCCCGGTCGCCACGGGTGTCCATCACGCGCGCGGCCGGCTGCATCGGAAAGGTCACCAACGAGATTTCCCAAAGGTCCACATGCAGCAGCCGGCGCAGGCCGTTGCGCCCGTCCCGGCTGGCGCGCACGGCGTGAAAGCCGATGGACAGGCCGTCGACGGCTTTCTGCGCCATCAGGGCCTGCAATTCGCGGGCGCGCTGCACCGCCAGATTGAGCTTGCCGCGCACGCGCAGGCCCCGCGCGTCCTCACGGATATCGAGCCACTGCCCCAGCGGCTGGGCGGCGTCGTGCTGCCACAGCATCCGCACGCGTCCCGCCCCGCGACGGCCCAAGCTGGCCGCGAAAGCGCCGCGCTGGATGATGTCGCCGCCCAGATCGGGGACCTCGAACAGGCTGGCGTAGCCGGAAAAAGTCCCGTCAGGGGTAACGTCCTGCGCTATATGAACACCCATGTTCAAGCCTCCGCGACAGTCCTGACGGCGGCCGCAGCTTCCCCGGGGGAGGCCGGATGGTTGGCCGCGCGGGCCGCGTCGAGGCGACTCAGCACGCCAACGAAGGTGGCGATCACCTCCACGGCGGCGCCCGGCTCATGTTGTTTGCGGCTGCGCCCCCAGCCGGCGGAGATAGCCGTGAACCGTGGCTGTTCCGCGGGCCAGCCGGTCGCATCGGCGCGACGGCATACGGCCCGGGCGGCCAACTTCAATCTTCTCACCATCAGTCCCCCCATCTTCATCACATTCCCGGCGGAGCGGACCTTCTCCATCGCGCCGGACAAATGCGTCGAAATAACGATTGGCGATGGCCAATGGGCGATGCGCGGGATACATCGTCCATGGTCAGGCGGTGTTTGGACTTTTCACGGCGCTGATGCGCGCGTCTTCGTCAGGCGATTTCCTATTCGCCGCCAAAACGACGGTTGAAACGCGCCAGCTCCTGAACAAACAGATCAAAGCGACGGTTGGCGGCCCCCAGTTGCTGCATTGCGGCCAGCAACAGGCCTGTGACGCCAACAGCCCATAGCAACAACGCAAGGTCTGCCAGATCGGCGCGGGAAATGAACGCGTCGAGAACTGATCCCATCGCCGGTTCCTTTCCCAATACTGAAGCAGATAACGATGATTACGCCGACCAGCGTCCCAGCAATGGCCCAAAGGTCAGAGGGGGCGCCGCCACATGCGAGGGAGCGCGCTGGCTGGAGGGCGGCTGGCGCGCTGCATTCCCGTCGCCGGCGGCCCGACGCGGCGCCTGGCGAAGCCCCAGGACGAAAGCAGAAAAACTCTCAGCCAGCGGTATGAAATCCTGCTCCCGCCATTCGCCGGCGCGCCAGAAATGGTCGATGCGCCACAATGCAACCGGAGCCTGACGGGCGGTGTCGCCGCCGCGCAGATCCAGACAGACATAATCGCCAGCGCCATTGCCGGCGATCGGGATCACGCCGTCCGGCGCGCCGCCGGCATACAGCTGGCGCACATAGTCCAGGTTGCAGGTCGACCACGGGAGGCCAAAACCGAAGAAACATTGCAGCGCGTCAAACCCGCCATCCGCGTCCGGCGCGTCAAAAAACCGGGCAATCTGGGCGGTGAACTGGCCTGCCCGCAGAAACTCCACATAATCGCGCGGCAAGGGCGCGCCGCAGGCGTTCTCAAAGGCGCCGATCTCCTGAAACGTCGCTGGTCGCCCGAAAACGCCGCCAGCGGCGATCTGCTCCAGCTGCCGGCGCATCGCGTCATCCGATGGGCAGAAAAGCGCGTCGTCCTCCTGCCGGGGTGGCGGCGGCGGCGCGGCGCCTAGCCGGCCCTGGCGACGCCAGGCGTCTTCCGGCGCAAGGTTTAGCGCGCCGCCTGGCCCCTGCTCGCGCCACACCCAGCCCGGCGGCGTATTGCGAAACCCGTTGCAGCAATTGGCCAGTTCACGCCGGCCACAATCACCGGACGCCCCAGCAAGAAACAAGACAACGCTCATTCAACACCCCAAATTTATACATCAACAATGATCCATTAACAGATCATTTCATGAAATCAACTTATGTAAAAAAGATTAATACCTTAGAAAAATACTGTTGTATATTCATCATGACCGGTCAGATCCATAGCCCACGGCCTCGCGTTTTTCGCCATCACTCAGGAACGACGCCGCATTGACCCGCCGCCAGAGCGCCTCCCGCTCCGTCGACAGGGCTTCGATGGCGTCCAGGTCCGGCTCCAGGCGCAGGTCGCCGCCCCATGCCGGCGCAAGCCAGTGCGCCAGGCTGGCGCCGGTCCGGCGCGCCAGCGGCAGCACGGTCTGGCGCCAGAAAGCGCGGCTGGCCTCGGCGTAATTGCTGTAAGTGCTGTCGCCTGGCAGTCCCAGCAGCAGCGGCGGCACCCCAAGGGCCAAAGCGATTTCCCGCGCCGCCGCAGCCCGCGCCTCGATGAAATCCATGTCTTTTGGCGTCAGCGACAGCGGCTTCCAGTCAAGGCCGCCATCGAGAAGCAGAGGCCGGCCGGCGTTGGCGGCGCCCTGGAACTGCGCCTCCATCTCGGCCCGCAGCCGGGTGAACTGGGCGTCGCTCAGGCCCGCGCCCTGGGCGCCGGAATACACCAGCGCGCCAGACGGGCGGGCCGCGTTGTCGAGCAGCGCCTTGTTCCAGGCGGACGCGGCGTTGTGCAGGTCCAGCGCCGTCGCCGCGGCCTCCATGGCGGAGAAGCCGTAATGGTCGTCGGCGGGGTGGAACTGCTTCAGATGCAGGATGGGGCTGAGGCGCCCGGCGGCCCGCCGGAACCGCACGCTGCGCCCGCCCACCGTGTATTCCCAGGCTTCGGGCCAGCCATCCGCGCCCGGGACAACGCGCATGCGATCAGGCCGCAGGACGTAGAGTTCGCGCGGAACATCGTCGAGTTGCACCGCCTCCACATAGGCGTTGCCCGCCACCAGCAGATGTCCGTAGATCGCCTCCATCAGCACGCCGCCGCCCTCGTGCGGGTTGGGCCGGGCCAGCAGATCGAGCAGCGGATGGCTGGTCAGTTCACGCCGCCCGTCATAGAGCAGCAGGGGCGTCGAGGCGGCCGCTTCGCTGACCAGGCGCACGCAGCGGTGGGCGATGGCGTTGGCCTGAAAACCCTCCTTCGCGAAGGCGCCGCAATCACGCGCCGACCACACCGGCCTCCCCGGCGTGGACCAGGCGACGAACGCGCCGGCGGTCGCCGACCGCCGCTCCGCCGCTCCGGCCAGGGGCGCCCCTGGCGCCGGCGAAAAACGATCCAGCAACCGGCGCAACAGACGCGGCATGGCATGCTCCCTGTATGTAACGGATTCTGCTGCGGATTCAGACGGCGCGAACCGGGCCCGACGTCACAGGGACCGGATGCGTGGCGGCGCGCCATCGCCCATCAGGGCGGTGACGGCCCAGACCATGGCGTCCATCCGGTCGGGCGAGCGCCCGCCGGACAGGCCGTCCGGCCCGAAATCGCAAAGTTCGTCTTCCAGTTCGGGGAAAACTCCGCAGAATTTCAACCGCCCCTGTTCCGCCAGGGCGGCGACCGGCTCGGCGCGCACATATTTGCCGCGCGTCGCCCGCACCGGCGTCACCGGCGCGGCGGCGTCGCACTGGCGCAGCACCGCCGTCGCCATCTCGCCGCCCTGGTTCACTTCCACCACCAGCGCGTCGGCGACATGCCGGTGATAGAGCGCGATGGCGCGGGCGGCCCAGGCGGCGGGCGTGGCGCGGGCCAGGGTTGCGTCCTCCAGCACATGGATCACGCCATCAGCATCCCGCCCCGCCGCGACAATCCCGCAGCGGTCGGCGCGCCGGCCGGAGCTGGCGGGCGGATCAATGGCCACGACGAGGCGAACGAACGGCGGCGCCAGCGTGACCCGCGCCGCCTCGATGGCGCCGCGCGACCACAGGGCGTCGGAGCGTTCCTCCACCAGTTCCCCATCCAGCTCCTGACGCCCCAGCCGCGTGCCGGCGTAGCGGCCAACCACCGCCTCCAGAAACGCCGGAGCCAGATTGGCGGCGTTGTCCCGGGTGCGGGCCCGCGACAGCACGGCGCGGGGGTCGGCCATCAGGGCGCGCAGCAGCGGCATGGGCCGCGGCGTGGTGGTGACCAGCTGGCGCGGACGGACGCCAAGGCGCAGGCCAAATTGCAGCATGTCCCAGGTTTCCCGGGCGTTGCGCCATTTGCAGAGCTCATCACACCAGGCGACTTCGAACTGCGGACCGCGCAGTCCCTGCGGGTCCTCGGCGGAAAAGGCCTGGGCGACAGCGCCATTGGGCCATTCCAGCCGGCGCCGCGCCGGCGACCAGGCCGGCCGGGCGGCCCCTCCGAGGGACAGCAGACCCGAGACGCCCTCGATCATCACATCGCGCACATCGGCGTAGGTTTCGCCCACCAAAGCGATGCGCCCTGCGGGCGTCGTGGCGAAGGGCGGCAGACCGAGGGCCATGCCGCGCACCCATTCGGCCCCGGCGCGGGTCTTGCCGGCGCCGCGCCCGCCAATCATCAGCCAGATGTTCCAGTCACCTGGCGGCGGCATCTGGTCGGCCCTGGCGAACAGCGGCCAGTCGGCGGCGAGGCGCGCCAGAACCTCGGGCGGCAGTTCATCCAGAAACGTCGTCAGCAGCCCCGCGTCGGCGCAATGCAGCAATGCGCGCCGCAAGCTCGCGACGGAATCCATCGGCATCGTCAGGCAGTCCCGCGCCGGCGTCATCGCCCTGGCCTCCCTTGCCTGAAGGTTCGCTGGCGATGGCGCGCTCCAGCGCGGCGAGGCCAGTGGCCACCCGCACCAGCATGGCCATCAGCTTCGCCTCGCGCTCGCGGGCGGCGCCATCGCCAGGCTCCGCCGCCAGGGCGGCTTCGATTTCGTTCATATGGCGCCCGGCGGCGGCCCAGAGCCGCGCCACAAGCTCTGGCCGGGTCGCCCCTGCCGCGTATGACGTTTCTCCGCCAGGCGCATGCCCGACCCCGGCAGGCGCTCCCCTCCCCGCCCGGCGCCTGGAACGCGGCGGCGGAGCCCGCCACTGCTGCTCCTTGCGAATGGCGCTGAACCGGCGGGCCGGAACCCCAAACTCGGCGGCGAGCCCCGCCAGCGTCGCCTCGCCAGCCTCGAAGCGCTGGCGGCAGACGAGCAGCTGTGCGACGGTCAGGCCCGGCGCGGGACGCCTGCCGGCAGCCGCCGCTACGCCTGATGGCGCCGCCCGTCTGGTCCGCCCCCGGCTCCGGCGCTTTCGCGCCGCCGGTCCGACCGCCATCCTTGGCGACGCCGGCGCGGCGCGGCCAGAAGGTCCCGTTCCCCCGCCTCCCATATCCATCAGGCCTCCAGGTTTCCGGTGAAAAAGTCGGCCAAATCGGCGCGTCACGACAATAAAAAAACCGCGCCAATGGCGCGGTTCAACACGAATACCTGAAAAACTGGCGCACGCGCTCCCGATCCAATGGCCAGCCGGAGACGACCGGAACCGGAACGAAGCGCCCGCCTCAGCCCTGACGCTGCAACATCAGCGCTTCAGCTACAATTTCTGAGCATGGATGAACCTTATCCCGACAGCGTGCGATTGTCAAGGACAATTTTCCCATAATTTATTATCGCGTCCCTTTGGGGGACCTTTTGGCGGCTACTGCCAGGGCCAGGATGGGCGCGCATCCGGGCCCTGAAAAGCGCATGCGCCGTCCGGCTTGACCGATACGCGGCGGGTCGGGCGCTGGCTCAGTTTTTCAGCTTGTCCGCGAAATAACCGAGCGCCCTTGCATAGACTTCCGCCTTGTTCCACTCGCGCATCACCGCGAAATTCGGCTGGCCGGGGTGGTAACCGGCGCCGCGCGACCAGCCGTGACCGCGCAGGTAATTGGCGATGGAGCCCAGGGTGTCGGCAGAGCTGTTGATGAGATCGGCGTGGCCGTTGCCATCGTAATCCACCGCGTAGTTGTAGTAGGCCGAGGGCATGAACTGCGCCTGGCCGATCTCGCCGGCCCAGGCGCCGCGCATCTGCTGCGGGCTCAGATCGCCGCGCTGCACGACGCGCAGGGCGTCCATGAGCTGCCGCGTGAAGAAGCTGGAGCGGCGGCAGTCATAGGCCAGCGTCGACAGGGCGCGGAAGGCCGGGGTATTGCCCCGCACCACGCCGTAGTCCGTCTCCATGCCCCAGATCGCCACCACGATCTCGCCGGGCACGCCGTATTGCTGCTCGATGCGGCGCAAGGTGCTGGCGTGCCGCTGCATCATCTGCCGGCCCTTGGCGATGCGGCCGGGGCTGACGCGGTTGGCGATGAATTTCTCGAAGCTGACCCTGAAGTGTTTCTGGTTGCGATCCAGGCCAATGACGCGCCGGTCATAGGCCACGTCGCCGAGCGCGGCGTTGATGACGGCCGGGCGGATGCCGGCCGCGGCGGCCTCCTGCTTGAACTGGGCCAGCCAGGCGCCGAAACCCTCAGGACCGTTGCCGCACTGGGCGGCGCTGGCGGCGGTGGCCGCCAGGGTCATGCCGGCTCCGGCCAGCGCCGCGATTGCCAAACCTCTCATGCTTCCGAAGTTCATCTGTCGCTCCACTGCATGCGGGCCGTTATGGCGCGCGTTGCCCGTTGGGAAAGCCGGCGCCGCCAGGACCCGGCCCGGTAAAAGCCATGCGCCCTCCGCTGGCGACGCGCCTCCGGCAGGGTCCGCGTCCCACCAGAAGCCAGCGCGTCGAATGTGACGGACAACTGGTTAACGATCCGGCGCCCGCTCCCGGAGGCGGCTCCTGGAGGCGGCTCCCGCCTCCAGCAAAATCGCCATCGGCGGAAACCGCTGCGGTTTTCAGCCCCAACCACGCCAGTCTTGACCGCGTTAGTCTTGACCGCAGTAATCTTGACCGCAGTAGTCTTGGCCACGTTAGTCTTGGCCACGCTACCCTTGGCCACGCTACCCTTGGCCACGCTACCCTTGGCCACGCGACTCCTGCCCGCATTCTGGCGCGGCGCTCAGCCGGCGGCCAGGGCCGCGGCTTCAGTCTCCATGTCGGGTTTGACGCCATCCCGGGTCAGCGGCTTTGGATAGCGCAAGGCCATTTCCGCCATGATGTGCTTCGCCGGCACGTCGTGGAAGGCGCCGTGCTGGGCCAGATAGGCCATGAAGGCGTTGCCCGCCCCATCGAACGCCTGCATGAGCGCGTCGTGCTCGCCGTCGAACTCCAGCGGCTCCACCCCCAGCTTGTCGCACAGGGATGCGTTGAAGGTCGGGCTCACCTTGATCCAGCGCCCCTCCGGGTTCACTTCGGTGAAACCATGCCAGTAAAAGATGTTGGAGCCCATGCGCTCCAGCAGTTGCGGCGTCGCCAGGTGATTGGTGACGTCGGCGAAGGCGACGCGGGCCGGCACGCCGGCGGCGCGACAAGCGGCGGCCATCAGCGACGCCTTGCCGACACAATAGCCGCGCCCCGCGGCAAGCACGCTGGACGCGCGGAACACCTCCGGCCCCCAGGTCACATAGGGATCGTAGAACAGTTCGCGCACGGCCCTGTAGATCAGCCGGGCGCGCTCGCGCGGCGTCGCGGCGGCGCCGGCGACATCGCGGGCGAAGGCGATGACGGCGGGATGATCCGAATCGACATAGTCGCCAGGCCCGGTCCAGATCCGGAATTCATCTTCGGTCATGGCGCTTTCTCCCATTTCTTTCATGGCCGGACTGTCGCGGAGGCCAGGCCCAAGGTCAAGGCGGCGCGGGCGTTTGCACCGTCCTGGCCATGCAGGCCGGCCATGATTGTGGCGCAGATGTGTTGCAGCATCCCCCGCTTTACGCCATCGTCGCCAGACCCTGATTTCAAGGAACGTTTTCCGGACGTCCCCCACCCGTTTCATCCTCCGAACACGCCCCGTCGTCAGACGCGCAGCCGGACCGGGACCGGCCATGTGCGACGGAGCCCGCCATCGCCGGAGCTGTCATGCAGGTTCTGTCTCGCCGTTGCTTCCTCGTGGCCGCCTCCACGCTCACCCTCGCCGCGTGCCAGACGCGCGGGCCCGGCAGCCTGGAGAATGAACTGCAGAAAACGGCGGTCGCTCCCGGCAGCGCCCTTCCGCCACAAAATCAGCCGCCGCCGGCGCCGCTGGGCGATCCGACGCCGGATGATTACGCGGCCATGTATGCGCCGGTTCCGGATGACAAATTCCCGGTTCCAGGCGTGCCCCAGGGCAGCATCAATCCGGCGTTCCTGCGCCGCAAGGTGGCGTATAACGGCCCGGAGGCGCCAGGCACGATCGTCGTCGATCCGGCACGCCGTTATCTGTATCTGGTCCAGCCTGGCGGCTCCGCCATCCGTTACGGCGTTGGCGTCGGCCGCGAGGGTTTTGGCTGGTCGGGCGAAGCGACCATCAACAGCAAGCAGGAATGGCCGGACTGGTATCCGCCGAAGGAGATGATCGACCGGCAACCGGAGCTGAAGAAGGTCGTCGTCAAGCTGCAGAGCGGCGTCGGGGTGGCCGGCGGCCTGCGCAACCCGCTCGGCGCCCGGGCGCTGTATCTTTACCAGAATGGCAAGGACACCCTGTTCCGCATCCACGGCACCAACGAACCGCGCACCATCGGTTCGCGCGTGTCGTCGGGCTGCATCCGCATGGTCAACCAGGACGTGATGGATCTTTACGCCCGCACGCCGCTTGGCGCGAAGGTGGTGGTGCTCTCCGGCCCCGGCCACAACGGCATGACCCAGCCAGTCGCCGGCCGGCCGAAGAAGAAGCGCAAGCCCGCGGAAAGCGCGCCGGCCTGACCCCCTTCAGGGGAGCTTTCTGGCGCGGCTCCGCGCTGCGCCGGCCAGCCGTCTGGCAACCGGGGCTGGCGGCCCCTTCGCCTGGCGCGGCGTGCGATCCGGCCAGCGCACAATGCGCTCGATCAGCTCCTCCGGCTCCATGTTCTGTTCAGAGCCGCTGAGGCGGCCGCGCACCGAAACGCCAGCCGCCACGACCGTTTCCGGATCGCCGGACACCAATGGATGCCACCAGGGCAGGTCAGCGCCCTCGCGCAGCAGGCGGTAGGCGCAGGTGGGCGGCAACCAGGTCAGGGTGCGGACGATGTCCGGCGTCAGCCGCACGCAGTCGGGCACCTGGCTCTGGCGGCCCGGATAGTCCCGGCAGCGGCAGGTTTCGCCATCAAGCAGCCGGCAGCCCACATCGGTGTAATGGATGCGGCCGGTGTCCTCGTCCTCCAGCTTGATCAGGCAGCAGCGTCCGCAGCCGTCGCACAGGCTCTCCCATTGCTGGTCATCCATGTCTTCCAGCGCCGTGACGCGCCAGAAGGGCTCCGGCGCATCCGCCGGGGCCATGTCAGGATTGCAACGCTGCTTAACCAAACAATTGCTCCCACATCCGGCAAGGCTGACGGGCCGCCCCCTCGCCTGCTATACTACAGAAAGCGTGGACGCGCCCGTGCGGCGGCGTCCACTGGAGGCAGGGATCACGGACTGTGGCGCCAGGCAAGGGTTCGCTGACGACGAAGATCCGGCATCTCGCGCTCGCCATGGATGCGCGCATCGACTCCGGGCTGTATACGCTCGGGACGCGCGCGGGTGAAGCGTGGCGGACGTGGCGGGACTTCACCGACAGGTTCGCCGTATCCGGCTTCCGGAAGGCTGTCGTCGATCTGTCCTGCGAGGCGCTGACCCTCAGCGTCGGCGCCGGCGTGGTGCTGGTCGCCCTCGCCCAGCCCGCCTTCCGCCTGACCGAGGGCGAGAACTGGCTGAAGCAGACCGATCTGGCCGTCACCTTTCTCGACCGTTACGGCGTGGAGATCGGCCGGCGCGGCATCCGCCAGAACGATGCCCTCGAGCTCAGCGACTATCCCGATTATTTCATCAGCGCCGTGCTGGCCACGGAGGACCGGCGCTTCTTCGATCATTATGGCATCGATCCGATGGGGACAGCGCGCGCCCTCACCGTCAACGCCAATTCTTCCGGCGTGGTGCAGGGCGGCTCCACCATCACGCAGCAGCTCGCCAAGAACATGTTCCTCAGCAACGAGCGGTCGCTCGAGCGCAAGATCAAGGAAGCGTTCCTGGCGCTGTTTCTGGAAACGCGGCTGAGCAAACAGCAGATCCTGAAACTGTACCTGGACAGGGTCTACATGGGCGCCGGCAATTTCGGCGCGGCGGCGGCTGCGGATTTCTATTTCGGCAAATCGGCGCGCGATCTCACCCTGGCCGAGTCCGCCATGCTGGCCGGGCTGTTCAAGGCGCCGACCCGCTACGCGCCGCACATCAACCTGCCGGCCGCCCGGGCCCGCGCCAGCGACGTGCTCGACAACATGGTCGACGCGGGCATGCTTACCGCTGGCCAGGTGACGTCGGCGAAGCGCAATCCGGCGACGGCCCTGGACCGCAAGCGCGACTTCAGCCCGGATTACTTCCTTGACTGGGCCTATGACGATATCCGGTCCATGGCTGAAGCCGGCAAACTCGGCGACGAGCGGGTGCTGACGGTGCGCACCACCCTCGACCCCCTTGCGCAACGCAGCGCCGAGAGCGCCATCGAAAACGCCCTGCGCCAGTATGGCTCGCAATGGGGCGCCTCGCAGGCGGGCACGGTGGTGATGGAGCCGGACGGCGCCGTGCGGGCCCTGGTCGGCGGCCGCGATTACGGCGCCAGCCAGTTCAATCGCGCCACGGATTCGTTGCGTCAGCCCGGCTCGTCATTCAAGCCCTACGTCTACGCCACCGCGTTGCTCGCCGGCATTGTCACCCCCACCAGCACGGTGGTCGACAGCCCGGTGTGCATCGGCAACTGGTGCCCGGCCAACTATGGCCGCTCGTTCGCCGGCTCCATGTCATTGACCACGGCGCTGGTGAAATCGATCAACTCCATCCCCGTGAAACTGTCGATCATGCTGGGCAAGGGCAACGCCCGCATCGGCCGCGCCCGCATCATCGAAATCGCCAGATCCATGGGGCTGGAGCATGAATTGCGCGATTCAACCTCGCTGCCCATCGGTTCGGCGGAGGTGAAGATCATCGAGCACACCTCTGGCTTCGCGGTGTTCGCCAACGGCGGCTTCCGCGCGAAGGCATGGAGCGCGGCGGAGATCCGCACCAGCCACGACAGGATTTTGTGGCAGCATGACCGGGACGCCCCGCCGCCGGCGCGGGTGTTGCCGGCGGGCGTGGTGGCCAACATCAACCAGATGCTGACAAAAGCGGTGGAGGAAGGCACCGGCCGGCGGGCGCGGATCGACGGGGTGCGCGTGGCCGGCAAGACCGGCACCACCAACGCCTACCGCGACGGCTGGTTCGGCGGTTACACCGGGAACTACGTGGCGGCGATCTGGATGGGCAATGACGATTTCTCGTCGACCAACCGGATGACCGGCGGCACGCTGCCAGCGCAGACCTGGCGGGAGATGATGGAGCCGCTGCATCGGGCGGTGCGCCTGCGGCCGCTGCCGGGCGTCGATCCGGCGCCGCCAGCCAGCGCCGCGCCGAGCCAGGCGCCAGCGATCGCCAGCGCCGACGCCGCCGCGCGGGCGGATGTGGTGTCCGCCCACAGCGCCCCGGCGCTGAACGATATCGGAGCCCTGTTCTCGGGCGTGCTCAGGAATGTTTCGGGCAGGGCGGCGGAAACGGCCGGTTCACCGCCGCCATTCGACCGTCGCAACCCAGCCCCGGCTTCGCCCCGCGCCAACGCCAGCACGCCGGCGGGCTGCGACGGCGGCGCCGGAAGCAACGCCCAGAGGAGCAGTCTGCGTTGCGGCTGATTGTCATGACCTTCATCACCCTGCTGGTCGCGGCCATCACCGGATTTGGCTCGACCTGGCTGGCGCTGCGCGAGCAACCGCCGACCGGCGCGGTGCAACTGGGCCAGTGGCGGGCATGGCCCTCGACGGGCGGCCCGGCCATCGACCCTTACGCCCGCGCCATCATCCAGCGCAGCGGCGCGCTGCAACTGGGAACGGGCGAAGGCGTCGAGCTTGTCGCCGACCTCGACAGCGAGGGCCGCCCGCTGTCCGGCGACTGCGTCTACGACATGACCGGCCCTACCCCGGAAGCGCGCATCTGGACGCTGACCGCGACGGCGACCGGCGGCAAGGCGTCCGGTGAGCCGCCCTCCAGCCTGACATCGGAAGGCCTGCTGCGCGGGCCTGGCGGCGCCCTTGCCATCGCGATCGCGGCGACGCCGGAGCCCGGGGCGTGGCTCCGCGTCCCGGCCGGCGAGCCCTTCCGCCTCACCCTGCGCCTTTATGACAGTCCGACCGGCTTCACCACCCGCCCGCATGTGGCCGACCAGCTCACCCCGGTCATTCGCCGCAGGAGCTGCTCATGAAGCTGCGCGGCTCCGACATCGTCATCTCGATCATCGCCGGCATGCTGCTCGGCGCGATCATCCATCTGGTCATCGTCCTGCGCATTCCGGCGGTGGCCCGGGCGGATGCGTTCACGCGCCATGTCGGCCTCGGCGCCAATGGCGAGGCCCAGTTGATCCCCCATGACGCAAAGCGGACGGCGGGCATCGGCGATGATCCGGCCGTGGCGCGCGGCGTCTGCGCCTGGGATCTGCACGACGGGCCGGTGCGCGTCGTCATGCCGTCCTCGGGGCTGGTGCAGACGCTGTCGATCCACGATCGCAATGGCCGGGTGATCTACTCCCTGAGCGACCGGGCCGCCGTGCGCGGCGCCGTGACCCTGACGATCATGACGGCGGCGCAGCAGGAAGAACGCCGGCTGACCCAACCTGACGATGCGGAGGACGACGCTATCGAGGTGGTTTCGCCCACCGGCCGGGGCCTGGCGGTGATCCGCGCCGTCACTGCCTCTCCCGCCTGGCGGGAACGGGCGGCAAGGGCGATCCTCGGCGTGACCTGCACGCCGGAGGACTGACGCCAGCGCGCAAGGGCAGCCAACTGACCCGGCCGGGGGAAAGGCTGAACCTTCGCGCGCCTTTCCCGGAAGCCCCGAAGGCCTTCTCTCACGCCAGATCGAGGAAATGCCGTCCGGCCCGATCTTCGACCTCGACGATCCAGAGATCCCCGTCGAAGTTCAGTTCGCGGCGCAGTTTTTCCTCGGCCGCCAGCGGCGTATTGTCAGACAGCGGGATTTCAATAAAGCGGCGCACGCCATCATCGTCAGTCGCCAGACTCTGCGGCGCCGGTCCGAACAGCCGCGCGGTTCCATCGAGGCAGTCAAGCTTGACGAATATGGCGCCGGCTTCCGCCGCGCCGCGCCGGCGCAGCACGGCGACAACGTCCTGCGCGGCGCAGCGGCGGATATAGGCGGACACCCAGAAATCGGAGCGCAAGCGCGCGGCGCTCATGGCTGCTCTCCCTGCAGTTTTTCCCGCCGTCAAAATCCTGGCGGCGCGAAGCGGCGGCGTTCCGGGGCGGCTACGCCAATCCCTTGTACGCCAATCCCGTGTCCGGGGCATTTTCCTGAAGGAAGGCGGGACCCAATGCTTGCGGCAATGCCCTAGCGGATCGGCGCGCCGGCCGCCGCCCCCAGGGCCTTCAACGTTCTGGGGTTGAGTTCGCCAGTCACCGGCAAGCCCCTGGCTTTTTCAAAGCGCTCGATGGCGGCGCGGGTGCCGGGGCCCATCAGGCCATCGGCGTTGAGCGCGCCAAACCCCAGCTTGCCCAGCGCCTTCTGGGCGGACATGACCTGGGGGACCGGCTGCGGTTTCGGCGGCGCCACTGGCTGCGCGGCCTGCGGCGGCGGCGCCAGGACAGGCCGCGGCGGCGGCACTGGCGCGGAGCCTCCCCTCAGCAGGTCGCCGATCGCATCCTGCCGGCGCGGCGCGTGCTCCGGCGCTGGCGCGGCGGCTGGCCCGGCCGGAACCTCCCGCGCCGCCGGCTGTTGCGGCTGGACCACCGGTGGCTTTACCGGCTGCGGCCGGACGGCGGCCGGCGGATGGGCCATGACCGTCACCGGCCGGTTGCCGCCGAACATGGGATTGGGATGCGCGCCGTTCTGAAGTGTCAGGGCGTTGATGAACACGCCCATCGTCAGGCCGGCGGATGCGATGATAAAGGCCGCCCGACCCGGCCGCGCCAGCAGCCGGCGCCGCAGCGCCACGAGCACGCCGCCCGCGTCGCTGGACCGGGCCATGGCGCTGACGCCGCCCGACCGGGCGCGCGCATTCGCCTGCGAACGCCGTGGGCTTGCAGCCGGGCGCTCGTACTGGACAAAGTCGTTCCGGGATCTGGCGAGAGCTTCACGCAAGGCAGGGCACCATCATGTGGGACGCGCACGTTGATCCGGCGCTGGTTTCATTGGCGGGAGCGGACAGTCCGGACGGCAGGACGACGCGCGCCACCGTCCCGGCGTTTTCGCCAGCGTGAATCGAGGCTTCGCCACCGTGCAGGCTGGCGAGGGAGCGCACGAGCAGCAGGCCAATGCCAAGGCCCGCGGCTTCCGGACCCGGCGCGCCCACCCCCGGGCCACACGCACTGGCGGCGACGTTGCGAACAGCGGTCTGGCGAGCAGAGGTTTGGCGAGCAGCGGTCTGGCGGGCAGCGGTCTGGCGTCGCCGCGCCTCATCAAAGCCAATGCCGGTGTCGGAGACGGTGAGGACCACCATGGCGCCCTCAAGCGTAGCGTCCAGGCGCACCTCGCCGCCGGGCGGAGTGAACTTGATGGCGTTGGCCAGCAGATTGAGCAGAATCTGGCGAACGGCCCGGGGGTCGCAATGAAGCTCCGGGCCCGAACCCGCCCGGGGGCCATGGAGCGTGACGCCGCGCGCCGAAGCATCGGGCCGGACGAAATCGCAGCAGTCCGCCGCCAGGGCGCCTGCGTCCACCGTTTCGCGGCTGCTGGACGGCGCCCCCAGCCCCTCGACGCCGCTTTCCAGCACGGAAGCGACAAGCGCATTCAGATGGCTCGCCGCCGCGTGAGCGCTGGCGGACCAGGCGCGGCGTTGCGCGTCCGTCAACTGGTCGGCGCCGGCGAGCATTTCCGTATAGCCCATGAGGGCGGCAAGGGGGGTGCGTAACTCGTGGCCAAGCATGGCCAGCGACCCGGCCGCTGGCTGCGCGGCCCCAGGAAGGCCGGATGCGGCGTCCGCCTTGACAGACGACGCCCTGTCGCCGCCGAACAGGGCGTTCCACGCGCGCAGAGTCCTGGCCGCCGTTAGCATGCGAAACACTGCCGAACCCTCTTTCCCTGCCCCCGCGTGCGCACGGGTCTTGCCGAGATCCTTGCCTGGGCCCTGTCGGGACAGGCCCTGTCAGGGACCGGCTTCCCGTCCGGCGCGACGGCGATCATCACGCCGTCACGCGCCTTCATGGCCTCTGCGAAGACAATGTCAGACGGCCGTTTACGCAATGCTAAAACGGTTCGCGAAACAGTGAGGCCATCCACAGGGAGCTGGGAGTGGTTTCCCCGGACAGGACAGGCCGTCGCCATGCGTCTACTGAAGTGCATCATCTGCATCGCCATCGTTTACGCCCTGTCGCCGGTGAATGGCCTGACGGAGCGCGAAACCCTGGATGGCCTCGCCAAAGCGGCGATCGCCGCCCAGTCAACCCTGCCGGAAGCGCGCAAGGCGGCGGCGATCGCCGCTGCCGGCGGCGCGGAGCAGGCCGGGCTGTTGCACTGGCTCATACAGGCGCTCTCCCCCGCGCCCCTCTCCTCCGCGAAGTCCGTCCCGCCACAGGGAAAGGACGAGGCGGGCCGCAAGGAAAACGCCAGGCTCTGACGCCGCCGTGCGATGGGCCATGGGTTTCGCGCCAGGTCATGGCTTTGTAGCCGCGCCGGGCGCAGGACGTGACCGCTTTCGCACGCCGGATGTACGCGACGTCAAAGCGAAACCGGATTGCCGTCTTCGGGTTGGGGGCCGGCTGGCGCGGCGAGCCCCCCTTGCTGGCCCCGCGTCTGCCATCGGCCCGTAGCCACCCTCCCCCGAAATGCTTTATGGATGGGCGCATGTCCGCAGCCATCGACACCATCATCGACGACTTCGCCTTTCTCGACGAATGGGAAGACCGTTACCGCTATCTGATCGAGCTTGGGCGCAGCCTGCCGCCGATGCCCGAAGCGGCGCGCACCGACGCCAACAAGGTGCGCGGCTGCGCCAGCCAGGTCTGGCTGGAAAGCCGGGTTGAGCAGACCGGCGCCGGGCCGGCGCTGCATTTCACCGGCGACAGCGACGCCCATATCGTTCGCGGCCTTGTCGCCGTCGCCCTGGCGTTCTTTTCGGGGCGCCCGGCGCAGGAAATCATCGCCGCCGACGCCCAGGGGCTGTTTCGCCAGCTTGGCCTCGCGGAGCACCTGACGCCGCAGCGCTCCAACGGTCTTAACTCCATGGTGAACCGCATCAAGGCCGACGCCGCCAGCGCCCTGGCCGGGTGACGGCCCCCACGGCTCCATGGGCCGCGCCTATTCCCGCCAGGCGCGCGTGCGGCCGCGCTCCGGCCCCTGGGCGGCGGACAGGCCATAGTGGGCGGCGAGACGCGCCAGCGCCATGCGCAGGATGAGCTTGCCAGACCGGGCCGGCCAGCCCCGCTCCCTTTCCACCTGCTCCAGCCCCTTGAGGAAGCCGCAGACATCCACCAGCACGCCGGCGAAGTCATCGCCCGCCGCCGCCAGGGCGCGGCTGACGCGCTGGCGCGCCGCCAGGGCCATATCCCCTGGCTCCTGGCGCAAGCGCCCGCCCGTGCCGGCGGAAACCGGCGTTTCCCAACTGGCGGTGACGCGCGGCGTCATCTGCGCCCGGGTCATGTCGGCGCGCAGCCGCTCGCCAGCGGCGAAGGCGGCTTCATCAATCATCGCCTCCCCGGAGCGGTCGCGGCGGCGGCGCAGCCATGCCAGCGGGCTCTCGGCGTGATTGACCCGCACCCGTTGCATTTCGCCGTCAACGCGCCGCTGTTCGTGACCCAGATCCGCATGTTGGGCCAGCCAGGGGTCGGCGTCGCCGGCGCCGGCCGTCGCCCTGGCCCGCCGCAACCGCGCCTTTCCTGCCTGCGACAGCACCAGACGCTGACGCGCCGCGCCGGCCTCCTCTTCCAGCGCGCCGGCCGTGAGCAGCGTCCGCACCGTCGCGCCATCGACAGCGCCGGCGCCGAGGCTGACGCCGCCGCCGTTGGCCAGGCGGCGGGCGCCGGTGAGGCCAATACTCCAGGCGTCCCGGCCATCGACGGACGGCGTGAGAAAGGCGCCATGAACCGCGAGGCGCGCCAGCAGCCGCTCCGCCCTGTCCGCATCGCCAGCCGCCCCACCGGCGCGACGGGGTTTGCCGGCCTCCCGGGCGCCGCCCCGCGCTCCGGTTTTCACCCCCGTTTTCACCTCCGCGACGACTGAACGGGGGACGGAGGCGTACACAGGATAGTTGTTCACTTTTTGTTCCATATGTTATACCCTCCACAACCAGACCTGCCTGTCAGCCGCCGCCTGACGACGCCCGCGCCTGACAGTTTCAGGGCAAATGATTTATAGGTAATAATTCCTAAATCAGCGCGAGAGTCAAGCCGGATTTCATCACGCGCGCTTTCGGCGACCTGCGCCAGCGGTCTCCGGCAGCGGCATGCGGGGCAGCTTGCGCGCCCCTGACGCCTGCTGATGCGCCTGGGGACTGGCTGTGCAGGACCCGATCCTGATAACGTCGCTGTCGAGGCGCATCTGGTAAGGCTCCAGAGGTTTTCGCCTTTTTTGCCCCTTCATTCCGGCCCTTCCGTCCGCCGGACCAGTCCAGGAACACATCATGACAGACAGCGCCAGCACGCCTTTTCCGGCCGCTCCGGTTACGCCGGCGCGACCCACGACGCGCGTGATCCACGGCGAAGCGCTCCATGACGACTACGCCTGGCTCAAGGCGGACAACTGGCAGGACGTGTTGAAGAAGCCCAAAGCCCTCCCGGCCGATATCCGGGCGGTGCTGGAGGCCGAGAACGACTATTGCGACGCGGTCATGGCTCCGGCGGCCAAACTGCGCAAAACCCTGATCAAGGAAATGCGCGGCCGCATCCGCGAGGACGATTCCGAGGTCCCCGCCCCCGACGGCCCGTGGCTGTGGTACGAGCGCTTCGAAACCGGCGCGGAGCACGGGCTGATCTGCCGCCGTTCCCGCACCGGCGGGCCGGAACAGATCCTGATCGACGCCAACGCCATGGCCGAAGGCAAGCCATTTTTCGATCTGGCGGCGGCCGACCACGCGCCGGATTTCAGCCGCATCGGCTGGAGCGTCGATGAAAAGGGTTCGGAATATTACGACATCCGCGTGCGTGAGGTCAGCGCCGACGGCTCCTTGCGCGATCTGGACGACCTGATCACGGACACCACGGGCGAACTGGTCTGGCAGGCGGACAGCGGCGGTTTCTTCTACGTGATGAACGACGCCAATCACCGGCCGAGCAAGGTGTTCCTGCACCGCCTCGGCCAGCCGCAATCGGCCGACCGGCTGGTCTATGAGGAAGCGGACGCCGGCTGGTTCGTCCACATCGACCAGACCCAGTCCAGCCGCTACCTCATCATCGGCGCGGGCGACCACGAAACCAGCGAAACCTGGCTGGTCGATCTGGAGGCGACAGAGGCCGGGCCGTTGCTGGTGGCGCGTCGCGAGCCGCAGGTGATGTACGACGTGGAGCACCACGGCGACCAGCTGATTATCTGCACCAACGCCGGTGGCGCCGAGGACTTCAAGCTGGTGACCGCTCCGGTCGGCGCGCCGCAGCGCGACAACTGGCGCGATCTGGTTGCGCATCGCCCAGGGGTGATGATTCTGTCGCACCTCGCCTTCGCCCGGCATCTGGCCCGCATGGAGCGGGAGGACGCCCGGCCGCGCATTGTCATCCGCGAGATGGCCAGCGGCGAGGAGCATGTCATCGCCTTCGACGAGGAGGCCTATGCGCTCGGCATGGACGGCGGGCTGGAGTTCGACACCGACGACATCCGCTTCGCCTACGCCTCGCTGACGACGCCAGCGACCACCTACGCCTACAACATGGCGACGCGGACGCGGGAGGTGCTGAAACAGCAGGAAGTCCCTTCCGGCCACAACCCGGCCGACTACGTCACCCGCCGGCTGATGGCCCGGGCCGACGACGGCGCGCTGGTTCCCGTCTCACTGCTGCACCACAAGGATACGCCGCTCGACGGCAGCGCCCCGGCGCTGGTTTATGGCTATGGCGCCTATGGCAGCTCCATGTCAGCGTCGTTCCGCACCAACCCGCTGTCACTGGTCAACCGGGGTTTCGTTTACGCCATCGCCCATGTGCGCGGCGGCACGGAGAAGGGCTGGGCCTGGTATCTAAACGGCAAGCGGGAGCACAAGCCCAACACTTTCAGCGATTTCATCGCCGTCTGCCGCTGTCTGGCCGCTGAAGGCTACACCGCTCCCGGCCGCATCGTCGCCCATGGCGGCAGCGCCGGCGGCATGCTGATGGGGGCCATCGCCAACATGGCGCCGCAGCTGTTCGCCGGCATTATCGCCGACGTGCCGTTCGTCGACGTGCTCAACACCATGCTGGACGACAGCCTGCCGCTGACGCCGCCGGAGTGGCCGGAATGGGGCAATCCGGGCGCCAGCAAGGAGGCGTTCGACCTCATCCGCTCCTACGCCCCCTATGAGCAGGTCAAGCCGCAGGCCTATCCGGCGATCCTGGCGCTCGGCGGCCTCACCGACCCGCGCGTGACCTATTGGGAGCCGGCCAAATGGGCAGCGCGCCTGCGCGCCACAATGACGGGCGGCGGCCCCATCCTTTGCAAGATCAACATGGACGCCGGCCACGGCGGCGCCTCCGGCCGCTTCGACGCCCTGAAGGAAACCGCGCTGATGTATGCCTTCGCCCTGATGGCGACGCAGGGCTTCGACAGGACGCCAGGCGCCTGAACGCTGGACCCGCGACCATAAAAAAGGGCCCGAACCGGGCCCTTTTCGTTGGATGAGACAGATCCGCCGCTGACAGGCAATTCCCCCTGATCGGGAGCTGGGCGCCGGCGGCGTCAGGCCGGATCACGCCCCGACGCCCGCCCTCACCCGCCTTCAGCCCGAAGCTGTTCAACTCCCGAACGTCAGCCCTTGTCGCCTCTGGCCACGTGCGCTTTCAACGCGTCCAGCGACGGGAAGTGCAAAACGCCAGAGTCAGTCTGGGCTTCAATCGAGCCATCCGAATACATGACATACAGCGACCCGGCGGCGGTGTAGCTGCCGACGACTGTCGGCGGGCCCGCAGGCGCCGCGGCCGGCGCGGGCGAAGGCTTCGCGGCCGGGCCGGAGACGCCCGGGACCTCCGGCGCGACAGCGGAACGGGCTGCGGGCGCATCGTCGCCTGCCACCAGCGGGCGCGGAGCCAGCGGGCGCGGAGCCGGACGCGTCGGGAACACCACATCACCGGCCCCGGCCCTTGCCGGCGCTGCGGCGGGCGCCGGGACGCCGGGCTGGGCGGAAGCTGGGGCAGACGGCGCTGGCGCGGCTGGAGCCGGCCGCGCGGGAACCGGTCGCGCAGGAGCCTCCGGCGCGGCGGCCGGACGCGGCGCCGGGCGCTCGGGGAACACCGGCATGGCCTTGCCGCCGCTGGCGGATGCACCGGCGGCGGAATGCCTGGCGCCAGCTGCATCATCTGCCCTGGAGCCGCGACGGCTAAACAGCGAGCCGATGCGGGCGGCCAGATCGGATTTCGTGTCTGGCGCCGAAGGCCGCGCGGCGGCTGGCGCGCCAGGAGTTGCGGCATCCGGCCCGCCGGCGGCGCCGCGACCGGGGACGAGATTTGACAGGTTTTTTGACAACCCGGACAGACCCGCCAGGGAAGCGCCGCGCGACAGTCCCCCAGCCGGAACCGCCGGTTGGGCCTGGGGCCCCTCCCCCTTGCCGGGGGCCCCTGCCCCAACTGGCGCACCTTCCGGGGGCGCCGCGGGTTGCGGCGCGGCGGCGCGCGCCGGCGGCGCTGCCGGGGCCTTCAAGTCCGGGAGCACGCCGGACAGTGGGTCGGGACGCGGCGCTGGCGCCGGTTGCCGCGCGGCCATGGCCGGCGCGGACCTGGTGGGCGCGGGCCCGGTGGGCGCAGCCGGAGCCGGGGCGTTGGCGCCTTCTGCCGCGTCAACCTCAGCCACGCCAGGGCCGCGCGCCAGCGCGCCTGGCCGCAGCAAGTCGTTCAGACGTCCTTCCACCGCAGCGGGAATCGCCGACGCGGCCCTTGGCGCGGCGGGAGCCGGGACGGGGGCAGCAGGCGCAGCCGGAGCCGGGGCGGCGGGAGTTGGCCTGGTGGGGATTGGCGCAACAGGGGCTGGGGCGGCGACACGGTCGCCCGGCTCCTTTCCGCCAGAGGTCTGGTCCGGCTTTCCACCAGCGATCCCGGCCGGCGCGACGGGCGGCGACAGGTTGGGCGCGGCGGGAAGAGGCGGCGCAGCGGCTTTTTCAGCCGTCAATGGGGCGGCGGCGGGTTTGGGCGGCGCGACCGGGACCGCGGCGCTTGCGGCGCTCCTTGTCCCGACAGCTGGCGACGGCGCTGTGGTTTCCGGTCTGGCGCCTGGCTGCAGATCGGGCGAGGCCTGACGGGCTGGCGCAGCCTTCGCCGACGCGGCGCTCCGCGCCTTCCGCTCGGCCGCCTCACCGGCCGGAGCGTGGGCCGGATCGTCGGCGTAACCGGCTTCCAGCATGTCGGGCAACTGCCGCAGGGCGCGCACCACCATGGCCAGCGCGAAAACGATGGCGCCGCCGGTCAGGTACATGCTGCCGGATATGACCCACGTCCAGCCGCGCTCCAGCACGATCATCGGAATGCCCCACGCCAGGGCCCACACGCCGCCCACGGTCAGCGCCAGCGCAATGGCATAAAGTATCAGCAGCATTATTGCCTCTCTTGACAGGCGTTGCCCCGGGCGCCGGGGTCATAAACCGGATAACGACCGCCCCCTGGCCCTGATTTGAAACACGTCCCGGGCAAATTCGCGATCATCCACCAAAATACATCCTGACCATTCCAGCCCCCAAGGCTGCAATGCACCGGACCAGGCCATGCAGACGCTGACGCGCCCATGGCCACCAGGCCCGTGCCAGAGGGCGACAGCCCACGCCTGTCGTCCCCGGGCCATACCGATATCTTCCATACGCTCACCCGCTGGGCAGCGCACACGAATCCCATGCCGGCCGCCGGCCAATCCGGCTTTTCGCGGATCACTTTTGTGATGCGGCGACCAACCGCCGGCGTGAAATACGCGGCGACCTGACATTTCCTCGCGGCAAATGGTGAACAAAAGATCACGCAATTGCATTGTTCAATCAAAGTCTGCAAGGCGCGGACAGTTTTTTCGCGCGGCGCGCGCCGGCGCGTCGCCTGATCCCGCAACCCGGCCGCCCCCACCTATCGGCGGCAATTGTCTTGCCCGCGCCGCCTGCCCGGCTTAACAAGTTGCATCCGGCCGCCGACGCCCGCGCCGGCAAGCCGTTTTCCTGAGGAGGAAGGAAGTCATGACTTTCAAGCTGCCCGAGCTCCCCTACGCCTACGACGCGCTTCAGCCCTACATGTCGAAGGAGACGCTTGAGTATCACCACGACAAGCACCACCAGGCGTACGTGGACACCGGCAACAAGCTGCTCGCCGGCACGGAGCTGGAAGGCAAGAGCGTCGAGGAGATCGTCAAGGCCTCCTATGGCAAGAACCAGCCGCTGTTCAACAACGCCGGCCAGCACTACAATCACCTGCACTTCTGGAACTGGATGAAGCCGAACGGCGGCGGCGCCATTCCGGGCGCGATCGAGAAGAAGATCGTCTCGGATATCGGTTCGGTCGAGAAGTTCAAGGAAGACTTCGTCCAGGCTGGCGTCGGCCAGTTCGGTTCGGGCTGGGCCTGGCTTGCGCTCAAGAACGGCAAGCTCGAGATCATGAAGTCCCCCAACGGCGAGAACCCGCTGGTGCACGGCGCAACGCCGATCCTCGGCGTCGACGTGTGGGAGCACTCCTATTACATCGACTATCGCAACCGTCGCGCCGACTATCTGAAAGCTTTCGTCGAAAACCTGGTGAACTGGGAATACGTCGAGAAGCTGTTCAACGAAGCGACGTAAGCGCCGCGCCAGGCCTGGCTCCGGGGCGCCGCTCTCGCCACCCAGGATCGGAGCCCGCCCCTGCCGCATTTGCGGCGCCGCGCCAGCCCGTCGCCGGGCCGCGCCGCCGCCCTGACGAACGGCCGCCGCTGGCGGCCGTTTTCCGTTGCGCCGGATGTGACAAACGCCCGACCCGCACCGGCGCTTGCCGGGAACCGCCGGCGAGTTCTTCATGATCGATGTCCAGGCAACCTGCCGAGAGGAGTCGATGATGAACCGGGCCGGCGTAATTATCCTGTCAACGCTTGGAGCGGCCACCGGTCTCGCCGGCATCGGCCTGCTTGGCTATGCCGGGCGCCGCTACTGGCAAGCTTCCCGCCGCCCCCGCGAGCGCTACTACCCCATGCTCGAGACCAGGGACCCGTACGACTTCCTCAATCTACTCAACCACCACTTCCCCCTGTACCCTGGGAATAACATTGAGCAGGCGCAAGCTTCCGGGGAAACAGGCATGCTGCCTCTCGCCTCCCCTGGGGTTCCGTCCGCACCGCTCTTGCAGCACGTCAGGCGTCCGGCGGACCCGGAGGGGGCGCCCCCAGGCGACCTCCTGGCCGAATTGTCGCCGGCAACCCAGGCCAGCGTCCACGCGCCCACCGAAGACGCCATGTCTCCAACGCCCGAAATATCGGCTCCCGCAGCCGAAGATCTCCTTTCCATCCGCCCGCCGCCAAGCGGTTTCGCAGCCAAGGGCCGCCCACCCATTCCGAAGCCAAGAACCATATTCAATCAAGGCTCACCCCAGTCCTCGATGCCACGCGCAGCCGAAAGCGCGCAATACGGACGCGTCGTTCATCATAGCGACCTCACCGACGAAATCCTCAGTGAGGACAGACTCTGCATCGCCTTTTGACGCGCTGGGCTGGCGAGACGGGCAAAAAGAGCGCATCGCCGCGCGTTCAAACGCCATGGGTATGCCTCCCAGGTAATCTGGCCACGCCGGATGGGCTCCTCCGCGAGGCGCGCCCACTGGGGTCGTTCGGCTGAGCAGGACGCTTGCCCGCTTTTCAGATAGCGCGCTGTGAGGCGACACGGTTTTTCCATCCAGCGGCCAAGGATGGCGGACGTCTGACCCATGCCAGCGCTTGCCGGGAAACGCTGGAAGCCCTTCATGATGGGCGCCGTCCGAAGGAGATGCTTATGCACCGGAGCGAAATTATCCTGGGAGCGCTTGCAACGTTCGGCGTTATCGGCGCCGGCGGCCTGCTCGGCCATGCCCTGTATCGTAGCTGGCAAAGCCGTAACACCCTGCAGGGCCCATTCAACGTCAGGTTCCTGGAGCGCGTCGAGGCGCCCTCATCGCCCGGGGCGCAGCCGTTCGTCCCTGACGAACCGCGGCCCCGCGGAGGGGCAGCGCCATTACTTTTCCCTGTCCGTGAACCGGACCTCCCCATACCACTTCCACGCCACCTCGACCGTTCGGCAACCCCGTCGCATGAAGCCCCTCCAGACGACCCCATGCCAGAGTTGTCGCCGGTGGCCCGGAGCAAAGCGCCAGCCGCCGGTGAGGACGGCGCGCCAGCGATCCCTGAAATATCGGTTCCGCCGCCCAAGCCGCCGAGAACCTTCAGGCACGACTTCAAGAATGATTCCGGCGCGTCCTCGATGCCCCGCTCGGTCGCAGATACGCGAGCCGAACGCGCCGTTTCTCATAGCGCCGCCCATGACGATCTTCTTGAGGCGGGCCTGTTTCCCTTTTGACGCCACGCCGGCGCGTGCCTGCCAAGGCTGAAACAGCCAGGCGCTGCGAAGTTCAGACGCCAGGCAGCTCCTCGGGCAATCTGGCGGCGGCTACGCCGAAAAGCTGTTCAACGCGGCGACAGGCCGACAGGCGCCACACGGCGGGGACATCCCTCACGGCGAGACAGAAACGGTCGCTCCGGCGGCCGTTTTTTTATGCCCGAAGCCAGGAAGCGCGATGCGGGCATGATGCGGACGGGATGCCCCAGCGTCGCGCACAGGCATATCCGGGCGGGCCCGGAGCCACGCCTGCCTGACGCCGGTTTCCAGGCCAGACGACCCTGGCAACTCGCAATGCGCGATAAGCAATCGGATTACAATCCATGCCACATCGCCCCCCTGCCAGCAAAGGACGCCGGACGCATGGGCAGAAATACTCCAATCATCGTCGAAATTGGCGGGCTGGCTCTCCTGGTCGGAGGAGCAGGCCTCGGCTTCTATTTCCTGGACCGCTGTAGCGGCAGAGGAGCGCCTTCGCCAACTCCGGGCCCCAACGGCTCCCAGCGCGTTCGCCGGTCCAGTGGGGCCGCGCAGTATGAAACGCAAGCGCCAGACGGAATAGTGACGCTCCGGCTTGGCGGCGATGGCGTATCCGCCATGCCCGGATCAGCCGCTTATTCCGTTCTGGGAGAGATCCGCAGGCCTCCGCCGGGCTATCAGGAAAGAGAAGAATCTCCGCCGCCCTATTCGGAACCGACAACACGTCACGCGACGTTTGCGGATTCGCCAGGGGAAATCCTGACAACAGGCGATGTGGCCGGCGACACCACCGCTCTCGCAGGAGAACAGGGCGCCATTGCACAGTTCCCGTTGAGCGCTCCCCAACCTTTCAGCGCAACCATGCGTCGGCACACGGAAATCGGTCCGCCGTCCTCGAATCCATCACGCGACGTCCGGCGCCCAGGTTCAAGGTCCGCGTCAATGACCAGCAGCGATTCCGCCGCCCCATCCCTCCCGGCGGCGGCGCCCGGGGCCCGACAGGCGTCGCGGGTCGGCAGCGGAGACGCCGCTGTTTCCGACGCAGGCTGGGATGCCCTGAGGTTCACTGAGGGATTTTTTGTGTAAGGCGCGTGGGCGGGTTGCAGGGGGCGATCGGGAGCGCCTCCCCGAGCAGACGGGTGGGAGCCCCCATCGCATATGAGAAAAAGGCGATCGCACAGTGCGCCTCCGTCTTATATCGTGAGACCAGCTGCTGAATACACTGGCTTTTAGGCCTCATGCCGTCTATTCAATACTTATAAAAAATAGAAGGAAATAAAAATGGGATACTCAAGTGATAAAATGCAGGGTCAACACTACATTATGTTGGGGATAGTTACAGGACTCGTGGCTGGCATTCCAATTGGAATGCTATTTTATTATTGTTGCTTTGCTGATCGCAATCGGGCGTCCGCGGATCAAAGATTACAAGCAGATACGGCCGATTGGGGGAGACGCGCCCCCGTTCCAAACTATTTGGAGGCGCTCGGACGCCCAAGTATAACGCCTCCCCCCGGATATGACAGGGGCAGCCGCATCTCGTCTGATTCACCATCACCCCGTGCGAGTGCATTGTTAGACCATGGCCAGAGTTCTTATTCCGGGGACGACAGCTTCGACCCTACGCGTCCGGACGCCTCCGGCGAAGCTCCACCAGCCGATTTCCCCTTCATCGATGAGAGTCTGGAAACAAGCATCGGCCCCATCCCCTCCACCAGCGCCGCCATCACCGGTGAGCGTTCAGACCTGGCGCAGAATTTATTGCATACCCTGGAAGCGCCCCGGGCGACAGGCCCAGCCTCCATGCCCAGTGGAGCCCAAGGCGTGCATGCAGGCCGCGTGTCCTACCGTCGCGGAGAGCGGGGATTGGACGGAATGATTGACCTGGGCCTGGATGTCGTCTGAATCCCGCCGGCAGCGAGCCGTTAAGCAATTCGCCTTATTCGGCTGACAGGATCAGGCCCCGATCCTGGCCTTCATGGGCGACCTTCACATGCTGCGCAAAATTCTTTCCTTCAGCGGTTTCACCCTGCTGTCCCGTCTCACCGGCTTTCTGCGCGACGTGATGATGGCGGCGGTGATGGGGGCCGGGCCGCTGATGGATGCGTTCGCCATCGCCTTCAAGCTGCCCAACCATTTTCGCGCCATCTTCGGCGAGGGCGCGTTCAACAGCGCCTTCGTGCCGGCCTATTCGCACGTGCGCGCCCAGGGCGGCGAGGCGGCGGCGCGCAGCTTCGCCGACCGGCTGTTCACCGGCATGCTGCTCGTCCAGCTGATCGTGCTGGCGCTGGCGCTGGTTTTCATGGGGCAACTGGTCAGCCTGCTGGCGCCCGGCTTCACCGACGATCCCGCCCAGTTCGCCTTCACGGTGACGCTGACGCGCATCACCTTCCCCTACCTGCTGTTCATGACCCTGGTGACGCTGGTCACCGGCGAGCTGAACGCGTCCGACCGCTATGCAGCAGGGGCTTTTGCCCCGGTGCTGCTCAATCTGGCGATGATCGGCGGCCTCGCTCTCGCCTTCCTGTTTCCCACCAGCGCCCACGCCGTCGCCTGGGCGGTGACGGTTTCCGGCGCCCTGCAGCTGGCGCTGGTGATGGCGGACGCAAAGCGCGCCGGCCTGTTTCCCCGGCTGCGCCGCTTTGTCTGGGACAGCCAGATGAGCCGGTTCTTCCGCACCCTGGGACCCGCGATCATCGGCTCGGCCGGCGTGCAGATCGCCATGTTCGCCGACACCATCATCGCCACGTTGCTGCCCGCTGGCGCGGTGTCATCGATCTATTTCGCAGATCGCATTTACCAGTTGCCCATTGGCATCATCGGCATCGCCGTGGGCACGGTGATCATGACCGAGATGAGCCGTCGCCTCGCCGCCGGCGATGAAGCCGGGGCGCACCGGGCGCAGAACCGGGCCATGGCGCTCACCCTGGTGGCCGCCGCGCCCTTCGCCTGCGCCTTCCTGGTCATTCCCACGCTGATCATGGAGGCGCTGTTCGCGCGCGGCGCCTTCACGGCGGCGAACGCGGCGGCCGCCGGCCAGGTGCTGGCCGCCTACGCCGTGGGCCTGCCGGCGATCGTGCTGATCCGCTCCGCCGTCTCCAGCTTCTACGGCCGGCGGGACACCATGACGCCGCTGATCGCCTCGCTGTCGGCGGTGGCGGTGAACGTCGTGCTGAAGATCCTGCTCACCAGCCATTTCGGCGCGCCCGGGCTGGCCATGGCCACCAGCGTCGGCGCATGGGTCAACCTGGGCCTGCTCGTGCTGCTGGCCAGCCGGCGCGGCTGGATGGGCGCGGATTCATATTTCATCAAAACCGTGTTCTGCGTCGCCCTCGCCACCCTGGCGCTCGCCGTCGCCGCATGGGCGCTGGAACCGCACGCCGCCCGGGTGGCCGAACTGGCCCCGCGCTGGCGCAAGGAAACCCATTTGGGGCTGCTGGGGGCCGCCGGGGCCGTGATTTACGCCGGCGCGCTGCTGATGGCGCTGCGCCTCTCGGGCGTGCGGTTCCGCGGCCTGCGGTAAAAGGGCCAGCGGTAACGGGAGTTGCGCTGAAGGGACGACGCGCGCGGCCCGCGCCGCCACAGCCCGCCTGCGCGCCGGATGGCTATTCCGGTTTGGGCAGGCGGTTGGCCTGGCTGAGGGCGAGTTTCCAGCCGCCCTTGTCGCGCACATACAGGGTGAGCCACTGGAATGCGTCGCCCTTGCCCTTGCGCCGGCTGTCCCTGATGACGCTGACGCCGCTCAGCACGGCCGTGTCCGGGCTGAAAGTCTCCACAAGCGCCTGATCGGTGGACGCCAGTTCGACGCCGTTCTGGCCGGACAGCAGCAGATCAATCCGCTCCTTTTTTGTCTCGGCCCGGCCGGTTTCGCGCAGATGGGTGAAGCGGTCGTGATACATCGCCTCCAGGGCGGCCCGATCCTTGCGGGCGATGGCGTCCTTCATCCTGCGGCGCAAATCGAGAATCTGGTCGGCGACGCGCGCCTCCTTCGGCGCGTCCGGCGCGCCGTCCTTGCTGGCGGCGGGGCCGACGGGCGCGCCGGAGGTCCCGGCCGGCGGCGGGGCGGCGGGCGCCGGCGGCTTTGACTCCGCCGCCGCGCCCATCGTCGTCATGCCCGTCATCGCCGCCGTCGCGGCCAGCACCGCCGCCAGCGTCAGGCCCAGGACAGGCCTCTGCCCATTCCGTACAGTCATGCGTCCCTCATCCCTGTCTGTTGTTTTTATCGCCCGTTCAGGCTGAAAGCGCCGCGAGGATGCGCGCCCAGCTGCGCGAACCCTTGTGGAAGCTGGTCAGGTCATATTTCTCGTTCGGCGAGTGGATGCGGTCGTCATCAAGACCGAACCCCACCAGCAGGGTGTCCACGCCAAGCAGGCGGCGAAAATCGCCGACAATCGGGATGGAGCCGCCGGAACCGATGGTCACCGCCGGACGGCCCCATTCGTCAGCCAGGGCGGCGGCGGCTTTTTTCAGGTCCGGCAGATCGAAGGGCAGCGCAATGGCCCGGCTGGCGCCATGATCGCCGAACGTCGCCGTGCAGTCGGCCGGCAACATGGATTTCACATAGGCGCGAAAACTGTCGCGCACCTTCTGCGGGTCCTGATCGCCCACCAGGCGGAACGACAGCTTGGCCGTTGCCTCCGCCGCGATCACCGTCTTGGCGCCGGGGCCGGTGTAACCGCCGAAAATGCCGTTGACGTCGCAGGTCGGGCGCGACTGGATCTGCTCGATGACCATGCGGTCGCGCTCGCCCGCCGGCTCCGACAGGCCCACCGGCCCGAGGAAACGGGCGGCGTCGAGGCCAAGGCCGCGCCACTGCGCCAGCACCTCCGGCGGCGTTTCGGGCACGCCGTCATAGAAGCCGGGCAGCGTCACCCGGCCGGCGTCATCGTGCAGGCCGGCGATGATGCGCGACAGCACGCGGATGGGGTTCTGCGCCGCGCCGCCGAACAGGCCGGAATGCAGGTCGCGATCCGCCGCGCGGATGGTGACTTCCTCATAGACGAGGCCACGCAGGCCAACGGTAATGGCCGGCGTATGAACGTCCCACATGCCGGTGTCGCAGACCAGGGCCACGTCAGCCCCCAGTTCGGCGCGATGGGCGTCGACGAAGGCAGGGGTGTTCTTCGAGCCGACCTCCTCCTCGCCCTCGACCATGATGGTGACGTCGACCGGCAGTTCGCCATGCACCGCGCGCCAGGCGCGGCAAGCCTCGACAAAGGTCATCACCTGGCCCTTGTCGTCGGCGGCGCCACGGGCGACGATCGCCCGGCGACCATCGGCCAGGGTGACGATCCGCGGCTCGAACGGCGGGCTGTCCCACAGTTCCAGCGGCTCCGGCGGCTGCACGTCATAATGACCGTAGAACAGCACGCGCGGCTTGCCGGTGTCCGGGGTTTTCGCCAGCACGATGGGGTGGCCGGGGGTGTCGCGCACCTGGGCGGCGAAGCCCAGGGGCTCCAGGGCGCCGCGCAGCCAGTCCGCCGCCGCGCGGCAGTCCGGGGCGTGGGCCGGATCGGTGGAGATCGACGGAATGCGCAGCCAGGAGGACAGCCGTTGCAGGGACGCCTCCAGATCGGCGTCGAGGTGCGCGAGAACGGCGTCGAGCCGATCGTTGTCGTCAGCCATGAAAATCTCCTGCGCCGGGCGATGTCCGGTCGCCTGAACCGGGATTTGCCCCGCCATGATTTACACACGTTATAGGACGGGTTTCCCTGCCCCGCCATGCCAGCGCCGGCTGCGGGCATCCACAAACGGCTGCCGACGCTGACGTGCAGGCGCGGCGTGACGTGGACCGCCGGGGCAAGCCCGGCGTGACGCGCTGGCGTAACCCCGGGCCCGGAGGCTGGACATCCGCGAACGGGCCTTCGATGCCCGGACGCGAGCCGCCGGGCAGGGCGTGACAGGCAGGCCATGACGGGGCGGAGAGGCGCGGCCTTCCCGCCCTGCGCCAGAACCTGGTAACGCCCCCAGGAAGAACATCGTCGACGGGCCGCCGCGTCCCCCAGTTGGGGACGGCTCAGCGCTTGCCGATGCCAAAAACCCCCTTGAGGATGGCGTTGCCGATTTTCGTGCCGATGGTGCGGGCGGCGGATGAGGCCGCGTTGGTGATCACCTTTTCCGTCAGGCTCTGGCCGCGCCGGCCCTTGCCGGAGCCACCGCCCAGCACGCCGCCGAGCATGCTGTCCAGCAGGCCGCCAGATGCGCCGCCCTCCTCTGCGTCTGGCGCGGCGGCGCCGTCCAGCTCGGCGATGCGGTCCCTGGCGCTCTTGCGCGGTTGCGCGGCGAAATGCTCCGGCCGGAACGGGCTGGCGGCGATGACCGCCTGACGCTCCTGCGGCGAGATGGCGCCGACGCGGGCCGATGGCGGCGCGATGAGCGTGCGCTCGACCATGGACGGCGTGCCCTTGCCTTCCAGCACCGAGACCAGCGCCTCGCCCACCGCCAGCTCGGTGATGACCTTCGCCGCATCGAAAGCCGGGTTCTGGCGGAAGGTGTCGGCGGCGGAGCGGACCGCCTTCTGGTCGCGCGGGGTGAAGGCGCGCAGGGCGTGCTGGACGCGATTGCCAAGCTGGGCCAGCACCGTTTCCGGCACATCCAGCGGGTTCTGGGTGACGAAATACACGCCGACGCCCCTGGAGCGGATCAGCCGCACCACCCGCTCGATCTGGTCGAGCAGCGCCTTCGGCGCGTCGGAGAACAGCAGGTGCGCTTCATCGAAGAAGAAGGCCAGCTTCGGCTTGTCCGGATCGCCGATCTCGGGCAGCGCGTCGAACAGCGAGGTCAGCAGCCAGAGCAGGAAAGTGGCGTAGAGCCGCGGGCTGTTCATCAATTTGTCGGCGGCGAGAATATTGATGACGCCGCGGCCGCTGGCCGGATCAACCCGTAACAGGTCGCTGATGTCCATGCCCGGCGCGCCAAAGAACTGGTCCGCGCCCTGGTTTTCCAGCACCAGCAACTGGCGCTGGATGGCCCCCACCGACTGGCTGGCCACGTTGCCGTAGGTCGCGGCCAGGGTTTTGGCGTTCTGCCCCACATAGACCAGCAGGGCGCGCAGGTCGGCAAGGTCGATCAGGGGGATCTGCTGCTCCTGCGCCACGCGGAAGGCGATGTTGAGCACGCCCTCCTGGGTGTCGTTCAGTTCGAGCAGCCGGGCGACCAGCAGCGGCCCCATGTCGGACACGGAGGCGCGCACCGGATGCCCCTGAACGCCAAACAGATCCCAGAACACCACCGGGAACTGCTCGGCGACATAAGGGAAGCCGAATTCCTCAGCCCGTTTGACAAAGGCCGGCTGGGCGTCGCCCTTCTGGGAAACTCCGGACAGGTCGCCCTTGATGTCGGCGGCGAACACGGCGACCCCGGCGCGGGACAGGCCCTCGGCCAGCACCTGCAGGGTGACGGTCTTGCCCGTGCCCGTGGCGCCGGCCACCAGACCATGCCGGTTGGCGAGGCGCAGCGACAGGGATTGCGGTTCCGGATCGGGGCCGTTGCTGAGGCCGATCAGAACATAGCCATCGTCCGCCATTGCGTCTCCCCGATTCAGTTTTCACCCGGCTTTATATAACAGCAGCGGCGAACCGGCGCCAAAGGCGCGCGCCGCCGCCCTTCAGGGAGCAACGGGGCGGCCTGCGGAAGGTCGCGTCGCCCGGTTATTTCGCCGCCCCAACTGCTTTCATTTGAACAAACGCTTGAACACCTGGCGCATCATGGCCTAAACCGGCGCGGCTCCCATGGGGTGGCGACGACGTCATCGCTTTGTGTTTGACGACCTCCCCTATGGAGACTAGAGCGTTTCTGGATTGGGCGGGGCCGGGGCGTATTCCGGCCTGAAGGCCCGATCATCAGGAAATCGTTCCGGTTTGTGGCTCCGGCCCCAGGCTCCGGCGTTGACGGCAAGACCGTCGGACGGGAGCGGCGGGATGGGGCCAGGCCGGTCCAGAAGACAACTGAACGGGACGACGCGCGCCGCTCCGGCGACGCCGTTCCCCAGATCACGAAAGCCGGCCTGCTCCCATGGACGATACGTGTCTTGCCCCCGCTTTTCCGGAATTCTCCAGGGATGACTGGCGAAAGCTTGTCGACAAGGTGCTGAAGGGCGCCGACTTCGAGAAGAAGCTGGTGACGCGGGCCAGCGAAGGCATCGCCATCCAGCCGCTCTACGACAAGGCCGCCGGCGACGTTCCCCGCGCCGTGCGCGCCGAGCCTGGCGCATGGGCCGTCACCCAGCTCGTCGACCATCCGGCTCCGGCCGAAGCCAACCATCTGGCCCTCGTCGATCTGGACGGCGGCGCCAGCGGCCTCGCCCTGCGTTTCGCCGGCGCGCCGGCGGCGCGCGGCGCCGGCGTGGCCATCAACACGCTGGCTGATCTGGAACAGACCCTCGACAAGGTCATGCTCGACCTTATCCCCCTGCGGATCGAGGCGGCGCCCTGGCTCAGCCGTCACACCGCCGCCCTCGTGGCGGCGCTCGTCGACGCCCGCAAGCTGAAGCCGGCCGACGTGAACATTGATTTCGGCCTCGATCCCGTCGGCGACATCGTCCGCACCGGCGCCTCGCCGCTGCCGGTCGACGCCCAGCTCGACCGTCTCGCCGACACGGTGCGCGATCTGGCCGCGCGCGGCTATCGCCGCACGCTGGTGCGCGTCGACGCCCGCCCGGTGCATGAGGCCGGCGGCTCGCAGGTCGAGGAACTGGCCTACGCGCTGGCGACCGGCGTGTACTACCTGCGCGCCCTCACCGACCGCGGGCAGTCGATCGAGGCGGCGCGCGACGCCATCGCCATGCTGCTGCCGGCCGACGCCGACCAGTTCATGACCCTCGCCAAATTCCGCGCCGTCCGCCTGCTGTGGGCCCGGGTGCAGGAGCTGTGCGGGCTGGAGCCGAAGCCGCTGCATGTCTCGGCCGAAACCTCCTGGCGCATGACCACCCGCCGCGATCCGTGGGTGAACATGTTGCGCGTGACGGAGGCGGTGTTCGCCGCCGGCGTCGGCGGCGCCGACAATGTCACGGTGCTGCCGCTGACCGCCGCGCTTGGCCTCGCCGACGAGTTCGCCCGCCGTCAGGCGCGCAACACCCAGCTGATCCTGCTGGAAGAATCGAACCTGTGGCGCGTCGCCGATCCGGCGGCCGGGGCCGGCGGCGTCGAGCAGCTGACCCGTGAGCTGTGCGCCCTGGCCTGGGCCCAGTTCCAGAAGATCGAAGCCGCCGGCGGCGTGATCGCGGCGCTGAAGAGCGGTCTGATCCAGGGCGAGATCGCCCGGGTGCGCGCCGCCCGCGAAAAGCAGATCGCCCGTCGCCAGCTGCCGCTCACCGGCGCCAGCGAGTTTCCGAACATCCATGAGGCGCCGGTTGAGGTGCTGAACCCGGCGGCGCCCGCGCCGCTGGCCGGCGACGCCCGCCGCATGGACGTGTCGGCGACGTTCGAGGAGCTGGTCGATCAGGCCCGCGCCGGCGCCGGCCTGCCGGAGAACCTGGCCCGCGTCGCCTCGCCGGTCGCGGAAGCCCTGCCGGTTCATCGCGACGCCGAGGCCTTCGAGGCCCTGCGCGACCGCGCCGACGCCGTGCTTGCCGAAAGGGGGGCGCGTCCGAAGGTGTTCCTGGCCAATCTCGGCCCCATCGCCGCCTTCACCGCCCGCGCCACCTTTGCCAAGAACTTCTTCGAGGCGGCTGGCGTCGAGGCGCTTGGTAATGACGGCTTCCCGTCGCTGGACGCCATGACCGCGGCGTTCCGCGCCTCTGGCGCCCGCATTGCCTGCCTTTGCTCCTCGGATGCTGTTTACGACGAGCAGGCCGCCGCCGCCGCCAAAGCGCTCACCGCCGCCGGCGCCGGAACCGTCTATCTCGCCGGACGCCCGTCCGCGGAGCTGGAGGCGGCGCTGAAGGACGCGGGCGTCACCCGCTTCGCCTACATGGGCGCCGACCTGATCGCCGTGCTTTCCGAGGCCATCGACCTCGCCTGAAGCCATATCCCCTGACGGCGGCCAGCGCCGCCGTCAACGAGCATGCGTCAGGGCGAAAATCGCCTGATACGGCGGCGGGTTGAGCCGCCCGGGGCTCCGGCGCTACAATGTCATCATGAGAACGTCCATTGCGCGCGATCGCGACGCGGGCGTTTCTGGCAGATCGAGAAGTGGCCAGTCACATGACCAGGATTCCAGACTTTACGTCCATCAGCTGGGAAGCGCCGCGCGTCGCGGCTCCCGTCGCCTCAGGCGAACCGTGGACCACGCCGGAAGGCATCGACGTCAAGTCGGTCTACACCGCCGCTGACCGCGACGATCTGGCCTTCGTCGACACGCTGCCGGGTCTCGCGCCATTCGTGCGCGGCCCCTACCCGACCATGTACGTCAACCAGCCGTGGACCGTGCGCCAGTACGCCGGCTTCTCCACGGCCGAGGACTCCAACGCCTTCTACCGCCGCAACCTGGCCGCCGGCCAGAAGGGCCTGTCGGTCGCCTTCGACCTGGCAACGCACCGCGGCTATGACAGCGACCATCCGCGCGTCTCCGGCGACGTCGGCATGGCGGGCGTCGCCATCGACTCCATCTACGACATGCGCACCCTGTTCAGCGGCATCCCGCTCGACCAGATGTCCGTGTCGATGACCATGAACGGCGCGGTGCTGCCGATCCTTGCGCTCTATGTCGTCGCCGCCGAGGAGCAGGGCGTGACCCCCGACAAGCTGGCGGGCACGATCCAGAACGACATCCTCAAGGAGTTCATGGTCCGCAACACCTACATCTATCCGCCGGCGCCCTCGATGCGGATCATCGGCGACATTTTCGCCTACACCTCGGCCAACATGCCGAAGTTCAACTCGATCTCGATCTCCGGCTACCACATGCAGGAAGCCGGCGCGACGCAGGACCTGGAGCTGGCCTACACGCTGGCTGACGGCGTCGAATACATCCGCGCCGGCCTCGCCGCCGGCCTGACCGTCGACCAGTTCGCGCCGCGCCTGTCGTTCTTCTGGGCCATCGGCATGAACTTCTTCATGGAAGTGGCCAAGCTGCGCGCCGCGCGCCTGCTGTGGGCCCGCCTGGTGAAGGAATTCGGGCCGAAGAACGACAAGTCGCTGCCGCTGCGCACCCACTCGCAGACCTCGGGCTGGTCGCTGACCGCGCAGGACGTGTTCAACAACGTTTCGCGCACGGCCATCGAGGCCATGGCCGCCACCCAGGGCCACACCCAGTCGCTGCACACCAACGCCCTCGACGAGGCGCTGGCGCTGCCCACCGACTTCTCGGCCCGCATCGCCCGTAACACCCAGCTGTTCCTGCAGCAGGAGAGCGGCACCACGAAGATCATCGATCCGTGGGGCGGCTCCTATTATGTGGAGCGCCTCACCGCCGAACTGGCGAAGAAGGCGTGGGAGCATATCGAGGAAGTCGAGAAGCTGGGCGGCATGGCCAAGGCCATCGAAGCCGGCATTCCGAAGCTGCGCATCGAGGAAGCCGCCGCCCGCACCCAGGCGCGCATCGACAGCGGCGCCCAGTCGGTGATCGGCGTCAACAAGTTCAAGCCCGAGAACGAAAAGCCGATCGACGTGCTGAAGGTGGACAATTCCGCCGTGCGCGCCGCGCAGCTCGACAAGCTGAAGCGCCTGAAGGCCGAGCGCAACCAGGCCGAGGTCGACGCCACGCTCAAGGCGCTCGAAGACGGCGCCCGCGGCAACGGCAACCTTCTGGCGCTGGCCATCGACGCCGCCCGCGCCAAGGCCACCGTTGGCGAAATCTCGCTGGCTCTGGAGAATGTCTTCGGCCGCCACCAGGCGGAGATCCGCTCGATCTCGGGCGTTTACAAGCGGGAGGCCGCCGCCATGAGCGCCGTGCAGCGCGTGCAGGACCTGGTCGAAACCTTCCAGGAGGAGGACGGCCGCCGGCCGCGCATCCTGGTCGCCAAGATGGGCCAGGACGGTCACGATCGCGGCCAGAAGGTCATCGCCTCGGCCTTCGCCGACCTCGGCTTCGACGTGGACATCGGACCGCTGTTCGCCACGCCGGACGAGGCCGCCCGCCAGGCGATCGAGAACGACGTGCACATCGTCGGCGTGTCGTCGCTGGCGGCCGGCCACCTGACGCTGGTGCCGGAGCTGAAGGCGGCGCTTACCGCCCAGGGCCGCCCGGACATCATGATCGTGGTGGGCGGCGTGATCCCGCCGCAGGACTTCGACGCCCTGTACAAGGCAGGCGCCTCGGCCATCTTCCCGCCCGGCACGGTGATCGCCGAGGCCGCCGAGAAGCTGCTCAACGAACTGCGCCAGCGCCTCGGTTACCTGCCCGGCAAGGCAGCCGAATAAACAGGGGGCTCCACCCCTTGCCGTAACGCCGCGCTTTCGGCAGAAGGCGCGGCGTTTGCCATGGTTGCAATGGTCAGCGGCTGGCGCAGAAACTGATTCCGGATTTCTGGCAAAGCCTCTGGTGATTCAGCGGCTTTTCAACGGCCCCACGCGGCGGGCCGCCAGGCCGCCTCCCGCCAGATTGATTCAGGAAACAGACGTAAATATCTGGTTTTACTATAATTTTCACCTCACCCCATATGCGCGGCAGCGCGTCATCATATGGTCATGGTGAGGTCGGAAACCTCGCGGCGGCTTGCGGAATATTATCCGCTCAAAGTGGCCGCTGATCTGGAGCAAACCGGGGCTGAGGGCGCACATGCTGGACCGGCGCTTTGCTCCACTTCTTTGAATTCACGCATATTTCCTGCGCAAGGCGGCCGCCTCCGCGCCGGGGAATGCTGGCGGGCGCCGGGATGACGTGGATCCTGGCCCAGGGGCCAACGACAGGGACATGATGCAGATGAGCACCGGCATCGGAAACGCAGGCAGCGGACCAGAGAGCGCCGCCGTCAGGGAGCCCGCGCGCACAACCGCCCGCCATTCCGCCGGCGTGCGGGCGGTGCGGCCGGCGCGGCTGCCCGGGACGCTGACCATCCTGCGCACCATGATCCGCAATCCGATCGAGGGCTGGCCGCCGGAGGTGTATGAGGCGCCGCTGCTGCGCTCCTCGCAGGTGGGGCGGCCGTGCCTGTTCGTCATGGCGCCGGAACTGGTGCACGAGGCGCTGGTCGAGAAGGCCGACATTTTCGTCAAGGACAATGTCATGCGCCGCACCCTCGGGCCGGCGCTTGGCGAGGGCATCCTCACCGCCAACGGCGCGCACTGGCGCTGGCAACGGCGCCTCGCCGCGCCAGTGTTCCGCCACGACCGGGTGATGGGCATGGTTCCCGCGATGATCCGCGCCGCCGAAGCGACGGCGGAGCGCTGGGCCAGCCAGCAGGGCCAGCGCGTCGACGTCGCCCACGAAATGATGCGGACGACCTTCGACGTCATCGCCGACACCATGCTCTCCGGCGCGCCGGACATGGACGTGGAGCGGGTGGCCGAGGCCATCACCGATTCACTGGACAGCATCGGCTGGCCGCTGGCGCTGTCACTGCTGGGGGCGCCCAAATGGATGCCTTATCCCGGCAGCCGCAAGGCCGCCGCCGGGCGGGCCTATCTGCGCGGCTGCATGCAGGCGGCGATTGACGCCCGCCGCGCAGCCGGGGCGACGGACGGCGCCGATCTCACCAGCCTGATGCTGGACGCCGCCGACCCCGAAACCGGCCAGACGATGAGCGACGAGCAGATTATCGACAACCTGCTCACCTTCATCGCCGCCGGCCATGAAACCACCGCCCTGGCGCTCACCTGGTCATTCTGGCTGCTCAGCCAATATCCCAAGGCGGCGGCCAGGCTGCGCGCCGAGGTCGAGGCCGTGGCGCCGCACGGCGTGACGCCAGAGAATATTGACCAGCTGGTTTTCACCCGCCAGGTGCTGCAGGAGGCCATGCGGCTGTTCCCGCCCGCGGCCGTCATCGTGCGCTCGGCCACGGAAGACACCACGCTGGGCGCAGAGCCGGTGCACAAGGGCGAGGCGCTGATCTTCCCGATTCACGCCATCCACCGGCACAGGACGCTGTGGGAGCAGCCGGACGCCTTCAACCCGGACCATTTCACGCCAGAAGCGGTGAAGGCGCGGCCCCGCCATGCGTTCATGCCGTTTGGCGGCGGGCCGCGCATCTGCATCGGCATGATGTTCGCCATCCTGGAGGGCGTCGCCATTCTGGCCACCCTCGCCCGCCGGTTCGCGCCCGAGCCGGAAATTCCGATGACGCCGGAGCCGCAATTGCGCATCACCCTGCGCCCGCGCGGCGGCATGCCGATGCGGCTGAAGCCGGCCGGCGACGCGGGAATCTGACGGGTCGCCCAACGCCCAGAAAGGGCGCGGATGCTTCCGCGCCCTGCCCTTTTTCGCCAGAGGCTCAACGCCTGATGGTTTCACCCGAGGCGACATCCAGCGCCGAGCCGTCCTTCAGGCTGATGCGGTAGACTTCGCGGGTGACATTGCCGGCGAAGCCCAGTTCGACGATCGACACGGTCCCGAAGGTTGCCGGCACGCCCCCGGGGAAGATGGCGTTAAAGTGGGCGGCGAGGTCGTCCATGGCCGCGCTGATCGCCGGGGTGAACGGCTTCGTGCTGTAGACCAGCGTGTTGTGCGGGTTGTGGGCGCGGACCTCCTTGCCGTCTTTCACGACATTGACGCCGCTGACGCCCATGGCGCGCACCAGCTCCCTGCCCGCCTCACCCATCCTGGCGTGGACCGGGCCGGTGACCCGCGGTAGCGGGCCATCGCGCAGTGGCGCCAGGGCCGCGGCGGCCGCCGTGTTGTACGACATCAGGGTTTCGTAGCCATCGCCCTGCTTCACCACACCCAGGTCCAGCCACCAGGGACTGCCGGCGCCTTTGGCCGCCTCGGTCGTATAGAATTTTTTCAGTTGCACCTGCACGGGGCCCGGCGGTTTCGGCAGGGCGGCCAGCATGCGGGCGGGCGTTTGTTCATCCGGGTTGTGGATGTGGACCACGGTGACGTGGGGAATATTGGCGCGGATGGCTTCCGTCTCCAGCCCCAGAGCCAGCAACTGCTCCTTCAGGGGGCCGGCGACGGTGGCGTTGAGCTTGCCGACCACGTCTTCCGGCAGCGTAAACACCAGCCCCCATGTGCGGATATGCGGGCGGAAGGCTTCCTGCCCAATGGCGCTGTTGTCGATCTGCGGCGCCCCCCTGTCCGCGGCGGCGGGCGTGACCGCAAGGCCGGCCGCCATGGCCACGGCCAGCGCGGGCGCGCTCCAGAATCGCGCCCCTGGCCTTGCCGCGCTCCAGCCTGCAAACCTGTTCAGCATGTTCCCCATCCCTTGTTGGCGGCGAAGCGTTTTCGCCAGCCGGCAGAGGAAGCACGCTCTTGCGAAGGCCAGATGACGCTGGCCTCCGTCGCCCTGCAACAAATCTGTGACCTGGCTGCGCGACAATGGCGTTGATTCAACGGCATGAGAACCAGGGCGCACGATGGGCAGGGCATTCGGAACAAACGCGACGCATATGGTTGCGGCGGCGCTCGCCGGCTTCGGCTGGCTGACCCTGCCGGCCGCCGGCGAAACGCCGGTGGCCCAGGCCGGCGACAGCTACTTCCAGGCGGCGCAGCAGGATTTGCAGGCCATCCTCGCGCGCAAGCCGGTGCTGGGCCGCGCCCGCAACGTCATCCTGTTCATTGGCGACGGCATGTCCGTTCCCACGGTGACGGCCTCGCGCATTCTGGAGGGACAGCGGCGCGGCGTTGACGGTGAGAGCAACTGGCTCACCTTCGAGCGCCGGCTGCCGAATGTGGCGCTGTCCAAAACCTGGACCCATGACGCCCAGGTGGCGGATTCCGCCCCCACCGCCACGGCGCTGGTGGCCGGCGTCAAATCGGTGAACGGCGCGCTCGGCGTCACCCAACAGGTTCGCCGCGGCGATTGCGACAGCCAGAAGGCGGCGGCCGTCACCACCCTCTTCGAGCTGGCGGAACAGGACGGGCGCGCCACCGGCATTGTCTCCACCGCCCGCCTGACCCATGCGACGCCGGCCGCCACATACGCCAAATCGGCCGAGCGCGACTGGGAGAACGATGCGGCGATTCCAGCGGCGCAGAAGGCCAAAGGTTGCAAGGACATCGCCGCGCAGATGATCGAATGGCCGGCTGGCGACGGCTTCGAGGTGATGCTGGGCGGCGGCCGCGCCAACTTCCTGCCGAAGGCAACGCCGGACCCGGAGGACCCGAAACGCGCAGGCGCGCGCGCCGACGGCCGCGATCTGGTTGAGGAATGGCGGCGCAGGCGCAATGACGCGGTTTATGTCTGGAACCAGGCCCAGTTCGACGCGGTCGATCCCGCTCACACCGGACGGCTGCTCGGCCTGTTCCAGCCCAGCCACATGCAATATGAGGTCGACCGGGCGAAGGACCGGGCCGGCGAGCCGTCGCTGGCCGAGATGACCGGCAAGGCCATCGACATCCTGTCAAAGAACGACAAGGGCTTCGTGCTGATGGTCGAGGCCGGCCGCATCGATCACGCCCACCACGCCGGCAACGCCTGGCGGGCGCTGACCGACACCATTGCCCTGGACGCGGCGGTGAAGACGGCGCTGGACAGGGTGAACCTGGACGACACCCTGGTGGTGGTCACCGCCGACCACAGCCATGTGTTCACCATGGCCGGCTACCCACCGCGCGGCAATCCGGTGATGGGCCTGGCCGGCAAGGGCGCCGACGGCAAGCCATACAGCACGCTGGGCTACATGAATGGCCCGGGCTCCAGCCAGCCGGCGGCGCGCGAGGAACTGGACGCCGGCAAGACCAGCGATCCCGACCACAGGCAGCAGGCGCTGGTTCCGCTGCCATCAGAAACCCATGGCGGGGACGACGTGGCGATCTACGCCGGCGGCCCGTGGGCTCACCTGTTCCAGGGCGTGATGGAGCAGAACGTGATCTTCCACATCATGGCCCATGCGTCGGGCCTTGACGGGGAGAAGGCCGGGAACCCGGCGCAGGCGCAGGGCCCGGCGCAGGCGCAAGACCCGGCGCAGGCGCAAGACCCGGCGCAGGCGCAAGGCCCGGCGCAGGCGCAAGGCCCGGCGCAGGCGCAAGACCCGGCGCAGGCGCAAACCCCGGCGCAGGCGCCGGGCCGGACGAAGGCCGGGGAGCCGTCAGGAAAGTAAGCGCGCCGGCCGTCCCGCGATCAACGCCGCATATCGATCCCGGGGCGTGACCTGCGCGTCAATCCTGGGCTCTTGCGCCGCGATCGATGGCGCGACGCACCACGGCGCGCACGTCCTTGTTGGACAGGAACACGTCGTGACCGATGACGCCCCAGCCATAATCCGAGGCGTCCACCACCTTGACGCCCAGCGGCTCCAATTGGGCGCGGACCGAGGCGCCCACCCGCGACACACCGCCCGCGAGCTGGCCGGAAACCGCCAGCGCCCGGTCCTTCGTCGAACCGATCACCGTGATGTGCGAGGCCAGCGGCCCGATGCGCTTCAGCGAGGTGGCGAACAGGTCCACGTCAATATCCGGCGCAGCCAGCACGATGGCGCCGATGCGCGCCGCCAGATCGGTGGAGCCACTGAGCGCCCAGAGCTGGCGCAGGGTTTCAAGGGTCAGCAGCGCGCCCATGGAATGGGCGATGATATTAAGCTTGCCGCCAGCTGGATTGCGGCCCAGGGCCTCGAACACGTCCTGCAGGGCGTCGCGCGACCACATGGCGCTCTCTCGGTCGTAGCCATAGTCAATCAGCGCGTCTTTCGACGGCCAGGAGAAGGCGACGGTCTGCCCCTCGAAATCAATGCCGCTGGCCAGCTCATGGGCGTCCAGAACGCTGGTTTCGAATGAGGTCTTGTAGCCATGGACGTAGAACAGCAGATCCTGGCCAGCAACCGCGCCGACGAGGGTCGTCACCGGATCGTTCGGCCCCAGCCCCTCGACGCGCAGCAGGCTCCAGCGGCCAGTGACGGTGGAGACCGCCTTGCCCAGCAGGGATTTGCCGCCGTCCTTCAGCACCGCCCGGACGACGCGGGTGCCGCCGGAGCGCTGCCAGCTGAACCAGGGGCGCTCCTCCGCGCCCTCAACCGGCTTGCGGTTGGTCACCACATACACGTCGGCGTCGCCCTCCGCCGCCAGGGCGGGGCGGGCGGCGAGGCCGGCCAGAACGGCGCCGCCGGCAAGGGCAAGCAGGTTGCGGCGGCTCACACGGGGCGCGCCGGAGCCGAAGCCGCGCGCCGCCCCGTTCGGACGTGATGCAGGTTCCAGGCGCGACGCGGCGTCCGCTTCGCCCGAAAATGCTTTCATGAATGGCGTATCGGTCATGACTGTTCAGCGCAAATGAATCGGAAGCGGCGCACAAGGCGCCAGCATGTGGGCGCCATCATGGCGCCGCCGTCCGCCCGAAGGTGATCTGACGGACTGGCCGGAATCGGTTCACCGGGTTATGGCTTGCCCAGACGGAGCCGCCGCCCGCCAGGAACGGCGATCCGCCTGCAGCCATTGCGACCGGACACGACGGGATGAGCGCGACCTGGCCGGTCCGGCGCGCTCCGGACATCGTCCCGGTCAACGGATATCGCCGTCTCTCTGATTTGACGCGCCTGATCTCATGCAAGGCAGCGCCTTGCCGGAAAATGCCGCTGGAGCGAACATGACCGTCCCGATTTCCTCCCGTCCGCCGGCTCCCGACGTGGCGGCCCTGGCCGAACGCCTGGTCGCTGGCGATCGCGCCGCGCTGGCCCGCGCCATCACGCTGGTGGAATCACGCCGGGAGGACCATCGCGCGGCGGCGCGCAAGCTGCTGCAGATGTTGACGCCGCGCACTGGCGGCTCCATCCGCCTTGGCGTCACCGGCGTGCCGGGCGTTGGCAAATCCACCACCATTGATGCGCTCGGCTCCAACCTCACGGCGGCTGGCCACAAGGTGGCGGTGCTGGCGGTGGACCCGTCCTCGACGCGCACCGGCGGCTCGATCCTTGGCGACAAGACCCGGATGGCGCGGCTGGCGGTCGATCCCAACGCCTTCGTGCGTCCCTCCCCCAGCGCCGGCACTTTGGGCGGCGTCGCCGCCAAGACCCGTGAAACCACGCTGCTGTGCGAGGCTGCCGGCTTCGACGTGGTGATCGTGGAAACCGTGGGCGTCGGCCAGTCGGAAACCACCGTCGCCGACCTCACCGATTTCTTCCTGGTGCTGATGCTACCAGGCGCCGGCGACGAATTGCAGGGCATCAAGAAGGGCATCATCGAGATGGCCGACATGATCGCCGTCAACAAGGCGGATGGCGACGGCCTGAAGCGGGCGCGCGCCGCCGCCGCTGAATATCTGGCGGCGCTGCACATTCTGGCGCCGGCCTCGAAGGTCTGGTCGCCGCCGGTGGTCACCATCTCCGGGCTCGCCAACACTGGCCTCGACAAGATGTGGGAGAACGTGCTCGACCACCGCCGCAAACTGGACGCGGCAGGCGAATTGCAGGCCAAGCGCCGCGCCCAGGAAGTGCGCTGGATGTGGACGCTGGTGGAAGAGCGGATGCACGCCCGCCTGCGGCGGGACCCGGCGGTGCGCGAGCGCGTGCCGCAGATCGAAGCCGCCGTGCGCGCCGGCGAAACCACAGCCACGGTCGCCGCCGAGGAAATCTGCGAGTTGGCCGGGCTGGGCTGAGGCCTTCGGAAGCAACAAAAAGGGGCCTCGCGGGCCCCTTTTTCATATGCGTTTTTCGTATGGGGCGCTGGCGGTGCCTCAGAGCGGCGACGTCAGGTGGCCGCCGTCAACGGTGATCACCTCGCCGGTCATCCAGCTGGAGGCGTCGGTGGAGAGCAGCAGGATGGCGCCGTCGAGGTCGGCCTCCTTGCCCAGCCGGCGCATCGGCACGCGGCGGATCATCGCCTTGCCAGGCTCGGTTTCGAAGAAATCGCGGTTGAGATCGGTGAGGATGTAACCGGGCGCCAGCGCGTTGACGCGAATGCCATAGCGGGCCCACTCAAGCGCCAGCGCCTTCGTCATGTGGACGACAGCCGCCTTGGAGGCGGCGTAGGGCAGGATGGCCTGGGCGACGCGATAGCCGGTGATCGAGGCGATGTTGACGATGACGCCGCCGCGCTCCGCATCGCGCCAGCGCCGTCCCGCCTCGGCGCACACCAGCCAGGCGCCGCGCAGGTTGGTGTTGACCACCTCATCGAAATCGGCCGCCGACAGGTCCATGGCCAGCGCGGGCCGCGAGATGCCGGCGTTGTTGACCACCACGTCGACCGGCCCCTGGGCGGCCTCGGCGGCGGCGAAGGCCTTTGCGACCGATTCCTCGCTGGTCACGTCGAGGGCGACGGCGTTCGCCCGCCCGCCATTGGCCTGCAGTTCAGCCACCAGTTCGGCCAGCTTGCCGGCGTTGCGGGCCGCCACGCTCACCACCGCGCCGCAGGAGGCGTAGAGCCGGGCGAAATGCGCGCCAAGGCCACCCGAGGCGCCGGTGATGAAGACATGCTTGTTGCTGACGAGCGCGCCAAGGTCCATTGGTATTCCCCTTGAGATATTCCCACGTGATGGTCCGAACCGGCCGGCCAGCCGTCACGCCTTGCAGATCCGCCGGCGCCGGAGAGCCAATGCAGGACCAGTGCGTTCCCATCGCAACGCCGGTCCGTCAGGTCAAGCTGGCGGGCTACACGATCCAGGTCACCGACAGCAAGCCAACGTTCTGGGCCCGGGTGTGCGCAGGCGACTGGGAACCCGGCGCCCTGGCCGCCATCAGCGCCCATGTGAAGCCGGAAACCTGGTTTCTCGATCTGGGCGCCTGGGTTGGCCCCACCACCTTGCTGGCGGCGCGGCTTGGCGCGCGCTGCATCGCCGTCGAGGCCGACCCGCAGGCGCTGCGGGAGTTGCGCGGCAACCTCGCGTGCAATCCGGCGCTCGCCGCCCGAACAACGGTGATCGACAGGGCCGTCAGCCCGACGCCGGCGCCGGTCACCCTGGCGGCGCGGCGCAAGCCCGGCGACTCCATGTCCAGCGCCCTGCTGGCGGAGCAGACGGAGGCCGGGCGCATTCGCTGGCGCGTCGACGCCATCACGCCGGCGCAACTGGCGGCGTCCGTTCCGGCCGAGGCCCCGCTTTTCATCAAGCTCGACATCGAAGGCGGCGAGTTCGCGCTGCTGCCGCATATGGCGCCATTGCTGCAACGGGGTGGGCCAACGCGCGTCCTCGCCTCCTTTCACCCCGGCGTTTTGCGGGAAACCGGGGCGCCGGAGGACGCGATCCACGCGCGAACGGCGCTGGCGCTGGCGCCATTCGCCGGCTGGCATGGGGAGGAGATCGATCCTTCCGCCGGAAAATCAGGCGATGGAGCGCCGCCGGACGCGCGGCTGATCGCCAGCGGCCAGCAGAGCGACAGCTGGATGTTCACGCGCCGGGACACTGGGCCAGACTAAGGATTGACGGAGGCCCTCCAGGGGCCACTGGCTCTCCTCCTGGGCTCCCGGAAGCCTGGGCTCCCGGATTCCTGAGCTCCTGGGCGCCGCCAGTTTGACCACGCGGCGCCTGCCATTGGGGAATAGCGCCTGCACCCGCCGCCTTCGCGCCGGAGTGACGCCTGGACGTTACCCAGGCGGGTAATCGGCAGGCGCCCAGGCGCATATCCGCCTCCCCTTTCCGCCGCATCTGCCGCGACGGAGACTGGCGCGACTGGCGCATTCGCCAGGGCGCGGCGGAACGCCAGTCCCATTGCCCAGCTTTAATGGGCGTTCTTTTCCCCACGCCCGATTTCATGCAAGGCGGCGGCCGCCTTGCGGGCGACAGGGGCCGGGTTGGCGCCGTTCTGCCCCGCATCGCCCACCATGGCGGACCTGTCGCGCGGGGCGCCCAGTCCAATATCGCGGGCGAGGCGCGAACGCATCTCGGCGTAGTTTGGCGCCACCATCGGATAGTCCGGCGGCAGCCCCCATTTGGCCCGGTACGCCTCGGGCGAGAGCCCATATGCGGCGCGCAGATGCCGGGTCAGGGACCGGTAACGTTTGCCATTCTCGAAGCAGATAATGAAATCCGGCGAGATGCTCTTGCGGATCTGCGCCGCGGTCAGCGCCTGACGCGCCGGCTCCACGGCCTGGGGCTCACCACCCGCGCCGGCCAGCGCCGCGTGCACGGATGCAATCAGCCCGTCGAGCTCCGCCGGGGGAACATTATGGTTGGAAAGATAAGCGCAAATAATCTTCGTGGCCAACCCACGAAGCTCGGCCTGCAATTCACTCATGGAACACCAAAAATATATATAAAATAAAAGCGATGTATATGTCTAATGATTGACAATTATTCACGCGATGTCAATCCGCAATCTCCATTTGTATAGTTCGACTGAACTGACGCTGTCCAAGTTGAACCATGTCGAGGCGCCGCCCTGCCAGCCCATGTGTTGATGAACCCATGCGACCCATCGCCCCGCGGGAAGCCAGGCCCCCCGCAGAGCCAAAACCTGAAACCTGGCCAAAAACCCGGCTCCCAGGAAAAATCGACCGGCCCACCGGAAATGATCGACCCAGTCAGGCGCATCGTCAGAAACAGGGCGCGGCCAGACCGGCGATAGCCTCCCGGCGATGCGCGCGCCAGCTTTTGTTTGGGTTGCGACGGCGGGGCGCCACACCCGCTTCGTGGCGTTAACAATGCTGCCGGAAGGGGGCGCATACAGCTTCGCGCTTCTGCTTTCAGCGCCGCGTCGCCCGGACGAAGTAGCACGCGGGGGGGCTTCGGCGCCACAGAAGGCGCGACGCCGGCTCCGTCCCGGCGACTGGCCGGAATGAACCTGTCCTGACCATGCCCACCGCACGGCAAGCCGGGACCGCGACGTCATGACATGCGCCAAGCCAGCAACCAACATGGCGCGCCCGCGCCCCAGAAGACGCGATCGCCGGGAACCCATCGCCCCGGAAGGGACTTGGACAGTCAGGAGGCCGATCGCCAAGGCCGATCGTCGGCCAGTCGATCATCGGGGGGCACGGCTGGAACCAGGTCAGCGGCGCGGGGGCTCGCTCCTCCCTGTTCCAGGGCATGCGGAAGGAAGCATGACCATGTACGGTTTGTTCAAGCGCGATCTCAAGGCGTCCGGTCTGGCGACGCCTGACCCTGGCGTCCCGCCGCCGGCGCCGCCCGCCACGCCCGCCAGGCCGCCGGAGGCGCCGGAGGGTCCCCATCCCGACGAGCCGCCGGGCATCCCGACGCCGGAGCCGGTTTCCCCTACGGAAGAACCGCTGCAGGTTCCGCCCGACGCCCCGCTGGAGATACCGCCGCAACAGGGGCTGGCGCAACAGGGGCTGGCGCACAGGCCGGACAACGCCGCCTGACCGCGCGACGCCGCCTGGCGGCGATTTTGCGCGACAATCTCAGGCCGCGCCGTCGTCCTGATCCGCGCCATCGGCAATGTCCGCGCCATCGGGGATGTGGAGGATGGCGTCGGCGTAGCGGCGCATCCATGCCACGAACTGATCAAGCTCCGCATCGCTCCAGTCGCCGAGCGCCGCGCGCATCAGCCGTTCGCGCGCCGCGTCGATCCGCGCCGTCATGGCCCGGCCCTTTTCCGTGATGACCGCCTCGCGGATGCGCCTGTCATGCGCGTTGAACTGCCGGGTGACCAGGCCAAGCTCCACCAGGCGGCTGACCTGCCTCGAAACCGTGGTGTGGTCGCGGCCATTGCGGTCGGCCAGCTCGACAATGCCGATCGGGCCGAACTTGCCCACCAGCACCAGCAGGGGAAACAGCGCGCGGTCGAGCGAGATGCCCGCCGCGCGCACCATCAGCGCGTCACGCTGCGGCCGGTTCATCACGGCGACAATATCAAGCACGGCTTCATGCAGGCGCCGCAGACGCTCCGACGCTTGGATTTGCTGATCGCGTGCATTTTGCACGCTTTCATTTGACGCCATGACATATCCTCATTATGTGCAAAACGCACATATATTTCCGCTTCGCAAGGAGTTTGCCATGAAAGCCGCCGTTGTTCGCGCTGCTGGCCAGGCGCCGGTTTACGCTGAATTTGACACGCCGCGCCCAGGCCCTGGCCAGGTGGTCGTCCAGGTGTCAGCGTCGGCGCTCAGCCGGCTGACGCGGGCGCGCGCCTCTGGCCAGCACTACAGTTTCGACGGTGGCTGGCCGTTTGTCGCCGGAGTTGATGGCGTGGGGCGGCTCGAAGACGGCAGCCGGGTTTTCTTCGCCTTTCCCGCGCCGCCGTTCGGCGCGATGGCCACAACGGTGGTGATCGACCCGGCGAACTGCGCGCCCGTGCCCGACGCGCTTGACGACGTGACCGCCGCAGCCCTCGGAAATCCGGGCATGTCCGGCTGGATGGCGCTGCGGGAGCGGGCAGCGTTGCAGCGCGGCGAAACCGTGCTGATCAACGGGGCGACCGGCAGTTCGGGCCAGATGGCGGTGCAGGTTGCGCGGAGCCTCGGCGCCGGGCGCATTGTCGTCACCGGCCGCAATCCGGCGATGCTGCAACGCCTGCGGTCACTTGGCGCCGACGAAACAATTCCGCTGACGGAGGACGCGGCGACGCTGCGCGCGCGCTTCGAAGCCGCCTTTGCGACGGGCGTCGACGTGGTTCTGGATTACCTCTGGGGCGAAAGCGCGAGCCTGATCCTCGCCAGCAGCGCCCGGATGCCTGATGCGGCCCGCCCCCTGCGCTTCGTCAATATCGGCGCAATGACCGGCGAAACCATTCCCCTGCCCGCCGGCATGTTGCGGTCGCGCGCCATTACGTTGATGGGCAGCGGACTTGGAAGCGTTTCCCAGGACCGCCTGATGGCGTCGCTGCGCGATGTGCTGGCCTCGGCGCCGGCGGCCGGCTACCAGATCGAGACCGAGACGGCGCCGCTTGCCGACGTGGCCGAAGCCTGGACGCGCGACACGGGCAACCGGCGACTGGTTTTCCGCATCTGACCGGCCAGAGGCCGGATCTGGCTGCTCCAGTCCAGTAGCGGTGGCGGCAGCGTCCGGAGCGCCCGTATTTCATCCAGGGATGCAAATCCGGGCCCTCAACCGGGCTTTCACCGCCCCGGGCGCAACGCGGCGACGGCGGCGGGCCCGGCCGGGCGGAAGGCAATGTCGGATTGCACCGCCGGCGGCTCGCTGGACCAGGCATGGCCAGAACGTCCGTATTCCAGGCCAAAAGCATAGAGCTTGCGCAATTCGTCCGTGTCGAAGGCCATCGTCCCTGAATTGTCGACCTCTGGCGGGATGGCCGTCAGATGGAAGGTAAGGCCATTCTTCCGCGCGAAATTGTAGGTTGCGCTGAGGGTTGTGCGCGAGCCGGAGGCAACCATGGTCGAGAGAGAACGGCCAACGATGTCGGGGATGCTTTTCTGAACCACCTCGAATGACGGATCGAGCTTGCCGTTATTGAGAATGTAGATGCTGCCGCCCTGTTTCACCGACACCCGGGGCTGCGCGTACAGCATCTGCGCCGGCAGGATGAAGACGTTGGACACAACGCCGCCGTCCACATGCATTTCCCGGAATGATCTGCCGCCGCCAGTGACCGGTATCATCGTGGGCGTGAAAATTCCCGGAATGCTGGCGGAGGCGACCATGACGCGCCGGAACAGCTCGTCGGACCCAGGGACGCCGCTGGCGGCGATGGCGCCCATGTTCCAGACAACGGGGCGCTGGGCGTCGAGGTTCGTCGTCTGGATCAGCAGTCGCCGCCCCTTGCGGTGCTCGGCCGCCACGGCGGCGATGACGTCGCGCGTCACGAACTGCCTGGCGAGCCGCAGCAAACGGTCACTGTCAAACACGCCATCCCCGAACAGGGTGCTGACAGGGTCGGGGTTGTCGACCAGGGTGATGCCATAGCCGCCGGTGTACATGTCCTTCAGGACGCCGTCATAGGCGGAGCCGAGGAAGGCGAACGGCGCGATCAGCGCGCCGGTGCTGACGCCTGAAACAAGGGTGAACTGGGGGCGGGTTCCGGTTTCGCTCCATCCCCTGAGAACGCCGGCTCCAAACGCGCCGTCACCACCGCCGCCGGACAGGGCGAGATAGCGGATCGGCCCCCGAACCTCGTGGGCGTAGCGGGCGGCGATCGTCGACGCCGCATCTGCGTCCGGCCAGAAGCGCGCGTCCGGGATACCGGGGATTTCGGCCAGCGCCTGCTCCTGGGCGGTGAACGGGATGCGCGGCGTCATGGTGCAGGCCGGCAGCGTCGCCATCAACGCCACGCCGATGAGGACCCGGCGGAAAGTCGCCGGTCTTTGCATGCCAGACCCCATGTACGGTCGCCCCTTCTTCATGTGATTTTCGGGAATGCATCGCCGGTGAACAATGGCTGCGCAACCCCGGCCCAGGCCGCGGCGAGCTGGAAAACCTTCAGGTCGTCGAACGTGTTGGTTATGAGCTGAAGACCGACTGGCATGTTCGCGGGGCCAATGCCCGCCGGCGCGGCGACGACCGGATAGCGGCCAAGCAGGTTCCAGGGCCAGGTGAAAGCAAAATCAAGGCCGGGCGCATTCCTGCCGCCGATGGACACCGTGTCCTGCGCCGGCGCCAGCCCATGGGCGGCCGGGACCAGCGGCGTCGCCATGGTGGGCATGACGATGGCGTCGAAGCCCCTGCCGAAAACCTGTTTCTGGGCCGTATTGTGATAACGCTCCAGCAAGGCGTCGGCGGCGACGAGCGCCTCCGGTCCGGTTTTTCCCTTCAGGCGCTCCAGGATGAAGCGTGTGTATTCCGCCAGCTTCTCCGGGCCCTTCATCGCTTCCGTGGCGAGGCCGCCCATGCTTGTCGAGAACAGCCCCGCGATGAAGGTGTTCATATCCCCGGCGCGAAAGCCAAGATCGACAGCCTCGACCGTCGCGCCGAGGCCGCGGAATTTCGCCAGCGCCCCGTCCATGGCGGCGCGAACCGCCGGCTCCATCGCCGACATCCCCGCGCCATCGTAGTAAGCCAGCTTCCAGCCGCTCACAGGCGCGTAGGACACCGGGAAATTGAGTTTGGGCCGCAAAGACGAATGCACGGCGGGATGTGGCCCGACCATCGCCTGGGTCAGCAGGTTGAGGTCATCAAACACCCGCGCCATCGGCCCCTGGCTTTCGTAAGGGACCTCGCTCGTCGGCACACGACCGAACGGCGGCTTGAAGCCATACAGGCCGCACTGGGAAGCGGGAATGCGGATGGAGCCGCCCATGTCGGAGCCGAGCGCCAGCGTCGTGAAGCCCGCCGCGAGCGCGGCGCCCGAACCACCGGATGAGCCGCCCGGAGAGAATGCAAGGTTCCACGGGTTTCGCGTGACGCCCCACAACGGGGTCGCGGTTGTCATCCAGGAGTAGAACTCCGGGACAGTGGTCTGGATGTGAAAAATCGCGCCCGCCGCCCGCAACCGCTCAATGACCGGACCGTCGGCCGGTTCCGGCGGCGCATGCTCCAGCAGGCGCGAGCCCATGGTGGTCACCCACCCCTTGACCGCATACTCGTCCTTGACAGCAATCGTGACGCCCTCAAGCGGCCGCGGATTCCCCGCCTTGTAACGCTTCTGGCTTTCCTCAGCCTGCCTCCGGGCCTCGTCAAAATGTGTGCGCGTAATGCAATTGACCTTCGGGTTGAAGGCCTCGATCTGGCGGATCTGGGCCTCCAGCACCTCCAGGGGCGTAAGCTTGCCCTCCCAGAAGCTCCGCAACAATTCAGTGGCGGGCGCATAGCAGAGGCGATTGACGCCGGGCTGCTGCGCCCCGGCCGCGCCGAACGCCATGGAGCCGGCAAGAAACCCGGACGCCTGGAGGACTTCACGTCGGCTCAACATTGCGAATCCCCTCGCCCGGCCATGCTTCCAGCATCATCATACAGTGCCTTGAACCTGGACCAACAACACTGGCGCAAGAAACGGCATAACGCCTGACGCAGGGTATTGGCGCTCAATTGCGCGTGATTGCCTGGCGTGACTGGCTGGCGCGCCAGCCCACGACAGACGCAAGACGCCGGCAACAGGGCCTGATGACTTTCGGAGAGGCGCGGACTGGACGAAACGCGATGGCGGCCTGAAAATCCGGCGCGCCGCGCCCCGCCGTTACACGGACGCCCCGGCCCCGTGAACCGGGGCCGGGCCATGGATGTCCAGGCTCCATGGGCGGTCAGGCAGGAGGCGGTCAGGCGCAGGAGGCGCTGACATGATTGGACTGAACGAGGCGATTACCCTGGCGGTCAGCGCGCACGCCGGCCAGACCGACAAGAGCGGAGAACCCTACATTCTGCATGTATTGCGCGTCATGCTGGCCCAGAAAGACGTGGAGGCCATGACGGTGGCGGCCCTGCACGACATCGTTGAGGACACCAGCATCACCCTTGCCGACCTCGAAGAAGCCGGCTGGAGCGCGCGCGTCGTTGCGGCGGTGGACGCCCTCACCCATCGCGACGGCGAGGACTATTTCGACTTCACCCGCCGCGCGGCGTCCGACGAACTGGCGAAACCGGTCAAGATCGCGGACCTGCGGGACAATTTGCGCCAGGCAACGGATGTGGGCGCGCAGGACCGCCGCGCGCGGTATCTGAAGGCTCTTGCGCTGCTCGGCGAAGCCTGAGCCGCGGCTCCCGCCCGCGCAGATACCCCGCGCAGACACCTGGCGGCGCAGATACCTGGCGGCGACGAAACCGTGGGATTTCATCCCGAACAACGTTTCGGTCACGTAATATACAATTGCGTTAACCACCCTGTTCTTCCGCGCAATTTGGCGTAAGCTTCAGCGTCCCAACATTCTGGATGGGACGTCTGGAGGTTGCCATGCGTTTGTGGTGGAACAGCTTTGTCCGCCGTGATCGCGCGGGGAAGCCTGTGCGCATCATCTGGTCAGAACGTCATCCTGATCTTTTTGAGATTCACGTCGGGATTTCCGGGTCTGCGGTGCTGTATCTGAACGGGCGCGAAATCGGCTCGGGGATCGACATCCTGCAATTGACGGATCAGGCCGCCAGCATGGTGGCCGGTCCCGAAGACCGGGCGGCTTGAGCCCGGGAATGCAGCCCCGCCGGAGAGCGAGGGGCTGCCGCGCGCCACGCTGCCCGCCGCACGGTGGGCAGGGCCGGCCCCCGTCTTCGCCGCTCACCGCCATCCTGGTCGCTCAGCGAGGCGCGTTGTCGCGCACCTGATCCAGCCGCTCGCGCTCCTTGGCGAGCCTGTCGCCCCTCCAGGCGTCGGCGTGCGGATCGAAATGCATCCAGCCCTCCTCCCGCCAGGTGGTTTCGCGCTCGGCAAGATCGACCGCGCCAGCTTCCCGCAGCACCGTTTCGGCCTGCGCGACCCTGGCCTCGTTCATGCGGGCGGAAACGAGGGTCCCGCCGCGCCGCACGCCCTCCGCGTAGAGATGGGCCTCGTTCTCCGTCAGGCCCGCGCCGACCAGCGCCCCGACCATGCCGCCCGCCGCGCCGCCGGCGGCCGCGCCGGCAAGGGCGCCGACGCTGGCGGCTGCCAGCCAGCCGGCGGCGACCACCGGGCCGATGCCCGGAATGGTCAGCAATCCGAGGCCAGCCAGCAAGCCGCCGGCGCCGCCAAGCGCCGCGCCGGCGCCAACGCCCGTCAGGATGCCGCCGGTCACCTCCTCGTCGATCACGGCGCCGGGATGCCATTCGTCCGCATTGTTGGCGATGATGCTGATGTCGGCGGGCGTTATGCCAAGGCCCTGAAGCTGCTCCGCCGCGGCCATGGCGTGATCCCGTGTGTCAAAAAGGGCTGTGACGGTGGTCATTGCCTTTCCTTTCCAAGTTTCTGGCCAGCCGGCGCCGTTGCCTCACGCGCTTCTGGCCTGCCCCGGATGGCGCCCCTCGCCGAACTCCTCAACGATCTTGCGACAGAAAGCCGGCAGATCGTCCGGGTTGCGGCTGGTCACCAGCCCCTGGTCGACCACCACCTCCTGGTTGACCCACTTGCCGCCGGCGTTCCTGATGTCTGTGGCGACGGTCGGATACGACGTCAGCGTCCTGCCCCGGACCACGTCGGCTTCCACCAGAAGCCAGGGACCGTGGCAGATAACGCCGACGGGCTTGCCCTGCTCGAAGAAGGAGCGAACGAAAGCCACGGCGTCATCGCTGCCGCGCAGCCGGTCGGCGCCGACCGATCCCCCGGGGATAACCAGCCCGTCAAAATCCTGGGCGCTGACCTCGCTGACCAGCCGGTCCACATGATAGCTGTCGCCAGGTTCAAGATCGTGGTTCACCGTCGCGCCTTCACCCTGGGCAAGGCCAACGACTGTCAGCTCCGCGCCCGCCGCGGCGACGGCTTTCACCGGGGCGGTGAACTCACGCTCCTCGGTTCCCCTGGGCGCGAGCAGGATGGCGATATTTCGTCCTTTCAGCGACATGGGTTCCTCCTGAATTGCATGCTGCCATTTCAGGAAGAACAGTCGCCTTGCCCGCGTTGTTCCAGGCGCGAACAATCGCCGCGCCCCGCCAGCCGACGCTGCGCCGCGCCATCCAGACGCCTCATCAAGGCGCCAGACGCGCGGGGCCAGGCGCGCGAGCCAAAAACACAATGGCCGGAAGCGCGTGCTTCCAGCCAGTTCACGTCGTGCTGATATAGGCAGGACTGGTCAGGCCGGCGGGGTTCGAACTGACGATCCACGGCCCGTCGCGGCATGACCGGCCAACACAAGCGGTGAGGCTGGCAACCACGCAGATTGCGCCGACGGTTCCCGTCACCGGTTTTCCTTCAGCCGCACGCCGGCGCCGCCCTGCGCCTGCGTCATCCGCTGGCGTTCATGGCCATCATGGTAGCGGTCACAAAGGCCACAAGCCGGTCGCCGGAGAACACTTCTGCTTTGACAAGGATTAGCGTGCGTCCTGACCTGATTACGCGACCCTGGGCGACGATCTCACTGCCGTTCGCGGGCGCCGCGAAATTGATCTTGTACTCCGTTGTCAGCACCTCGAGGCCAGGTTCCGTCAGGGTCAGGGCGGCATATCCCGCAGCGCTGTCGGCAATGGCCCCTATGGCGCCGCCATGGATGAAGCCATGCTGCTGGCTGATCTCAGGTCGTGACCGCAGGCGGATATCGACAGCGCCGGGCGCCACCAGCTCCAGCCTGGCGCCGAGGGTCGCCATCAAACCCTGCCTGACGAAGCTGCCGCGGACGCGGGCTTCGAAATCTGGATCTCTCGCGCTGTATTGCATCATTCTCGCCCTTCAATCCTTCATCGCCAGCCTTGCCCCGGACCTGCCATCCGCTGTCGCCCCAGCGTCGGGGCAGATGACGCCGGCGGATTCGAAAGCGGCGCGGATGTCGCGCAGCCTGCGCTCGCAAGGCGAGCGCTTGCCGGCCAATGCCCGGGCCGCGCCGTGGTTGCTAGCGGCTTCAACAGGGCTTCCATACGGCGCGCCATGAAGGGGGGTTCGGAAGCGGGATTTGGAAACGGTGTTCGGAAGCCGGGTTAGAAAGCCGGGGTTGGCCATGCGGCGTCAGGGCCGCCCATACCCCTCATTGTCCAACGTTGGACCTGTCAAGCATCGACCCGGCAAGCAGAAAAAACAGAAGCGCCAGAGCGGCGCTTTGTTTTTTTCAGTCTTTTCAACTGCTTGAATGGTCGGGCAGGCGGGATTCGAACCCACGACCCCTAGTCCCCCAGACTAGTGCGCTAACCGGGCTGCGCTACTGCCCGCCAGATAACCGGTCACGGGACGTATCCCGCGCACGGCAGGCATAACCTGACGTTGCTGGCCTTATAGTGAAGCACCCCGTCGAAAGCAACGGCCTGGCTGACGGAAACTGTGGGAAGACGGAACAGGCTCCTGCAACAGCTGTTTCAGTCGGCGTTGTCCAGTTCGCCGCGCGCGTGGGCCAGCAGCCGCCGGCATTCCAGCAGTTCGGCCAGGGCCTCCTGAAGCCGGGCCCGCTGCGACGCCGCCAGCGCCGGGCGGGCGTAGGCAAAGCCGGGACCGCCGGAGACGGCGTTGGGCGGCGTGTCCCAGACACCCGCTGCGCCGGCGCCTTCAGGCGCGCTCGCGTGCGACGTCTCTGGCGCATCGTTCCACAGATCCGGCTCATGGGCGGCGGCTGGCGTCGACTGCGCCAGCGGCGCGGGGCCTGGCGGCGTTTCATAAGGGAATGCGGCGGCGCCGGGCGGCGCCCCCTGCCCGCTGGCCGGATCATGCGGCCAGGGCGCCTCGCCCGCATCCGCCTGACCGGGCGGCGGATAGCTCTCGCCCCTGTAACCCGGCAGCGCGTAAGGGTCGTTGACAGGGGAACCAGAAGGGTCCGATGCGGCTTCCCGCCAATCGGACAGCGGCGGCGAGGCCAGCACGTCGGCGTCCTGGTGAGCCGAACTGTACGGTCGCGGGCGGACGACGGCCGGCAGATCATCGGCGCCGTCGCCCGGCCAGCCGCCATCGTCCCAATCTGCGCCTTGCTCCTGCGTACGCGGTTCCTGAACGCGTGATTCCTGGGCGCGCGCCCCGGGAGCATCGCCTGAGCGGGCCTCGCCGGAGCCCACCTGCTGGACGAAGCGGACGCCTTCTTCCTTCAGAATGCGCTGCACGCCCTTGATCGTATAACCTTCGCCATACAGCAAATGCCGCACGCCGCGAATCAGCAGCACATCGTCCGGACGATAGAACCGGCGGCCGCCGCCGCGCTTCAGCGGCCTGATCTGGCTGAAGCGGGTTTCCCAGAACCTCAGGACGTGCTGGGGCACGTCAAGTTCTTCAGCGACCTCGCTGATGGTCCGGAATGCGCCGGGTTCCTTGTCCACTGTCTGCCGGTCAGTCAAATCGATGGTCCGCGTTCCTGCCGCCACAATCCTTCAGAACGAAACGGTTTCCGTTTCGCGCGAAATGCTTGAAAGCGGCGTTCCGGAGCGCGCCCCGTCCAGGATACCCCCGCCCCGCTTCGTCGCATGCTGGTGAAGACTGTCAGCCCGAAACCGTCGCAAACGCAAGACCTGGTTGCGGCGCCCTCCTGACCCGGACCGGGCGCAGGTGCGAAAAACATCTCCCGAAAACCGCCCGGGACCGCGTTGGCTTGCAGCCCTGCCCTGGACCCTCACTGCGGTCAGGCTTCCGGGGGGATCGCGGCGGATCGTTCGCCACGCCATCTCATCCAGTTTCACCAGCGGCGTCCACTAACGCCGGCGCCGCCGACGCGTGTCTTCAATCTTCAGCCGTCACGGCCTCGCCGTTGATTCGGGCCTTCAGCACATTCGACGGTTTGAACACCATGACACGGCGCGGCTCGATTGGCACCTCCACCCCGGTCTTCGGATTGCGTCCGATGCGTTCGCCCTTTTCACGGACGACAAACGAGCCGAACGAGGACAGCTTCACCGTCTCGCCACGGGCAAGACAGTCGCACATTTCCCTGAGCACCTGCTCAACCAGCTCTGCCGATTCCGTCCGCGACAGCCCGACCTTCTGGTAGACCGCCTCGCAAAGATCCGCGCGCGTAACAGTGCGCCCCGTCATATTCGCCCCACCTGATGCAACTAGCTATCTATTTGGAATTACGCGTAATACCTGATGACCCGCCGGTCAATAAGACAGTGGCCGGCGCCGTGCGTTCACCAGCGGATCAGGGCGCTGCCCCAGGTAAATCCGCCGCCCATGGCCTCGATCATCACCAGGTCGCCCTGCTGGATGCGGCCATCGGCGCGCGCCGCCGCCAGCGCCAGGGGAATTGAGGCCGCCGAGGTGTTGCCATGCTGGTCGACGGTCACCACCACCTTGTCGCGGGCGATGCCCAGCTTGTCGGCGCTGGCGTTGATGATGCGGCGATTGGCCTGGTGCGGCACGAACCAGGTCAGGTCGTCCGCCGATGTTCCGGTGGCGGCGAAAGCATCCTCGATCACGTCGGTGATCATGCCGACGGCGTGACGGAAGACTTCCTTGCCCTCCATGCGCAGGTGACCAACGGTTTTCGTCGAGCCGGGGCCGCCGTCCACATACAGCTTCTGGCGGTGACGGCCGTCCGAACGGATGTGCGTGGTCAACACGCCGCGATCGCTGGCTTCACCGGGCTGCTCCTGCGCCTCGAGCACGATGGCCCCGGCGCCGTCGCCGAACAGCACGCAGGTGGTGCGGTCTTCCCAGTCAAGAAGTCGTGAGAATGTCTCCGCCCCCACCACCAGCGCCCGCTTGTGCGAACCGGAGGTGAGGAACTTGTCGGCGGTGGTGACGCCGAAAACAAAACCGGAGCACACCGCCTGGACATCGAAAGCGACGCCGTGGGTGATGCCGAGGCCGGCCTGGATCTGGGTGGCGGTGGCCGGGAAGGTGAAGTCCGGCGTCGAGGTGGCGCAGATCACCAGATCGATGTCGGACGCTTCAAGCCCGGCGTCGGCCAGCGCCGCCTCAGCGGCGCGCAGGCCAAGCACCGACGTGGTTTCATCGTCCGCCGCGATGTGCCGCTGGCTGATTCCCGTCCGCTGCACGATCCATTCATCGGATGTGTCGACGAGGCCAGCCAGCTCCGCATTGGTCACCACGCGGGGTGGAAGATATGAGCCGCAGCCCCGGACCACCGAACGCAAACGTGTCACGCGCCTTTACTCCTCAGGCTTGCCCGTCATGCCAGATCCCGAAGCGTCATCCCGAAGACGCCGCCGCATCCGCGACCTGCAAAATGTATTCTCACAACCGGCGACACATCGCCCGCAGACATGCGGAGTTGCGTCGCCACGCTCCAGCCAGGACAATCCCGCCAGAAGCCGGCCAAAACCCGGCGAGACAGGCTCACGGGATTTTGGGATCAGCCGGCGGCCCGTCTTTCCCCAGCACCATGCCGCGAATGTTCGACAACAGGTCAAACCGCGCCATGTCATAACCAAGTTCGATCGCGCTGGCGAAGCCGAGCGCGTCCGTTCCCCCATGGCTCTTGATGACGATTCCTTCAAGTCCCAGGAAAACGCCGCCATTGGCGCGTCGCGGATCCATTTTCTCTTTCAGCGAATCGAACGCGCTCTTCGCCAGCAGGTAGCCGAGGCGCGCCATCCAGCTGCTGGACATGGCGCTGCGCAGATAGCTCGCGAACTGCCGGGCGGTGCCTTCAGCGGTCTTCAGGGCGATATTGCCGGTGAACCCCTCGGTGACCACCACATCGGCGGCTCCCTTGCCGATGTCGTCGCCTTCGACAAAGCCGATATAGTTGAGATGGGGCAGATGGCCTTCGCGCAGGATACGCCCTGCTTCCTTCACCACCTCAAGCCCCTTCACCTCCTCGACGCCCACGTTGAGCAGGCCAACGGACGGCGTCTCGATATCGAGGACGATGCGGGCCATGGCCGCGCCCATGATGGCGAGGTCGACCAGGTGCGCGGCGTCGGCGCCGATGGTGGCGCCAATGTCGAGCACAATGCTTTCGCCGCGCATGGTCGGCCACAGGCCGGCGATAGCCGGCCGGTCAACGCCGCCCATGGTGCGCAGGCAAAACTTGGCCATGGCCATCAGCGCGCCGGTGTTGCCGGCGGAAACCGCGATATCAGCCTCACCCTGCTTCACCGCCTCCAGCGCCATCCACATGGAGGAATGATACCGCCCCTGGCGCAGCGCCTGGCTCGGCTTGGCGTCCATGGCCACGGCCACCGTGGTGTGCTTCACGGTCGTCGCCGCCTGCAAGGCCGGCCGCGCGGCCAGCAGCGGGCCGATCACCGCCTCGTCGCCGGTCATGACAAAGCGCAGGTCCGGGCGCCGCTCCAGCGCCATGGCTGCGCCAGGCACGGAGACCGCCGGACCGTGATCGCCGCCCATGGCGTCAATCGCTATGCGGATGGAACGTGACATGAGCTGCGTGTGTCTTCCTGGGTTCCCGGCGCCGGCCGGCCGCCGACAATAGCGGCTGGCGGCCTTCCGGCAATGTGTGCTGTGAGGCTGTAAACAACATGACGGGCACAACGCAAGCTCCGGCAGCCATCAGACCGCCGGAACGGCCGCGCCGCCCCGCAGGGAGAAAGCTCAGGAATCCCCGCCGCTTTCGCCATTACGCAGGCGCTTCAGCGCCGCGAAGGGGGAAGGCTCGCCCGCGTCCTCCGTCCACGCGAAGGACACGCCGGGCTTGCGCGGCCACGGGTCCAGCGCCAACGCCAGGTACTCCGCCGCCAGCACGCCCAGATCGATGCGGTCGTTGACAATCGGCTCGGGATCTTCACGGCGGCTGAAGCCATCGTCCTCGTTCTGCATGGCCGCGCCCTCCTCGGGCACGTCTTCGGAGAACGTCAGCTCGAAACGCTCGTCGATCTGCGAGTCGAACGCCTCCAGACTCACCACGCAGGTCTGCCGCACCTCGGCCCGCACCTGGCCTTTCAGCTTGAGGCGCCGCGCATTGCCGGCGAGCGTGAACGTCGCGGTGAGCTTCGGCAGCGCCACCAGGTCATAGGCGCTGGCTATACGGGCGCGCGACGCCTCGTCCGCCTCGATGGTCACGCGCAAACCGGCGCGCGGCACATCAGACACCCGCACCACATGCGACAGGAAAGGCGCAGGATCCTGGTCGGTCATCATCATTCTCCCTCACCCGCTCCCTTGCCGGCGCCCGCCACGATCCAGGCTCCCGCGAATCGCAAGCCCAGGGCCCGCTACCGGCCACACTTTCTGGAAGGGCGCGGCAACAACGCGATTCTGCGCGCCCGGACAGCATCCTGTCACACACAAACGCAACTTCGGCATCTGTTTGCGATGTCAAATATCTTACCCGGGAACAACGCCCCTGGGGGATGAACCTCTGCCCAAATCCAGGCTTCCCCTACCCCTGACGCACCACAGCGGCGTCGGGAAACAGCAGCTCGCCGGCCCGCCGCCCGGCCATGGGGGCGATGGCGTCGAGTTGCAGGGCGCCAAGCCGCTCTTCCGCCGCGCGAACATAACGCGCCAGCAGCGGCGCGGGTTCATCGGAGTCGAGGACATTACGGCCGAGCGCCGCCGCCAGGTCCGCATCGCCGGCGGCGTCCAGGGCGGCGTCATAGCTTTTCGCCCGCCCGTAGAATCCCTTGGCGATGGATTTCATCCGCTTCGGCACCGTGGTGTCGCCCATGCCGATCTCGCGCAGGGCGTGCTCGATCTGCTCGAACACCGTATCGACGAATCGCTGGCCGACCTCATCCGCCGGCGGCGGCAGGTCGCGCAGGCGGCGCATGACCAGCATGGCGTGCAGCTCCAGCAGCTCAAGGCGCCCCTGGGTGGTGTCGGCCACGCCGTAGTTCTCATAAAAATCCGGCTGACGCGCCGCGGCGATCACCTGGCCGTACAGGCTTTCAATCACCGGCCGCAGCGGATCCTTGCGGAAAAATCTGAACGCCACGCCGCGGGGCTCCCTGTTACGCGCGGAAAGCAGGCGGCGCGTCCGGCGCGCGGCGTAAACCGCGCGGTGTTGCCGCCCTTCTCCTTGCCAAATACACTGTCGCGGGGTACGCCTCCTGCAAGAATGATGCAAGATCATTGCGCCCGGCGGACGACCCGGCGGGCAGCGACAGCGCCCTGCGGGCGGTCATGCATGCGTGGCAGCGTGAACCCGGTCGTCCGGGCGTTACTTGCCCTTTCCGCGCGGCGGCTACCGCGCGAGCAGACAAAAGGTGATTGAATGGCGAGGGCCATACTCCGCAGTGTCGTGACCGCCGCCGCTATCGCGACCGCCGCCATCACCCTTGGCGGCTGCGCCAAAGAGGTGATTGTCCACGGTTACATGATCGACGAAGCCTCCATGGCGAAGATCAAGCCGGGTTCGAGCGTCGAGGTGGTGCTGACCGAGATGGGCACCCCCACCACCACCTCCACGGTCGGCAACAAGACCTTCTATTATATCTCGCAGACCCGTGAGCGCCGGGTGCAGTTCCTTAACCCCTCCATCACCGACCAGCGGGTGGCCGCCGTTTATTTCAACAGCGCCTTCAAGGTCGAGCGGGTCGCCCTGTATGGCCTGAAGGACGGCGAGGTGTTCGACTTCATCTCCCGCACCACGCCGACGAGCGGCCAGGAGCGCTCCTTCGTCCGCCAGCTGTTCAAGGGCCTCGGCGCCGGCAACATGAACCCGTTCGGCGCCTGACGCAGGCCGCGGATGGGCGAAAGCCTCCAGAGGCAAAAAGCTCAAAAGACAAATGGAAAAGCCCGCGATTGCCGCGGGCTTTTCGTTTTTTGTGACGCCAACGATCCAGCTCGTCGCCTGACCACCGATCCGTCCACTCTCCCGACCTGGCTCCTGACAGGCCGGGGCGGGCGAGCCTTTCTGGCGAAACGCCGGCGGCCCGGACGCCAGGCGCTCCCCGGACCTGATCAACGCGCGATGGGCGTGACCCATCGCGCGTCGACGTCAGGCCATGTGCGACAGCACCGCCAGCAGCAGCAGCGCGACAATGTTGGTGATCTTGATGGCCGGATTGACGGCGGGACCCGCCGTATCCTTGTAAGGATCGCCGACGGTGTCGCCCGTCACGGAGGCCTTGTGCGCTTCCGACCCCTTGTGGTGGGTCACGCCGCTCTCATCGGTGAAGCCATCCTCGAACGACTTCTTGGCGTTGTCCCAGGCGCCGCCGCCAGACGTCATGGAAATGGCGACGAACAGGCCGGTGACGATGACGCCAAGCAGCATGGCGCCCACGGCCGCGAAGGCCTGGCTGCGCCCGGCGGCGGCGTTGATGACGAAATACAGCACGATCGGCGCCAGCACCGGCAGCAGCGACGGCACGATCATCTCGCGGATCGCCGCCTTGGTCAGCATGTCGACGGCGCGGGCATAGTCCGGCCGGTCGCGCCCTTCCATGATGCCGGGCTTCTCCCGGAACTGGCGGCGCACTTCCTCCACCACCGAGCCGGCGGCGCGACCCACCGCCGTCATGGCGATGCCGCCGAACAGGAACGGGATCAGGCCGCCCAGCAGCAGGCCGACGACCACGTAAGGATTGGCCAGCGAGAAGTCGACGCTCACGCCCCTGAAGTAAGGGAACCGGTCGGCGTTGGCCGTGAAGAACTTCAGATCCTCATTATAGGCGGCGAACAGCACCAGGGCGCCAAGACCGGCCGAGCCGATGGCGTAGCCCTTGGTCACCGCCTTGGTGGTGTTGCCCACCGCGTCCAGCGCGTCGGTGGAGCGGCGCACATCCGCCGGCAGGCCCGACATTTCGGCGATGCCGCCCGCATTGTCGGTGACCGGGCCAAAGGCGTCGAGCGCCACGATCATGCCGGCGACGCCGAGCATGGTGGTGACGGCGATGGCGATGCCGAACAGGCCAGCCAGCTTGAAGGTGACGATGATGCCGGCGACGATGACGATGGTCGGCAGCGCCGTCGCCTCCAGCGAGACAGCCAGGCCCTGGATGACGTTGGTGCCGTGGCCGGTGACCGACGCCTGGGCGATGGAGCGCACCGGCCGGAAGCCGACGCCGGTGTAGAACTCGGTGATCCAGACGATCAGGCCGGTGACAGCCAGACCAACCAGGCCACAGATGAACAGCTTGCCGCCATTCAGCACCAGGCCGCCAGCGCCAGCAATGTCGCCCCAACCGACCAGCAGATGGGTGGCGAGCGCCAGGCCGATCACCGACAGCAGCGAGGTGGCGACCAGCCCCTTGTAGAGCGCGCCCATGATCGACTGGTTGGCGCCGAGCTTGACGAAATACGAGCCGACGATCGAGGTGACGATGCAGGCGGCGCAGATGGCCAGCGGATACAGCATCATGGAGGCGAGCACGGGCGTGCCGGCGAAGAAGATCGCCGCCAGCACCATGGTGGCCACCACCGTCACCGCATAGGTTTCGAAAAGGTCGGCGGCCATGCCGGCGCAGTCGCCGACGTTGTCGCCCACATTGTCGGCGATGGTGGCGGGGTTGCGCGGATCATCTTCCGGAATGCCGGCCTCCACCTTGCCGACAAGGTCGCCGCCCACGTCGGCCCCCTTGGTGAAGATGCCGCCGCCCAGCCGGGCGAAGATGGAAATCAGTGAAGCGCCGAAGCCCAGGGCGACCAGCGCGTCAACGATGACCCGGCTTCCCGGCGAAACGCCCATGGGGCCCGTCAGCACCGTGTAGTAGCCAGCAACGCCGAGCAGGGCGAGGCCCGCCACCAGCATGCCGGTGACCGCGCCGGACTTGAAGGCGATGTCGAGCCCGGCCGCCAGCGATTGCGACGCCGCCTGGGCGGTGCGCACGTTGGCGCGAACCGAGACATTCATGCCGATGAAGCCAGCGGCGCCGGAAAGAATGGCCCCTATGGCGAAACCGATGGCCACAGGCAGTCCCAGCAGCCACCACAGCAGCAGGAACAACACAATGCCGACGATGCCGATCGTCATGTACTGGCGGCGCAGGTAGGCCTGCGCCCCTTCCCTGATCGCCCCTGCGATCTCCTGCATGCGGGCGTTCCCCGCATCAGCCGCCATGACAGACCGGATGGTGACAGCGCCATAAACTACAGATAGCGCCCCAAGAAGAAGAATAATCAGCAATGCAGCCATGTGTATTTCTTCCCTGACGTTCTTGTCGGCGGCCAAGGGTCACACGCGCCTTTCACATGCGACAGTCGGCCACGCCCTGTTTTGCCACATTCTGGCAGTGGCATGACATGATTGCTTTTTTCCAGGGCATGGGCAAACGCCGCGCCCGGCCGACCCGGGCGGATGATCGGGCGGCGCGCCCGGGCTCCTGGGCTTCAAAACGGAAATTATTCATATATTACAGAGCGATCGCGGAGATCGCCGAAAAATACGCCGCCATAACCAGGTCAATGGCCCTGACTTTTTGAAAGAAGCATGGGCAGAGGCGGCGAATTCACGACATTTGCTGCGATCTTGCCAAGCCGGCTGCCTGCGGGCGGGAAAGTTTTCGTTTTTCATGAGGTTAGGCGCGCAGCCGCCTGACCAGGATATTTACCATCCCGGGAAATGGCGCGTCACAGCTTCGTCATCTGGCCCATATTTCAGGCCCGACGGCCCTGAGTCGCGGTTGCGGGAGCGCCGATCAGTCAGGTTGCCCCCGCCCGGTGGCTTTGCTCCATCAGGCGATGTTACGCGCGCCGGGCCGCCACCCCGCTGCGCGGCATCCGGTCGAGCTGGATTGGAAACCGCTCCAGCTGTCTCTATTGCCGGCGAATTCTGATCGATCAGCCGATCCTGCCGATCGGAAAGCGCGCTAGAAGTGGGAGAATGATCCCTTGCCGAACGCGGCGGGGGTGCCGCGCCACATGACGCGGAAGGGCTCGCTGACCGGCGTGATCTCACCGATCGGGGTCAGGCCGCATCCAGCCGCGCGCGCCGCCGCCGCAAGGGCGTCGTAATGCTCGGGCGCCACCGTCAGCAGGATCTCGTAATCGTCGCCGCCAGCGAAAATCTGCCGGGCGAGGCTTTCGTCGGCGGCGAGCGCCGCCGCAGCAGCGGCCGACAACGGGGCCAGGTCCAGATCGACGCTGGCGGAAACGCCGGAAGCCGCCGTCAGCTTGCGCAGATCGCCGACCAGGCCGTCAGAGACGTCCATGGCGCAGCTGGCCCAGCCGCGCACCGCTTCGGCCATGCAGGCGCGCGGCAGCGGCTCCAGATAGCGTTGCAGCAGCGCCCCGGCCTTCTCCTCGCCGATGGCGGCGATCCAGGCAGGAGGCGCGGCCTCGTGGCGGGCGTGACGCACGGCGAGCCCCAGGGCGCCGTCGCCGACCGAGCCGGTGACGGCGACGACATCGCCAACCCGGGCCGTGGTGCGGGCGGTCATGGTTCCACGCGGCGTCTCGCCCAGAGCTGTGATGGCGATGGTGAGCGGCCCGGGCGTGCGCACGGTGTCGCCGCCGAGCAGCGGGCAATGATAGGCCCGGGCGTCCTCACCCAAAGCAGCCGCGAAGGCCGCCAGCCAGTCGCGGGTCCAGGTTTCCGGCAGGGCGAGGGTCAGCAGAAAGCCAAGCGGCCGCGCGCCCTTGGCGGCGAGGTCAGACAGGTTCACCCGCAGCGCCTTGCGGGCGATGCTTGCCGGCGGATCGTCGGCGAAAAAATGCACGCCGGCGACGACGCCATCGGTGGTGACAATCAGTTCGTGGTTCTCGGAGAGCGCCAGGCGGGCGACGTCGTCTGCGAGGCCCAGGCCGCCCTCCCCCGCCAGCGGCGCGAAAAAGCTGGCGATCAGATCGTCTTCGGACATGGCGGCCATGACGTTCCCCTCAACGCGCGTCGCGCTCCGTACCGGTGGATGCTCCTGACGCCGGACACGGCCCGGCCGGACAATCCCGGGCGGAAGGCGCGAGAGCGCGGCGTTTTCCGACGCCAAACCGCCCAAGGTATGAGTTTGGGGACAATGCGCCCTCCCCGCAAGGCCAGGGCGGCCATGCGACGCCCTGGGCGCCAGACAGTACCTGCCCGTCTCCCGCCCCCGCCCCGGCGGCCGGTCCGGCGCGCTTCCCGAGACAGGGCGGCGCCCCGCCAGCGCTATACGCGTCAGACCATGCGGCCCTGGCGGCGCCAGGGGCTTCCGGGATCAGCGGCTGGTCAGTTCGTCGGCGCGGTTCTTGCGGGCGATGGCGTCGAGCACGCCGTTGACCATGCCAGGCTCGTCCTGCTCATAGAAAGCGCGGGCCACGTCGACGTATTCGGAGATGGTCGCTTTGGCCGGCACGTCGCGGCGGTTGAACAGTTCGTAGGCGCCGGCGCGCAGGATGGCGCGCAGCACCGGCTCGATGCGGCGCAGCGGCCATTTGTCGGCCAAGGCGCCGTCGACGTTGCGGTCGATGCGCGCCTGGTCGCGGACGACGCCGGCGACGATGTCGCGAAAGAACGCCGCCTCGGCCGGCTTGAACTGCATGCCTTCGATCTCGCGCCCCATCCAGTGGGACTCGAATTCGGCGATGGCGTCGAGCACGCCCTTGCCGGAGACGTCCATCTCGTAGAGAGCCTGAACCGCCGCAAGACGCGCGGCGCTGCGCATTTCACCCCTGGCCATCGGAATCAGCCCGCCTGTCCGGCGCGTTTGACGCGCAGCACGGCGAGGGCCGCCTCGGCGGCCCCGCCTCCCTTGTTCATGTCGCTGACCCGGGCGCGGGCCCAGGCCTGTTCGTCGTTCTCGACCGTGAGAATGCCATTGCCGAGCGGCAGGCGCCGCTGCACGGCAAGATCCATCAACGCCCGGGAGCTTTCCCCGGCGACGATGTCATAGTGACCGGTTTCACCGCGGATGACGCAGCCCAGCGCCACGGCGGCGTCCCATGGGCGGCCGGTCGCCGCGCCGGCGTCGAGCAGGATGGCGATGGTCGCGGGAATTTCCAGCGCGCCAGGCACGGTCACCACCTCGGCCGTCGCCCCCGCCGCTTCAACCGCCGCCACGGCGCCGGCGAGCAACTCGTCGGCCAGGTCTTCGTAGTAGCGCGCCTCGACGATCAGAACGCGTGCGCCGGCAAGCGGCGTCTTTGAGGCGGCGGAGCGGCGCGGCGCTACCATGGAGTTGGCCTTTCAGGTGGCGATGGAGCCCGGCTGTCGCAAAACGGATCAGCCGGTCCGGCGCAAACATATTCGTTGGTCGTAAATGACTGTGGGAGGCGTCAGTACCCCTTCGCCTGCGCCTCCGCAAGGCGGGCGGCGTAACGGGCCATCATGTCGACTTCCAGATTGATGCTGTCGCCAGGCTGGCGCAGCCCCCAGGTCGTCACCTGAAGGGTGTGCGGGATCAGCAGCACGGAAAACACGTCGTCCTCCACCGTGTTGACGGTGAGCGAGGTTCCATCGATGCAGATCGAGCCCTTCTCGGCGATGTAGCGGGCCGTGTGCTTCGGGGCGCGCAGGGTGAAGCGGGAAGTTTCGCCCCATGTGGCGTCGGCGTCGGTGACCACCTCGCGCGCCAGCAGTTGCGCCATGCCGTCCACGTGGCCTGTGACGATGTGCCCGCCCAGTTCGTCGCCGATTTTCAGCGCCCGCTCCAGGTTGAGCCGGCCGCCAACGCCCCAGCCGCCCGCATTGGTGCGGGCGAGGGTTTCCGCCGCGATGTCCACGTCGAACCATGCGCCGGCGGCGCCGTCCGCCCAGACATGGGGGCCAACGGCGACAACCGTCAGGCATGGGCCGCCGCAGGCGATGGAGGCGCCAATCTCGATGCCGGCCGGATCATAGTGCGAGGCGATGCGCAGGCGGCGCAGCGATCCCTGGTGATCCCCGACGGAGAGAATCTCGCCCACGTCGGTGATGATGCCGGTGAACATCAGCTGACCCTTTCAAATATCTGCAATGCGTCGTCGCCGACGGTTTCTGTTTCGACCAGGCCCATGGCGTCGAGAGCCGTCCGCAACTGCGGACCGACAGCCGCCACGCCCTGATCCGGCGGTCCATCGTAATCCGATGGACCGGTGAACAGCGCAACCTCCTCCACCAGGCGGGCGGCGGCAAGGGCCCCGGCAAGGGCCGGGCCGCCCTCGCAGAACACCCGGGTCACGCCCCGGGTCCCGAGCAGTTGCAGCGCCAGGGCCAGATCGGGCCGGCCCCCGGCGTCGGCGCCGACGCGCATCACCTCCACGCCAGCGCGGGCCAGGGCAATCTCCGGCGCGACCGGCGCATGTTCGGCGGTAATGATCCAGGTGGGGACGCGGCCGGCGTCCTGGACAATGCGGGCGGCGGGCGGCGTGCGCAACATGCTGTCCAGCACAACCCGCACCGGCGACATCGCCTCCATACCTGGCAGGCGCACGGTGAGGTCCGGGTCGTCGGCGAGAATGGTGTTGACGCCGGCCAGGATGACATCGGCGCGGGCGCGCATCAGGTGCACGCGGGCGCGGGTTTCCTGGCCGGTGATCATCAGGCGCGGGCCATGGCGGCGGCCGGCGACGCCATCACGGGTTTGCGCCAGCTTCAGCAGCACCGCCGGGCGACCTTCACGCACCCTGGTGAAATGGCCGATGTGATCGCGGCGCGCCTGTTCCGCGCCAACGCCGATCAGCACCTCGACGCCGGCCTCGCGCAGACGGCCATGACCAAGCCCGGCGACCAGCGGATTGGGGTCCTCGATGGCGGACACGACGCGGGCGACGCCAGCGGCGATGATGGCGTCGGCGCAGGGGCCGGTGCGGCCCACGTGCGAACAGGGCTCCAGGGTGACGTAGAGGGTGGCGCCGCGCGCCGCGTCGCCCGCGCGCCCCAGAGCGACCACCTCGGCGTGGGGGCGCCCGCCGGGCTGGGTGGCGCCGCGGCCAAGAATCACATGATTGCGCGGATCGACCAGCACGGCGCCGACCGCCGGATTCGGCCAGGCCAGACCAAGATTGCGCCGGCCCATGGCCAGCGCATCGCGCATGAAGCGCCCGTCCAGCGCCAGGCTGTCCTGCATTCCCTGCCCCCTCCCCGTCGTGGCCTGGTCCGCGTCCATGGCCGGCCTGTTTTTACCCGCGAACGCGGCGTGGGGGCCGGCGCGAAACCAAGCCGTTCACGCGCGTCATTCGCCTCATTCGTCAGCCCCGTCGGCGCGGGCGCGCAGCTTGCGCACCACCGCGCCTGTCCCGGCTTCGCCCTGCTGCTCCAGTTCGCCAATCAGTTCGCCAAACTCCCGCGCCTCGCGAAAATTGCGATAAACCGAGGCGAAGCGCACATAGGCGACGCTGTCGAGCCCCTTGAGGCCGGCCATCACCAGTTCGCCAACGGTTTCGCTGGGAATTTCCGTTTCGCCCATGCTTTCAAGCTGACGCACGATGCCGTTGATCAGCCGCTCCACCTGGTCCGGCTCCACCGGCCGCTTGCGCAGGGCCACCTGCACGGAGCGTTGCAGCTTGTCGCGATCAAACGGCGCGCGCTTGCCGGAGCGCTTGACCAGCACCAGCTCGCGCAACTGCACGCGCTCGAACGTCGTGAACCGCCCGCCGCAATCCGGGCAGACGCGCCGGCGGCGGATGGCGGCCGAATCGTCGGTGGGACGCGAATCCTTCACCTGGGTGTCGAGACTGTCGCAATACGGGCAGCGCATGCGCGGTCCTCCCGGAACTGGTCACATCAAACTGGCGGGGCCATTGCCGCAAAAACTGATGTCGCTTTTGCGTCGGGACGGCCCGGGACCTTTCCCAAGCCTGTAATCCCGGCGGACAACCGCTGGCAAGGGCAAGATTCCGGTCCATGGCGCCCGCCGGAGCTCCCGGGGATCAGATCGACCGCTCTCCCGCAGGCGGCGCTTTCCAGGCAGCAGGTCAACGCCGCGAGCCGCAAGCTGGCCGCGCCCACACACGACAACGCCGTCGCGCTGGCGACGGCGTTGCAAACCTTCACCGGCCCTCCCCGCGCGCTTTACGGGAAGGAAAAGCCTCAGGCGTAGATCGGGAAGCGGGCAGTCAGCTGCTTCACCTCGGCGGCGACCTCGGCCTCGACGGCGGCGTTGCCCGCTTCGCCGTTTTTCGCCAGACCGTCCAGCACCTTGACGATCAGTTCGCCGATACGGGTGAACTCGGCGACGCCAAAGCCGCGCGAGGTGCCGGCCGGCGAGCCGAGGCGGATGCCCGACGTCACCATCGGCTTTTCAGGATCGAAGGGGATGCCGTTTTTGTTGCAGGTGATGTGGGCGCGGCCCAGCGCCGCCTCGGCGGCCTTGCCGTTGAGGCCCTTGGGACGCAGGTCCACCAGCATCAGATGGTTGTCGGTGCCGCCGGAAACGAGATCCAGTCCGCCAGCGCGGATGGCCGCGGCCAGGGCCTGGGCGTTGTCCACCACCGCCTTCGCATAGACGCGGAACTCCGGGCGCAGCGCCTCGCCGAAGGCCACGGCCTTGCCGGCGATGACGTGCATCAGCGGGCCGCCCTGAAGACCCGGGAAGATGGCGGAATTGATCTTCTTCGCGATTTCCGCGTCGTCCGACAGGATCATGCCGCCGCGCGGGCCGCGCAGGGTCTTGTGGGTGGTGGTGGTGACCACATGGGCGTGCGGGAATGGCGAGGGATGGGCGCCGCCGGCGACGAGGCCGGCGAAATGGGCCATGTCGACCATGAAGTAAGCGCCAACCTCGTCGGCGATTTCACGGAAGCGGGCGAAATCCCAGTGACGGGCGTAGGCGGAGCCGCCGGCGATGATCAGCTTCGGCTTCTCGGCGTGGGCGATGCGGGCCACCTCGTCCATGTCGACGCGGTGGTCATCCTTGCGCACCGTGTAGTGCACCGGGCGGAACCACTTGCCGGACATGTTGGGCGGCGCGCCGTGGGTCAGGTGACCGCCGGCGGCGAGATCGAGGCCCATGAAGGCGTCGCCCGGCTGCAGCAGCGCCAGGAACACCGCCTGGTTGGCCTGGGAGCCGGAGTTGGCCTGGACGTTGGCGAAGCCGCAGTTGAACAGCTTCTTCGCCCGGTCAATGGCGAGGTCCTCGGCGATGTCGACGAACTGGCAGCCGCCGTAATAACGGCGCCCCGGATAACCTTCGGCGTATTTGTTGGTGAGGACGGAGCCCTGCGCCTCAAGAACAGCGCGCGACACGATATTCTCGGACGCGATCAGCTCGATCTCATCGCGCTGGCGACCCAGCTCCAGATCGACCGCGCGGGCGATTTCGGGATCGCTTTCAGCCAGCGTGGCCCCAAAGAAGCTGTTGGACAGGTGCGGACTGGTCTCGCTCATGAGCGCCTCGCCATACGCCGGCGCATGCGGCGCAACGGCGCGCCCACGCCAAACCGGCTCCAGAAAAATCGCGCGGCGCGCCAGTGAAGGCCGCCGCCATACCGTCACAGGCATTTCTGGCGTTCTGCCGGCGCGCCCGTGAGGGCGCGTGGGAAGCGCCGTCCGCCAATACGCCCAGGGCCCGCGTCCTGCGCCGCGCGCCCTGAACCTGCTTCATTTTGGCCGACGTCGCGCTCTTATCACGACGTCCGCCCCCCGCCAACCGCTGAAACGTCGCGGCCAGGGCCGTAAAATACAGACGGCCCGGGAAAACCCGGGCCGTCGCAATCATTGTCACATTATCACGAAGCGGCGCAGGCGCCCCGCCCGGCGCTTCAGTGCGCCGGCCCGGTCTCTTCCGCGGCGGCGGCGGCCATCGCCGCGGCCGGGCCAAGGCCATCGCGGTTGTAAATGTCGTCGCGGAACTGGGCCACGCCCTCGGGCGTCGCCCAGGAGGTGATGTAGGTCCAGTAGATCGGCAGCGGCGTCGACAGGGTGGCGTCGATGCGCTCGCCCGAATCAATCGCGGCCTGGATCGTCTGGGGGTTCCAGCCGGGCGTTTCCTGCAACAGGAAAGCGACGTAGTCGCGGACGTTCTGCAGGCGCACGCAGCCCGAGGAGACAAAGCGGAAATCGTCGCCGAACACGCCGCGCGCCGGGGTGTCGTGCATGTAAACCCCGTGTGGATTGGGGATATTGATGCGCACGAAGCCCATGGAGTTGATGTCAGCGCCGGGGTCCTGGCGGAACATGTAGCGCGTGGCTTCGGTGGAGTTCCAGTTCACCTGCGAGGGCGGAATCTCGACGCCGTTGGAGTAGATGCGGATTTTCTGGTCCGTCAGATAGTTCGGATCCTTCCGCATCTTGGGGATGAGGTCCTTGCGGATGATCGAGGCCGGCACGGTCCAGAACGGGTTGAAGTTCACCTGGGTGACCTTCGCGTTCATGATCGGCGACTGGCGGTCGATCTTGCCGACGCCGGCGGCGTGCCGGCTGACCACATGGTTGTCGGCGACGGTTTCCACCAGCGCCGCCGGAATGTTGACCACCGCATAGCGGCGGCCGGGGTTGCCGGAGAGCGAACGCAGGCGGACCAGGTTCGTTTCCATCTGGCGCAGGCGCGTCGCGGCGGGCACGTTCATCGCCGCGATGGTCTGGTTGTTCAGCGTGCCGGTGGCGTTGAGCCCGTGGCGTTGCTGGAAGCGCTTCACGCCCGCTTCAACATAGCTGTCGTAAACGTCCTGGGCGCCGCCCGACGCCTGCAGGTCGCCGGAGGCGGCGAGACGCTGGCGCAGCGCAACGACGGCCGGGCCCTTCGAGCCAAGCCGGAGCCGCTGGCCGGCCTGAACCGTGCCCCAGCCGCCACGGGCCACCGCGTCGCGCAGGCTGGCGATGGCCTGCTCGGTCGCCGCCACGGTTTCCTGGGATAGCAACGGCGTGGACGAGCGGGCGAGACGGCTGTTGGTGCCGGAGTCGTAGCTCTGCGTCCATTCGCTCTGGTCATCGAAGGCGAATTTCTGGGCGAATGCGGGCCCAATGGCGAGGCCAGTCGCAGCCGAGGCGGCGCCAAACAGGAAGGCGCGGCGCTTCATCGAAAAGGTCTTCTCGTTCATTGTCCTGGAATTCATCGTCCTGAAGCCGTGCAGATTGGAGCCGCGCAGGCCCGCCCGCGCCAGAGCATGTTCAAGCGAAAGCGGACGACAGCCCCTGAAGCGCCCCTGAGGGAGGCGTCCCGGCCGGCGCCAAGCGCATGGATTACCCTCGTAAACCCATGGTCTTACCAAACCATGATCAGCGGGGCGTTTTTGTGGCGCCAGGCCAGCCGAAAACGCGCGCCCGGCGCGGGCTCCCGTGAACGCGGAGCGCCGGAACGCCATCATCACATTGATAAGATTCATGTATTACCTGAGCACGCGCCGCAAACACGCCGGCGCGGCGATTGCCAGCGCTCGCCACATGTCCGGCGCTGTCGCGTCCATGCCACAGCTTTTGGACCCGGCTTCTGGACCCGGCCCTTGCCGGCGGGAGCGATTGTCAGCGGGACAGGAGATCCAGCGCCCGCTCGGGCGGGCGGCAGGCCGCGGCGCCGCCCGGCCCGGCGACAACCGGCCGGTTGAGCAATTCGGGATGGGCGGCGATGGCGTCGAGAATGGCGGCGTCGGTCACGTCCGGCCGGTCAAGGCCGAGCACGGGCGCCAGTTCCTTCCAGCGATCGCCCTTGCGCCGGAGCAGCGCCCCTGCCCCGCCCTCCACACGCGTCGCCAGCCGCGCCAGCGCGGCGCGGTCCGGCGGGTCCTTCAGATACAGCACGACGTGGGGCTCGACGCCGGCGGCGCGGATCAGTTCGAGCGCCTGGCGCGAGGTGGAGCACGCCGGATTGTGCCAGATGGTGACGTCTCCAGCCGTGTTTGCGCTCATGTCGTCACTCCTGATCGTGGGCGGCCAGCCACGAGATCACCAGGTAGAGCACGGCCAGCACGCCGAACATGGCGACCGTGAACACGCCGCTCGCCACCACCTGCGGCAGGAAGATCGCCATGATCATGTGGCTCATCAGCGCCAGCAGCCACATGATGCCGCCCCAGGTGCTGGTGAGCCACAGCCCGACGGCGGCAACCAGATTGAACACCGCGAAATACACCACCACCGCCTGGGCGCCGAGGCCACGATCCTCGAACGGAACGGGCGACGGCGTCAGGCCAAGAATGTCGGCCCAGGCCAGCAGGCCCATCATCATCCACAACACCGCCATCAGGCGCAGGAACCAGACGAGGATCAGCCCCCAGCGCACGCGCGGCAACGGCGAAGCGCGCAGGGCCTCAAGCACGCCGCCGGCGCGTCCGCCTTCCGTCCGGGTTTCTTCGCCTTGCGCCGCCACGGGCATTCCTTCCATCCGGCGGGTTGCTGACGACCTGATTCAGCACGCCGCCCTATCCGCCTGGTTCGTCATGCTTTTCGACCCCGGAACGAAGACCTGCCGGGATGAACGTCCATGGGGCAAAACCGGTGAAACTGATTCCGGATCGCCCCCCAAGCCATTGAACCAATATCATTTCCCGGGGAAAACGAAGACCGTCTCCCCAGGGAGCCACCCTGTCCGCCCCAGGCGCGCGTCCGCCTCAGTCGAAGGTCAGTTCCGCAGGGCCGAGAGGCGCGAAATAAGCGTCGATATCGGCCGCCGATACGTCAGCCAGCGCGGCCGGCTTCCATTTCGGGCTCTGGTCCTTGTCGACGATCACGGCGCGCACGCCCTCGTAGAAATCATGCCCCAGGGCGATGCGCGACACGATGCGATATTCGATCCGCATGGCCTCACGGAAATCGACGCCGCGACCGCGCCGCATCTGCTCCAGCGACAGGGCCATGCTGGTGGGAGATTTTGTGCGCATCGTGGCGGCGGTCTTGCCGGCCAGCTCCGAACCGCCGGCGGCGGCGGCGTCGAGGCGGGCGAGAATGCCGGCGACATCCGGGGCGCTGAACGCTTCGTCGATCATCGCCTGGCTGGAAAGCAGCAGCGAGGTCGCCGGCTTCGCGGCGTACGGCGCAAGCACGGCGTCCACCGGCTCGCCGGCGATCAGGCGGTCGCGGATGGCGCTGAACGCCGACGACGGGGCCGCGTGGGTCGCCAGCCCCAGGGCATGGGCTTCGCCCTGGTTGATGCGGTCGCCGGTGACGGCGACAAACGCGCCAAGTTCGCCCGGCAGGCGCGGCAGCGCATAGGTGGCGCCGACATCCGGGAAGAAGCCGATGCCGACCTCCGGCATGGCGAAGGTGAATTTGTCAAAGGCCACCATGTGGCTGCCATGGAGCGAGACGCCCACGCCGCCGCCCATGACGATGCCCTCGACCAGGGCGACATACGGCTTTGTATATTCCTTGATGCGGACGTTGAGCTGATACTCCTCACGCCAGAACGTCAGCGCATCCTCCAGGCGGCCGCCCTTGCCCTGCTCATACAGCGAGCGAATGTCGCCGCCGGCGCAGAAGGCGCGATCGCCCGCGCCGGTGACGATGACGCGGGTGACGGCCGGGTCATGCTCCCAGGCGTCGAGGGCCGCGCGCAGACCGCGCACCATGGTCAGGGTCAGCGCATTCAGGGCCTTCGGGCGGTTCAGAATGACGACGCCCGCCGATCCCTGGCGTTCGCAAATGATTTCGCTTTCCTGAACGTCCTGCACGACCCATATCCTTCTGAAGCATTTTCCGGCGCGGACTTTGGTCACTGACCGCCGCCGCGTCAATCGCCGCGCGCCGCGCCAGGCGGGGACGCGGCGCCACGGCGTGGCGCCGGCGCGATGCGACCCTTACGCATTTTGCCCCAGCCCTGATGTCCTGTAGAAGGCGAAAGGGGCGGACGCCGGGCGCAAAATCGCCGCCACGGCCGGGCCAGCAACCAGAGCGAGCGGAAAGCCAGCCATGTCGAACAGCAGACCGGGACCGGAAATCGCAGACAACGTCGATCTTTGCCTCGTCCACAGGCTGCGCCGCAACCGCAAAGCGGAATGGGCCCGCCGGCTGGTGCGCGAAAACGTGCTGACCACCAACGATCTGATCTGGCCGATGTTCGTTGCAGCCGGCGACAATCTGCGCACGCCGGTCGCCTCGATGCCAGGGGTCGATCGCCAGTCGGTGGACCAGATCGTGCGCTCGGCCGTCGAGGCGGCGGAGCTTGGCATTCCGGCCATCGCCCTGTTCCCCTACACCGACAACGCGCTGAAGGACGCCGAGGGCAGCGAGGCGCTGAACCCGGACAATCTGGTGTGCCAGGCGGCGCGGGCCATCAAGAAGGAAGTTCCGGAGGTCGGCGTCATCATCGACGCGGCGCTGGACCCCTACACCAGCCATGGCCATGACGGCGTGATCGCCGATGGCCGGATTCTCAACGACGAGACGGTGGCGCGGCTGGTGCGCCAGTCGGTGATCCAGGCTGAAGCCGGCGCCGACGTCATCGCCCCCTCCGACATGATGGACGGCCGCGTCGGCGCCATCCGCGACGGCCTCGACGCAGCCGGCTTCCAGGACGTGCAGATCATGTCCTACGCCGCCAAATACGCCTCGGCGTTCTACGGCCCGTTCCGCGACGCGGTCGGCTCCGGCGCCCTGCTGGTCGGCGACAAGCGCACCTACCAGATGGACCCGGCCAACGGCGACGAAGCGCTGCGGGAAGTGGCGCTTGACGTCGAGGAAGGCGCCGACATGATCATGGTCAAGCCGGGCATGCCCTATCTGGACGTGCTGCACCGGGTGAAGAAGGAATTCGGCATGCCAACCTTCGCCTACCAGGTGTCGGGCGAGTACGCCATGATCGAGGGCGCGGCGCGTAACGGCTGGCTCGACGGCGACAAGGCGATGATGGAAAGCCTGCTGGCGTTCAAGCGGGCGGGCGCCGACGGTGTGTTGACCTATTTCGCGCCGCGCGCGGCCCGCAAGCTGCGCGGCATCGCCTGAGGCGCCTTTGGGGAAAAGGAAACGCCGCCATGAACGGCCCCGCCCCCAACGCGAACGGAAAGATGGACGGCGCTCCCGGCGATCGCCGGGAGCAGCCGGCGCGTCCCGCGTCTGACGTGGTGGCCACGGCGGCGGGGGCGCGCGCGGGGAGACGCGGCCTGTCGCGGGCCGAGGGGTTTTCAGCCATCGGCGTTGGCGTCTGTCTCGGCCTTGCCGGCGTCGGCGCCTGGTGGGGATTGCAGCCGGCCGTGAACGACCGCGCCGCCCGCCTCTGCCGCACGGTGATCCCGGCGCTGAACCCCGCCGACGCGGTTTTCTCGCTGGCGGAGCCCCGGCCCGGCGCTTCACGCTCCAGCGTGCGCATCGCCTACACGGCGCAGACCCCGGACGGCCGCCTGCGCAGCCGGGAGGTGTCATGCCGCTACGCCGCGAACAAGGACGGCGCCCAGGTGCGGCTTACCGGCGTGGCCACCGAGCGCGGACCGCTGGCGGAGGCCAATTTCTATTTTCTGCGCCGCTTCTATCTCGAAGCCAGCGACGGCCCGCCGCCGGACCCGGCGGCCGCGCAGGCCGTCGCGCCGCGCCAGCAGGCGCCCGGCCAGTAGGCGCCCGGCCAATAAGCCGCCAGCCCGTGAGGCCCAATTTCCCGCGCCAGCGGCGCGGAGGATTGGGCCGTTTCCGTTTCGCGTTCCAGATCGCTACTTAAAAACGCCCCGCAAGCGCGCATATATAATGCAGAAGCGCGTCCGCACGGGCGCGCCAGACCCATGGCGGAATAGCGGGACAGCATGGCGAACACGGATTTGACGACAGGCCGTCAGGATAACGGCGGCGGACGTGAATGGCGCACCAGCGGCGTGCTCACGTCGCGGCTGTTCGCCTGGCTGATCGACCTGGTGATCATCGCCCTGTGGACGGTCATGCTGGCGATCATCGTCGGCGTCTTGGGCTTTTTGACCTTCGGCCTCGGCTGGTTCCTGTTCGCCCTGGTCGTTCCGGCGTCCGGCATCATTTACAGCATGGTGACGGTGGGCGGCTCCAGGCAATCCACCATCGGCATGCGCATGCTCGGCATGCGGGTGATGCGGGCGGACGGCGGCCGCGTTGACGCCATCACCGCCGGGGCGCACGCGCTGTTCTTCTATCTCGCCGCCAGCACCGGCCTGCTCTGGCTCGCGGATGTGGTGATCGGCGTCATCGATGACCGGGGCCGGATGGGGCACGACTATCTCGCCGGCCTGGTGGTGGTCTGGAACGACTGAACCTGGCGCGGCCGGGCCAGGGGGTCGTTCAGGGCCACGCCAGCCACGGCGTTGGATAATGGGGGGCGTCCGCGACGCTCCCTTTCTTTCATTGGCTGCCGACAGGGCCCGCCCCTGCCCTTGACCATCGTCGTGGACGATCGTCCCGGACCATCACTTTGGGGGCCCAACCCGGAAGGTCGCGCCCCGCAAGGCCCATTCCCGGAACAGGCCGGCGATGGTACCCTGAGGCCGCTGGCGATGTTTCGCCGCGCCCAGCAACGGGGGGACCAGCAGCGTGACCACCCATCCGCGCGAGACGCCCCAGTTCTATCTCACCGGACCGGCGACCTGCCCCTATCTGCCGGGGCGACAGGAGCGGAAGGTATTCACCCACCTGGTGGGCCGGCGCGCCGCAGAGCTGAACGACCTGCTGAGCCAGAACGGCTTTCGCCGCTCGCAGACCATCGCTTACCGGCCGGCCTGCGAGGACTGCGCCGCCTGCGTCTCGGTGCGGGTGGTGGCAGGCGACTTCGTTCCCGGCAAGAGCTTTCGCCGGGTGCTGCGCGCCAACGCCGATCTCATCGGCGCCATGGGCGCGCCAGCGGCCACGGCGGAGCAATACGGCCTGTTTCGCGATTACCTGACAGCCCGCCACCACGATGGCGGCATGGCCGACATGAGCGTGCAGGACTACGTCACCATGGTCGAGGACAGCCATGTGGACACCCGGCTGCTCACCTGGCGCCGGCGCGGCCCCGACACGGCCATCAATGGACGCGGCCAGGGACCGCTGATCGCCGCCGCGCTGACGGACGTGCTCGGCGACGGGCTGTCGATGGTCTATTCCTTCTACGATCCGACGGAGGAGCGCCGCAGCCTTGGCGCCTTCATGATTCTCGACCATATCCGCCGGGCCCGCGAGATGGGCCTGCCCTACGTCTATCTGGGCTTCTGGGTCGAAGGTTCACGCAAAATGGCCTACAAGGCGCGTTTCACGCCGCAGGAACGCCTGACCGGCGCGGGCTGGAGACGCCACGAATGACCCTGGACAGCGCAAGCCGTCTCGCCAGCGCAGCCCTTGCCGCGCCCACCGCATCCCCCACGCTGAAACGCCCGGCCCGCCTGCCGGTCATCGACGCGGCGCGCGGCGTCGCCCTGGCGGCCATGGTGATTTACCATAGCGCCTGGGACATAACCTTCTTCAACCTGGCGCCCATCGACGCGGTGAATTCGCCGTTCTGGCGCAATTTCGCCCACGGCATCGCCAGCAGCTTCCTGTTCCTGGTCGGCGTCAGCCTGGTGCTGGCCACCTGGAACGGAATCAACTGGATGGCCTGGGGCAAGCGGCTGGCCATGGTGGTCGCCGGCGCGGTCGCGGTGACCGCATCCACCTGGCTCACCAATCCGCACCAGTTCATTTTCTTCGGCATCCTGCACTGCATCGCCGCCGCCAGCATTCTGGCGTTGCCATTCCTGCGCGCGCCATGGCCGCTGACGGCGCTCGTCGGGGCCGGCGTCATCGCCCTGCCGTTCTTCTGGACCTCGCCGCTATTCAGCCACGGCCCGCTGATCGTCACCGGGCTGGCTGACGTCGTTCCCAGCACGGCTGACTGGGTTCCCATCTTCCCCTGGTTCGGCGCGGTGCTGCTTGGCGTGGCGGCGGCGCGGGCCTGCCTCGGCTGGTTTCCGGCCACGGCGGCTGGTCGCTGGCGCGACGCCGGCCGCATCGGCAAGGCGCTGACCTTCGCCGGCCGGCACAGCCTGATCATCTATCTGACGCACCAGATCGTGCTGATGGGTCTGTTCGGCGCCATCGCCTGGCTCGCCGGCCCGTCCCAGGCGGCGCTGGACATGCGGGTGGCGCGCACCTGCCACTTCGCCTGCGCCGCCAACGCCGGTTCCGAAGCCTTCTGCCAGAAGTATTGCGATTGCCTCGTCGGCAGCCTGCGCCAGGACGGACTGTCAGCGCCAGTTGTCTCCGGCGACATCACCCCGGCCGGCCGGGCGCGGCTGGGCCAGACCATCGACCAGTGCAGCGAAGCGGCAAGGCCGCAGTGATCGCCGGCCTCAAAGGCCGCCAGATCAAGGCCCTGTCGGTGGTTGCCCCCGGTGGAAGCTAGATCGCTGCTGGCGTGAAAACCCTGGAAGTCCGGCGCTGGGCCCCGCCCCTGACCCCGGCTGAGGATTTGCTGATCGTCGAAAACCACCGCTTTCTGCGCCAGGCTGGCGATGAAGACCCGGATGGGCGGAGCCGTGGCGATCGTGCGGGTGGCCGCCATCCGGCCGTTCACCCGCGCCGACATGGCCGCCGCCTGCGCCAGCACTTATGAGGAGGGCTGGCTCGCCTGGGAACTGGGCGACATCCGCCCGCTTGCCTGGCGCGGCGCCGTGCTGGCGGCGCGGGGCATCTATCTGGTCGACTGGCCGTAACCCAGGCGCGCGTGCGCTCCCCGGCATGAAAATGGCCGGGCAAGCCCGGCCATTTTCGCCATGCGCGGTCGGACGGCGAGGCGCCGCTTACAGACCCACCATCAGCTTGGCGATGATATCGCGCTGCACTTCGGACGAGCCGCCGAAGATGGTGAAGGCGCGGCTGTTGAGATACTCCGGCACCACCGGCAGTTCGATCTCCGGCAGCGTCGCCCGGTTCAGGCCATACAGCGGCCGGGTCGGCTCCCAGACCAGCGCGTCATAGCCCAGAACATCGACGGCCAGGCGCGTGACGGCCTGCTTGATCTCGCTGTTGCGCAATTTCAGCAGCGATGAGACGGCGCCGGGGTTCTGGCCGGTCTGGAGCGCCGACATGATGCGCAGCTCGGTCAGCTCCAGCGCGTCGATGTCGATCTCGATCTCCGAAATCTTCATCGCCAGCGCCGGATCATCGATCGGCTGGCCGGGGGCCTCGCCGTTGGCCAGCTCAATCACGTGCTGCAGGCCGCGCCGCAGACGGGCCGCCGCGATGCCGCCGCCGCGCTCGAACTCCAGCAGATACTTGCCGTAGGTCCAGCCCAGCCCCTCCTCGCCGATGCGGTTCTCCACCGGCACGCGCACGTCGTCGAAGAAAACCTGGTTGACCTCGTGGTCGCCGCCGATGGTCAGGATCGGCCGGATGGTGATGCCGGGCGAGGTCATGTCGATCAGGATGAAGCTGATGCCTTCCTGCTTGCGGCCGGTGTCGTCGGTGCGCACCAGCGCGAACATCATGTTGGCGTGGTGGGCGTGGGTGGTCCAGATCTTGGTGCCGTTGATGACATAGTGATCGCCATCGCGCACGGCGCGGGTCTTCAGCGAGGCCAGATCGGAGCCGGAGCCTGGCTCGGAATAGCCCTGACACCAGTAGTCCTCGCCATTGAGGATGCGCGGCAGGTACTTCGCCTTCTGCTCCGGCGTGCCGAACCTGATGATGACCGGGCCGACCATGGCGACGCCCATGGGCGACACGCTGGGCGCGCCGGCCTTCGCGCACTCGGTGGCGAAAATCCAGCGCTGCGCCGGCGTCCAGGTCGGGCCGCCAGCCTCCGGCGGCCAGCCGGGCGCGGCCCAGCCCTTCGACGCCAAAGCGCGGTGCCACGGATCGGAAATCTCCTTGTCGGAGAACACGGACGGCGTCATCCCCTGGGCGCGCTTCATGTCGGGCGTCAGGACGGAAGCGAGGAATTCGCGGACTTCCTCACGGAAGGCCTTTTCCTCATCGGAGAACGAAAAATTCATGGGAGTTCAACTCCTGTCGCCTCGCCGCACCCGGACAGCGGGAATGGCGCAGCGCGAAAACATTTCAGGCGGCGCGTCCGGCGGCGCTGAGGGCCGCATGGCGCTTCAGATGATGATCGACGCCGCCGAACATGGCGTCGAAGAACACCACGCGCTTCAGGAAAGCGCCGATCTCCAGCTCCTCGGTCACGCCCATGCCGCCATGCAACTGCACCGCCTGCTCGGCGACGAAGCGCGCGCCACGGCCGATCTTCGCCTTGGCGCCGGACACGGCGCGGGCGCGGGCGGCGGGCTCCGCGTCGGCGAACAGCGCCGCGCGCAGGGCCAGCGAGCGCGCCTCCTCCACCGCCACGGCCATGTCGGCCATGCGATGGCGCAACGCCTGATTGACCGACAGCGGCTTGCCGAACTGCTCGCGCGTCTTGATGTAGGCGGCGGTGGTCTCCACCAGCGTCTGCATCATGCCGACCGCCTCGGCGCACAGGGCCGCGGTCGCGTGGTCGCTCACCGCCTCGATCACCGGCAGCGCGTCTTCAAGGCCGCCGAGCAGCGCGCCGGCGCCCAGGCGCACGCCCGCGAGCCGCACCTGCGAGACCTTGCCGCCGCCAAGGCGCAGGTCCGTCGTCAGGGTCACCCCCTCCGCATCGCGCGGGACAATGAACAGGCCAATGCCCTTCGCATCGGCGCGGTTGCCATGGATGCGGGCGGAAACGATGAGCAGGTCCGCCTCGTCGGCGTCGAGCACGGCGGTCTTGGCGCCGTCGAGCACCCAGCCGTCCGCGTCCTTCACCGCATGGGTCGCCACGTCGGCCAGATTGTAGCGAGCCTGGCGCTCGCTGTGCGCGAAGGCGACGCGCAGCGCGCCTTCCGCAATTTTCGGCAGCAGATCGGCCTGCTGGGCCGGCGAGCCAGCCGCCGCGATCGCGCCAGCGCCGAGGATCACCGTGGAGACGTAAGGCGAATCAACCAGCCCCTCGCCAAAGGCTTCCATCAGCATGCCGACTTCAACGGCGCCGCCGCCCAGGCCGCCATGCGCCTCCGGCAATGGCAGGGCGAGCCAGCCCAGGTCGGCGAACTCGCGCCAGGCGCCGGCGGAAAAGCCCTCGCCGGCCTCGGCGCGTTTGCGGCGGGCGTCGGCGTTATACTGGGCGCGGACAAAACGCCCGGCGCTCTCACGCAGCAGGCGCTGCTCTTCGGTGGGGGTGAGATCCATGGTCAGACTGACGCCTTTCCCTTGACCGATCCATGCACGCCGGATGGGTCTACGATTGAACCAAACTGCTGGAAATTGTGGGCGTGGCAGAGCTGGTGCAGGGCATAGGCTTTGTCGATCGCCGCCTGCTGGCCCATGATGTCGAGCGAGCCGTTGACCGCCTCCTTGGCCAGCTTCAGGGCGAAAGCCGGCTTTGCGGCGATGCGCTGCGCCAGTTGCGTGGTGACCTCGCGCAGGGCCTCGCGCGGCGCGACGTGGTTGACCATGCCGAGCCGGTAGCCTTCCTGGGCGGTCCACGCATCCGACGTGAACAGGAATTCCTTGGCCTTGCGGGCGCCCAGCTCCCACGGGTGGACGAACCACTCATGGCCGCAAACGCCCATGGTCACCACCGGGTCGCAGAACGACGCGTCCTCGCTGGCGACGATCAGGTCGCAGGCCCAGGCCAGCATCAGCCCGCCGGCGATGCAGCGGCCCTGGACCTCGGCGATGGTCGGCTTGGAAATGTTGCGCCAGCGGCGGGTCATCTGCAGGTAGATTTCCTGCTCGCGGGCATAACGACCGTGCACGCCAGGCTCGGCGAAACCGCCCCAGTTGAACACCGGCGGGAAATCAACCCCGGCCTCGTTCTTCGCGCCGGCGCGCAGGTCATGACCGGCGGAAAAATGCGGATCTGCGCCCGCCAGGATGATGACCTTCACCGCGTCGTCGGCGGCGGCCGCGTCGAAGGCGGCGTTGAGATCGTAAGTCATCTGAAGGTTCTGGGCGTTACGGGCGCCAGGCCGGTTCATCACGATACGGGCCACGCCCTCCGCCGGCCGTTCGACCAGCACGGTCTCATATTCCGCCATTGTTTCCTCCCCCGGGCGCCTGCCCGACAGCTGCGGAGCGTTGCCCTTATAACGTCGCCCCTTGAGGGCCTCGCCCGGCGAAACGGCAGCAGCGCCACCCACGCTCCGCGCCCTTTCCGGCGTTCCATCCGACGGCGCGCCTGAAACACGGAGGCAGCCGCCCCCATCATCAATCAAACGCTAGTTCAGGATTGAAAGCGCGTCCAGAGCCCACGGCGCCGGCCGCCGCGTTGAGCCTCAATCAGATGTGGGAGAGGAGACGCCTGGCGGCGGCGCGTTCACGCCGGACGCGCCGGTCGCGGGTCGGCCGCTCAGATATGGGTCAGAATATTGACCAGCCGGCCGAATGGATCGCGGACGAACAGGCGGCGCACACCCCATGGCTCGACAGCCGGACCATAGACCAACGGAAAACCGGCGCGGGCGAGCCGGCCGATCACCTCGTCCAGATTGTCAACCTCAATGGAAAGGTCCGGAACCGGCTGGCCGCTTCCTCCCGCCCTGGCGATGCTGACCTGGGCCGGCGCCGCCGCCCCGCCGGCGAAGGTGACAATCCAGCCGTGGTCCATCACCACGTCAAGATCGAGCACATCGCCGTAAAACGCCCGGGCGCGACTGATGTCGCCGGCGGCAATGTTCGCCACGATCCGCCTGACTGTCATCGTCCTGCCTCCCGCCATCAGGCATGGTCCGGGCGCGGCCGGGGCGGCCGCCAACAGCGGGACCGCCGCCGCGTGTCCTTTCAACGCGCTCCGTCAGGTCAGGCGGGCAAAGCCGCCAGGGTTTCGCCGCCCCCTGGGCATCCCATGAAGGCATTCCTTGGGGGCGTCCTCTGGGGGCATCCTCTGGGGGCATCCTTTGGCAGGCCTGAACAGACTGACCTATGGCGGGCGGGCGGAACAGGGGCCCGCCCGCCCAGACCCCACCAACGCGGGGCCGCGCGGCTTAACCGAACCGGTTGTTGCGCGGGAAACCCTTGGGCGGCAGCCGGCCGGCTTCGGCGCGGTTGCCGACCCAGTCGCGCAGGTCGTTTTCGTTCACGGTCCAGGTGCGGCCGGAGGTGTCCTTCCAGGTCAGGCCTTCGACGAGGTTGAAGGTCTTGGCGTCCGAGGCGCCGCCGTCGCGATATTTTTGCAGGCGCACGCCCTTGCCGCGCGTCATCTCCGGCGCCTGAATCAGCGGGAACACCAGCAGCTTGCGGTTCTGGCCGATGATGGCGAGATGATCGCCGGCGACCGGCGCGCACACCGCCAGTCTGTGCGGCGCGTCCATCACCATGATCTGCTTGCCCTTGCGGGTGTTGGCGACCATGTCGTCGGAGCTGGCGACGAAGCCGCGTCCCTCGCTGGACATCATCAGCATCTTCTCGCCCTGGCGCCAGGGCCAGGCCGCGACGATGCTGGCGTTCTCGTCCATGTCGATCAGAATGCGCAGCGGATCGCCAACGCCCCGCCCGCCCGGCAACTTCGCGGCCTCGATGGTGAAGACGCGGCCGGTGCTGTCGGCCAGCAGGATGCGCGAGGTGGTCTCGGCGTGGAACGACAGGGCCAGGCTGTCGTCGCCCTTGAACTGAAGGCCGGACACATCCGCCACATGGCCCTTGAGGGCGCGGATCCAGCCCTTGGCCGACACCACCACGGTAACCGGCTCGCGCTCGACCATGGCCTCGGTCAGGTCGATGGCCCCGGCGGCTGGCGCGTCGGCGAAGGTGGTGCGGCGGCGTCCCAGCGGCGTCTCCGGCCCGAACAGCTTGCGCAGGGCGCGGATTTCCGTGGACACCTTTTTCCACTGCGCCGCTTCCGAGCCGAGCAGCGCGTTCAGTTCGGCCTCTTCTTTCTGCAGCGCCTCCTGCTCGGTGCGCAGCTGCATCTCCTCCAGCTTGCGCAGGGCGCGCAGGCGGGTGTCGAGAATGGCGTTGGCCTGGATTTCCGTAAGATCAAAGCGCTTCATCAGCGCCGGCTTCGCTTCGTCCTCCTCGCGGATGATGCGGATCACCTCATCGAGATCGAGATAGACGATCAGCAGGCCGCCAAGGATTTCCAGGCGCCGGCCGATGACGCCGAGGCGATGGCGCGAGCCGCGCTGCAACACGTCGCGGCGGTGATCCACCCACTCGCGCAACACCTCGGCGAGGCCCAGCACGCGCGGCACGCGCCCGGCGGTGAGCACGTTCAGGTTGAGCGGAACCCGGCTCTCCAGCTCGGTGAGCCGGTACAGCGATTCCATCATCAGTTCCGGATCGACCGTCCGCGAGCGCGGCTCGAAAACAACGCGCACGTCCTCGGCCGATTCATCGCGCACGTCGGCGACCAGCGGCAGCTTCTTGTCCTGCAACAGGTCGGCGATCTTCTCGATCAGCCGCGCCTTGGGCACCAGATAGGGGATTTCCGTAACCACGGCGACCCAGCCGCCGCGCCCCGCGTCTTCCCTCTCCCAGCGGGCGCGCACGCGAAAACCGCCGCGGCCGCTCCGGTAGGCGTCAACGATATTGACGCGCGGCTCGACGATGACGCCGCCGGTGGGAAAATCCGGCCCCTGGACGAAGTTGAGCAACTGCTCCGACGTCGCTTCCGGGTGGGTGATCAGATAGAGCGCCGCCTCGCACAGTTCGGCGACGTTGTGCGGCGGGATCGACGTGGCCATGCCGACGGCGATGCCCTGGGACCCATTGGCCAGCAGGTTGGGGAAAGCCGACGGCAGCACCGCCGGCTCCATGGTGGAGCCGTCATAATTGGGGCGGAAATCAACGGTGTCGTTGTCGATATCCTGAAGCAGCAACCGGGCCACGTCGGTCATGCGCGCTTCGGTGTAGCGGTGGGCGGCCGGGCCGTCGCCGTCGATATTGCCGAAGTTGCCCTGCCCCTCCACCAGCGGATAACGCGAGGCGAAATCCTGGGCGAGCCGCACCATGGCGTCATAGATGGCCTGATCGCCGTGGGGATGGAACGAACCCATCACGTCGCCGACGACCTTGGCGGATTTCTTGAACGGCGAGCCCGGATCAAGCCGCAGCAGGCGCATGCCGTAGAGAATGCGGCGGTGGACGGGCTTCAGGCCATCGCGCGCATCCGGCAGGGCGCGATGCATGATGGTCGAGAGGGCATAGTCGAGATAGCGCTGCTCCAGCGCCTCGCGCAGCTCGACATTCTCAATGCCGTCGTCCGGCGGCGTCCCGACCTCTTTGCCCATTGCCTCCCCCGGTACACGCCGCAGACCGGCGCCGATGGCGAACTGTCATCGCGACCGAAACCAGCGCGGCGATACAATCGGCCCAACGGCGAAAGCGCGCGCCCGATCGACGGCCGGGCGCGTGCTGGAACAGCCGCCCGAAGACATGAGAACGGGTAGCGAACAAACCCTCTGAACGCAAGTATTTACATGGGGCTTCCCACGTTATCCCGCCTGGGCGGGCGCAGCAGCAACACCGCGGCGATGATCTGGAGGGCCACGCACAAGGCCAGGGGCGCGCCATAGCCGCCGGTGAGGTCGTGCACGACGCCGACGACAGCCGGGAAGAAGGCATAGAAGAACTGCCCCGTGGCCACTGTCATGCCCATGATCAGGCTGAAAGCGCGGGCGGGAAATTCATGCTGGATAATGGTGGCGGGCAGCGTGATCAGGTTGCCGACCGAGAGGCCGAACAGGATCACCGCCGGAAACAGCACCTGCGGGCTGCGCGGCCAGATGATGATGGCGACCAGCGCCAGGGCCTGACTGCCGATGCTGAGCGCTGTCGTCAGGCGCTGGTTGACCCGGTCGATGACGAAGCCGAGGGCGACCCGCCCGGCGAAGGCGGCGAAGGAGCCGGCCATCAGGGCCACGGCGGTTTGCTCCGATCCCAGGGCCGGCAGCAGCAGCGCCACCTGGTGCATCAGGAAGCCGACCTGGGCGCCGAACCCCAGGGCAAAGGGCGCGGCGATGCTCCAGAAATGCAGGGATCGCATGGCGTCGCGCCAGTTGGCGGGACCATCCGGCGCGCGGTCAGAACCACTAACCACCGCATGGGGCTCCGCGTCCGGGACCGGCGCCCGGCTGGCAAGGCCGAACATCAGCAACGGCAGCAGCAACGCCAGCATGGCGAGGCTGAGCCCGGTGACGCTGGCGGCGAGGCCGTATACGGCGCTGAGCCGCACCAGCAGCGGCGCGACGAAGACCCCGGCGAGACTGGCGCCGTTGAGGGCCAGGCTGATGGCGAGGCCACGCTTGCGATCGAACCAGCGGGCGAGCGTGGTGGAAATGGCGGTGGAGCTGGTGGCCGCCCAGCCGACGCCCAGCACCGCGCTGCTCGCGAACAGCGTGACCGGGTGGCGGGCGTTGGCCACGCCGATGGCGCCAAGGGCCATGACGCAAACGCCGCCACAAAGCAGAATCCGCAGGTCCACCCGCGAAAACAGGACGCTGACCCAGAGCAGGCAGGCGGCGCCGAAGACGTAATAAAAGGTGATGGAGGCCGAAACCAGCGCCGTGGACCAGCCATTGGCGCGCTGCAACTCCGCCAGATAGACCGGCTGGCCGTAGAAGCCGAAGCCCCAGACGAAAATGGCCATGGCGAAGCAGGCCAGCACCGCCGGCCAGCCGGCGCGGAATTCGCTGGTTGCGGCGGTGGCCGCATGCGCAGGGCCGGCCCGGTTCAGGTCCGCGTCAGTGTGGTCCGCATTGGCGGCGATGGGCAGGGCGGACATGGATCTGGCTCCAGAGAATTCGGGCGTCGCGCGGGCGCCGGATGTTTCCCGAAACCGGATGCCATCTCCTGACCTGACGCGATATCCGCATCCTGCTTTTGAATGGACCGCGCGGCCAGCCGCGCCAGCGCGCCCCTGGGTTGCGCCGGGCCGGCGCCTTTTGCCGGCGCCCGCCAGACACATCCCTGGGGCGCCCGGGGCCTGGGCCGGAATTCCGGCCTTATTGGGGGCTGGGGCCGCTCAGGCGTTGCAGGATGGCGATGACGCGTTCGCGCCCGTCCGGCGCGGGCATGCCGCGTGGTCCGTAGACATGACGGGCCAGGAAAAAACCGGTGACGCGCAGGGCGTCGAGCACGTCCTGCGGCGACGGGGGCGCCGCCAGCGCGCCGGAAAGAAATGGCGGCAGCGGCAACAACCGGTCCTTCCAGGGCTCGCCAGCCGCGGCCGACACGGCGCAGCCCGATTTCGGCGAGACATATGCCAGATGATCGGTGACGCCGGTGGCGACGCAGCGCGAGAGGTCGAGGCCAAACCCCAGCTCGGCCAGCAATGACAGCTCGAACAGGGCCAGCAGGCCAGGACCCACCGCATCATCGGCCACATGATCGGCCAGCAGGGCCAGGGCGTCGTGCACGTCCGCATGGGGGTCGCGCTCCGGCAGCAGGCGCGTCAACGCCACCGCCGCGCCGAGCAGGTTGAGCGCCAGGGCCGAGCCCATGTAGCGCGCCGCCCGCAACTGGCCGCCCTCCACCGCGAACACGCCCAGCTGCTCCTCGATGCGGGCCCGCCACACCAGGGAAACCGAGTTGCCAGGCTGAAGCACCGGACGCATGCGGCCCGAGCGCCCGCCGCGCACCACGCCGGCGTGACGGCCATGGGCGCGGGTCATGACTTCAAGAATGACGCTGCTTTCGCCAAGACGGCGCACGCCGAGCACCACGCCTTCGTCAGCCCATTCCATGGCCTCTCCGCTGGCCCGGGCTACGGAACGTCAGGTCCCGGCGCCGTTGTGGTCGTGTTCCGCCTGGCGACGCCGCGCGGGCGCGGCGGGCGCCGGACTGGCCAATCCTGCCTGGCGCATCCTGGCCGGATCAGGCGCGGCCACGACGGCCCAGCCGACAGGATTCCGGGAGCCACCAGCCAGGCGGCGCCGCTGGCTCCCCAGGGCGCCGATCGGCTCGCCGGCTCAGTTGCGCGGGAACTCCAGCCCCATCTCGCGATAGCGGGCCGGGTCGTCGCCCCAGTTCTCGCGCACCTTGACGAACAGGAACAGGTGCACTTTCGCGTCGGCCGCCTCGGCGATATCGACGCGGGCGGCAGAGCCAATGGCCTTGATGGTCTGGCCGCCCTTGCCCAGCACGATGCTGCGCTGGCTCTCGCGCTCGACAAAGATGGTCTGCTCGATGCGCACCGAGCCATCGCGCTGTTGCGTCCACGTGTCGGTTTCCACCGTGGAGGCATAGGGCAGTTCGTCGTGCAGGCGATCGAACAGCTTTTCGCGGGTGATCTCGGCCGCCAGCTGGCGCAGCGGCGCGTCGGCGATCTGATCCTCGGGATAGTGCCAGTGATCAACCGGCATGCGTTCGGCCAGCCACGCCTTGAGGTCGCCGACGCCATCGCCCTTCATGGCGGAAACCATGAAAGTGCGCTGGAAATCGCCCTTTTCATTGACCGCCGCCGCCAGGGCGAGCAGACGCTCGCGCTGGATCAGGTCGATCTTGTTGAGGATCAGCACCTTGGGCTTGCGCACGTCGGCCAGCCGCTCCAGCACCGCCTCCACTTCCTCATCCACGCCCTTGCGGGCGTCGACCAGGAGGCAGACGACGTCAGCGTCGCCGGCGCCGCCCCAGGCCGTGGTGACCATGGCCCGGTCGAGCCGGCGCTTCGGCCGGAAGATGCCAGGGGTGTCGACGAAAATCATCTGGCTGTCGCCGTGAATGGCGATGCCGCGCACCAGAACGCGGGTGGTCTGCACCTTGCGGGAGATGATCGACACCTTGGCGCCGACAAGGGCGTTGAGCAGGGTCGACTTGCCGGCGTTGGGCGCGCCGATCAGGGCAATGAAGCCGCAGCGCGTTTGCAGCGCCCCGTCCTGGCCGTCGCCGGCGCCTGGAGCCGGCGGAGTGGTTTCGTCAGTCATGTATGCCCTTGTTCATGTCGGATCGGCGCCTTTTCACGTCGGATCGGCGCCTTCGCGCGCGAGAAACTGGCCGGCGGCGTCCTGCTCGGCGGCGCGCTTGGAGGCGCCCTTGCCGATGCAGGGTTCGAAGCCCTGGACCTGGGTGGAAATGGTGAAGACCGGCGCGTGGTCCGGCCCGGTCGTTTCCACCAGCTCGTAGCCGGGATTGGGCAGGCCGCGGGCGTGGGCCCACTCCTGCAAGGTGGTCTTGGCGTCGCGCAGCGGCCGCTGCGGCGCGTGCATGCGCGGCCCGAAGGCGGCGCGCACCACGGCGGCGGCGGCGCCATGGCCGCCATCGAGATACACCGCGCCAACAATCGCCTCGCACACATCGGCAAGCAGCGAAACGTTCTGGCGGGCGCGCGGGAAGGCGCCGCCGGCGGCGAGGCGCAGGTGCGGCGGCACATCCCAGGCGCGGGCCACCTCCGTGCAGGTTTCGCGGCGCACCAGCTCGGCGAGGCGGCGCGACAGCTCGCCCTCCTCCGCCGCCGGGAACGTGCGGAACAGCATTTCCGCCACCACCAGGCCCAGCACCCGGTCGCCCAGGAATTCCAGCCGCTGGTAGGAGCCGATGCGATCGTCGGCGCCGCTTACGTGGGTCAGCGCACGCTCCAGCAACGAACGGTCGGTGAAGCTGTGGCCAACGGCGGCTTCCAGCGCCGCCAGAGGTGGTTTGCGCGCGGCCATGTCAGCGAACCCTGGTGAACATGCGATCCCAGCGCACGCTCCACGGCCATTTCCAGAACTGCCAGGCGGCCGAATCTTCCTTCACCGAGAAGAAAATCAGCTCGGCGCGCCCGATGAAATTCTCGAACGGCACATAGCCGACGCTCGATTCATCGCGGCTGTCGGTGGAGTTGTCGCGGTTGTCGCCCATCATGAAGTAATGACCGGGGGGCACGGTGTAGACATAGGTGTTGTCCCAGTAGCCCTTGTCGCCGTCACGCTCGATCACCCGGTGCTTCACGCCGCCCGGCAGCGTCTCGATATATTGCGGCACAGGAACCATCCGCCCCCAGGAGTCCGGGGTGACGTAATCCTCAATGCGCTGGCGCTCGACCATCTGGTCATTGATGTACAGCCGCCCGTCGCGCATCTGGACGCGATCGCCCGGCAGGCCAATGACGCGCTTGATGTAATCGGTGGAATTGTCCTTTGGCAGCTTGAACACCGCCACATCGCCGCGCTTCGGCTCCGAGGCGAGGATGCGGCCATTGAACACCGGCGGGCTGAACGGAATGGAGTATTTCGAATAGCCGTAGGAATATTTCGACACGAACAGGTAATCGCCGATCAGCAGCGTCGGGATCAGCGAGCCCGAGGGAATGTTGAACGGCTGGAACAGCAGGGTGCGCACGACGACCGCGATGAGCAGCGCCTGGACAATGACCTTGACGGTTTCGTAGAGGCCGCCGTCTTTCGACGGCTTCTCCCGGTTTTCAACATCCGTGCGCGCCATGCACCGGCCTTCCGTGGCCGGTCACGGCCTGACCGGCGAAATGGGTTTCAGATGAAGCGCCGGCCCTGAAGCTGGCGTTCGGGCATGTTGCGGTTGCACGACGCCGGGCCCCGGTTTCGGAACCAGATGTCGCGCAACCGCAACATGCGCGTCGCGGGACCAGCCGATCGCGCCGATCGCGCCCGCCCCCGCCGCGCGCCATGGATACTCCAAGGCGCAGCCCGGCTCAATCGCGCTCGCGGGCCGCGCAGCAACTGGCGTACAGGTCCGGGCGCAAGCGAATATGCCCTCCAGCGACCTTTCCAGGACATGCGCCGGGGTGGTCGCCGGCAGGCAGCCGGAAACTATGCAACCGTTCTATCGCCCCGGATTGCGGCGCGAACGGGGCCATGCCCCCCCGCAAACTGGCGCAGGCGCCAATCTCCGCGCAAGCGCCGTTTAACCTTGTCAGCCCTGCGAAGTCCGCGTCAGGCCAGCCGCTGCCCATGGGGCGCCACAGGAAGCGCTTCGATGATGACAAACGCCTGGGCCACCGGTGGATCATCGGTGAGCGAAACATGGATCACCGGCTGCATGCCCGGCGGAATCATCGCGTTCAGGCGCGCGAGGGCGCCGCCGGTGAGACGCATGGTGGGCCGCCCGCCAGGCAGGTTGACCACCTCCATGTCGCGCCAGAAGACGCCGAGGCGCAGGCCCGTTCCCAGCGCCTTGGAGCAGGCCTCCTTGGCGGCGAAACGCCGGGCATACGACGCCGCCCGCGCGGCGCGGCGATCACTTTTCACCCGCTCGCCCTCCGTGAAGACGCGGTGGGTGAACCGGTCGCCGAACCGGTTCAGGGACTTTTGTATACGATTGATATCGCAAAGATCCGAGCCAATGCCGACGATCATCCTGCCCTCTCCCCTGGCGGCGTTCCGCCAGGCCGTGACGCCGCGCGCCTGATCTGCGGCCTCCCGATCCTGACCAGCCAGTTACGGCATAAGCGGGCCAGAACCAAGACAAACGGCGCCAGCCAGGCTGGCGCCGTCCATGCCCGGAGGACTGGAAGTCCGGCGGCGTCGCCCCGCGGACGGGGCGGGCGCAGGAGTCTCCGTGAAAACGCCGGACTGACCGGAGCCGGGAATATCCCCGACCGGCGCTTACGCGTTCTGGCCCGCCCGCGAAATCACGCCGGCGATCAGTCCGCCCACCAGGGGCGCCACGATGAACAGCCAGACCTGGGACATCGCCTTGCCGCCCACGAACAGCGCCGGGGCGAGGCTGCGGACCGGGTTAACCGAGACGCCGGTCACATTGACGAAGACAACGTGGATGACGAAGAGGGTGAGCCCGATCACCAGGCCGGCGATGGCGACGTTCACAGCCGGCTTCGTGACCTGCAGGATCAGGTAGACGAAGATGAAGGTGATCAGCACTTCCACGAGCGCCGCCGCCGTGAGGCCATAGCCGGCGCCATACCCTTCGCCCCAGCCGTTCTGGCCAAGGCCGGACGCGGCGACGTCATAGCCGCCAACCTTGTCCATCAGGATCGCGTACAGCACGGCCGCGGCAATGACGCCGCCGACAAGCTGTCCGATGACATATCCCACCGCGTCGCCGAAGCCGATGCGACCAGCGCAAAGGAAACCCAGCGTCACCGCCGGATTGATGTGACAGCCAGAAATACCGCCAATCGAATAGGCGGCCACCATCAGGCCGATGCCGAAGGCGAAGGCGATGCCCAGCAGGCTCATCGCCGTGCCGGCCCCCGTACCCGTGGCGAGCACAACCGCGCCGCAGCCGAAGAAAACAAGCAACGCCGTGCCATATGCCTCTGCGATATACTTCTTCACGCCATCCATAGGACTACCCCCATGCAAGCGGCCATCCCGGCCGCACACTCACGGTCACCGCACAGCGCGCCGCGACCGGTCTGTTCACCGCCCTGGGATGCGAACCGCCGCCAGCAGGCTCTCATGGCCTTTCTGGCCGTGAACCATGGTGCGCGGCGGCTCCCCTCCGGGAAGAGGCTGCTTGTGCGGACGCCGCCAGGCAAACCGCCTGGCCGCCCGTTCTGGATGCGCCATGGCGCAGTTGGCCAAAAACGTCCCGCGCCGGGCGGCGGCGCGGGCCCGTTTTCAGTAACGGGTTCCTTTGTAACTGATTCAATTCTTGTCAGGTATCAATCTTTTGAGAACTGTTATTTATCTGGCGCTGCAAAAGCGTCAGTCACCAGGCAATACGCTGCCGAAGAGGGCCTGCGCGACCATGTGATGCGCATGACAACAGAATTATTAAATAATGAATCCAGCGCTTTACGGCGAAGCTTCCGGCGCCGTCGCCAGGACCGTTGCGCGGCCAGCGCAGGCGCTCCCGTTGACCGCCCCAGAGCGCGCGCCGGCGCCCTTGCCATTTGCCCGGAAGCTTCCCGATGAAAAGGCGCGCATCCGGGGACCCGCGCCCGCGCCAACCCGACGCGGGCGTGCCCCCGGCTGCGAAGGCCTGGCTGCGAAAACCTGGCTGGGAAAACCTGACTGGGAAAACCTGGCTGGCGAACGGCCGCTCTCAACCCGCCCCGGGCGCGCCCTGCTCTGCCCGCGCCGCGAGAATGACAGCGCGCATGCGGGCCACGGCGGCTTCAAGGCCGGTAAAAATGGCCTCGCCAACAAGAAAATGGCCGATGTTGAACTCGACGATCTCAGGTATCCGCGCGACGGGAACGACGGACTCAAAGTTGAGGCCGTGACCGGCATGGATTTCGAGGCCGAGATCGCGCCCGAGCGCCGCCGCCATTTCAATACGGCGCAGCTCCGCCCGCGCCGCTTCCACGGCGCGCCCGTCATGCCGGTCGCAGTAGGCGCCGGTGTGCAGCTCAACCACCGGCGCGCCCAGCTCCGCCGCCATGCGCATGACCGCCGGATCGGCTTCCACGAACAGCGACACGCGGATGCCGGCGGCCGACAGCTCGCCGATCATCGGCTTCAGTTCATCCCTGCGGCCGATGATGTCGAGCCCCCCTTCCGTGGTGCGCTCCTCGCGCCGCTCCGGCACGAGGCAGACAGCGTGCGGCTGCACCTTGAGGGCGATATCCACCATCTCCCGGGTGGCTCCCGCTTCAAAATTGAGCGGGACCATGAGCTCCTGCTTCAGGCGCGCAATGTCGCCGTCGCGGATATGGCGCCTGTCCTCACGCAGATGCGCCGTAATGCCGTCCGCCCCGGCGGCGACCGCCAGGTGGGCGGCGCGGACGGGATCGGGCGCGGCGCCGCCGCGGGCGTTGCGCACGGTGGCCACGTGATCAATGTTTACTCCCAGACGCGGCGTCGTCGCGCGCGTTCTGGCCGTGGGCGTCGCCAGATCCATCTTTATCTCCCCATGATGTCCAGCCGCGATCCCCCATCCGGCTGAAGAACCGGCGCCGGATGATCGCCAGCGCGCCGAAGCATCGCGGCCAGGCGCTTCGCCGGGATGCGCCCGCTGTCCGGTGTTGCACAACTGGCGACGCGGAGCCATGCCGAAACCACCGCATGGGCTACGACGCGCGCCGGCGCCGCGCAGCAAGGCCGCGCGGATGCGGCGAAACCGGCCGGCGCATCAAGAATCGGGTTGCCGTGCGCCCCTGATCTGCCCCAGTCTGGCCGGAAAGCGAAGCAGACCGGCCGGATGAACCAGCCAGGCCCCGACTGCGCCCGGCGTGGCGTGGCCCGCGGGCTTCCTGCTTGCATTTCTGGCGACGCCTGCTCCGGGCCTGCGGGACCTGAGCCGGCCCGCCGCGAACAACGCCAGGGGCCGCCCGGGGTCATGATCCGGGTGGGAGGAAATGACCGGACGGATGGAGACGGCAGCATGAGCAGCGCGCCCGAGGGGATGGTTGTCACTCTTGAAGCAGGGGACGGGTTTATATTTTCCGCCTACCGCGTCGAGCCACGCCGTGAACCGCGCGGCGGCGTGGTCATCCTTCAGGAGATTTTCGGGGTCAATCCCCACATCCGCAAGGTCGCCGACACCTACGCCCGGGCCGGCTACCTCGCCATCGCGCCGGCCCTGTACGATCGCGTCGCGCCCGGCGCCGAACTGGGCTATTCCCCGGCGGACATGCAAAAAGGGCTGGAGCTTCGCGCCCGGTGCGATCTGGCCGCGACCATGAATGACATCCAGGCCGCCATTGATGACGCCGCCTGGGCGGGCAAGGTGGCCGTCGTCGGTTACTGCTGGGGCGGCCAGCTTGCCTGGCGGGCGGCTCATGCGGCGAGCGACCTCTCGGCGGCCGTCATGTATTATGGCGGCGGCGTCGACGCCCTTGGCGATCTGACGCCGCAGTGCCCGGTTCTCGGCCATTTCGGCGAACGCGACGCGCATATCCCGGTCGACCGGGTGTTGCCGCTTCAAACCCGCTACGCCCATCTGGTCAACATCAAGATCTATCCGGCCGATCACGGCTTTAACTGCGAGGCGCGCGCCAGTTACGACGCGGACGCGGCGCAGCTGGCCCAGCAACGCACCCTGGCGTTTCTGGACAAACACCTGGCCGACGACGCCTGAGCGATCCGCGCTGTCAAACACAGGTTCGCAGGCGCGGATTTGGAGGCCCGGTTTTGCGGGCGCGGGTTTGCAGGCGGATGCCGGGGCAGATGCCTGCGACGCGCCGCGTCATCTTGCGCCGGAAACAATGCGCCAATGCGGGAAAATCAGTCCAGAACCGCCCCGGCCGGCCAGCCATTGACGTCGCGCGGCTCCCCGGAGGCGGACGGGCGCCCGGGGCCGTCGCCGATGGTGCGACGCCCCGCTTCCTGACGGGTGGCCCGGTAGATGGCGAATGCATCCGCTGTGGCGTCGCGGGTTTCTTCCATGGCGCCCTCAGCGGCCAGAATCATCGCCCGCAGGTCATAACCGACCTCCGATGAACTGACGAGGCTAACGCGGGCGCGCAGGGCGTCCCACCGCGCCGCCGCAGCGGTGTGCGCCCCGGCGCCGGCGCTCTCGCGCAGCACCTGCTGGACCAGCGGCAACGCGTCATCCGGCTCAATATTGGGCATCAGCACCGCGAAGGCGCCAGGCCTGATCCTGGCGACGATGTCCGTCACGCGCGACAGCGCGATCAGCCGGTCATGAACCAGACGGATCCGGCTTTCCACCCCACCATCCCCGCCGGTACGCTCCAGCTGCACGGCGACAAACGTCACGGGCGCCCGCACCTTGAGCTGCCCGGCGACCAGCCTCGCCGCCTGCCCCAGAAACGCGCCGAGATTGAGAGCGCCGGTTTGTGGATCAAGGGCGGCGAGCACGTCGCGGGCGCGCTGCTGCCGTTCGCGCGTCATGCCAAGCGCCAGCGCCGCGCCAGTGGAAATCGCAATGGTGGCGGCCAGCGTCAGCCACACGCCGATGGGCAGGGACGCGTCCGCGCCGCCGGCGGCCGGCCCCATGTCCGGAAACACCAGGAGAAGAATACAGCAGGTGGCCACGCCCAGCGCGATGGCCAACGGCTTGCGCGATGGCAGCGCTTCGCTGCGCCCGCGCCAGATCTCGCGTAGCGCGAGAAGCAGGAACAGCGCGAACAGCAGCACGATCGACGCCATCAGCACCCCGGCGTCAACCTCGCCCCCGGCCATCGCCGCGCCGCCCAGCCACAGCAAGGCGACGCACCCGGCCGGCGCCAGCACGGATGAACGCCCCTCAAAGGCCCGCGCGGCCTGCCAGACAAGTCCAAACGCGAAAATCGCCGCCGCGCCGCCGGCCAGCCCGGCCAGCCAGGGACCGCCAAACGCCATCCAGACGGCGAGGGACGCGCCGGTCGTCATGCCGGCGAACGCCGCGGCCCACCACATGAGCGTGACGACGCGCCGGTCCATCAGCCAGAGCCCAAGCAGAAACACGCCTTGCGTGCAGGCGATCACTGCGCTGACACTGATAATGGTGGTGAATTGCAGCCCCACGGGGTTCCCCTGAATGCAAACCGTGTCTCCAGGTTCACCAATGTGTTACCACACCTTGTCCCACAGAAAAACCACGAAACCTGCCAGGTCATACCAGTTTTATTGCCAATTCGGCCTACATGAGCCCGGTTGTCCGCAGTTTCCGCCGCCTGCTGTCGCGTCACCGGCAAACAGCCCAGGAATTACGCCGGGAAACATGCCTTTTGCAATCAGCAGTTGCACGCGGCGGTCCCAGGTCGATCGTAGGCCGCCGCATGGGCTGCTTGCCTTCCGGCGATGGATGGGATAACTGGGCCGCTTCACGCATCGGCCCTGGCCGGAAGCTGAACGGACGCCCGCGTCTCCCGCCAGGGAGCATGCGGGGAGCCAGCCGGTTCATGTCCCGTGTTTCCGCCTTCGAACCCATGTTTCGGGCCTTGCACAACGAGGCTCGGAGGGCTTGGCGCCCGGGCGATGCGGAATTCGAGAGAAGAGGCCCGGTTTTATGCCGCTTTATGAACATATCTTCCTGGCGCGCCAGGATGTCAGCGCCGCGCAGGTCGAAGCGCTGGTCGAGCAGTACAAGGGTGTGATCGAAGCCGCCGGCGGCTCTGTCCGCAAGGTGGAGCCGTGGGGCGTCAAGTCCCTCGCCTATCGCATCAAGAAGAATCGCAAGGCGCATTTCACGCTCATGAACATCGACGCTCCGCACGCCGCGGTGGCCGAGATGGAGCGTCAGATGGGCATCAGCGAGGACATCCTCCGCTTCATGACCATCCGCGTCGAAGCGCACGAGGAAGGCCCGTCCGCCATGATGCAGAAGCGCGACCGCGACGACCGTCGTGATCGTGACGGCGAGCGCGGCGGTTTCGGCGGCGGCAACCGCTTCGGCGACCGCGAGCGCGGCCCGCGCCGTGAGCGCAACCGCGACGCCGAGCCCCAGGCGAATGCTTCCAGCGAGGAGAACTGATCATGGCCGCTGCTCCCCGTCGTCCGTTCTTCCGCCGTCGCAAGACCTGCCCGTTCTCGGGCCCGAATGCGCCGAAGATCGATTTCAAGGACACGCGTCTGCTGTCGCGCTACATCTCCGAGCGCGGCAAGATCGTGCCGTCACGCATCACGGCCGTTTCGGCCAAGAAGCAGCGTGAGCTCGCCCAGGCGATCAAGCGCGCCCGCTTCCTGGGCCTGCTGCCTTACGTGATCCGCTAAGGGTCCCTGCCCGCCACGAAGCCGGCCTGGGGTCGGCTTCACTGCGGATGACTGAAACAACGTCCCGGCGCCCATCAGCGGGCGCCGGGACGGTTTTCCGGGAAACCGGACCGCAGGCCCCGCCTGCCTTCTTCACCGTCGCCGGGGCCATGGGGCCGCCGGTATTGTTGGGGACGTTGGATCTCCTAACCCTGCCGGGCCGGTCCCGGAGCAGCGGGACAGCACGACATGTACGCGCAGCTTCTGACAGGCATTGGAGCCGGACTGGCGTCCGCCCTGCTGTTCGCGGTGGTGATCTCGGGATCGCCGGCCGCCATGCTGCTGTCGTACCTGACGCCCCTGCCCATTTTCATCGTCACCATCGGCTGGCGCCACGGAGCCGGCCTCGCCGCCGCCCTCACCGGCGCGATCGTCTGCGGCCTGATCTTCGGCTTCGGCGGTGGCTTCAGCGTCAAGGCGGGCCTCGCCTACGGCCTTGGTCTGGCGCTGCCGGCCTGGTGGATTGGCTATCTGGCGATGCTTGGCCGCACCGACGCGGCGGGGCGCGCCGAATGGTATCCGCTGGGCAAGATCCTGCTGTGGCTGGCCGGAATCGCCACGCTGGTGGCGCTGCTGGGCGCAGTTGCCGTCGGCGGCGGCTACGCCGGCTATGAGCAGGCCATGCGCGCCGCCTTCGGCGCCCTGTTCGACGCCAGCCAGGGCAGCCCGGCGCTTCCCGAGGGCGTCACCCGCGATGACCTGATCGATACGCTGATCACCGCCGCGCCGCTGCTGACCGCCGGCTCGTTCGCGCCGATGCTGACGCTCAACCTGTGGCTGGCCGGCCGCATCGTCGCCGCCTCGGGGCGTCTGGCGCGGCCATGGCCGGCGGTGGCGGACACCCGCATGCCGTTCTGGGCCGTCGGGGCGCTGGCGGTGGCGATCCTTCTGGCGACCCTGGGCCAGGGTTTCGCGGGCTTCACCGGCCTCGCCCTCACCGGCGCGCTGGGCGCCGCTTTCGCCCTGCAATGCCTCGCCGCCCTGCACACCGCCCTGCGCGGCAAGCCGGCCCGCCCGTTCATCCTGGCGCTGCTTTATGCGCTGATCATTCCGTTTTTCGTCTGGATCCTGCCGGTGCTCGCGCTGGGCGGCGTTCTGGATTCCCTTGCGCGCGCCTTCAGAAAAACCGGCGCGGCCCCCCCACCCGCAAACGACGCCTGATTTTCAGGCTCACCATTCACTGGAGCAACATCATGCAGGTCATTCTTCTCGAGCGCGTCGCCAAGCTCGGCCAGATGGGCGAGACCGTCCGCGTCAAGGACGGCTTCGCCCGTAACTTCCTTCTGCCGCAGGGCAAGGCGCTGCGCGCCACCAAGGCCAACCTGGCCCGTTTCGAAGAGCAGCGCGCCCAGCTCGAGGCCCGCAACCTGGAGCGTCGCGGCGAGGCCGAGAAGGTTGGCGAAACCCTGAACGGCCAGGCTTTCGTGCTGATCCGCCAGGCTGGCGAAACCGGCGTGCTGTACGGTTCGGTCTCCTCGCGCGATATCGCCGAGGCGCTGACCGAGGGCGGCTTCTCCGTTGCCCGCCAGCAGATCGGCCTCGATTCGCCGCTGAAGAACCTCGGCCTGCACGAGGTCGCCGTGCACCTGCACCCGGAAGTCGAGGTCAGCGTCACCATCAATATCGCCCGCAGCCCCGAGGAAGCCGAGCGCCAGGCCCGCGGCGAGGACGCCATCGTGCGTGAGGAAACCAGCCTCGACGACCTGGGCCTGGAAGTGGGCGCCGCGCTCGCCGACGCCGGCGACGACGTCGAGCTCTGAGTCTTCGCTCAACATGCGGATACGGAAAGGCGCCCTCCCGGGCGCCTTTTTTGTTGGCGGGCCGCCTTTTTCCGCCGGCAACGCCATTTTTCCGTTGGCAAGACTGCTTTCCCCGTTGGCAAGACTTCTGCCCGCAACACGGATCACTTTTCACACCTGGCTTGTGAATCGGTGGGGAAAGACTGTCAGCCTGATTCAGGAACAGGCCGCAACGTGCTGGCGCAGCAGCATTTTATGGATGACGCGGCAAACCTGGCGCCGCCGCGTCGTCGCCCGCGCGGGGGCGTGGATCGAAACCTGCGCCGCGACGTGCTAGAAGCGAAGCTGGCTCCCCGTCATGGTTAATAGGTCTGACATGTCGCCTGCAAATGCGCTCGCCACCCGCGTTGAGCCCACCGATCCTGGCCATCGCGTTGCCCCACACAATCTGGAGGCGGAGATGGCGCTGCTCGGCGCCATCATGATCAACAACGACGCCTATTATCGCGTCTCGGATTTTCTCAACGCGCCGCATTTTCATATCGAGACTCACCGCCGCATCTATGAGGTGGCCTCGCAGCTGATCCGCGCCGGCAAGATCGCCACGCCGATCACCATGAAGACGTTCCTTCAGGACGTCGACGCCGGCGGGATGACCATCGCGCAATACATGGCGCGCCTCGCCGCCGAGGCGACGACCATCATCAACGCCGAGCATTACGGCCGCGCCATCTATGACCTGGCCATCCGCCGCGAGCTGATCGCCGTTGGCAGCGACATGGTCAACCTGGCCTTCGACGCGCCGGTTGAAGCCTCGCCCCGCGACCAGATCGAGGAAGCGGAGCGCAAGCTGTACGCGCTGGCGGAAACCGGCCGGTACGACGGCGGCTTCATGCCCTTCGGCAACGCGTTGACAGAGGCCATCGACATGGCCGCCGCCGCTTTCAAGCGCGCCGGCAAGCTCTCGGGCATTTCCTGCGGCCTCACCGATCTTGACCAGAAGATGGGCGGCCTGCAACGCTCCGACCTCATCATCCTGGCCGGGCGCCCCGCCATGGGCAAAACCTCGCTGGTCACCAATATCGCCTTCAACGTCGCCAGGGCGTGGAAAGCGGAGCGGCGTCAGGACGGCGTGCTGGAATCGGTGAACGGCGGCGTCGTTGGCTTCTTCTCGCTGGAAATGTCGGCGGAGCAGCTCGCCAACCGCATCATCGCCGAGCAGTCGGGCGTGGCGTCCTACAAGATCCGGCGCGGCGATCTCCAGGAAGACGAATTCATCCGCATCGCCGACGCGGCGCGGGAAATGCAGAGCCTGCCGCTGTACATCGACCAGACCGGCGGCATCTCCATCGCCCAGCTCACGGCGCGCGCGCGCCGGCTGAAGCGGCAGCGGGGCCTTGACCTGCTGATCGTCGATTACCTGCAACTGCTCACGGGCTCGACCAAGAAGGGCGACAACCGCGTGCAGGAGATGACCGAGATCACCACCGGCATGAAGGCGCTGGCCAAGGAATTGCAGGTGCCGATCATCGCCCTGTCGCAGCTGTCGCGTCAGGTGGAGAGTCGCGACGACAAGCGGCCGCAACTTTCGGACCTGCGTGAGTCGGGCTCGATCGAGCAGGACGCCGACGTGGTGCTGTTTGTTTACCGCGACGAGTATTATCTGAAGATGAAGGAGCCCAAGCCCGGCTCCGAAGAGCATTTCAAATGGCAAGCGGAGATGGACCAGGCCCACGGCAAGGCCGAAGTCATTATCGGCAAGCAGCGTCACGGCCCCACGGGCACGGTGCAGCTGGCGTTCGAGGCCGAAATCACCCGCTTCTCCAACCTTGCCCAGGTCGACCACCTGCCGGAGCAGTACTGACGTTAAAACTCTTTATAATATACTGAAATTATTATTGAAGCGCCGGCCGCCGCGGTTTGGCCGCCGCCGGCGCCGAAGGAGCCCCATGCTGGACCCCGCCAAAGCCGGCCATGTCGCGCCGGACCCGGCCAACGCCGATCTCGCAGGCGCCGTGTTGACGATTGACCTTGGGGCGCTTTGCGACAACTGGCGCGCCATGCGCGCCGCCTCGGGCGCGGCGGAATGCAGCGCCGTCGTCAAGGCCAACGCCTATGGAACCGGCCAGGGACCCGCGGTAACGGCGCTGCGCGCCGCCGGCTGCCGCACGTTTTTCGTCGCCCATCCGCACGAGGCTTTTCTGGCGAAGGCCGCCGCGCCAGACGCAACCATCTATGTACTCAACGGCCTGCCCCCTGGCGCGGCCCGTCGCCTCGCGGCGGCCGGCGTGCAGCCGGTGCTGGGCTCCCTGCATGAGCTGGCCGAATGGCGGCGCGAGGCCGGCGACGCGCCGGCGGCGCTGCACATCGACACGGGAATGGAGCGGCTGGGGCTGACGGCCCGGGAGGCTGGCGAGGCCGCGGCCCAGGGCGCTGGCCCCCTCTCCCTGGTCATGAGCCATTTCGTGGCGTCAGAGGAGCCGGACAATCCGCTGAACGATCGCCAGATCACGCGGTTCACCGAACTGTCGGCGCTGTTTCCAGGAACGCGCAGGTCCCTCGCCAACTCCTCCGGCATATGGCTGCCGCAAGCGCCGCACTTCGATCTGACGCGGCCAGGCTACGGGCTGTATGGCGGCAACCCCGCGCCGCACGTCCGCCCCGCCCGGCCCAACCCCATGCGCCCCGTGGTGCGGCTTGAGGCGCGCATTCTCCAGCTGCGGGACATCGCGCCGGACGATACGGTCGGCTACAACGCCAGCTGGCGCGCCAACGGCGAGCGTCGCGTCGCCACCCTGTCGGTTGGCTACGCCGACGGGATTTTCCGCAGCGCCAGCGTTGGCAATACGGGCTCGCCGCAGACCCACACGCCGCCGCACATGGGCGGCGCGGCGCTGGTTGCTGGCGTGCTGTGCCCGTTCGCCGGCAAGATCTCGATGGACCTGCTGGCGGTGGACGTCACCGGTGTTCCACGCGACGCGGCGCGGGCCGGCGACATGGTCACGCTGATCGGCGACGCGCTCAACGTCGACGCCGTGGCGGCGCGCTGGGGCACGATCGGCTATGAGGTGCTGACCAGTCTTGGCCAGCGCCATGCGCGTCACTACGTTGGGACGGCGTGATCAGCATCTGATTCAGCAACGCCGCCCAGGCGACTGATCAGGCGCGATTATTCCCTGACCCGGCGTGCGCCAGGGACGCGGCGGCAGGCGCGCTTCCGCCAGGAAGCGCCTTTTCGCTGCGCCGCGTCTTGCCGCTGCGCCGCGCCTTGCCACGCTGGCGTGACGGATCATGCGCCAGCCCCTGATCTGGAAAACTTGCCCAGGAGTACCCGAGCCGTGGCCCGCGCCGTCCGACAGTTCATTTGCCAGGTCTGTGGCGCCTCCCAGCCCCGCTGGCAGGGAAAATGCGACGCCTGCAACAGCTGGAACTCGCTGGTGGAGGAAGGTTTGACGGCGCCGGTCAGCGGCGCGGCGTCCGGCCCCGCCTCACGCCGCAAGGGCCGCACCTTCCGGCTTGAGGGCCTGCAGGGCGACAGCGCCGAGCCGCCGCGCCTGCCCACCGGCATGGCCGAACTGGACCGGGTGACCGGCGGCGGCTTCGTGCGCGGCTCGGTGGTGTTGATCGGCGGCGATCCGGGCATCGGCAAATCCACGCTGCTGATCCAGGCCTGCGCCCAGCTGGCGCGCGGCGGCCACCGGGTTGTCTACATTTCCGGCGAGGAGGCCGTGGCGCAGGTGCGACTGCGTGCGGAGCGGCTCAAGCTGTCAGACGCGCCGGTGGAGCTGGCCTCCGAAACCAATGTCGAGGACATCATCACCACCCTCGGCCAGGGGCCGGCGCCCCGGCTCGTGGTCATTGATTCGATCCAGACCATGTGGACCGGAGCGATCGATTCAGCCCCTGGCACCGTCACCCAGGTGCGCGGCAGCGCCCAGAACCTGATCCGCTTCGCCAAGACCAGCGGCGCGGCGCTCATTCTGGTCGGCCATGTCACCAAGGACGGCCAGATCGCCGGCCCGCGCGTCGTCGAGCACATGGTGGACGCGGTCGCCTCCTTCGAGGGCGAGAGCGGCCATCATTTCCGCATTCTGCGCGCGGTGAAAAACCGCTTTGGCCCCACTGACGAGATTGGCGTGTTCGAGATGACCGGCCTTGGCCTGTCCCAGGTTTCGAACCCCTCGGCGCTTTTCCTCGCCGGCCGCGACGTCAACACGCCCGGCACGGCGGTGCTGGCGGCGATGGAGGGCACGCGGCCGCTGCTGGTGGAGGTGCAGGCGCTGGTGGCCCCCAGCGCCCTCGGCACGCCGCGCCGGGCGGTGGTTGGCTTCGATTCCAGCCGCCTGTCGATGATCATCGCCGTACTGGAGGCCCATGGCGGCGTCCGTCTTGGCCAGCACGACGTCTATCTGAACGTGGCCGGCGGCATGAAGATCACCGAGCCGGCGGCGGATCTGGCGGCGGCGGCGGCGCTGGTCTCATCGCTCTCCGGCTGCGCCCTGCCGCCTGACACGGCCTATTTTGGCGAAATCGGCCTCTCCGGCTCCATCCGCCCCGTGGTGCAGGCGACGACGCGGGCGCGCGAGGCGGCCAAGCTCGGCTTCAAACGTGTGGTTTCGCCGCCACTGGCGCAGGAAAAAACGACCGATGCAAAGTCCGCCGGCGAACGGGGCGACAGGCCGGCGGATCGCGATGCGCTGCGCGCCGACACTGTCTCGCACATCAGCGATCTGGTCGCGCAGATCGCCGCCGCCGGCCCAGGCAAACCGCGCGCGGCCAGCCCGCGTGAGAACGCGCGCGAGGGTCACGGCGCCAGGAGGGCGGAGCCATCGCGCAGCCGCCAGCCGGCCGACTGGGAGTAACGCGCCGGCCGGCGCCCACGGTCATCCAGGCCGCCCGTGATGTTGCCGGACGGGCGCCATGAATGGCGGGCGCGCGCATGAAGCCACCGGCATTTGTGTTGACCGGCCCTGTGGTATGGCGCATGGGAATGCCCGGACGTTCGCCTGGCCGGAGCCCAGGTTTTCCCCGCTGGATTGCCTCATCCATCGGGAAAAGACGGTTTCATGGATTGCGAACCCTTCCGACTGACGCGAAACTCTGTCCGGGAAACGGGAATTTTGCTTCGGTCACCTGATTGACGCATGTTCGCCGCGCGAAGTTCCTCCCCTTCGCGGCGGATGCTCTAACCGGATGCGGTGTCATTTATGCCAGTTTCGCTTCTTGACCTGATCGTTCTCGGGGTCGTCCTGCTCTCGGCGCTGCTCGCGGCCGTGCGCGGCGTCACCCGGGAGGTGCTCGCCATCGCATCATGGGCCATCGCCGCCGTGGCGGCGCTGATGTTGCACAAGCCGCTGCTGCCCATCGCCTCCCAGCACATTTCCAACCCCACGGTCGCGCTGGTGGCGACCATCGCCGTCATCTTCCTGGTGACGCTGGTGATCGTCTCGTTCATCACCCTGCGCATTTCCGATCTGGTGCTGGATTCCCGCATCGGCTCGATTGACCGCACCCTGGGCTTTGTCTTCGGCGTGGCCCGCGGCCTGCTGATCTGCGTCATCGCCTATATTTTCTTCAGCTGGCTGGTGCCGGAGAAGATGCAGCCGGACTGGGCGCGCGACGCCAGGCTGAAGCCATTTCTGGAAAATAGCGGCAAACAGCTCCAGAGCATGTTGCCGGAAGACCCCGAAGCCCTCATATCAAAGTATAAAAATCGCCAGAAGGCGACGGAAGGCGGCGCGGAAGCGCCTCCCGCGGAAGGCGAAAGCGCCAAACCCGCGCCTGTTCCGCCGCCAAACGCCGAAAAGCCGGCCGGTCAGACCAACTGACCTTCCGGCAGGCGTTGCGTGCTGCGGCGTCATGAAGGCATTGCCCTCGCGCCGCAATACCGCCAAAAGCTGGTGAGACATCCAGATATTCAACGACGGGATGGCCCTGCCGCCCCGTCGTTGAATGCTTTGTAACAACACGACGACAGCTGCCAGGCAGCAACCGGGAATTCTCCCGGGTTCCGGAGTGGTTTATGATGAGCGCCCCTGATTTCACCGACCATCGCCAGCGGACGCTGCGCGCGCCTTCCAGCGACGCCAGCCCACAGGGGGACAGCATGAGCTTCGAGGCGCCCCGGGATTTGCCCCAGCGCGATCCGCGTCATGACGATCTGGACGGCGACACGCTGCGTGAAGAATGCGGCGTGTTCGGCATCTACGGCCACCCGGAGGCGGCGGCGCTGACCGCCCTTGGCCTGCACGCCCTGCAGCATCGCGGCCAGGAAGCCGCCGGCATCGTCAGCTATGACGGCGAGCGGTTCCATTCCGAGCGGCGCATCGGCCTGGTCGGCGACAATTTCTCCTCGGCGAAAACGATCGAGCGCCTGCAGGGCGCGGCGGCCATCGGCCACGTGCGCTACTCGACCACCGGCGAAACCATCCTGCGCAACGTGCAGCCGCTGTTCGCCGAGCTGGAAGGCGGCGGCTTCGCCATCGCCCATAACGGCAACCTCACCAACGGCCTCACCCTGCGTCGCCAGCTGGTGCGCATCGGCGCCCTGTGCCAGTCGACCAGCGACACCGAGGTGTTCCTGCACCTGGTGGCCCACAGCCGCCGGCTGCGCTTCATGGACCGCTTCATCGACGCCCTGCGCCAGATCGAAGGCGCCTACTCGCTGGTGGGCCTGACCAACAAGAAGCTGATCGGCGCCCGCGACCCGCTGGGCATCCGCCCGCTGGTGCTGGGCGAGCTGGACGGCCACTACATCCTGGCCTCGGAAACCTGCGCCCTGGACATCATCGGCGCCAATTTCATTCGCGACGTGGAGAACGGCGAAATCGTCGTCATTTCCGACGAGGGCATCGAATCAATCAAACCGTTCCCGCCCCAGCCGGCGCGTCCCTGCGTGTTTGAGTACATCTATTTCGCCCGGCCCGACTCCATCGTGCACGGCCGCAGCGTTTACGAGGTGCGCAAGCGCCTCGGCGAAGAGCTGGCCCGCGAGGCGCCGGCGGAGGCGGACGTGGTGGTGCCGGTGCCCGATTCCGGCGTGCCGGCGGCCATCGGCTACGCCCGCGCCTCGGGCATTCCCTACGAGCTCGGCATCATTCGCAACCACTACGTGGGCCGGACCTTTATCCAGCCAACCCAGACCGGGCGCGAAACCGGCGTGCGCATGAAGCACTCGGCCAACCGCGGCGTGGTCGCCGGCAAGCGCATCGTGCTGATCGACGATTCGATCGTGCGCGGCACCACCTCGGTCAAGATCGTCAAGATGATGCGCGACGCCGGCGCAAAGGAAGTTCACTTCCGCATCGCCTGCCCGCCCATCAAATTCCCCGACTATTACGGCATCGACACGCCGGAGCGCGAGAAGCTGCTGGCCGCCACCCATTCCCTTGAGGAAATCCGCCGCTACATCGGCGCCGACAGCGTGGCGTTCCTGACGGTCGACGGCGTCTACCGCGCCACCGGCTATGAGGGGCGCGATCCGGTGACGCCGCAGTTCACCGACCATTGCTTCACGGGCGACTACCCAACGCCGCTCGCCGACATCACCGGCGAGGCGCCGCGCCAGCTCTCCCTCCTCGCCGAAGCAGGTTGACCATGACGACAGTGAACCAGCCGGCGGCCGGCCACCCGGCGACAGGGCCGTCCCTCGCCGGACGCCTTGCGCTGATCACGGGCGCGTCGCGCGGCATTGGCCGCGCCCTCGCCCTCGCCGTGGCCCGGGAAGGCGCGCATGTCATCGCCGTGGCCCGCACCCAGGGCGCGCTGGAGGAGCTGGACGATGAGATCCGCGCTGCTGGCGGCGCGGCGACGCTGGTTCCCCTCGACCTCACCGACTATGACGGCCTCGACCGGCTTGGCCTCGCCATTCACGAGCGCTGGGGCAAGCTCGACATCATGGTCGCCAACGCCGGTTCGCTCAATCCGCTGGCGCCGCTTGGCCATGTCACGCCCAAAGAGTTCGACACGGTCATGGCGGTGAACGTCACCTCCGTGTGGCGGCTGATCCGTTCGATGGAATCGTTGCTGGCGGCCTCCGACGCCGGCCGGGCGGTGTTCCTGTCCTCCGGCGCGGCGCACAAGTGCCTGGCTTATTGGGGGCCCTATTCCGCCTCCAAGGCGGCGGTGGAGGCTCTGGCGCGCACCTATGCGGCGGAAACGGCGACGACCCCGGTGAAGGTCAGCATCGTCAACCCGGGCCCGCTACGCACCCGCATGCGCGCCGCGGCCATGCCCGGCGAAGACCCGCTGACCCTGCGCACGCCAGAAGACCTGGCGCCGCACATCCTGCCGATGCTGCGTCCCGACTGGGAACATAGCGGCCTGATCTATGATTTTCCGCAGGATACGCTGCTGCGCCCGCAGATGCCGGCGAAGATTTAAGTTTCTTCTGCTTTCAGACAAATAAAAACCCGGGCCAGAGCCCGGGTTTTTATTTGTCTGAATTCGTGACCGGACGGGACATCGCCCTCTCCAGCCAGACGGCCAGGAAGCGCGCCAGGGATGGCCGGCGATGCGCCTCTCCCGTCAGCGCTTTTTCTTCTTGCCCTCGAACGGATTCGACCCCGTGCGCAGGGACAGGCGGATCGGCGTCCCTGGCAGATCAAAGCTCTCGCGCAGGCCATTGACCAGATAGCGCGTGTAGGAGTTGGGCAATTCGTTGAGCTGGTTGCCGAACAGGGCGAAGTGCGGCGGCCGCGCCTTCACCTGGGTCATGTAGCGGATCTTGATGCGGCGCCCGGAAACAGCCGGCGGCGGATGGGCCTCGACGGTCTCGCCCAGCCACTGGTTGAGGCGGGCCGTGGAAATACGGGTGTTCCAGACCGCGTGCGCCTTCATGACCGCCTGCATCAGGCGGTCAACACCCTCGCCGGCGAGGCCGGAGAGGGGCACGACCGGGCACCCCTTCACCTGCGGCAACAGCCGCGCCGCCTTCTCGCGCAGTTCGGCGAGCAGGCCCGGCTGATCGGACACCAGGTCCCATTTGTTGAGGCCAATGACGAGGGCCCTGCCCTCGCGCTCGACCAGATCAACGATGGTCAGATCCTGCTTTTCGAAGGGAATGGTCGCGTCCAGCAGCACCACCACCACATCGGCGAATTTGGTGGCGCGCAGGCCATCCGCCACCGACAGCTTCTCCAGCTTGTCGTCGATGCGGGCGCGCTTGCGCAGGCCGGCGGTGTCGAACAGCTTGACCTTCTGACCGCGCCACGCCCACTCCAGCGAAATGGAATCACGGGTGATGCCGGCCTCGGGGCCGGTGAGCAGACGGTCCTCGCCGAGCATGCGGTTGATCAGCGTCGACTTGCCAGCGTTGGGACGGCCGACGATGGCGATGCGCACGGGCTTGTCGACCATCTCCGCTTCCGGATCGAAATCCGGATCAGCCTGCTGCTCCGCCGCGTCCGGCAAGGCCAGCATCAGCGCCTCCAGCAGGCCGCTCATGCCCTCGCCGTGCTCGGCCGACACCGGCACCGGATCGCCAAGCCCAAGGCCAAACGCCTCATAGGAGCCTTCCAGCCCGCGATTGCCCTCCGCCTTGTTGGCGAGCACGATCACCGGCTTGCCGGAACGGCGCGCCAGATCGGCGAACGCCTTGTCGGAGCCGGTGAGACCAACGCGGGCGTCCATGACGAACAGGATGGCGTCGGCGTCATCCACCGCCGCCTCGGTCTGGGCGCGCATGCGTCCGGTGAGGCTGTCCGCGTCAGACTCCTCCAGGCCGGCCGTATCAACGACGCGGAAATGGAAGTGGCCGATGCGCGCGTCGCCCTCCCGGCGATCCCGCGTCACGCCGGGCTGGTCGTCGACCAGCGCCAGCTTCTTGCCGACGAGCCGGTTGAACAGGGTGGACTTGCCGACATTCGGCCGCCCGATGATGGCGACCAGGGGAAGGGTCATGATGGCGCGCCGGCGGTTGGGCGTTCTGCGGCGCGACGATCCGCCAGCACGCGAGAAACGCGGTTACAAAAATGGCTTATGGGTCCCGCCATGGCGGGACCCGGTTACAGGGCGCCAGTGTGGCGCGAGAAAACTGGCGAAGGTCTTAACGCGGCGCCGGGCCGCCGGAAGGCCGGGCCGGCGTCAGCTGCGGCTGCGGCGCGTTGAACAGGGATGGCGAATCGGCTGCCGGCGCCGCCGCGGCGATCACGGGACCGGCGGCGGCCAGTTCCATGAATAGCTGGGCGCGGCGACGCAGGGACTGCGGCGCCTCACCGTCGACGGCGACCTGGGCGAACCAGCGCCCCGCCTCTTCCAGCTTGCCAGCCTTCATCCAGGCAAGACCAATCAGCTCGCGCGCCTGATTGCGCCAGACGTGATTGGGAGCGGCAAGACCCTCCAGACGTTTCACGATCGCCTCCGGCGACGCCATGTCGACGTCGATGGTGGCGGCGCGGATGCGCGCCATATCCCGCAAGGCGGGATCCAGCGAACTGTCAGCCGCCAACGCATCGAACGCGGCGATGGCCGCCGCCTTGTCCGTGGCTGCTTTCTGGCTGGCAAGGCGGAAGCGGGCCAGCGTCCTGTAACCGCCCGCCGACTGACCCGCAATGGCCTCAAGCGCGCGGACGCCCGCGGCCGCGTCGCCGCCATCGCGAAGCTGTTTCACCGCCTGCTCGAAGGCGACGCCGGCGTCCGCAGCCTGTTGGGAGGCGCGATATTCCATGAACCGCCAGCCGCCGACGCCCAGAATGACAACCAGGGCGACGACCGCCGCCACGCCGCCATAACGGCGCGCCAGGTCGGCGGCGCGGTCGCGCCTGAGGTCCTCATCGATTTCGCGGAAGATATCGCTCATCTGGCTCGCGGTCCGGTGTCAAAAGGAAACATCCTGGCGGCCTGGCGGCCCCCGGGAGTCGCCAGCATTTCTTTCATTCTGGCGGAAGCTGAGGCCTTAACACAGACGGTCGCGTTAAGCGACCCCGGCGCTTCCTGGCCGGGGCCGGACCATCAGATCAGGGGCGCCCCGCGCTTCGCCTTCAGCTTTTGGCCTGCTTCTTGGGATAGGTGTGCTCTTTCGCCGGGAAAGCGCGCGAGCGCACCTCATCGGCGTAGGCCTCCACGGCGCTGGCGATGGCCGGGCCGAGATCGGCGTAGCGCTTGACGAACTTCGGCACCCACGGGCTGAGGCCCAGCATGTCCTCCAGCACCAGCACCTGGCCATCGCAGGCGTTGGAGGCGCCAATGCCGATGGTCGGCACGTCGATATCGGCGGTGATCTTGGCGGCCAGCGGCTCCGCCACCGCCTCGATCACGATGGCGCTGGCGCCAGCCCCGGCAATGGCCCGGGCGTCCGCCTCGATCTCCGGCCAGTCAGCCTCGTCGCGACCGCGGGCGCGGAACGAGCCGAAGGTATTGATGGACTGGGGGGTCATGCCGATGTGGCCGATGACCGGGATGCCGCGCCGGGTGAGGAAGGCCACCGTCTCGGCCATCAGCACGCCGCCCTCCAGCTTGACGGCGCCGCACCCGGTTTCCTTGATGATGCGCGCGGCGGAGCGGAACGCCTGCTGCGGGCTCTCCTCATAGGAGCCGAACGGCATGTCAACGGTGACCAGCGCCCGGGACGAGCCGCGCATCACCGCCAGGCCCTGCAGGATCATCATATCCAGCGTCACCGGCACCGTGGATGGCAGGCCATGCATCACCATGCCGAGCGAATCGCCGACCAGGATCATGTCGCAGAACCGGTCGAGCAGGCCGGCCGTGTGTGCGTGATAGGAGGTGAGCGACACGATCGGCTCGCCGCCCTTGCGCGCCCGCAGATCCGGAGCCGTGATGCGCTTGATTTCAGATTGAAGTGACATGGAACCAGCCTCGCAACAAACGGGATGAGCTCGGGCGCCACGGACAGGGGATCGCGCGGCAGGGGCAGCGGCGGAACGTCAGTCCGCGTCTGTCTCAGGACAGCAGGGGAACACCGATCAGCAGGGCGTGCAGACGGGTAAGCATCAGCGCCCACAGCGCCACGCCGCCCACAACGGCGGCCGCGTCCGCAACCCATGACGGGTTGGCGACGACGGCCCGCTCGCCATGGCGTTTCGCGGCGATGCGCGCCAGCACCGCCCAGACCAGGAAGGAGCCGAACAGCAGAATGCCGCCCAGATCGCCATTGGCGAGCAGATGCGCCAGGGCCCAGAACTTGATCGCCGCCAGAATGGGGTGGCCAAGACGCGCCTTGATGTAGCCAGGCAGAAAGCCGGCGATGAGCAGGATGAACACCGGCAAATTAATGAGAAACGCCAGGTGGCGCGTCCAGACCGGCGGATGCCACAGCTGGATATAGCCGGCCTCACGGTAGTCGTGGAAACCCCAGACGATGAGCACGAGACCGGCGAGGGCCAGAAAGCTGACGACGCCACGATAGCCCATCATGCCCCACGAAGCGCGCAGACGGTCGCGCAGTCCCCGGGCGATGGCGGGGACATGAGCGGCGAAGAACAGGATCAGACCTGCAACCAGCTTGAACATTCAGCCTCCGGCGAACCGGCCCCCTGTCGAAAGCATGATCACGGCGCGCGCCGCCCGAATGCCGCCGCCAACGCCGGGTTCTGGTCCCGCGGACAGGGACCGACGCGCCAGCGCGCTCCAGAACAAAACCGCATACTGTTTAAAGCACCAACCTGATCGCGCAACCCTGCTCGCGGAAGCTTTCTTGCGCGCCCGCCCGGTTTGCGGGACGATTGGTTGTCAAAATCCGCCCGACTTTGATGGGGGGCGGCGTTCTGGCGAAAAACATCGCCGCGCTGCTGACGCATGCAACCAAAAGCTGCGACCGGACGTTGACTGGTCACATGGAAGGAGCGCTTGCAATGGAAACTGCCCAGATTGGCTGGATCGCCGCCATCATCGTCGGTGGCTTCGCCGGTTGGTTCGCTTCAATGTTCATGAAGAGCGACACCGGCGTTCTGCTGAATATCGTGCTCGGCATCGTCGGCGCGGCCGTCGCCAACCTGTTGCTGGGCCTGGTCGGCGTGGGGCTTGGCGGCTGGCTTGGCTATCTGATCGCCGGTTTCATCGGCGCCTGCATCCTGATCGCCATCGCCCGGGCCGTGCGACGATAAGGGCGTCGGGCGACAACGCCCTCGCAGCCATGGCCGTCAGCTGAACAAAAAAGGCCTGGATGCACGCATCCAGGCCTTTTCCAGCTCCCAACTTTCCCGGCCCCTGATCAGGCGGCGAAAATCGCGTCAGACTCAGGCGGCAATGACGCTTTCGACCGCCTTCAGGGCCGCATCGGCGGCCGCGCCGTCCGGGCCACCGGCCTGGGCCATATCCGGGCGACCGCCGCCGCCCTTGCCGCCAAGCGCGGCCGAACCGGCGCGCACCAGGGTGACGGCGTCAAAACGCGCAACCAGATCCGGGGTGACGCCGACAACGATGGCGGCCTTGCCATCATCGGCGACGCTGACCAGCGCCACCACGCCGGAACCCACCTTCTTCTTGGCGTCGTCCACCAGACCCTTCAGGTCCTTCATTTCAACCCCAGCCACGGCGCGGGCGAAATACTTCACGCCATTGACCTCGCGCACCGCCTCTCCGTCGCCGGAGCCGCCGCCCATCGCCAGCTTCTTGCGGGCGTCGGCCAGATCGCGTTCGAGCTTGCGCTTCTCGTCAAGCAGGCTCTCAAGGCGGCCCGCAGCCTCATCGACCGGCGTTTTCAGCAAGGCCGCCAGATCGCGCAGGCGCGCGCTCTCCCCGGCGAGGTGACGGCGGGCCGAGGCGCCGGTCAATGCCTCGATGCGGCGCACGCCGGCGGCGACGCCGCCTTCCGCGACCACCGTCACCAGGCCGATGTCGCCGGTGCGCTCCACATGGGTGCCGCCACAAAGCTCAACGGAGAAATCATGGTTGGCGCCGTCGAGCGTCCGCCCCATGGAGACAACGCGGACCTCATCGCCGTATTTCTCGCCAAACAGGGCGCGGGCGCCGGACTCGATCGCCTCATCCACGGCCATCAGGCGGGTGACCACCGGGCTGTTCTGAACGATGACGTCGTTGGCGATATCGGAAATCTTCGCCAGTTCTTCCGGGGTGATCGGCTTGGGATGGCTGATGTCGAAGCGCAGGCGCTCGGGCGTCACCAGCGAGCCCTTCTGGGCCACATGGTCGCCAAGAACCAGGCGCAGCGCTTCATGCAGCAGATGCGTGGCCGAATGGTTGGCGCGAATGGCGCGACGACGGTCGTGATCGACCTGCAGTTCGGCCGCCTGGCCAATCCGCAATTCGCCTTCCTCGACCGTCACATCATGCACGAACAGGTCGCCGAGCTTTTTGGTCGCGCCGGTAATCCGGGCGCGGAAGCCGGCCCCGGACGCCACGCCCTCGTCGCCGACCTGACCGCCGGATTCGCCATAAAACGGCGTCTGGTTGAACACCGCCTGCACGGTTTCGCCGGCGCGCGCCACATCAATTTCGGCCCCGTCGCGCACCAGGGCGACAACACTGCCCTCGGCCTGCTCAGTGTCGTAGCCCAGAAACTCGGTGGCGCCGACGCGTTCGCGAATACCGAACCACACGCGATCGGTGGCGGCCTCGCCGGAACCGGACCAGTTGGCGCGGGCCAGTTCACGCTGGCGCTGCATGGCGCTGTCGAACGCTTCGGTATCGACGCCAACGCCGCGGGCGCGCAGCGCGTCCTGGGTCAGGTCGAGCGGGAAGCCATAGGTGTCATAGAGCGTGAACGCAGTCTCGCCGGAAAGGCGATCGCCTTCGCGCAGGTCGCGGGTCTCGTCCTCAAGGATGGCGAGGCCCCGCTCAAGCGTGCGGCGGAAGCGGACCTCCTCCAGGCGCAGCGTCTCGGTGATCAGCGCTTCGGCGCGGCCCAGTTCAGGGAACGCCTCGCCCATCTCCCGCTTCAGCGCCGGGAACAGCCGCCACATGAGCGGCTCGCGGGCGCCGAGCAACTGGCCATGACGCATGGCGCGGCGCATGATGCGGCGCAACACATATCCCCGCCCCTCGTTGGACGGCAGCACGCCGTCTGCGATCAGGAACGAGCAGGCGCGCAAATGGTCGGCGATGACGCGGTGACTGACCCCCTGGGGGCCATCGGGATCGACGCCAGTCAGATTGGCGACGGCCATGATGAGCGCCCGCATCATGTCGGTGGCGTAGTTGTCGTGCGTGCCCTGCAGCACCGCCGAAATCCGCTCCAGCCCCATGCCGGTGTCGATGGAGGGCCGCGGCAGGTTCAGCCGCTCGCCGGGGGCCACCTGATCGAACTGCATGAACACGAGGTTCCAGATCTCGATGAAACGATCGCCGTCCTCGTCCGGGCTGCCGGGCGGTCCGCCGGGAATGTGCGGACCATGATCGTAAAAGATTTCCGAGCAGGGGCCGCATGGGCCGGTGTCGCCCATCATCCAGAAATTGTCCGACGTGGGGATGCGGATAATCTTGCTGTCAGGCAGGCCTATCTTGCGCCACAGGCTGTGCGCTTCGTCGTCTTCCGAATAAACGGTGACGAGGAGCTTGTTCTCCGGCAGGCCGAACTCCTTGGTAACCAGGTTCCACGCCAGTTCAATGGCGTTTTCCTTGAAATAGTCGCCGAAAGAGAAGTTGCCCAGCATCTCGAAGAAGGTGTGATGGCGGGCCGTGTAACCGACATTGTCGAGATCGTTGTGCTTGCCGCCGGCGCGAACGCATTTCTGCGAGGACGTCGCCCGCACGTAAGGCCGCTTCTCCGCGCCGGTGAACACGTTCTTGAACGGAACCATGCCGGCGTTGGTGAACATCAGCGTTGGATCGTTCCGGGGAACGAGCGGGGCCGACGGCACGACTTCATGGCCGTTCCTGGCAAAGTAATCGAGGAAGGTCGATCGAATTTCGTTGACGCCGCTCATCAGAAACACGCACTCGGGACAGATGCAGGACAGCCGGTCGCCGCCCCTTCAGCACACGTCTTCTAGTGAGGCGACGCGCCCTTGTCGAGATTGGAAACCGGGGCGATACGCCAACGGCTCACATGCAGCCGGCAATCCGCCGCCAGGGGCGGGGAGAGCGTGGAGCCTCATGAGCGCAGAGCCTCGCGGGAACCATGCCGGCAATGACCATGCTGGCGGCCGGTCCTGGCGGAATAAGACGGAAACGCCGGCGGATCATCATCCGCCGGCGTCAGGATCAGGCTTCGCCCTCATCCAGTTCATCGTCTGAAGGCTCGATATTCTCCAGAATACGCTCGGCGAGGAGGCCTGCATTCTGGCGGATGGCTGCCTCGATGCGGTCGGCGATCTCCGGGTTTTGCCGCAGGAATGTCTTGGCGTTTTCGCGCCCCTGCCCCAGACGCTGGCTGTCGTAGGAGAACCAGGCGCCTGACTTGTCGACGATGCCGCCCTTGACGCCCAGATCGATCAATTCCCCAAGCTTGGAAATGCCCTCGCCATACATGATGTCGAATTCGACCTGCTTGAACGGCGGCGCCACCTTGTTCTTCACCACCTTGACGCGCGTCGAATTGCCGGTGACCTCATCACGATCCTTGATCGCGCCGGTCCGGCGAATGTCGAGGCGGACCGAAGCATAGAACTTGAGCGCGTTGCCGCCCGTCGTGGTCTCCGGCGAACCGTACATCACGCCGATCTTCATGCGAATCTGGTTGATGAAGATGACCATGGTGTTGGAGCGCGAGATGGAGCCGGTGAGCTTGCGCAGGGCCTGGCTCATCAGGCGCGCCTGGAGACCAGGCTGCACCTCGCCCATCTCACCTTCGATCTCGGCGCGCGGCGTCAGGGCCGCCACCGAGTCGATGACCAGCACGTCGATGGCGCCGGAGCGCACCAGGGTATCGGCGATTTCGAGCGCCTGCTCACCCGTGTCCGGCTGGGAAATCAGCAGGTCATCCAGCTTGACGCCCAATTTGCGGGCGTACACCGGATCCAGCGCATGTTCGGCGTCGACGAAGGCGCAAACACCGCCCTTTTTCTGGGCCTCGGCGATGGTGTGCAACGCCAGCGTGGTCTTGCCGGACGATTCGGGGCCATAAACCTCGATAATGCGACCACGCGGCAGGCCGCCAACGCCCAGGGCGATATCGAGCCCGAGAGAACCGGTGGACACCGTTTCAATCTCGACGGGGCGGTCGTTCTTGCCAAGGCGCATGATGGAGCCTTTGCCAAACGACCGCTCGATCTGGGAAAGCGCTGCGTCGAGCGCCTTTGTCTTGTCCATGGAGGAACCTTCAACGAGCCTGAGCGCGGATTGCGACATTGTCCTGTCCCTTATGGCACGACGCGTCGGACGGCTTCAACGCGTTGTTTGTACTCTCTATGTTCCATGTAGCATGTTCGATATATGTTCTCAACTTCATATTGATGAAAAAGGCATTTTTCCTGCAAACGTCCATCACGTAAGGGCACGGGCGGCGGGATGGGGCAATCTGGCGCCGACATCGCGGCTGCGCCAGATTCGGGCCCAGCATCGCGGCGTGAAGCATGGATGTTTTCGCCCACGCGTCGCCGCCTGGCCCGGCTTTTACTCCATTTGCACCTTCACCGCCTCGATGAGTTGCTTGAGACTGAAGGGCTTGGGCAGGAAAACGAACGCTTCCCCTTCGGGCAGGTTCTTGCGGAAGGCGTCCTCGGCATAGCCGGACACGAACACGATGCGCGCCTGGATATCGCGGGCGCGCAGCTCGCGCAGCAGTGACGGACCATCCATCTCCGGCATGACCACGTCGGAGACGACCAGATCCACTGGTTCGCCGCGCTCCTCGAGCAGGGCGATCGCCTCGCGGCCAGACGCAGCCTCCAGCACCGTATAGCCGCGCGTGGACAGGGCGCGGGAAGCAAAGGCGCGCACGGCTTCCTCGTCCTCCACCAGCAGGATGACGCCGCGACCGGTGAGGTCCGCCGCCGGCTGGCGGGCGGCGGCTGTTCCCCCCGCCTTCGCCGGCGGCTCCTCCGCCATATGGCGCGGCAGGAAGATACGGAAGGTGGTGCCCTTGCCGGGCTCGCTGTCGCACAGGATGAACCCGTCCGTCTGCTTGACGATGCCGTACACCGTCGACAGGCCAAGGCCCGTGCCCTTGCCAACCTCCTTCGTGGTGAAGAAAGGCTCGAATATCTGGACCAGAACGTCTGGCGGCATGCCCACGCCGGTGTCGCTCACCTCGATCATCACGTAGTCAGCGGCCGGCATGCTGTCGTCATAACCGCGCGCCTCGGCCGCCGTGACATTGCTGGTGCGGATGGAAACCTTGCCGCCGTCCGGCATCGCATCACGCGCGTTGACGGACAGGTTCATGATGACCTGCTCGAACTGGTTGATGTCGGCCTTGACCGGCCAGATGTCGCGTCCGTGGTGCACGTCAAGGTCGACCCGCTCGCCCAGCAACCGCTTGAGCAGCAGGGAAACGTCCGCCAGCACGTCGCCGACCTGCATCACCTGGGGGCGCAGGGTCTGGCGGCGGGAGAACGCCAGCAGGTGCCGCACCAGGGCGGCGGCGCGGTTGGCGTTGCCCTTGATCTGCATGATGTCCTGGAAGGAGGGATCGGTCGGGCGGTGCTTGGCCAGTAGCAGGTCGCTGAAGCCGATGATGGCCTGCAACACGTTGTTGAAGTCGTGCGCCACGCCGCCGGCGAGCTGGCCGATGGCGTTCATCTTCTGGGCCTGGGCGAACTGCGCCTCAAGGGCCCGCTGCTCCGTGGTGTCGAGCGCATAAATGATCGCCGCCTCGCCCTCGCCTTCAGCGTCATCAACGCTGCTCACATAGAACCGCGCCGAGCGGCCGCCATCGCCGGCGATCTGGGCGTCAAACGGCGCAACCTCCTCCTGTCGCGCGGCGGCGCGCAACGCCGCTTCAAGCTGGGGCGCGTCCTTTTCCGCCACAATGCCGTTGACGCCGCCGGCGACCACATCGGCCGGGAACAGGCGCGAGAACGACGCGTTGCACTGCAATATGGCGCCGTCGCCGCCAATGGTGGCGATGGCGACCGGCGTATTGTTGAAGAACCGGGCGAAACGCACCTCCGCCTGGCGCTGCCCGTCGGACGCCGCGCCAACGGACGGACGGCCGGACGAGCGGTTGAGCACCAGGGTGCGCGACGGCAGGCGCTGCCCGTCTTCGCTCACCGGAGCGCGATGCATCACGCGCACCGGGAGAATGTGGCCGTCGCGGCGGCGCAGGTCGAGATCAAGCGTCTCGGTTCCATTCGCGCCGTCTCCGGCCGCCGGCGCGGCGAGCAGTTGCGCCGCGGCGCCGCGGGCCACAATATCATCGAGCCGTGTCCCGCCAGCTCCGGCGCTGGCCAGATCGATCCCCAGCCAGCCGGCGAGCGTCGCGTTCATGTACCCGATGTCGCCGTCGCCTTCGATGGACAGGAAACCGGCCGGCGCCTGATCGAGAAAATCGATGGCGTGCTGAAGTTCCTGAAACATCCGCTCCTGCCGGTCGCGATCAGCGGTGACGTCGGTCACGGTCCACAGCAGGGGCGCCTTGCGGCCGGCGCCGAGCAGGCGGGCTTCCACCCGCCGCCAGGAAGCCTGACCGGATGCGCCAGCTTCTCGATTGGCGCCGCCCGAAGCGGCGGCGGGAAACCGAAGCTCGTCATGGGCGGAGCGGCCCAGCCTGGCGGTTTGCGCCAGCCGGTACAGGGCCTCGCTGATCTCCGGCGCATGGCGCGACGCCCTCTCCAGCGAAGCAGGCTGGTCGCCCTCCGCGCCGATGAGTTCGCGCCAGGCGCCGTTGCACCAGATGACGTCGCCGTGGCTGTCCGCCACCGCGTGGCCCGCTGGCGAGCCATCGACGATGGCCCGGGCGAGGCGCGTCGGGCGCGACACGCCGCGCGCCAGCTGGAAGAAGCCCACGGCGAAACCAAACAGGGCAAAAATGCCAATCACCGCCAGGACGGCGAGCAAGCCGGTGACCAGGGCGCGCGCTTCTGCCGGCGCGAGGGTCGCCAGCCAGACAGCCGTCGCGATGAACGCCATGGAAAAAAGCAGCAATGGCAAGGCCACGCCATGGCCCCGCCAGACGTTCCGCCGTTCGCTGGCTGCGTTGGGACCACTGGCGTCCTGCGCCTCCGTCGCGGTTTGCGCCATGCGTGTTCGGAACAGTGAACTGGTCATCGACGTCCTGACAATCGCTTCCGCCGCGGCAGCGTGGCCCAGCCGCCATCTGGCTGCCGCCGCCCGCGCCTGCCGCCAGAAGCAGGATCGCGGATGAAATGGCAACGTCCCCGCGGCCATTCATGCGCAGCCAGCGCAACAGATGGTGAGGCGCGCGCCGCCTGAAGTTAATCCGTGCGTTCACCTTAAGCGAAGAAGCCTGCCGAAAGGTTCACGATTTCTGCCTTTGCACGCGAATCCTGGTTGCCCGTCTGTCAACCGTCGATTAACCCTGATCATGAAAAACTGCGCTTCACGTATGTTGTCGCCACACGGTTCGCCGGTTTGCGACAGCAATCGCCCGAATAACCGACGTCCGGAACAGAAATGACAAACGCCGCGCAATTCCTGTTAGCCTTCATCATCATCCTCGTGGTGGTGATGATCCTCGCTTTCGTGCTGCGGCGCATTACGTCGGGGCGCAAACGCGCCGCCGCCCAGGGGCCGCGGTCGCGGCAACCCCGCCTCGGCGTTGTGGATGTCTATGATCTTGATGACCAGCGCCAGCTGGTGCTGGTGCGGCGCGACCATGTCGAACATCTGGTGATGATCGGCGGCGCCTCCGACGTTGTGATCGAAAGCACCATTATCCGGGGCGAAGGACGACGCAGCGCGCCGTCAATCACCACTGACCCTGCGGAATCCAGCGAGCCGTCCGACGCCGGTCGCGGCGAAGCGCGTCAGGACGAGGCGCGGCCGCAGCCGCCGCGCGCGCCCGAGCCGCGTAGCGAAACGCGCCTGCCAAGCGTCGATCACCTGCTTCGCCAGGGCGCCCCGGCGCCGGAAGCGGCCCCAGCTACGGCGCCCGCCATCCCGCCCGCCACCCCGCCCTTGGCCGCGCCTGCCCCTGCCCGGCCGGCCGCCGCCCCGACGTCCGCCCCGACGTCCGCCCTGGCTTCGTCGTCCGCGCCGGCCCCAGGAGCCACAACCGGGGCCCCAGCGGCGGCCCCGGCCGCAACGGCCCGCCCTGTCCCCACGCCGCAGGCTCCGACGCCGCCAGCGCCTGACGTGCGCGCGCCCGCCCAACCGCAACGCCCGGCGCCCGCTGTCGCCCAACCGGCGGGTCAGCGACCGGCTGGCGCGCCGACGCCCACGCCGGCCAGGCCGCCGGCAGCTCGCCCCGTGGCGCCGGGGTTCAACCCGCCCCCGGGCGTGCGCCCGCCGGCCAGCGGACCAGCGGCCCCGGTCGCGGCTCGCGCCCAGACCCAGCCGGCGGGCCGCCCTGGCTTTGGCCCGGCCCCGACATCCACTCAACCCGGCCAGCCGGCCGCGCCCCAGCGTTTCCAGCCGGCGCCCCAGGCTCCGTCCAGGCCCCAGGCGACGCCCCAGCCGGCCTCTCCCCAGTCGTCCGGCGGCGCGCCCACGGAGGCCACGCCGGCTGCGGCGCCCGCCACCTCCAGCGCGCAGCCCGCGCGACAGACCGTCGACCCGCGCGTGCTGAACGACATGGAGCGGCAGTTGCAAGATGCGCTGCGCAACCCGCCGTCGCAGGCGTCGGCTTCCCAGCCGGCGAAGCCCGCCGCGCCGCAACCGGCCGCGAGCCCGTCCACCGCAGCGCCGGCGGCTGAAACGCCATCGCCGCGCGCCATGAGTTCGCTGGCGTCCCTTCGCCTTGACCTCGCCGGTTTGCGCCCCACCTCGTCGCGACCGGCGCCCGCCAGCGAACCCGCTCCGGCGGAAACTGCGAAACCGGATGTTCCGGCAACGCCAAAGCAAGGGCAGCCCGATCCGGTTGCCGAAAAGGCCGCCGCCCCGGTTTCAACCCCTGTTTCAAAAGTCGATCTGCCTGACCTGTCGTTTGACCTGCCAGAGGGTAAACCGGCGGCGACCGCGAACACTCCCCCGGCCCCGGCTGCGCCGGCAGCGCAGGGCAAAGCCGATCGCCCCGCTGGCGAGAAGGCTGATGACAAGCCGGCGCTTGATCCCCTGTCGCCCGAGGCGATCGAGGCCGAGTTCGCCCGCCTGCTGGGCCGCTCACCGCCCCGGAAGAGCTGAAACCATTCCTGACATTGCATGTGATCCAAAAGAAAAGGCCGGGTAAAAACCCGGCCTTTTTCATTGATCTCTTTTCAGCCATCTGGCCGGTCCGCGGGCAACAGGCCCTGTCAGCGCGACGCGCGGAAGCCGCAAACGGGCCGCCGCCTGGGCGCTACAATGCGACGCGGTCAGTCGTCCCGGTGCACCCGCTCATTCCGCTCGTGCCGCTCCTGCGCTTCAAGCGACAGGGTCGCGATCGGCCGCGCCTCCAGCCGCTTCAGGGAGATCGGTTCGCCGGTTTCCTCACAATAGCCATACGTGCCGTCTTCGATACGCTGCAGGGCGTCGTCAATCTTGGAAATCAGCTTGCGCTGCCGGTCACGCGCCCGCAACTCGATCGCCCGGTCCGTTTCGGATGAAGCCCTGTCGGCCACATCGGGATGGTTTTCGTTTTCTTTTTGCAACGTCGCCAGGGTTTCCCGGCTTTCCCTCAGGATCTCGTCCTTCCAGTCAAGCAGCTTGCGCCGGAAATACTCTCTTTGGCGCTCCCCCATGAAGGGCTCGTTTTCGGATGGCCGGTATTCCGCGCTTATCGTTACGTTCGCCATAGCCGCTGTTCTCTCCTGGGCCCGTGTGAGCACGTTGCCGGATCAAAAATCCGGTCTTCCCTGGGCGCATGCAGGCAGGCTGTATAGACGCTGCGTGACGCCGCGACAACGCATCCGTTCGCACAAGCGTCATAACAAATGACATTCTGGCGCGTTCCCGTTGAGCGTATTCGGTTTTCGCAAAAGCCAGCGACCGCCCTGACCTGCGGTCCAGCCGGCGGGCGGCGGGCAAATTTTGCCCGCAATCGTCCGAATCGCTTCCCTGGCGGCCCGCTGACGCGACGGCGGCGAGACAGGCCGACCGCCGGCATCCTGGGGATCACCGCGTCAGCTTTGCCGCCAGTACGGCGCCGATAGCATCGGCGAACTGTCCCGCCAGGTTTTTACGGAAATGGATTTCATCGTGAAAATTGGCGGGATCGCGATTGACGGGCCGGTCGCCGCCCCAGTCCAGAAACGTCACGTTGGGATGGCGGCTGGCGATGTCGCGGATCTGCGCCTTGCACTGGTTCAGGACAGCTTCCGCGAGGGAATGGGGCTGCGGCTGAAAGTTGATATGGGTCGGCGGCCAGGCCAGCACGGTCTGGGTCGAGGCCGGCAGGGCGGCGAGCATGTCGCCCAGGATGGTCATCGCCGGAAAAACCCTGTCGGGATTATCAGTGTCCACGGGGCGGCTCGCGCTGGACTTCATGGCGTCCTGTTTCGCCTGCGCGCCGGTCTTGCCAAGATAAACCGTTGTATAATCCCAATAACCGTCGGGCCGCGCCATCTCCGCGCCGCCATAAAGCGCCGACAGACGGCGCATCATCTGCTCCACCGCCTGATAGCGGACGAGACCATGCAGATATTCCTGGTTGCTGGCGGAATAAAGCCAGTAGGGAAACTGGCTGCCCCGTTTCTGCTGCGGCCGGCACCACAGTTCATCCACGCCAATGACCGCCGCGCGCGGCGCGCGGTGATGGCGAAGAAACGTCTCAAACACCGGCTGCTCCTCAAGCGGACCAGACCGCAGCACGCTGAGGTTGACGAAACGTCGGCCCGTCAGCCTGTCGAGGCGCTCCGGCTCAAGCATCTGCATGCGTGAGTTGCCGACAACCACCGAGTCGAAACGCTGGTCACGGGCGCGGCTGGCGTTGACCTGCCACGGCGGCCCTTCCGCCACGCCGCGCGCTGACAACAGGGTGAAGCGCCCGGTGTCATAAGGGTCCAGCAGCACAAGGCCGCCAGTCAACCCGGCCAGCAACACGGCGAGGGCGAGGGCGAACGTCCACGCAAACCGCCGCCAGCGGCGTGCGTCGCGCGACGGTGTTGCGCTGTCAGAACTGGAAGTAGATGAACTCATAGTTCGCATCGTCGCCGATCTTGAACAGGATAAGCGTGAAGGCGACCGCCGCGAGGATGGCGAGCACGCGCGACGGAGGCGCCTTGTGCACGGCGGCCCAGGCGGTCGGACCGATCAGGGCAACGGCGGCGGCGATGGCGATGGCGCGCCATTTCAGACCGGCGCCAATCGAGGTCAGCCCCAGCATACCCTCATAGATACGCAGCGCCGCCTCAAAACTCCCGGCCCGGAACAGCACCCAGGTGAAAACCACGAACAGGAAGGTCAGCGCCCAGCCCAGCGCCGCCGGCATGGGCAGGCCAGCCCTGCGCCACAGCAGGCCGACGCCCAGCGCCAGGCCATGGGCCGCGCCCCACGCCACGAAGGTCATGCCGGCGCCATGCCACAGGCCGCCGAGCGCCATGGTGATGAACAGCGCGCACAGTTGCAGCGGCAGGCCGTGACGGTTGCCGCCAAGGGGAATGTAGAGATAGTCGCGCAGGAACCGCGACAGGGTCATGTGCCAGCGCCGCCAGAAATCCTGCAAAGACAGCGAGCGGTAAGGCGCCTCGAAGTTCTGCGGCAGCACGACGCCGAACAGCAGCGCAATGCCCAGCGCCATGTCGGTGTAACCGGAGAAATCGAAATAGATCTGGAACGTGAAAGCCAGCGTGGCCTGCCAGCCCTGGACAAGCGTGATGGTCGCGCCGGTGGCCGCTTCCTGGAAAACCGGATTCACATACGCCGCCAGCGGGTCGCCAATCAGCACCTTTTTGGCGAGACCGGCGCACAAGAGCAGCAGCCCGCGCGCGAAACGCTCCGCCGCGTCGGAGCGCCCATAGGGGCGTTCGTCGAACTGGTGCAGGATTTCGCTCCAGCGCACCAGCGGGCCGGCCAGCACCTGCGGAAAGAAGGCGATGTAGAGGCCGTATTTCACCAGGCCGACCTGGGGCGCGCGGCCAGCGCGCAGGTCCACCAGATACATGACGTGATGGAAGGTAAAGAAGGAGATGCCGAGGGGCAAGGCGTCGCCGGAACCGAAAACATCGACGCCCTTCATCGTCAGGCCAGGAATGAAGCTGGCGAAGAAACCGGCGTATTTGAACACGCCGAGCACCAGCAGGTTGACGCAGATCGCAAGGGTAATCAGCCAGCCGAGGCGCGCCTGGCAAAAGATGCGCGCCAGCATCCAGTTAAGCCCGATGGACGCCACCAGCAGCGGCGCAAAGCGCCAGTCCCAGTAACTGTAGAAAGCGAACGACAGCAACAGCAGCAGCGGCAGGCGCCATTCCGGGCGGAAGCGTTCGGCGAGCCAGTGAACAAGCAAGGAGAATGGTAGAAACAGCAGCAGGAAAATGAACGAATTAAACAGCATTCCGTACGGATCCCCGAGCGCCGGACCACGCCGGCGCATGCGTGGGAACGATCGCGCCGCAACGTGAAAGCCGCCCCCCACCACAAACCTGGAGCGCATTCCGTCAAACACAACAGAATGCCGCCCCGCCTTTGGCGCCATAGCGCGCCGCGCAAACCGGCGCCCCTTCCGCCAGGAAATGCATCGTCGCGCGCGGGTTTACCGCAACGCCGATCAGACCCCGCCGGCGGCCAGACGCGGGCGCCTTTTCCCGATCTGCGGCCTGCCGTCCGGGGCGGCCCGCGCGTCTGGCGCGAAATCCGGTTTCTCATGCCAACGCCGATACGCGCCGGCAGGACCGGGTTCGGCCAACGCCGCAGTCACGCCGCCGCATGTTCGCCAGGGCCCGTAGGGCGCAGGTTATTCCATGCTGGCGCGTCACGCGCGGCGACACTTGTCCACTGGCCCGGAATAATCGGCCGTTTCTTCAAAAGAGCTTAACTGGCGGCCCCCGGAAAAAACTTTAGCGCCATCCCGCTGTCGCATCCGGAGATGGATGGCTGGCGGGGTGGTCCAGCCGTTTGACGCGGGCCTCGATCCGGTCCAGCCGCATCAGGATGCCACTGAGCCGGTCCGGGTCCATGCCGATGCTGTCCGCCGCGGCGCCGGTGGACCTGGCCATCTCCCGCGTCGCCGCAATCAGCGCCTGCATGTCATCGGTTTCAGCTGACCGGGCCTGAGTTGATCGGGTCTGGGCTGACAAGGGCTGGGCGGGCAAGGCTTGTGCTGGCAATGCCTGGGCGCCCGTCGCCGGGCGCTCGGCCGCCGGTTGCGACCGGCCCATTGCGCCGCCAGCCATTCCCGGGCCACCGGTCATCCCCGGGCCACCGGCCATGGCGGGCGCGCCGGCCAGAATGGCCCATCCGGCGACGACCAGTGTGCGACTGTTCATGTTCAACATGTAGCCACATCCTGTCTGGAGATGCCGGCGGCTCACGCCGCGAAGCCTCGCCAGCCGGCTCGGGAAAACAGGGAACCGCCGTCCAGCATGACAGCCGGACGACGAATCAGATGATACAGGCAACCCTGGCCCATTCACAATGTCTGGAACGGTTCCAGCGACAGGTCGCCCGCCCCTGCTCCCACGCCTGCGCCCACGGCGTGATCCCGCGCGGCCGCCGGCCCGGGGCCGGCGGCGCGCGCGGCTTCCCTCAGGGGGTCAGCACGGCGCGGCCAACGATGCGGCCGAGGCGCAGGTCCTCAAGCGTCGCGGCCACGTCCTTCAGCGGCCGGTGGATCAGCGGCACGGCGGGAACCTTGCCGGCCTTCACCAGCTCAATCAGCTCATGCAGCTCGACGAGGCTGCCGACGAACGAGCCCTGCACGGTGGCCGCCTTGATTGGGAACATGGGCAGCGACCAGTTGGCCTGACCGCCGAACAGGCCGACGATGACCAGCTTGCCGCCCTTGCCCAGCGCATCGAAACCCAGCGACGTGGTGGCGGTGTTGCCCACCAGGTCAAGCGCGCCGCGCACGCCGCCGCCAGCCGCGGCCATGATCTGCTTCACGGCGTCTGGCGCGGTGGGGTCGATGGCGGCGATGGCGCCGGCGGCCACGGCCGCCTCGCGCTTGGCCGGGTCGATATCGACCACCACGGCCCCTTTGGCGTTCATGGCCTTCAGCAGGGTCAGGGCCATCAGGCCAAGACCGCCGGCGCCCAGAATCAGGATGGGGTCGGTCGACAGGAAGTCGCTGAACTTGTTCAGGGCGCTGTAGGTGGTGAGGCCCGAGCAGGCGTACGGGGCCGCGACGTCAGGGGCGATGCCGGTGATGTCGAGCAGATATTTGGGGTCAGAAACCAGGATGTGGTCGGCGTAGCCGCCGTCGCAGGTGACGCCGAGCGCCTTCGGCCGGTTGCAGAGGTGCTCGTCGCCGGCGGCGCAAATGCTGCAATGCCCGCAGCCAATCCACGGGAACACCAGGCGCGTTTCGCCAACCTTCACCCCTTCGGCCTCGGGACCGACGGCAACCACTTCGCCCACCGTCTCATGGCCCATGGTCAACGGCAGGGGGATGCCCCGCATCTGCATCTTGCGGCCGCCACCGAGATCGTAGCTGCCTTCCCAGATGTGAATGTCGCTGTGGCAGACGCCGGAAGCCTTCACCCGCAGCAGAACCTGCTTGCCCTCGGGAGTCGGCGTTTCGAGATCCACCGTCTCGAGAGGAGCTCCAAATTCGGCCAGGCGATAACTTCTCATTGTGGATTTCCTCCCGATGCAGAAACAGGTGGCGTATTCATGATGGCGAACGCCCGTTTGGGCAAGCCTCACCGCGCGCCGCCAGGGGCGATTTTCCCGCGACTTTCGCCGAAGACGGCGGCGGCGCGCGCCAATCGGCTCCGTCGTCCCGAGGGCGGAGGCCGGAGCCGGACATTTTCACTTTCCCGCGCATGCTTTAAACACAGATATAAACGATGCTGCGATGGAATGGCTGTCCGCCGGCGACCGCAAGGGAGCAACAGACGGCGACGCATGCCCAGGACAGACAGCGACAGGGGAATTGAGATGTTGCGCCTGATGTTGTTGCGTCACGCAAAAGCCGCCTGGCCCAGGGACGTCCAGGACCAGGACCGGCCGCTGGCGGAGCGGGGACGCAAGGCCGCGCCGCTGATGGGCGCCTATCTGGCGCAGGAGAACCTGCTGCCAGACCTCGCCATTGTTTCCCCGGCGGCCCGGACGCGCCAGACCTGGGATCTCGTTAACGCCGCCCTGGGCAAGGCCTTTCCCGGCGAAACCATTCCCGTGGTTTATGAGCCACGCATCTACGAAGCCAAGGTGGAGGACCTTCTCCACGTGATCCAGGACGAGCATGCGGTCCAGGACAATCGTCCGGCCCATTCGCTGTTGCTGGTGGGGCACAATCCCGGCTTCGAGGAACTGGCGCACATGCTGGTCAGCCATGGCGACCGCTACGCCTTCGCCCGCCTTTCACAAAAATACCCCACCGGGGGACTGGCGGTGATCGACTTCAATGTCGGCTCATGGGCGGAGGTGACGCCGCGTAGCGGCCGGCTTGACCGCTTCATCACCCCCCGCGCCCTGGAAGGCATGGCGGAAGACAACGAGGATTGAGGCGTCCGGCCCGGGTTGATCTCAAACCATCCCGACAGCCACCACCTCACGAAGCCCCTCATCCGCGATCTTATGAAAATAGTCCATGGTTCCGGCGAAGTAGCGGCTTTCTCCTCCCGCACCGCGAATCCGGCCTGGGAGTTGCTCCCAGGGAGGCGCATGGACGTCGTGGATCTGGACTCCGTCCTGAAAGACGACTTCCTGGTTGCGCGGGCGAAATGACTTCTCCCCCGGCTCGCTGACATGCGCGACGGCGCCGTGGACCCTGGCAAGCGCTCTGCCTGGCAATGCGACATCGCGCCCGGGCGCCTGCTCCAAAACGCGCCGTAGCACTGTGGGCTCCAGGCCGCGAACCCTGCCTTTAAACCCATGGACACGCACGCCACGCAACCGCCGCGAGAGTCTGCCGGCAAGCGAGGCTTCGCCGCCCTCTCCCCCGTGACATACGACCAGCCGCAGCACATGGAACGGGCCAAGGCGCCTGCGAATTTCGCGGAGGAACCCCGAAAGCTGGCTGTCGTCACGCGGTGCATTTTCAATCAGGGCATACGCATCCGACGCCGCGGTTGGGGGCGCCCCATGCGCCGTCAGCATAAGCTGACCGCCTTCCCTCTGTTCGTGGAAAACCACCCAGTCGCCGCCGACAAGCATCCGTCCCTCTGCCGCCGGGGGGCCAGGGTTACCAAAACCACTGAAAGCGTCTGCCCCGAACCATCCCGGGTCATCCCCGACCCTCAAAAACGCCTCGAGCATCGTCAATTCTTCCCACCCCCAAATATACAAACGACAGTCTGCGCTGGCGCGCCGCCATTACCAATGACTGGCGAAAGTCAGGCGGCTTCCCATATGCTGCAATATCGTGGCGGCGGCTGCGCCTTCCGTCCCGCGCCCGGATCGTCCAGTCCGGCCTTCGGGCCGGTCTTTCATTGTCTGATCTGACGCGCGCGCCCTTTCCAGGCCGGGCCTGCGCCTCCAGGAGCGTTGCATTTGAGCGGAACGGTTTTCACGCAGACCTATGACGCGATCCGCAACGCCGCGGATTTCGCTCTCAGCGCCGTGCAGCCGGGCGTCCGGCTGGGCGTCACCGGCCTTTCCCGCTCCGGCAAGACGGTTTTCACCACCGCCATGGTGCATCACCTGCTGGAGGTGACGCCGATGCCGGTGTTCCGCGCCGCCGCCGAAGGGCGCATCCGCCGGGCGCGGCTGGCGCACCAGCCGGACGACGACGTGCCGCGCTTTCCCTATGAGACTTATCTGGAAGCGTTGACGGGGCCGGAGCGCAACTGGCCGCGATCGACCAACCGCATCGCCGAGTTGCGCATCGCCATCGACTATGAGCGCGCCAGCGGCTGGCGCAAGGGGCCGGCGACGCTCAACCTGGACGTGGTGGATTATCCCGGCGAATGGCTGACTGATCTTGCCCTGCTCGAGGAAAGCTACGCCGACTGGGCGCGCGAAACCATCGCCGCCGCGCGCCGGCCAGACCGGGCGGCCATCGCCGGCCCATGGCTGGCGGCGCTGGCGGAAACAGACGCCGGCGCCGCGGCCGACGAGGCGCTGGCAGAGCGCGTGGCCGACGCCTTCAAGACCTATCTGGCCGCGCTGCGCGCCGGGCCGGAGGCGGTGGCGACGACGCCGCCGGGCCGGTTTTTGATGCCTGGCGACCTCGCCGGCTCGCCCGCCCTCACCTTCGCGCCGCTCGACCTGAAGGGCGTGACCCCAGCGTCCGGCACGATGGCCGCGCTGATGGACCGGCGGTTCGAGGCCTACAAGAGCCGGGTGGTGGGACCGTTTTTCCGCGAGCACTTCGCCCGGCTGGACCGGCAGCTGGTGCTGGTGGACGTGTTGGCGGCGCTGGACCGGGGGCCCGCGGCGCTGGCCGAGCTGGAAACCGCCATTGACCGGGTGCTGCTGGCGTTTCGCGCCGGGCGCAACACGCTGGCGTCGCGCATTTTCATGCCGCGCATCGACCGGGTGCTGTTCGCCGCCACCAAGGCGGACCATCTGCACCAGTCCGGCCACGCGCGCCTGGAGGCCATTTTGCGGCTGCTGGTGGACCGCGCCATCCGGCGCACGGAGGGCGCGGGCGCGCGGGTCGGCACGGTGGCCCTGGCCTCGGTGCGCGCCACGCGCGAGGCCATGGTGCGTGAGGGCGGCGTGAAGCTGCCGGCCATCGTCGGCACGCCGGAAGCTGGCGAAAGCATCGACGGCCAGGTGTTCGACGGCCTGACCGAAGCGGCGATTTTTCCGGGTGAGCTTCCCGAGCAGCCCGAGGCGGTGTTTCAGGGGGCCATCGCGCCGGGGTCGTTGCGGTTTCCGCGCTTCCGGCCGCCGGCGCCGTTGCTGGACGCGGCGGGCCGCGCGCACGCCCTGCCCCACATCCGCCTCGACCGCGCGCTGGAATTCCTGCTCGCCGACCGCCTGGCGTGAACCAGGACCCCACAGGCCAATGGGCAAACACCAATGAGCAACCGACCCCGCGCCTTCCGCCTCGACAGCGCCGACGTCGCCGCCGTGCCGGCGGACGCCGCCCACGCGCCCCAACCGCCGGCGCGCGTTGTCGTGGCCGCGGAGCCAGGCGAGATCGTCGACGCGCCATTGGCGCCGGCGGAGCCGCCCCGGCGCCGGCGCGCCCCGTGGGTCGGCATGCTGCTGTCAGCCCTGGGCGGCCTGGCGGTTTTTGGCATCGGCCTGTGGGTCGATTCCCTGGTGCGGCGGCTGTTCGCCATCAACCCCGGCCTTGCCTGGGCGGCGATCGCGCTGGCGGCGCTGGCGGGCCTCGCCCTGCTCGGCCTGCTGACCCGGGAGACCCTGGGCGTACTGCGCGAGCGCAAAATCGAGCGCCTGCGCCAGGCGGCCGGCGAGGCCCACGCCGCCAACAGCGATCGCGACGCCCGGGCGGTGGTGAAGGATCTGGACGCGCTTTATGCGCGGCGCGCCGACACGGCGCGGGCGCGCGCCGCCCTCGCCAACATCGATGAAACAATTATCGACGGCCAGGATCGCCTGGCCATCGCCGAGCGCGAACTGATGACGCCGCTGGATCGCAGGGCGCGGCAGGCGGTGGCGCGGGCGGCGAAGCAGGTGTCGCTGGTGACGGCGGTGAGCCCGCGCGCCATCGTCGATGTGGGCTTCGTGCTGTATTCATCGTTCACGCTGGTGCGCCGGGTGGCGGCGATCTATGGCGGCCGGCCTGGCTTTTTTGGCTTCCTGCGCCTGGCGCGCAATGTGGCGGCGCATCTGGCGGTCACTGGCGGCATGGCGGCGGGCGATGGCCTGGTGCAACAGGCCATGGGCCTGGGCCTCGCCGCCAAGGTGTCGGCCCGGCTCGGCGAAGGCGTGCTGAACGGCATGCTGACCGCCCGCGTCGGCCTCGCCGCCATCGACGCCTGCCGGCCCATGCCGTTCCACGCCCTGCCGGCGCCCACCTTCACCGAAGTTGCCGGCCACCTGTTCGACAATGGCGAGAAAAACGTCTGAGACAGGGAGGGGCCCGCCGCCGCAACCCGCCAGGGCCAGCCGCGCGCCAGCGTTCTGCGGCAAAGGCGATGCGCGCGCAGCATCCGCGTCGCAAGACCGCCGGCCAATGTCCGCATCAGGGCCCTGAACATGCAAAAGCCGCCCGGATGATCCGGGCGGCTTCGTGATGGGCGGCGGAGAGTGGCTGGCGGCTCAGCGCTGCTCGCGGCGGGCCATGAAGGCCAGCTTCTCGAACAGGCTCACGTCCTGCTCGTTCTTCAGCAGGGCGCCGTGCAGCGGCGGAATGGCCTTGCGCGGGTCGCGCTCGCGCAGGGCGTCGGGGCCAATGTCCTCGGCCATCAGCAGCTTGAGCCAGTCGAGCAGTTCCGAGGTGGAGGGCTTTTTCTTCAGGCCCGGCACGTCGCGCACGTCGAAGAACAGCTTCAGCGCTTCCTCGACCAGGCGATGGTGGATGCCCGGGTAGTGCACCTCGACGATGGCCTTCATGGTCTCTTCGTCGGGGAAGCGGATGTAGTGGAAGAAGCACCGGCGCAGGAAGGCGTCCGGCAGTTCCTTTTCGTTGTTGGAGGTGATGATCACCACGGGGCGCTGGGTGGCCCTGATGGTCTCGCCGGTCTCGTAGACATGGAACTCCATGCGGTCGAGCTCGAGCAGCAGATCGTTCGGGAACTCGATGTCGGCCTTGTCGATCTCGTCGATCAGCAGGACGGGGCGGCCGCCATGCTCAAAGGCTTCCCAGAGCTTGCCCTTCTTGATGTAGTTCTTGATGTCGGTGACGCGGCTGTCGCCGAGCTGGCTGTCGCGCAGACGGCTGACGGCGTCATATTCATACAGCCCCTGCTGCGCCTTGGTGGTCGACTTGACGTGCCAGGTGAGCAGCGGCGCGCCAAGGGCGCGCGCGATTTCCTCCGCCAGCACGGTCTTGCCGGTGCCCGGTTCGCCTTTCACCAGAAGCGGACGCTCCAGAACGATCGCCGCATTGACGGCAACCTTGAGATCCTCCGTCGCGACGTAGGAATCGGTACCCGTAAACCGCATGCTGTTTTCCATTTTATACAAGTTCGTTGGCTGGCGCGGACAGTAAGCGCCAGGGGGCGCGTCAAGCAAGTGTTTGATCGGGGAAAATCCGCACTGACGCGTTTGCGGCGCACGGCGCGCCGCGACGTTGTCGAGACGCATCCCGTCCCGAAACGCGGCGCCGCCGCTGCTTCCTCAGGCGTGAACCGCTGAATCCACTTCGGCGCCGCGGCCATACATGCGGATCATCTGCGGAATGTCCGGGCGCACGCGGCACTGGTGACCGTACAGCTTGCGCAAAGCCGCGCTGAAGCGGCCGCGACGACCGAGGATGTCGTCGGCGAAACCGATCATGCGCGAGTTGGGCCACATCTGCGGCCGCACCTGCAGGATGCGGGCGAAAATGGTTTCCTCATCGGATTCGGGATGGTCCTGGAGCAGCAGCGTCGCCATGGCGGCGGTGGAGCGCGACACGCCCATGTGGCAGTGCACCAGCAGGTGGTCCTGCTTCTCCGGCACGAGATCGATGGTTTCCCCGAACTCCAGCAGACGGATCACATCCTTGCGCTCCGGCAGGATCATGCCGGCGGTCGGCGCGATAATGTCGTGGAAGCGCAGGGTCAGGCGGCGGTGATCGCCATAGTCGCCGAAGGCCTCCGGCTCCTCCCGGTCGGGATCGAGAATCGACAGCACATGGGTGACCGATCGCGCCCGCTGGTCCGGCAACTCATCAATGCCGCAAACGACGAACTTGTCCCGAATGCTTTCGCGCATGCCTGTCTCCTCTCCCACCATATTATACGTTTATATATGTCGCGGTTACGGCATCGCGCCTGACCTGTCGACCCCCACGCGCCTGCGTCACGCGCGGCCACGCAATCCGGCAGGCCGTAACGTCATCCGTCGGGGCGCGACACATACACGGGCGGGGAGCGTAAAGATTACAGTCACGTTAACTGATTTGACCAAATCATGACATGACGCTTGGGGAGAAATACCAGCGCGGCGCATCAAATTCGCTTCATTACGGATCATTAATTTGAAATCGGCCGAAGGGCGCCCCACATTCCTTACATCTGTTCTGGAGGACTGATGAACATGAATAAAGTTTTCGCCGCCCTTACCCTCAGCGCCGCTCTGGCCGCCTCTGGCGCGGCTTTCGCCCAGCAGGCTGACGGCGCCAAGGCTGGCCAGCCCGCCCCAGGCAAACACCAGCGCATCAGTGCTGACGATCGCGCCGCGCTCACCGACGCGCGCATCGCTGGCCTCAAGGCTGGCCTCAAGCTCAACGCCGACCAGGAAAAGCTGTGGCCGGGCGTCGAGAAGGCCCTGCGCGACGCCGCCCAGGCCCGCGCAGAGCGGATGGCGAAATTCAAGGAAGAGCGCAAGGAAGCCCGGGAGGAAGGCAAGAAGGGCGACTTCGTCGAGCGCCTGCGCCGGGGCGCCGACATGGCCACCGAACGCGCCACCGAAATGCGCAAGCTCGCCGACGCGGTCGACCCGCTCTACAAGACCCTGGACGATGGCCAGAAGCGCCGCCTCGGCATGCTGCTGCGCGCCAGCGTTCCGCATGGCATGGACCACCACAAGCACGGCAAGCGCCACTAACGCCAGTCAGGCGCCCTGGCTTCCGGGGCGCCATGATGGGACCTGGTCCCGCGCTGCCGGTCCTGCCGGCGCCGCGCTGGACCCCCCCTCCTGCTCACCCGTTCTGAGCGGATTTTTGCAGACCCCGCCTCTTGACCACCGGATGACGCCGCCGCGCGTTATCCGGTTTTTTTTGGCGCCGCCGCCCGTCAGGCGGTTTCGCCCACGCCCGCCGTCGCCTGCTCCGCCCGAACCTGACCCCCGATCTGATCTGGCCGGTCTGGCCTGGCCAGTCTGATCTGGCCAGGCCCTCTGCCCGGCCCGGTGCGCCGAAAATGCTCAGGGGTCTTGCTATCCTGGCCATCGCGCATGATAGACAATGTCAACGCGTCCCGACGGCCGGCGCTCCCCCGGGGGAGTCGCGGTCGCGCGGGGCAATGAACAGAACGATCAACAAGACGGGCCACAGCCAGGCGCATGAGCCAGCCCGGCGCAGACCAGGCGGTCTGGCGTCGGCCGGCGAAGCGCCGCCCATGACCGGAGGCGGGCGCCTGTCCGCAGCCAGTCATGGCGTCAGGAGGCGACCGGCGTTCCGGAGTGAATGCGTCGCGCCCGGGGCGTCCGCCGGCGAGGGAGAGCCATGTTTCTGAAATTCTTCACAGAACTGCGCGGCGCCAAGGTGCCGGTTTCCCTGCGCGAATACCTGACCCTGCTGGAGGGGCTCGACCAGGACCTGGCTGAAAAGAAGGTCGAGGATTTCTATTACCTGTCGCGCGCCTGCCTGGTGAAGGACGAGCGCAACCTCGACAAGTTCGATCAGGTGTTTGGCAAGGTGTTCAAGGGCCTGGAGAAGGTCGGCGAGGCCATCGAAGCCGAGGAAATCCCGGAGGAGTGGATCCGCAAGATGGCGGAGCGCTACCTGACCGAGGATGAGAAGAAAGAAATCCAGGCGCTCGGCTGGGACAAGCTCTGGGAAACGCTCAAGGAGCGGATGAAGGAGCAGAAGGAGCGCCACCAGGGCGGCAACAAGTGGATCGGCACCGCCGGCACATCGCCGTTTGGCGCCTATGGCTACAACCCGGAAGGCGTGCGCATCGGCCAGGACAAGAACCGCAATTTCTCGGCGGTGAAGGTCTGGGACAAGCGCGAGTTCAAGGACCTCGACGATGACGTCGAGCTCGGCACCCGCAATATCAAGGTGGCGCTGCGCCGCCTGCGCAAGTTCGCCCGCACCGGCGCGGCGGAAGAGCTCGACCTCGACAGCACCATCCACGAGACGGCCAACAAGGGCTATCTCGACGTGCAGCTGCGCCCGGAGCGCCGCAACGCCATCAAGGTGCTGCTGTTCCTCGACGTGGGCGGCTCGATGGACTGGCACGTGGAGAAGGCGGAAGAGCTGTTCTCGGCGGCGCGCAGCGAGTTCAAGCACTTCGACCACTTCTATTTTCACAACTGCCTGTATGAGCGGGTGTGGAAGCAGAACAGCCGGCGCTTCCAGGAAGTGACGCCGACCCAGGACATCATCCGCACCTTCCCCTCCGACTACCGGGTGGTGTTCGTCGGCGACGCCTCGATGAGCCCCTATGAAGTGACCATGCCCGGCGGCTCGGTGGAGCACTGGAACGATGAACCTGGCAAGGCGTGGCTGGGCCGCATGATCGACCACTTCCCGAAATCGATCTGGCTGAACCCGGTGAAGGAAGAACACTGGAACTACACCCAGTCGATCAGCCTGATCCGCGATATCTTCGGCCATCGCATGTTCCCGCTGACCCTCGAAGGTCTTGACAAGGCGATGCGCGAACTGTCGCGCTGAAAGAGGCGGCGATCGCAGGTCTGGCGCCTGATCCGCCCGAAACGATCGCCGGCGCCGCCGGCGGTTTGCCGCCCGCGAGGCGGCGCCATCCCACGCACCGCCGCTGCCGTCATGGGGCGGGACTGGCCCAGCCTCCGCCGGATGGACGGCGTATGTGCAGTGAGGCGCCGGTCAATCGGGGAAACGCGGATGCCCGCGACAGGCGCGGGCATGGGGTGGGACAACCGGGGCTGACGGCCTCTGGCGCAGAACGCGATCCGCCCCTTTTGCGGAGACGCCCCGGCGCGGGGCGCCGGCGCATTGGCGCTCGACGCCGCTAGCGCTTTCCGATAGATCAGGCCGCCGGGCAGTCGCCGCCCGTCAGGGGCTGCAACATGCTGTTGCGGTTGCCTTCCGTATCCTCGAAAACGATAAAACGGCCAACGCCCGGGATATCCATGGCTTCGCCATGAATCTTGCCGCCATGCTGGCGGACACGTTCCATGGCCGGTTCGAGCTGTCCAACGGCGATCACCACCGACGTTCCGGCGTTGGGCATCTCCGGACACGGCGTGAAGAAGCCGCCGCCTATGGCGCCGCGATGGCTGCCTCCTGGCACATCGGCGCCGGAGGTCGAAGCAAGCAGGTAATTGCCCATGTCCTCTCCCTGCTGCATGTTCCAGCCGAAGGCGCCAGCATAAAACGCGGCGGCCCGCGCCCGGTCACGGGCAGGCATCTCGAAATGAACGACAGGGCACATGGCGGTGTGGACGGCGGCGGCGCTCATGAATTTTCCCTCCGTGGGCAAATGGAACATCCCTCGCGACCGCGCCGGCTTCCTGGACGAACGCAACGCCAGCGGGCCGATCAGGCTTAACGCCCGGGCGCGCCAGCAACCGGCGTCAGGTTCAATTAAGTTGATATCAACATAAACTTAAGTCAAGATCGGAACTCTTCGCGAGGCAAACGGAAAGTCGGGAGCATGAAACAGCAGGCGGCGGCAGACAACCGGAGAAAGGGCGACCAGGACGGCATGGCGACCTTCACCGACACCATCATGGTGCGCGACGCCTGCCTGTGCCTGCATGTGCAGCGGGCGGCGCGGGTGCTGGCGCGGCGCTTTGACGAGGCGTTCCGCCCCTTCAACCTCACCAATGGTCAGTTTTCGCTGCTCATGGCGCTGAACCGGCCGGAGGCGCTAACCATCAGCGCTGTCGCCACGGTTCTGGCCAGTGATCGCACCACCCTCACGGCGGCGTTGAAACCACTCGAACGGCGCGGCCTTGTGGCGACGGCGCCCGACCCAAGGGACGGGCGATCACGCCGCCTGCGCCTGACGCAGGCGGGGCTGGAACTGCTTGGCCAGGCTTTGCCGGTCTGGAAAGCGGAGCACGCGGCGCTGGAAACCCAACTGGCGGCGGCGGGCTTTCCCGCCGACGCCCTGCGCCGGCAACTGGGAGCGCTGGAGGCGCAGTGACGGCCCGCCTGGGGCGGCGCCTGTTCGCCGAAACGGGAGAAGCGCCATCCGGTCGCGCGAAACGCTGGCGACAGCCGACGTCCACGCCGGCGCCCTCCGGGCGCCCACCCTACCCCTGGCGAACCGGCGTGTGGACGATCAGCCCGTCAAGCTCGGGGGTCATGAAAATCTGGCAGGAAAGGCGCGAGTTCTCCCGCACGTCGAAGGCGAAGTCGAGCATGCCCTGCTCCATGTCCTCCGCCGGCCCGACACGGTCCACCCATTCCTCATCCACATAGACATGGCAGGTGGCGCAGGCGCAGGCGCCGCCGCATTCCCCGACAATACCCGGAATGTCGTGTTTCAGGGCGACTTCCATGACCGTGGCGTTCGGCGCGGCCTCAACCGTGCGCTGCTCGCCGTCCGCATCCACATAAGTAACGCTGGGCATGCCCTCTCCTGCTGTGTGCCTCGCGGCGCCCTGACCGGGGCGCCTGTTATTATGGCGCAGCTATTCCATATCGTTCCGGAGGCCGTCGGCGCCAGTCCCTTTATAGTCCCAGGTCCGGCGGCCGCGACGGGAGGTTTCCCGCCCAGTGCCTGGGCGTCGGCGATGGCGGCGGCTCCGGGATAATCGGCCGGACGCTCCGCCACATTGGTGGACGATCTGTTAACGCCATGAAACATCTGGTAAAAAAGTCGTTAACGACGTTGGAAGATCGAGGCTGGCCAAGGGTTTTAATGACTCTGCCCCAGAACTAAACTCGGGACAGTAAAGATGGGTGAGGTGTCTGTGGAGAGGTGCGTCCGGCGCGTCCTCTCCCGGGCTCCGGTTTTTTCCTGGTCACACCAGGTTCAAGAGGCGGCAGAATGTCGAAGGACAAGAAGCTAAATGATCCCGCGGCGGCGGCTTTGTCAGCTCTGGAAAAGGAGCTGCTTGGCGCCGGGCTTGGCGATCTTGAGCGACTGACTCCAGTGAAGGCGCCCGGGAGCGTGGCTTCCGGCAAAGCCACGCCTGCCAGCGAGCCCCTCAAGGACAAAACCGCCGCCCCGGCCGCCTCTGGCCCCGCGACCGCCGCTTCCGCGACCACCGCGCCGGCAGGCGCCGCCATCGCCTCTGGAGGAACGGCGACCGCCAGCAAGACCGCGCCCACTGGCAAGACCGCGCCCGCCGCAGCTACCGTTTCAGGACCGGCCGCGCCCCAGGCCGGAGCGACGCCCGCCGCTCCGGCGCGTCCCAGCGCGCCAGGCCCGGCTGCGCCTTCGCGCGTCGCATCCACCGGCAAGGAGCCGGTGATGGAGGTTGGCAAAACCCGGATCGCCGCCGCTGGAACCAGCCTGGAAACGAAGCCCGCCGATCCGCAAGCCGCCGACCCACGCCCTGCCGCTCCCACCAGTGTGGCCGCCGGCGCCAGGACCACGGATCCGGTTAAGCCGCCCGCCCAGGCGACTGCTACCACCCCCGTTTCCACGCCGGCGCCCGCGGGCGTCGGCGACGGAAAGAACGCCGCCGGCGACGCCAGCAAGGCTGAGGTCGGGCCTGAGACAAAGTCTGAAACAAAGGCTGAAACCAGCAAGGCAGAACCGGGCAAAACTCCGGCTCCGGCAGGGGCGCCTGCTGGCGCGCCCGCCCGTGCGCCAGCGCCGCTGCCCGGCGCAACGCCAGTGGAGCCTGTGCGTTTGCCCCGCGTCGAGACACCCGCCGCGCTGAGCCGCTCGACCCCGGCGCAGCCCATGCCTGCGGCCGCCTCCATGCCCGCGGCCGCCGCTCCGGCCGCTGGCCGCGCGACTGGCGCGCCGGCGATGATGACCGCCGGCGCCACGGCGCTCGCCATCCAGCCAGAAATCGCCAACAAGGCTGACGCCACAACCGGAGCCGCCGCAAAGCCCGAGCCGAAGCCAGCCGACGCTGGCAAGGTTGACGCTGGCAAGGCTGGCGAAGCGAAGGTTGCAGAAAGCAAGGTTGGCGCAGGCAGGGCTGACGAAGAGAAGATCAACGCCGGCAAGGCGGCGGAAGCTGCCTCTGGCGCGGCCCCCGCGAGCGGAACGTCCCGCCCCGCGCCTGAGCCGCGCCGGGTCGTGTCTCCCGACACCAGCCGCGTGGCCAATGACGACCGGGTGAGCGTGGAGACGCTGGCCGGGATCGGCCGCGCCCGGGCTTCCCGCCTGCCCTATGCGGTGGCGCTGCTGGCCTCGATTTTCTGGCTGGCCGCCGGCGCCCTGGTGCTGTCTGACCAGTTGGGCCTCGCGGGCCTTGCCCTGCATGAGATGGCCGCCCGCCTCGGCCCGACGCGCGGCGCGCTCGCCGGCGTCGCCCTGCTGGCGCCGGTCTTCCTGTTTTTCCTGATCGCCGCCATGGCGATTCGCGCGGCGCAGATGCACCAGGCCTCGCGCGCCATGCTTGGCGCGGCCGTGCGCATGGCGCAGCCGGAATCGCTGGCCTCCGACTCGGTGATGTCCCTGTCCCAGGCCGTGCGCCGCGAGATGGCGGCCATGGGCGACGGCGTCGAGCGCGCCCTGGCCCGCGCCAGCGAACTCGAAACGCTGGTCCGCAGCGAGATTTCCACCCTGGAGCGCTCCTACGCCGACAATGAGGTGCGCATCCGCGCCCTGGTCGAGGAGCTGAGCGAACAGCGCGACGGCATCATTTCCAACGCCGAGCGCGTGCGGGCCGCCATCGAGGGCGCCCACCAGCACATCACCACCGACCTGCTCACCGCCAGCCGCAGCATCGCCGAGGCGGTCGCGGCCGCTGGCGGCCAGGTCACCGACTCGCTCGCGGCGCGCGGCGCGCAGATCGCGGAATCGCTCGGCAAGGCCGGCGACCAGATGGTCAACCAGCTGACGGCGCGCGGCGCCGATCTGGTGGAGCGCATGAGCACGACCAGCGGCTCGGTGTCGAAGTCGCTGACGGAGAAGTCGGAGGCCATCGAGAAGTCGCTTGGCGCCGCCGGCGAGAAGATGACGGCCGGCCTCGCCGTCGCGGCCGCCGACGTGTCGCGCCAGCTCGCCGCCACCGGCGAGACGGTCAGCAAGTCGCTCTCCGAGCGCGCCCGCGACGTCAATGAGCGCCTGCAGACCTCCGGCAAGGAACTGAGCGCTTCGCTCGCCGCCGGCAGCGAAGACCTGCGCCAGAAGATCGAGGGCGCCGGCAAGGTCGTCGTCGAGATGATCGGCACGCGCGGCGGCGGCCTCGCCGACCGCCTGGTCGGCGCCGTCGAGCGCCTGGGCGCCACCCTCGCCGACAACAGCCAGAAGCTGGAAACGACCCTGGCGGCCTCGGGCGACCGCTTCACCTCGCAGCTCGACGCCCACAGCGCCTCGGCCCGCAAGGTGTTCGAGACGAGCGTCAGCCAGCTTTCCGGCAGCTTCGAGCAGCAGAGCCTCACCCTGCAGAAGGCGCTCGCCGCCTCCGGCCAGCAGCTGGCCTCGCTGTTCGACGCCCGCACCACCGCCCTGCGCGCCAGCTTCGAGGACACGGTCGGCAAGCTTGGCAAGGACGTCACCAGCCACGCCGACCTGCTGGAAGGCCTGTTCGCCAAGTCCACCGACGCCTTCGCCACGGTGCTGGACGAGCGCGGGGCCACCCTGCGCGCCGCCATCGACGCCGGCGTCGCCCGCATCGGCCAGGAGGCGAAGACCGCCGCCTCCGACATCGAGAAGACCATCTCCGTCTCCGGCGCGCGCTTCAGCGGCCTCGCCAACGAGCAGAGCGGCAAGCTGCGCGTCACCTTCGACGAAACCTTCGGCCGCCTCGGCTCCGACGTGGAAAGCTATGTCGAGAAGCTGCGCGCCACCTTCGGCGAAACCTCCGGCAAGTTCAGCGCCACGCTCGACGCCCACAGCAGGACGGCGATCGAGGCCATCGACGCCAGCCTTGGCAAGGTGTCGGAATCGTTCCGCACCAGCAGCGCCGAAATGCAGAACCTGCTGGCCCAGCAGGCGGCGGACACGCACGAGAGCATGGCCAACAGCGGCCGCGAGGTCATTATCGCCCTCGCCCGCCAGGCGGCCCGCGTCAACGAGGCGCTGACCAACAACGCCACCACCCTGACCGACAACCTGCACACCCGCGCCCGCGAGGCCGAGGCGGCGCTTTCCGCCCAGTTCAACAGCCTCGACCAGCGCGTCATCGCGCCGGCCGGCAAGATGGTGGAAACGCTGGTGTCGTCCACCGACGACCTCAGCAAGCGCATCGAAGGCAGCATCTCGCGCATCGAGACGATCGTCGTCGGCCGTGGCGAGAGCCTGGCCGAGAAGCTGGCCCGCGAGGCCAGCCGCGCCGCCGAAATCATCGACACGCGCGTCAGCACGTTCGAGGAGCGGGCCACGACGCGCAGCGCCGAGCTCACGCGCATTCTCGATGACGCCATCGGCTCGCTGGACAAGAACCTGGAGGCGCGCGCCTCCGCGATCAGCCAGTCGCTGGAAACCCGTTCTGGCGAGATCGCCCGCGTGCTGTCGCACGGCGGCAGCGAGGTCGCAGGCGCCCTCACCTCCAAGGCGGACGAGATCAACACCGCCATCCTGCGCCACACCGCCAACCTCGCCAGCCTGCTGGTGGGCCGCGCCGACTCGATCAACGTCACGCTGGGTAACCGCGCGGCCGAGATCAGCGAAGCGCTTGGCAAGCATGTCGCCACGTTCGAAAACGCCGTGGCCAGCCGGCTCGACAGCGTCAACGGCGCGCTCTCGGCGAAGAGCGACCGTCTGGTCGACGCTCTTGACCAGCGCCTGGAGAGCATCACCAACGTGCTCGACGAGAAGGGCGGCAAGCTGGTGGGCGACCTCGACGCCCGCAGCCACGACATGGCCAACCTGCTCGACACCCGCACGAGCAGCTTCCAGAAGTTCATGGGCGGCCAGCTGGAGCGCCTGCAGGGCGTGTTCGGCGCCCACGCCGACCGCATGGGCGGCGAGATCACCGCGCGTCTGGAAAGCCTCATCGGCGATCTGGACAACAAGGGCGAGCGCCTGGTGCTGGCCATCGAGAACCGCGGCAAGGAAGCCGGCGCGCGCCTCGACAGCCAGACCGTTCGCCTGGAAGAGGCGGTGGACGCCTCGCTGGAGCGGATTTCGTCCAGCTTCGCCAGCAAGACCGGCTCGGCGGTCGCCGCCCTCGGCGCCCGCATCAACGACCTGGTCGCTGACTTCGACGGCAACGCCCGTCGCCTGGCCGGCGAAATCGAGCAGCGCCAGGGCGCCCTTGCCGGCGCGCTGGAGAAGCAGGCCAGCCAGATCGACGCGACCGTCGACGCCACCCTCAGCCGCATCGCCGGCTCGTTCGCCGAGCATGGCGGCGCCGTGGCCGCCACCCTTGGCGCGCGCATCAGCGGCATGCTGGCCCGTCTCGAAGACAACGGCCGCGCCCTCATCAGCGCCCTGGACGAGCGCCAGGGCAAGCTGGCCGAGAGCCTTGAGGCGCAGACTTCCGGCATCGAAGGCGCCGTCACCAGCTCGGTGGAGCGCATATCCGGCGCCCTGCAGTCGCATGGCGGCTCCGCCGTCGCGGCGCTGGGTTCGCGCATCGACAACCTGATCGGCGATCTGGACCGTCGCGGCGATCGCCTGGCGAGCACGCTGGACAATCGCGGCCGTGATCTGGCCGTGCTGATCGAGCAGAAGACCGAGGCCCTTGAAACGGCCATCGACGCCTCGGCGCAGCGCCTGTCGGCGGCGTTCGACACGCGCGGCGAAGCGGCGGGTCGCGCGCTCACCGCCCGCCTGGACGCCATGATCGGCGACTTCGACGCCCGCGGCGGCAAGCTGCTCGGCGCGCTCGACAGCCGCGCCCTGGACATCGCCGGACTGATCGACGGCAAGACCGCCTCCCTCACCTCGTCGCTGACCGAGTCCGCCGAACGGCTCGCCAACCTGTTCGACCGCCACGGCGGCGCGGCGGCGGCGGCCCTGGGCGCGCGCATCGACGAGCTGGGCGGCCTGTTCGACGAGAAGGGCGCCAGCATGATCGGCCTGCTGTCCGGTCGCGGCAGCGAGATCGCCGGCGTGCTGGAGCAGACCACCGCCCGCGCGGTGGCGGCGCTCGACGCCCAGATCAGCCGCCTCAACGACACGGTGGAGAGCCATGGCGTGGCGGTGAGCGGCGGCCTTTCCGGCCAGATCGACCGCCTTGCCTCGCTGTTCGACGAGCGCGGCGTGGCGCTGGTCAGCAATCTGGGCGCGCGCGGCGACGACATCGCCGACGCCATCGCCCGGGGCGCCGGCCATCTGGAAGCGCGCGTTGGCGGCCAGCTGGCCCGTCTGGACAACGTCTTCCATGGCTATGGCCAGTCTATCTCCGCCGTCATTGGCGAGCGCGTCCAGGCGGCGAGCGAGACGCTCGACGCGGCCGGCTCCTCGCTGGTGGAAACCATCGACGCCCGCGCCCGCCTGCTTGACAATCTGCTTGGGCTGCACGCCGGCCGCATTGGCGAGCAACTGGTGACGCAGATCGACCGTCTTGAAACCACGCTGACCGAGCAGGGCGAGCGCCTTGTCGGCTCCGTGGACGCCAGCGCCGGCAAGCTCTCCGGCGAGGTCGCCCGCATCAGCGAAGTCGCCACGCAAACCATCGGCGCCAGCGCCGGGGCCATGGCCGACGCGGTGCGCGCTCGCGCCGCCGAAGCATCGCGCAACTTCGCCGCCTCGGCGAAGGACATGCGCGCCGCCATGGACGCGGCCGCCGACGAACTGCGCGCCGCCCTCGACACGGCCGCCCGGACCGCCGCCACCGCCGTCACCGAAGCCGGCGACAGGCTGCGCGCTGGCGCGGACGCGGCTTCTGGCGCGGCGGTCACCGCCCTCACCGAAGCCAGCGACAAGCTGCGCGCGGAGGCTGAAACGGCCGCCAGCACGGCGGTCGTGGCCATCACCGGCGCGGGCGAGAAGCTGCGGGCCGAAGCTGGCGCGGTCACCAGCAGCGCCACTTCCGCCTTTGGCGAGGCGGGCGACAGGCTGCGCGCTGAAGCTGGCGGCGCCGCCGCCACGGCGACCGCCGCGGCCGATGGCCTGCGCAATGCGCTCAGCGCCGCAGCGGACGCCATGGTCACGGCCCTGGCCGAGGCCGGCGACAGGCTGCGCACGGACGCGCCCGAGCTGATCGAACGCCTGACCCAGGCCAATCGCCAGCTTCAGGAGATCAGCGTGCACGCGGCCCGTAACCTGACGGCCATCGAGAATGGCCTGAGCGAGCGCGTCGCCGAACTCGGCGCGGTCCTCGGCGCGGTGACCGATGGCGCCGGCGGCGCCTCGCGTGAGCTCGCCGGACAGGTCACGGCGATGAAGTCGGTGAGCGAAAGCACCCTGGCGGAAGCCAACGCCATCGCCGCGCGCTTTGGTGAGGAAAGCCGCGCCCTGTCGACGCTGGCCGGCGAACGCATCGCCGCCCTGCGCGACAGCGTCGGCAAGCTGGAAGAGGCTGAACAGCGCCTGGCCGCCGGCATGGACGGCAAGCGCGAGACGCTGGACGCCATGACCGGCGCCATCAGCGAGCGCACGGCCGACGTGGAGCGTCTGGCGGGCGCGTTCACCGCCCTGATGGAGAAGTCGATCAGCAGCGCCGAGCAGCGCGCCAGCCAGATCACGGCGCTGCTGCGCAAGACCTCGGACGAGGCGGCTGAAAAGCTCTCCGCCCAGTACGACGCCCTGCGCGCCGCCGCCGAACAGCAGCGGGAGAACGCCACCGAGACCATGCGCGCCACCTATGAGAGCGCCGTGGCAGAAGCCGGCAAGGCCATCGAGCAGACCACCGCGAAGTTCCGCGGCGTCGCCGAGGACGTGCGGTCGATGGCGGCGACCATCACCAAGGATCTGGAGGTGACGCGCTCGGAAATCGCCCGCGGCGTGTTCGAACTGCCGCGCGACACGCAGCAGTCCACCGCCGCCATGCGCCGGGTGGTGGCCGAGCAGATCCGCGCGCTGAACGAGCTCAACGAGATCGTCAACCGCGCCGGTCGCGCCCGTAACGACGGCCAGCCGGCTCAGGCTCAGGCCCCTGCCCGTCCGCAGCGCGCGCCGCAACCAGCGGCCCAGGCGCCCAGGACCGTCCAGGCGGCGGCTGACGACAGCGCGCCGCTGGCATGGCCGGTCGCCTCGGCGGCCAGCCGCGCCCAGACGCCGGCCCCTCAGGCCCCGTCTCACCAGGCCCCCGCGCCGACCGCGCCCGCACGTCGCGAACCGACGCCCGCGCGCCAGCGGGAAGAGGCGCGCGCTGAAGGCGGCTGGCTCTCCAACCTGCTGACCCGCGCCTCTGACGAGGCGGAGGATGCGGACCAGCCGCAGCCGTCCATGAGCTCAGCCGAACTGCTCGACACCCTGTCGATCGATATCGGCGAACTCATCAATATGACGGCGCTCGAAGCCTCCTGGGCGCGGCGCAACCGTGGCGAGGCCCACGCCTTCGGGCTGGACCTGTACACGGCGCGCGGCCAGAAAATCTTCGACGACGCCCGGGCCCGCTATCGCATGGATCCCGAATTCCGCCAGACGGCCGATCGCTACGTGGAGGAATTCGACCGGCTGCTGGTCGAGGTGCGCAAGAGCGACAGGGACGGCGCCATGGCGCGCAACTACCTGACCTCGGATACGGGCAAGGTCTACACCATTCTGGCCCATGCCTCGGGCCGGCTGGACCGGCCCTGACCTGCCTGGCGCGTGCGTCGGGCCAGCGAAACGCTGGCCCGCGCCACGGCCATGCAGCGTTTCAGCCGGAAACGCGCCATGGCTTTGGTTATCGGGGACCTGAGTATCCGGAGCCTGGATATCCGGGGTCATTGCCCGGCGCGCTTGCATCATCACCCGCACCCCTGCCCCGGCAATCGCCGGGGCATTTTTTTAGCGTGCGCGGATTTTCGGCGATGACGCGGCGACGACGTCAGCGCCCGACCGGAAAAGTACGTTTGCGGATTTGACTGAACCAGCGGCTCTCGCGGCGTTCCGGTCCATGGTCGGGCGCATTTCCGGCGAGCCGGTTGGCCCATGGGCTTGCGGTGCTTTCAGCGCGAGGCGTAGCGCCGCCCGCAATGCCCGTCGTCGCCGGCCTGCGCCCAATTGGTGGCCCTGCTGGGGGCTGGCGGGTTTCGATGAGGCGCCGGCCGCCGCACTGATCATCCGCCCTGCCGGCCTGACGGGAAAGCCGCTGCCGGCGGCCATGGCGCGCATCAGCAATCGCCGGACCACCCTCGCGACCGACCTGGACGGTTTCGCGGCTGCGCGGTTGCTTCCGGGCAGCGCCTGGCATGGACGTGATCTTCGTCAGGGAGCAGGGTCAGCCCAACGCCGGCCAGTGATCAGGCCAGACGGGGGCCGCCGGTCAGCGCGCAGGGCGGCCCCCGGTAGAGGCGACAGGACGCCCGGAGGCGGAAGGCGGCGCGCGGCCATGGCGCGACGCCCCGGTCACGGGGAGCGGCGTTTCGCCTGCGGCTGATCCGCCGGGAAGATGCGTCTAGCGCCGCCCGCCCGAGGCCCAGCGGACGATCTGCACCAACACCTGCTGCTGGGCTTCGTCCAGGGCGCGGGTGGCGCTGGCGGCGTCGATGGCGCCGTTCACCGGAACCTCGGCGCGGAAGATCCGGGCGGCGGTCACCGGGCCGCTGGCCTGGACGATGCGGGCGGTGATTTCCACCACCGCCACTTGGCGCGTGGCGTCGATCTCGAAGGCGCGCAATTCGCTCGCCAGCATGGCGCCGGCGTTGGCCAGGGTGGAGGGGCGGCCGACGGTGGCGATGCGGCTGCCGTTCTCGAAAGTCTGGATCAGGCGCGCCTGCACCAGCGCCGGCAATTTGTCGGACCACTGGCCGCCGCCAACGAAGCTGACCGAGGCGCCCTGACGCACGATGATGCGTTCGCTGTTGATTGGCTGCAGCGCCACCGGCTCCGTCACCGCCAGCTGGCCGCCACCGCCGAGACGACCGAAATCGCGGGCCGCTGACAGGTCAAAGGTCGCCGGCGCGGGGCCGCCGCCGCAGCCGGCGAGCAGCAGGACGCCGCCAAACGCGAACGCGAGCCGCGCTGGATGCAGGGCGCGCATGTCAGAGGCCTTCCACATTACTGACGTCCGTTAAATTGCGGGATCGACGGCTTCGCCCCAAAGATGAACTGCTGCGGATTCTGGTTGATGCTGCGCAGGGTCCGGTTGATCTCGCCCAAGGTGCGCTGGCTGTCCACGGTCAGGTTGCGCACCTCGCCGAGGCCAGAGCCGGTGAAACGGTTGAGCCCGGCGGTGATCTCGGCCGTGCGTTTGTCCAGGTTCTGGGCCAGCTGGCGAATGGAGTTGGCCGCCTGGGTAATGGCGTCGACCGCGCCCTGGCCGTTGGTGGAGCCAAGGAAGCTCTGGACCGCCTTCAACACGCCCTCGACCTGATCGGAGGCCTTGTTGATCTTGGCGGTGATGGACGCAACGTTGTCGACAGTCTTCTGGACATTGGCGCTGGAATTGCCAAGCGCCGCCGTGAATTTGTCGGCGTTGGCGACGATGTCGCGCACCTGTTTCGCATCAATCTCGCGGGCGATGCCATCAAGGCTCCCCGCCAGCGCCTTCACCTGGTCGGCGGCGGGACCAACACTGGACAGGAACCGGTTCACGCCATCCGAATTGTCGCCGAGCGCCTTCGAGAACCGGTTGATGTTCTGGATGGTGTCGTCGATGGCGGCCTGGTTCTGGTCGATGATGACCGTCAGCTTCTCCGCCACCTCATTGGCGCGCCTGGCGACATTGCGGGCGCTTTCCAGAATGTCCTGAAAGTCAGAACGTTCGGCCCGGATGGTGCAGTCCGGGTCGGGGCACGGCTTGACCACCTGCGAATCCACGGACCCGCCCACGAGCGCGACAGAGCCCACGCCAGAGACGATCTGCACGTCCAGCAGGGCCCGGGTGTCCTTGCGGATCTGCACGTCGCGGCTGATGTCAATCGTCGCGATCACCAGGCGCGGATTCTCCGGATCGAACGACACGGCCCGCACCTCGCCCACCCGGATGCCATTGAAGGTCACGAGCGATCCGGGGCCAAGACCGGAGACGGAGCCGGTGAAGGCTACCTTGTAGGTATAGCGGGAATTGGCGTTCTGGCCGCCGCTGAACCAGTAGACGAACAGGAAGCCCGCGGTGATGACCGCAAGGGTAAACAGGCCGATCAGAGCGTAGTTGGCGCGCGTTTCCATGCGTCAGTTTCCCGCGCTGAACGCGGCCCGGGCCCGCTTGCCATGGAAGTATGCCTTGAGCCAGGGATTCGTCGAGGCCAACATTGTCTCTATCGTTCCCTCTGCGATGATCTTCCCCTCGCCCAGCGCGGCGATGCGGTCACATACCGAATGGAGACTGTCCAGGTCGTGGGTTACCATGAAAACAGTCAGGCCCAAAGTTTGCTGCAAAGTAGAAATCAGTTCATCGAACTCACCGGCGCCGATGGGGTCAAGGCCCGAGGTCGGTTCGTCGAGAAAGACAATATCCGGATCCAGCGCCAGGGCGCGGGCCAAAGCCGCGCGCTTGATCATGCCGCCGGAAAGGTCCGAGGGAAATTTGTCGGCCGCGTCGGGGCTGAGGCCAACCATTTCGATCTTCAGCATGGCCAGCTCATCGAGCAGGCGTTCGGACAGGTGAAGATACTCGCGCATCGGCACCTGGACGTTCTGCTTGACGGTGAGCGAGGAAAACAGCGCCCCCTGCTGGAACAGCACCCCCCAGCGCTGCTCAATGGCCTTGCGCGCGGCGCGCGACAACCGGTCGAGGTCCTCGCCGAACACCTCGATCTTGCCGGCGCGCTTGGGCACCAGCCCGAGTATGGCGCGGGTCAACACTGATTTTCCCGTGCCGGAAGCACCGACGAAGCCGAGGATTTCACCACGACGCACATCGAGATTAAGGTGCTTCATGATGGTCTTGGGTCCAAAACCAACCTCCAGATCAGTGACCCGGATCACCACCTCGGCGTCCGGCCCGGCGAGGCGGCGCGCCATTTCCCGCGGCGGCTGGGTTGCTGGCTGTAACGCCGCGTCGCTCATCCGCGCCCCCTTTCCTCAATAGTTGATCGCGGCGAAGAACATGGCGAACAGCCCGTCCACCACGATCACCATGAAGATCGACTTCACCACCGAGCTGGTGACCTGACGGCCGAGGGACTCCGCCGAGCCCTGCACTTCAAGCCCCTCCTGGGTGGCGATGACGCCGATGACCAGCGCCATGAACGGCGCCTTGATCAGGCCGACGAGGAAGGTGCTCATGCCCACCGCCTGTTGCAGGCGCACGAGAAAGATTTCCGGCGGAATACCGCCATAGAGCCACGACACCAGACCGCCGCCAAACAATCCGGCCATGGCCGAAATGAAGGTGAGCAGCGGCAGGGAAATGATGATGGCGAAGATGCGCGGCAGCACCAGCACCTCGATGGGATCGAGGCCCATGACGCGCAGGGCGTCGACCTCCTCCCGCATTTTCATCGACCCCAGCTCGGCGGTGAAGGCCGAACCCGAGCGGCCCGCGACCATGATCGAGGTCAGCAACACGCACAATTCGCGCAAGGTGAGGATGCCGACCAGATTGACGACAAAGGCCTGGGCGCCGAAGCGTTGCAGCTGGAACAGGCCCTGCTGGGCGACAATGCAGCCAACGAGGAAGGAAATCAGGACGACGATCGGCGCGCCGCGAAATCCGACCATGTCCATGTGGTGGACGACGGATGTCAGGCGAAAGCGCGCCGGATGCAGGCAACCGCGAAAGATCGCCGCCACGACCTCGCCAAGGAAACTGACGCCCTTGACCAGATCGCGGCCGGCCTGGACGACGCTTTCGCCCACCTGGGCAAGGAAATCAATAATGCCGGAGCGACGCGGGGGCGGCGGCGTTTCCTGGAAGCCGCGATAGGCCACCTCATCCAGCAGCACCCGATGCTCCGGCCGCGCGCCAACGAAATCAGCGTGCGCGCCCAGCTCGCCAATCTGGTGGCGGGTGCGATCAAGAACCCAGGCGCCCAGGGTATCCAGCGAGGCAATGCCGGACAGGTCGAAGATGACCTGCCCCGCGCCCTGCTTCTCCTGCATGATGGCGGCGGCGGCCTGCTCAACAGGCCCGGCGTGCGCCGACGTCCAGACGCCGGACAGGACAGCCCTCAACTCATTGCCGCGCCGTTCGATTTCCGCCTGTGGCTCATCAACCGTCACAGAAGGCGCATCCCCTGGCTGGCAGGCGCGGTGCGCCTGGGAAAAGCATTCCGTGCAGAAATGCCCCGTTCGACAACAGGCGCAGTCGCCGGCCGGCGGGGCAAACGCGCGCTCACCTGACGCAGATCAGGCCGTTGAGAAATAACGGCCGCGCGCCAGCATGTCGAGCGCGGGCGGGGCACAGGGGCGAACATACAGCCCGGATTATTTACCTGTCGACAATAGACTGCCGGAATCAGTTATCCAAAATCAGTTCGCGATCAGTTTCGCGATCGGTTTTCCTGGCGTTGACGATCGGGCGCATGGCGCCGGAGCATCCGCTGGCAAGGGTCCCGGCCATGACAGAGCACCTTCCGCTTCATCCGCCCGCGCGGCGCGTCCTCAGCGTCACCGTCGAGCGTTTCCCGATCAATGGCAGCTTCACCATCGCCAGGGGCTCGCGGACGGAGGCGGTGGTCGTCGTGGCGCATCTGGCGGAGAACGGCGTGGCGGGACGCGGCGAATGCGTGCCTTACGCCCGCTATGGCGAGAGCATCGACAGCGTGGTCGCGGCGATCGGTGCGGCGCGCGCCGCCGTGGAAGCCGGCGCCAGCCGCCAGCAATTGCTGGCGCTGCTGCCCGCCGGCGCGGCGCGCAACGCGGTGGACTGCGCCCTGTGGGACCTGGAAGCGAAGCTTACCGGCGCGCCAGCCCACGTGCTGGCCGGGCTTGACCGCATCAGACCGGCGACCACCGCCTTCACCATCAGCCTCGGCGCGGCGGAGGTGATGGCGGCCGGGGCGGCGGCGGCGATCGAGGCCGGGCGGCCGGTGCTGAAGATCAAGCTCGGCGCGCCAGAGGGCGATGCGGCGCGCATCCGGGCCGTGCGCAACGCCGCGCCGGAGGCGACGTTGCTGGTGGACGCCAACGAGGGCTGGCGCCTGGCCGATCTGCCGCGTCTGTTCGACGCCTGCGCCGGGGCCGACGTGGCGCTCATCGAGCAGCCGCTGCCGGCGGCGGAGGACGCGGCGCTGGCCGGCCTCGCGCGGCCCGTGCCGTTATGCGCCGACGAGAGCGTCCACACCCGCGAGGGCCTCGCCGCCCTGCGCGACCGCTATGATGCGGTGAACATCAAGCTGGACAAGGCTGGCGGCCTCACCGAAGCGCTAGCCATGGCGCGCGAAGCCGGGGACATGGGCTTTGGCCTGATGGTCGGCTGCATGGTCGGCACGTCGCTGGCGATGGCGCCGGCCATGTTGCTGACCCCGCGCGCCCGGTTCGTCGATCTGGACGGGCCGTTGCTGCTGGCGCACGACCGGGAGCACGGCCTGGTTTACGATGGCGCCGTGGTGTGGCCGCCGGAACGGGCGCTGTGGGGATAGGGCGCCGCCAACCCGGTTGAACCGGCGGCGTTAAGGCTTTGTTAGCCATGGCCGCGTCAATATTTCCAGGCTGGACCAGCTTTATCGCCGGTCTTTCCGCACCTGCGCAACCACACGGGCCGCCCCATGAGCATCCAGGATATCGCGACGTCGACGCAATTGACGGACGATGAATATCTGCCGATCTGGACCGCCCTGATGGAAACGGCGCGCGGTCGCAGCTTCCTGCGCGAATTCGCCCGCCGCACGCGCTCATCGGAAACGCGGACGCTGCTGGACGCGGTGCAGAAGCTGGAGCACGCCCTGCTCGACGCAAGACAGGGCGCCGTCGCCGCGGCCCCTGCCCGGCGGGCAGACGGTGAAGCCGTGCGTTTGCAGGCCGCCATCGCCCAGGCCGTGCCGGCGCTGGAATACGCGGCGCGCATCGGCGCCCGCGCCCGCGCCGACCTGCAGGCGGCGGCGGATGACATTCAGGCGGCGGGCAACGCCCTGCGGTCGCTGATCGACACCGGGATGGACGATGACTGCGCGGCGCGCGCGCGGCGCGCCTGCGACAGCATCGACGCGCGGGTGCTCGATATGGATGAGATCATCGCCGTGCAGCAGCTTGGCGACGAGCAGGCGGTCAGCGCCACGGCCACGCTGGCGGAACTGGTGACGGCGACGCCCCAAAGCGACGTGGCGACGCCTGAAGCGCCCGCCATGCGCCGCCAGCCTCCCCCGGCGTCCACCCACGCCAGCGCGCCGCAAGCCCGCGCAACGCCCGCAACTCCCGCTGGCGCGCGCCCTGCCGGCGGCCAGCCCGCCGCGCCAAATCCGGGGACGGCGAAGCCCGCCGCGCCCGCGCCACGACCGGTTCGCCATGAGGCTCCGGCCGCTGGACATGGCCAGGAAGAGCACCCGGCGGTTCAGAAACTGATTCAGGAAATCACCGCCAGGTTGCTGAACGACCAGGATATGGGCCCTGCCGCTCCCGGCCGGGCGCGCCGGTAGGATCTGGTCAGAGGTTGATTCACGGAACGGCGGCAACGGACTGATTTTATTGGTGATACGGGCGCGCCGGATTATCCGGCGTCCAGGCGGGCGCGTGGCGTCCGCCGCGGCGCATGGACGCCCGCGACACGCGCGGGGCCTTCGCGAAACCATCGCAGGCGATCGCCGGTAGCCGCTGCCGAGCTGAATCAACCGGCGCGCTTATGTGGCGGGGGCTGAGTCCTTTTTTGCACGGCTGGCGCGCCTGGATGCAGGCGGGGGTCGCTGGCGCATGGCAAGGACGGATGGCGCCTTGGGAACCAGAATCCTGAAATAGCCCTATCAAATTGAATTCAAAGAATTTTTCAATATTTCCACCTTCCCGGAACACTGATTCATGCAACGCCGGCAAGGCTCTGGACCATCAAGGTTTTCCTGTTTGCATAAACCGCCCCTGCCTGAACCGTTGGATCACGGCCAGGGCGACCTGCCGTCCTGATCTGGAGCCAGCATCAACGGGAAAGGCGGCCGGCGCTCCTGCGAACCTGACGCATCTTGCGGGCCTGGCGCATCTTGCAAGCCTGGCGCATCTTGCGGGCCTGATTCAACGGCGGCGTGGGCGGCAATGATATTGTTGAAGAACTGGCCGGCGCTGGCGCGCCAGGTGAAGCGTTCGCCCCAGGCGCGGCAGAGCGCGGGATCAATCCGGAGCGCGCGCAGGGCCGCCGCCCGCAGGTCTTCATCCAGGGCGCCGGCGCCGGAATCGCCGATGACATCGCGTGGACCGGTCACCGGAAAAGCCGCGATCGGCAGTCCGGACGCCAGCGCCTCCAGCAGGACAATGCCGAAAGTGTCCGTGCGGCTGGGAAAGACGAACACGTCGCAGGCGGCGTAAACCTCAGCCAGCGCCTCGCCGGTCAGGACGCCAGGGAAGCAGGCGTCCGGCCAGGCCCGCGCCAGTTCCGCCCGGGCCGGACCATCGCCGACAATCACCTTGGTTCCCGGCAGATCGAGCGACAGGAACGCGTCGAGGTTTTTCTCCACCGCCACCCGGCCGACATAGAGGAACAGCGGCCCGGCCAGACCCGGCAGCCCCTTGCGGCGCGGCCGGAACAACACGCCGTCGACGCCGCGCGACCAGTGCATGACATTGCGAAAACCGCGCCCCTGCAACTCGCGCGCCAGGCTGGGGGTGCTGACCATCACCCCGGCGCCGGAATTGTGGAAGCGACGCAGCAAGCCGTAGATCAGCCCCTCCGGCGCCGGCATGCGGGCGGCGACATATTCGGGAAAGCGCGTGTGATAGCTGGTGGTGAACGGCCGGCCCGTCGCCAGGCAGGCGGCGCGCACGGCGCGCCCCACCGGCCCTTCCGTGGCGATATGGACATAATCCGGTTGCAACGCCGCCAGCCGGCGCTGCATGGCGCGTCCGGTGGTCAGGGCGAGGCGGATTTCCGGGTAGCCCGGCATCGGCAAGGTGCGAAACTGGTCGGGCGTGATGAAATGCACCCTGGCGCCGAAACCGGCGGCATGGGCCGCCATATTCTCGAGCGAACGGACAACGCCGTTGACCTGGGGGCGCCAGGCGTCGCTGGCGATGACAATATGCATGGGCCCTGCCTGGCAAACGGGAAACAGTTATGGCGGGCGGCGGCGCGACGGGCGCGGCCGGGGCAGACCAGCGGCTACGCCGCCTTGCGGGGCGCGACGGCGCTGCTCACCGCGACAGCGGGCAGGGCCGCGGCGGCGCGGGCCTCGCGCTCACGCACGATGTCAGCCCAGCGCAGCAGTTCGTAGCGCCCGTCATAATGCTCCACCAGGGCGGTGCAGCTTTCCACCCAATCGCCGGTGTTCATGTAGCGGACGCCAAAGCGGTCGTGCATGGCGGCGTGATGGATGTGGCCGCAGATGACGCCGTCGACCGCGTGACGGCGCGCCTCGCTGGCCAGCAATTCCTCGAAGCTGCCAATGAAATTGACCGCGTCCTTGACCTTCAGCTTGGCCCAGGCCGACAGCGACCAGTAGGTCAGGCCGAGTTTGCGGCGGGCCACGTTGAGCCAGGTATTGGCCATGAGCGCCGCCGCATAGGCGCCGTCACCCAGAAAGGCCAGCCAGCGGGCATGGCGCATGACAATGTCGAACTGGTCGCCATGGATCACCAGCATGCGGGTTCCATCGGCGGATTCATGCACCGCGCGATCGCAGATTTCGATGTCGCCGAAATTGCTTCCCACATAGTCACGCAGGAATTCATCATGATTGCCAGGCACGTAGATCAGCCGCGCGCCCTTGCGCACCTTGCGCAGCAGCTTCTGCACCACGTCGTTATGCAACTGCGGCCAGTACCAGCCGGAGCGCAGCCGCCAGCCGTCGATCATGTCGCCAACCAGATAGATCACGTCGGCGTCGTAATGGCGCAGATAGTCGAGCAGCATCGCGGCCTGGCAGCCGCGCGTGCCCAGATGGGCGTCGGAAATGAACATGGCCCGCACCCGGATGACGTCATCGTCGGGCTTTGCCGTCTGGTCCATGGCCAATGCCCTGCCTCCTGTCGCTGGAGAACGCGCCAGTGTCTGGCGGGACGCGCCTGACGTTCTGGCGCCGCGCGCGCCCGCCGTCATGCGTCCTGCCGTCATGTATGACGGCGGCGGTTGTCACTCTGATGACAGGCGGGGCATTGACCGGCGGACGGGCTAGGCGTCTGATCGCTGCCGGACAGACGAAGGAACGGGGAAAACGCCATGGATCTGGGCATTGCCGGCCGCAAGGCCATCGTTTGCGCCTCCAGCAAGGGGCTGGGGCGCGCCTGCGCCGAAGCGCTGGCGGCGGCGGGTTGCCATGTGGTGATCAATGGCCGCGACACGGCGACGCTGACGGCCACGGCGGAAGCGATTCGCGCGGCCGGCGGCGCGGCGACGGCGGTGGCGGCGGATGTTTCGACGCCCGAGGGCCAGCAGCGCCTCGTGGCCGCCTGCCCCGACGCCGACATCCTGGTCAACAATAACGCCGGGCCGCCGCCGGCCAGCTACACGACGCTGGATCGGGAGAAGATCCTGCGCGGCGTCACCCAGAACATGGTGACGCCGATCGAACTGGTGCAGGCGCTGGCGCCTGGCATGGCGGAGCGCGGCTTCGGACGCATCGTCAACATTACCTCGGCCTCGGTGCTGACGCCGCTCGAGGGGCTGGACCTGTCGTCCGGCGCGCGCGCCGGCCTCACCGCCTTTCTGGCTGGCGTGGCCCGGCAGCTGGCGCCGCGCGGCGTGACGGTGAACCACATCCTGCCAGGCGCCTTCGCCACCGACCGGCTGACCGGCATCATGCGCGGCGCGGCTGAAGCCGCCGGGCGCGACGCCGCCGCCGTGGCGCGTGAGCGGGCGGCGGCGATTCCCGTTGGCCGCTTTGGCGAGCCCGACGAGTTTGGCAAATTGTGCGCCTTCCTCTGCAGCGCGCACGCTGGCTACATCACCGGCCAGAATTTCCTGATCGACGGCGGGGCGTTCCGCGCGGCGTTCTGATGGCGTGACGCGGCCGTGGGTCATCCGCGCGGCGCTGCGGCGGGTAGCTGCGCGGGGAACATGCGGGAAACAAGGGCGGCCGGCGCGCGTTGCGTCTGTATTCCGGGGTGGGGGTTGGGGTTGGCGGCTGGTGTTGTCGTCACCCCGCTCCGGCGCCCCTCAACACCGGCCAGCGCAACAGGCGCTCCAGCGCCGGAGAGGCGCCGTTCCCGCGAAAGGACAAGCGATGCACAAGAACACGATCTGCCTCTGGTACGACAAGGACGCCGAGGCGGCGGCGCGCTTTTACGCTGCGACCTTTCCCGACAGCGCCGTAACCGCCGTTCACCACGCGCCCAGCGACTACCCATCCGGCAAGAAAGGCGATGTGCTGACCGTTGAATTCACCGTCGCCGGCGTCCCCTGTCTGGGGCTCAACGGCGGTCCGGCGTTCAGACACAGCGAAGCCTTTTCGTTCCAGATCGCCACCGACGATCAGGAGGAAACCGACCGCTACTGGAACGCCATTGTCGCCAATGGCGGCGAGGCAAGCGCCTGTGGCTGGTGTCGGGACCGGTGGGGCGTCTCGTGGCAGATTACCCCACGGACGCTGAGCGCGGCGCTGGCGGCGGGCGGCGAAGAAGCGCGGCGCGCCTTCGAGGCGATGATGAACATGACCAAAATCGACGTGGCGGCGATCGAGGCGGCGCGGCGGGGCTGACGCCCGGCCCGCGCCCGGATTTGCGGTTTTGCCATTGGGCGGGCAAAAAGCGGGGCGCCGTTACATGCGGGATTGTTTTGCCGGGAGTTCACCTTGACCGCCATCGCCGTCACCATTGCAGGATCGGATTCAGGCGGCGGCGCCGGAATCCAGGCGGACCTGAAGACGTTTTCCGCGCTCGGCGTCTATGGCGCCAGCGTCATCACCGCCCTCACCGCCCAGAACACCCTGGGCGTGCAGGGCGTATGCGATACGCCGCCGGACTTCGTGACCGCCCAGATCGATTCGGTGTTCAGCGATCTGCCGGTCAATGCGGTGAAAATCGGCATGCTGTCCAACTCCGGAACCATCCGCGCCGTGGCCGATGGCCTGCGTCGCCATGCGCCGCAGCACGGCATGCGGCCGGTGGTGCTCGACCCGGTGATGGTGGCGACCAGCGGCGACCGGTTGATCAGCGAAGACGCGGTGGCGACCCTGCGGCAGGAGCTGCTGCCGCTCGCCACCCTGCTCACCCCCAACATGCCCGAGGCCGCCGCTTTGCTCGGCGAAGCCGTCGCCGCCAGCGATGCGGAGCTGGAGCAGCAGGGCGCGCGCCTGCTGGCGCTGGGGCCGCGCGCGGTGCTGGTGAAGGGCGGACACGGCGCCGGGCCGGAAAGCACCGACGTGCTGGTGACCGCGCACGGCGTCCGGCGTTTCAGCGCGACGCGCATCCACACCCGCAACACCCACGGCACCGGCTGCACCCTGTCATCGGCCATCGCCGCGCTGTTGGCGAAAGGCGCGACGCTGGAGGCGGCGGTGGCGGGCGGCAAGGCTTATCTGACCGAAGCGCTGGCGGCCGCTGACCAGTTGCAGATCGGCGGCGGCCACGGACCGGTGCACCATTTTGCTGGCGTCTGGCGTTGAGAGACGCGCCCCTGGGGCTGGAGCGCTGGGGGGTGTGAAAAGCCGCCCGGTCGCAACCCGTAACCCTTAAAAGGGTGGACGCCCGCAGGCGCGGGCATGGCGCGCCTGAACGGCGCATGCCGACGCCTTGATCCGCGGCCGGCCCGGGCGCTGATCAGGACATGAATCTGGGCATGAATCTGGACATGGAGCGCGGCGGCGAGAGCGAAACCATTCCCCAGAAAGCAGCCCGCTTTCTCAGAGCTTGCCGCCGCCGAGGAACAGACCGCCGAAGACGACGATGAGCGCCGCCGCGAGGCAGAGAATGGCGCGGAGGGTCAGGGCGCGGGCAGGAATTCGCGCCGCGACATGGGATTGCCCGGCGACATCGTCGGCGTAATCGCCGGCGGGTTTGACGCCGGTAACCATGGCCGTCACCAGGCGGTCGCGCCGGACGAACTGGTAGAACAGATTGACCAGCACGTGGATGGCAATGAACGCCAGCAGAATATTGGCGCCCCGATGGTGCCAGCGTTGCAGCCCGGCCTTCCATGCCGGCGACTCCTCCAGCATGTCGAAATGACCGAACGGCCCGCCAAAAATGCCATTGGAGTCAGCCGTGAACAGGCCCGACAGGGCTTGGGCCGCCAACAACAGGAGCAGCGCCGACACCATGAGGGCGCCGAACGGATTGTGCCCCAGAAACTTCGGCGCCCGGCCACGGGCGAGTTGCCCGGCATAACGCAGGATGGCGCCCGGCGACGGGATAAAGCTGGCGAAGCGCGCGGTGGCGCTGCCGGCGAAGCCCCACAGCAGCCGGAAAACCAGCAGGACCAGTATGCCGTAACCGCACCAACGGTGCCAGCGCATGGTCGGGTCCGCCGATGGGCTCATCTGCCACTGGGTGTAATAGGCGCCGCACACCAGCGCCAGCTGCGCCCAGTGATAGAGCCGGATCGGCGCATCCCAGACGGCAATCCGGGAAGCCTGCGCCGCCGCCTCCCCGCCGCTGGCGGGCGCTGTCCCACCTGTCATCGCCGCCTCAGGTCGGTTTGCGATAAATCTTGTGGCAGGCGCCGCAATTTCCCAGCACCCTGGGCATGGCGGCGCGGAAGCTGTCCATATCCTTGATGGAGACGATGGCGGCGGCGGCGTCCTTGCCCAACGTGTCGAACCGGCCGGTGAAATCGGCCTTGTCTTCCCAGACCTTCGGCAGGGCGCCCGTATCGCCGGCCTTCGACGTCTCGGGGAACAGGCCGCCCAGCTTCGCAGAATTGGCGGCGACGACGGCAAGCCCTTCCTTCACCCTGGCCAGATCCAGCGGCGTTTCACCCTTCAGCATCTGCCCTGGAGCCTTCAGCGCGCCGGCCATCTGCTTGAACAGCGCCTTGCGGGCGGCGACGGGATCTTCCTGGGCGACGACCGCAGTGGCCCCCGCGCCAAGCAGCATGGCGAGGGCAAGACCGCAGAGCATGCGTTTACCAGACAGGATATGTGTTTTCGTCATCTACTGTCGCCTTCCCGTATGAACCAGGACTATGCCCGACGGCGGCAATGCCCGCATTCCCCAACAGGCTATAATCATTCCAATTCGATACCGGGACCTGGACGGCGTCAAGACGAACGCCGCCGCTTTTAACAGGCGGCGGCGTGAAATTCATGGACAACGCAGGTGCTTCAGTGAACGGGCGGCGGCGCCGGCCGTCGCCTGAACAGCCCCGCCAGCCTGTCCGACAACTTACGGATCACCACGTAAAACACCGGCGTGAGGAAGAGGCCGAAGAAGGTGACGCCGATCATGCCGAAGAACACCGCCGTGCCGAGCGCCTGACGCATCTCCGCGCCAGGGCCACGCGCCACCACCAGCGGCGCCACGCCGAGGATGAAGGCGAAGGAGGTCATCAGGATCGGACGCAGGCGCAACCGCACGGCTTCAACCACGGCGTCGACGATGCCCTTGCCCTCATCCTCAAGTTGTCGCGCGAACTCCACGATCAGGATGGCGTTCTTGGCGGCAAGGCCAATGAGCACCACCAGACCGATCTGGGTCAGGATATTGTTGTCCATGCCGCGCAACACGACGCCAGTGAGCGCCGCCAGCACGGCCAGCGGCACGATCAGGATGATCGCCAGCGGCAACGACCAGCTTTCATACTGGGCGGCCAGCACCAGGAAGACGAACAGCACCGACAGGGCGAAGATGTAGACGGCCGTGTTGCCCGCCAGTTTTTCCTGGTAGGCCAGGTCCGTCCACTCATAACCCAGATCGGACGGCAGCGTCTGGGCCGCGACCTTTTCCATGGCGTTGAGGCCGACGCCCGAGGCAATGTTGGGCGGGGTTTCGCCCTGCACCGGGATTGACGTGTACATATTATAGCGCTGCACCAGGTCCGGGCCGGCGACATCGCGGATGCTCACCAGGGAGCCAAGCGGCACCTGGGCGCCGTCCGCCGTCCGCACGTTCAGGCGCAGGATGCGCTCGCGCTCGGCGCGGAAGCGCGCGTCAGCCTGGGCGCGCACCTGATACACGCGCTCGAAGGCATTGAAGTCGTTGACGTAGGCGCCGCCCAGATTCACCTGCAGGGTCGCGAACACGTTCGACAGCGGCACGTTGAGCATGCGCGCCCTGGCGCGGTCGATATCCAGATAGATCTGCGGCGTGTTGATGCCGAAGGTCGTGTAGACGCGCGCCAGGTCCGGGTTTTTGTTGGCCTCGGCGATCATGCCCCGCGTCGCCGCCAGCAGGGATTCCAGACCGGCGCCGGAGCGGTCCTGCACCATCATCTTGAAGCCGCCCGAAGTGCCGAGGCCGCGCACGGGCGGCGGCGGCACGGCGATCGTGAACGCCTCCTGGATGACGCCGAGCCGTTTGATGACCTCGCCGGCGATCTCGAAGTCCTTCATGCCAGGGCCGGTGCGTTCATCGAACGGTTTGAGCGGCGCGAACATGATGCCCTGGCTTGACGAGGGGGTGAACGTCGAACCGGAAATGCCAACGATGCCAATGGCGTCGGCGACGCCGGGCGTATCCTTGACGATTTCCGACGCCCGCCGCATCACCGCGTCGGTGCGGGTGAGCGAGGCGCCGTCCGGCAATTGCACGATGGCGATCAGATAACCCTGGTCCTGACGCGGGATGAAGCCGGTCGGCACCTTGTTGCCCAGATAGCCGGCGCCGAACAGCAGGCCGCAATAAACCACCAGCGCGCCGATCAGCGGGATCTTGTGGGCGACAATGCCGCGCACGGTGCGGGCGTAACCCGACGACGTGCTGTCGAACCCCCGGTTGAAGCCGTTGGCGAAACCGCGACCGACCCGGGCGAATATATTGCGCGGCGGCGCGTGGCCGGCTTCGTGCCCCTTCAGGAACAGCGCGCACAGGGCCGGCGAAAGCGTCAGCGAGTTGAAGGCGGAAATAATCGTCGCCACGGCGATGGTCAGGGCGAACTGCCGGTAGAACTGGCCGGTGATGCCGGAGATGAAGGCCGTCGGCACGAACACCGCCGACAGCACGAGGGCGATGGCGATCAGCGCGCCGCCGACCTCGTCCATGGTGCGGTGCGCCGCCTCGCTGGGCGAATAGCCGTCGGCGATGTTGCGCTCCACGTTCTCCACCACGACGATGGCGTCGTCGACGACGATGCCGATGGCGAGGACCAGGCCAAACAGCGTCAGATTGTTGAGCGAGAAGCCGAATGCGGCCATCGCCGCGAACGTGCCGATCAGCGAGACGGGAATGGCGATGACCGGAATGAGCGCCGTGCGCCAGGATTGCAGGAACACCAGCACGACGATGACGACCAGGATGATCGCCTCGAACAGGGTCTTGTAAACCTCATGCACCGATTCAGAGATGAAGATCGTCGGGTTGTAGGCGATGCGATAATCGAGGCCGACGGGGAAGGATTTCTTCAGCTCCTCCATCTTGGCCTGCACGGCGGCGGAGGCCTGAAGCGCATTGGTGCCAGGGCGCTGATAGACGCCAATGCCAATGGCCGGCTTGCCGTTCAGGTAGGAGTTGCTGGTGTAGTCGCGACCCGCAAGCTCAATGCGCGACACATCCTTCAGGAACACCAGGCGTCCGCCGGCGCCTGACTTGATGATGATGTTCTCGAACTGCCTGACGTCCTGGAAGCGGCCCTGGGCCTGCACCGTCAGCTGGAACGCCGAGCCCTCCGGCACTGGCGGGCCGCCAAGGGCGCCGCCGGCGATCTGCACATTCTGCTCCTGCAAGGCGGACACCACGTCCGTGGTGGTGAGGCCATAGAACGTGAGCCGGTCAGGATTCAGCCAGACGCGCAGCGAATACTCACGTACGCCGAACAGCGTGATGTCGCCGACGCCCTCGAGGCGCAGCAGCTGGTCGCGGACCCGGATCAGCGAATAGTTGGAGATGTACAGATCGTCGAAGCTGGCGTCCGGCGAGAACATGTGCACGACCATCATCAGGTCGGGCGAACTCTTGCGGGTGGTGACGCCGAGGTTGCGCACCTCCACCGGCAGGCGCGGCAACGCCACGGCGACGCGGTTCTGCACCAGCACGTTGGCGGTGTCGAGGTCAGTGCCGAGCTTGAAGGTGATCGTCAGCTGCATCGAGCCATCGCTCGACGAGTTCGAGGTCATGTACAGCATGTCCTCGACGCCGTTGATCTCCTGCTCGATCGGCGTGGCCACGGTCGCCGCCACCGTCTGGGCGTTGGCGCCCGGGTAGGACGCGCGCACCACGATGGTTGGCGGCGCGATCTCCGGGTACTGCGCCACGGGCAGCGCCAGATAGGAAATGTAGCCGACCAGGACCACGACGATCGACAGCACCGAGGCGAAGATGGGTCTGTCAACGAAGAAGTGAGCGAACTTCATGATCAGATCACTTCTTCTCGGGCGTCTTGTTGTCGGGCGCCTTGTTCGCAGGCGCCCCGGCGTCAGGCGCCTTGCCTGCTCCCGGGGCTTTCGGGCCGGATTTCGCCGCATCCGGCGCCGGCGCGGCGCTGGCGGAGCCGGGACCGGCTGCCTTTGGCGGCAACTCCACCACCTTCGCGGCCAGTTTCAGGCCCGGCCGCACGCGGATCATGCCATTGATGACAATGAGTTCGTCGCCTTTCAGGCCTGAGCGGATCAGCCGGTAACCGTCGATGTGCGGGCCAGGCCGGACGACCTGGGCGCGGGCGACGCCGCCCTCGTCCACCACCCAGACGAAGCGGCGGTTCTGATCGGTCATGACGGCGACGTCGGGAATCAGGACGCCCTTGTAGGAGGGCGAGGCGGGTATGCGGATCCGCCCGAACATGCCGGCCTTCAGGAGGCCGCCCGGGTTGGGCAGCACGGCGCGGGCGCGCAGGGTGCCGGTGCCTGGATCAAGCCTGTTGCTCAGGAAGTCGAGCTTGCCACGCAGCGACGGCTCCTCCTCATCGGACAGCGCAACCATAACGTCCGTGCCCGGTTTCTCACCGCCCGGCTGCAACAGGCGCGTATAGGCGAGCAGCGAACGCTCATCGATATCGAAGTAGAAATAAATCGGGTCGACCGAGACGATGTTGGTCAGCAAGGTGGTGTTGGCGACGACAAGGTTGCCCTCGGTCAACTCCCTGCGGCCGATGCGGCCGCTGATCGGCGCGCGGATCTCGGTGAAGCTGAGGTTGAGACGCGCCGCCTCCAGATTGGCCTCGGCGCCCGCCACATCGGCCTGGGCCACCTGCGCCGTCTGACGGCGGGTCTCCAGCACCTGTTCGGAGATATTGCCCGATTTGCTGAGGCTGCGGGCGCGATCCAGGTCGCCAACGGCGAAATCCACGCGGGCCTTCGCCGATTTGACGGCCGCCAGCGCCTGGTCCACCGCCGCCTGGTATGGCCGGCGGTCAATAACGAACAGCAGATCGCCCTGCTTGACCATGCCGCCTTCGCGGAAGAGGACCGATTCCAGCACGCCGGAGACGCGGGCGCGCACCTCGACCGCCTCCACCGCCTCAAACCGGCCGGTGAAATCATCGTGCTCGACCACTGGCCGCACCACGGGATGCGCGGCCGTGACCTGGGGCGGGGGGGGCGCGGCCGCCTTGCCGCCGGAATTGTCGCCACATCCCGCCAGGGCGAACGCGGCGCCGAACACGGTCAGAAGGCTGAGAAGCGGGAGACGCTTGCTGTTCATGATAAGATGACCGGAATAATGCAGGAGGCGGCGCGGCGGGATCCGACCTGCCAGACCAGCGCCCCGCCCTGTTTTCTCTGGTTTGGCTGACGCGCAGCGACTGGCCCGGCGGCGTGGCCGCCAGCAGCGGTCAGTCCTGCGCGACGGGTTCGCCGGCCCCGACCCAGTCGAGGATGCCGCCCGCATAATGTTCGCGCCACGGCAGGCCGGCGGCGGCGGCGTGCGCGATCGCCGTTTGCGAGCGCTTGCCGGAACGGCAGGAGAACACCAGCCGCCTGCCCTGCGGATCCGGCAGATCATCAGCCACGAATGTGGACAGCGGGAACAGCACCGCGCCGGGAATATGCCCCGCTTCGAATTCATCCGGCTCGCGCACGTCAACCAGCAGAATGCTGCCATCGGCCAGGCCGCGCTTGACGGTCTCGCGATCGAGATGAACGACTTCAGGCGTAGTCGCCGACATGACTGAACTCCCCTGCCGCGCACGACGCGGCGCATCTGGAAAAGCGAAACCCGGCCCGACGGCCTGTCGAGGGTCCGCTGTATTTTTATGGGCCAACGCGCGGGGGCGACAAATGCGGGCAGTATTTCACGCCAGACAAACGTGCATTGCCCCCTGCGTCAGGCAAGGGGCAACTTTGCTATGAGCGGGGGCGACGCTCAAGCACGAAAACCACGCATTCCACGAAACTGGAGTATGCAGCCCATGCGTCAGGCGCAGGCGCCGCCGATGGCGACGCCCCTGAATGATGGTTGTTTTTGAGGCCGCGGCGGGCCGCCGCGACGCCGTTTCATCGTCCGCGCAGCAGACGCCGGCGGGGGTGCTCTGGCGACCGGACGCCATGCCCACCGGGAACAGGACCCCGCAGACGGCTGGCGATCAATTGATGCGGGCCGCCATATGCTGGTCCTGAAAGCCGGGCGGGGGGAGCCCAGTCCGGCCAGCGCCAATCAGGACAGCGGCGGAATGCGCAGCACCCAGCCAGGCTGGATAAGGTCAGGGTTCTTCACGGGCGGCGTATTGGCCTTGACGATCTCCGGGTATTTGTCGCCGTGGCCCTTGCCGTAGAACTGCTCGGCGATTTTCCAGAGGGTGTCGCCCTTCTGAACCGTGTAGGTCTGGGAATCGGCGGAAGGCGCCGCCACCGTCAGCTTGTTGTCGACCGAGGCCACGCCCTGGCTGTTGCCGACCGTCAGCACGATTTTTTCCGCGGCTTCGGTGGTGGGGGCGCTGCCGGTGACCGTCACCTTGTCGCCGTCGACAGCAAATTCGACGCCGTCAGCGCTGAGGCCGGCGTCCGTCACGTGTTTCCTGAGCACCTCGGGCGTCAACCCGCCTTCAGCGGCCTGGGCCTCGCCCGAACCGAAGATCTTCGCGCCGGCTTCCTTGATAAAGCTGAACAAACCCATCTGGTGCTCCTGTCGCTGGGATCACGTCATCAGTCAGACGAAACGGCGCCTGCCTCGCGAAACGCGTCGACGCGGCGCGGCTCGCCGCCCGGTGGCTTCGCCAGGCAGCGGGTTCGCCCTGCTTAGTTGAAAACAATAATGCCCATGGAGCAAGCGGCTCACGCGCACATTCCGGCGAGCAAAAGCTGAAGGGCGCGGCGCCGGATTCGGGCTTGATCTTCAGGTCCGGGCATTTGCCCGGCGAACATCACATCCACCGGGCCAGATATGCTTTGGACCGTTGGCCTGGCCCGCGCAAATGCAAAAGGCGCCCCCGGGGGGCGCCTTCGGGTTTTTCACGGGCCAGCCTGGCCCACGCGCTGGCGAGCCTCACAGGGCGGCGGAATCTTCCGAGGTCTGGCCGTCGCCGGCGATGCGCGGCTCGATGGCCGCCAGCACCAGGTCGGCCAGGCGTTCCGCGCCGCCATCGCCCGGGCGCAGGGTGATTTCGGCGGCGAGCGGCGCCTCATAATCCTGGCCGATGCCGGTGAAGTCCGAGATGCCGCCGGCCTTGGCCCGGGCATACAGCCCCTTGGGGTCGCGTTCAGCGCAAATATCCACCGGCGTATCAACGAACACTTCCACGAAAGCGTCATCGCCAACGGCCTCGCGCAGCCGGTCGCGGTCGGCGCGGAACGGCGAGACAAAGGCGCACAGCACCACCAGGCCCGCCTCCATCATCAGCCGCGCCACCTCCCCGGCCCGGCGGATATTCTCGGCGCGGCTGGCCGCGTCGAAGCCGAGGTCGGAATTGAGGCCAATGCGCAGGCTGTCGCCGTCGAGCAGCATGGTGTGGCGCCCAGCCGCGACCAGGCGGCGCTCGACCAGATTGGCGATGGTCGATTTGCCGGAGCCCGGCAGGCCCGTGAACCACACCACCAGCGGCCGCTGGTTCTTCTGGGCCGAGCGCACGGCGCGGTCCACGTCGAAGCCATGCAGATGGACGTTGGGACCGCCCAGCGGCTCGGTGACCATGCCGGCGGCGACCGTGCCGTTGGTGAAGCGATCGATGAGAATGAAGGCGCCGGTCACGCGGTTCTCCGCGTAAGGATCGATGGCGACCTGGGCCGACGTCTGCACTTCCACCAGTCCGATGCCGTTCAGCGGCAGGGCGTCGGCGGCGCCGTCCTCATAACGGTCGACATCGAGGGCGCTGGCGAGGCGGGTGACGGTGGCCGGCACGGTGCGGGCGCCGGTTTTCAGCAGGAAGCTGCGGCCTGGCTTCAGCGCGTCCCCGGCCATCCACACCAGGCGGGCCATGAAGCGGGTGGACAGCGCCGGCCGCGCCTTCGGCGGCGCCAGCATCTCGCCGCGCGGCGCGTCGATCTCGTCGGCCAGCACGATGGTCACCGCATCGCCGGCGGCGGCCTCTGGCAGGTCGCCGTCAAAGGTGACGATGCGGGCCACCCGGCTGCCATGGCCGGACGAGGCGACGACAACCTCATCGCCAACGCCAATGCGGCCGCTGGCGATCGTGCCGGAAAACCCGCGAAAATCCAGATTGGGCCGGTTGACCCACTGCACCGGCATGCGGAACGGCGCGTCGCTGCGATCGGCGTCGACCTCGACGGTTTCCAGATGCTCCACCAGGGTCGGGCCGTCATACCAGGGCATGACCGGGCTCGGCGCGGCGACATTGTCGCCGAAGCGGGCGGAAAGCGGAATCGCCGTGACGTCAACGAAGCCGAGCGGCGCGGCGAAGGCCTGGAAGTCGGCGACAATGCGGTCAAAAACGCCCTGGTCGAAGCCGACGAGGTCGATCTTGTTCACCGCCAGCACCACGTGGCGGATGCCGAGCAGCGAGGCGATCACCGCATGGCGGCGGGTCTGGGTCAGCAGACCCTTGCGGGCGTCCACCAGCAGGATGGCCAGGTCCGAATTGGAGGCGCCGGTGGCCATGTTGCGGGTATATTGCTCGTGGCCAGGGGTATCGGCGACGATGAACGAGCGGCGCGGCGTGGCGAAGAAACGGTAGGCCACGTCGATGGTGATGCCCTGCTCGCGCTCGGCCTCAAGGCCATCGACCAGCAGCGCCAGATCAAGGTCCTCGCCGGTGGTGCCGTGGCGGCGCGAATCTTTCTGCAGCGCCGAAAGCTGATCCTCCAGGATCGATTTTGTCTCGTGCAGCAGGCGGCCGATCAGCGTGGACTTGCCGTCGTCGACGGAGCCGCAGGTGAGAAAGCGCAGCAGGCCGCGATCGGCCGGACGGTTCTGGGAAAACGGCGCGAGGCTGGCCAGATTTTCGCTCACGTTCACGGCGGCGTTGTGGGGGGCGCTCATCAGAAATAGCCCTCGCGCTTCTTGCGCTCCATGGAGGCCTGGTCGTCCTGGTCGATAACGCGGCCCTGGCGTTCGGAGGCGCGCGAGGCCATCAGTTCGGCGATGATGTCCTGCAGCGAGGCGGCGGAGGATTCCACCGCGCCGGTGAGCGGATAGCAGCCGAGGGTGCGGAAGCGGACCAGCCGCATCCGCGGCGTCTCGCCCGGCAGCAGCGGCATGCGTTCGTCGTCCACCATGATGAGGGCGCCGTCGCGCTCCACCACCGGCCGCTCTTTCGCGAAATACAGCGGCACCACCGGAATGTCCTCGGCGAGGATGTATTGCCAGACGTCCAGCTCGGTCCAGTTGGAGAGTGGAAACACGCGCATGGATTCGCCTTTGGCGATGCGGGTGTTGAACAGGCTCCACAACTCGGGGCGCTGGTTGCGCGGCTCCCAGGCGTGGGCGCTGGTGCGGTGGGAGAAGATCCGCTCCTTGGCCCGGCTCTTTTCCTCATCGCGGCGGGCGCCGCCGAAGGCCGCGTCGAACTTCCATTTCTCCAGCGCCTGCTTCAGCCCCTCGGTCTTCATCACCTGGGTGTGCAGGGCCGAGCCGGAGGTGAACGGGTCGATGCCGCGCGCCGCCCCTTCCGGGTTGACGTGGGTGAGCAGCTCCAGGCCATAGCGGGCGGCGATGGCGTCGCGGAAGGCGATCATTTCGCGGAACTTCCAGCGCGTATCCACGTGCAGCAGCGGAAACGGCAGCGGCCCGGGAAAGAACGCCTTGCGCGCCAGATGCAGCATCACCGCCGAATCCTTGCCGATGGAATACAGCATCACCGGATTGGCGAATTCGGCCGCGACCTCACGGATGATATGGATCGATTCCGCTTCCAGACGGGCCAGATGCGGCGACAGGGCCAGACGTGGAGCACCGGAGGGCGCGATGCCCTGGGATGCGATGCCTTGGGACGCGATGTCTTGGGATGCGATGTCTTGGGATGCGATGTCTTGGCGCGCGGCGGCTTGCGCGATCCCGGGTGACACAGCTTGCAACTGAGCGGACATGAGCGAATTCCCGCGGCGCCTGACAGCAGGCCGCCGCCCTTTTCCAACATGCGACGCCACGACGGGCGGCGTCCTCGATCTTCAGGCGCGGCAAGGCCGCGCGCGCCGTTTTCTGGCGGCGGCCTTCGTTACGCGCCGGGCTCCAGCCGCAGCCACGGGCGGGCGCCTGGCGGCTGGATTTCAACGTCCTCGCGGCCCGCCGGCTGGTAGTGCACCGGCACGTCCTGGATGCGGCCCTCAATCAGGGCGTTCAGCACCCGGTCGTCGCGAATGGCGAATTCATCGAAGCCACAGCGCTTCATCAGCGGAATCTGGTCCCACAGCACGTCGCCCTCGGCGCGCAGATCACCGGTGTAACCGTGACGCTCACGCAGCAGCCGGGCCAGCGAATAGGCGCGGCCGTCGGTATAAGCGGGGAAATCGAGGGCGATGAGCGCGAAGCGGTTCAGGTCGCCTTCCAGCCCATCGAGGGTGTCGCCGGCGCGCAGGCTGAGGCCGAGCGGCGCATTGCGGCCGCGCAGGTCGCCGGCTTCAGACAGGAAGCGGGCCTTCGACACCACAACCGGCGCATCGGTCGGCAGCGCCGCGTCATCAGCCGGACGGCTCCAGACGTCGGCGATCACCGCGCCATTCTTCACGAGACCGCTCATGCCTTGTTCCTTGTTATTGTTCCCGCCGGGCTCACGTGAATGCCGCACTCGGTCTTGTCCTGGCCGCGCCAGCGGCCGGCGCGGGGATCCTCCCCTTCCGCCACCGGCGAGGTGCAGGGCGCGCAGCCAATGGAGGGGTAGCCCTGGGCGACCAGCGGGTGAGCCGGCAGCGCGTGGGCGCGCATGTAATGGGCGATGTCGGCCATCGACCACGACGCCAGCGGATTGACCTTGATGTGGGTGGCCGTGGCCTCGAAGGCCGGAATGTCGTGGCGACTGCTGGCCTGGTAGCGCTTGCGCCCGCTGATCCAGGCGCGGAACGGCTTCAGCGCGGCGTCCAGCGGCTCCACCTTGCGGAACCCGCAGCAGGCGTCCGTGTCGCGGGCGAACAGGGCGCCGATCGGATCAAGCCGCTGCTCGGTCGCATCGTCGGGGCCGACGCTGCGCACGTCAGTGAGGCCGAGCATGGCGACGAGGCGGTCGCGATAGGCCAGCGTCTCGGGAAACAGCCGGCCGGTGTCGACGAAAACCACCGGAACCGCCGGGTCGATCTGCGCCGCCAGATGCAGCAGCGCCGCCGATTCAGCGCCGAAGCTGGACACCAGCGCCACATCGCCGGCGACGCGCTCGCGCAGGGCAAGGCGCAGCAGCTCCTCCGCCGTCGCGCCGGCGTGGCGGGCGTCGAGCGCCGCCGCCTCGCGCACTAGGTCTTCAGCCCGCGAAGCCGCGTCAACGGGCGTGGCGGCGATGGCCGCCGCCGCGGCGGGATCAGGCAGCCTCGGCATAGAGCGCCTCACGGAATGGGGCGTCGCCGACCCGCCGGAACGCCTCGAGGAAGCTTTCGGACGGGCTGGCGCGCAAGGCGATATAGGTGTCGACGATCTTCTCGACGGCGTCGACGATCTCATCGGACGAGAAGCCCTTGCCGACGATGCCGCCGATGGAGCAGTTCTCGTCGCCGGAGCCGCCAAGGGTGATCTGGTAGAATTCCTCGCCCTTGCGATCGACGCCCAGAATGCCGATGTGGCCGACGTGGTGGTGGCCGCAGGCATTGATGCAGCCGGAAATCTTCAGCTTGAGATCGCCAATGTCGCGCTGGCGCTTCAGGTCAGCGAAACGCTCGGTGATGCGCTGGGCCACCGGGATCGAACGGGCGTTGGCCAGCGAGCAATAGTCGAGGCCCGGGCAGGAGATGATGTCGGTGATCAGGCCGGCGTGCGGCGAAGCCAGCTCCGCCTGCTGCAGGATGGCGAACACCTGCGGCAGGTCATCCTTGCGCAGGTGCGGCAGCACCAGGTTCTGCTCGTGGCTGACGCGCACCTCATCGTGGCCATAACGCTCGGCAATATCGGCGACCACGCGCATCTGGTCGGCGGAAATGTCGCCGGGCACCTCGCCCACCGCCTTCAGGGCGATGGTGGCGATGGCGTAGCCGGGCTGGCGATGCGGCGAGACGTTGCGCTCCACCCAGTCGGCGTAGGCGCGATCGCCGGCCAGGGCCTGCTCATGCGCCTGTGAACGCTCAGGCAGGGCGGCGAATTCCGGCGCGGCGAAATAGGCGGCGATGCGGTCAAGCTCAGCCTTCGGCAGGGTCAGGCGGCTGTCGCGGATTTGCGCGTACTCCTCCTCCACCTGACGGCGGATCTCGTCGACGCCGGCCTCGTGGATCAGGATCTTGATGCGCGCCTTGTACTTGTTATCGCGGCGCCCAAACATGTTGTAGACGCGCAGGATCGCCTCGCAATAGCTCAGCAGCTCCGCCTCGGGCAGGAAGTCGCGCACCTTCTTGCCGATGAACGGGCTGCGGCCGAGGCCGCCGCCGACATAGACGGTGAAGCCGGTCTCGCCGGCGTCGTTGCGGACGATCTGCAGGCCGATGTCGTGCACCTGGATGGCGGCGCGGTCATGGGCCGAGCCGCTCACCGCCAGCTTGAACTTGCGCGGCAAATAGGTGAACTCGGGGTGGAGCGAGGACCACTGGCGCAGGATTTCGGCATAGGGGCGCGGATCGGCGATCTCATCGACGGCGGCGCCGGCGAAATGATCGGCCGAGACGTTGCGAATGCAGTTGCCAGACGTCTGGATGGCGTGCATCTCGACCTCGGCGAGGTCGGCGAGGATCTGCGGCACGTCCTTCAGTTCGATCCAGTGGAATTGCAGGTTCTGGCGCGTGGTGAAGTGCCCGAAGCCGCGATCGTATTTCATGGCGATGTCGGCCAGCTTGCGCAGGCGCGCGGCGTTGAGCCCGCCATAGGGAATGGCGATGCGCAGCATGTAGGCGTGCAGCTGGAGGTAGACGCCGTTCATCAGCCGCAGCGGCTTGAACTGGTCCTCGGTCAGTTCGCCGGAGAGCCGGCGCAGCACCTGGTCGCGGAACTGCTCGACGCGGCCCGTCACGAAGCGGCGGTCGAATTCGTCATAACGGTACATGGCTCGTGTCCTGAATGACCGGCGCCGCTTCGGCCTCGATGCGGGCTACGGAAGCGCTTCCAGTCGCAAAATTCCGGGTTCTGGCGCCTGCCTCACAGGCGGCGCGGGCCGCCCCAGGCAAGACGCTTCGACGGGCAACCCCGCCAGCGGGCAAGACGCCTCAACAGGCCGCCGCCAGCAGGCCGGTCGCCGCCGGCGCCAGCGTCCGGTTCTCCGTGATCGTGGGGCCGCGCAAGGCGCGGATGCGCTCGCGCAGCAGCAGCGGGCGCGGCCCGTTTTCCTGACGCTCCACGTCCACCAGATAGGCCTCGACAACCACATCGGCCGCCACGTCCCGCATGGCGGCGGCGAGCAGGGCCTCACCGGCTTCGGAAGTTTCGGCGACGACAGCGTCGGCGATATCCAGGGACCAGTCGTCCCCGGCCGTGCGGAACACCACCGAGCCGCTCCTGAGCGCATTGGCGGTGACCACCTGCAACGCGTGCCCCTTGGCCGCCCTCTTCATATCTTCAATCCCCTGGCGCTCCGGCGCCTGTCTACACTGGACAGGTTTCAATCTGGACCTGCCAATACCCCATGACAAGGGGGATAGCAAAATATTTTACGCTGAATGATGTAACAATGAGTTATTTAACAAAATTAAAATGTAATATTTAGCTGTTTTCCGGAAAAACCCGCCCGCCAAGAACGGCCAGCGTCACCTGTCCGCCTTCACCGCAGGACAGGCCGGCGGGGGCGTCGGCCTCGACGATCACGTCCAGACCATGCAGCCGGACTTCGACGCGGCGGCCGTTGGCGGTGCGGCGCACGCCGACAATGACCCCGCCGAGCTGGCCAGCCGGGCCGCCAGCGGCGTCCGCATCGCCCTCCCCGGCCAGGCGCAGGTCATAGGGCCGCAGCCAGAGCCAGCCGTCGCCATCGGCCATCGCGGCGCCAGGCGCCTCCAGCACCTCCTCGCCGAAAACGACCTTGCCGCCGCGCACCCGCACCGGCACGCGCGCCGCGTCGCCGACAAAGGACGCCACGAAGGCCGAGGCGGGTTGGGCGTGGATTTCATCTGGCGCGCCCACCTGCTCGATGCGGCCATGATTGAGAATGGCGACGCGGTCGGCCAGCTCCAGCGCCTCATCCTGGTCGTGGGTGACGAACACCGTGGTGTGACCGGTCTGGGCGTGAATTTGCCGTAGCCAGGCGCGCAGATCCTTGCGCACCTTGGCGTCCAGCGCGCCGAACGGTTCATCCAGCAGCAGCACGCGGGGATCGACCGCGAGCGCCCTGGCGAGGGCGACGCGCTGCTTCTGGCCGCCGGAAAGCTGGGCCGGGTGGCGGCCGCCATAGCCCTCGAGCTGCATCAGGGCGAGCAGTTCCTCAACCCGGGCGCTGATAGCGGCGCGCGACGGCCGTTCAGAACGGCGACGCACCCGCAGGCCATAGGCGATGTTATCCGCCACCGTCATGTGCCGGAACAGGGCGTAATGCTGGAAGACGAAGCCGACGTGGCGTTGCTGCACCGACAGGCGGGTTGCGTCGGTTTCGCCAAAGAAGACGCTGCCGCGCTCCGCCCTTTCGAGGCCGGCGATGATCCGCAACAGGGTGGTCTTGCCCGAGCCGGAAGGGCCGAGCAGCGCCATCAGTTCGCCCGAGCGGATGTGCAGGCTGACGCCGCGCAAGGCGCGCGCGCCGCCGAACTCCTTGGCGAGGTCGGTCACGCGGATATCCACTGGCCTGCTCCGTTCGTGGCCGCCCGCCGGCCCGTTGTCAGTGACGCCCGGAGATGGCCTCGCCGTAGCGCCACTCAAGGATGGTCTTTCCAATGAGGGTGACGAGGGCAAGGATCGCAAGAAGCGAGGCGACAGCGAAGGCTGCGACAAAATTGTACTCATTGTAAAGAATCTCGACGTGCAGGGGCATGGTGTTGGTGAGGCCGCGGATATGGCCGGAAACCACCGACACGGCGCCGAATTCGCCCATGGCGCGCGCGTTGCAGAGCAGCACGCCGTAAAGCAGCGCCCAGCGGATGTTGGGCAGCGTGACAGTGAGGAAGGCGCGCAGGCCGCTGGCGCCAAGGGTCAGCGCCGCCTCCTCATCGGCGGTTCCCTGCTCCTGCATCAGCGGGATCAGTTCGCGCGCCACGAACGGAAAGGTGACGAACACCGTCGCCAGCACAATGCCGGGCAGAGCGAAGACAATCTGGATATTGTGCTCCTGGAGCCAGGGACCGAGCAGGCCCTGGGCGCCGAACAGCAGCACATAAACCAGGCCCGCCACCACCGGCGACACCGAGAACGGCAGATCAACCAAAGTGATGAGAAAGCTCTTGCCCGGAAAATCGAACTTGGCGATGGCCCAGGACGCGGCGACGCCGAACACCAGGTTGAGCGGCACCGCGATGGCCGCCACCAGCAGGGTGAGGCGGATGGCGGACACGGCGTCCGGGTCGGTGAGCGCCTGCCAATAGGCGTCAAAACCCTTTGACAGCGCCTCGTGAAAGATCAGCCCGAGCGGCAGCAGCAGGAACAGGGCGAGGAACGCCGCGGCGAAGGCGATGATGGCGGCCCGCGCCCAAGGCGCCTCCGTCACCACGCTGTCAGGCGTGTAAACCCGCTGCCGTTGCGGTTCCAGATCAGACATTGCCCATCCTCCGCCGACTCCAGGCCTGAATGAGATTGATGACAAGCAACATCAGGAAAGCCATGGCCAGCATGATGACGGCGATGACCGTGGCGCCGGTGTAGTCGAACTCCGACAGCTTGATGACGATCAGCAGCGGCGCGATCTCCGAGACGCCCGGCAGGTTGCCGGCGATGAAAATGACCGAACCATATTCGCCAAGCCCCCTGGCGAAGGCCAGGGCAAGGCCGGTGAGCGCCGCGGGCGCCAGCGGCGGGACAAGAACCTGGAAAACTGTCTGCCAGCGGGCGGCGCCCAGCGTCGCCGCCGCCTCCTCCAGCTCGCGGTCAATCTCGGCGATCAGCGGCTGCACCGTGCGCACCGCATAGGGCAGACCGATAAACACCAGGGCAATGAAGATGCCAATGGGATTGTAGACCACCTGCCAGCCGAGCCTGGCCAGCGGCGCGCCCAGCAGCCCGTCCGGCGCATACAGAGCCGCCAGGGCGATGCCGGCCACGGCCGTCGGCAGCGCGAACGGCAGATCGACCATGGCGTCGACCAGCCGCCGCCCCGGAAAATCATAGCGGGTGAGCGCCCAGGCGATGATCACGCCGGCCAGTGTGGCGAAAAGCGCGGCGATCGCCGACACGCCAAAGCTGAGCAGCAGGGCGTGCTGGACGCGCGGATCGGACAGGGTGACGGCGAACCCCTCCACGCCGGCGCTGGAGGCGCGCAGGAACAGGGCCGCCAGCGGCAGCAGAACGATGAAGCCGAGCCAGCTCAGCGCATAGCCAAGGGCAAGGCCAAACCCCGGCAACGCGCCTGTTATGCGGATGAAAGGGCGGCGGCGCGGCGCCGCAACTGCAACGCTCATGGCGCTTATTTCCGCGCCGTCAGCTGGTCGAACACCCCGCCATTGTCAAAATAGGTCTTCTGGATCACGTCCCAGCCGCCCAGCAGATCCTCGATGCGGAACAGCTTGATGTCAGCCGGGCGCTCCTCCGGCTTCAGGGCCGAAACATCGGACGGGCGGTAATGGTGCTTCGCGATGATGCGCTGGGCTTCGGGCGTGTAGAGGAATTTGAGGAACGCCTCGGCCTCCTTGCGCGTGCCCTTGCGATCCACATTGCCGGCGACAAGCGCCACCGGCGGCTCGGCGAGGATTGAGGTCTTCGGGGTGACAATGTCGAACCTGTCCTTGCCGAACTCCCCGGTGATGAGGTGCGCCTCATTCTCCCAGGCCGGCAAGACGGCGCCAAAGTTGCGCTGGGCGAAGGTGATGGTGGAGCCGCGCGCGCCGGTGTCCAGGGATTTGACGTTCCTGTACAGGGCGCCGACGAACTCGCGGATCTTCGCGTCGTCCTTGCCAAATTTCTCAGCGGCATAGCCCCAGGCGCCGAGGAAGTTCCAGCGACCGCCGGCAGAGGTTTTGGGGTTGGGCGTGATGACGCCCACGTCCTCGCGCACCAGGTCGCTCCAGTCGTGGATGTTCTTCGGGTTGCCCTTGCGGACGACGAAGACCACCGTGGAGGTGTAGGGCAGCGCGTTGTTGGGCAGCTTCGTGCGCCAGTCGGCCGGAATCTTGCCGGTGAGTCTGGCGATGGCGTCGATATCGGAGGGGATGCCGAGGGTGACGACGTCCGCCGGGGCGCCATCGATCACCGTGCGGGCCTGGGCGCCGGAGCCGCCGTGCGAGGTGCGCACCTGCAGCGCGCCGCCGCCCTTCTTCTCCCAGTCCGCCGTGAAGGCTGCGCTCAGGTCGCGGTAAAGCTCGCGGGTGGGATCGTAAGACACGTTGAGAAGCGCCTGGGCGGCGTGCGCCGGGCGCGGAAAGCTGCCGACGAGGCTCGCGGCCGCAGAAAGGCCCAGCACCGTCACGCCGGCGACAGCGGCGAGACTCAGCCCCGCGCGACGCCGCCCCGACGCCTTGTGACGCGCCGGCGCTTTTCCGGCGCGGACTGGCGCAGGCGTCTCCCCGCCCTGTGGACCCACAAAATCACTGTCCCGACCGGCCATGTCAGCCTCCTGAAATTTTCACGTATAATCGCGAACCTTTTCAGAATTGCAACACAGAATATGTGAATTTATGTATTTTACATATAATTCTCGTTTAAATATCCAATCCCCACGCCGTCCGGCAGTTCGCCGTTGAACCGGGCGAGCGCGGCGCCTAAAGTCGCCAGCATCAGCATCGGAAATCCTCTCCGTCCGGGCCGGCACGCAAAAAACAGGCAAATCACGGGCCAGGCGGCGTCAACTTCAGGAAACGCGTTATGAAGCGCTTTGACAGCGTGCTGGACGCCATCGGCGATACGCCTCTCATCCGGCTGCGTCGCGCATCGGAGCTCACGGGCTGCGATATCTATGGCAAGGCAGAGTTCATGAATCCGGGGCAGTCCGTCAAGGACCGGGCGGCGCTTTATATCGTGCGTGACGCCGAGGCCAGGGGCCTGCTGAAGCCGGGCGGCGTCATTGTCGAAGGTACGGCGGGCAACACCGGCATCGGCCTCGCCATGGTCGGCAATGCCCTTGGATACCGCAGCGTCATCGTGATTCCGGAAACCCAGGCGCAGGAAAAGAAAGACGCCCTCACCCTGCTTGGCGCCGAGCTGGTGCAGGTGCCCGCGGTTCCTTATTCAAATCCTGACAATTACGTGAAACTGTCCGGCCGCCTGGCGGAGCAGCTGGCCGCCAGCGAGCCCAACGGCGCCATCTGGGCCAACCAGTTCGACAATGTCGCCAACCGCGTCGCCCATATTGAAGGCACCGGGCCTGAAATCTGGGAGCAGACCGGCGGCAAAATCGACGGCTTCACCTGCGCCGTCGGCAGCGGCGGCACGCTGGCGGGCATCGCCATCGCCCTGAAGGAGCGCAACCCCAACGTGCGCATCGCCCTGGCCGACCCCATGGGCGCGGCGCTGTATGAATATTACGTCCACGGCGAACTGAAGGCCTCCGGCTCCTCCATTACCGAGGGCATCGGCCAGGGCCGCATCACCGCCAATCTGGAAGGCGCGCCGATCGACACCGCCTACCAGATCCCGGACGAAGAGGCGCTGCCGATCATCTTCGACCTGCTGGAGCATGAGGGCCTGTGCCTTGGCGGCTCGTCGGGAATCAATATCGCCGGCGCCATCCGCCTGGCGAAGGAGCTTGGCCCGGGGCACACCATCGTGACCATCCTCGCCGACTACGGCACGCGCTACCAGTCCAAGCTGTTCAATCCGGCTTTCCTGCGCGAAAAAGGTCTGCCGACGCCGCCGTGGCTGGAGCGCCCGGCCGGGGCGACAGCGCCCCTGGCCTGACCCGCCTCCACCGTTCACCGCGCCGGGCGCGCCAGGGCAGCTGGCATTGCCCAAACCTGTCCTGGCATGCCTTTCTGGCATATCTTTCCTGGCGCGCCTGTCCGCATGGCTGGCCTGGCATGGCCGTCCTGGCACAGTCTGCCGCGCCGTGGTTGAGGCGGTTCCGTCGCGTTTACGCCCTGGCGCCACGGGCGCTCAACCGCCGCCTGGAGCGCGGCGCGGCGCTGGAGCAATTATCGATCAATGTGGATCGATAATTGCTCCAGCTTTCTTTGTTTTGAGCGAATTCTGACCGACCGGCCGATCCCCGCTGACCGGAAAACGCTGTAAAAACCGGAACATTCACGCCAAGCGAACGTTTTTTCCTGAAGCCGTCCGATCGCGGCTGGCGCCGCGCCCCAGTCAGGGCGCGGCGAACCGACAGAGGAGAACGTCATGAGTTCCTGGCTGGGAAGCAGCAAGAAAAAAGACGTGGCTGACGAACTGGAGGCCATCCGCGGCGAGATCGCCTCCATCGCTCACCGGGTTTCCGGCATCGCCGGCCTGACGGGCGACAGGCTGCGCAGCAACGTCGCCCAGTTGCGCGCCAGCCTGCCGGATGGTGATTCGGTTGCCAGGGCGACGGACACGGCGATGGATCAGGGACGTTACTGGCTTGACCAGGCCAGCGGCGGCGTACGGGAAGCCCGCGCGGTGGTGCAGCAAAACCCCACGACATCCATCGCCATCGCGGCGGGCATCGGCTTTCTCGTCGGCCTGATGGTCGGCGCCAGCCGGGGCGAAGAAGAGGGCTAATGCGTTCGCCGGCGACGCGCATCTGACGCCAGCAGCGCGCGCCGGCCCGTCAGGCGATGGGGGGCGCATCACAGGGTTTTGGCGCGTTTTGTCTGGCGCATTTTTCCTGGGGCAGCCGCGGCGGCGGGTAGCTGGCGCAAGACTGGGAACGGCGAAACGGAAAACCCGGGGTTTCCCCCGGGTCGCGCAGATCAGGTAGAAGTGGGCGCGGGCCCCTCAGGCGGCGGGTCGCTGCCCGGCGCGCCGGTCGAAGAACAGCGCCTGCGAAATCGCCGCCCTCACCGTGTCGATATGGAACGGCTTGGTGATCAGGAAGGCGGGCTCGGGGCGTTCGCCGGTCAGCAGCCGCTCGGGATAAGCGGTGATGAACACCACCGGCACCGCCATGCTGGCGATCATCTCATTGACCGCGTCGAGCCCGGAGCTGCCGTCGGCCAGCTGGATATCCGCCAGCACCAGGCCGGGACGGCGCCTGAGCGCCTGCTCCACCGCCTCCTTGTGGGTGCGCGCCACGCCGACAACCCGATGGCCCATGTCCTCGACCAGACCTTCCAGGTCCATGGCGATGATCGGCTCGTCCTCGATCACCAGGACATCCGTGGCGACCTGCGCCGCGATCTCCCGGCCCGCATCGGCCACCAGTTCCGCCGCCTCGTCGACCGTCACGTCCAGAATGTCGGCGACGTCCTCAAGGGCGAAGCCCTCCACGGTGCGCAGCAGGAACGCCTGGCGCGGGCGCGGCGTCAGCGCCGTCACCCGCTGCTCGGCCACGGAGGCTTCGGCAAGTTCCCCGCCCGTCTCAAGACCGGGGCCGATCGACGACCAGATTTTGAGAAACACGTGATACAGCGCCGGACGAAGCCGGGACCCGGCCGGCAGCACGGACGGGTCCGCGACAATCGCTTCAAGAGCGGCCACGACGTAAGCGTCCCCCGCCGTCTGGGATCCGGTCAGGGCGCGCGCAAATCGTCTGAGGTATGGAAGGTGGGGCGCAATCTCTTGCGAAAGTGACATGGAGGGCTCCACGGAGTGGGGGGGCCGCCGGCCAGCGCTATAACGGTCAACGACGATGTTTGATAAAACGGTAACCACCAGGGCGGACAATAGTTCCACATTTTTTGCGGAACCAGAACATCTTCCACGCGTTCAGAATCTGACTGCTCCCGATTTGCATGGAACCCGACGGCAAATCCAACCAGCGGAGGGGAATATCGCCATGGACCCGCAAGGGGTTAAGACATCGCAGGGGTCGACGCCGACTGGCGCGGTCTGGGCGCGACGGCCTGGCTTTCCCTCATGGAAAAGCTGAATCCGTGGGACCAGCAGCAACGCCCGCGCGGCGAACGCCACCCCGGGCGCAAGCGGCGCCTCAAGCATTGGACCTGTACATATTTATTTTTCACCTCAGGAAATTGGCCGTTTGGCGGTATTGTCGGCGCCAGGGACCGGGGAGAACATCACCATGTTCATTATCCCGTTCCGGATATTGATAATCTGAAGGCTGTCATCAATCATCACCCCCGCGTCCCCGCCCGTGATCTCGCCCCAATTCCCCGACGTTACGTTTCGTTTGAAGAAAGCCGCCAATATGGACCGACACAAGCCAGCGACTGTCGTAGACGCGCGCCAGGAAGCCAGGCAAACCGACGGCGCCCAGTCGCCGGCGGGCGACGACGTGGTGCAACAGGCCATCGGATCGCAATTGCGGGCCGTCTATGACGAAGTGGTGCGCCTGCCCGTGCCTGACCGGTTTCTTTCCCTGCTCTCAAGCCTCGATGGCCGCCCGACCCTCCCGGCTTCCGGCAAGGAACAGGAATCGTGACAGACCCGGATCGATTCAAGGATGCGCTGCTGGCCGAGCTGCAGAGCCTGCGCGCGTTCGCCATCTCCATCACCGGCAATGTGGAGCGCGCCGACGATCTGGTTCAGGACACCGTGGTCAAGGCATGGACCAACATGAACGGCTATACGGAAGGCACCAACATCCGGGCCTGGCTGTTCACCATTTTGCGCAACACCTTCTATTCCGATTTCCGCAAGCGCTCGCGCGAGGTGGAGGATGACGGCGCCCACGCCAGCCGGCTCGCCGTTCATGCGCCGCAGCACGGCCACATGGATCTGGAGGACTTCCGCCGCGCCCTCGCCCAGTTGCCCGATGACCAGCGCGAGGCGCTGATTCTGGTGGGCGCCTCCGGGTTTTCCTATGAGGAAGCTGCGGAAATCTGCGGCTGCGCCCTCGGAACCATCAAGAGCCGGATCAATCGCGCGCGGGCGCGCCTTGGCGAGATGCTCTCGGTGACGTCCGGCGCGGATTTCGGGCCGGACGCGGACTCATACGCCGCACTGGCTGGAGCGGACGGGGGCGGCGCAAAAACCGACTGACCGGCCCCGCGCCTCACCGCCAGGGCGACGGCGGCACGCATTGGGGACGGCGCGCGTTTCAGGACGGGGAGCCGAAGCTGCCCCGCCTGTTCCGGGCTGACGTCTTTTTTAACGAAGATGCGTCCACGTTTGCTGAAGACCGTGAGCGCGCCGGGGCGGCGCGGAGCCTGTGGGTCAAAATGCTTCAGCCTGGAAACGCGGCCGCGTCCCCGCGCACCTTGAGGACGTTTTCCCGGAAGGAATGCAATCATGGACATGTCGTGTCCTTCACCCTGACGGATTCTCCTCCCGCGAAGCAACGTTCACTTCGCCCGGGAATGGCGTAACGGAGACAGGATGCTGCGGGCGGCCAGCATACGATCGCGGTTGCTGACCCTGTTCGGGTTGGCGGTGCTGCCTGCCGTGGTCCTGGCCGCCGGTCTGACGTGGCATCTCTATCGCAGCGTCAGCGCGACCGTGGACGCATCCCAGCGCCAGGCTGCCCTCAATATCGCCAGCCTCGTTCGCGGCGCCCTCAATAGCGCCGACATCGTCGCGACCACCCTGCTGGCCTCCGCCACGCATGCGGGGGACGAGAAATTCTGCGCGTCCCTCCCCCATTATCGCAAGGTCAACCGGGAAGTTGTCGCCTACGGCTTCTTTCGCGACGGCCGGCTGGTCTGCTACGCCGGGGACCAGGCGGCGCTTGACGGCTTTGACCTGGCGGCGGTCGCTCCCGCCGCTCCCGCAGCCCCCCCATCCAGCCTGCGGGCGAACACCCGCCGGGAAACCATTCTCGCCAGCAGGACCCCGCCATTCCACCTTGGGGTGGCCTCGACGCTGGACGGGCCCGAAACCCTGCTCTCCGTCGTCTCCCAGGCATTCATGCGCGAATTGCTGGAGCGTACGCCGCAGGGGCGCGCCAGCCCCTTCGCGGTGATCGACGACAGGTTCCACATCATCGCCCACAGCGGCGAACAGGAGGACAACGGGTGGCTTCCCGCGAAGGAGAAGCTGTTCCTGGCCTCCCGTCATGAACTGGTGACGGGCAACGGGCGAAACGGAGACACCTACACCTACATCTCCATCCCCATCGAGCCTGGCGTGGCGCGCATCTTTTCGGCTAAGGAGAAGCCGGATTTCGGCCAGGCGGAGCAGCAACTCGTTGTCGGCCTCGCCGTGCCGCTGCTGATTTTCGCCATCGTCATGGCCGTGGCGTGGCTGGCCATCGACCGGCTGTTCCTGCAATGGATGCGACGCCTTGGCAGGACAGCGCAGCGGCTGTCATACGGCGACTTCAACGTGCGCGCCAGACTGCCCGACAGCGCGCCGCTGGAGCTCCAGCAATACGCGACGGCGTTTGACCAGATGGCCGAGGTGCTTGGGGCCAGAACGCGGGAACTGGCGACCGTGGCCAACCAGCGCAGCGCGCTGCTCCGGGAGCTTCACCATCGCGTCAAAAACAATTTCCAGGTCATCGCCAGCTTTCTGAACCTGACCAAGCGGCAGAAAAGCGGGGAAACCCATGAAGCCCTGGCCCTGGCCGAATGCCGGGTGCACGCCATGGCGTCCGCCTACAAGCTGGCCCTCGCCCATGGCGACATCAGGCTGGCGCCGCTGACGCCGCTGGTGCACGAGGTGCTGATGTATGTGCAGCAGGCGGCCGGGGCGCCCGCGGGGGTCGTGGCCGATTTCACGCCCGACGCGCAACATACCGAACAATATCTGGAACTGGACCGGGCTATCCCGCTGGCGCTGCTGCTCGTGGAGGCAATCTGGCCATTGCTGGCGGGCGGCAAGCCCGGCGTCAGCCAGGCGCAGCTTACCTTCACGCCCGAAGGCCGGGACGTGCGGCTGGTGATTTTCGCCCTGCGGGACAGCGGCGTCACGCCCTCCCGGCAGGGACTTCTGATGTCCCGCCGCCTGCAACAGGCTTTCATCAACCAGATCAACGCCCGCGAACTCGACGCCGCCGAACGTGACAGCGGCCCGGCCGCGGCCTCAGGCCACGCCGGCCCCAGCCCGCGCGTGGCGCTGGCGATCAGCGTGCCGGTGCATGTGGAAGATCATCCGCCGCCAGATCAGGCATAGCGCAAGGCCTGAATGCAACGGACCACGCCGCCCGCCACCGTGACGGCCTGGCGCGCAGGGGTCCGAATCGGGCGCAAGTTATTATTGTCAAAACTATTTTTTCGGGAACGACGTTTCTTGCACCGGGCTGAGGGGCCCGATTCCGCTTTTGCCGGCAAGTTCCTGGCTTCAGCTTCAGTTTGCCGTCTGGTCGCCGGGGCGGTGGCCAGCAGGGCCGGCGCGGTGTGATCAGTCCCCGGTACGGGTTTGCTGCCGGTCGCCGGTCATGCCTGCGCCCCGGACCGGCGCAGGCGGGGCGGAGGCCTGGCCCCCGGAGGGGCGGCCCCCGCCATGCTTCAGATGCCGGGATTGCGGCCACGCACAATGCCAGCCACGGCGGAAATGGCGAAGAGCACCAGCGCCACAAGGAAAATCAGCTTGGCGATCCCAACAGCCGTACCGGCAATGCCGCCGAATCCGAGAACAGCAGCGATAAGAGCGATGATCAGAAAAGTAATGGCCCAGCCAAACATGAACCTGTCCTCATACTGGCGTCACGCAATGCCGCGCGACTGGCGTTCTGTCTCAAAATAACGCCCCATCTGCTTCAAGGTTCCAGCGGCATCGGCAAAGCAAAACCGGCGCGGTGACGCGCCGGCCTTGTCAGGATGACCGGATATTGCTGCGGCAGAGCGCTTATTCAGCCGCCTGCGCCACCGGCGGCGGGTTGGCGAAAGCGGCGCGCAGCATCGCCTCGTTGGTTTTCGCGGCCTTGAGGTTGCGTTCCTTGATATGGCCGAAGCCACGGATCTGCTCTGGTATGGCGGCCAGATCGACGGCGACACCGTGGTTGGCTGGCGCCAGGTCGCGCAACACCTCGCGCAACATCGCCTCATAGTCCGTGATGAGCTGGCGCTCGGTGCGGCGCTCGTGGCTGTAGCCGAAGATATCGAGCGCGCCGCCGCGCAACCGCTTCATCCGCGCCAGCACGCGCAGCAGTGGCAGGACCCAGGGGCCGAATTCACGCTTCTTGAGTTCGCCGGTTTCCGGGTCACGCGGCGCGATCAGCGGCGGGGCCAGATGGAAGCGCAGGCGATAGTCGCCGTCGAACTGCTTGCCGAGCTTCTCCTGGAAAGTCCCGTCCGTATACAGGCGCGCCACCTCGTATTCGTCCTTGTACGACATCAGCCTGAAGAGGTTGCGGGCCACGGCGTCGGTCAGTGTCTGCCGGCCGGGAACGCGGGCCTGCTCGACGGCGCGCGTCTCATCGACCAGGGCCCGGTAACGGGCGGCCCAGGCGGCGTTCTGGTATGCGGTGAGGAACTGGACGCGCCGTTCAATCACCGCGTCGAGGTCAGGCGCCTCGGGCGCCGGAGGCGCCAGCAGCGGCCGGGCGATGCGCTCCACCGCATCCGGGTCATGGGCGGCGAGCCGCCCCCAGGCGAAGGCGCGCAGGTTCATGTCGACAGCGGCGCCGTTCAGCTCCACCGCCTTTTCAATCGACTCCAGCGACAGGGGCAACAGGCCGCGCTGGAAGGCGTAGCCCAGCATGAACAGATTGGTGGCGATGGCGTCGCCCATCAGGGCGGTGGCCAGATCGCTGGCCTTGACCAGATCAATGCCCTTCTCGCCGATGGCCTGGCGCAGCGCCCGCTTCATCTGGGCGTGCTCGAAATCCACATCCGGATTGATGACGAAGCCGGCGGTGGGCTGGAGATAATCGTTGACCACGGCGCGGGTGACGCCGGTCTCCATGCGTGACAGGGCGGCGGGGCTGGCCGCCACCACCATGTCGCAGCCCAGCACCAGGTCGGCGCCGCCGGGCGCGATGCGCACCGCCGCCAGGTCTTCCGGCTTCGGCGCCAGGCGCACGTGGCTCATCACCGCGCCATTTTTCTGCGACAGGCCGGTGAAATCCAGCACCGTGCAGCCCTTGCCCTCCAGGTGCGCCGCCATGCCGAGCAACGCGCCAACGGTGATGACGCCGGTGCCGCCGATGCCGGTGATGAGAATGCCATAAGGCTCGCCCAGCGGCTTCTGCCGCGGCGGCGGCAACGTCGCGAACGGATCGTCGGCTACGCTGGGTTTCGCGCCGCTTTTCGTCAGCTTGCGCAGGGAGCCGCCGTGGACGGTGACGAAGCTGGGGCAGAAGCCGTTGACGCAGGAATAATCCTTGTTGCAGTTGGACTGGTCGATCTGGCGCTTGCGGCCAAATTCGGTTTCCAGCGGCTTTACCGAGACGCAGTTGGATTTCACCGAGCAGTCGCCGCAGCCTTCACAGACCAGATCGTTGATGAAAACGCGCTTTTGCGGATCCGGCATCAGGCCGCGCTTGCGGCGGCGACGTTTTTCGGCGGCGCAGGTCTGGTCATAGATCAGCACGGTCACGCCTTCGGTTTCGCGCAACTCGCGCTGCACGTGATCGAGCTGGTCGCGATGGAAGGTTTTCGCGCCGGCCGGGAAGTAGCCGTTGGGCGGATATTTGTCCGGCTCGTCCGACACGATCACCAGGCGCGCAATCCGCTCGGCCGCCACCTGGGCGGCGATCTCGCCAACCGAATAGCCGCCTTCGGCGTGCTGGCCGCCGGTCATGGCGACCGCGTCGTTGTAGAGGATCTTGTAGGTGATGTTGACGCCGGCGGCCACCGCGGCGCGGATGGCGAGAATGCCGGAGTGGGTGTAGGTGCCGTCGCCGAGGTTCTGGAAGATGTGCGGTTCGGCGGTGAACGGCGCCTGGCCGATCCAGTTGGTTCCCTCCGCCCCCATGTGGGTGATGGTGGCGGTGCGCCGGGCCGGAATGTAGGAGGCCATGCCGTGGCAGCCGATGCCGGCCATGGCGCGCGAGCCCTCCGGCACATTGGTTGAGGTGTTGTGGGGGCAACCGGAACAGAAGAACGGCGTCCGGGCCATTTTGGTGGCCGGGGTCGCGCCCATCTGCTCAAAGGAAGCGAGGCGCGCCAGGCGTTGGTCGAGGGCCGGGTCCTTATGGCCCATGCGGCGCAGGCGCGAGACGATGGCGCGGGCCACAAGGGTCGGATTGAACTCGCCCTCGCTCGGCAGCAGCATGGCGCCGCTCTCGTCGCGCTTGCCGACGACCATCGGGCGATGGGCGGCGTCCATGTTGTACAGGTAGCGGATGAGCTGGTCTTCAATGAAGCCGCGCTTCTCTTCGATCACCAGCACGTCCTGCAACCCTTCGGCGAAGCGCAGCGCCCCTTCCCGCTCCAGCGGCCAGGTCAGGCCGACCTTGTAGATGCGGATGCCGAGAGCGCGGGCCTGATCGTCGGAGATGCCGAGGTCGGCCAGGGCCTGGCGGGCGTCGAGATGCGCCTTGCCGGTGGTCATCAGGCCAAGCCGCCCCGGCACGCCGGCGTCGCGGCTGTCGAGCACGATCTCATCGAACGGATTGGCGCGGGCGAAGGCGGCCACCGCCTCCATGCGCGGCCCGTGCAGGCGCGCCTCGGCCTCCAGCGGCGGATCCGGCCAGCGGATATTCAGACCGCCGGGCGGCATCTCGAAGTCAGTGGGGGTGATGATGCGGATGCGGTCGGGATCGACCCAGACCGACGCGGAGCTTTCCACCGCCTCGGAAATCGCCTTGAAGCCGACCCAGCAGCCGCTGTAGCGGGAAAGCGCGTAGCCGCGCAGGCCGAAATCCAGATACTCCTGCACATTGGCCGGATTGAGGATCGGCATCATCGCCGCCATGTAGACCTGCTCGCTCTGGTGGGCGAGCGTCGACGACTGGCAGCCATGGTCATCGCCGGCGATGGCGAGCACGCCGCCATATTTCGACGTGCCGGCGGAGTTGGCGTGTTTCAGCGCGTCCATCGAGCGGTCGACGCCGGGGCCCTTGCCGTACCAGACGCCGAACACGCCGTCGAATTTGGCGCCGGGAAACAGGCCGACCTGCTGGCTGCCCCAGACCGCCGTGGCGGCGAGGTCCTCGTTCAGGCCCGACTGGAAGGTGATGTTCTCGGCCTCAAGGAGTTTTTTCGCCTGCCAGAGGGCGTTGTCGTAGACGCCGAGCGGTGAACCGCGATAGCCGGAAATGAAGCCTGCGGTGTTCAGGCCATTGGCCAGATCCCGCTGGCGCTGCATCATCGGCAGGCGCACCAGCGCCTGGATGCCGGACAGGTAGATCCGTCCCGAGGGCTGCAGATATTTGTCGTTGAGCGTGACTTTTTCCAGCGGCGCGCCGCTGCCGGCGACAGGTGACGTAACGACGGAGGCGTCCGTGGCCATAGGCTTCCACCCTTTTTCTCGGGCGGCCTGCATGGCGGAACGTTCCTGACCAGACTGTCGCGATCTATCCGGCCCCGGAAAATCTCCTGCCCTGGCCACCGCTCATGGATGGAATCTAGAAACCCTCCAATTTACTGTCAATGTCGTCATGGCGGCGCCCCCAGCCCCGCCATGCGGCCAGCGCAGGCCGGCGCGGATCAGGCCGCCGCCTGGCGGGAAGCGTCGCGCACGTTCAGGTCCTGCACGCCAAGGCCATCGATGCCCAGGGTCATCCGGTCGCCGGCCTTCAGGAATAGCGGCGGCTTGCGGCCCATGCCGACGCCGGGCGGCGTGCCGGTGGCGATGACGTCGCCAGGGCGCAGGTCCATGAACTGCGAAATGTAGGAGACGATGAACGGAACGCGGAAAATCATGTTCTCCGTATTGCCGGTCTGCATGCGCTCGCCATTGAGATCGAGCCACATGGCGCGGCCATTGGCGTCGCCCAGTTCCTCGCGCGTCGCCAGCCATGGGCCGAGGGGGCCAAAGGTCGGCGCGCCCTTGCCCTTCATCCACGTGCCGCCGCGTTCGTTCTGCCAGGCGCGCTCGGATATGTCGTTGCACAGGCAGTAGCCGGCCACGTGATCCAGCGCCTCCGCCTCGTGAACGCGGGAGCACGGAGAGCCGATCACCACCGCCAGCTCCACCTCCCAGTCGGTTTTGGTCGAGCCTGGCGGAATCAGCACATCGTCATGGGGACCGATGATGCAGGACGGCGCCTTGCTGAACAGGATCGGCTCCGCCGGCGGCGTCAGGCCGGCTTCGGCGGCGTGATCGGCGTAGTTGAGGCCAACGGCGATGAAATGCCCGACGCCGCCAACGCAAGGGCCAAGGCGCGCGCCAGCCGGCGCAAGCGGCAGGGCGCCGGCATCAAGCGCGCGCAGGCGGTCGAGGGTCGCCGGGTCGAGGGCGGCGCCGTTGATATCGGCGATGACGCCCGAGAGATCGCGAATCCGGTTTTCGCTATCCAGCAGGCCTGGCCTTTCGGCGCCTGGCTCTCCAAACCGCACAAGTTTCATGGCGTTCCCCGTATCCACACATCACTGGCGCGCCTTCACGCGCGGCCGGAGCCTGGCAGGGCGTGCGCCGGCGGGCAAGCGCTCCGGCGTTCATCCGGGCAAGCTAACCGCCGCAAGCGGCGAAGGCAGCCCTGATCTGCCCGGCGTCAGCGCCGGCGCGCAGCAGCAGTTGCAGCAGCAGCCGCGCTTTCAGGCCGGAGAGCATGCCGGCGCCGATGACGCCGCGTTGCAACAGATCAATCTCGGAGCCTGGATAGCCATAGGTAGCGCTGAACACCGGCCCGGCGCTGACCCGTGAGCCAAGAATCACCGGCATGCGGGCGGCGACCCGGGACACGAGGTCGGCGAGGCGCTCCGGCACATGGCCGGCCCCGGCGCCTTCAATCACCACGCCGGCGAAACCAAGTTCCGGCGCCGCCGCCAGCAACCGGCCGTCGTCGCCAAGGCCGATGCGCAGCAGGGCCACGGCCGGCGGGGGCGCTTCCACCGCCAGGTCCGCCAACAGCTCTTCCGGCGCGCGCCCCAGCAATCCGGCGAGGACCGGCGGCGCGGCCGGACGCAGCAGGATGCGGACCCGACCCTCGGCGACAAGGCCAAGGGGGCCGAAACCGGGAGAAACAAAGGCGGAGGTCAACGCCGTATGCCCCTTCTGCACCAGCAGGGCGGCGTGAATCTCATCGTTCAACACCACCACCGGGCCAAGGCCGTGAGCCGCCGGCGCCGCCGCGACGGTGACGGCGGCCAACAGGTTGGCCGGGCCATCGGCCCCCGCCGTGGCGGGCGGGCGCATGGCGCCGGTCACCACCACTGGCTTGCCGGCGGGAAGCAGCAGGCTGAGAACGAAGGCCGTTTCCTCAATGGTGTCCGTGCCCTGCGCGATCACCACGCCGTCGACGTCGCCCGCCAGATGCTCGCGCGCCAGCGTGGCCACGGCGGTGAGGTCGGCCAGGGTCAGCGAGGCTGACGGCTTGCGGGCCAGGGCGACCGGAATAACCGACGCCGCCGCCATCAGGCCGGGAACGGCGGCGGCCAGATCCGCCGCATCGAGGGTCGGCGCGACGCCGGCGCCATCCGCGCGCGGGGTCATGGCGATGGTGCCGCCGGTGGCGATCAGCAGGACGGTGGGCCGCTTCATGTGTTGCGCCTCGTGACGTAAGCGCGCCGTGGAATCACGGCGTCCCACCGGGCACATAGCATCATTTGGAACCGGCATCCGGCCCAGAAAACGGACAGGCAGGCTGCGGCGCGCGTGTTTTTTCGGCCTCACCCCTGCCCTGCTGGAGCGGCGCGGGGTCCAGCCAGGCGCAGCCGCCTGGCCTGGCCCCATCGCCTCCGCGGTTGGGGCCGGATTGCCACGGCGCCGCGCCGATCCGCGCGGGCGCGCCGGCAGCGACACGGAAGGTCTTGACGCGGCGCTTGCCGTCCCGCAGGCCTCGCGGCGGACCCAGTCCTGAATTTGCCTGCCGGGAACCCGCCCCCCGGCGCGGGGGTGGGCCAGCCGGAGAGTCCCCGATGACCTATTGCGTCGGACTGCTTGTCCAGAGCGGCGTCGTCATGATCGCCGACACGCGCACCAACGCCGGCATCGACAATGTGTCGACGTTCCGCAAGCTGCATCTGTTCGGAACAAAAGGCGAGCGGGCCATCGCCATCGCCTGCGCCGGCAATTTGTCGATCTCCCAGTCGGTGATCGCCATGGTTTCCGAGGGCCTGGTCAACCCAGAAACCGGCGAGACCGAGCGCATCGAGGACATGCCGAGCATGTTTCGCGCGGCGCAACTGGTGGGTTTCGCCGTGCGGCAGATGCGCAAGCAGCTGGGCGAGGCGCTGGAGGACGCCGGCCTGCCCTTCGACGTCGCCTTCCTGCTCGCCGGTCAGGTCGCCGGCCGGGAAATGCGCATGTACATGATCTACGCCGCCGGCAACTTCATTGAATGCGGCCGCGACAGCCCGTTCCTCCAGATCGGCGAGCACAAATACGGCAAGCCCATCCTCGACCGCTCGGTGCAGTGGGAAACGACGCTCAACGACGCCATCAAGCTGGGCCTGCTGTCGATGGACTCAACCCTGCGCTCCAACCTCGGCGTCGGCCTGCCGCTCGACATCGCCGTGATCCCGCGCGACGCGCTGGCGATCACCATCAGCCGCCGCATCGAGAACGGCGACCCGTACTTTCGTAATCTGAGCGAACGCTGGTCGTCGGCGCTGCGCGCCGCGCACATGGACATTCCCCCGCCGCCGTGGGGCGTGGACGGCTGAGGGGCGCAGGCAGGGAGCCGGGACCGGTTTGCCCCTGACCGAGGTCAGTTGTTCCACCCAGTTGTCCGCTCTCCACTGGCCGCCGTCAGCCAGGCCTGTCCCGGCCATCCCGCAAGCGACGCATCGGCGGGGGCGCCGCGTCCCGGATGTGAGGACGTGAATGCCCACAACAGGCGCGGGCATGACGGGCCGGGGCGTTCGCGGCGGGCGGCGGTTTGCCGCTCCTGACGTCGTGCGCCGGGGCTGGAAGGCCGGCCAGACGCGGGAGCGCGGCGTCCGAACAGGAGCCGCCACGCTGGCGAGCCGACGGGCGCCTCACCTGACCAGCGCGCCCCGTCTTCCAGACGTCTCAGGCCAGCTCGGCGTAGCCGTTGTTGATCACCACCACGTCGCGCTCCTGCACGCGGGCGCGGAACGAGACGGAGCCGTTGTCGCCGCGCCAGATCTCGGTGACGATGGTTTCGCCCGGATACACCGGCGAGGTAAAGCGCACGTCCATGCGGCGCAGGGAATCCGGATTGGAATCGCCCACCGCCTGGAGCAGCGCCCGGCCAACGACGCCATAGGTGCACAGACCGTGCAGGATCGGGGCCCTGAAGCCGGCGCCGGTCGCCACCTTCGGGTCGGCGTGCAGCGGGTTGTAGTCGCCGGAGAGACGGTAGATCAGCGCCGCCTGCGGCAACGTCGGCAGGGCCAGGGTGATGTCCGGGGCGCGATCGGGGATCTGGTGCGGGGTCGGCGTCGGGCCGGACTTGCCGCCAAAGCCGCCATCGCCGCGCAGGAAGCTGGAGCCGGTGACGCGGCACAGCAATTCGCCGGTGGCCTTGTCGATGATGTCGCGGTCGGAATACAGGATCGCGCCCTTGCCCGGGCCCTTGTCGATGATGTCGGTGACGCGGGTGCGGCCAATCACCGTGCCGGAGGCCGGCAGCGGCCTGAACACCTGCAGCCCCTGCTCGCCGTGCAGCACCTTCGTCCAGTCAACGCCCGTGCCCGGATCCTTCAGCCAGAAACCCGGATAACCCAGCACCACCGCCATGGTGGGCAGCGCCCGCAGACCGTCCTCATAAACAAAGCGGAGCTGGCTCTCGTCCAGCGGGTCGGAGCCGACGCCGAGGCCGAGGGCGTAAAGGATCGTATCGCGCTCGGTATAGGTGTGCTCCAGATCCTTGAACGGCCAGTTCAGGAGGTGATCCGGGTCAATGGCCATCTGCGTTTCCTTGTCTCGTTTCTGGTTGGACCGAAGCGTTTTCATGCGGAGCAGGCGTCGCCCCGCGCGCAGAAAACGCGTTGTTTCAACAACATGGAGCAAATTTTCGCTTTAGCGCGCGCGCATTTTGCTCCGGCCAAATGGCTGTCGCTGGCAACTTGTCATAGGGCTCCGCGTCCCGCAATCTGCGAAAATGGTTTTTGCAGAATTGCGCGGGGGCAGGTAGAGCGTCCTGCGAGCGGGCGGCCAGGTCCGCGTGATAGTCCTGATTTTGCGGCGCCGCGCTCCGTTTCCGCCTGGCCCGCGCCCTGACGCCGGAGCGCTGTCATGTCCGACGCCAACCAGTCCCCCGCCGCTTCCACCGCCGACGCCGCGCCCATGGCCGATGACGGAGCGGACACAGCCGGAACGCCCCCTGCGGCAGTCCGCAAGCCGGCGGCCCGCTCCGCCACCCGGCGCCCGCGCGATACGGATGGCGCGGACAGCGGCCGGCTGTTTGTCACCGCCCTCGCCCGCGGCCTCGACGTGTTGTCGGCGTTCCGCGCCTCCGATGGGCCGCTGGGCAACCAGGAGCTGGCGGAGCGCACCGGCCTGCCCAAGCCGACCGTCTCGCGCATCACCCACACGCTGATGGAGATGGGCTATCTCAGCTACAATCCGCGCCTGGCCAATTATGAACTGGGCGGGCGCACACTGAAGCTGGCCTTCACCGCGCTGGAGCGCCTCGACATCCGCCGCATCGCCCGGCCGCTGATGCAGGAGCTGGCCAACAACGGCGACATGAACATCTCGCTGACCCTGCGCGAGCGTCTTTCGGTGATCTGCATCGAAACCTGTGAGGGGTCGGCGCTGATCGGCCTGCGCCTGCCGGTGGGCGCGCGCATGCCCATCGCCACCACCTCCAGCGGCAAGGCCTGGCTCGCCGGGGCGACGCCGGAGGAGCGCGCCGCCGTGCTGGATGAGCTGAAGCGCCAGAAGCCGGCCGACTATCCCAAATTGCGCGACGCCGTGGCGGCGGCCGTCGCCGAGGTGCGCGAGAAGGGTTTTTGCACGTCGATCGGCGAATGGCAGCGCGACATTAACGGCGCCGGCACGCCGATCATCCTGCCCAATGGCCGGGGCGTTTACGCGCTTGGTCTTGGCGGCCCGGCCTATCTGCTGGGCGAGCAGGACATCAACGACCGCTACGGCCCGATGCTGGCGCGCACCGCCCGGGCCATCGCCGACCAGCTGGGCGGCGTCATTCACCCGCCGGAGTAGGCCCAGGCAACCGTCGCCGGCCAGGCTCCCGTCCCACGCCCGCCTCCTGCGCGGCTGGCCCCCTGCCTTGCCGGCCTCCTGCCTTGCCGGCCTCCTGCCTTGCCGGCCTCTTACCTTGCCGGCCTCTTGCCAGAGCCGCATCGCCGTTGCAGCTTCCCCGCGACAATGCGCGAAACGCGCCAACGACAGGGGAGCGCCATGACCATCTACCCGGACGACCCGGCCCGCTGGATTCTGCCTGAGGTCGCGGCGTTTCAGGCCCGGCAGCGGCCGGAGAAGACCTTCGTGCGCATGGTCGACGGCGACGCCATGAGCTTCGCCGAGGCCCATGCGGCCGGGGAGCTTGTCGCCGGTTTCCTGCATCATCTCGGCGTCGATCCTGGCGACCGGGTTGCCGTGCTGGCCCGCAACAGCCTTGACCTGATTCGCGCCTGGCTGGGCCTCGGCCGGCTGGGCGCCGCTTTCGTGGTGCTGAACACCGAGCTGAAAGGCGCCTTCCTTGAACATCAGCTGGTCAATTGCGCTGCCCGGGTCGCCATTGTCGGCGCCGACCTGCTGCCGGTCCTGATCGAGATCGCCCCGCGCCTGCCAAAACTTGAAACCGTGATTATCGCCGACCCGGACAGCGCCGAGGCGCCGGCGGACCTGGCCAGCGCTGGCTGGCGCGTCATCGACTTCGCCGGCTGGCGCGACGCCGAACGCTGGCAGGGGCCGACGCCCCGCGCCCATGACATCGCCGCGGTGATGTACACCTCCGGCACCACCGGGCCGGCCAAGGGCGTGCTGATGCCGCACGCCCACTGTTTCCTCTACGGCTACGGCGCCGCCGACAACCTCGCGGTGACGGCGGACGACGTCTATTACATCGTGCTGCCGCTGTTTCACGCCAATGGCCTGCTGATGCAGCTTTATTGCTGCCTGATCACCGGCGCGACCGCCGTGGTGCGTCGCCGGTTCAGCGCCACCGCCTGGCTGGACGACGTGCGCCGTTACGGCGCCACGATCACCAATTCGCTGGGGGTGGTCAGCGCCTTCGTCGTCGATACGCCGCCGCGCCCGGAGGACCGCGACCACAAGCTGCGGCTGATCCTGTGCGCGCCGAACCCGGCCGAGCACGTCCCCGTATGGCATGAGCGTTTTGGCGTGCCGGCGGTCAGCTCCGGCTTCGGCATGACCGAGAACAACATCATTTCCTGGGGCGGCGCGACCGACTCAAAGCCCGGCTCGGCGGGCAAACCCTATGCGCGCTTTTTCGAGGTGAGCATTCGCGATCCCGACACCGACGCGGAGCTGGGCCCGGGCCAGACCGGCGAAATCACCAGCCGGCCGAAGCTGCCGTGGACCATGATGGCCGGCTATCTGGGCCTGCCGGACAAGACCATGGAGGCCTGGCGCAATCTGTGGTTCCACACCGGCGACGCCGGCTACATTGACGAGGACGGCAACCTGTTCTTCGTCGATCGCATCAAGGATTGCATCCGCCGGCGCGGCGAGAACATCTCCTCCTGGGAGGTGGAGCAGGCGGTGCTGCGGCTGGAAGGCGTCGCCGAGGTCGCCGCCTACGCCGTGGCGGCGGACATCGCCGGCGGCGAGGACGAGGTGATGCTGGCGGTGGTCGCCGCCCCCGGCGCCCGGCTGACGCCGCAGCAGATCGCCGCCCACACCGACAGCGAAGTGCCCCGCTTCGCCCGCCCCCGCTTCATCGACATCGTCGCGGCCCTGCCAAAGACGCCCACCGAGAAAGTACGCAAGGCGGAACTGCGCAAGACGGGCGTATCAGCGGAGACGTGGGACCGGGAGAAAGCGTGACAAGCCATGAAACGGCGCCCCCGACGCCAGGACATGAGACGGCGGCGCCTCAGCGCCAGGGCATGAGACGGCGCCCCGGCGCCAGGGATAGCGCGCCCCGCCGCCCGCACCGCTACGCGGGACGGCAGGACGCCCGGGAACCGCAGCGGCGCCTCCCGCTGGCGGCGCCTCTCTCGCCCAGGTGTTTCCGGGAGCAGTCGGCCTCTCCCGCCCGGGCGGCGCTCTCGCCGGACCGCTTTTGGGAGCAGCGGCGCCTACCCGCCCGCAACAGCTTTCTCCGGGGCCGGCCAGTCCCGGGTGATGCCGCCGCCTTCCCTTCTAGCCGCCTTCCTCGCCGGCGCGGGCGGCGCGGTCGCGAACGCCCCGCTCCAGTATCCACCCCAGTATACGGAGCCGCACACGCAACAGTGAATGGCGGGTGTTGCGGATGATACTTACAACCATGTCGCGCAGATCAGCGTGCGCACAACTTATATTGCCTAATATTACGGCAAATGGGAGAGCGGCATGGGAGCGGACATCGTCGCGCCAACGCAGGCGCAGTTACAGGGCCTGGTCCAGACCTTTCTGGATAACCAGCCAAATGGCCTCGGCTTCGTGATCGGCTACGCGGGAGAGAACTTCAGCGACATCTTCTACGCCGGAAACCTCGCTAACCAGGCTGGACAGTCGCTGCCGCTGAACGGCGGCGCGCCGTTTGAGCTGGCCTCGGTCAGCAAGACCTTCACCGCCACGCTCTACGCCCTGCAAATGCAGGCGCAGTCGAACCCGGATCTGACGCTCGGCCAGTTCCCGCTCGGCATCGGCGGACAGTTCGCCGATATTCCGATCACCAGCCTGGTCACCTACAGCTCGGGCCTGCCGCAGGACAACGAGACGGACGCTTACGACAGCCCGCCTTACCTGCCCATGCCTTACGGCGTTCCCGGCATGCTTGGCTATCTGGTCTCCACGTCCATGACGCCGAAGCCGCCGAATGAGCGCTACACCTATTCCAATCTCGCCTTTGGCCTCATGGGCGGCGCGCTGGCTCCGCTGCTGGCCGGCAATGGCCAGAACTTCCAGCAACTGATGACCGAAAACGTTTTCAGTCCGCTCGATATCTACGCCATCTTCTTCGACAACATCCGGCTGAACAGGCTGCCGCTTGGTTATGCCTATTCGGGCTCCAGCCCCAGCCCCGCCCAGCCAGGCTGGGAGCTGTTCCCGGCTTACAACGGCGCCGGCGGCATCGTGGCGACGCCCAATGACATGATGCAATGGCTGAAATTCAACATGGGCCTGATTGTCCACGATACGCTGACGCCGCTGCTGCCCAGCCTGCAAAGCCCCGCCACCCAGGTAACCACGCCCTGGGGCGACAACCTCGGCCTTGGCTGGTTTCTCACTCCGGCCGACAACGCCGACTTCCCAACGGTCTGGAAAGACGGCGGATTGCAGGGTTTCAATAGCTACATCGCCTTCCTGCCAAGCGACGCGCCGGGGAAGCAGGCGTCCGTCGCCGGCTGCTTCGTGCTGACCAACTCCGATGGCCTTTATGGCGGAGCGGACAACAACACCGAAATCTGCGCCGCCATCGCCAACGACGTGCTCTATTACATGCAGGGCCTGACGCCCCCCGCCGACAAGGTTGGCTATCCGCGCACCACGCCCAGCCGGCCGATCTCCCGCTAGAGCACGCCCGCCAGAACCGGATCACAGGACATGCGCCATATTTCAAGGTGGCGCATGCCTTCATGAAGCATGGGGTCCGGTTTTATCGAAAGCGTCCTGCCCTCGCGCTGCGTTTCCTCGTCCCGCCGGCGCAATGGTGGTTCCGTACAGGCGCAACATGTTCTAACACCCGCGCGAAGAGCTGAACGCGATCCAGTCAAACCAGGACCGGAACCATGTCAGTCTCCCTGATTTGACGCATGGCAGGCGACGCGGCCCTCCGCTTCGACCGTACATGCTTTTTTTTTTGCGCGCGCAGGGTCCCCATGATTCGTCTCGACAATATCAGCAAGCAGAACGGCGAGCGGTTGCTCTATGTGGAGGCGTCCGCCGCGCTGAACCGGGGCGAGCGCATCGGGTTGGTGGGGCCTAACGGGGCCGGGAAAACCACGCTGTTCCGCATGATCACCGGCGAGGAGCCGCCGGATGAGGGCGCGGTGGCGGTCGATCGCGGCGTCTCCATTGGCTATTTCAACCAGGACGTGGGCGAGATGGCCGGCCGCAGCGCCGTGGCCGAGGTGATGGACGGCGCCGGGCCGGTGAGCGAGGTCGCCGCCGAAATGCGCGAACTGGAAGCCGCCATGGCCGACCCGGACCGGGCCGACGAGATGGACGCCATCATCGAACGTTACGGGGAGGTCCAGGGACGCTTCGAGGAGCTGGACGGTTACGCCCTCGACGCCCGCGCCCGCGAGGTGCTGGCTGGCCTCAGCTTCACCCAGGAGATGATGGACGGCGACGTCGGCAATCTCTCCGGCGGCTGGAAGATGCGCGTCGCCCTCGCCCGCATCCTGCTGATGAACCCGGACGTCATGCTGCTCGACGAGCCGAGCAACCATCTGGACCTCGAGAGCCTGATCTGGCTGGAAGGCTTCCTGCGGAATTTCGAGGGCGCCCTGCTGATGACCTCGCATGACCGCGAGTTCATGAACCGCGTCGTCAACAAGATCGTCGAGATCGATGGCGGCGCCCTCACCTCCTATTCCGGCGACTATGAATTCTATGAGCAGCAGCGGGCGCTGAAGGAAAAGCAGCAACAGGCGCAGTTTGAGCGCCAGCAGGCCATGCTGGCCAAGGAGATCAAGTTCATCGAGCGCTTCAAGGCGCGCGCCTCGCACGCCGCCCAGGTGCAGAGCCGGGTGAAGAAGCTCGACAAGATCGAGCGCGTCGAGCCGCCGCTGCGCCGCCAGACCGTGCGTTTCGAATTCCCGCCGGCGCCGCGCTCGGGCGAGGAAGTGGCGTCGCTGAGGGGCGTTGACAAGGCATACGGGGCGCGCCGCATCTACGACGGGCTCGACTTCGTTGTGCGCCGCAAGGAGCGCTGGTGCGTGCTCGGCGTCAACGGCGCCGGAAAGTCCACCCTGCTGAAGCTTGTCGCCGGCGCCTCGGAGCCGGACGCCGGCCAGGCCGCGATCGGCAGCGCCGTGAAGATGGGTTATTTCGCCCAGCACGCCATGGATGTGCTGGATGGCGAGCGCACCGTGTTCGAGACGCTGGAGGACGCCTTCCCCCATGCGGGCCAGGGCTCGCTGCGCACGCTGGCCGGCTGTTTCGGCTTTTCCGGCGGCGACGTGGAGAAGAAATGCCGCGTGCTCTCCGGCGGCGAGAAGGCGCGGCTGGCCATGGCGCGGATGCTGTATGATCCGCCGAATTTCCTGGTGCTCGACGAGCCGACCAACCACCTCGACCTCGCCACCAAGGAAATGCTGATCGAGGCGCTGGCCGATTATGAAGGCGCCATGCTGATCGTCTCGCACGATCGCCGCTTCCTCGCCGCCCTCTCCAACCGGGTGCTGGAGCTGACGCCGGACGGCGGCGTGCATCAGTACGGCGGCGGCTACACCGAATATGTCGCCGCCACCGGCCAGGAAGCGCCGGGCCTGCACGCGGGTTGAGGGCGCGCGCGACCGGGGAGCCCCCCGGACAGCATGGGGGCCGGCCCCGATCAGGAAATCAGCGGATCAAATCTTGCAACCACCCTGGTCCAGCGGCCGGATAATATCGGCGGCCTTGAGGCGGGTCCTGATGGCGTAGTAGTCCCACGGCGCCTTGCTGTCCGCTGGTTTCTTGACCTCGGCCAGGAACAGGTCATTCATCAGGCGGCCATCCTTGCGGACACTGGCCCCTTCCGCGAACATGTCATTGACCGGCAGGGACTTGATGGTTTCCGCAACCTTGACGCCGTCATCGGTTCCGGCCGCCTGGACAGCCCGCAAATAGGCGAGGACCGCGCTGTAAACGCCGGCGTGAACATGGTCCGGCGGCGTGCCGCCGGAAAGTTTCCGGAACCGTTTGTCGAACGCCCGGGTATCGTCATTGCGGTCCCAGTAGAAGCCTGTGACCACGCGCAGGCCCTGCGCCGTCTGAAGGCCAAGGCTGTGAACGTTGGGCAGATAGAAGGTCGTCGCCGCCAGGTTTTGTCCCTGTTGGGTCAGACCGAACTCCGCCGCCTGCTTGATGGCGTTGATGGTGTCCGGCCCGGCGTTGGCCAGGGCCACCACATCCGCCTTCGACGCCTGCGCCTGAAGCACGAAGGATGAAAAGTCCGTTCCATAGAGCGGATGACGCACAGAACCGACGACCTGGCCGCCCATATCGGCGACAAGTTTCTTCATCTGCCCTTCCATGGAATGACCGAAGGCGTAATCGGCCGCAAGGACGAACCAGGTTTTGGCGCCCACCGCCACATTGCCTTTGGCCAGGGCGCGGGCAATGGCATAGGTGTCATACAGCCACATGAAACCAGTCGGCGAGCAGTCCGCGCCGAAAATCCGGTCTGTCGCCGATCCCACGTGCATGACGACCTTGCCCCGGTCGCGCGCCAGGGCCTGCACCGCGAGCGACACGGCGGAGTTGCCGATATCGGCGATCATATCGACCTGCCCGGTTTCATACCATTGACGCGCGACGCCGGAACCCACATCCGCCTTGTTCTGATGATCGCCGACCACGAGTTCGATCTTTGCGCCATGGACAGTTGGGCCAAAATCCTCGAGGGCCAGGCGGGCTGCGTACACAGAACCAGGTCCGGTGACATCGGACGCAGGACCGACCTGGTCGTTAAGAACGCCAATCCTGACGACATCGCCGGATATGGACGCTGCATTCCCGACGCTTGCGCCCACCATTCCCATAACCGCGAGGCAGCTCGCCGCGAGCAGCCTTCTCCTCCACCTTGCCATGTCTCCCTCCCTGTTATTGACCGTTTAGTTCTCTTATGACCAAACGGTAAGTTTTGCCATGAAACCTGTCAATGAAGGGATTGCGCCCCTCCAACGTCATGCGTTGTTTCAGCACCCTGGATTGCTGCGCGCCAGACGCGGAGCATTGCACGCCGCAGCGCAGGCGGCGCCCGTTCGCCTGAAATTGTTCTACATCATCGGGAAATTTTGAAACAATGTGCGGGCGCTGACAGATAATTTGAAAAAATATCCATAGCAATACTGACATAATCCTCACGTCTCCATGTCGGCAACGGATATCATTCATGCGGATCAACCAAAAAAGACGGACGTTTGTTCTGAGTTTACTGCTGTCCGCACCGGTAATATTTTTCTCTGCACTGGCGTCCGCGGGGCCAGTCGCGGACCAGACGAAAAAAGAACTGAAGTTCGGCTTCGTGCCCGGCCCCTACGAGGACACCTTCCGCAAAGGCATCGAGCCCATACTGGCAAAACAGGGCTACCGCATCAGATACTACAGCTTCAGTTCAGGACTGGAGGCCAATAACGCCGTCTTCACGGGTGACATCGACGCCAACATTATGCAGCACTCGGTGTTTCTGGAGGCTTACAACCAGCGCAACAGGACCGACCTTGTTGGCATCGTGCATGTGCCGACACCGCCCATGGGCCTGTATTCGCGCAAATACAGGACCACCGCCGACGTTCAGGCTGGCTCTCGGGTCGTCGTTCCCAACGATCCGGTGAACCTGGAGCGGGCGCTCAAGATTCTGGCCGGTCTTGGCTGGATCGGGTTGAAGCCGGCCGCCAACCCGATTGACGTTACGGAGCTGGATGTCGCCAGCAACAGCAAGGGCGTGAAGATCACGCCGCTGGAATCCGCCCAGGCTCCGCGCGCGCTTGAAGACGTGGAGCTGGCGGCCGTTCAGGGCAACTTCGCCATTTACAGCGGCCTGAAGCTGACGGACGCCCTGGCGCTGGAGAAGATGACCCTTCCGTATGTCAATGTCGTCGCCGTAAGGAAGCAAAACGTCGACGTTCAATGGGCAAGGGATATCACATCCGCTTACAAATCACCGGAGTTCCAGCAGACTATCCGCAATGACCGTTTTTACGACGGCTTCCGCCTGCCGGACTACTTCAGCAAGTCATAACATCACCCGCGCATCAATGCCCTGGATGCAGCACGGTGTTGCCGCCGGGGCCTTCGATCTGGTCAATCACCAGCAGTTTGACCGCGTCAGCGCCCACATTGCGGGCGTGATGCCACTGGTCGATCATTTCGATGACGACATCGCCCGTTCGGTAAGTCGCGCTGGCGCCGGTCGCGGCGTTGGTCACCTCCAGCGTTCCACCCTGCACCACCGCGTAGCGCGCGAACGGGTGCTTGTGGACCGGCAGCCTGGCGCCCGGCGCGATGTCGTAGGTGGAGACGACGACGCGCACGTCTTTCTGCGGCAGGGTAATCGGCTGGCCGGAGGCGGTTTCGGTCTTCTCCGCCAGCGGTCTGATGGTGACGGCCTCCAGCGCGCCAGCGGTGGACGACGCCAGCAGGCAGGCCGTCGCGGCGCCCACCAGACACGATGTAAATCTGCCCATTCATGCCCCCCGGCAAACCAGAACGCTGGACGATCTCACCGCACTGTTTCACTGGCAAGCCGTCCATAAATGCAGAAATCCGGCTCCTGATTTTGCAAAAGAAAAGGCGGCCCCCGAGGGGGCCGCCTTTCGCGTTATCCGGAGCTGACGAAAGCCTCAGCCCTCGTAACGACCGACGATGGAGATCGAGCAGACGTTCTGGTGCGGGAAGCCGCCGAGGTTGTGGGTCATACCGATGCGCGGGGTTTCCTGGCGCTGGCGTTCGCCGGCGCGGCCGAGCATCTGCAGATACATCTCATAGATCATCCTGAGGCCCGAGGCGCCGATGGGATGACCGAAGCACTTCAGTCCGCCGTCGATCTGGCATGGCAGCTGGCCGTCGGCGTCATAGAAGCCGTCGAGAATGTCGCGGATGGCTCCCCCTTCCGGCGACAGATACAGGTCTTCCATGGTCACCAGTTCGGTGATCGAGAAGCAGTCGTGCACCTCGACCAGGCTGACCTCGTCGCGCGGCTTCTCGATGCCGGCCTCCGCATAGGCGCGCTTGGCGGCGATGCGGGTGGTGGCGAAGTGGCTGCCGTCCCACGAGTTGTGCTGGGCTTCCGAGCCGTTGGACACGGCCAGCTGCAACGCCTTGACGGTAATCAGGTCGGTCTTGCCGAGGCTGCGGGCGATCTCCGGCGTGGTGACGATGGCGCAGGCCGAACCGTCGGACACGCCGCAGCAGTCATACAGACCCAGCGGCTCGGCGATCATCGGCGCCTTGAGCACGGTGTCGATGTCGATCCTGTTGCGCAGGTGCGCCTTCGGGTTCCTGGAGCCATTGTCGTGGCTCTTGACCGAAACGTGCGCCATGGCGCGCTTCAGGTCTTCCGGCGAGGCGCCGTGCTTGGCCCGGTAGGCGGCGGCGAGCTGGGCGAAGGAGCCGGGAGCCGAGAGGTTCGGCCAGGTCATGTTGTTGACCGTGCCGCGACCGCGCTGCGGCAGGCCGCCGTAGCCGGTGTCCTTCAGCTTCTCGACGCCGAGGGCCAGGGCGATGTCCGCCGCGCCGGAGGCCACGGCGTAGACCGCGCCGCGGAACGCCTCGGTGCCCGAGGCGCAGAAGTTCTCGACGCGCGTCACGGGAATGAACGGCAGGCGCAGGGCGACGGCGAGCGGCACCGCCGACTTGCCGACATGCTGCTCCTCGATGCCGGTGCCGAGCCAGGCGGCGTCGATCTGCTTCGTTTCGATGCCCGCGTCAGACAGCGCCTCGACATAAGCCTCGACCATCAGGTCCTCGGCGTTCATGTCCCAGCGCTCGCCGAACTTCGAGCAACCCATGCCCAGAATGGCGACCTTGTCGCGAATGCCCTTGGCCATGATCAGTTTCCTCCCGCGGCGACAGGCGCCGCTTTCCAGAAGTATCGGCGGAAGCCGCGCTGGTTATCAATGTCTTTCACACGGAACATCATGCGCATGTTGCGCCCGACCTCGAGATCCTTCTCGTCGACGTCGGTGAAGTCCATCATCCAGCGGCCGCCTTCTTCGAACTGGATCATACCGTAGCAGGCCGGCGGATCAGGCGAATAGGTCAGGCGGTCGGCGGTGTAGGAGTTGATCCGGCCGGTCTTGTCGGCGAAGGGCTCCGGCTTCTGGGTGTCGACAGCGCCGCAGTTGGGGTTCACGCAGATGCGGCTGATCGGATATTGCAGCGTGCCGCACTTCTCGCATTTGCCGCCGGTGAAGCTGGTGACGGCGCCGCGGTTGCGCCACATGGCCGAAAGGGCCGTCAGCTTGTCCGCCTCGGAGCGCATGCCGCGCTCGATCTCGACCACATCGTTAAAAGCGAGGAACTTGTTGTAATTGGTTTCCTCGCGGCGGCGGGCCAGATGGCCGGAGACGCCAAGGCGGCCGGTCTTCTTTTCATTGGCCGGCGTCACCTCGAACAGCATGACGTCGACGCCCTGGCCGAAACCGACGACCAGGATGCGCTCGCCGGCCTTCGCCTGCTCCAGGGCGTGCACCAGCATCACCAGCGCGTGGGCAGCGCCAGTGTCGCCGCACACGGCCGAGAGATTGTCGCGCACGGCGGCTTCCGGGATTCCGGCCTTCTTCGCCATGGCGTTGGCCAGCTTGGGCAGCACGGCCGGCATGACGAAATGGTTGATGTCGGCGGGCGTCAGGCCAGCCTTGTCGAGCGCCGCCTTGATGGCCGGCGGCACGATGGTCATGTAGCCGGCGTCGCGGATCCAGCGCTCTTCCCAACCATAGTCCGTGCCGGAATCGATGGTGCGGAAGTGGTCGACGAAATCGGCGGAGCGGGTGGCGGAGGCCAGCAGCTTCGCCACGGGCTCGCCTTCGCCAATCAACAGCGCGGCGGCGCCGTCGCCGGTCTGCATCTCCAGCGGGCTGGCGGCGTTGGAATCGCGCTTCTCGGCGGCGGCGACCAGGGTCTGGCCACGGCTGTTCAGGGCCTGCAACAGCGCCGTCGTGCCGGCGCGCTGGGTGCCCGAGATGTCGTTGGAGGCGGTGCTCTCGTCGAGATTGAGGGCGCCCGTCACCACGCCGGCGTTGAGGCGGTCGAGGAAGGGAAAGGTCGTGGAGGCCAGCGTCACGGCGGTGACGCCGTCGCGGTCATGGCCAACCAGCGCGTCGCGGGCGGCCTCGACAGCCATGGTCACCGGGTCCTCGTCCCAGTTGGCCATGGCGCGTTCGCCCTTGCCGAGCCCCTTCAGGGCGGCGTTGAACCAGGAGTTGGCGTCCGCGATGACCTTGCGCTGCAGGCGAAGGCGCGGAACGTACGCTCCGTAAGACAGAATTCCGAATGTCATGACGTCTCCTGCCGGGCCTGGCGTTCTCGCCAGGGTCATGGAGCGCGTTCGTTCCAGGCGTATCGCAAACGCGCCCTGTCTTTTTGATCTTCGGCGTTTTCCCTGATGGAAAACGGCGTCGGCCGGCTCATGGATGAGCATGGCCCGCGTTATTTGCCGGCGCGCCGGAAATCATCCCGGCGCGCCATATTCCCTCTGGCGCGGCGTTGGCGCCAGAAGCAACGGTCAGACCGGATCCCAGCCGAAGATGTCGGCGGAGCGGTCGAGCGGGTAGAACGACGACTTCAGCGCCGGCAGGGCGTGCTCGGCGATGGAGTGGGCCGTCCAGCCCTCCGAGCGCTGCATGCCGCGCAGCGGGCGCGACTGGCCCATCAGGAAGATTTCGTTCATGCGCACGGCGAAGATCTGGCCGGTGACGTCCTTCGCGAGCTGGTCGCTGGCGAGGAAGACGGCGAGCGGGGCGATCTTCTCCGGGCCCATCTGCTTCATGCGCTCGACGCGCTGGCGCTCGGCCTCGGTCTCCGCCGGAATGGTGCCGATCAGACGGCTCCAGGCGAACGGCGACACGCAGTTGGAGCGCACGTTGTAGCGCGCCATGTCGAGGGCGATGGACTTGGAGAGGCCAACGATGCCGAGCTTGGCGGCGGCGTAGTTGGACTGGCCGAAGTTGCCGATCAGGCCCGAGGTCGAGGTGAAGTGAACGAAATTGCCGCTGTTCTGCTGGCGGAAGTACTGGGCGGCGGCGCGCGAGGTGTAGAACGAGCCGAGCAGGTGCACCTTAACGACCGACTCAAAGTCGTGGACGCTCATCTTGTGGAAGATGCGATCACGCAGGATGCCGGCGTTGTTGATGACCGAGTCGATGCGGCCCCACTTGTCGACGGCGTCCTGCACCATCTTCTCGGCCTCGCCAGGCTCGGCGACCGAGCCGCCGTTGACGATGGCCTCGCCACCAGCGGAGCGGATGATGTCAACGACTTCCGCGGCCGGGCCCGCATCGGCGCCCTCGCCTTCCGGATCGGCGCCGAGGTCATTCACCACGACCTTCGCGCCTTCTTTCGCCGCCAGAATGGCGATCTCACGACCAATGCCGCGGCCGGCGCCGGTAACCAGGACGACCTTACCGTCAAGACAACCCATGAGCGCTTCTCCTCGTGAATGCTGATGACTTTCGCCAGGCATGTGTCCCAAAACGCCGATATCCCAAACACCCGGAACCCAAAACGCATGCAGGCGCGAACAGGGGCGCTTGTGCGCCACGCTGGACATTCATTGGCATGGGAGAAAGAAGCAAGTCAACGCATGCGAAATCGAGTTTCGCAATTGTATGACGCATGGCTCCGCCCCGCAGGGGCGGCAGGCGCCATGCGCCCACGCCTCCGGCGCCCGCCGCCGCGCGTCCCCAGACCGGAAAACGCGGTTTTTACAGCGGCTTGACGGGTTGCCCGATCCAGCCCCACCGGCCGTGAAGAACCACGGTGGCGCTGGCCACCGTCGCGGCTGATGACAATCCGGATGCGCCTTTCATCAGCCAGCGGGCGTCGCCCTGACGGTTCAGTTCGGGCTGATCATACCCTATACGGAGCAACGCCGCCCCCCCGCCGGCGCGAAGGACCCCGCCTTGACCGCTTCCGCCCCGCCCCCGCACGCCCGCCCCCCGGAAACCCCTCTGACCATGGACGCCGTGCAGGCAGACGTTCTGGTGATTGGCGCCGGCGCCGCCGGCATGATGTGCGCCATCGAGGCGGCTAAACGCGGCCGGCGCGTGCTGGTCATCGACCACGCGGCGCGGCCTGGCGAGAAAATCCGCATCTCCGGCGGCGGGCGCTGCAATTTCACCAACGTCAACGCGGCGCCGAAGAATTATCTGTCGCAGAATCCCTCCTTCTGCATTTCCGCCCTGCGCCGCTACGGCTGGCGGAACTTCGTGCGGCTGGTCGACGAGGCCGGCGTCGCCTGGCATGAAAAGACCCTGGGGCAACTGTTTTGTGACGGCTCCGCCACGCAGATCGTTGATCTGCTGACCGGCCGCCTGCGCCAGCACGGCGCCCGCCTGATGCTGGCCACCGCCGCCAGCGACATCCGCCACACCGCGGACGGCTTCACCGTGCGGCTGTCGCCGGCCGCGAAAGTCGCCGGCAAGGCCGCCCAGGGCGGCGGCGCGGCGTCCGGGTCGGCCGCCCCGGTTCAGTTCAGTTGCGCGTCGCTGGTGATCGCCAGCGGCGGCAAATCGATTCCGAAGATGGGCGCGACCGGCTTCGCCTTCGAGGTGGCGGCGCAGTTTGGGCTGAATGTGATCGCGCCACGCCCTGGCCTCGTGCCCTTCACCCTGGCGCCGGAGCAGCTGGCGATGCTGGCGCCTCTGGCCGGCGTGGCGGTGGACGCGGTGGTGAGCCACACGTCGCCAGCGGGGCGCAAGACCAGCTTCGCCGAGGCGCTGCTGTTCACGCACCGGGGCCTGAGCGGGCCAGCCATCCTGCAAATCTCGTCGTACTGGCGTGAGGGCGACGCCATCACGCTGTCGCTGGCGCCAGGCGTCGATGTGTTCGCCGCGCTGAAAGCGGCGCGCGCCGCCAACGGTCGTCAGGCCCCGCAAACCGCCCTGGCCGAATTCCTCCCCCGACGGCTCGCCCAGGCGATCGTCGAGATGCAACCGGGCCCGGAGCGGCTGGCTGATTGCAGCGACAAACACCTGCGGGCGCTCGACGCGGCGGTGAACGCCTGGAGCATCCGGCCCAATGGCACGGAAGGCTACCGCACGGCGGAAGTGATGCTCGGCGGCGTCGACACCAGCGAACTGGACCAGAAGACCATGGCGGTGAAAGCCGTTCCCGGCCTGTATTTCATCGGCGAGGCGGTGGACGTCACCGGCTGGCTCGGCGGTTACAATTTCCAGTGGGCCTGGGCCTCGGGCTGGTGCGCCGGCCAGGCGGCGTGACAAGCGGCGTGACAAGCGCCTGGGATGTGACGAGATCAACCCTGACCTGATCGACAGAAATACCTGCATCGATCACAGGTTACGGCAGCCCGGGCGCGACATCCCGCAGGCGCCTGTTAAATTTCCGACAACGAAAAACCGCTCACCCGGCGCTTCCTGTTTTCCTTATTTTCAACAAATATCGAAGCATAAATCATGCGCATGTGAGAGTTTTACATAAACAAATTAAATATTACAACAATCAACACCGAAATCCCAGACATCCAGAATCTGCATCAACACTCCGGAAACCACACCTGAGTCAAAATCGCCTGCGAAAGTGATTCGCACACCGACGACGGGAGACCTTTATGAAGCGCGCCGCCGCCCTGCTGGCCACGACCCTCGCCGCCTCCACCCTCGCTGGCGTTGGCGCCGCCTCGGCCAGCTACCAGTCGTGCGTGGCGGGCCTCAAAAGCCAGCTGGTTTCAGCAGGCATCGACTCCAGCCTCGTCAACGCCGCCCTCAACCAGTCCACGCCTGACGAGAAGGTGCTGCGGCTCTCCAAGGTGCAGCCCGAGTTCAAGACGCCGATCTGGGATTATCTGGGCTTTCTCGTTGACGAGCAGCGCGTCGAGGAAGGCCGGGCGATGATGCGCAAATACGCCAACGCCCTCGCCGCGGCTGAAAAGCGCTTCGGCGTCGACCGTTATTACATCGCCGGCGTCTGGGGCGTCGAAACCGATTTCGGCCGCGAAACCGGCTCCAGCTATCTGCCGCACGCCCTGGCCACCCTGGTGTGCGAGGGCGGCAAGCGCACCAACTTCTGGCGCACGGAACTCACCGCCGCCCTCAAGCTGGTGCAGCGCGGCGATCTGAAGCTGGACGAACTGTATGGCTCATGGGCCGGCGCGTTTGGCCAGACCCAGTTCATTCCCACCACCTACCAGCGCCTCGCCGTGGACATGGACGGCGACGGACGGCGCGACCTGGTGAAGTCCGCCGCTGACGCGCTCGGCTCCACCGCCAATTATCTGCGCGCCTCCGGCTGGCGCACCGGCCAGCCGGTGATGGCCGAAGTCATCCTGCCAGCGGGTTACAGCGGCCCGACCGGCCGCACCAATCGCGTGCCGGTTTCCCGCTACGCCGCCCTTGGGGTGAAGCGCGTCGACGGCCGGGCAATCTCCGGCGACCTGCCTGCCGGCCTGCTGCTGCCGGCCGGCCGCAACGGCCCCGCCTTCCTCGTCTACAAGAACTTTGACGCCATCTACGCCTATAACCGCGCCGAGTCCTACGCGCTGGCCATCTCTTATCTGGCCCAGCGCATGGCCGGCGGGCAGCGCCTCGCCGGCCAGTGGCCGACGGACGATCCGGGCCTGTCGCGGGCACAGCGCCTGCACCTGCAGCAGTTGCTGGTGGCGAAGGGGTTTGACATCGGCGGCCCGGCTGACGGCAAGATCGGCCCTGCCTCCCGCTCCGCCATCGCCCAGGTGGAGCGTCAGCTCGGCATGCCGGAAACCGGCCGCGCCGGCATGAAGGTCTACCGGGCGCTCGGCGGCCGCTAACACGCCTTTCGCGCCTCCCTGCCGGCAAAGCCGCGGCGGCTTCGCTGGAACCACCCTACAGGGCGCCCCTCCAGGGATGCCCTGGATGCTCCATGTCCAGCCACGTCTTCAGATGGATGAGTTTGAAGCCCGCGCTGGTCTTCAGCCCGTCCCGGCATGCGGTCGAAGCCGGCGCGGGCGAACGGCAGCGCGCGCCCGGCGCGCCGCCACAAGATCGTTTCCCGCCTTGTTCCGCCGCCAGCGCCCCACAATGCTGCAGAAGCCTGACAGCAGAACCGGCGGCAATGCGCTCAGACCGCGCGGCCGGCGTTCTGCCAGTAGGGCTCGCGCAGCTTGCGCTTGAAGATCTTGCCGCTGTCTTCACGCGGCAGGTCCTCGCGAATCTCGATGCGCTTCGGCGCCTTGTAGTCGGCGATATGCTTGCGCAACTCGGCCCGCAACGCCTCCGGGTCGAGCGTGCGCCCTTCCAGCGGCTGCACCAGCGCCAGCAGCGCCTCGCCCATTTCCGCATCCGGCACGCCGAAGACGGCGCAGTCGCGCACGCCGTCGAGCGACGCCAGCACGGATTCGATCTCCGCCGGATAGATATTGACGCCGCCGGAGATCACCATGTCGCGGATGCGGTCGCAGATATAGAGATAGCCGTCGTTGTCGAAATAGCCGACGTCGCCGCAGGTGATCAGCCCTTTGCGGTCGATCTCGGCCCGCTTCTCCGGCAGGTTGTGGTAGGTGAAATCCGGGTAGAAGCCGATGCGCATGAAGATCTCGCCGCGCTCGCCGGCGGGCAGCGCATTGCCGTTCTCATCCTGCACCTCGACGATGGAGCCCGGAATCGGCTTGCCGACCGTGCCCTTGTGGGCCAGCCATTCCTTGCTGTCACAGAACACCACCGGCCCTGATTCCGTGCCGCCGTAGTATTCGTGGACGATGGGGCCAAACCAGCCGATCACCGCCTCCTTCACGTCCGGCGGGCACGGGGCGCCGGCGTGAATGACGAATTTCAGCGACGAGACGTCGTACTTCGCCCGCACCTCCGCCGGCAGCTTGAGCATGCGCACGAACATGGTGGGCACCAGCCACAGGTGCGTGAGCTTTTCGCGGTCAATCAGCGCCAGCAACTGCTCGGGATCGAACTTCGGCAGGCAGACAAACAGCTCGGCAAGGCGCACGGCGCGCAGCGAGAAGGCGTTCGGCGCGCTGTGATACATCGGCGCGGCGACGGCGGTGCGCATGCCCTGCTGCAGGCCATAGACCAGATCGCGCATCTGCTCGACCCTGAGGCGGTCTTCCGCGCTGGCCGGACGGCGGCGCACGCCCTTGGGGTGGCCGGTGGTGCCGGAGGTATAAATCATGCTGTCGGCGGCCGGGGCGGGCGGGCCTTCCTGCGGCGCGTGCCGCGCCAGCAGTTCGTCCCACACCAGGGCGCCGGGCGTCGGGGCCAGCAGCTCCGCCGGCACGCGGCAGGCGGCGGCGATCTCCGGCGTGGTCGGAACCTGGATCACCGTGACGCCATCCGGCACGGCGTCGTCGAGGCCGCGCAACAGATCGGCGTGGGCGACCAGCACGCGGGCGCCGCAATCCTCGAGGATGTAGCGCACCTCCTCGGACTTGAAGTGCCAGTTCACCGGCACGGCGTAGGCGCCAAGACGCTGGGCGCCAAGGCTGGCTTCAAGGAAGGGCGCGTCATTGCGCATCAGCACCGCGACGCAATCGCCGTTGCCGACGCCGAGCGTCGCGAATGCGCTGGCGGCGCGCCGCAGGCGCTCATCAAAGGTCGCCGCGTCATGGATGACGCCGCCGCTTACAATGCCGTTCGTCAGGCCGGTCATGTGTTTCCTGTCCCATCCCATCGTACAGCGCGCGCCCGAAGCCCCAGGGCGGCGCCTCTCCTGCGACCTGGCCCGTTGTCCGCGCGGACAATTCGCCCGCCAGAAAACGCCCCAGGGGCGGTCGCTTGCGCTTTCATTCGCAATGCGAAATAAAGTTTCGCAAAGTCGGTGGCGCACTTTAGCCAAACCAGCCTGAATGTGGAGAGGGGTTTTCTGGCCCTGCCATTCCGTCAGGACATGACGGAACCTGATGCGGCGCGCAACGACGCAGACAAGGCGAGACATGGGCCGACGCGGCCCCAACGGAGGACGTCATGGGAGATGCGGTTCAGCAGGATGCGGTGCTCGTGGAACGCCGGGGGCATATCGCCATCGTGCGACTCAATCGCGAGGAAAGCCGCAACGCCCTGCAGCCAGCGATCAAGGCTGGCCTGCAAACCCACATCCCCGCCCTGATGGCTGACCCCACCGTGCGCGCGCTGGTGCTGACCGGCACGGGCAAGGCGTTCTGCGCCGGCGGCGACATCCGCGACATGCAGGAGCGCGGCGGCCCGGCGATCCGCGCCCGTCTGCAGCGCTCCCATTCCTGGGCCGAACGCCTGCTGGCCGGCGAGAAGCCGGTGATCGCCGCCGTCAACGGCGCGGCGGCGGGCGCCGGCCTGTCGCTGGCGCTGCTGTGCGATATTGTGCTGTCGTCGGACACGGCCTTCTTCAAGGCGGGTTTCCCCGGCCTCGGCGCCGTGCCTGATCTGGGGCTGGCCCTGACCCTGCCGCGCGCTGTCGGCCAGGCCCGGGCGCGCGACCTGCTGCTGACCAACCGCCGGGTCGAGCCCGACGAAGCGATGGCGATGGGCATCGTTTCGCGCGTCATTCCCGATGGCAAGGTGCTGGAAGAGGCCATCAGCCTGGCGGAAGAGCTGGCGGAGGGGCCCGCCGTGTCGCTGGGCCTGACCAAGACCATGCTCAACAACGCCTACAGCCACATCGACGACTTCCTGGCCTTTGAGGCCATGGCCCAGGCGATCGCCTTCGACAGCAAGGAATTCGCCGAGGGCGTCAGCGCCTTCCTGGAGAAGCGCAAGGCGCGGTTCTCCGAAGTCTGACCAACACGGGCGCCGGCCGCGCCGGCGCCCCAGAAGCACGCGGCGGGATCGGGGAGGACGGCATGGATTTTGCGCTGACGCCAGAACAGGAAGCTATCCGCGACGCGGTCACGGACATCGCCAGCCGGTTTGACGACGCCTACTGGCTGGAGAAAGACAAGGCCGGCGGATTCCCGTTCGAGCTGCACAAGGCGTTCGCCGACGAAGGCTTCCTGGGGATCTGCATTCCCGAAGAATACGGCGGCTCCGGCCTCGGCATCACCGAGGCGGCGATCATGATGCAGGCCATCAGCCAGTCGGGCGCCGGCATGTCCGGCGCCTCGGCGGTGCACATGAACATCTTCGGCCTCAACCCGGTGGTGGTGTTCGGCACGGACGAACAGAAACGCCGCATGTTGCCGCCGCTGGTGCGCGGTGAGGAAAAGGCCTGCTTCATGGTGACCGAGCCGGACGCCGGCCTGAACACCACGCGGCTGAAAACCCGGGCCGAACGGCGCGGCGACCACTACATTCTCAGCGGCAAGAAAATCTGGATCTCGACCGCCCAGGTGGCCGAAAAGGCGCTGATCCTCGCCCGCACCACGCCGATCGAGGAGGTTCGCCGGCCCACCGACGGGCTCAGCCTGTTCTATACCGACGTCAACCGCGATTACGTCGAGATCCGCGAGATCGACAAGATGGGCCGCAAGGCCATCGACTCCAACCAGGTGTTCCTCGACGGCCTGCCCGTGCCGGCCGCCGATCTGATCGGCGAGGAGGGCAAGGGGTTCGACTACATCCTGCACGGCCTCAACCCCGAGCGCATCCTGATCGCCTCGGAGGCGATCGGCCTTGGCTTCGTCGCCCTGGAGCGGGCCACGGGCTATGCGAAGGAGCGGGTGGTGTTCGACCGGCCCATCGGCCAGAACCAGGCCATCCAGCATCCGCTGGCGGAAAGCTGGATGCAGCTTGAGGCGGCGCGGCTGATGACCATGAACGCCGCCTGGCGCTATGACAGCGGCCTCTCCTGCGGGGCGGAGGCCAACAGCGCCAAATATCTGGGCGCCGAGGCCGGCTTCAAGGCCTGCCAGACGGCGGTGATGACCCATGGCGGCTTCGGCTATGCCCGCGATTTCCATGTGGAGCGCTATCTGCGTGAGGTGATGATCCCGCGCATCGCGCCGATCAGCCCGCAACTGATCCTGTGCTTCATCGCCGAAAAGGTGCTGGGGCTGCCGAAATCCTACTGACCGGGCGGCAGCGGCCTGCTTTTCGTGAAGGTCATGCGCCGGACAAAGGGCGGGGGCATCTCCTGTGAACAGCGGGCATGCTCCCGGGAGATGAAGAACAGGAGAACAGCGTGAGCCAGAAACCTGAAGTCACCCTCTATCACTGGCCCCACTCGCGTTCGGCCACCACACTGGAGCTGATCGAGGAGTTGGGCGCGCCCTACCTTCTCGAAGTGATCGACATCACCAAAGGCGTGCAGAACGAGCCGGCGTTCCTGGCCATCAACCCCATGGGCAAGCTGCCGACGGTGAAGGTGGGCGATGCGGTCATCACTGAACAGGTGGCGATCTTCATCTACCTGTCCGACCTGTTCCCCGAAGCGGGACTGACGCCGGCCATCGACGATCCCCTGCGCGGCCCGTGGCTGCGCTGGCTGGTGTATTACGCCGCCTGCTTTGAGCCGGCGATGATGGACAAGGCGCTGAAGCGCGAAGCGCCGCAGAAGATGTCCTCGCCCTACGGCAGTTTCGACCTGGTGATGGAGACGGTGCGCGGGCAGATCGGCAAGGGCCGTTATTTCCTTGGCGAGCGCATGACCACCGCCGACGTGCTGTGGGCCTCGGCCCTGGGCTGGATGACCTCCTTCGGCGTGGTCGAGAAGACCCCCGCTATCGCCGGCTACCTGGAGCGCGTTGGCGATCGCCCCGGCGCCAGACGCGCCGCCGCGATCAACGAAAAGATTCTCGCCGCGCACGCCTCCTGACCCCTGCGCCACACCAGACCGCAACCTGTCTCACGGAACCATCATGCCCATGCCCGCCCCGATCTCCGCCAGCGCCCTTGACCTGAAGGGGCTGATCCGCCCTGGCGATACGGTCGTCATCGGCCAGGGCACCGGAGAACCCACGGCGCTGACGGAAGCGCTGGCGGCGCAGGCGGGCGACATCGGGCCGGTGCGGGTGTTTCTTGGCGCCCTGTTCTCACGCACTTTCGCGCCGGACGCCGCGCCCAACCTGTCGTTCACCGGCTATGGCGGCATCCAGCAGGCCGGCGCGCTGGCCCGCGCCCGCCGGCTCGATCCGGTGACCACCCATTACAGCCAGCTGCCTGGCCTGTTCGACAACGACTTCCAGCGCGCCGACGTGGTGATGATGCAGCTCAGCCCCGGCCCGGACGGCCGGGCGCCGTCGCTGGGGATGATTTCCGACTATCTGGCCGCCGCCGCCCGCAAGGCGCGGGTGGTGATCGCCCAGCTTAACGGCCTTGCGCCCTGGACGTTCGGCGCGGAACTGCCCAACGACGTGCGCATCGACGTCTGCGTGGGCGATGACCGCGAGCCGGTAATCCTGGCGCCGGCGAAGGTGGGCCCGACCGAAGAAGCCATCGCCGCCCATGTCGCCGGGCTTGTGCCGGACGGCGCGGTGATCGAAATCGGCATCGGCGCCATGCCGGACGCCATCCTGTCGGCGTTGAAGGGCCACCGCGACCTGGGCTTCCATTCCGGCATGATCAGCGACCGTACGGTGGATCTGATCGAAGCCGGCGTCATTACCAATGCGCTGAAGCCCTATGATACGGGAGCCTCGATCGCCGGCTGCCTGTTCGGCGGGCGGCGGCTGTTCGATTTCGCCCACGACAATCCGGCGTTGCAGATGCGGACGCCGGACTATACCCATGGCTTCGCGGCGCTGGCGCGGCTGCCGAAGTTCACCGCCCTCAACTCGGCGGTGGAGGTCGATCTCACCGGCCAGGTCAACGCCGAGGTTGTCGGGGGCGCCTATGTGGGCGCCATCGGCGGCCAGGTGGATTTCGTGCGCGGCGCCATGGCCGCGCCGGGCGGCCGTTCGATCATCGCCCTTCCGGCGACGGCGAAGGGCGGCGCGGTGAGCCGCATCGTGCCCGCCCTCTCCGGTCCGGTGACGACGGCGCGCGGCGACGCCGACACCTTCGTCACCGAGTTCGGCGTGGCCGAGTTGCGCGGCCAGTCGCTGGCGGAGCGGGCCCGGCGGATGATCGCCATCGCCCACCCGGATTTGCGCGACGGCCTGACGCGCGCCGCGCAGCCGCTGTTCCAGGGCTGACGGCGCGCCACGGCGCCCGCCGCCCGGTTTACGCCTGGCGCTGGCCCCATTTTGTTTTCGTATCGAACCAACAGGACAAGACATCATGAGCGGACCCCTCGCCGGCCTGCGCGTCGTAGAAATGGCCGGCATTGGCCCGGCCCCCATGGCGGCCATGCTGCTGGCCGACCTCGGCGCCACCGTCATTCGCATTGAACGCCAGGCGCCGACCGGTCTTGGCGTGCCGCGCCCGCCGAAATTCAACCTGCTGAACCGCAACCGCCACTCGGCCTCCTTCGACCTGAAGAGCAAGGAAGGCATCGACGCGACGCTGGAGCTGATCGAACAGGCGGACGCGCTGATCGAAGGCTTTCGCCCCGGCACGATGGAGCGTCTCGGCCTTGGCCCGGATGTCTGCCTCGCCCGCAATCCCAAACTCGTCTATGGCCGCATGACCGGCTGGGGCCAGGAAGGTCCGCTGGCCAAAATCGCCGGCCATGACATGAACTATCTCGGCCTTACCGGAGCCTTGGCCGCCATCGGCCGCAAGGATCAACTCCCCTCGCCGCCGCTGAACCTGGTCGCGGACTATGGCGGCGGCGCGCTGTACCTGGCGTTCGGCGTGGTGTCGGCCATCCTCTCGGCCCGCCAGACCGGCGAGGGCCAGGTGGTGGACACCGCCATGGTCGACGGCGCCGCCTCGCTGATGCTGTCAGCCTATGGCCTGCACGCCGCCGGCCTGTACAGCGACAAGCGCGGCGACAATATCCTCGACTCCGGCGCCCCCTGGTACGACGTCTATGAATGCGCCGATGGCGGGCTGCTGGCCGTCGCGCCCATCGAGCAGAAGTTCCGCGACGAATTCTACCAGATCCTCGGCATCAACCGCGCCAGCCTCGGCGACGACGACGACAAGGCCAACTGGCCAGCCGTGCGCGAGGTGTTGACGGCGAAGATACGGGAAAAGACCCGCGCCGAATGGGAGAAGGCTTTCGAAGGCTCGGACGCCTGCGTCTCGCCGGTGCTGGACATGGCCGAAGCGCCCACGCATCCGCACATCGCGGCGCGCGGCACCTTTATCGAGATCGACGGCGTCAGCCAGCCCGGCCCGGCGCCGCGCTTCAGCCGGACGGTTCCCGCAAAGCCGACCGGCCCCGAACTGCCTGGCGCCGGCACCGAAGCGGCGTTGGCCGAATGGGGTTTTTCGGCGGAGCGCATCGCCGACATGAAAGCGCGCGGCGTCGTCGGCAATCGCTGACGCGCAGCGACGCCGCCCTTCCCCACGCGCCACGGCGCCCTGCCGGACAAAACTGCGCCACGTCATGCCCGCGCCTGTCGCGGGCATCCACGCGGCGCACGTCTGCCAGATTGCAGATGATTGCAACGGCGTTATCGCAGGGGCTGCGCTGGTCAGGCCATGCCCTGGCGGGGTTTCGGCCCTGACGCCTGACGCCGGCAAGAGCTGGCGCTGGCAAGACCGACACCAGCAGGACGCGCGCCGGCAAGACTGCCGCCGTATCCGGCTTTGAGCCGCGCTTTGCAGGTATGGTCCGGGAACGCTATTGAAGCATTCCCGGAAATCTCCGGGCCGTGACGTCCGCCCTGTGGCAGGCTTCCAGGCCCGGAACGCGGCAAGGCGCCCATGACAGAAGCCTCCCAAGACTCCGCGGCCTCCCAGGTTTCCCCTGCCTCCGCCGCCAGCCGCCAGGCTCCAGCCCGGCTCGATGTCGTCATCGTCAACTGGAACTCCGGCGCGCTGCTGGCTGACTGCCTGGATGCGCTGGGCCGCAGCACGATCGCCAGCGCCCTGCATGTGTTCGTCGTCGACAACGCCTCGCACGACAGTTCCTGGCGCGCGGCGGAGGGCGTGCGTCCGCTGCGCGTTACACTGATCCGCAATGCGGACAATCGCGGGTTTGGCGCGGCCTGCAACCAGGCGGCGTTCGCGGGAAACGCTCCCTACGTCCTGTTTCTCAACCCGGACACCCGCGTCTTTCCCGAAACGCTGGAGAAAGCGCTGGCGTTTATCACCAGCCCGTTCCAGGGCGGACCGCCGCCCGGGATCGCCGGGGTGCAACTTGTTGACGACAGCGGCGAAGTTCAACGCACCTGCGCCAACGCGCCGTCGGCCGGTCGTCTGCTCGGCCGGGCGCTGGCCCTCGACAAGGTCGCGCCCCGACTGGTCACGCCGCATTTCATGACGGAATGGGACCACCGCGACACCCGACCCGTGGCCCAGGTGATGGGCGCCTTCCTGCTTGTCGAACGCCCGCTGTTCCAGCAGCTCGGCGGCTTCGACGAGCGGTTCTTCGTTTATTACGAGGATCTGGATCTGTGCGTGCGCGCCGCAACCGCCGGACGCACGGTGGCCCACGACGCTGGCGCCCAGGTGTGGCACCAGGGCCAGGGAACGACCGCGCAGGTGAAGGACAGGCGCCTGTTCTATATCTGGCGCAGCGAGGTCCTGTTCGCGGCGAAGCACTATGGCCGGGCCGTGGCCTGGAGCCTGCTGGCGGCGCAATTACTGGCCCAAACACCGCTGCGCGTGGCCCAAACCCTGGCGCAGCGACGGCGGAGCGAATGGCGCCAGGTGCTGCGCGGCGCCGGCATGTTGCTGGGCGACCTGCCAACGCTTGCCGGGAAAATCAGGGACGCGGCGCGGCGCTGAGCTCAGTTTTCGGGCGCGTCAGCGGGCGGGCCGAGATGGCCGCGCAGACCGTCTGCGGCGGCCTTCAACAGCCGGCGGGCCACGGCAAGATCATAGCGCTGGTCACGCCAGTACAGCAGGCACTGGGCGGGCAGGTAGATCACCTGGCGGGCCCGGAAACCGCGCGGCAGGTGCCGAAGGCGCAATCCATAGACATTGTTGCGCACGTAGGTGGCCATCCGGAACAGCTTCTGGCGCGGCATGCGCACGGCGCCAGCGCGGATTTGTCCCTCCCCCACCGTATGCGGCATGGTCTGGCGCGGATCAAGCCAGATGGAAAAACCGGCCGCCCACGCCCGGAAGCACCACTCCAGATCGACCGCATCTATGAAATAATCGTCCCGGAAGCCGCCAACCTGGCGAAACACAGCAATATCGAGAAGCGAGCCGGATGTGGCCAGAAAGTCCACTGGCGTCGCGCCTGCGGTCCCGTCCTCCCCGGCGCGCCGGAACACCCGTGGAGCCTTGTAGCTCTCACCCGTGGGCGTCACCATCAGCGGCCCGACGATGGCGGGGAACGCGCCCGCGAGCACCAGCTTCTCCCGCGTGGCGGCGAGCGCGGCGACCATCCCGGGCCCCGGCCGTGAATCCTGATCGAACAGGCAGATCGCCTCGAAGCCAGCCAGCGCGGCGGCGAGCGCAAGCAGGTTGAGCGCCGTGGCGATGCCAAAATTGACCGGAGATTCGATCAGTTCAACCCTCGGCGCCAGCGTCCGCAGCTCCTCCCGCAACGCGCCATCCAGCCGACCGTTCACGAACAGAAAAATACGCCCCACATCCGGCGCGACGGCATCGATCAGCCGGAGCAAACGATCTCGCTGCGGGCCAAACAACACAACGCCGGCTGCGATGCGTCCAGCCCCAGCCCCCATTCGCGCTCCCGTCGCGTTGCCTGCGTTCATGCCAGCCTGGGTCTTCATGAAAGCGCCATATCAGATCGGGCCGGCGCGCGCCGCTTCACCCCTCATACTGGGCGTCGCTCACATGTTCCAGCCAGGTCACCGCACTGCCATCCACCACTTCCTGAATGGCGGTATGGGTCATCGCAACGTGGGGCGCGGCCCCATGCCAATGTTTTTCTCCTGCAGGAAACCAGACAACGTCACCGGGGCGAAGCTCCTCCACCGGTCCCCCCTCACGCTGGGCGCGGCCAACGCCGGCGGTGACGATCAGCGTCTGTCCGGCCGGATGCGTGTGCCATGCGGTGCGCGCGCCTGGTTCGAAGGTAACGCTGGCGCCAGCGACACGCCCGGGGGCCTCCGCCGTGAACAGCGGATCGACGCGCACGACGCCGGTAAACCATTCTCGTGGTCCCCGGGTCGACGCGTTGGCGCCGGCTCGCGTGATCTTCATGATCTGTCCTCCCCTGCAACACGTGGCTATCGGCCAAAGCTCTGGCGTGGATTGGCCAGCCCGCAAAAGCCCGCCGCGTCTCCAACTGATCGCCATTCCTGTGGAGTATATGTGGCGGCATGCCCAGCCGCGAGGTCCAATCTGACCGTTGGTCACACGCATGCGCATTGGCTTTGAAAAAGCAAAAACCCCCGTCCGCGTGGAGCGGACGGGGTTTTAATTGTATTGGTTGCGGGGGCTGGATTTGAACCAGCGACCTTCAGGTTATGAGCCTGACGAGCTACCGGGCTGCTCCACCCCGCGGCAATTGTTGGAAGCTTTGGGGGGCATCCCGGTTTATGGTTGCCATTTCCGCTTCGCTTCACGGGGCGGCTGCTCCACCCCGGGTCGATTTTGAATGATTTGCCATTTCCCGGATGCAGGCCGGGAAGTTTTCATCGTGAGGAGTGTTATCTGTCATTTGCGGGCCCGGCGACGACCTACTCTCCCGGGTCTTGAGACACAGTACCATTGGCGCTGGGGAGTT
>NZ_SLWL01000005.1 GCF_004342915.1 Camelimonas lactis
GAAAGCGGGCAGCGTCTCTGCTTCCATGCGCTGGCGCGCTTCCCGACGCCACGTGAACAGTTGCTGCGGCGTCAGGCCGTGCCGACGAGCCACGGCAGAGACCGTCCCGGACCCCTCGTGGCTTTCGGCGACAATCCGGTCCTTCTCCTCCGGCGACCAGTCCCGCCGGCGACCCGAGCCCGTGAAGATCTCAAGCCGGCGGACCGGCTCATCATCCCTGGACTTAAGCGTAAACTCTGAAATCGGCATATGTCGAAGCCCTCAAACGCTTCGAGCATCACCATTCGCACCCCAGAGCGAAAGGTGGCGCCGGGACACCGCTTACGGAAAAGCCAGGGCGCGGGTTCGCGCGGTCATGGCTGGGGCCCACAACCAGGCGCGCCATGCTGATCCTGACGGGTTCAGGCGATGGGTCGGGCCAGCGACCTTGCTGTCCCGGAGACAAAGTGATGCCTGGCAATCGGAAAAACGGCCGGTGTGGAAGCCAGTTGCGCAGGGCGTCGCCAGACGAACGTCGTCACGGGAATCGCTGTGGAAACCGTTGTGATCGAACGGGTTTCGCAAACAATTCAGGCCCGGCGTGAATCCCGGCGGAGCAGGATCGATGCCTCCAGCCTGATATTTAATTCGCAGAAGATATATTATGGAACCAAAAATGAATCGCCGATTGAGCCTCGGCGATGCTCCTGGCGATTTCAGCGGTTTTCAGCCCCTGGATATCCGAAGCCCGTGCATCGGGATGAGCCAGGGCCTGAAACAGTTCGGCTGGATCTGGCGGGCCGACTTGCGTCCGCCGCGACGATATCCGCCCCGCCAGCCGATCGCTTCGCCGGACGCTCAGGCCTCACGGCGCGGCGCGACCGGGAGTTCCCCGGTCAGCCGCCGGACGCGCGGAATGACCTCGGCCGCGAAGCGTCGCATCTCACGCTCGAACGGCTGGAACTGCAGCATGAAGGTGTCGACGCCCAGGCCATGAAACGCCGCGATCCGTCGCGCCACCGTATCGTAGTCGCCAACAAGCCCGGCGGCCGTGCCGCCATTGGTGCCGACTGATGGCGTGCGCGCGATGGTCTGCATCATCACCACAGCCGGATCGGTGTTGCTCCGCTGGATGTCGCGTAGCGGCGCATCCAGTCGCGCGAGGCCGGCAAGCCGCGCCAGTTCACCGTCCGCTTCAGCCTGGGTCGGCCTCGCGATTACGAATGCCGACAGCCCGAAGCGCAGCGGCGCGCCGGCGCGTTGGCGCGCCCGCAAATCGGCGATCAGGCCGCGCACGTCGTCCGGCGGCTGGCCATTGATGAACCAGACGTCGCCCTGGGCGGCGACCAGCGCCCGGGCTGGCCCGGATTCGCCGCCCACATAGATCGTCGGCCGCCGCCGGAACTTGCCCGCCGGTCTGAGCTGATAATCGTCAACATGGAAATGCGCGCCGTGATGGGTCACCGCCTCGCCGGACATCAGCCGGCTGACCACCGATAGCCATTCCGCGCCATAGGCATAGCGCGCGTCGTGCTCCGCGAATGGCAATCCGGCCTTCTCCAGCTCGGGCCGGTTCCAGGCGTTGACCAGGTTGAGACCAAACCGCCCCTGGCTGATTTCCTCAATCTGCAGCGCCATCTTGGCCAGAACGACCGGATGATAGAGATACGGCTTGATCGCCGCGATGATCTCGATCCGGCTGGTCAGCGCCGCAAGGGCGGCCGAGGTTGTCCATGCCTCAAGCTGGTCCAGATCCCGGTCAAGCGGATTGGCGGTGTGCTGGGCCACAAGCGTCGTCGCATATCCGAGCCGTTCGGCCTCCAGAACCAGCGCGCGGTTCCGCGCGAACGACGCGTCATATGGCTCTTCCGGGTCATGCAACGCAGCCCTGTTGCCATGCACCAGAGCCCATATGCCAAAACGTAGCTCGTTTTGAGACATTTTTTCCTCGCATCCACACTGTACAGAAATAATATTTCAATTTACTTTCGCCAATACATAATAGTTCAAAAAATACATTGCTGTCCATGCAAACAAAATTACACTGCATCCAGACATTCAGGATGTAGGCCCATGATATTGACACGTCGCCATGTACTTGCCGGCGCGCTCGCCGCGCCCGTCGTGCTGTCAGGAGCTTCCCGCGCTGGCGCGGCGGCTCCGGTGCGCTTCAGTTACCAGCGCTCCTCGACGCTGCTGACCTTGCTGAGGGAGGACCGGGTTCTTGAAAGGCGGCTGGCGCCGCTGGGTCTGGAGGTGAACTGGAAGCAGTTCACATCGGTGCTCCAGCCGATGAACGCCGGCTCGGTGGAATTTCATGCCGATGTGGCCGACGCCGTGCCGATCTTCACACAGGCCGCCGGCGCAAAGCTCACATTCTACGCGACAGAGGCGCCCTCGCCGTCCGCCGAAGCCATTATCGTGCATGCGGATTCGCCGATACGGAGCGTGCGGGATCTTAAAGGCAAACGGGTTGGCGTCTCGCGCGGCTCCGGTTGTCACTTCATCCTGGCGGCGGCGCTGGCGCGCGATGGCCTGTCATTCACGGATATCACGCCAGCCTATCTGGAAGCGCCAGATGGCGCGGCGGCATTCAAGGGGCGCAGCATCGACGCCTGGGTGATCTGGGATCCGTTCCTGTCGATCACCGAGCACCAGCATCCGGTGCGGACCATCGCCGACGCCACCGGCCTCAGCGGTTACAGCCGTTATTATACGGTCAACGCCAGCTTCGCCGACGAACGCCCGGATGTGGTGAAGATCGTTTTCGAAGCGCTGGCTGAACAGGGCCGCTGGGTCAAGGCCAACCCGGAAGCCGCTGCGAAGAAGCTGGCGCCCATCTGGGGCGACGTGCCGCCGGAGGTCGTCAGGGCCGTCAACCAGCGGCGGAGCTATCAGGTGCTGCCGGTGCGGCGCGACAGGCTGGGCGACCAGCAGCGCATCGCCGACGTTTTCCTCGCTGCCGGGCTGATCCCACAGAAAATCGACGCGACCTCCGTGCCGATCTGGTCTCCGCCGTCCTGAAGGCGGAGCATATGGGGCCCCGCCTGAGGGATTTTTCCGCCAGGCAGAATGCTCCGATGTAAAAACGCCGCCGGCGTCAGGCGCTCTGGCGCGTCGCCATGATCTGCTGGAGCTCGGCCTCGTAAGGCGCGTAAGAATCCTTGAGCGTGGCGCTATTGAGCAGCATCGTCGCCGCCAGATCGTCGGTTCCGGCGCGGTAAACGCGGGTCAACACCCAGGCGCTTTCGGTGCGGCGGCTGCCGCTGAGGCCAACCACCTCGCGCTCCAGTTCATACGGCTCGTCGACGAACAGCGGACCGTTAACCATGCGGATTTCCTGGTCGGCGAACAGGCCAACGGCCGGACCGCGCGCCGGCAGGCGACCATTCTCCGGCGAACCGAGCAACACGCTGATCATCTCCATGGGGATGATCGCCCGGCCCCACGGATTATCGCCGGAATTATACCAGGACGACGGCTCCGTGATGACCTTCAGCTTGTCGGCCAGGCTGAACGGATACAGCGCGCCCATGTTCTGGTTCATGGCCATGCGCACCGGAATGCGACCGCCGAAACGGCCCATCTTCACATCGGCCAGGATCACCAGAACGTCCGGCGCCTTCAGGGTTTGCAGCCGCTGCTCCAGCGCCGTTGGCGGATTGCCAGCGCCAACCGAGGCGCTGCCGCGCAGCACTTCCTCGCCGTCCTCGCGCTCCATCCAGATTTCGGTGTGCGTCGCCCCGTCCGCTGGCTTGCGCATGAAGGCGCGCGCCAGATCGCCCTCATAACAGGGGCTGCGGTAATGGGCGGAAATGCAGCCGTTTTCGAACCAGGCCTTGCCCCACAAATGCTCGCCCAGCGGCGCGAACTGGCTGAAATGCGTAGGCCCTTCGATGGTGCCGCCCTTGAAACCCAGCTTCTGCGCCGTGGCGTCATCGTGAATCGAGGCGTGATCGTCGTAGGACTGCGCCTGCAACATCTGGCGCGGTCCGCGCAGCGGCCCCGATATCACCGCGCCGTCGTCATGGATTTCGGTAGCGAACGCTTTCGACATGACGGTTCCTCCCTTTTGGGCCAGCTTGGTCGCTGGCCATTTTTGTGTTCACGCCGTCTCCAGCACCATGCCGTCAAAAGCCGGCGTCACATGCGGCGGCAGTTCGGCCGCCAGCGTCGCGTAATCCAGATCCGTATGCAAATTGGTCAGCACCGCGCGTTTCGGCTGCACCCGGGCGATCAGCTCCAGCGCTTCCGCGACGTTGAAATGTGTCGGATGCGGCGTGTGGCGCAGCGCATCGACGATCAGCACGTCGAGGCCATGCAGCATGGCGACGCTTTCCTCCGGCATCAGGTGGACGTCGCTGGCGTAAGCCAGGTCATTGAAGCGAAAACCCAGCGCCGTGGTATCGCCGTGCAGCATGTTGAACGGCAGCGCCCGCACCGCGCCGCCAGCCCCGTCGATCACCACCTCCCCGCCGATCGCCATGGGGTGGCGACGCAGGATCGGCGGATAGGAGCTGCCGTGCGGCGTACGGAAAATGTAGTCGAAGCGGTCTTCGAGGAAGGCAAAGGTCTTGTCGTCGATCCACACGTCGAGGCGCCGCCGCATGGCGATGGCCAGCGGCCGCACGTCGTCGATGCCATGGGTATGGTCGGCGTGCTCGTGCGTCAGCAGGATGCCGTCGAGCTTGCGCACGTCCGCGTCCAGCAACTGCTCGCGCAGGTCCGGCCCCATGTCGACCAGCACCGTGGTGGCGCCATCGGGCCCGGTCCGCTCCACCAGCAGGGCGCAACGCCGGCGGCGGTTTTTGGGGTTGGCGGGATCACAGGCGCCCCACCCCTGCCCCACGCGCGGCACGCCGGCCGATGAGCCACAGCCGAGAATGGTGACCTTCAGGCTCATGCGCTCCCCCAGTTCTGAGAGAAAAATCCTTGTACTGAACCGGATTTTTCCCTGCCTTGGTTTGACGCGTTTTCGATGCAGCGCGGCGCCCGCCCCGCCGGAAAACGCTAGTGTTGCCCGGCCTTCTCAAGGGCGGCGGCCTTGTCGAACAGCCGGAAGAAATTGTCGGTCGTCAGCCTGGCCAACGCCGCCGCGTCCATGCCGCGCACCTCCGCCAGCACCCGCGCCGTGTGGGCCGTATAGGCGGGCTCGCAGCGTTTGCCGCGCACCGGAACCGGGGCCAGATACGGCGAGTCCGTCTCCACCAGCAGCCGGTCCGCCGGAACGTCGGCGGCGATGGCGCGGATGTCTTCCGACTTCGGGAAGGTCAGGATGCCGGAGAATGACACATACAGCCCCAGCTCCACGCCAGCGCGCGCCAGCTCCGCCCCGGACGAGAAGCAGTGCAACAGCGCCTTGAAGGCGCCCTTCGCCATCTCCTCGCGCAGGATGGCGATCATGTCGTCGTCGGCCTTGCGCGCGTGAATCACCAGCGGCAGGCCGGTGATGCGCGCCGCGGCGATATTGGTTCGGAACACCGCCTTCTGCACCTCCGGCGGGTCCTTGTCGTAAAAATAGTCCAGCCCCGCCTCGCCAATGCCAACGCAGCGCGGATGCTGCGCCAGGGCGACGATCTCGTCCACGGTGACGTCCGGCTCTTCGCCCGCGTGCAGCGGATGGGTGCCGACGGTGAACCAGACGCGCGGATCACGCTCGGCGATCTCGCGGTAGATGTGAGCCTTGCGCACATTGGTGGCGATGGTCACCATCCGCGTCACCCCGGCGGCCTCCGCCCGGGCCATCACCTCATCGAAGTCGTTGGCGAAATAGTCGAGGTGGCAGTGGCTGTCGACGAGCATCAGGAAACCGCTTCCGTTTCCGGTTCAACATAGCGCGGAAACACCGGCGCCGGCGCCGGCAGATGCGTATGCTCGATCAGCCGGCCCGGCTGGCCAAGATATGCAAAACTGCGCCTGTCCGGATCCACAGCCAGCAGGTCGAGCAGCTTTTCCGCCGCCGCCGGCGTCACGGGCTGGGCCATGATGGCGACGTTGCGGATCACCTCGGCCGTCACATACAGCACCGTGGCCATGCGGTCCGGCTCGGTCTTGCGCAGCTTCCACGGTTCCTGGGCGGCGAAATAGCGGTTGGCCTCAGCCACCACCGCCCAGACCTCGGCCAGATATGTGTGCAGGGCGAAATGGTCGAGGGCGGCGCGCGCCTTGTCGCCCAGGGCGTCCGCCTGGGCGAGCATGGCGGCGTCCTCCACCGTGAGGCCGCCCGGCTGCGGAATCTTGCCGTCGCAGTTCTTCGCCACCATCGACAGCGAACGCTGGGCGAGATTGCCCAGGTCATTGGCGAGATCAGCGTTGATGCGGTTGACGATGGCCTCGTGGCTGTAGCTGCCGTCCTGACCGAACGATACTTCGCGGAGCAGGAAATAGCGCATCTGGTCGACGCCATAGGCCGCGGCCAGATCAGCCGGCGAAATGACGTTGCCCAGCGACTTGGACATCTTCTCCCCCTTGTTGAAGAGGAAGCCGTGGCCGAACACCCGTTTCGGCAGCGCAACGCCGGCCGACATCAGGAACGCCGGCCAGTACACCGCATGGAAGCGGATGATGTCCTTGCCGATGATATGCGCGTCCGCCGGCCAGTAACGCCACTTCGGGTTGTTTTCGTCCGGGAAGCCGACGCCGGTGATGTAATTGGCGAGGGCGTCAATCCACACATACATGACGTGGCCCGGCGCGTCCGGCGCCGGGATGCCCCAGTCCAGGGTGGTGCGGGAAATCGACAGGTCCTGCAGGCCGCCGCGCACGAAGCTGGCCACCTCGTTGCGGCGGCTGTCGGGACCAACGAAATCCGGCTGTTCCTCATAGAGCTTCAGCAGGCGGTCCTGATATTTCGACAGACGGAAGAACCAGGTCTGCTCCTCGGTCCACTCCACCGGCGTGCCCTGCGGGCCAAGCCGCGTTCCATCGCCCTGCAGCGTGGTTTCGCTCTCGTCGTAGAACGCCTCGTCGCGCACCGAGTACCAGCCGGCGTAAGCGCCCAGATAAATGTCGTCATTGGCGCGCATGCGCCGCCACAATTCCTGGCAGGCTGCGTAGTGGGCCGGATCGGTGGTGCGGAAAAACCGGTCATAGGATACCGACAGGCCATCGCACATGGCCTGGAACAGCGCCGAGTTGCGGTCCGCCAGCTCGCGCGGCGTCACGCCGGCCCTGGTCGCCGTCTGCACCATTTTCAGGCCGTGCTCGTCCGTCCCCGTCTGGAAATAGACGTCATGGCCGTCCAGCCGCTTGAAGCGGGCGATGGCGTCGGTGGCGATCGCCTCATAGGCGTGGCCAATATGCGGAGCGCCATTGGGATAGGAAATGGCTGTGGTGATGTAGTAGGTCGGCCGACCGGCTGCCATCTGCGATAACCCGTTGGTTTTGAGCCGGACCCCGGGCAGCGGCGCGCCGCCGGAATCCTCCCGGCCTGACCGACGCGCGCTTACGGGGCGGAGAGCCGCCGGACAGCCTCCGCGAGGTCGCCGAACATGGACATGACCAGCGGCCGCCGATCCAGATTATAGCTTTCCGCCTCGCGCGCCGCCTGGGCGTTCTTCTCCCACACCTCGACCAGGGGCGCAAGGCGATGCGGCCCCAGTCCCGCCTGGCGGCGCACAAGCGCGGAAGTCCAGTCGCCAACGGTTTCGAGCACCGTGCGGAACGCTTCGTCCTGATCGCGGCCGGCGACCCGGTCGGCCAGCGCCAGGGCGCGGGAAACATCCATGCGCGGCAGCAGGTCCAGCAGCGCGCGGGTCTGGCGGATCAGCGCGCGCCGGTTTTCGTCCAGCATGGCCAGGGCCTCGCCCACCGAGCCATGCGCCAGCGCCGTCGCCTCCGCCAGTTCGGCCTCTTCCGCGTCGCTCCATGGCGCGCCCAGCGAGCGCACCGCCCGCATCACGTCGGCGTCGGCCAGCGGCCGCAATTGCAGCCTCCGGCAACGCGAGCGGATGGTGGGCAGGGTCCGCGCCGGGGCATGGGAAATCACGAAGACGATGGCGCGCGGCGGCGGCTCCTCGATCGCCTTGAGCAGGGCGTTGGCGCCAGCGACGTTGAGATCGTCGGCGCAATCAACAATCACCACCCGCCAGCCGCTGGCTGTCGCGGCGAACAGATCCAGCGCCCGGCGTACGTCAGCGACGGCGATCTCGGCGGAAAATCCCTTGCCGTCCTTGCGCGGCCCGCGACGGATGACCGCCACATCCGGGTGGGCGCCGCTGGCGATCTGGCGAAAGACCCGTGTATCCGGCGCCACATCCAGGCTGGTGGTTCCGGCGGCGCCGGGCATGGAGGGATCGGGGTTGGCCAGCAGAAAGCGCGCCGCCCGCCAGGCGAAGGTGGCCTTGCCAATGCCCGCCGGACCGCCGACCAGCCATGCGTGATGCAGCCGGCCGCCGCGCCAGGCCTCCAGGAACGCCGCCTCGGCTTCCTGATGGCCAAACAGCAACGGCTGCTCGCGCGGATGCGGCGCGCCAGGGTGCTGGTCCGGCCCGATCGCTCCATCCGCCTCGCTCGCCATGCCGCCGCCTCTCCTTCACCCGCCAGGGTATTTCAGTGAAACCAGCCCGGCGGAAACGCCACATACCTTTTATATGGGACAGTCTTCTTCCGCCGCCCGACAAGCACTGGAGCGGCCCTGCCCCGGACGCCCCGACGTCCGGTATATCAGCAGCCACGCCGCCCGGGCGCCCGGCTCATCGGGCCAGCGCCGGCAATCGCCTGACCGTATCGCCCAGACGTTCGTCGATAATACGAAAAATGTCCGCCTCCACCTCCGGCGCCGTCCGGTCGGCGTTGACGATGACGCAGCGCTCCGGTTCGGCGTTGGCGATCTGGTGAAAGGCCTTGCGCAGTCGCGCGTGAAACCCGAGGCCCTCGCTCTCGAAACGGTCCGCCGGGGCGCCGGCTTCCCGGCGCGCCGCAGCGCGGCGCAGGCCAATGGCCGGGGGCATGTCCAGCACCAGCGTGAGATCCGGCCTGACGCCAGCCAGCGTCACCTTTTCCAGCGCCGCGATCACCTCATCGCCAAGCTTGCCGTTCGCACCCTGGTAGGCGCGGGTGGAATCAGCGAAGCGGTCGCACAGCACCCATTTCCCCGCCTGCAAGGCCGGACGGATCAGGCTGTCGATGTGATCGATGCGCGCGGCGCTGAACAGCAGGGCCTCAGCCATGGGGCCGAGTTCGCGGGCGCCGCCGCCCAGGATGTAGGCGCGAATGGCTTCGGCGCGTTGAGAACCGCCCGGCTCCCGCGTCACCACCACGTCAAGACCCGCGTCGCGCAACCGGGCTTCCAGCAGGCGTATCTGGGTGGATTTGCCAACGCCCTCGCCGCCTTCAAAGGTAATGAACCGTCCGCGCCGCTTCGCCCTGTCGCTCATTCGCGCCTCAATGCCTTGCGGACCCAGCCGCCCGCCAGTTCCATCGCGCCGTCCAGCGCCCGCTGCGGTATGCTGCCCCGCGCCACCGCCTCGGCGGCGTATAGCGGCGTTTCGAGGGCCGGCGCATCGCCGCGCAACACAATCAGCTTGCCAATTTCGGCGCCTGCCGCAACGGGCGCAGGCGCCGGGCCGGTATAGACGATTTGCGCCGTCAGCCGTTCATCGCCCTCCCGTCGCACCAGCACGCTGACCGGCCCCCGCGCCGCCAGCGCGACAGAGCCACGGGCGCCGCCGAACACGCTGGCCTCCCCCACCTTTTCCCCGGCCTCGAACAGCTTGCGCGCCTCGAAGGTCCTGTACGCCCAGTCGACCAGCTTGCGCGCTTCATCCGCGCGCGCGGCGGCGGTCTTGAGCCCGGTGAGCACGAACACCAGGCGCTGGCCGTTCTGCACCACCGAACCAGCCAGGCTGAAACCGCCTTCCCTGGTGTAACCGGTCTGCAAACCGTCCGCGCCGTTCACGACATGCACGAGAGGATTGCGGTTACGCTGACGAATTTTATTCCAGGTGAACTCCGGCTCACTGAACACCCGGTAGAGCTCCGGCCAGGTGGCGATCACATAACGCGACAGCCGCGCCATGTCGCGCGCCGTCGTCATCTGCCCCGGATCAGGCAGCCCCGAGGCGTTGACGAACGTCGTCCGGGTCAGGCCAATTTCCTTCGCCTTCGCCGTCATGCGGTCGACGAACGCCGGCTCGCTGCCGGCAATGCCCTCAGCCAGCGCGATGGCGGCGTCATTGCCGGCCTGCACCAGCATGCCGCGCAACAGATCGCCGACCCGCACCTCGCTGTTCAGAATGGCGAACATGGCCGAGCCGCCGGATGGCCCGCCGCCCGTGCGCCAGGCGTGCTCGGAGATACGAAACTGGGTGTCCTGCGTTATCTTGCCGGAGGACAGCGCTTCGAACACCAGGGCCGCGGTCATGATCTTGACCATGCTGGCCGGGGCGAACGGCGCGTCGGCGGCCTTGTCGAAGAGCGTGGAGCCCGTGGCGTCGTCGATCAGGATCGCCTGGGCAGCCCCGGTTTCGAACGCCGCCGGCGCCCTGGCGGCCGCATCCCGTCCATGCTGGGCTGCGGCGGGCGCCACGGAAAGCGTCGGCGCGGCCAACAGCGCCGCCATGACGCCCACAAGGGCGCGCCGCGATGCCTGCAAGGCGCCGGCAGAGGCCGCGCGCTGACCTGGTCGCCGTTTCAACCCCAATATCATGGCGAACAATCTCATAAGGGGAATGTGCGGCGGCGGCGGCGCAAAGACAAGCTGACAGGACGCCAAACCGGTTGACCAGCCGGAATAGCCGGAGCGAAAAACCCGCGCCCTTTCCACCCGGCGCCGCCCTTCCCGCCGCCGGATCATGATCGCCGAAAATCTGGCGGCGACATTTGCCGTCTACCCGGGGAAAATTGCCATCCCGTGCGGTGACGCCTTGCGCCACTTCCCATGCAAGCGCAAACGCCTGATACGCCAGCAACCTGTCTGACCCTGATCCTGGACGACGTTTCCACGGCGCTGGCCAGCCCCTGCGCCACCACTCCAGGACGCCGCCAGCCCACCGCATCGCCACGCCCCCGGGCATGGGGAGCCAGGCCTGAAACGCTGATCGGGCTTCAGTTACCCGAGGCCACGAGCAGGGGGCGAACCGGCGGCAGCGGCGCGGTGTCCGGCAGCGTCGACACGGCTTCCTCAACAAGGCCGGCCATGCTCATGCTGGTCTCACCGCCCTGGATGTGGGTCGACGTCGCGACGACCTCCTGCTCTGCGAACTGCTTCTCCCCGGCCGGGGCCTCCGCCATTGCGGCGTCGCGCGTCGACATGCGCGGCGTGGCCCGCGCCGGTTCTTCGCTGGCGCTCGCCACCATCACCGGCGACTGCTGGCCGTCCAGCCGCGCCGGCACGCCGTCCGCGAGGGTCGCCGCCAGCACCTGATCATCACTGCCATTTACTGAAGCGCGGCGGATGTAATCGACCTGCACCCGCGCCGTGCCGACCCGACGGAACTGCAACAGATCGGCCGCGCGCCGCGACACGTCGATAACGCGCCGCCCATGGTATGGGCCGCGGTCATTGACGCGCACCACCAGCGACAGGCCGTTATCCAGATTGGTGACGCGCACATAGCTCGGCAGCGGCAGGGTCGGATGCGCGGCGGCGATGGATTCCTTGTCGAACACCTCGCCATTGGCAGTCAGGCGGCCGTGGAAATTCATGCCATACCAGGAGGCGACCCCTTTCGCGGAGTAATGGGGATTCTCGACCGGCGTATAGCGTTTGCCCGCAACCGTATAAGGCTTGCCCACCATGGCGCGCCCGCCGCCCTTGGGCACCGGGTCGCCCGGCCGCACCACGCGCGGGCTGGAATTGACGCCGTATTTCTTGTTGTAACGATCCTGGGCGCCGCCCTGACGCCCCACCTGCCCTGCGCAATTGGCGACCAGCAGCGCCGCCGCCGTTACCCCCGCGACGCGCAGGACAACCGCGCTCACGGTCCGCTTCCTGACGCCATCCCGCCGCGCGTCGCCTGGGTGCGCTGGCATGGCGGAGGCCGGAAAAATCTCCGGGGAATAGCATTCGGGCATGGGCAGCCTGGGCTCGCTTCTGTAGAGGCGCAGAAAATCGCCTGGTCACAGGATTGAAACTGCATTTCCGGCCCATCGCGTTAACAAAGCCTTAATGCAGCCTCCAGATGCGGGGCGCGACGGATCAAAATGAAACAATCCAGCCGCGCGCAGAACCTGGCCTGGACAGGCGTGTTTGTCAAAACGGCGCCAATTTCACGTCATACGCCCCTGAAATCCGCCGGCAGTCCTTCCTTCAACCTGAAGCGCAGCAACATTTTTCTGCAAGCCGCGATCTCCATGGCGCGGATGCCCCCGCCCAGCGCCCGACAATCGCCACAATCGCAACCGGCGATTAACCTTTCGCCGACATTCCACTGGCCGTCACGCATATCTCCGTAGCCAGACCGTTGACGGGCGCGCGCCGCCTGCTCCCGCGTGATTCCGCCGGGCCCCGAGGCGCCCCCATGACCAACGTCGCGCCCGCATGACCAACGTCGCCGGGCTCGTCAGGCGGGAAGCAACGGGCAAAGGCCGGCGCCGCCCCCGCCTGTTTGCACAACAGTAAATTTCGAAAATTTTCTTCTTGATAAAATTAAATACATGAAATTAACTTGAAACAACATCCGATCTGTCGTGAGAATGCACCACCATGGCAAAGCGCGCCCTCATCACCGGCGTCACGGGACAGGACGGCGCCTGGCTGGCGCGATTTCTGATTTCAAAGAACTACGAGGTATTTGGGCTGGCGCGCCGTTCGGGCTCTGGTGGCTTCGCGGCGGAGCGACTGGACTGGCTGGGCGTCACCGGGCGCATCACAATACTTGAAGGGGACCTGCTTGATCTTTCAAGTCTGCTGCGCGCGATGCAGGAGGCCCGCCCCGACGAGATATATAACCTGGCGGCGCAATCCTATGTGATGACGTCCTGGCGGCAGCCGCTTCTCACCGGCTCCGTCACCGCCCTGGGCGCCGCCAACATGCTGGAGGCAATGCGCATCGCCTGCCCGTCCGCCCGTTTCTACCAGGCTTCATCCTCCGAGATGTTCGGTCAGGCCGCCGCCGCCACGCAGAACGAAACAACGCCGTTCCGCCCGCGCTCACCGTACGCCGCGGCCAAGCTGTACGCCCACTGGATGACCGTGAATTATCGCGAGAGCTTCGGGCTGCACGCCAGTTGCGGCATTCTTTTCAATCACGAGTCGCCGTTGCGCGGCGAGGAATTCGTGACGCGCCGCATCAGCCGCGCTGTCGCCGCCATCCGCTGCGGCTCCCGGGAGAAACTTTCACTCGGCTGCATGGATGCGCGGCGCGACTGGGGACATGCCCGCGACTATGTGGAAGCCATGTGGCTCATGCTGCAACAACCCGATCCGGTCGATCTGGTGATCGCCACCGGAACCAGCATGAGCGTTCGCGACATCTGCCGGATCGCCTTTGCCCACGCCGGTCTGGATATGGACCGGCATGTGACCCATGACCCCGCCCTGCTCCGTCCGGCCGAAGTCGGCGCCCTGCTCGGCGACGCCAGCAAGGCCCGGGCGCTGCTCGGCTGGCGTCCCCGCGCCAGCGCGGCGGACACCATGCGGGAAATGGTGGACGCGGACATTGCGCGTCTGCAACAGCCCTTCAGCCAGGCGGCGGAATAAGCCCGGCCCGCTTCTGGCCAGTCCGGTTCAGCCCTGGTAACGGCGACCGGCGCTCAGCCATTCAGCGGCGCCCACTGCGCCAGCGACAAACAGGCCCGCGATCACAGCGAAAATAATGGACATGGCGCCCTCCTGCTCCATGGGGTCACTTCCTGCACATCAACATGCGCAAAAGATGCGGCGGCTGGCGTGCGGCTGCGCACCCGGCGCGGACATGCAAACTGCGGTGAATGGCGAAAACAGGCAGTTAAAAACGAATGTTCGCCCTGCCTGAAGGGTATTCGCGGTTAACAAATTCACAGCATCCGCCAATGGTGGCGGCCAGCTCTGGCGAATATAGGCAAAGAGTCGTAATTGCCCCTGGGGCCGGCCCCGGCCAGGGCGCTGCGCCGCGACAACAACGAAACGCAAAACATGGCGGGAAACGACCAATGAAGGCCTTGCGATATTTTGGACCGCGCGACATCCGCTGCGATTCCATGGACGACCCGACGCTCCAGTCCGATCGCGACGTCATCGTGCAGATGGAAGCCTGCTCAATCTGCGGCAGCGACCTGCATATCTATCACGGCCATGGGTTCTCGACCGACGTGGGATTTTGCGTTGGCCACGAAGCTGTAGGCGAGGTGGTCGAAACCGGCCGCGCCGTGCAGCGGCTCAAGGTGGGCGACAAGGTGATGATGCCGGCGGCCGTCGGCTGCGGCGCCTGCCGCTCCTGCCTCGCCGGCAACGTCATTCATTGCGAGTTTGGCGCAGGCGCCTGCTACGGGCTGTCGGCGAAGCTCCAGGGCGTTCAGGCCGAGGCTTTCCGCGTGCCCGCCGCCGACATGAACGCCGTGAAGATTCCTGAGGGCGTCAGCGCCGAACAGGCGTTGATGATGACCGACGCCCTGTCCACCGCCTGGTTTGGCGCCCGCAACGCCGACATCCGCCCTGGCGCCAGCGTCGCCGTCATCGGCCTTGGTCCCATCGGGCTCATGGCGGTGGACAGCGCCTTCGTCATGGGCGCCCACGTGGTCTACGCCATCGATCCGGTGGAGGAGCGGCGCGAGCTGGCGCGGCAATCCGGCGCCATCGCCCTGTCGCCTGACGAGGCCGTGGACGTCATTCGCGAAGCAACCCGCGGCCGCAAGGTGGATTGCGTGATCGAGGCGGTCGGCCTCGACGCCACCGTCGATCTGGCGCTGCGTCTGGTGACGCGCCGTGGAACGGTTTCCGTCATCGGCGTCCAGCAGTCCCGCCGCTACGCATTCCCGCTCGAACGGGCCTTCGCCGCCGGCCTGACGTTCCGCATCGGCACATGTTCAGTGCCCGAGGAGTTGCCGGCCCTGTTCCCGCTTGTGCAGTCCGGCCGCCTGCGCCCGGAGCGTTACATCAGCCATCGCCTGCCCCTGGACGCCGGCGCCGAAGCCTACCGGATGTTTGAGGCGCGCGAGGCCGGGGTGATCAAAACCGTGCTGACGCGGCCCTGAGAACCGGCCGCGCCCACCAGCGTATTTGTCAGCAAGACGCGGGCCGTTCCGCCTGAAGGGGCGCGGACGGCCCGCAAAGCTGTTAACCAGGGAAGCGGGCGCTTCCGGTGAACGCCGTGGCGCCGGAACGCTCAACCTGTCCGGATTTCCTCTCCCGGCTTCGGAATTGACACGACGACCCGCAGGCCGCCGCCCGGCCGGTCTTCCAGGCTGATCTCGCCGCCGTGGGCGACGATCACGGCCCGGGCGATGGTGAGCCCAAGGCCCGAGCCACCCGTTTCGCGACTGCGCGATTCCTCCAGCCTGACGAAGGGCTCGAAGACCCGCTGCCGGGCCTCCGCCGGGATGCCCGGCCCCTGATCCTCCACCGTCACGGTAAAATGGCCAGCGGCGGCGGCGACGCTGACCCGCGCCACATCGCCATATTTCAGGGCGTTGCCGATGAGGTTGGAAAACGCGCGCTTCAATGAAGGCGCCTGCCCCAGCACCGGGGCGGAGCCAACGCCGCTGAGCGAGACATCACGGCCCTGATCCTGAAATTCGTCAACGATGGTTTCCACCACAGGGGCGAGATCCAGCGGCCGCATGCGCTCGTCCGACTTGCCGCCGCGCAGATAGGCGAGGGTTGAATCAATCATCGTCTCCATCTCGCCCAGATCCGCGTCGACCAGGCGGCGGGTCGCCGCGTCCTCAAGCAGCTCCGCGCGCAACCGCAGCCGGGTGATGGGGGTTCTCAGATCGTGGGAGACGGCCGCCATGGCCTGCATGCGTTCGGTCACCAGCCGCTGGATGCGTTCCTGCATGGTGTTGAACGCGCGCGCCGCGCGCCGCACCTCGACAGGCCCGGTTTCCGCCAGGGGCTGCGGCGCCTGGTCGATGCTGAACCGCTCCGCCGCCAGCGCCAGCTCGCGCAACGGCCAGGTCGCCCAGCGCAACAGCAGGACCGCCACGCCGATAATGGCGACGCCGACGCAAATCATCATTGCGAAGGCGCCCCAGCCCTCATGCGATCCCGGCTCCAGGGTGGAGATGGAAAAGTTGACCCAGGAGCCGTCATCAAGCCGCAGAGACGCCAGCATCATGTGTCGCCAGACAGCGCCGGCGCCGTGGTCATGGGTTCCGGCGGCGGCGAAGCCGATCCGCAACGCCTCCGCCCCAAGACCAGGCGCCTGCTCGCGCAGCCGGGCGGCCATCATCCCGGCGCGCTCGTCATCCGTCCCGTTGTCCAGCGTGAGACCGACCCGGCTCCAGTGCGCTTCAAGGCTGGCGTCGGAGAGGTCGTGAGCCACCCGGCTGCGCTCCGCATCGCCGGAAACGCCAGCGACGGCGCGGCTGATGGACAGCATGCGCGCCGCCAGCGCCCGGTCGGAGGCTGAGGCCGCGAGGGTGTCCGCGCCCACACGCCAGGCCCAGTATCCCAATGCGTGGAAGCCAAGCAGGGCCGCGATCAGGATCAGGATCGCCCGGCTGGCGACCGTATCCGGCCAGAGCCTGCGAAGCATCGCTTTCATCAGGCTTCTCCATGCTGGCGTCGCGCCTCAGCCGCCAGCATGTAGCCGGCGCCGCGCACCGTCTTGATCAATTGTCCGCCGCTGGCGTCCGCGCCCAGCTTGCGGCGCAGCCGGCTGATCTGCACGTCGATCGTCCGGTCAAACGGGTCGTCGCTGGTCCGGGTTTTGGCGAATTGCATCAGCGCCTCCCGCGACAACACCCGATTGGCGTGTTCGACAAAAACCGCCAGCAGATCGAACTCACCAGTCGAGAGGTCTATCAGCACGCCCGGCGGCGAAAACAGCTCGCGCCGTCGCAAATCCATCACCCAGCCGTCGAATGTCACCACAGCGTTGTCGGCGGCGCGTCCGCCGCTTGCGGCCCGCGCCCGCCGCAGCACGGCGCGCACGCGGGCCAGCAGTTCGCGAGGACTGAAGGGCTTGGCGATGTAATCATCAGCCCCGCCTTCCAGCCCACGGATACGGTCCGCCTCATCGCCGCGCGCTGTCAGCATCACGATGGGGATTTGCGAGGCGGCGCGCACGTCGCGGCACAGGTCGAAGCCCGAGCGCCCCGGCAACATCAGGTCGAGAATCACCAGGTCGACGTCGCCATGCGCCAGCGCCGCCATCATGGCGACGCCATCGGGCGCGCCGGCGACCTGGTAACCGTGACGCTGGAGAAAACGCGCCACCAGCAGTCTGATTTCAGGATCGTCGTCCACGATGAGCACGCGCCCGTAGTCGAGCCCCGGCCCCTCCAGCCCGTGGTCCGGCGCCACATCCTGTCCCGGTTCGTCCGCGCCGGTCCGCGCCGGCCGCCCTGGCTGTTGCATCTGTCATCAAGTCTCTGGCGTGCATGGGGTTTTACGTCAGCACGACGTTGTTTCTTTTGATGCCTCGAAAAGGCCTGGCGCCGATCAGCCGGGCCCATTCCATCCGCCAGAACATAGCGCGCCTCCCCGCCTCTGGCCCCCGCCGGTTTGAAACAATTTGTAACGGACGCGCGGCGCAGCGGGTTGCTACCCCTTCCACCAGTCGGGACGGCGCGGCGACTTTTCGCCAGCCTGCCCATCACGACCGGGAGGAACAGAAGCCGTGCGTGTCGCCACAGCATTTTTCAGCGAAGCGAACGCCGCTTCCCGTGAAAAATACGCGTCATACCAGCCGCCTGTCGCCAGGGGCCGCGCCGCGTGGGCGGCGCGCGGCGGCCGGTTGCTTTTGCCGGTGGCGCTGCTGGCGCTTGGCGCCTGCGCCGCGCCGGTGATTCCGGATAGCCTGGCGCGCCCCGCCAATCCCGATGCGCCGGTTCCGCCGCCGGCCTACCACAGCGTGACCGCCGGCGCGGCGACGTTGCGGCCTGTCGGCCCCATGAACTGGCGCGAAATCAACCGCCGGGTCACCCCCCAAAAGGGGCCCGCCACATGACCAGTCGCATCGGCCCTTCCCACCGGACCCGCGCGCCTTCCGGCAGAGCTGACGCCACGCCCGCTCCCGGCAAGCGCGCCCTTGCCCTGCTCCGGCCTGGCCTGGCCTCCGGCGTCGCCCTGCTGCTGGCCGGCTGCGTCGGCTTTTCCGGTGACGGCGGCATGGCGGGCGTGGTCAGCGGCTCCAGCGCCAGCATCGGCAAGGATGTGGTTCGCATCAGCGACGACCAGTCCGCCGCCGTGGCGAAAGAGCGGGTCGACCGGCTGCTGCGCAAGCCGCTCACGGCGGACGCCGCGGTGCAGGTGGCGCTGCTGAACAATCGCGGCCTGCAGGCTGCCTTCAACCAGCTGGGCGTCGCCGAGGCGCAGATGGTCGCCGCCAGCCTGCCGCCCAACCCGCGTTTCGGCATTTCGAAACTCTCGGGCCGGTTTGAGGTGGAAATCGAGCGGCAGGTCGTCGGCAATCTGCTGGCCCTCGCCACCCTGCCGGCGCGGGCGGAGATCGCGCGGGACCAGTTCGGCATCGCCCGGCGGCAAACGGTCGAGGCGGTGCTGAAACTGGCCGCGGACACCCGCCGGCAATACTGGCGCGCTGTCGCCGCCAACGCTGAAGTCGCCTTCTACCAGCAGGCCAAAGCCACCGCGACGGCAACGACGGAGCTGTTCCGGCGCCTTGGCGAAAGCGGCGGCGTCAACAAGATCGACCAGGCGCGCGAGTTCGCCTTCGACGCCGAACTCACCGTGCAACTCGCGGAGGCGCGGCGACGCCAGGGCGAGGAGCGTGAACGTCTGGTGCGGCAGCTTGGTCTATGGGGCGCTGACGCCCGGTTCCGGCTCCCGTCCGACCTGCCGGCGACGCCCCGTCCCCAGACCGCGAAAGCCATTGAGGCCGAGGCCCTGCGCCAGCGCATCGACATGCAGATCGCCCGTGACGAACTGGCCATGCTGGCGCGCTCCCTGGGGATGACCCAGGCGGTGCGCTTCATCAACGACGCAGAGTTGCTGGGCCGCCGCACCTATGACCGGGGTCGCGACATCACGGAGCATGGTCCGGTCCGGCGGGAAAGCGCGCGCAGCACGACGCTGGAGCTGGAGATCGAAATCCCGATCTACGATTTTGGACAGTCGAAGGTCGCCATGGCGGAGCAGACCTACATGCAGGCGGCCAACCGGCTGGCGGAAAAGGCCGTCAACATACGCTCCGAAGCCCGGGAGGCTTACGCGAGCTACCGCGCCAGCCATGACATCGTTCGCCAGTACCAGAACAACGTCCTGCCGCTCCGCAAGATCATCCAGGACGAATCCCTCCTGCAATACAACGGCATGCTGACGGACGTGACGGAACTGCTGACCGACGCCCGCAACCGCATCCTGTCCAATGTCGCCGCCATCAACGCGCGGCGCGACTTCTGGATCGCGCACACCAACTTCCGGCACGCGCTCATTGGCGGCGGCGTGGGAAGCAGCGGCGGCGCGATGGTCGGACCCACCCCCGCCGCCGCGGCCGGTCATTAAGGGAGCCCAGCCATGACCAATCTGTCACGCAGGGGATTTCTCGGCTCATCCGGGCTGGCCCTGGCGAGCGGCCTGACGGCCGGCGCCGTTTCAGGCCGCGCCGCCTTCGCCGGTGTTCCCGAAGCGCCCACCATGGCGGACGCCGCCACCCAGCCGCCGCTGACGCCCACCACCGGCCCGGACTACCAGCCCGTCGCCACCCTGAACGGCTGGTCGCTGCCCTGGCGCATGAACGGCGACTGGAAGGAGTTTCACCTGGTGGCGGAGCCGGTCGAGCGGGAGCTGGCGCCCGGCATGAAGGCATACCTGTGGGGTTACAACGGCCAGTCACCCGGCCCCACCATCGAAGCGGTCGAGGGCGACAGGGTCCGCATCTTTGTCACCAACAGGCTGCCGGAGCACACCACCGTTCACTGGCACGGCCAGCGTCTGCCCAATGGCATGGACGGGGTCGGCGGCCTGACCCAGCCGCACATTCCGCCAGGGAAAACCTTCGTCTACGAGTTCCAGCTCCGGCGCTCGGGCACCTTCATGTACCACCCCCATTCCGACGAGATGGTGCAGATGGCCATGGGCATGATGGGCTTCTTCGTGGTCCACCCGAAGGACCCGGCCTTCCGCCGCGTCGATCGCGACTTTGTCTTTCTGCTCAACGCTTTCGACATCGAGCCTGGCGCCTATGTGCCCAAGGTCAACACCATGCTGGACTTCAACCTGTGGTGCTGGAACAGCCGGGTGTTCCCGGGCATCGATCCCCTTGTCGTCGGCAGGAATGACAGGGTCAGGGTGCGCTTCGGCAATCTCACCATGACCAACCACCCCATCCACATGCATGGCTATGAGTTCAGGGTTTCCTGCACCGATGGCGGCTGGGTCGATCCCGCCGCCGCCTGGGACGAGGTGAGCATCGACTGCGCCGTCGGCCAGATGCGCGCCTTCGACTTTGTCGCCGACGAACCAGGCGACTGGGCGATCCACTGTCACAAGTCGCACCACACCATGAACGCCATGGGACATTCGGTAAAAACCTATATCGGCGTGGACCAGAAGGAGCTGGCCAAACGCATCCGCAAGCTTACGCCCGGCTACATGCCCATGGGCGCGACGGGCATGGGCGAAATGGGCTCCATGGAAATGCCCCTGCCCGACAACACCTTGCCGATGATGACCGGCTTCGCCCAGTTCGGCCCGGTGGAGATGGGCGGCATGTTCTCCGTGGTGAAGGTGCGCGAGGGACTGGCGAAGAACGACTACAAGGACCCGGGCTGGTTCAAGAATCCCGAGGGAACGGTGGCCTTTGAATACCAGGGCCAGTTGCCTGCGCCAGCGCGCGCCGCGCCGCCAGGCGCCGACGCTCCCGCATGGCGCGTGAAAGATCCGCGCAAACCCGTGTCAGGCGCGCAGGGCCAGGCGCGCCCGCCTGCCGGCGGCCACTCCGGCCACTGACATCGCCGCGTCAAACCCTTCACACACGAAAGGAATTTCCATGTTCAGGACCACAGCGACCACAACGGCGGCCCTTGCCTTCATCGCCTTCGCCCTGCCAGCGGCGGCGCAATCGGTCAGCGGAACGGTTACCAAAGTTGATGCGGCCCAGGGAAAACTCACCATTGATCACGGCCCGATCAAAAATCTCGACATGGACGCCATGACCATGGTGTTTCGCGCCGGCGATCCAGCGATGCTCAAGGGGCTGAAAGCTGGCGACCGCATCCTGTTCGACGCCGATCGGGTCAATGGACAGATCACGGTGGTCCGCCTGCGGAAAAACAGCTGACCGCCAGCCCGGAATCCGGCCAGACAGGATCAGGCCCCTGTCCTGGCCGGGAGGCGCTTTGGGGCATGGCGCATCGCCTGGCAGTAGCGCCGCCCCGGCGGCTATTGATAGAACGATGACGGCGGCGCCCCGAAATGGCGACGGAACATCGCCGTGAACGCGCTCTGGCTGGCGTAGCCGCAATCGAACGCGATATCGATGATCCGCTCGCCATGGGCCAGACGCCGCAGCGCGAACAGCAGCCGGGCCTGCTCGCGCCATTGCGCGAATGTCATGCCAGTTTCCCTCGCAAACAGCCGGTGCACCGTTTTGGCCGTGACGTTCAGACGGCTGGCCCACTGCCCGACAGTTGTCGTATCGGCTGGTCGCCGCATGATCGCGTCGCATATCTGGCGCAGACGCACGTCGCCCGGCTCGGGCAGATGCAGCGGCAATACATCGGCCACCCGCGTCTCGTCGGCCAGCAGGCGCATGAGACGCCCGTCCCGGCTGTCCTCCGCATAATCGAGCGGCACGCGCGCCGCCGCGACGACAAGCTCGCGCAACAGCGACGACACCGCCATCACGCAAGTCCGGTCAGGCAAATGATCGAAGGTGGTCGCATCGACGAAAACGGTGCGTATGCGGACATGACCGGACATTTTGACAGTGTGCTCCAGCCCGGCGGTGATCCACAGCGCGCGGCTCGGCGGCACAACCCAGAGCCCGGCGGCAGAGCGAACGATCATCACGCCTTCGACGGCGTGGAGAAGCTGTCCGCGCGGATGGGCGTGCCATCCCGTCTCGGCGCCATCCGGGTAGTCGATGTCCATGCCCGCCATCGGGCGATCCGTGTCATGAAAATCCAGATGCTTGCGGATCAGCTGGTCCAGCATGTCCCATCCTCGACAGTTCCGGTCTTGTTAGAGTGATACAGACCAGCCCGAAAAACCATAACTGGCGTCTCCTTTCACAACCGGAACGCCAGCCATGAAGACCAGAACCGCCTTTCTCTATCCGCTCATCGCCATCGTGCTCTGGTCGGGAAACGTCATTGTGTCGCGCATGTCGGCGCACGCCATAGGCCCGGAGGCGATCACGTTCTACCGGCTGCTGCTGGCCGTGCTTCTGATGAGCACGCTCGTCGCCGCGCCAGCCTGGCGGAACCGCGCTGTCATCTGGCCCCATCTCGGGCAGTTCGCGATCCTCGGCTTCCTCGCCATGTGCCTGTTTCAGGCCCTGTCCTATCTCGCCGCCGAAACCACCACCGCCGCCAACATGGCCATATTCACGGCGCTGACGCCATTGCTCACCGTGGGGTTGAGCGTCGTGCTGCTGAAAGAGCCGCCCACCGTCGGCGTGGTGGGCGGCGGTGTTCTCGCGCTCGCGGGGCTGATCTATCTGGTCAGCGGCGGCGATCCGCTGGCCCTGGTCCACAATGGCGTGCGTCTGGGAGACCTGCTGATGCTGCTCGCGGCGCTGGTTTACGCCCTCTATGGCGTGCTGCTGAAGCGCTGGAGCCTTCCGGTCAGCGGCTGGCAATCCACCTACATGCAGGCTTTATGCGCCCTCGTGATCATGTTCCCGGCCTTTCTGGCGACGCCGCCCGCCGGGCGCGCCCTGAACGCCCAGACCCTGCCGCTGATCGTCTATGCCGGGGGCCTGGCGTCGGTCATTCTGCCGTTCTTCTGGGTTCGCGGCGTGCAGCTTCTGGGACCGAACCGTTGCGCGGCCTTCATGAACCTCCTGCCGGTGCTGACGGCGGCGGGCGCGATGGCGCTGCTGGGAGAGCCGGTGCGCTACTGGCATGTCATTGGCGGCGGCGCGGCCATTGCCGGCGTGATCTGCGCCGGGCTGTTTCCCCGCCCCCTGCGCTACAGGGGGATGGACGCCGCGTTGAGAACCAGCGGTTCATAGCCGCCCAGCCAAAGCGCGAGAAAAATTGAAGGACATGACAAAAACTCCGCCAGTTCTGGCGGAGTTTTTTCTCTGTGTTCATGCATCAATGCATTGACGCGAAACAGCGCCGCTTTACCTCAACGTCCCGTCATCTCAAAATACAGGGAGAAGCTCCGGGAACAGGTGGATTCGTTTCTCCACACCTGATCAGTGTGCCGTGGCCTCCGCGTCCCTGTCTTTGTCCTGGCGGATGATCCAGGCTCCAGCGGCGACAAACGGGCCAGGCGGCCGTGCGGGCGCGCACAATAAAACACAAAACAATACAATAATATGGGAGTGAAGCATGAGCAGAAAGCCGCCTCTGGCCGGGGTCCGGATAACCGACATGTCGACGGTGGTGTTCGGTCCCTACTGCACGCAAATGCTGGCTGATCTCGGGGCTGACGTCATCAAGATCGAACCCGAGGAAGGCGACAGCGCCCGCAATATCGGCTCATCGCGGGTAACCCCGATGATGGGGCCAGTCCATCTGCGCCTCAATCGCGGCAAGCGTTCGGTGACCTGGGACATGAAAACCGCCGGGGGCCAGCAGGCGATCCGCCGGCTGCTCGAAACCAGCGACGTCTTCATTCACAATATCCGTGAGGACGCCATCAAACGGTTGGGCCTTGGCTATGACGAGGTGCGGAAGATTCGCCCGGACATCGTCTATGTCCACTGCACGGGGTTTGGCCTCGATGGGCCCTACGCCGGATTGCAGGCCTATGACGACGTGATCCAGGCGGCCTCTGGCGCGGCGTCGCTGCTGCCGCGCGTGGACGGCAACCCCAAACCGCGCTATCTGCCGACCCTGTTCGCCGACAAGGTTTCCGGCCTCCACGCCGCCTACGCCACCCTCGCCGCGCTGATGATGCGAAATCGCGATGGCGTCGGGCAGTTTGTCGAGGCGCCGATGTTTGAAGCCATCACCAGCTTCAATCTGCTTGAGCATCTTTGTGACGCCAGCTTTGTCCCGCCCGCTGGCCAATGGGGCTACACGCGCCAGCTTGACTCCGCGCGCCAGCCCATGCGCACCAGCGACGGCTATATTTCCATCGCGCCCTATCTCGACGACCGCTGGGTCCGGTTCTTTCAGGCGACCGGCCACCCGGAAGTTCTGGAAGAAGAGCGCTTTGCCGACAAGACGCTGCGGCGCATGAACATGACGCAGATGTACGAGGTGGCGGAAACCATTTTGCCGGAAAAGACGACGGCGGAGTGGCTGGCGATCCTCAAACAGGCCAATGTTCCGGCGTTCCGCTGCAATCAGATCGATGAAGTGCTCAACGATCAGCACCTGAAGGCCGTCGGCCTGTTCCAGCAGCGCGACCATCCCACCGAAGGGGCCTACATAGAGGTGCGTCCCCCAGTCCGCTTCTCGGGCTTTGACTACCCCGAGCCCACGCCCGCGCCGACAATCGGCCAGCACAGCGCGGAAGTCGCCGCGGAACTCGGGCTGACGCGCCAGGCAAGGCCCGTCGATCAATGAGCCGCGCCTGACCCGGCGATGGCGGGCGACAATGCAACGCCCGCCTCAACGGCAGTGAATTGAGGATAGCCTTACGACACCCGTGACGCCGCGCCCCTGCCAGATTCTGCCCCCGGGCGCCGGGGCGCGCGGCAATCACCGCCCCGCCGCCGCCATCCGGCGATATCCCCGGATTGCGGCCAAGAAACAGGACGCCGCCGTCACGGCGGCCCACACACCACGTCTGCCGGATGCCTTTGGCGGGCCGAAGACGAAGAAACGGCCAACGACACCTACGCCATCGCTCTCCAAAATGAAGCCTGAAACCTTCTGCAACATGCTGACAGCGGTCGCGGCCCAAATCAGCCTGGCCGCGACCGCTGATTGTCAGAGGTTTTCCTTGTAGAACGGAACGAGCTTCGCCAGCGCCTGTCCGACCGGCTCCGGCTTGTCGTAGAGGTCATAGTGCGACCAGCCTTCGAGGACGACCAGTTCCTTCTTCTTCGAAACCGCCCGTTCGATGATCTCGCAGCCGTCGCGATAGGCGCCGAACGCGCCGACCTGATCGCCGACGATCACGCAGAGCGGCTGCGTCAACAGCACTTCCGCCAGATGGAAGGCGTCCCAGCCGACAGCCGCGGCCTGATGCGATGGCACGGAGCGATTGAGCCCGTTCGGCTTCTGGCCGCGCGGCGTGCGGTAATATTCGGTCGCTTCAAGAGTATCGCGGTCGGTGACGCCGAGCCGCCTGGCCTCTTCCGGCGACGGCGGCAGCAGGTCATCGACCTTGACCGCCTCGCCGCGGGCTTCCGCCGTGCGCTGCCTGGCCATGGCCTCCAGCGCGGCGATCGGGTTGAGCGCTGTGAAGTTGCCGCGCATCAGGCGGCCATAGTTCGCGCCTGTGACGGCGCCGACCGCCTTGATGCGGCGTTCGGTCATCGCGGCGTTGATCGCGTAACCGCCGCCGCCGCAGATGCCGAGCACGCCGATGCGGTCCTCATCGACGTAAGGTAGCGTCACCAGATAGTCGGCGACGCGGCGGAAGTCTTCGACCGCCTGGGTCGGATCTTCGATGGAGCGAGGCTCGCCGCCGCTGGCGCCCTGGAAGCTGCGGTCAAAGGCGATGACGACGAAGCCTTCCTTCGCCAGCGCCACGCCATAGACATTGCCCGATGTCTGGTCCTTGCAGCTTCCGATCGGATGCGCGCTGATGATGGCCGGATATTTCTTCGAAGTGTCGAAGTCCGGCGGGAAGTGGATATCGGCGGCGATATCCCAATACATGTCGTGATTGCGGATTTTGACGGTTTTCATAATCCGATCTTCCTGCTTTTGGGTTAGAAGAGCGCTGTTACCGGCCCGCGAAGAGGCCCCGCATTCACATGAACGCAGGCTTGTCGCCATCGGCGCCGGGCTTGTTGACGCCGATATTGCGGTTGCCGAGCGCGCCTGGCGCTTCGATCAGTTGGACAACCAGGGCCGCCACGCTCTTGCGCGCGACTTCGGTGCCCTTGAAGGGTTCATTGCGCCCGGTGATCTCGTAGTCGATCTCGTCGGCGTCGGTCAGCCAGGCCGGGCGCAGCACGACGTAGTCCAGCCCGGATGCTTCAATGAGGTCGGCGGCCTTGCGATAGGGAGGAAGATATGCCCCGATTTCCCGGTTGTTCCATTCGCCGAACCTGCCGGGAACTTCGTCATAAATGCCCAACGTCGTGCAGAAGATCAGCTTGCGGACGCCGGCATCTTTCATGGCGGTAATGATGGCTTGCGCCTGGGCGTCGACGTCGCCGGCAAGGTTGGCGTAAACCACATCCTGGCCGACCATGGCCTCCTTCAGCCTGGCGGCGTCGTGCACATCGCCTTCGACGACGCGGGCGTTGGCAGGGACATCGCGGCCCAGCTTCCTGGCGTCGCGGAGGAACAGGGTCATTGCTGCGTCATTGCGCTCAGCCAGCATATCGACCACATGCCGGGCGATCTGCCCGCTGGCGCCGAGGATCAGGGTTTTGGTCATCGATTTATCCCCCGCTTTGCTGCCGCCGCGCCGGGCAGACAGACCATCGCTTGTCACCTGATTTAAATAGACAGCTGGACGCGGGAGAGAATGCCGGCATATCTACATTCAATATGAAGCCTGACTTAAAGATGTAGCTCGTGGATCGAAACCTTTTGCCCGCCATCGCCGCCTTTGCCGAAGTGGCCCGCGAAGGCAATTTCACCCGCGCGGCGGCGAAACTCGGCATTACGCCCTCGGCCCTCTCCCAGACGATCCGCGCTCTGGAAGAAAAGCTCGATATCCGCCTGCTCAACAGATCGACCCGCTCCGTCTCGGCGACCGGGGAGGGGCGCGTGCTGTTGGCGCAGATCGATCCAGGCCTCGCGGCCATCGCCCACGCCGTCGGCGCGCTTCAGGACGCGCGGCGTCGGCCAACGGGCGAAGTGCGCATCAACAGCTCACGGATCGCGGCAAGTCATCTTCTGTTGCCGCATCTGGCGGAGTTTCACCGGCGCTATCCCGATATCCGGCTGGAAATCGTCGTTGACGACGAATTTGGCGATATCATCCGCGAAGGCTGCGACGCCGGCGTGAGGCTGCGCGAGGATGTAGGAGACGGCATGATCGCCGTGCCGCTCTGCTCACCCATCTCGCTGGCTGTGGTCGGCTCTCCGGCCTATTTCGCGGCCAATCCCGCACCGGCCAAACCGGCCGATCTTGACAGGCACAATTGCCTGGGCCTTCGCCATGGCATGAGCAGCACCATTGCAGGATGGGAGTTGACCGACCCGGACGATGGACACAGCTTCCTCATCCAGCCGCAGGGCTCGTTCGTCGTCAACAATGACGACATGGTGTTGAACGCCGCCCTGCAGGGCATCGGCCTCGCCATACACATGGACTTCGCCGTGCGCCGCCATATCGAGGCAGGTAATCTGATCCGGGTTCTGGAGGACTGGTGCCCGCCCTTCGACGGATTCAATCTCTACCTCGCCACCCGCGAACAGATGCCGCCGAAGCTCCGGGCCGTGGTCGATTTTCTGACTGAAAAGCGACGCGCGGCAACCGCTGGAGGTCAGCGCCCAATCGCCTGACGGCAAGCTGTATTGTGATTGCCCTTGCGGATTGCCGACACCTGGCCACAGAAATCTTAATCGATGTTTCGCGCACATCCGTGGGCCATTCTGCCTGGCGCGAGCCCCTTGCCCACAGGCCACTGCCCCAAAAGGCGCTATCCATCTGATAATTAAAGAAATAGCCCGGCAATTTGTGCGGCAATCGGCGGTGTGGCGGATGGGGTGAGATTCGAACTCACGGTACGGTTACCCGCACGGCGGTTTTCAAGACCGCTGCCTTAAACCACTCGGCCACCCATCCATCAGGAGCGTCAGAACGACGTCCCGCACGCGGGCGCCGGCGTTGCGCCGGCCTGCCCCATGCGGGTGTTTTGCCGTCGCCGGGGGCCAATGGCAAGCCTCAATCACGTCACGCGGCGCGTCTTTCACAACGTGGCCGGCTTATCACGGCTGAACGCCCCCCCGGTTGACGCGGGGATGGCGCTCCCGCCGGCTGGCGGAGCGCCATCCCTGCGCGCAAATGGCTTACCTGTTGTCCCGGGAGTTGATAATCCCGCCTTCCGGGACCCAGCGGTCACCCTTGAAAACCATCATCTGCAGGTCCTCGACCGGGAAATGGTCGGTCGGCGACGTGGTCATCGCAATGCCCTCGTACAGCAGGTCCGCCTTGTATCCCTTCATGCTGGTTGCGACCGTCATGACGTTCTCGTGGGTGAGATTGTCGCCAGCCTCCTTCAGCAGGTGCACAAGCGCGCTGCTGATGGCGTAACCATAGGCGTAGAGCGAGTTGTTGAGATCGCCCTCCGGCATGTATTTGGCCATGAACGCCCTGAACGCCTTCATGTCAGCGTCATTCACGAAAGCCGGGTCGGTGGGATCCTTGATGTAGGTCGCCGTGATGGCGCCCTGGGCGTTCTCAATGCCGGCGGGGATGATCACCGCGCCGACCTGGGCCGCCACATTGTTGAGGATGTGCACCGGCCGCCACTTCATTTCACCCAGTTTCCGCATGGCCTGGGCCGCGAACTTTGGCGTCGAGAGATTGAGAAACAGATCGGCGCCCGAGGCCTTCAGTTTCACCATCTGGGAATCGACGGTCGCGTCCGACAGATCGTAGTGCGCCTCGGCCACGATCATCGACGTCCTGTCGCCGAGACCATCCTTCACGCCCTTGTAGATATCCTTGCCATAATCGTCGTTCTGCACCAGAACGCCGATTTTCGCGTTGGGATAGCGGGTCTTGATCAGTTTGGCGTAGGCGCGCCCCTCCGAGTTGTAGGACGCGTTGAATGGCATGGTCCAGGGGAACTGGGCGGGATCATCGCCAAACCGCGTGCCGCCTGAAGCCAGCAGCAGATGCGGCGTCTTTTTGGCGTTCATGTATTTCATGATCGCCGTATTCGATGGCGTGCCGACGGTGCCAAACAGGGCCAGAATGCCGTCACTCTCCACCAGCTTGCGTGTCTGCTCCACCGCTTTTGGCGGACTGTAGGCGTCGTCGTAGCTCAGGAAGCGGATCTTCCGGCCATTCACGCCCCCCTGCTCGTTAATCATCCTGAAGTAAGCCGCCGCTGTCTTGCCAACAACGCCATAGGCGGAAGCCGGACCGCTATAGGGCACAAAGTTGCCAACGACGATTTCCGTATCGCTGGCTCCACGGCTATATTTCTTCTCGGCGAGAGCCGGGAAAGCGGTGGCGATGCTCAATACTGAAGCAATGCACAGCCCGGCCACAATGGTCCGCTTGCCAATTTTCAAGACGTTTCTCCCCATTTGTTCGTTATGGGGCAAACATAGCATGGCCTTTACAGGTTATAGCAAGAGGCAAACGCCCCCCAGGATCCGGCTCCGCGTTTCAGCCAAACCGGGGCCAGTCAACGGAAATCGCCGCCTCCGCCGCCCGCAAAGACCGCCACGACAAAAAACGCCTGCCGGACTTGAATAAAACGATAGTTCACATCAAAATTTTTTGTATGGAGATCAGTAAATTCAGTCGCCACCAGCAAGAACATCCCGCTGCGTGAACGCGTGACGCGAACCACTCCGCATGCGCCAGGTGTGGGGGCGGCCTGGAAACAGGAAACAAACAGATGGTTCCCGGAGATAACCTGACGTCAGGCCGTCCATTACCTGAAATTCACCACCAGAATACCCAAGACTGGCGGCGACGCGCCAACGGCGCTCCGTCAGTCCTGGGCCATGTCAGCGGTTTCCGCGACAGGGTCCTTGCCAGACCGCAGCGGCGTCACGTCGCGGATGCTCCGCAAGCCGCCGTCACCCCCCAGGATGGGAAGTTGCGCACGGGTCCGCGAACGCGGGAGGGCGCCCAGCAGCCGCTCGTCCAGCGTTTCAATAATCTCGGCCAGTTCAGGCTCCGCCACCTGCGCCGCCGCATTGTCCTGGGCATACCAGACACACTGCCGCTGCCCGTGCTCCGGCCAGTCGGCCTCCTGGCCGCGCACCAGCAGGGGGTAAACCGTCACCGTGCACTGCTGCAATTGCCCGTTCTTGCGCCGTTTGACGTAGCCATAGGCGCCCAGTGGCTGTTCGCCAATGCGCCCGCGCAGGCCGGCTTCTTCAAACGCCTCCTGGGCAGCCGCCTGCGACGCGGTGCGGCGCTTCATCGGCCAGCCCTTTGGAATGACCCAGCGCCCCGTCTCGCGGGAGGTGATCAGCATGATTTGCAGCGAGCCGTCCACCAGGCGACGATAAGGGAGAGCGGCGACCTGAGAACCTTCCGTACGCTTCAATCTCCCCTCCTTTCCTGTGCCTGACCCAAATGACGTTCCATCAACCCCAGGGCAGGCTCCTGCTCAGCCAGCGCCGGCCCATGATGATCTGACGCCATCTCACACATACCAGCCCAAACTGTGGCCGTTCACCAACAAACTTGAAGCGGGGGAACGACAGAAAGTCCGCGCGAACAGCCGACCGTAACGACGGCGGCGCGACCCATGCAGTGGCCGCCAGTCATGATGCAAGCCGAATCGTAATTTCAAAATAATCAGCCCCAATGTAGGGAATTTCCAAGAAATTTCAAGTAAAGATGCGACGACACCGCCGCGACAACTACGGACGCGCCCAGCGGGCCATGACCCCGAATTATGTCGCGAGATTCAGGCTGGTCCAGGCCTGCACGCGTCAAAGGTCGCGTTTGCCCGGCGCGCGCTGTCAACGCGGCGCCGGCGCCGGATTTTCAATCGCGAGGAGCGCGGAAGAGCCCGCCGACCATCCGGTCCGGCATTATCCAATCAGGCTCTCAGGCCTGCATGATCCTGGGGCTCTTGCGAACAGCCCTGATGACCGCATTCAGCGCATCTTCCGCTTCCTGCGCCTGGCGCAGCCCCTGGCTTGCCCTGGCCGGGTCATTCACTGCGGCCACAAGCTTGCGATACGGCTCCACATTGCGCCCCATGCGTCTGGCGTGGAAAGCATCAAGATATTCCGGCCCATAGACCTCGGCCAGATGCTCCAGCGCGTCTTCCAGCGCCGCCTTCAAAACCAGCGCCTCAATTTTTGACTGCGCCGACGCGTCAGGCCCCACCGCTTCCCCGGCCAGGAGAGACGACGCCGATGAAATGGAGGGCGTCGCCGCCGCGCTCACGGGCCGGACATGCGCCGCCGGCGCCGTTGGCTCCACCAGCGTCCGGCGGCGCAGGAGCCAGACGCCGCCGAGCATGGCGGCGAAGGCGGCGCCGGTGACAAGAAGGGCGGTGTCGCTCAGCATGTCCCCTTTCCAGACTGGCCAGAAACGTCCCGGCCAATGCGATAACAACATGACTGCGTTGAATATAGCGCAAGCCAGGCCGCCATCAATATTCCGCGCCGATCCGTGACAATCCCACCCCGCAGCCATGGCGCCCGTCCAAAGGCAAAGGCAACCGGCGCTGGCGCGGCCGCGCCACGGGTGGACGGCTGGCGCCGTTTCAGACCCGCTCACGGGCGCGGCCTGGCAACCTGCTGTTGCGGCGCCCGGCCCACGGGGATACGAACGGGCCGAGGCTGGAGACTCTCATTCCCAGGGAGGCGTCGAGTGCCTGAAGCCACGACCCCGTTTGTTATCGCGCCATCGCCACAGGCGAGCATTGCCGTTGCCGGAACATCCGCCCGCTTCCCGGTGCGCCGCATTGTCTGTGTCGGCCGCAATTACGCCGAGCACGCCCGTGAAATGGGCGGCGATCCTGACAGGGAGCCGCCGTTCTTTTTCATGAAACCCGCCGACGCGGTGACGGACGGGGGCGCCATTCCCTATCCGCCGCTCACTTCCAACCTGCATTATGAGGCGGAGCTGGTGGTGGCGATCGGCGCGCCTGGCGCTGATATCGCCCCCGACGACGCCCTGGCGCATGTTTACGGCTATGGCGTGGGCGTCGACCTGACCCGGCGCGATCTCCAGAACGCCGCCAAGTCGGCCGGCCGCCCCTGGGAGTGGGGCAAGGCCTTCGACTTCTCCGCGCCTTGCGGGCCACTGCGCCCGGTCAGCGCGGGCGGTCATGTTTCCCCGGACGCCAGGATTTCCCTGACGGTCAATGGCCAGTCGCGGCAGGCGGCGGTCATGGCGGACATGATCTGGCCGGTTCCCGCGATCATCGCCAATATCTCCACCGCCATGCGTCTCGCGCCCGGCGACCTCATCTTCACCGGCACGCCGTCTGGCGTCGGTCCCCTGTCGCCAGGCGATGTCGTCGCGGCGCGCATCGACGACCTGCCCCCGCTGGATTTTTCCATTGCGCCCGGCGCCTGAAAGGACCATGCAGGCGGCCATGGCAAACATTGTGAAGCCCACCGGTTCACCGGCCGCCGGCGAGGAAACCGGCAACCCGACGGCGGAGGCGTTGCGCCAGGCGATGCGGCGCGTCGCCAGCAGCGTCGCCGTCGTCACCACGCGGCGGGACGGCGTGGACCACGGCATGACCGTCACAGCCTTCAGTTCCGTTTCGCTCGATCCGCCGATGGTGCTGGTGGTCATCAACACCGCCGCGTCGCTGCATGATCCGCTGACCCATGGCGACGGATTCTGCCTGAACGTCCTCGACGCCGCCCAGCAGGATATCGCGGAGGCATTCGCCCGTCGCGGCGCCGGTCACAGCCGCTTCGCCGCCGGCAACTGGTTCCGCCCGCAGATCGATGGTCAGCCGGCGCCAGCGCTGGTGCTGGAAGGCGCCCAGGCCTGGGCGCAATGCGCCGTGGATATGGTGGTTACAGCGGGAACCCATTCGATCATCACCGGGCGTGTGCTGGCGGCCAGCGCCGCCGGAGCCGGCTTGCCCCTGCTCTATCTCGACGGCGCGTTCGGGCGGCCCGCCTGACGCATCGCGGGGAAAGTGGCGCCCATTTTTCACGAGCGGACGCGCGCACAGCAGGCAAAAGCGCCAAACCGGAGAGCTGGAGCGCTTTTTGCGGGCCGGCGTTCACCGAAAAGGCCCGGAGCCGGAGCCGCCCGCCCTGCGCCATGTCCCCATATGGCGTTGGTGGCGACGCCGGAGTACAACCTCTGCTTCCAGAGTTCATGCGCGGCTGGCATGACCATAACGGCGGCCAGCGCGCAACGACATGACACCGCCCGGGAGGTTACCCTTGAGCGTCGACACGACTTCTGGCGCGCGCGCGCGTCGCAACACCATTTCAGACGCCATTCGCCGCTCCGCCCTGCGCATGGGCGACGCGCCCGCGCTCGGTTTCTCCGACAGGTCATGGAGCTTCCGTGGCCTGGATCAGGCCATCGACCGGGTCGCCGCCCGCCTGCTGGCGCTTGGCCTGAAACGCGGCGAGCGTGTTGGCGCCTATGGCCGCAACTCCGACGCCTATCTCATCCTGTTCCTGGCCTGCGCCCGCGCCGGCGTGGTGCACGTGCCGATCAACTATGCGCTCACCGAGACCGAACTTGCCTATATCGTTGGCCAGTCCGGCGCCCGCGCGCTGGTCTATGACAGCTTCCTGGCCAGCAATGCCGAAAAGATGCGCGGCCGGCCCGGCCTCGATTTCGTCGGCACATTCGCCGATGGCGGCGATATCGACGTGCTGGCCCTGGCGACCAGCGACACGGTGATTGATCCGGTGGACGTCGAGCAGGACGAAAACGACCTGGCGCAGATCACCTACACGTCCGGCACCACCGCCATGCCCAAGGGCGCGATGATGACCCATCGCGCCCAGATGTATGAATACGTAAGCTGCATCAACGACCTGGAACTGTCGCGCGGCGACCGCTGGCTCGCCGCCCTGCCCCTGTATCACACGGCCCAGATGCACTGCTTCACCGTGCCGGCGCTGATGCTCGGGGCCTTCACCGTGCTGATTGAATCACCGGTTCCCGAGCAGGTGCTGGAGCTGATCGAGCGCCATCGCATCACTTCTTTCTTCGCGCCGCCGACCGTCTGGATCAGCCTGCTGCGCCACCCGGACTTCGCCACCCGCGATCTCGGCCAGCTCAGGAACGTCTACTACGGCGCATCGATCATGCCGGTGCCGGTGCTGCAGGAGCTGCGCGCGCGCCTCAACGGGGCCCGCGCCTTCAATTGTTATGGCCAGAGCGAGATCGGCCCGCTGGCGACCGTGCTGCGGCCGGAAGAGCATGACGCCCGCCCGGCCTCCGCCGGCCGGCCGGTGCTGAACGTTCAGACCCGCGTCGTCGATGAGAACATGAATGACGTCCCGCCTGGCGTTCAGGGGGAGATCGTTCACCGCTCGCCGCAGTTGCTGCTCGGCTATTGGGACAAGCCGGAAGAGACGGCGGAAGCCTTCGCCGGCGGCTGGTTCCATTCCGGCGACATCGGCGTGCTGGACGAGGAAGGCTATCTCTACGTCGTCGACCGCGTGAAGGACATCATCAAGTCCGGCGGCTCCATGGTGGCGAGCCGCGAGGTCGAGGAAGTGCTGTTCACCCACCCCAGCGTCTCGGAAGTGGCGGTGATCGGCCTGCCTGATCCCAAATGGATCGAGGCGGTGACGGCGGTGGTGGTGCTGCGTGACGGTCACGCCGGCGACGAGCAGGCGCTGATCGCCCACGCCCGTGAGAAACTGGCCCCGTTCAAAGTGCCGAAGCGCGTGGTCTTCGTCGACAACCTGCCCCGCAACACCGCCGGCAAGCTGCTGAAGCGCGAACTGCGCGTGACCATGGCCGACTGAGGGCCAACGACGCCTTCGCGGCAATTGAATGCGGATATGGAATGGCCGGGACGAACCCGGCCATTTTGCGTTTGCGGGCCCGGCTCAATCCACCGGATGGATCAGGCGCGAACTCACCGCGATCCGGTTCCAGACATTGATGGTTCCGATCGCCACTGTCAGACGCGCCAGCTCCTCCTCGGAAAACACGCCGCGCACGGCTTCATAAACCGCATCGGGCGCGCCGGTCTGCGCGACAAGGGTAACGCTTTCCGTCCATTCCAGCGCCGCCCGCTCCCTGGCGTCGAACAGCGGCGTTTCCCGCCAGACGGCGACCAGATGCAGCTTCCGGTCCGGCAAGCCGGCGGCGAGCGCCTCCTTCACGTGCATGTCGACGCAATAGGCGCAGCCGTTGATCTGCGAGGCCCTGATCTTGATCAGGTGCAGCAGGTCCTTGTCGAATCCCGAGTTCAGAACCGCGACTTCCAGCCCATAGACGGCTTTGTAGAGCGCCGGCGCCGCCGTGGCGATATTCATCCGCTGCTGCATGATGTGCTCCTTTTCGGGTGTCCGCGTATTTGCCGGCTGGCCGGGCGCCTGTCGCGCCAATCATCGATATTTTGTATCCACGATACAAACCGGCTATGATGCCGCTGTCAAGCATGAGGAGTCCGATTGGTGCGACGTTTGGGAGACGGGGTTGAAGCGGCGATGCACTGCGCGCTGGTGCTGGCGGGCTTGCCGGATGGCGTGGTGATCCCCGGGCGGGATCTCGCCGCACTGTACGACCTGTCGGAGAGCTATTTGCTCAAACACCTGCGCGCCCTGACCGCCGCCGGCGTCACCGAAGCGACCTCCGGCCCGCGCGGCGGCTATCGCCTCGCCCGTAAAGCCGCCGACGTCACCATGCTGGACATTGTCGAGGCTATTGATGGCCCCGGCCCCGCGTTTGTGTGCAAGGAAATCCGCCAGTGCGGGCCAGTCGCCAGCAAGGATCCCTGCGCCTTCAGAAAAAGCTGCCTGATCCGGGTGCGCATGCTCCAGGCGGAAAAATTGTGGCGTGACTCCCTGCGCGGCCAGACCCTCGCCGATCTCGCCCGCGACGCCGCGCCGATGATCGATGACACGACGAAACGCGCCCTCGCCGCTTATGTGGACGCTGTTAAACGGTAGGGTGTCAGGATCGGGCTGGCGTCGCCAGGCTGCAGCCTGCGCTGCGCGACGCCCTAGCCAGAGACGCAAAAGCCCCAGCGAAGGCTTCGCCGGGGCTGCTGCTCACCAAATGCCGGAACGCCGCGCGCTCCAGGCGTCAGATCACTTCTTCCATTCAGCGACGACGTCGGCGAGCTTCGCCGAACCCACCGGACGGACGTTGGACGGAGTGGCCGAGAAGCGCGGCGCCGGGGCCGGCTGCACGACGCCGTCCACCTCGACGAAGGTCTTGCGCGCCTTGAGGTGCGGATGCTCGATCGCTTCCGACATGGTCAGCACCGGGCCGTAGCAGATGTCGGTGCCTTCCATGATGGCGTTCCACTCGTCGCGGGTTTTGGTCCTGAACACCGCGGCGATCTTCGCCTTCAGTTCCGGCCACTTCGACTGGTCGTGCTGGGCGTCGAACGCCGGATCGGTCAGCCCAGCCTTCTCGCGCAGCAGCGCATAGAACTGCGGCTCGATCGAACCGATGGAGACGTACTGGCCATCGCTGGTTTCGTAGGTTCCGTAGAAAGGCGCGCCGCCGTCGAGGAAGTTGGATTCGCGCTCTTCCTTCCACATCTTCTGGGCGCGGAATTCGTAGAACATGCTCATCAGCGACACGGCGCCGTCGCACATGGCGGTGTCGACCACCTGGCCCTTGCCGGTGGCGCGGGCGTTAATGACGGCTGCGAGCACGCCGACCACCAGATACAGGGCGCCGCCGCCGAAGTCGCCGACCAGGTTGAGCGGAGCCGCCGGGCGGCCGTCCTTCGGGCCGATGGCGGCCAGGGCGCCGGTGATCGAGATGTAGTTGATGTCATGGCCGGCGGCCAGGGCCAGCGGGCCTTCCTGCCCCCAGCCGGTCATGCGGCCGTAGACCAGCTTTGGATTGCGGGCCAGCACCACGTCCGGGCCGAGGCCGAGGCGCTCCATCACGCCCGGGCGGAAGCCCTCGATCAGCGCATCGGCGCTGTCCAGCAGCTTCAGCACGCCCTCGATGCTGTCGGCGTCCTTCAGGTCGACGTCGACGACGCGCCGGCCGCGGGCGCTGAACTTCTGGGCGGTGAACTTCGAGCCCACGCGATCAAGACGGATCACGTCGGCGCCCATGTCGCCGAACATGCCGGCGGCGAAAGGGCCCGGACCAATGCCGGCGAACTCAACGATGCGGACACCCTTGAGCGGGCCGGTTGCTTCAGTCGTCATGCTGTTCTCCTGAGGTATTTGCCTGGTCGCGGAGCCGCGCCAGATCTGGCCAGCGTCAGCGGAGCCACTTCGGATTGTTGATCTGGAGCGCGCCTTCGCACGTCTCAAGCAGGTGCTGGGCCAGGCCTTCGGTGCGCCAGTCCAGCGTTCCTTCACGGATGGCGTCCGACAGCGCCAGTTCCATCGCCTCGCGGCTGTCGCCGGAGACGAACTGTTTCAGGCGCTCCGCCTCGGCGGCGTCCAGGTCCTTGCCGCGCAGCAGTTCGCGCTCGACCATCGCCAGCACATTCGCGGCGACGCGGACGTTGAACCAGCGCGCGCCAGTGGATTCGGGCAGGATGTCACGCTCGAGAAACTCGCGCACGACAGCCACCAGATCGGAGGATTGCGGCAGACTGGACGGCATCTCAGCCCCTCCGTGTCAGATACTGGTAGAAATCATACAGCGGCTCTTCCATGCGCCGGCCAATGGCGAACGCCTCGACCGTACGCTCGGAAGCGTCGCGCTTGTGCGCCTGCCCCTTGAGCAGGCACATCACCGCCCATTTCACCGAGCCCCAGGCTTCCCAGAACTCCAGATGGGCGGGGTCGACCTTGCGGCCGCTGGCGGCTTCATAACCGGCCACCAGGTCCTCGCGCGTTCCCACGCCGCCCACCGGCTGCTTGCCGCCGAAACGCCAGGTGTTGGTGCACAGCCAGCCAAGGTCGGCGATGGGATCGCCAATGCAGGCCAGCTCCCAGTCGAGCACCGCGCGGATGCCTTCCGGGCCGCAGATGATATTGCCCATGCGGAAGTCGCCGTGCACCACCGAATTGGGCACGCCGCGCGGCAGGTTGGCCTCGGCCCAGGCGAAAGCGACGTCCAGCGCCGGGATGGCATAGCCGAAGCCGTGATAAATCTTCTTGTATTTGGCGACCTGCACCTCCGCGCCAAATGGCGCGAGGAACGGCAGGCTGGCCGGATCGATGCGGTGCAGTTTGCCAACCGCCTCGCCGCACTGATACGCGAACTTGCGGCGCAGCTCCGCGTATTCCGGCTCGCGCAGCAGCTTGCGGGCGATGGTTTCGCCGGGCACGAAATCGGTGATGTGGCCCGCGCCCAGCCCATCGCTGGCGTCGAAGGCGACGCGCACCGGCGGGGTTGGCACGCCTGCCGACATCCCCGCCAGCATCAGCAGGGTTTCATCGCGACCCGCGACGCGCGGCATGCCGGCGCGCGGGTGGTCGCTGTCCACGGACGGCAATTCGCCGACCATTTGCAGGATATAGTCGCGTCTGCCGCCATCGATGACGGACGAGAACGCCCAGGTCTGTTTGGTTGCGCCGCCGGTCAGGCGACGCAACTCGAGGATTTCACCGGTCCCGCCAATGCGGCGGGCGACAACGCGCCCAAGCCGCTCAGCAAGTTCCGCCTGCGAAAAAGGCGCGTTGGAAGTCATGAGACGCAGCTACCCGCTTATTTGTTGGTCGGGCGACGGGCTTCCGCCTCGATAGCGCTGTACTCGGCCTTCTTCGGGCCCATGTAGCCGAACAGGTATCCAGCCACCTTGCGCATCTGGATCTCCTCCGAGCCCTCGGTGATGCGGTAGCGGCGGTGGTGACGGTAGATGTGCTCGAACGGCTTGTGGCGCGAGTAGCCCAGGCCACCATGCACCTGCATGGCGCGGTCCGCCGCTTCACAGCACAGACGGTTCGCCCAGTAGTTGCACATGGAGACCTTGTCCGAGAGCACCTTGGCAACTTCCGGCTTCGGCATCTGGTCCATTTCCCAGGCGGTCTTGCGGATCAGCTGGCGCAGGCCCTCGGCCTGGGTGGCCAGCTCCACCAGCGGGAACTGGATGGCCTGGTTGACGGCGAGCGCTTCGCCGAACGGCTGGCGCTGGCGGGCGTATTTGACGCTCTCATTGATGCAGTACACCGCAGCGCCGAGCGACGAAGCCGCCTGGCGGATACGGTTCTCGTGCACGAAGTGCTGCGCCAGGGCGAGACCCCCGCCCATCGGGCCGAGAATGGCGGTTTCCGGCACCCAGACGTTGCGGATCGTCATGCGCGGATGATCCGTCGGCATGTTGAACGTCCACATGTATTCGTCGATGGTGATGCCCGGATCATTGGCCGGAACGAGGAATGCGGTGATGCCGGACGCGTCGCCATCCTTGCCGTGGCTACGGGCGAACATCATGCAGTGGGTGGCCACATGCATGCCGGTAATCCACATCTTTTCGCCATCGATGCGCCAGCCCGGAACGCCGTCGCGGGTTTCGGGAACCGCGTGCGTCTCCATGTGCGTGGCGTCCGAGCCGTGATGGCGGTCGGTCAGGCCGAAGGTGATGCGCATCGTGCCGTCGAGCAGCTTGGGAATGAAGGCCTGCTTCTGCGCCTCGGTGCCAAAGTCGCGCAGGATCAGCACGATCGGCTGGTTGCCGACGATCGAATGCTCATTCTGCAGGTCGTTGTGCAGGCCAAGCCCCTTGGAGGCGAAGTGCTCGCGGATGATCGCCATGCCCAGATTGGTGCCGTCCTGACCGCCGAACTCCTTCGGCAGGGCGTAACGGAAATGACCCGCCTTGTCCGCCAGGCGCTTGACGCGGGTCAGCAGCTCTTCCCACTCCTTGCGCGGCAGGCCCTTGTTTTCGAAATCCGTGCGGGAGTACTCGCGGCGGTGATCGAAGAAGCGGATGTTGTCATCAGCGTTTTCGATCGGCTTGATCTCGTCCTCGATGAACTTGTCGAGCACGCCCAGATACGCCTTGATATCGGCCGGAATATTGAAATCCATACCCTTTTTCCTCCTGAGACGGCGCAATCGTTGCGCTGCCCTCCTCCCATGCGCCCAAACGGGCGCTCATATGGCCACAGACTGGCCTCTTGCCCCGGCGCCATGAAAGGCGCTGCGCCAGGAAGCCGCCGTCGCTTTTTTTGCCCTGGCCGAAGGACGATGCCGGCGGAGCTTGACAACATTGACCAAACGATCGTTAGAATTTCAAGTGTGTATATGCAAGGAAGCGTGAACGCCGGGCGGCGGCTGTGAACAGTCCGCCCGCGCTGTTGTGCGCTTCCGGCGTGCTTTCGCCCGCCCCATGCGGGGGCTGGCCGCATGAGGCCGCCCCCAGGGGCGCTTGACGTGCGGCCCGCGCGGCAACAAATCCTGACCCAGCGGCGTCGGCCGTATGGCGCAGATCAAGGGCCTGACTGGTCCGTGGGAGTGAGAAAATGGCAGAAGCTTATATCGTTGCAGCGGCGCGCGTGGCCGGCGGTCGCAAGGCCGGCCGCCTCAAGGACTGGCACCCGGTTGACCTGGGCTCCGAGGTCATCAACGCCCTGCTCGACCGCACCGGCATCGATCCGAGCCGCGTTGACGACGTGATCTGGGGCTGCGTCGGCCAGGCCGGCGAGCAGGCCACCAACGTCGCCCGCAACACCGTTTCGGCCTCGCGCCTTCCCGAGAGCGTTCCGGCCACGTCGGTTGACCGTCAGTGCGGCTCTTCGCAGCAGGCCCTGCACTTCGCCGCCCAGGCGGTGATGTCCGGCACCCAGGACATGGTCATCGCCGGCGGCGTCGAATCGATGTCGCGCGTGCCGATGGGCCTGCCGGCTATCCTGCCGATGAAGAACGGCTTCGGCATCTACAAGAGCCCCCGCATGGAAGCCCGTTATCCGGGCGTGCAGTTCAGCCAGTTCGCTGGCGCCGAAGCCATCGCCGTCAAGCACGGTCTTAGCAAGGACGCCATGGACGAGTTTGGCTATAACTCGCAGCTCAAGGCGATCCGCGCCGCCAGGGAAGGCGCCTTCAAGAAAGAGATCGTTCCGGTCGAGGTCACCCTCGATGACGGTTCGAAGGTCATGCACGACATCGACGAGGGCATCCGCTACGACGTCACGCTGGAAGGCGTGAAGGGTGTGAAGCTGCTCCAGGAAGGCGGTCGCATCACCGCCGCCACCTCCAGCCAGATCTGCGACGGCTCGGCCGCCCTGCTGGTCGTCAACGAGAAGGCGCTCAAGGAGCACAACCTGACCCCGATCGCCCGCGTGCACCACCTCACCGTGGTTGGCGGCGATCCGGTGATCATGCTCGAGGCTCCGATCGAGGCGACCCGCGTCGCCCTGAAGAAGGCCGGCATGTCGATCAACGACATCGACCTGTACGAAGTGAACGAGGCCTTCGCGTCGGTGCCGATGGCGTGGCTGAAGGAACTGGGCGCCGACCCGGAGCGCCTGAACGTCAACGGCGGCGCCATCGCCCTCGGCCACCCGCTCGGCGGCTCCGGCGCCAAGCTGATGACCACGCTGCTGCATGCCCTTCAGGCCCGTGGCAAGCGCTACGGCCTGCAGACCATGTGTGAAGGCGGCGGCCTCGCCAACGTCACCATCGTCGAACGCCTCTGATCTCATCCATCCCTGACGGATGATGCGGGACGCCGGATATATCCGGCGTCCTTTATTTTTATCAACATCTTGCGGACAATTCATCAACCATTCGATCAGCACGCGAGATTGGCGGCAGACTGTCCCGGAGATACAGGCTCCATGCTGGTTAGATGAATTCTCAACATTGACAAGCAATCTCAACGACCAGTTGTAATTTATTGATTTTTTTCAACAAAAACTAACAGCCATTCAAATCTCCCGCCGGCCGCCCGCGCGCCGCGCTTGACCTGCGGCCATTCCGCCCCGCCAATGGCAACCAATAAAACGGGAGGAAGCCAGTCATGTCGCCAACGCCGGCCGTCAATCGCCAGATTCTCTTGCTCGAGAAGCCATCCGGAAAGCTGGCGCCTCATCACTTCAGGCTGGTCGATGGCCAGGTTCCCAGCCCCGAAAACGGCGAGGCGCTGCTGCGCGTGCTGCTCGTTTCGCTCGACGCCGCCAATCGCGCGTGGATGCAGGCGGCCACCTATCGCTCCGAATTGGGCGCTGGCGCGGTCATGGCCGGCGGCGCCCTCGCCGAGGTGATCGAATCGCGCGCCGACGGCTTCAAACCCGGCGACCTGGTCTTTGCCGATGCCGGCTGGCAGGAATATGCCGCCGTTCCGGCCGTCGGCCTGACCAGGCTGGAGCGGGCGGAGCCGCTCAGCCACCTCATCAGCCTCTACACCACCCCCGGCCTCACCGCTTATTTCGGCCTCCTCAAGGTGGGTCAGGCGAAGGCCGGTGAAACGGTCGTCGTCTCCGCCGCCGCTGGCTCGGTGGGCTCGCTCGTCGGCCAGATCGCGAAGATCAAGGGATGCCGGGTCGTTGGCGTGGCTGGCGGGGCGGAGAAGTGCGACTGGCTGGTGCGTGAGCTCGGCTTTGATGCGGCGGTCGACTACAAGGCCGGCGATTTCCACAAAGCCCTGAAGGCCGCGACGCCAGACGGCGTCGACGTGTACTTCGACAATGTCGGCGGCGACGTGCTGGAAGCCATGCTGTTCCGCATGAACGAGCGCGGCCGCATCGTCTGCTGTGGCGCGGTTTCCCAGTATGATACGGCCACGCCGCGCGGCGTGCGCGGCGTTCCCGGCCTGATCGTTGTCCGGCGCCTGCGCATGGAAGGCTTTATCGTCCACGATTTCCAGGACGAGGCGTCCACCGCCCTCGCCGACCTGCGCGCCTGGGCGACCTCGGGCCAGCTCAAGGTTCAGGAGGACATCATAGATGGCCTCGAGAATCTGCCGGCCGCCCTCATCGGGCTGCTGGCTGGCGAGAATCGCGGCAAGCGTATGGTGCGGGTGATAACCTGAGTCCACGGAGATCGGTCGCGCCAGCCGGCCGCCCCCTGAACTTCGGGGATATGGGGTAAAACGCCGGTCGGCGCGGCCATAAATTTTGGCCGGTCATCGGGTTGACGCATTTTTCCTCAGGAACGTGGTATCCACGTCGGAGGAGAAATGTTCCGGGAAGGCTCATGCGCCGACGCAGCGTTCTGATTCTGGCAGCCGTCGGCCTGGCGGCCATTGGCGTCGGCATGGCGCCGTGGACACTTGCCGACGACCACGCCACGCGGCAGATCAGCAAATATGTCAATGCGCTCACCGGCCTGAGGCTGGAGGTCAGGGGCGCTGTCACGCTCGCCGTGCTTCCCGCCCCGCGAATCAAATTTGACGATATCGTCCTGTCGACGGCGGATGGGGCCACACAGGTCGTGGCCCGGCAGTTGCGCGGCCAGTTGCAACTCGCGCCTCTGCTCTCAGGCCGCTTCGTGCTTGCGGATGCGGCCCTGGTTGATCCCGTGGCGCGCGCAGGTGATGCGCGGATTTCCGGCGAACGCATATGGAGCGGTCTGCTGGCCCAGTTCGCCGGCATTTACCGGCGCGCCAGCAGCGGAGCACCCCATCTCAATCGCCTGACGGTGATCGGCGGAACGGTCACGGATGCGGGCGGAGAACGCCCGCTGGCCGGGAACATCAACGCCACGCTTGCCTGGTCATCGCCGGACGCCGCCCTCTCATTGTCCGGCAATGCTATCTTCAGCGGCCAGCCCGTCCAGTTCAGCCTCGGAGGCCTCACGCCGCGCGCCATCGCTGGCGGCGGCGACACCGACCTGACCGTCCGGCTCGCCAGCGAGCCGCTCAATATTGACCTGCGCGGCGCGCTCACGGACGGCGGTCGCCGTTTCGACGGCAAGACCAGACTCACCGCGGCCAGCATCTCCCGGATGGACGAGTGGTTAGACCTGCGTTTGCCCCTGACCGGGGTGGCGACAGCCCTCGCGATCGACGCGACCTGTAGCCTGACGGCGCGGGGCATGGCGCTCACCTCGGCCACGGTCGACATCAACGACAGCGTGCTTGAGGGCGCCCTCAGCCTGCGTGGCGTGGAAAATGGATGGAGCCTCGGCGGCACGCTGGCGACGGACGATCTCGACCTGAGCCAGGCGCCGGGGCTGGCGCGGCAACTGGGCGCCGTCATGACCTCGCCAGAACGCTGGCGCGCCTGGGATATCGATCTGAGAGTCTCGGCTGGGCGCCTGCAACTCCCCGACGCCCCCACCGTCAGCAACGCCGCCGCCAGCCTGCTGTTGCGCAATGGCAGGCTGGAAGCTGTTCTGGGCATGGCGGAAACGCTTGGCGGCCGCGTGAAAGGGCGGATGACCATCATTCCCGCCAGCAGCAATGGCGTGGAAATACGCGCCCAGGCTTCTGGCGACAGCCTCGCCGCCAGCCAGCTATCCACCTGGCTTAGCGGATCAGAGCGCATCAGCGGCAACCTGTCCGGCGCCTTTACGCTGGAAACGCGCGGCGCGACAATGGCGGAACTGCGCCTGCGCCTGGACGGGCGCGGCCATGCGCAGATGGGGGAAGGCGAATTGTCCGGGATCAGCCTCACTGACCTGGCGAGCCAGAAGAACGGCCCCGTGGAACTGGCCAAAATGCGCGGCAAAACCAGATTCTCCAGCCTCCGCGCCAACTGGTCGCTGACCGGCGGCCACGTCATGATTGACGAGGCGCTGATCCAGGGAGCCGCCGGCAACCTGCGCCTCGCCGGCAGCATGGACGCGGACGGCGTTCTGGCGCTGGATGGCGACCTGACGACTGGCGCGGGCCCCGAAGCCGCGAAGCAAGCCGCCCGGTTTCAGCTTTCGGGCCCATGGCAGGCGCCCATCATTACGCCCCGCCTCCCAGCCGCCGACAGCGCGGAACCCCGTTCTCCCTGAACCATGGTGGTAACCCTGCCGTCGATTGCGTGGCGTCAGCCCCCACAACGGGATCGCGCGGCCTCCGCGCCGTTACCAGCGGCCTTCAGGTCATCGCATGCGGCCGCATGCCGAAACGTCGCCCCGGTTTGGAATATTGGAAGAGCCTGCAGCGCAGCCAGAACGCAACGCTAGCCGAACTCGTTGACGTAAAGACGTCCGGAGTTTTTTCCTGGGGCGGCATGGACATGGGAGATGCCATCGGCAGGAACAAACCATGCCTGCCGCGCTCCAACCTCGATTTCCTGGCGGACGCCGTTAACGTTCTCCAGGCAGATCGTGCAATCCTGCGTGGCGAATAACCGCAAAAACATCGAGAGCGGGCGCACATTGGCGGGCTCGGACCCATTGGCCCCAATCCGGATTGTGTGACTCTGCAAAACGCTCAGATGGCGGATCAGGTGCAGGGGGCTTTCAAACGATGGCCACAAGACAACGCTCCTCCTTGCTATTGCTAAAGCATGTTTCAGGCAATCTGGCGGGGGGGCGCGGCGCCATTGGCGCCGGAGAGGAAAAAACGCCGTTCAACGCGACCGGAGCCCTGACCGCATCGCGTGACGTCGGGCGCCGCCCCGATAACGGGCGTCCATATTCCTTCCTGGGAAAGGCCGGGAATCCTTCGTCAGGCGCCTCTAGCGCCTGTTACAGGTCTGCGGAACCGGCGTCCGCCTTAGCTGTGAAAGCGCTCGGTGTCTTCGGCCTGCACCACCACCATGGGGGTTCGGGCGCCATTGCGGCGGGATGCGCCGCCGTTGTCCGCTGCCCGGCCGGCCTTCTCGTCGCCCACCCCGGCCGCCAGATCCGCATCAACCGCCAGATCAGGGCCATCTTCCGCCAGGTCCAGCTCATCGCGGGTAATGATCCGCGCCGCCACAGGCAGCCTGGCCTGCTCGTCGCGCGCCTCATGCGCGCCGGCATCCGGGACGCCGCCAGGGCGCATCCGCGCGATCTCCTGCCGGAGATTGTCGATGGTGCTGCGCGCCGCCTCCAGCGAGCCATCGGCCATCTGCCTGCTGCTGCGCTCGTGCGCCACCTGGGCGTTCAGTTCCGCGACATGGGACTGGAACTGCTGTTCGGAGACACGCATCGTTTCCTTCAGGTGGGACAGTTCCTCGGTCAGCGATATCAGCTTCTGCTTGGCGACCTCGTGCTCACGCTCCCGGGTTTTCAGACTTGCAACCAGGGCATGGCTTCTTTCGGCAAGACGCGCGTTGATCTCGCTGGTTTCGCGCGCCAGCCTGTCGGCGCGGTCCCGTTCGCGGCGCGTGTCTTCGACGCGTTTTTCAAGTGAAGTTTTCTCCAGGGTAACCTGCAGCACCTGGCGTTGGGCGGCTGAATGCTCCTCGGTTCGGGTCCCGATTTCCTCCCGCGCCTGGGCAAGCAGATTTTCGGTGACCTGCAAACGCGAGGCCATGGCTTCCAGCCGGTTGGTGGTCGAGCCTGAGGTTGCCCGGGTGGTTTCCAGCGCCTCGCGCAGCTCTTCTTCAGCCGATTTGTGTTTTCGCTCGGCCTCGGTCAGAGCGTTTTCCAGCTCCTTGCGCCGCTCAGCCGCCTGTTCCAGCGCCAGTTGCGCCGCCGCGTGTTCCCGGTCCCGGCGCGCCAGGGTCCGGTTCAGGTTCTCCAGACTTTCCTGTAGCGCCCGGACCTCCTCGCTCAACACGGCGTTCTGCTGCAGTTCTTTCTTGAGAGACGCATCCAGCGCGCTGATCTGTGACTGCCGCTCTTCAAACTTGTCCCGGTAGAAGGCGACCTTGTCTTCTGCGTCGCTGGCCCTGGCCAAGGCGTCGGCAAGGTCGCCGCGCAATTGCCCGGCTTCCCCCTGCAATGCGGCGTGCTCGCGTTTGGCCTCGGCCAGTTCGCCGCCCAGCCCCTGAACATTATGCTGCAGGTTATCCAGGGAGGTTTCCAGCTGTAGCCGGGCCTGTTTATGGCCGTGCGCCTCTTCCTGCAGCCTTGCGAATTCCTGCCGCAAACGCGTGTGTTGCTCCCGCTCCGCTTCAAGCTCTCCATGCGTCGCCTCGGACGCCAACCGCACCCGCTGGTGGTCGGACAACAACTGCACAACGGAGCGCTCAAGCCCCTCAAGGGTCTCCCCAGCCTGACGGAGAACCAGATGCCGCTGGGACAGATCAGCAAGCTGGGCCCGGATGACCTCCTGGGCGCGTCCCGCCGCCTCGTGGGTCGCCGCGACCGCCTTGGCGTCATCCCCTGCGCCGGAATCCGTCTCCGGGAATGGGACCGTCGCTTCGTTCACCCGGTCCGCATGTCGGCGCCAGCCGCTCGTCCGAAAGTTGAACATCGCTCACCTCGTCGTCTACGCTGCTGCGCGACGATGAAAGTATCAAAAGAATAGCTGATTTTTTCAAGTATTATTCTTGGGGTATTCATTAAAAATACTTTTGATGATTATCAGAAAAAATGTGTATACTTTATATATCTAATGCCGCACGCACGCTCACGCGCGCCCGGCCTGCAGCGGCGGCCGGCGTATGTTTCACGGCAAGGTCAGAGCGGGAAAAAGCGGATGGTCCGGGATCAGCGCAACGCGGGTTTCCTGCGCCGCATCAGTAAAAATGCGACGGCGAGCCCCACGACCACCAGCGCGATCAACACGGACGAGGCGGCGTTTATCTCGGGCGTCACGCCAAGGCGCACCTGGCTATAGATTCGCATGGGCAGCGTCGTGGCGCCCGGGCCGGAAACGAAACTGGCGATCACCAGGTCGTCCATGGACATGGTGAAAGCCAGCAGGAAGGCCGCGGCCATGGAAGGCGCGATCAGCGGCGCGGTGACCAGGAAGAACGCGCGCGCCGGCGTCGCTCCCAGATCCATGGCCGCTTCTTCCAGGCTGGTGTCGAAACCGGCGAGCCGCGCCCGGATAATGACCATGGTGAAGCACATGCTGACCGTCGTGTGCGCGATCACCACGGTCCAGAAGCCCCGGTCCACGCCCAGGCCCACGAACAGCAGCAACAGCGCGAGGCCGATCATCACCTCCGGCATCACCAGCGGCGCATAGGCCATGCCGGTGAAGGCCGTCCGCCCCGCGAAACGCCCGTGCCGGGTCAACGTCAGCGCCGCCATGGTTCCGAGAACCGTCGCCAGCGCGGCGGAAACAAGGGCGATGCGGATGCTGACCCAAGCCGCTTCCATCAGCGGCGCGTTACTGAACAACGCCGTATACCAGCGCAGCGAAAACCCGCCCCAGACCGTGACAAGGCGCGAATCGTTGAACGACCACAACACCAGGATCACAATGGGCGCATACAGAAAAAACAGGCCGCCCCCGAGAACCAGCGGCGACGCCGCGCGACGCAAGGCCGTCATTGCCCCGCCTCCCCGTCAGCAGCCCGGTCTTCGAGCCGTCGCCAGGCCAGAATCGGCGCCAGCAAAACCGCCAGCAGCACCACAGCGATGGCCGACGCCATCGGCCAGTCGCGGTTGCTGAAAAACTCACTCCACAGGGTGCGGCCAATCATCAGCGTGTCCGAGCCGCCGAGCAGATCGGGGATCACGAACTCGCCCATCATCGGGATGAAGCAAAGCAAGGCTCCAGCCGCGATGCCTGGCGCCGCCAGAGGCAGCGTGACGCTCCGGAAAGCCCGCGCCGGCGTGGCGCCCAGATCCTGCGCCGCCTCCAGAAGACTGTGATCCATCTTGACCAGCGTGGCGTAAAGCGGCAGCACCATGAACGGCAGATAGGAATAAACGAGGCCGATCATCACCGCGACGCCGGTGTTCATGATCTGCAACGGCGAGGAAATCAGGCCGAGCCAGAGCAACGCCGCGTTCAGCAGACCTTCCGGCTTCAGAATGCCGATCCAGGCGTAAACCCGGATCAGGAAACTGGTCCAGAACGGCAGGATCACCAGCAGCAGCAGCAGCTCCCGCCGCCCCTCCGGCTGACGCGCCAGAACATGGGCGATCGGGAAGCCGACGAGCAGCAGCAGCACGGTCGCGGCGCTGGCGTATTGCAGCGAGGTCAGCGCCGAGGCGACATACAGGGGATCGGACAGCAACAGGGCGTAGTTGTCCAGCCGCAAGCCTTGCAACGCGGCCCAGACGCCGGCGAGCCCCTCGCTCCAGTCGATAACGGGACGATAGGGCGGCTGCGCCGTGGCCGCCTCCGAAAACCCAAGACGCACCACCAGCAGAAACGGCGCGGCGAAGAACAGCGTCAGCCAGATCGCCGGAGCCCAGCGCACCAGACGCTGCGCGCCCGGCGCGCGATAGCCGCGCCGGCTCACGGACGGGCCTCATACGCGCGGCGGCCAGCCAATGGCGCGGACGGATCGTGATCTGGAAACAGCGTCATGCGGCGCCACCCGGAGATATGCGATGAACGGAAACCAGCGCGGGCTTCACCCTGTTCATGAAACCATCGCGGGTTCAACCAGACCTTCCGGCGCTGGCGAATATCCCGCCGCGACGGAAGAACGGAACCGGCGACCTTGTTGGAAATCCACGGGTCAACCGGTCAGAATCACCGCCGCATCCGGGGCAAAGCTCGCGAACACGGTTTCTTCCCAGGTTACCGGCTCCGCCACGCGCCGCGACACATTCGCCCGCGAAGTCTTGAGGGTTTCGCCGCCGGCAAGTTTCAGCACATAGGTTGTCCAGTCGCCCAGATAGCCAATATCCCAGACTTCGCCGGGAATGACGTTGACAGCGTCCGGGGGCCGGGCGCGATCGATGCGGATTTTTTCCGGTCGCACGGCGACGGCCACCTGCTGCCCTGCGGTCAACATCGCGTCCGAGGCCACGAGAACCTCGCCGCCCGTCGCCGGGCAGGCAATGCGCCACAGATCGTCCACCCGGCCCACAGCCACGCCTTCAAGCAGGTTCACGTCGCCGATGAAATCGGCCACGTAACGGTTAGCCGGCTCCTCATAAATGCGGCCGGGCGTATCAAGCTGGGCGATGCGGCCATGGTTCATCACCGCGATGCGGTCGGCCATCACCATGGCCTCTTCCTGGTCATGGGTGACCACCAGGAAGGTCGCGCCCAGTTCCTCCTGAATGTCCATCAGTTCAAACTGGGTTTCTTCCCGCAGCTTCCTGTCCAGCGCGCCCAGGGGTTCGTCGAGCAACAGCACCTGCGGCCGGCGCGCCAGGGCCCTGGCCAGCGCGACGCGCTGGCGCTGGCCGCCGGAAAGCTGGTGTGGCTTGCGCCGGGCCAGCGGCGCCAGTTGCACCATGGCCAGCATTTCATCGACGCGGGTCTGGATGTCGGCCTTTGCCAGCCCAAGCTGGCGCAGGCCAAAGGCGATATTCTGGGCCACGCTCATGTGCGGGAACAGCGCATAGCTCTGGAACATCATGTTCACCGGCCGGCTGTGCGGTGGAATCCCGGCCTGGTCGACGCCATCCAGCAGGATGCGGCCAGCGTCGGGTTGTTCAAAACCGGCCAGCATGCGCATCAGCGTGCTCTTGCCGCAGCCGGATGGCCCCAACAGGCAAAAGAATTCGCCGCGGTAGATCGACAGGTCGAGGTTGTCGATAGCGACGGCGTCGCCAAAACGCTTGCACACGCCTTCAAAACGGATAACAGGCGCGGCGGCAGGATCAGCCCACGGCGCGAAATCGCGCCGCACGGCGCCCAGCCCTGCCCGGCCCGGCTTGCCCATCCGCTCCTTCGCGGGGCGCGCCTCTTTCACGGAACGGGCCGCGCCTGCGACGCCATCGCCACGCAGTCTGTCACTCATGCCCCCGCCTCCGCCAGCCACGCCGCGCCTTTCGCGAATCGCCGCGCCAACCTGTCCGGGAGTTACTGGCGCGCCGCAGCTTCATCCATATCGACGACACGTCCGTCAAGCAGCGTCAGCCGCCGGTCCATGCGCGCCGCCAGCGACAGGTTGTGGGTGGCGATCAACGCCGCCAGACCCGTCGCCCGCACCAGCGTCACCAACGTGCCGAACACGTGCTCGGCCGTTTCGGGGTCCAGATTGCCGGTCGGCTCATCGGCCAGCAACACGTGCGGCGCGTTGGCCACCGCGCGGGCAAGCGCCACGCGCTGCTGCTCGCCGCCGGACATTTCTGCCGGCCGGTGCTTCAGCCGCTCGCCAAGGCCCAGGAAGCCAAGAAGCTCGCCAGCGCGACGCTCCGCCTCCCGCTGCTTCAGGCCAGCGACGAGTTGCGGCAGCACGACGTTTTCCAGCGCCGAGAATTCGGGCAACAGATGGTGCGACTGGTAGACGAAGCCGATGTGCGTGCGGCGCAGCGACGTGCGCCCCCGGTCATCAAGCAACGAGGTTGGCTCGCCGCCCACGTAGATTTCACCCGCGTCAGGCTTTTCCAGCAATCCGGCGACATGCAGCAGCGTTGACTTGCCAGTGCCGGAGGGCGCGACCAGCGCGACAATTTCGCCTGGCCAGATCGCCAGTTCGGCGCCCCGCAGGATGTCCAGGGAACGCTCGCCCTGGGCATAGCTGCGCATGATGCCGGTCAGATAAAGCGCGGGAGGCTCATTCATGGCCGTGCTCCAGGATCAGCCGTAGCGGAGGGTTTCGACAGGATCGAGCCGGGCGGCGCGCCAGCTTGGATAAAGCGTGGCCAGCAACGACAGCACGAATGCGGTGATGACGATGATCGCGACCTCGACCGGGTCAACCACCGCCGGCAGCCGGCTCAGAAAATAAAGTTCCGCCGGGAACATGTTGGAGTTCATCGCCCGGTTCAGAAACGTGCGGATCGCCTCCACGTTCCACGCCAGGGTTACCCCAAGGATGGCGCCGGTCACGGTGCCGACAACGCCGATCGCCGCGCCGGTGATCAGGAAGATGCGCATGACCGCGCCTCGCGTCATGCCCATGGTGCGCAGAATGGCGATGTCCTGGGCCTTGTCCTTCACCAGCATGATGAGGCCCGACACGATGTTCAGCGCCGCCACCAGCACAATCAGCAGCAGAATGAGGAACATGACGTTCCGCTCCACCTGCAGGGCGTTGAAGAAGGTCTGGTTACGGATGCGCCAGTCGCTCAGCATGACCGGCCGCCCGATATGGGCGTCGATCACATCGCGGGCGGCGTCGACCGCGTCAGCGTTCTTGAGGAACACCTCGATCACGCTCACCTCGTCGCCCTTGTTGAAATAGGCCTGGGCCTCGGCCAGCGGCATATAGACGAAGCTGGCGTCGAACTCCGACATGCCAATCTCGAAAATCGCCGTAACCGTATAGGATTTGATCCGCGGCGCCGTGCCGAACGGCGTTGAGGCGCCCTGGGGCGCCACCAGGGTCAGGGTGTCGCCAGCGTGCAGGCCGAGGTTCATCGCCAGCCGGCTGCCGATCACCACGCCCTCCTTGGCGTCAAAGCCCTCCAGCGTGCCCTCGCGAATGTTTTTGGCGATGAACGCGACCCGCGCCAGATCCTCGCCGCGCACGCCGCGCACCAGCACGCCGCTGGCCGGCCCGCCCTTCGAGGAGGCCAACGCCTGGCCCTCCACCATTGGCAAAGCGAAGGAAATGCCCTTCATGGCGTCGAGACGGCGGGTCAGGTCGCGGTAATCATCCAGCGGCCTGTCGATGGGCTGGAGAAAGATGTGGCCATTGACGCCGACGATCTTCGACAACAGCTCCTGGCGAAAGCCATTCATCACCGACATGACGACGATCAGCGTCGCCACGCCAAGCATGACGCCGAGAAACGAGAAGCCGGCGATGACCGAAATGAAACCTTCCTTGCGCCGGGCGCGCAGATAACGGCCGGCGATCAGCCACTCGAAGGCGGAAAATGGCCGGGTGGCGCGCCCTTCCGGCGGCCCCGCGAACCTGTCCTGATCCAATATGCCTGCAGGGCTGGTCATACGCTGCGCCTCCGGTGACGGATGGTGCGGCGCTTTCCCGTCGCGCCAGACCAGCCGCTGCAATTCCGGCGAACCCGCCGCCGCCATTCGCGGCCGAAATTGCGACAAATCAGAAAAGCATGGCGCTTCTGCGGGGAAACGAAGAAGCGCCATGACGTCGCGCCAGACCCGGCGCAACAGGCGCCGTGCGCGCATCCCGTGGCGATGGTCGCCGCCGGCGGGATGATGGCGCTGACATCGCGACAATAAAGCCAAATATGCTTAAAATTTGCTGAGCCAGCTCCGCGCCCGGGACGTTTCACCAGCGTCAGGCGAAGAAAGCCGCCAGGGGGAGCCGGACGACTTCCATGGCGGCGACTTTCCATAGCGACGGCTTCCACGTCAGCGCCTGGCCCTCACCCCGTGAACGGTTCGCCAGCAACGCCGGAAAGCCGGGCCGGACCTCAGCCGCAGATGCGGGCCACGGCGTCGGCCGGCGAAACCAGTTCGCGCTCGCCCGTGGCGCGGCGCTTCAGCTCCACCTGCCCGTTGGCCAGCCCCTTCGGGCCAACGAGAATCTGCCAGGGCGCGCCGATCAGGTCGGCGGTGGCGAATTTGCCGCCGGCGCGCTCGTCGCGATCGTCCAGCAGCACATCGAGGCCGCGGGCGGACAGCTGCCGGTACAGATCCTCGCACGCCGCGGCGGTGGCGGAATCACCCGCCTTGAGGTCGAGGATCGCCACATTGAACGGCGCCACGGCGTCGGGCCAGATAATGCCGGCTTCGTCGTGGTTAGCCTCGATCAGGGCGGCGACGAGGCGGCTTGGGCCGATGCCGTAGGAGCCCATGTGCACCGGACGCAGCTGCCCGTCAGGTCCGGCGACGACAGCGTTCATCGGCTCGGAATACTTCGTGCCGAAATAGAAAATGTGCCCGACCTCGATGCCGCGCGCCGCAAGGCGCCTGTCTTCCGGAACGGCGGCGAACCCCGCTTCGTCGTGCATTTCTTCCGTCGCCGCGTAAAGCGAGGTCCATCGGTCAACCAGCTGCTGCAAGCCGGCGCGGTCACCGAAATCCGTGTCTGCGGCGGGCGTGTCGAACGACAGGTAATCGCTGTGGCAAAACACGGCGCTTTCGCCAGTGTCGGCCAGGATGATGAACTCATGGCTGAGATCGCCGCCAATCGGCCCGGTGTCGGCCTTCATCGGCACCGCCTTCAGCCCCATGCGGGCGAAGGTGCGCAGATAGGCGGTGAACATGGCGTTGTAGGCGTGGCGCGCGCCCTCCTTGTCCAGATCGAAGGAATAGGCGTCCTTCATCAGGAACTCGCGCGAGCGCATCGTGCCGAAGCGCGGCCGGATCTCGTCCCGGAACTTCCACTGGATGTGGTACAGGTTCAGCGGCAGATCCTTGTAGGAACGCACATAGCCGCGGAAGATCTCGGTGATCATTTCCTCGTTGGTGGGGCCAAACAGCATCTCGCGCTCGTGGCGGTCGGTGATGCGCAGCATCTCCTTGCCATAGGCGTCGTAGCGGCCGGATTCCCGCCACAGGTCCGCCGGCTGGATGGTCGGCATCAGCAGTTCGACGGCCCCGGCCCGGTTCTGCTCCTCCCGGATGATCCCCGTCACCTTGTTGAGCACGCGCAGCCCCAGCGGCAGCCAGGCGTAGATGCCCGCCGTTTCCTGACGGATCATGCCGGCGCGCAGCATCAGCCGGTGCGAGACAATCTCGGCTTCCTTGGGGTTCTCCTTCAGGATCGGAAGGAAATAACGGCTGAGGCGCATGACGGCTCCGGACAGGCTGGAACGGGGAGAATCGCAGGGAAGATCACACGCGCGCGGCGCGCAAGACAAGCGCCAGCAACGCAATGACCATAGATGATTTGCCCTGACGCGCCGGCCGGCGTCTCAGGGCCACATTCCTTGCGCCCGGCGCGAACCGATCCGGCCCTGGCGCGAAACGCGGCTCAGAACGACAGATAGGGATAGGCGCCATACAGGCAGGCGAACAGCACGGCTGAAACAACGGTCGTCCACAGCACCTTCCACCACAACAGCGGCCGCGCCGGCGCGCCGGGCTCGGAGCCCTCCACCACCTCGCCGCTCTCATGCTGGCTGCGCACGCCAAACGGCAGGATCGCGAACAGGGTGATCCACCACATCACGAAATAAATGGCGATGGACAGGGTCAGGTTCATGCCGGCAACGGTTTCCTGTTCAGGAGCATGTTCCGCCTCGGAGCGTCATGCCCGATGAGATGGTTTTCGGGCGAAACGACCCGGGTCTAACCAGGCAGCAGAAAACCACCCTGATATGGCGTGTGCCTGCGGGCGCTCCCAGAAAAACCACTGGGAAGCGCCCGGAGCGTACAGGGGGCGGAAGGCTTCGCGTCGCGCGCAGCGAAACCTCCGCCTGCCCCAGCCTGGTCAGACCTGTTCGAGCTCGACCAGCGTGCCGCAGAAATCCTTCGGATGCAGGAACAGCACCGGCTTGCCGTGCGCGCCGATCTTCGGCTCGCCGCCGCCAAGCACGCGGGCGCCCCTGGCCACCAGCTGGTCGCGGGCGGCGATGATGTCCTCCACCTCGTAGCAGACGTGATGGATGCCGCCGTCAGGATTCTTGTCGACGAACTTCTGGATGGTCGAATCGTCGCCCAGCGGCTCCAGCAGCTCGATCTTGGTGTTCGGCAGTTCGACGAAGACCGTGTAAACGCCGTGCTCGGGCTGGGGCACCTTGGCGGAAACCGTCGCGCCGAGCGTTTCCTTGTAAACGCGCGTCGCCGCTTCAATGTCCTTGACGGCAATCGCCACGTGATTCAGCCGACCGATCATGATGTTCTCTCCCTGACTGCGGCGTTCCGGCGGCCATGGATGCGCCGCCAGAACGCGCCAAAACAGAATGCCGGAACGGGTTGCTGATCCGGCGTGACCAGCAACCAGCGCAGGCGACGCCCACGGGCGTTCGTGAAATATCGGTGCGCATCCCATGCCAGGCATCGCCTGTCCATGCGGCCAGTTGGCGCCGGCAGCGGCGGCGTGGACGACGTCCGGGCGCGGCGCGCGCTGAAGGGCAATCCATCCCGGCTTCCCGGACCCGGCGGGTCGTCCCGGCTGGCGGCGCCAGCCAACGCGGGACGTCAGGTCAGACGCCGACGATCATCACATGGCAAATCGGCTTCTTGCCCCAGATGTTGCGCAGCTCATTGCGCACCGCCCGCTCGACAGCCCCGGCGAACGCACTGGAATCACGCCGTTTGCGCGGTGGGAAATTGTCGATGGTTTCATCGACGATCTCGCCAATCAGCCCCGCCAGCTCCTCGCCCTGGGGCGACCTGGCCGGCACGCCAGCGATCTGGATCTCGGCTTCGCCAATGACATTGCCGCCATCGTCCACCGCAATGGCGACCGACACCACCCCGGCGAACGACAGCCGCCGGCGCTCGGCGATCGCCGGCTCGGTTGACGGAACGACAATGTCGCCGTCCTTGTACTGCACGCCGGATGGGATCTTGCCCACGACGCCGGCATTGCCTTCAGCGATCGCCACCACGTCGCCGTTCAGGGCGCGGATAACCGTCGGCACGCCCTGGGCCCGGGCGAAAGCGGCGTGCTCCGTAAGGTGCAGCGGCTCGCCATGGGCCGGAATGGCGATCTTTGGACGAATCCAGCTGTAAAGCTGCTCCAGCTCTCCGCGCCGCGGGTGACCCGAGACGTGGACCAGGTGATCCCGGTCGGTGAGAACCTCCACGTCCTTCAGCATCAGCCTGTTGATAATCTCACCCACCGCGCGTTCATTGCCCGGGATGGTGCGCGAGGAGAAAATCACCCGGTCGCCGGGAGAGATTTTCAGCGCCGGGTGATCGTCGCGGGCAATGCGCGACATGGCGGCGCGCGGCTCGCCCTGGCTGCCGGTCAGCAGCGCCACCACCTTGTTGCGCGGCAGGCGCGCCAGCGCATCCGGCGCGCGGAACGGCGGCAGACCGCTGAGATAGCCGCATTCGTCCGCGACCTGGATCACCCGGTCCATACCACGGCCAACCACCACCACTTCACGACCGCACGCCGCCGCAGCCTCCGCCACCGAGCGGATGCGCGCCACGTTGGAGGCAAAGGCCGTCACGCAAACACGGTTGCTGGCGCCGGCGATCAGGTCCTTCAGGGTATGGGAAACATCCGCTTCGCTCGGGCTTGAGCCGGCGCGGACCACATTGGTGGAATCGCACACCAGGGCCAGCACGCCCTCATCGCCAATCGCCTTCAGGCGCTCCACATCAGTGGCGCGGCCAACCACCGGCGTGGCGTCCAGCTTCCAGTCGCCAGTATGCAGCACCGTGCCGGCGGGCGTGCGAATGCAGAGCGCGTTCGCCTCCGGGATCGAATGCGACACCGGCACGAACTCGATGCTGAACGGCCCAAGGGTCAGCACGCCGCCCTGCTTCACCTCGCGCAGCGGAATCTTTGGCGCATTGAACTCCGACAGCCGGCGCGCCTCCAGCAGGCCCAGCGAGAAGCGGGTGCCGTACACCGGCACGCCAAGCTGGGGCCACAACTGGGCGATGGCGCCGATGTGGTCCTCGTGGGCGTGCGTCACCACCAGGCCAAGCAGATTCTTGCGGATTGACTGGATGAACTGCAGATCCGGATACACCAGATCGATCCCGGGGGTTGCGTCGGCCTGGGCAAAGCTTACCCCCAGGTCCACCAGAATCCACTGCCGGTTCTTGCGCGGCCCAAAACCGTACAGGGCCGCGTTCATGCCAATCTCGCCAAGCCCGCCAAGCGGCGCAAAAACGAGTTCCTCAACCGGCTGTGTCATGTGCATCAAATCCTTGCAGCGTTCCGCGACGCCCCGACTTGCGGGCGCGCAGCCGCAGCTTCCCCCCTGAATGAACCTACGTCGCCAAAATGGACGTCGCCGGCGGTAATGGTCCGCGCCTCGCCCGTCGGCAGGCGGACGACCAGTTGCCCGGCCGCGTCGATGGTCTCGAACACGCCGCGAATGACTTCATCGCCAAACTGGATGGCGACCGGGCCGCCAACGCCATGCGCCCTGGCCAGCCACGCATCCCGAATGCGCGCCATGCCGCGCGCGTTATCCCATAACGCGAAATATTCCAGCCATGTAGCTGACAATGCTTCAAAAAGCGAAGCTGCATTCACGTGCGCGCCCGCCTGTTGCAACGACGCCACGGCGTAAGGCGCGCCTTCCGGCGCCGCCGTCACATTGACGCCAATGCCAATCACCACCACCCGCCGTCCGCGCGGAAGCACCTCGCTCTCCAGCAACATGCCGGACGCCTTGCCGCCATTGATCAGCAAATCATTGGGCCATTTGACCCTGAGGCCATCGACGAGGTGCGGCGCGCAGATCCGCACCGCTTCATGCAGCGCAACGCCTGCAACGAAGCCAATGGTCGCGGTCATGCCGGGCTCACACTGGGGCTCAACCAGCAGCGACGCCGCAAGATTGCCGCGTGGGCCTTCCCAGCTGCGGCCGCGCCGGCCGCGACCGCCGCGCTGGTGCGCCGTCACCACCCACAGATTGGCGTCAGCTCCCGCGCGCCCCCGCTCCATGGCGTCCGTATTCGTCGAGCCCTCCACGACGTCGAAGGCCAGAAGCCTGTAGCCGGCCGCTTCGGCCTGGGGCGCGAGTGAAAACCGCATGTATATTGACGCCCCTTCCGGCTTGCGCGGCGTTTCATGCCCCGCGTTTCAACGGGTCATGGCGACTGGCGCGTCCCTGGCCCTCGCGCCATGGGCCGCCACCCCTCGCCCGCAAGGCGGAGCTTACAGCGACCATGACCCCGAATAATCCCAAATAGCCTGTTGTGTATGCCAGAGCCATCCCGTCAACGCTACATCTGTATTCCATCTCCTGACAGGCTCAGCCCGGCCCGTAGCGGGAGCGGGCCGGGCCACCGACAAAAAAACGCGGCGTCCATGACGCCGCGCTTTCTCATGCCGGGAATATCAGGCTTCCTGTCCGGCCAGCGCCGTCTCAGAACAGGGTTTTCGCCGCGGCGACCGCCACCACGTTCAGCAGCGCCGGGGCCACGAAATAGCCAACGGTGACGATGCTCGACAGGGCAAGCACCAGCTTCGCCGCGCCCGGCATCGGGTCCAGCGCCTCCTTCGGCTCGTCGAAGAACATCACCTTGACGATGCGCAGGTAGTAAAAGGCGCCGACCACGCTGGTCAGGATGCCGAACACCGCCAGCAGCGTCAGCTTGGCCTGGATGGCGGCCGCGAACACGTAGAACTTGGCGAAAAAGCCCGCCAGCGGCGGAATGCCGGCCAGCGAAAACATCAGCAGGGCGAACAGATAGGCCATCGCCGGGTGCTGCTTCGACAGCCCGGCCAGATCGCTGATCGCCTCCACCGGCTGACCATTGCGGCGCATGGAGACGATGCAGGCGAACACGCCCAGGGTCATCGCCACATAGATCGCCATATACAGCAGCACGCCATAGACGCCCTGCTCCGTGCCAGCGGCAAGCCCCACCAGGGCGAACCCCATGTGGCCGATCGACGAATAGGCCATCAGGCGCTTGATGTTGTGCTGACCAATGGCCGCGAACGCGCCAAGCGCCATCGAGGCGAACGACACGAACACGATGATCTGCTGCCACTGGCCCGTAATGCCCGGGAAGGCGCCGACCAGCACGCGCACGGTGATGGCCACGGCGGCGACCTTGGGGGCGCTGGCGAGAAACGCGGTGACCGGGGTCGGCGCGCCTTCGTAAACGTCCGGCGTCCACATGTGGAACGGCACGGCGCTCATCTTGAACGCAAGGCCGGCGGCAAGGAAAGCCAGGCCGAAAATCACGCCGCTATGGGGCGCGCCCGTGACGGCGGCGGCAATGCCGGCGAACGACACCGTGCCGGTGAACCCATAGATCAGCGAGGCGCCGTACAGCAGCATGCCCGAGGACAGGGCGCCGAGCACGAAGTACTTCAGGCCAGCTTCCGTCGAGCGGGTGCTGTCGCGGTCGAAGGCGCAAATGACGTAGATCGCCAGCGACTGCAGCTCCAGGCCAATATACAGCGCGATCAGGTCGCCGGCCGAGATCATCACCATCATGCCGGTGACGGAGAGCAGCACCAGCACCGGATACTCGAAGGCGCTCAGGCGACGCTGGCGGAAGTCGTCAAACGACAGCATCAGCGCGCCGGCGGCGCCAATCAGCGCCAGCACCTTCATGAAGCGACCGAAGCCGTCAACGACGAAGGCGCCGTTGAATGCGATGGTCCGCCCCTCCGGCTGCATTGCAACCAGGGCTCCCGCGACGATCAGCAACAGCAGCGTCATGCCATTGACAAAAGCCGTCGACCGGGGGCCCGCGAAGGCCCCAATGAGCAGCAGCGCAAGCGCGCCCCCCGCGAGCAGCAGCTCGGGCAGGAACAACGGAAGCGCTGGAAAAATCGCTGCGGCGGTCATGCTTGCCTCAATGGATCGCGAGCGCGGCCGTTTTCACGGCGGAGAGCGCTGCCTGGGTGTGCTTGAGAAGTTCGGCTGTCGGCGCGGCGAACACGTCGAGGATCTGGCCCGGCTGCACGCCATACCAGATGATCAGCAGGATCAGCGGGACGAAGATCACCACCTCGCGCACGTCGAGATCGGTCATCTTGCGCAGGGAGTCCTTCTCCATCGGGCCGAACACCACGCGGCGGAACAGCCACAGGGCGTAGGCCGCCGACAGGATGACGCCGGTGCAGGCGAAGAACGCAACCCACGGATTGGCGCGGAAGGCGCCCAGCAGCGTCAGAAACTCGCCGACGAAGCCCGACGTGCCCGGCAGGCCGACATTGGCCATGGTCAGGATCAGCATGACGACGGCGTATTTCGGCATGCGCGAGACAAGGCCGCCGTAGGCGTCGATGCGCAGGGTGTGCAGGCGATCGTAAATGACGCCGACGCCAAGGAACAGCGCGCCCGAGACGAGGCCGTGCGACACCATCTGGAACATCGCGCCCTGGACGCCCTGCTCGGTCATCGAGAAAATGCCCATGGTCACGAAGCCCATGTGAGCGACCGACGAATAGGCAATGAGCTTCTTGATGTTCTCCTGCATCAGCGCGACCAGCGAGGTGTAGATGATCGCGATCACCGACATGGCGTAAACCAGCGGCGCGAAATACGCCGACGCATCGGGGAACATGGGCAGCGAGAAGCGGATGAAGCCGTAACCGCCCATCTTCAGCAGGATGCCGGCAAGGATCACCGAACCGGCGGTCGGCGCCTCCACGTGGGCGTCGGGCAGCCAGGTGTGCACCGGCCACATCGGCATTTTCACCGCGAAGGAGGCGAAGAAGGCCAGCCACAGCCAGATCTGCAACTGCGCGCCAAACTTGTGCTGCAGCAGGGTCGGAATGTCGGTGGTGCCGGCCTGCCAGTACATGGCCATGATCGCCAGCAGCATCAGCACCGAGCCGAGCAGCGTGTAGAGGAAGAACTTGAAGCTGGCGTAGATGCGCCGGTCATGACCCCAGATGCCGATGATCAGGAACATCGGGATCAGGCCCGCCTCAAAGAACAGGTAGAACAGCACCAGGTCGAGCGCGGCGAACACGCCGATCATCGTCGCTTCCAGGATCAGGAAAGCGATGAAGTATTCGCGCACCCGGTGCCCGATCGAATTCCACGACGCCAGCACGCAGAACGGCATCAGGAACGCCGTCAGCACGATGAACGGCAGCGAGAACCCGTCGACGCCCAGCTTGAAGCGGATCGTCTCGGCGATCCAGGCGTGGCTTTCGACCAGCTGGAACGTGGCGCTGGCGGTGTCAAAACGATGCCAGGCGACCAGCGACAGGATGAACGTCGCGATGGTGGTCGCCAGCGCGATCCAGCGCGCATTGGCGGCGACGGATTCCTTCGCGCCGCGCAGAACCAGGATCAGCAGCGCGCCAACAACCGGAATGGCGACCAGGCCAGAGAGGATGCCAAAGCCGAACATCAGTGGGCCCCTCCAACGAGGTACCAGGTAACGAGGATTGCAACGCCAATCAGCATGGCGAACGCATAGTGATAGAGGTAGCCGGACTGCAGCCGCACCGCGCCGCGGGCGACATCGACCACACGGGCGGACACGCCGTCGGGCCCGAAGCCGTCAATCAGCCAGCCGTCGCCCTTCTTCCAGAGGAAGCTGCCAATCCACTTCGCCGGGCGCACGAACAGGAAGTCGTAAATCTCGTCGAAGTACCACTTGTTGAGCAGGAAGCGGTACAGGATCGGCTGGTCGGCCGCGAGCTGCTTCGGCAGGGCCGGGTTCTTGACGTAGAACCACCAGGCGATGACGAAGCCCAGGATCATCATGATCATCGGCGACAGCTTCACCCACAGCGGCACATGATGGATGTCGTGCAGGATGTGGTTGTCCTTCGCCGTGAACAGCGCGCCCTTCCAGAACTGCTCGTAATTGTCGCCGATGAACGACCCGGCGAACACCGCGCCCGCGACCAGCGCGCCGACCGACAGCACGGCCAGCGGGATCATCATCACCATCGGGCTCTCGTGCGGCGTGTGATCGCCGTGGCCGTGACCGGCGTGAGCATGATCATCGCGCCCATGCGCGGCGGAGGCATGATCCTCATGGCCGTGCGCGTCATGGTGCTTCCAGCGCGGCTCGCCGAAGAAGGTCATGAAGAACAGGCGCCAGGAGTAGAACGAGGTGAACAGCGCGGCGATGACCACGCACAGGAAGGCGTAGGTAGCCGCCGGCGAGTGCGAGGCGAAGGCGGATTCGATGATCGCGTCCTTCGAGAAGTAGCCGGCGGTATACGGGAAGCCGGTCAGCGCCAGATTGCCGATCAGCATGGCGATCATGGTGTACGGAATGTACTTCCGCAGCCCGCCCATGTTCCGCATGTCCTGCTCATGGTGGCAGGCGTGGATCACCGAGCCGGCGCCAAGGAACAGCAGGGCCTTGAAGAAGGCGTGCGTGAACAGGTGGAACACGCCCGCGCCAAAGGCGCCGACGCCCAGCGCCACGAACATGTAGCCAAGCTGCGAGCAGGTCGAATAGGCGATGACGCGCTTGATGTCGTTCTGCACCAGGCCGACGGTGGCGGCGAAAAAGGCCGTCGTCGCGCCAACCACCGTCATCACCACGAGCGCGGTGGGAGCCAGCTCGAACAGCGGCGTCAGCCGGGCGACCATGAACACGCCCGCGGTCACCATGGTGGCGGCGTGAATGAGCGCCGAAACCGGGGTCGGGCCTTCCATCGCGTCCGGCAGCCAGGTGTGCAGCAGGAACTGGGCCGATTTGCCCATCGCGCCCATGAACAGCATCAGGCAGGCGATGGTCATGGCGTTCCAGTCATAACCCAGGAAGTGGAACGTCTTGCCGGCCATCTCGGCGGCCTTCGGGAAGATCTGGTCGAAGGCGACCGAACCCGTCATCACGAAGACAATGAATATGCCGAGCAGGAAGCCGAAGTCGCCGACCCGGTTGACAACGAACGCCTTCATGGCGGCGGCGTTGGCCGAGGGCTTCTCGTACCAGAAGCCGATCAGCAGGTAGGAGGCCAGGCCGACGCCTTCCCAGCCGAAGAACATCTGCACCAGATTGTCAGCCGTCACCAGCATCAGCATGGCGAAGGTGAACAGCGACAGATAGGCGAAGAACCGTGGCCGGGACGGGTCTTCGTGCATGTAGCCAATTGAATAGAGATGCACGAGCGCCGACACGGTGTTGACCACCACCAGCATGACGGCGGTCAGGGTGTCGATCTTCAGCGCCCAGTCGGCCGCCAGCCCGCCGGAGGTCATCCAGTTGACGATCGTCACGTGGACAGGGCCGGACTGGTACGCCACCTGCCAAAACACCACCCACGACAGCGCCGCTGAAACGAACAGCAGCGACGTGGTGACGATTTCGCTGGCGCGCGCCCCCATGATGCGGCCAAAGAGGCCTGCAATCAGAAATCCGGCAAGCGGAAGAAAGACGATCGCGTGATACATGACGGCCGTTCGTGCATGTGGACGGCCGCAGCTTGCGCACCGCCGTCCTGTGGCTTGTTTCGGCGCCGCTCGCGGGGAAACCCCCTGCCCGACGGATGTCAGGCGCTCGCGGCTCCGGCTCTTGAGCCGCGTCGCACCAAAGCGCGGCGCGGCCAATCCATGGTTCCGCCGGCCAGGGCCGGCGGCGGGGCGTCAGCCCTTCAGCGTGTTGACGTCCTCCACCGCGATGGAGCCGCGGTTACGGAAGAACACCACCAGGATGGCGAGGCCAATGGCGGTCTCGGCGGCGGCGACGGTGAGCACCATCAGGGCGAACACCTGGCCCATCATGTCGCCGAGGAAGCTGGAGAAGGCCACGAAATTCAGGTTCACCGAGAGCAGGATCAGCTCGATCGACATCAGGATGACGATGACGTTCTTGCGGTTAAGAAAGATGCCGAAGACGCCGAGGGTGAACAGGATGGCGGCGACGGTGAGGTAATGGCCAAGTCCGATAATCATCTGGCTGATCTCCCTCAGAGGCCGCGACGGAAGGGGACCTTCCGCAGTTCGATGACGTCTTCCTTGTTGCGGGCGACCTGGCGGCTGATGTCCTGGCGGCGCACATTCGGCTTGTGGCGCAGGGTGAGCACGATGGCGCCGATCATGGCCACCAGCAGCACCAGGCCGGCTGCCTGGAAGTAGAAGACGAAGTCCGTATACAGCACCCGGGCCAGCGCTTCGGTGTTGGTGATCTGGGCGGCCGGCGGGATCGGCGCCGCGACGGTGCGCGGAACGCCCGCGGGGGCCAGCCAGGCGCCGATGATCATCACCAGCTCGGCCAGCAGCACCAGGCCGACAAGCGCGCCCACCGGCATGTACTGCAACGCGCCCTTCTTCAGCTCGGCGAAGTCCACGTCCAGCATCATGACGACGAACAGGAACAGCACCGCCACGGCGCCCACATAGACGATGATGAGCAGCAGCCCCAGGAACTCGGCGCCAAGCAGGATGAACAATCCCGTGACGTTGGCGAACGTCAGGATCAGAAACAGCACCGAATGCACGGGATTGCGCGAGGCGATCACCATGAACGCCGAAGCGACGGCGACGGCCGAAAAGAGATAGAAGAAGACTGCTGCGGCGATCATCCGTCTGCGTCCTTGACAGCCTGCCCGGCGGTCGGTTGCGGTTCAGGGTCCCGGAAGAACCCCCAACCCGTCCTGGAGCGTCTTCCTGACGCCAGGCGGCCCGCGCCCTGCCAGGAAAACACGTTAAATCCAATGCGTGAGCCAGAATTCCCGTTCAGCACGAACAGGACCCTGCTCCATGCGCCCCGCCCCGCGCGCTGGCGTCGGGCCGGGCGCGGAAACGGTCCGGCTTAACGGTATGGCGCGTCCATCGCGATGTTGCGCGCGATCTCCCGCTCCCACCGGTCGCCGTTATCGAGGAGCTTCTGCTTGTCGTAGAACAGCTCCTCGCGCGTCTCGACCGCGAACTCATAGTTCGGGCCCTCGACAATGGCGTCGACCGGGCAGGCCTCCTGGCACATGCCGCAATAGATGCACTTCACCATGTCGATGTCGTAACGGGTGGTGCGGCGCGTGCCGTCGTTGCGACGCGGCCCGGCCTCGATGGTGATGGCCTGGGCCGGGCAGATGGCTTCGCACAGCTTGCAGGCGATGCACCGCTCCTCACCGTTCGGATAACGGCGCAGCGCGTGTTCGCCGCGAAAGCGCGGTGACAACTGGCCCTTCTCGAAGGGATAGTTGAGGGTCGCCTTGGGCCTGAAGAAATAGCGCATCGACAGCGCGAACGCCGATACGAACTCCTTCAGAAACAACGACGACACCGCCTGGCCGATCGCCATGATCTTAACTCCGTCAACGCTGCGCGCCTGCTGTCCGCCAGCCCGGCGCCCAGCCACGCCAGCGGCGCCCCGTGCTTCCGGGGAACCGCCTGGAGCGCTCTCCGACAGGACAGGGCGAAGCCCCGTCAGGAAAACGCACTCATTCGAACGCCCTGCTGACAGCCACGCCAAGCGCGAAGCCGGCGAGCGGCAGGACCGCCAGGGAGGACCAGACCAGCCGGCGGATCGTCGCCAGGCGCTTCTGGAACTCCAGTTCATCGGGAGACGGACCTTCCGCCTCCGTCTCCTGGTCAATCGCCCGGCGGATCAGCGCCTGGGCGACCAGAATTTGCACGACCGCCATCATCAGGCCGATGGCGGCGCCGGCGATGGCCGCCGGCGTCAGCAGCTGCATCATGCGCCCGGGGCAAACCCGGTGAAGTGCAGGAAGAACGCGACCAGCACCACCATGGCCAGCGAGATGGGCAGGAACACCTTCCAGCCCAGACGCATCAGCTGGTCATAGCGGTAACGCGGAACCATCGCCTTCGCCATCGCGATCAGGAAGAAGAAGAACGACAGCTTGAGGATGAACCAGACGACGCCCGGAACCCACGTGAACGGCGGCAGGTCAACCGGCGCGGACCAGCCGCCCATGAACAGGATGGCGCCCATGGCGCACATGGTCAGGATGGCGATGTACTCGCCCAGCATGAACAGCAGGTACGGCGTGGACGAATATTCCACCATGAAGCCGGCGACCAGCTCCGACTCGGCCTCGGCCAGGTCAAAGGGCGGGCGGTTGGTTTCCGCAAGCGTCGAGATCAGGAAGACCACGAACATCGGGAACAGCGGAATGATGTACCAGTTCAGGAAGGTGAGCTGCGGTACGCCCAGCAGCGAAGCCAGACCGCGCGCCTGCTGCGCCTCGACAATCCCCGACAGGTTCAGCGTGCCGGCGCACAGCAGCACCGTGACGATGACGAAGCCGATGGAAACTTCGTAGCTGACCATCTGCGCCGTGGCGCGCAGCGCCGACAGGAACGGATATTTCGAATTGGAGGCCCAGCCAGCCATGATGGTGCCGTAGACCATCAGCGACGAGATCGCCAGGATGAACAGGACGCCGACGTTGATGTCCGCCACCACCCAGCCGGCGTTGACCGGCACCACGGCCCAGGCGGAAAGCGCCAGCACGCCGGTGATCAGCGGCGCCAGCAGGAACAGGCCCTTGTTCGAGCCCGCCGGAATCACCGGCTCCTTCAGCACGAACTTCAACAGGTCGGCGAATGACTGCAGCAGACCGAAGGCGCCCACCACGTTGGGGCCGCGCCGCAGCTGCACCGCAGCCCAGATCTTGCGGTCAGCGAGCAGGTAATAGGCCGTGAACAGCAGCAGCGCCACCAGCAGCACAACGCTCTGCAAGGCGATGAGCAGGACGTGCAGGAGACCATCCCAGAAAGACATCACGGCTCCCCTTACTCAGCAGCCTGGGCGACGGCGCCGCGCGCCAGCGCTGAACATTCAGCCATGACGGCCGAAGCGCGGGCGATCGGATTGGTCAGATAGAAATCAACGACGGGGCTGGCGAACGGCGCCGGCTCCATCTGGGCGATGGCCGCGGCGATGGCCGGCAGCTCCAGCGCGCCAGCGGCGATCTGGTTGCGATCCGCCATATGCGGAACCTCAGCAACAAGCGCCTCGCGCAGCGCGCCAAGATTGTCATAGCCAAGGCGGTGACCCAGAACGTCCGACAAGGCGCGGATGATCGCCCAGTCCTCGCGGGCGTCGCCCGGCGGGAACGAGGCGCGGTCCGCCACCTGCACCCTGCCCTCGGTGTTGAGGTAGATGCCTGACTTCTCCGGATAGGCCGCGCCCGGCAGAATGACGTCGGCGCGGTGCGCGCCATTGTCGCCATGGCTGCCCTGGTAGATGACAAAGGCGCCAGGGGCGATGCTGATCTCGTCGGCGCCGAGCAGATAAACCACATCGAGCGCGCCGGCCGCCGCCATCTGCTGCGCAGACAGCCCACCCTCGCCCGGGACGAAGCCCACGTCGAGCGCGCCAACGCGCGCCGCCGCCGTGTGCAGGACGCTGAGCCCGTTCCAGTCATCGCCCACCGCGCCAACGTCCACAGCCAGCCGCGTGGCGGCGGCCAGCACGGCCGCGCCATCAGCGCGCGCCAGGGCCCCCTGACCGATGATGATGAGCGGCCGCTGCGCCTGACGAAGCACCTCGACGAAGCCGTGCGCGCCATTGGCCAGATCGACCAGCGTCTGGGCGCCGGCGCCGAGTTGTTCGGCGCGGTAGGTCAGGTCCATCGCCTCGCCCACATAGGCGACCGGCAGATTGCCCGCCAGCCAGCGCTTGCGGATACGGGCGTTGAGCACCGGCGCTTCGCGGCGCGGGTTGGAGCCGATCAGCAGGACGGCGTCCGCGTCCTCGATGCCGGCGATCGTGGCGTTGAACAGATAGCTGCCGCGACCGAAAGCCGGATTGAGCTGCGCCCCGTCCTGACGGCAGTCAAGGTTTGGCGAGCCCAGCGCCTGCATCAGCTGCCGCAGGGCGAAGATCTCTTCGACCGCGTTCAGGTCGCCGGCGATGGCGCCGATGCGCGACGGTTCCGTCGCCTTCACCTTCGCCGCGATCAACGCGAACGCCTCGCTCCACGAAGCCGCACGCAGGCGCCCGTTCTCGCGGATGTAAGGCCGGTCAAGGCGCTGGGTCTTCAGGCCGTCCCAGATGAAGCGGGTCTTGTCGGAAATCCACTCCTCGTTCACGTCCTCATTGACGACCGGCAGGATGCGCATGACCTCACGACCGCGCGTATCAATGCGAATGGCCGAGCCGACCGCGTCCATCACGTCGACGGACTCGGTCTTGATCAACTCCCACGGCCTGGCCTTGAAGGCGTAGGGCTTCGACGTCAGGGCGCCGACCGGGCACAGGTCGATGACATTGCCCTGAAGCTCCGAACCCATGGCGTGTTCGAGGTAGGTGGTGATCTCCATGTCCTCGCCGCGACCAATCGCGCCCAGATCGCCGACGCCCGCCACCTCATTGGTAAAGCGCACGCAGCGGGTGCAATGGATGCAGCGGTTCATGGAGGTGCGAACCAGCGGGCCGATGTACTTGTCTTCGACCGCCCGCTTGTTCTCGTGGAAACGGCTGGAATCCACGCCATAAGCCATGGCCTGGTCCTGCAGGTCGCACTCGCCGCCCTGGTCGCAGATCGGGCAGTCCAGCGGATGGTTGACCAGCAGGAATTCCATCACGCCCTCGCGGGCCTTCTTGACCATCGGCGATTTGGTGAAAACCACCGGCGGCTCGCCATTCGGTCCCGGGCGCAGATCGCGCACGCCCATGGCGCAGGAGGCCACCGGCTTTGGCGGACCGCCCTGCACCTCAACGAGGCACATGCGGCAGTTGCCGGCGATGGACAGCCGCTCGTGATAGCAGAAGCGCGGAATCTCGGCGCCAGCGGCCTCACAGGCCTGGAGTATGGTGTACTCCGGCGGGACCTCGATCTCTTTTCCGTCGACAATCAGCTTCGGCATGGCTTCCTTCCGTCTCAGGCGACGTTGGGCCGTGGGAGCGCCCCGGCTCGCCGGAATGCGCCCTGTCTTTTTGTTTCCGCGTTTTCCCGCAGCAGAACCCGCCGCGGGAAAACGCCTGGATGATTGCGCCAGCCAGCGGCCAGCGCGAAAATGTTCAGCCGCTCACTCGGCCGCCACCGGAACCGGATCGATATGCGGGTTCGCCGCATACTGGTCGATGCGCTTCTCAATTTCCGGACGGAAATGGCGGATGAGCCCCTGGATCGGCCAGGCCGCCGCGTCGCCAAGCGCGCAGATGGTGTGGCCTTCAATCTGCTTGGTCACGTCCAGCAGCATGTCGATCTCGCGCTTCTGGGCGCGGCCTTCGGCCATGCGGCTGATGACGCGCCACATCCAGCCGGTGCCTTCACGGCACGGCGTGCACTGGCCGCAACTCTCGTGCTTGAAGAAGTACGACAGGCGGGCAATGGCGCGGATCACATCGGTGGACTTGTCCATCACCAGCACGCCGGCGGTGCCGAAGCTGGAGGTGGCGGCGCGGCAGCCGTCAAAGTCCATGATCAGGTCGTCGCACAGATGCGCCGGAATGATCGGGCACGAGGCGCCGCCGGGAATAATGCCCAGCAGGTTGTCCCAGCCGCCACGCACGCCGCCGCCGTGGCGCTCGATCAGCTCACGGAACGGAATGCCCATCGACTCTTCCACCACGCAGGGCGTGCCGACGTGGCCAGAGATGCCGAACAGTTTGGTGCCGACATTGTTGGGGCGGCCAATGCCGTTGAACCAGTCCGCGCCGCGACGCAGGATCGTGCCGGCCACCGCGATCGACTCCACGTTGTTCACCGTGGTCGGGCAGCCATAAAGCCCCATGTTGGCCGGGAATGGCGGCTTCAGCCGCGGCATGCCCTTCTTGCCTTCAAGGCTCTCCAGCAGCGCGGTTTCCTCGCCGCAGATGTAAGCGCCTGCCCCGTGATGCACATACAAATCAAACGGATAGCCGTGAATGTTATCCTGGCCGATGAGCCGCGCCGCGTAAGCCTCGTCAACGGCGCGTTGCAGCGCCTCACGCTCGGCGATGAACTCGCCGCGAATGTAGATGTAGGCCGCGTGCGCCCCCATGGCGAAGGACGCGATCATCGCGCCTTCGATCAGCAGATGCGGATCGTGCCGCAGTATCTCGCGGTCCTTGCAGGTGCCAGGCTCGGACTCGTCGCCGTTGATCACCAGATAATGCGGACGGTCGCCCGTCTGCTTCGGCATGAACGACCATTTCAGACCGGTGGGAAAGCCCGCGCCGCCGCGACCGCGCAGGTTGGACTTTTTCATCTCGTCGATGATCCAGTCGCGCCCCATTTCCAGCAGGAACTTGGTGCCGTCCCACGCGCCGCGACGCTGGGCGGCCTGAAGGCTCGCCGGCTGCAGGCCGTAGACGTTGGTGAAGATCCGATCCTTGTCCGACAGCATGGCCTCAGTCCTTCTGCGCGAACCTGGCGCGCCAGGCGCCGACAACCGAGCCGTCGTACAGCGACGGGTCGGTCAGGGAGGTCAGCTTGCCCCCGGCCGGCTCCGCCGCATGGCGGCCCTGCTGCGGGCCCGGCTTCACCGGGCGCCCCGCCGCCAGATCCTTCAGCAGATTGATGAGGATCTCGGGCGTCAGATCCTCATAATAATCGTCGTTGATCTGCACCATCGGCGCATTGCAGCAGGCGCCGAGGCACTCGACCTCAAGCCAGGAAAAATTGCCGTCGGCGGAAACCGTGCGCTCCGGCCCGACAAATCCGCGCAGGGCCTCGCGCAGGTCGTGGGCCCCGCACACCATGCAGTGCGTCGTGCCGCAAAGCTGGACGAAAAAGCGACCAACCGGCTCCAGCGCGAACATGGTGTAGAAGGTGGCGATCTCCAACACGCGAATATAGTTCATGCCGAGAATGCCGGCGACGTGCTCGATGGCCCGCTGCGGCAACCAGCCGCCGGCCTGCGCCTGCGCCCGCCACAACAGCGGGATCACGGCGGAGGCCTGACGACCCTCAGGGTACTTGGCGATCTGTTGGCTCGCCCACGCGGCGTTTTCCGGCGTGAAGACGAATTCTGCCGGCTGTACTTCGGGCGGGGCCAGACGACGTACGCTCATGACTTACGCAAATCCCTTGCTGACGCCAGCAACCTGGCTTTCAGGACGCGGGCCGGTCACCGGTCCACCTCGCCAAACACGATGTCGATCGAACCGAGGATCGCCGAGACGTCCGCCAGCATATAGCCGCGCGACAGGTGATCCATGGCCGCCAGATGGGCGAAGCCCGGGGCCCTGATCTTGCAGCGGTAGGGCATGTTGCCGCCGTCCGCCACCAGATAGACGCCGAACTCACCCTTCGGAGCCTCGACCGCCGCGTACACCTCGCCCGCCGGGACGTGATAGCCCTCGGTGTACAGCTTGAAATGGTGGATCAGCGCTTCCATCGACCGCTTCATGTCGCCGCGCTTCGGCGGCGTCACCTTGTGGTCCTGGGTCAGCACCGGCCCCTGCCCGTCTGGCGCGCGCAGCTTGTCGACGCACTGGCGCATGATGCGGACGGACTGAACCATCTCCTCCATGCGCACACAGTAGCGGTCGAAGCAGTCGCCGTGCTTGCCGACGGGAATGTCGAAATCCATTTCCTCGTAGCACTCATAGGGCTGCGCCTTGCGCAGATCCCACGCGGCGCCGGCGGCGCGCACCAGCACGCCGGAGAAGCCGTGCGCCCAGCACTCATCCAGTGTGGTCGGCGAAATGTCGACGGTGCGCTGCTTGAAAATACGGTTGCCGGTGACCAGACGGTTGAGATCGTCAATGGTCTTCAGGAACGGATCGCAGAACGCCTCGATATCGTCGATCAGATCCGGCGGCAGATCCTGGTGCACGCCGCCCACGCGGAAGTAGTTAGCGTGCATGCGCGCGCCGCAGGCCCGCTCATAGAAGATCATCAGCTTCTCGCGCTCTTCAAAGCCCCACAGCGGCGGGGTGAGCGCGCCAACGTCCATGGCGAACGTGGTGACGTTGAGCAGATGCGACAGGATGCGGCCGATTTCCGAATAGAGCACCCGGATCAGCTGACCGCGCCGCGGAACCTCGATGCCCAGCAGCTTTTCCACCGCGAGGGCGAAGGCATGCTCCTGGTTCATCGGCGCCACGTAGTCGAGGCGGTCGAAATAGGGCGTGGCCTGAGCGTAGGTCTTGTATTCAATCAGCTTTTCGGTGCCGCGGTGCAGCAGGCCGATATGCGGATCAACGCGCTCGACCACCTCGCCGTCAAGCTCCAGCACCATACGCAGCACGCCGTGGGCGGCCGGATGCTGGGGACCAAAGTTGATCGAAAAATTGCGGAGCTGGTGTTCGCTCATGGCGCTTTCCCCGAACCCTTCTGCTCCGAAGCCTTCTCGTCACCCGGCAGCACGTAGTCCACGCCTTCCCACGGCGACAGGAAGTCGAAGCGGCGAAATTCCTGACGCAGGGCCACCGGCTCGTAGACAACGCGCTTCTGCGCGTCGTCATAACGCACCTCGACAAAGCCGGTGAGCGGAAAATCCTTGCGCAGCGGATGCCCCTCGAAGCCATAATCTGTCAGCAGGCGCCGCAGATCAGGGTGGCCGGAGAAGATCACGCCATACATGTCCCACGTCTCCCGCTCATACCAGTTGGCGGCGGGAAATACCTCGACCAGTGACGGCACCGGCGTCTGTCCGTCGGTCTGCACTTTCAGGCGAATGCGGGCGTTCAGGGTTGGCGACAGCAGGTGATAGACCACGTCAAAGCGCTTCTCACGCTCCGGATAGTCGGCGCCACATATGTCAATCAGGCAAACGAAGCGCAGATCAGCCGTATCGCGCAACTTCAGCGCCACGTCGGCGATACGCCCGGCGTCCACATCAAGCGTCAGCTCGCCGAACGCGGTTCGGGCCGACACGCCGTCAGCGCCCACAGCCTGAAGTACCCGCGCGCCAAGGGCGTCGGGATCAGCGCCCGCCTGGCCCTCGACTGTCTGATTGAGGCTTGCCTCTGACATCATCCGTCCAATCACACCTGCAACCGGTTACAGCTGAAAGCTGGAGCCGCTTCCGGCTGCGTTGCCAGACCGGGGACATGGCCGCCGGCCAGGATCGTAATTCAGCGCTCGATCGTGCCCGTGCGGCGAATCTTCTTCTGCAACAGCAGAATGCCGTACAGAAGCGCCTCGGCCGTTGGCGGGCAGCCCGGCACATAGATGTCAACCGGCACCACCCGGTCGCAACCACGCACCACGGAATAGGAATAATGGTAGTAGCCGCCGCCGTTGGCGCACGACCCCATGGAAATGACGTAACGCGGCTCCGGCATCTGGTCGTAGACCTTGCGCAGCGCCGGGGCCATCTTGTTGCACAGGGTGCCGGCCACGATCATCACGTCCGACTGGCGTGGGCTGGCGCGGGGCGCGAAGCCGAAGCGCTCCACGTCATAACGCGGCATCGACGCCTGCATCATCTCCACGGCGCAACAGGCCAGACCGAAAGTCATCCACATCAGCGAGCCGGTGCGGGCCCACTGGATCAGCTCGTCGGTCGAGGTGACGAGGAAGCCCTTGTCGGCCAGCTCATCGTTGAGACCGCTAAAAAATGGATCATTGGAGCCGACAGGTTTTCCGGTCGCCGGATCAATGATTCCACGCGGAGCCGGCGCGATCGCCGGGGTGGAGTCGCCAATCAATCCCATTCGAGGGCTCCCTTGCGCCATTCATAGGCGAAACCGACCGTCAACACCCCGAGGAACGTCATCATCGACCAGAAGCCAAACGTACCCACTTCCCTGAAGCCAATGGCCCAGGGGAACAGGTAGGCGACCTCAAGGTCAAAGATGATGAAGAGAATGGCGACGAGATAGAAGCGGATGTCGAACTTCATGCGGGCGTCGTCAAACGCGTTGAAGCCACACTCATACGCCGACAGCTTTTCCGGGTCGGGGTTCTGGAACGCCACCAGGAACGGCGCAACCAGAAGCGCAAGTCCGATGACCAGTGAGACGCCTATGAACACCACAAGGGGAAGATAGTCGTTCAGCAAGCTGTGCATTCTGCACCCAATCCTTCGCGGCCGCCTGCGGCGCTCGCGCGTCGCTTTCACCCGGCAGATTCCGCTGCGTCCCGCTCCGGAAAACAGGGCCATCCCCGGCCCGCACCTTGGAACAGTTCGTAGCTGCGAGGGCAGGCTTAACGCAGGGGCCTGAACCGTGCAAGCCTCGCCTCGCAAAGTTCGTATTGTTGCAAATGCAACATAAACACGCCCTTTATGCAGGCGCGCCCGCCCCGCCTGAGCACGCCTGACGGAACAGTCCGCCGGAATCACGCCCGCCACCCGCAAACCCAATGCGAGTCAGGACATTGCTGACGCGCCGCGCCAATGCCAGCGCCGCCGTCGGGCCGTCGCCGCATGGCCCATGCCAGCGCAAGACGCCGCCCCAAGCCTTTCGACGCACCGCTGCCCCCTGCCTCATGCATGGCCTTGCCCACGTCACGCGGCCCTCACCCGGATCATTGCATGACGCCGCATTTGAGTCGCACGGACTGGCGGACGCGATCCAGCAGAAGCAGGCTTGCTGCCAGCTCTTCGCCCCTTTCTCGCCGGTGTTTAACGCCGCCGGCGCCGGGTTTGCGTGTCCAGGAGGGAGAAACCGGCGGGAGGAATGGCGCACAGGCTTGCCGCGACGTCCCACTAACCAACGCCGCCCAGGCAGAGTCGTTCACAGGCGATCGCAATTCGGGGCCGGAAAAAACAGCTATCCCGGCGTCAAATATATGAGCGCGCCCATATTCACCCTACTATCCACAGCGGCGGGCGCAGTTTGCCATGGATGCTCGCTTGACACCGCAAGAGGCGAACCTTAAACCCCCCATCACCGGCGGCCAAGACGCCAGTTCGGGGGTGTAGCTCAGTTGGTTAGAGCGCCGGCCTGTCACGCCGGAGGTCGCGGGTTCGAGTCCCGTCACTCTCGCCACTTTTCTTCTCCGGAAAGTTGGAAAGTGTTTGGCGCCAGTTGCTGGAGCTGGGTTAATCCCTGATTTCAGTATCCCGGTTTTGGGGGTGTAGCTCAGTTGGTTAGAGCGCCGGCCTGTCACGCCGGAGGTCGCGGGTTCGAGTCCCGTCACTCTCGCCACCCGGATATGGGTTGTGATCAAGCGCGGCTTTGCCGCGCTTTTTTGTTATTCACATCTGGTCCACGGGACACATGCCCGCCGCCCCGCGCAACACGGCGCAGCCGGTCCATCGGCGAACTGCGTGGGTCGCGCCTGCATCTTGTTGATTTGTGTAAGGGTCATGCGCCAGATCTGGCGGCGTGGTCGCGTGAGCGACTGGTGGGCGGTGACGGGCTCGAACCGCCGACCCTCTCGGTGTAAACGAGATGCTCTACCAACTGAGCTAACCGCCCCAACACTGTTGCATCCGGCATGGCCAGAACGAACCAGCGTCAGCCCTGTCATGGCCAGTCCAGCGACTGCGACATGGGCGCCTGCACCCTGCGAAACGCCGCAGAAGCAACTGGGCCTGCTCTACAGCATGGCGACGCCAAACGCCAGCCCAACCGCGAACCGGAAGGCCCCGCATGCCGCAGCGCGCGGGCCGCCTGTTGACAATCCCCTCCAGCCCGCTGCTTGCCGCCTCCGGTGGCCCCGCCGCCCGCCAGGCATCCACAAACGCGCGCCCGAAATTGCCCGGCCGCGCACGGCCGTTGCGGCGCGCGATTCGCCGGAGCGGACGGCGCGCGCATCGGTCCACGATCCCTGCCCGCTACCTGGGCGACAGGGCGAGCTTCACTCCCTGGCCGCCTCGTGTCCGCCAGGCGTGACCTCCACGAAAAGAGCCCGGATCTAGCGATCCGGGCTCCCGAACGAACGAAACGCTGTCGCCCCCGGCGCCGCGCCAGCCGTCCGGGCCGGGACGGAGGCGCCAGGTCTGGTGACGATGTCACCCACGTCACTTGCCGTTGACAGAATCCTTCAGGCCCTGGCCGGCCTTGAACTTCGGAGCCTTGGAAGCGGGAACATTGATGGTCTCGCCAGTGCGCGGGTTCCGCGCCGTGCCGGCCGCGCGGTCAGCCACCGAGAAAGTGCCGAAGCCAACAAGCTTGACCTCATCACCCTTCTTGAGGGCGTCCGTGATGGCGACGAAAACAGCCTCAACGGCCTCGCCAGCCTGGGCGCGGCTCAGGTCGGCCTGATCAGCGACGGCAGCAACAAGATCGCCTTTGTTCATCAATCGTCCTCCAGATGCGAATGGCGCGCCTCGCGCACATTCGTCGGGTTCAATACTCCAGCCTGCCATGCCGGTTACAAGAAACCTGGCCCACGGCCCGGCTCATGTTACGGTGAATTCCACGGGCCTCACCGTCCCATCTTTTGGTTTTGCCTGATAAGCCCCGGAGCGCAAGGCCCTGGCGGGGAGAAATGACGGCAATAAAACAAATTTTTCCGTTTCGTGAAGAAAAAAAGCCCCGGCATAGCGCCGGGGCCTCACGTGCTGATTACAGCTCAGTGGGCGATCACGCCGCCCGCCTCGCCTTCGACCCGGGGGGGAGCCACCGCTTCGTCCCCGGGGGCGGTCCACTCGATGGGCTCGAGCTTGCGAACCAGCGCATTGGCGAGCACCTGGTCCATGCGCGCCACCGGGATGATCTCCAGCCCGTTCTTCACGCTATCCGGGATCTCCGCCAGATCCTTGGCGTTGTCCTCCGGAATAAGGACCGTGCGGATGCCGCCGCGCAGCGCGGCCAGCAGCTTCTCCTTCAGACCGCCGATCGGCAGAACCCGACCACGCAACGTCACCTCGCCAGTCATGGCCACGTCCCGGCGAACCGGCACGCCGGTCATCACCGAAACAATGGCGGTCGCCATGGCGATGCCAGCGGACGGACCGTCCTTGGGCGTCGCGCCTTCCGGAACGTGCACGTGGATGTCACGCGCATCGAACAGCGGCGGCTTGATGCCCATCGACACCGACCGGGCCCGCACATAGGAAGCGGCGGCCGAGATCGACTCCTTCATGACGTCGCGCAGGTTGCCCGTCACCGTCATCTTGCCCTTGCCAGGCATCATGACGCCCTCGATGGTCAGCAACTCGCCGCCCACCTCGGTCCAGGCCAGGCCCGTCACCACGCCAACCTGGTCTTCCGCCTCGATCTCGCCATAGCGATACTTCGGCGCGCCGAGATACTGCTCCAGGCTGGTCGTCGTCACATCGACCGCCTCCGACTTGCCGAGGACGATGTCCTTCACGGCCTTGCGGATCAGGTTCGAGATCTCGCGCTCCAGGTTACGCACGCCCGATTCCCGGGTGTAGCGCCGCACCAGCAGCAGCAGGGCGTCGTCGGTGATCGTCCACTCCTTCTCCGACAGGCCATGCTTGACCAGGGCCTCGGGGATCAGGTGGCGACGGGCGATCTCCGTCTTTTCCTCTTCCGTATAGCCGGCGAGCCGGATGGTCTCCATACGGTCGAGCAGCGGACCCGGAATGTTCAGCGTATTGGCGGTGGTCACGAACATCACGCTGGAGAGGTCGTAGTCGACTTCCAGGTAGTGGTCGTTGAACGCCTTGTTCTGTTCAGGGTCCAGCACCTCGAGCAGCGCCGCGGACGGGTCGCCCCGGTAATCCTGACCCATCTTGTCGATCTCATCGAGCAGGATGAGCGGATTGGAGGTCTTCGCCTTCCGCATCGCCTGGATGATCTTGCCAGGCATGGAGCCGATATAGGTCCGCCGGTGACCGCGGATCTCGGCCTCGTCACGCACACCGCCGAGCGACACGCGCACGAACTCGCGACCCGTCGCCCTGGCGATGGACTTGCCGAGCGAGGTCTTGCCGACGCCGGGAGGGCCAACCAGGCACAGGATCGGTCCCGACAACTTGTTGGCGCGCTGCTGCACCGCCAGGTATTCGACGATGCGGTCCTTGACCTTGTCCAGGCCGAAGTGATCCGCGTCGAGCACCCGCTGCGCCTCGGCCAGATCCTTCTTCACCCGCGAACGCTTGTTCCACGGAATGCCGAGCATCCAGTCGAGATAGTTGCGCACCACGGTGGCTTCGGCCGACATCGGCGACATCTGCCGCAGCTTCTTCAGCTCGGCCATCGCCTTGTCGCGGGCCTCCCGTGACAGCTTGGTCTGGTTGATCTTCTCTTCCAGCTCCGCCAGTTCGTCGCGGCCGTCCTCGTCGCCCAGCTCCTTCTGAATGGCCTTCATCTGCTCATTCAGATAGTACTCGCGCTGGGTCTTCTCCATCTGCCGCTTGACGCGCGTGCGGATGCGCTTCTCGACCTGGAGAACCGAAATCTCGCTCTCCATCATGCCGAGAATCTTCTCGAGCCGCGCCGGGATCGACACGGTTTCGAGCAGCGCCTGCTTGTCAGCGATCTTCACGGCGAGGTGCGAGGCGACGGTGTCGGCCAGACGCGAGGGATCCTCGATCTGCGTCACCGCGGCGACGACCTCCGGCGAAACCTTCTTGTTGAGCTTCACATAGCTCTCGAATTCGTTCACGACCGAGCGGGCCAGGGCCTCGGCCTCGACCTTGTCGCCAGCCTCGTCGCCGAGCACCTCGGCGGTGGCTTCATAGAATTCGTCCGTGCGCAGATAGGAACGCACGCGCGCGCGGCCCGCGCCTTCCACCAGCACCTTCACGGTGCCGTCGGGCAGCTTGAGCAGCTGCAGAACGCTGGCGATCGCGCCAATCTCATGGATGGCCGATGTTTCCGGATCATCGTCGGCGGCGTTCATCTGCGTGGCCAGCAGGATGTGCCGGTCCGTCTTGACCACCTCCTCCAGAGCGCGGATTGACTTCTCACGCCCGACGAAAAGCGGGACGATCATGTGCGGGAACACGACAATGTCGCGCAGGGGCAAAACGGGATAGTCCGAAACGGTTCCCGGCGCCGCGGGCTGGCGAGGCTTCATGGTAGTCATGTGGCCCTTGTCCTTTCACTATCGTCCGCCCTCCCCCTTGGAGCGGCAGGCCGGGCGGACGGATTGCCCCCGGCGCTCAACTCCATGGGAGCATACACCGCAGGCGACGTTCGCCGCGCCTCCTGTTGAGCGCGCGACGGTGACGATGAACAGAAAGTGGTTCCGGGCGCCTTTTGTTTCAAGTCAGTGACGGCCCCGGCGCACAGATGATTTGGACGTCAGACCTGCACGGCGCGCATGGTTGTCGCGCTGCCCCCTGCGGGTCCGCCGCCTGACGCAGAACAGGCGCCCAACGGGGCGCCTGCCATGCCGATTAGACTGTCGGGCGTCAGGCCGAGGCCGTCGCGTTACTCTCCGCCCGGTCGGCGTAGATGAACAGCGGCCGCGCCTTGCCCTCCACCACCTCCGGTCCGATGACGACCTGCTCGACGCCCTCGAGCCCCGGCAGTTCGTACATGGTTTCAAGCAGGATGCCCTCAAGGATGGAGCGGAGGCCGCGCGCGCCGGTCTTGCGCTCGATGGCCTTGCGGGCGATCAGCGTCAGCGCGTCCTCGTGGAACGTCAGCTCCACGTTCTCCATCTCGAACAGGCGCTGGTACTGGCGCACCAGGGCGTTCTTCGGCTCCTGCAGGATCTTCTTGAGCGCCACCTCATCAAGGTCCTCGAGGGTGGCGATTACCGGCAACCGGCCGATGAACTCGGGGATCAGGCCGAACTTCAGCAGATCCTCGGGCTCGACCTCGCGGAATATCTCGCCGGTGCGGCGATCTTCGGGCGCGTGCACGGTGGCTCCGAAGCCAATCGACGTGCCCTTGCCGCGCGCCGTGATGATCCGCTCAAGCCCCGCGAAGGCGCCGCCGCAGATAAACAGGATGTTGGTCGTGTCCACCTGCAGGAATTCCTGCTGGGGATGCTTGCGACCGCCCTGCGGCGGCACGCTGGCGACCGTGCCCTCCATGATCTTCAGCAGCGCCTGCTGCACGCCCTCCCCCGACACGTCGCGGGTGATCGACGGATTGTCCGACTTGCGGGAAATCTTGTCGATCTCGTCAATGTAGACGATGCCGCGCTGGGCCCGCTCCACATTGTAGTCGGCGGCCTGCAGCAGCTTCAGGATGATGTTTTCGACGTCCTCACCCACGTAGCCGGCTTCGGTCAGCGTCGTCGCGTCGGCCATGGTGAACGGCACGTCGAGAATGCGCGCCAGCGTCTGGGCAAGCAGCGTCTTGCCCGAGCCGGTGGGCCCCACGAGCAGGATATTGGACTTGGCCAGCTCAACGTCGTTGTTCTTCAGCGCGTGGCTGAGCCGCTTGTAATGATTGTGCACGGCGACGGAGAGCACCTTCTTGGCGTGCTCCTGGCCGATCACGTAATCTTCCAGCACCTTGCTGATCTCACGCGGCGTCGGCACGCCGTCGCGCGACTTCACCAGCGACGACTTCGACTCCTCGCGGATGATGTCCATGCACAGCTCGACGCATTCATCGCAGATGAACACCGTCGGTCCGGCGATCAGCTTGCGGACCTCATGCTGGCTTTTGCCGCAGAAAGAGCAGTAAAGCGTGCTCTTGCTTTCGCTGCCTGTGGCCTTGCTCATGGTCCGTCTCCACTGCGACCGGCCGGAATGAAGCCGGCGGTCATGTCAAATCCTTGCCGGATCAGTCGCCGGCGCGCCCCTGCCGCAGCCGCGAGGGCGGCCGGAGCGCGAATGGCTGGTCCCTCGGGAGAATTTCCGGATCGTGTGATCCTTGCCCCCCTCCCGCATCCTGATCCGCTGCATGCGCATCAGGATCGAACCTGACCCGTAACAACAGGTTAACGTCGCCCGCCACCGACGCGCGACGCGGACATAAAACGTCACCCAAACATGGGGAACGCTGTCCGTCAATGCGAGCGGGGCCGTTTGTCGCGGACGCCCGCCCGCCGGTTTTCGTCAGCCCGATCAGGCCGGCAGGTCCGGGCGCTTCTCCAGAACCTGGTCGATCAACCCGAATTCCTTCGCCTTGTCGGCGGTCATGAAATTGTCACGCTCAAGCGCGTCCTCGATCGCCTGCAGCGACTGGCCGGTGTGCGTGACGTAGATCTCGTTGAGCCGGCGCTTCAGCGCCTCGATCTCACGGGCGTGGATCAGGATATCCGTCGCCTGCCCCTGATAACCGCCGGAAGGCTGGTGCACCATGATGCGGGCGTTCGGCAACGCGAAGCGCTGCCCCTTCTCACCGGCCGTCATGAGCAGCGAGCCCATGGAGGCGGCCTGGCCGACCACGAGGGTCGACACCGGACAGCGGATGAACTGCATGGTGTCGTAGATCGACAGACCCGAAGTCACCACGCCGCCAGGCGAATTGATGTAGAAGGAAATTTCCTTCTTCGGGTTTTCGGCCTCCAGGAACAGCAGCTGCGCCACGATCAGCGAGGCCGAATGGTCCTCCACCGGGCCGGTGAGGAAAATAATCCTCTCGCGCAGCAGGCGCGAATAGATGTCAAACGCCCGCTCTCCCCGGTTGGACGTCTCGATAACCATCGGCACCAGCGTGTTGGCGTAAACGTCCAACGGATCTCTCATGTCTCACACTCCAGGCGGCCGCGCGGGGCGGTCATTTTCGGGAGCATTTTCAGGCGAAGCGGAACGCCGCGCGTGAAGAAAATGCGACAAAACAAAACCATGAGGCAAAATTCCGGCCTGATCGGACCGGATTTTGCCCCGGGGGCGGCTCCGTCGCCGCTGGCGCCGACGGAACGGCGCCAGAAAACCCTGGCTTTGGGGGCGACCAGGCCCTGGGGGGACGGCCCCGGCCTGGGGAATACGCGGGCCCGGGAATCACCCCGAGCCAACGCCAGAATCTGGATGATGACTTTTCCCCGCCATTGTGGCGGAGGCAAGCCCTGCCGGCCTTTTCAAACGGTCAGCCGTCCGGCTGCGGGCGGCGTCTTCCGCAGTTATGCGCTGGCCGCCGTCACCGCAAGAGACGGGCCCGGCCACGTCCAGTCAGCTGGCGACGCCAATGCCGCCAGCATGCTGTATTCCAACGAAAAACGGCCAGGGAAAGCCCCTGGCCGCCGGATCGTCTGGCGCGACCGGCCGGCCGCGCGACAGGGAATCAGGCCTTGTCGGCGTCTTCTTCGTCTTCCTTGAACAGCTCTTCCTTGCTGACGGTCTTGTCCACAACCTTGGCCTGACCCAACAGGTGATCAACGACCTTCTCCTCGAAGATCGGCGCGCGCAGCTCAGCCAGCGCCTGCGGGTTCTTCTGGTAGAAGTCCCACACCATCTTTTCCTGGCCAGGGAACTGGCGGGCGCGGTCGATGAGCGCGCGGGTCAGTTCGTCCTCGGTGATCTTGATCTCGGCCTTGTCGCCGATTTCCGCCAGCACCAGACCGAGGCGCACGCGACGCTCGGCGATGCCCCGGTATTCCTCACGGGCGGCGTCTTCGGTGGTGCCCTCATCCTCGAAGCTGCGGTTGGCCTGCGCCATCTCGGCGGTCACGCCCTGCCACACGCCGTCGAACTCCTGCTGAACCAGGGTCGGCGGCAGTTCGAAGCTGTACAGCTTGTCGAGCGCGTCGAGCAGCTTGCGCTTCACCTTGCGGCGCGACTGGGCCTGGAAGTCAACGCCAATGCGCTCGCGCAGGGCGTTGCGCAGGGCCTCCAGATCGTCCATGCCGAACGACTTGCCCAGTTCGTCATTGACCAGGGCCTCGCCGCCAGCCTCGACCGAGATGACCTTGACGTCGAATTCAGCCGTCTTGCCGGCCAGATGCGCCGCCTGGTAGTCCTCGGGGAACGTCGCGGTGACGACCTTCTCGTCGCCGGCCTTGACGCCAACCAGCTGCTCTTCAAAGCCCGGAATGAACGAGCCCGAGCCGATCTCCACCGGCACGTCGTCGCCCGAACCGCCGGGGAAAGCCTCGCCGTCGATCTTGCCGACGAAATTGATGGTGACGCGGTCGCCGTCCCCGGCCGCCTCGCCTTCGGCGCGGGCGGTGAAGGTGCGGTTCTGCTTCGCCATGCGGGTCAGCGCGTCGTCCAGCTCGGCGTCGGTCACCTCGGCGACCTCACGCTCCAGCTCGACGCCGGAAACGTCGGCGATTTCAAAGGTCGGCAGGATTTCGAGCGCCACGGTGTAGGACAGGTCGGCCTTCGCGTCGATGACCGCGTCCACATCCTCGCGCGCTTCCGGCAGATTGACCTTCGGCTCCATGGCGAGGCGCAGGTTGTTCTCGGAAACGATCTGCTGGTTGGCCTCGTTGACGGCGTTCTGCACGATGTCAACCATGACCTGGCGACCGTAGGTGCGACGCATGTGCGTCATCGGCACCTTGCCCGGACGAAAGCCGTTGATGCGGACCTTGTCCTTCAGCGCGTTCAGCTCGTTGACAAGCCGGGTTTCGAGCTCGGAAGCGGGCACGACCACCTTGAATTCGCGCTTCAGTCCTTCGGAGTTGGTTTGGGTCGCCTGCATATTGAAACTCTGCTGTCCTGTCGCCCGTGAATCGGATTCCGGCCTGCTGGGTTGAAAGCACATGGTGCGGGCGGAGGGACTCGAACCCCCACGAGGTTACTCACTGGAACCTAAATCCAGCGCGTCTACCAGTTCCGCCACGCCCGCCCGCGACACGCCTGAAAGGCCGCCCTCTAAGGCCGAGGTCGCGGCTCTATATCACGCGTTGCGGATAACGCACCAAAAAAATACCCTGCCGCCGGGCTACAGACAGCCTGACGCCGGATGCCCGATCTCTAATCCACATAAAGCGCCCTGTGAACCACTTCAGGTTCTGCAAGGCGGCCTTTTTTGAGATTATGCGTTTGTTTCAAATTCTGAACCAGCACAGGCAGGCCGCAGGATGTCCCACCCTTTCGAACCACGCCCGCCGAATCCCGGTCGCCGACTGTTTTTCATGGGTTTCGCCGCGACCGTCCTGATGCTCCCCGCGCCAGCAGGCGCCAGGGAAGAGCAGGAGAAAGAAGAGCGGGAGAAAAAGGCCGATCGGGAAGGACAGCCCAAGGCAAGGGCGGCGGTCCGCCTGCGCGCCGCGCCGGGCAAACTGCGGCTGAAGCCCGAACCGGCGGCTGAAACAGCGACCCTCGCCTTTAATGACCGCATCCCCGGCCCGCTGCTCAGGGCGCGTCAGGGCGAGTCGCTTTCCCTCGAGCTTACAAACGGCCTCGATGAGCCGCTGTCGTTGCACTGGCATGGCGCGGGCGCGCCCAACGCCCTGGATGGCGTCGACGGCCTCACTGGCCCCGCCATCGCGCCCGGGGAAACGCGCGCGTCCGGCTTCACGGCCCGCCACGCCGGCCTGTTCTGGTACCGGCCGATGCGCATCGGCGCCGTTGGCCGACAGACCGGAAGCGGCCTCCACGGCGCCCTGATCGTCGATGAACCCGAACCCCCGGCGGTGGCGAAAGACATTCTGCTGACGCTGGATGACTGGGCGTTGACCGAAGACGCGCAACTCCGGCCGGATTTCGGCACGATCGCCGCCCGCGCCGGCGCCGGCCGCCTCGGCAACTGGCTGACACTGAATGGCGCCGCCCCGCCGCAGCGGGTAAACGTCGCGCCTGGCTCCCGCCTGCGCCTGCGCCTGCTGAACGCGGCCAACGCGCGCACCTTCGCCCTGGAGTTCAGCGGACTTGCCGCGCATGTCATCGGCGTCGACGGCCGGCCCTCGGCCGTGTTCACGCCAGCCCGCGACAGCCTGACCCTGCTGCCGGGCGGGCGCTACGACCTGATTGTCGAGGCTCCGGCGCAGCCAGGCGCCGGGGGCGCGTTGCAGGCGCGGCTTGGCGATGTGGGCGCCCCCCTGCTGGTGGTGGCGGCGACGGATGCGCCGCCCGCAAACGCCGCGCCCCCCATCACCGCCCTGCCCGCCAGCGATCTGCCGGCCGCGATCCGGCTGCAGGATTCGGTTCGCGCCGCCCTGGTTATCGCCGGCGGCGCCACGCCCGGCGCCCCCGAAACCGCCGCGCGCTTCACGGATCCGGCGCGCATCTGGACCGTCAACGGCCTCTCCTGGCCCGACGCCGCGAAAAAGCCGGCGTTCAGCGTCCGTTCGGGGCGTCCGGTGACGCTGGAGCTGAAGAACGCCACGCCCTGGATGCAGGTGCTGCACATCCACGGCCATCACGTGCGGCGCCTGCACAATCTGGATGACGGTTGGGAGCCATACTGGCTCGACGTCATCGCCATACCCGCCAACCAGACGTCACGGGTGGCGTTCGTCGCCGGTGAGCGGGGCAAATGGCTCATTGGCGCGTCCATCGCCGAGCGGCTCGACGGCGGCATGGCGGCCTGGTTTGAGGTCACCTGACCTGACCGCCCCGCCCCGCTCCCCCAACAAAACAAAAGGCCGGCGCGCGGCCGGCCTTTCGCGGAACATCGTTTCCCCGCCTCCGGGCTGGCCGGCGCGCTTCGCCTGCGCCGCGCCTGGAAAGCGCCTCAAAAGCCGCCGCCGACCCCCATGCCGCCGGTGCTGTTCATCATTGGCCGCACGCCGGAGCCGAAGTTGCGCACTTCCCGCCCGACGCCGGTCATGTCGATGTCGTCGCGCTCGATCTTGCGCATGGGCGCATTGAGGCCGCCGGCTGGCCGGCTGGCGGCTTTGGCTCCGCCCCTGGTCTTTGCCGGCGGCTTGACGTCAGCCGGCGCCTCCCAGTCGGGGGTGGCCGGAAGCTGCTGCGCGAACGCCGCCGGAGCCAGCGCCAGAGCGCCAACCGCCGCCGCGGCCGCGGACAGCCTGCGAATATATATGGACATGGACATACCCAGCTCCTGAACGCCGCACCGCCCGCCACGCGCCATTTTGCAAGGCCTGCGGACAGGCAATCACCGGATCATCCCGGCGCGCCAGCACGGCCGGCGGAACCCAACCGCCGTGTTCAACTCAATCAATGTGGCGACAGAATAACGCCAAAACCGGGCTGACGGCCAGCCCAGGCCACGCTCCTGTGCTCTGCCCCTATAAACCCGTCACGCTGTCGCGTCGCCGACCGCCAGCGCCGCCAGCCGGCAAAATCGAAGGCAGGCGCCCATTTCCGGCGAAGCCATCGCTGGCGCGAAGGCGCTGTCCCTGATGTGCGCGAGCACACATCAGGGCGCGCGTCAGCGCGCCGCGCCGGCCTGGGCCCCCTGTCGCAGCAGCCGCCGCAGCACGGCGGGAACCTGCTCTGGCAAATCCTCGGAAATCAGCCCTGGCCCGAACGCCTGCGCCGCCGCGCCATGAATCCACACCGCCGCCGCCGCCGCCTCGAAGCCTGGCATGCCCTGGGCCAGCAAACCGCCAACCAGCCCGGAGAGCACATCGCCGGAGCCGGCGGTGCCCAGCCACGGCGGCGCATTGTCATTGATGGCCGCCCGCCCGTCCGGCGCGGCGATGACCGTATCGGCGCCCTTGAGCACGACAATGGCGCCGGTCATGCGCGCCGCGGCCACGGCCCGCTCATATTTCGCGCCAACGTCCATTACCCCGGCCACGTCGCCAAACAACCGGGCGAACTCGCCATCATGCGGCGTCATGACCACCGGCGCGCCCTCTCCCGCCGCGATGACCGCCGCCAGACGCTCCGGCGCGCCAGCGAAACTGCTGATGGCGTCAGCGTCCATGACCAGCGCCCGCCCCCGCCGCGCCGCCGCCTCCACCCGCGCCGCCAGTTCCGGCCCCACGCCGCCGGCCGGGCCGAGGATCACTGCGTTGAAACGGGCGTCGTCCAGCAACCGGGCAAAATCGCCAGCGCCTTCCGCCTCGCGGATCATGATCGCCGTAAGATGCGCCGCATGCGCCCGGCATGCGTCGAGCCCCGCCGCGACCGTCGCCAGGCCGGCGCCGACGCGCAGGGCGCTGCGGGCGGCGAGCCGGATGGCGCCCGTCGACAGCGGGCCGCCGGAACCACACAGCACGTGGCCGCGCCGGTATTTGTGCGCCTCCAGCGACGGCGCCGGGAAGCTGGCCTGCCAGAGATCCGGCGAATTACGGAAAATTCCCCCTGCCACGCGGGCAATGGTCTCCGGCGCAATGCCAATATCGACGCAGGTCACGTCGCCGCACAGCAGCCGGCCGGGCAGCAACAGCTGCCCCGGCTTGCGGGCGGCGAAGGTCACCGTGGCGGCGGCGCGCACGCTGGCCGCCATCGCCTGGCCGCTGTCGGCGTTCAGCCCGCTCGGAACGTCCACCGCCAGCACCGGACGCCCGCTGGCGTTGAGACGCCGCGCCAGGTCCAGCGCCGCGCCGTCCAGCGGCCGGTTGAGGCCGGCGCCGAACAATGCGTCGATCACCAGGTCATAACCGGCGACATCGGCGTCGATGGCCACGGCCGCCCCACGCCCATGCGCCCAGTCGGCGGCCGCCCGGCCAGCGTCGGCGGTTGTCGCTGGCCCCAGCGGCGCCATCACGGCGACGTCGCGCCCTTCCGCCTGCAACAGCCGCGCCGCCACATAGCCGTCGCCGCCATTGTTGCCTGTTCCACAGATCACGAGAATCCGCGCCCCGGGCGCCGCCATGCGCCGCGCCGCCGCCGCCACGCCGCTTCCGGCCCGCGCCATCAGCTCGTGGCCGGGAACCCCGCTGGCGATGGTGATCCTGTCCGCCTCCGCCATCTGCGCCGCCCGCAGCAGATGCTCTCCCGACTGGCTGGCCATTGACCTCTCCCGGTGCGAATCTGCCCGCATCATACGCTCCATGCCTTGCGCAAACGCGCGCCTCCGCGCAGTGTTTCGCCAGAAAAGCACCGGCAGGGGGCAGCGACGGCGGAAAAAACCGCCCAAAAAGGGGCCAGATGCGTCAAAATGGCGTTTCAGCGACGCTATCGGCGTCATCAGGCTGCCCGAGGCCGCCGCCCTTGCCGTATTGACTATTTTTTAGGCGCAAAACGCTCACGAAAGCGGCGCCCGGGACTGAAGCAGGGCAACATGTCCGTTTCAATCGGACGCCGGCCAAGGCATAAAGCCCGGGAAGTCAGACACGGCCAGTTTTGCAGCCCGGACCCGGCGCCAAGGAGCGAGCCTCATGAAGAAGATCGAAGCGATCATCAAGCCCTTCAAGCTCGACGAGGTGAAGGAAGCGCTGCAGGACATTGGCCTGCAGGGCATCACCGTTATCGAAGCCAAGGGGTTCGGCCGGCAGAAGGGTCACACGGAACTCTATCGCGGCGCCGAATACGTGGTCGATTTTCTTCCCAAGGTGAAGATTGAGATCGTGCTGAACGACGACCAGGTCGAGCGCGCCGTGGAAGCGATCCGCAACGCCGCCCAGACTGGTCGCATCGGCGACGGCAAGATTTTCGTTTCGACCATCGAGGAAGCCATTCGCATCCGCACCGGCGAAACCGGGGCGGACGCCGTCTGACGCCAGAATTCGCCTGACGCCGGCAGTGGCGACGGGTTTTGCATTTTACCGCGCGGACCCCGAACGGGTCTGTCGCTCCAGTTGCAGGATAGGGGACTCATGATGACGAAGAGCGCTCAGGATGTGCTCAAGACCATCAAGGAAGAGGACATCAAGTATGTCGACTTCCGCTTTACGGATCCGCGCGGCAAGTGGCAGCACGTGACCTTCGACGTGTCGATGGTCGATGAGGACATGTTCGCCGACGGCACCATGTTCGACGGCTCCTCGATCGCCGGCTGGAAGGCGATCAATGAGTCGGACATGGTGCTGATGCCCGACCCCTCCACGGCCCAGCTTGATCCCTTCTTCGCCGCTCCGACCCTGTCGATCGTCTGTGACGTGCTTGAGCCTGGCACCGGCGAATCCTACAGCCGCGATCCGCGCGGCATCGCCCGCAAGGCCGAGGCGTTCCTCGCCTCCACGGGCATTGGCGACACCGTGTTCATCGGCCCGGAAGCCGAGTTCTTCGTCTTCGACGACGTCCGCTTCAAGGCTGACCCGTACAACACCGGCTTCAAGCTCGACTCCTCGGAACTGCCGACCAACGGCGACCGGGAGTATGAAGGCGGCAACATGGGTCACCGCATCCCCACCAAGGGCGGCTACTTCCCCGTGCCGCCGCTGGACAGCTGCCAGGACATGCGCGGCGAGATGCTCGCCGCCATGCAGTCGATGGGCGTGACTGTCGAGAAGCACCACCATGAGGTCGCCTCGGCCCAGCACGAACTTGGCACCAAGTTCAACACGCTGACGCTGACCGGCGACGAGATGCAGATCTACAAGTACTGCATCCACAACGTCGCCAACAGCTACGGCAAGACCGCGACCTTCATGCCGAAGCCGGTGTTTGGCGACAATGGCTCGGGCATGCACGTTCACCTGTCGATCTGGAAGGACGGCAAGCCGGTGTTCTCCGGCAACAAATACGCCGATCTCAGCCAGGAATGCCTGTGGTTCATTGGCGGCGTCATCAAGCACGCCAAGGCCCTGAACGCCTTCACCAACCCGTCGACCAACTCCTACAAGCGTCTGGTCCCCGGCTATGAGGCGCCCGTGCTGCTGGCCTACTCCGCCCGCAACCGCTCGGCCTCCTGCCGTATTCCGTGGACCAACAACCCGAAGGCCAAGCGCGTCGAGGTCCGCTTCCCCGACCCGACCGCCAATCCCTATCTGGCGTTCTCGGCCCTGCTGATGGCTGGTCTGGACGGCATCATCAACAAGATCGACCCCGGCCCGGCGATGGACAAGGACCTCTACGACCTGCCCCCGCGCGAGCTGAAGAAGATCCCGACCGTCTGCGGTTCGCTGCGCGAGGCCCTCGACTCCCTGCGCAAGGACAACGCCTTCCTCAAGGCCGGCGACGTCTTCACCCAGGACTTCATCGACAGCTTCATCGAGCTGAAGATGGCCGAGGTGATGCGCTTCGAAATGACCCCGCATCCGGTCGAATTCGAGATGTACTATTCCTGCTGATCCCCAGGGGTGACCCCAGGGCGTCGCGAACGGAAAGGCCGGGCCCGTCCCGGCCTTTCCGCATTTCCGGAGCGCCAGAAGCCCAGTTCCAGCCGCTGTGGAGGCGCACGACGGGTCCGGCCCGGCGGGCGCCGGCCAATCACGTCTTCTGGCGCATCATCTGGCGTTTTGGCCCCGCCCCGCAGGCGTGCTATGTTTCCCCGATCTCCGGCGCTCCCGCCGGAGCACGCTTTCCACCATGTTATTGCGCTGGACCGGTCAGGGTCCTGGTGAGTTCCGGCGGAAGCCGGTCATCGCTGCTTTCGTCATCTGGCGAAAAGCTGGCATATTCATGTGAGAACGAATCGGGATCAGATCAGATATATGTCGGACAGGGATGATCTTTTCGGCGGCGGCGCGCTGGCCCGCAAACCGGCTGGCGGCAAAGGCGCGGGCAGGAGCGCGCGGCTGGAAGCCCAGGCGGCGAAGCTGGCGCAATCGATCAAAACGGGAACCCCGGACGAAGCCGGTTACACCGCTGCGGCCATTGAAGTTCTCGAAGGGCTGGAGCCCGTTCGCCGCCGCCCCGGCATGTACATTGGCGGCACGGACGAAAAGGCGCTGCACCACCTGTTCGCCGAGGTGATCGACAACGCCATGGACGAAGCCGTCGCCGGCCACGCATCGTTCATCGAGGTGGAGCTGGAGGCAGGCGGCTTCATCAGGGTCATCGACAACGGCCGCGGCATTCCGGTTGATCCGCACCCCAAGTTCCCCGGCAAATCGGCGCTGGAGGTGATTCTCACCACCCTGCACGCCGGCGGCAAATTCGATTCCAAGGTTTACGAAACCTCCGGCGGCCTGCACGGCGTCGGTGTTTCGGTGGTGAACGCCCTGTCGGACGTGCTGGAGATCGAGGTGGCGCGCGGGCAGACGCTCTATCGCCAGACCTACAGCCGCGGCCTGCCCCAGACGGAGCTGGTCACCGTGGGCCGAGTCCAGAACCGGCGCGGCACGACCGTCCGTTTCCATCCGGATCCGGAGATTTTCGGCCCCGACGTCCAGTTCAGCCCGCGCCGGCTGTTCAAGATGGCGCGCTCCAAGGCCTATCTGTTCGGCGGCGTCGAGGTGCGCTGGAAATGCGCGCCGGCGCTGCTGGAAGGCGTGGAGCATGTGCCTTCCGAAGCGATTTTCCGCTTTCCCGGCGGTCTGAAGGATTATCTGGCGCGGGAAATCGACGGCGCGTCCCAGGTGGCGGACCAGATCTTCTCCGGCAAGATCGAGAAGGACGGCGGCCACGGCTCCGTCGAGTGGGCCGTGTCCTGGCTGGCCGACCAGGACGGCTTCATCCACTCCTACTGCAACACCATCCCGACCCCCGAGGGCGGCACGCACGAACAGGGCCTGCGCATGGCGCTGTTGCGCGGCCTGCGCGAGCACGCCGAGCGCATTGGCCAGCAGAAGCGCGCCGCCCACCTCACCGCCGACGACATCATGGCCACCTGCGCCGCCCTGCTCTCGGTATTCGTGCGCGAGCCCGAATTTCAGGGCCAGACCAAGGACAAGCTCGCGACCAGCGAGGCGGTGCGCATCGTCGAGAGCGCCGTGCGCGACGCCTTCGATCACTGGCTGGCGGCGGCGCCGCAGCAGGCGTTGCGCCTGCTGGAATGGACCATCGAACGCTCCGAAGAGCGCATGCGGCGCCGGCAGGAAAAGGAGGTTGCCCGCAAGAGCGCCACCCGGCGCCTGCGCCTGCCAGGAAAGCTCGCGGACTGCACCCTGGCCGGGGCGGCTGGCTCCGAACTGTTCATCGTCGAGGGCGATTCGGCGGGCGGCAGCGCCAAGCAGGCGCGCGACCGGCGCACCCAGGCGGTGCTGCCCCTGCGCGGCAAGATCCTCAACGTGGCCTCCGCCGGACGCGACAAGCTGGCGTCAAACCAGCAGCTTTCCGACCTGTCGCAGGCGCTGGGCTGCTCCGCCGGCGCGCAATATCGCGACAGCGAGCTGCGTTACGACAAGGTCATCATCATGACGGACGCGGACGTCGACGGCGCCCACATCGCGTCATTGCTGATCACGTTCTTCTACCGGCAGATGCCGAAACTGATCGACAACGGTCATCTTTATCTGGCCGTGCCGCCTCTCTACCGCATCACCTCGGGCAACAAGACGCTTTACGCCCGGGATGAAGCAGAGCGTGATAAAATCATCACCCGCGATTTCAAGGGCAAGAAGGTGGATGTTGGCCGCTTCAAGGGCCTGGGCGAGATGATGGCGGCCCAGCTGAAGGAGACCACCATGGACCCCGCCCGGCGCACGCTGCTGCGCGTGCAGGTGGAGGATGAAGGCCGTCCCCAGACGTCCGACGCCATCGACCGGCTGATGGGTAACAAACCGGAAGCGCGCTTTGCCTTTATTCAGGAGCGCGCCGCCTTCGCCGATGAGGCGGGGCTCGACATCTGACGGCTGGGCGCCTGGGGCGCGCCACGCCCTGCCCGGCCGGGGTTCACCGCATGGCGGCGGACGCATCCGGCCACCAGAAAACCGGACGACGGCGTGAGCGCGGCGCCGGACATGCGCGCGCCTCGCAGGCTGGCGGCCCAGGCCGCCGCCGGACTGTTGCGCGCAGTTCGCCTCATGTGACCAGCGCGCCGCGAATATTGCCAATCTGGACCACGGTTTTGCGATATCCGTTGACAAGACATGCGTTCATACCATAGTCCGCAAGACGCTGCGCCCCCTGGGTTGCTGGCATCCGGCCAGCGATCTCCTTTTCGCGCCTGTCATTTTGACGGCCCGCAGACGTTCTCAACGGACCCATGGCATTTTCTGACCTCGGCCTCAGCGGCAAAGTCCTCCAAGCAGTTGAAAGCTCCGGCTACACGCAGCCGACGCCCATTCAGGCTGAGGCTATCCCGCATGTACTGGCGCGCCGCGACGTGCTCGGCATCGCCCAGACCGGCACGGGCAAAACCGCGGCCTTCACGCTGCCCATGCTCACCCTGCTGGAAACCGGCCGGGCCCGCGCGCGCATGCCGCGCACCCTCATCCTGGAGCCGACGCGCGAGCTTGCGGCGCAGGTCGAGGAAAGCTTCATCAAATATGGCGTTCACCACAAGCTGAACGTGGCGCTGCTCATCGGCGGCGTGTCGTTTGCCGATCAGGACGCCAAGATCACCCGGGGCGTTGACGTCCTGATCGCCACGCCTGGCCGTCTGCTCGACCACTTCGAACGCGGCAAGCTGCTGCTCAGCGGCATCGAGGTGCTGGTCATCGACGAAGCGGACCGCATGCTCGACATGGGGTTCATTCCTGATATCGAGCGCATCTGCAAAATGGTGCCGTTCACCCGTCAGACCCTGTTTTTCTCGGCCACCATGCCGCCGGAAATCCAGAACCTCGTCGACAACTTCCTCAGCAACCCTGCGCGCGTCGAGGTGGCCCGCGCCTCCTCCACCGCCAGCACGATCACCCAGCTGGCCGTGGCGTCCGGCTCCGAGGCGTCGCAGAAGCGCAAAACCCTGCGGCGGCTGATTCGCGACGCTGACGAGCTGAAGAACGGCATCATCTTCTGCAATCGCAAGCGTGACGTCGCCGTGGTGCAGCGCTCACTGGAGAAACACGGCTTTTCCGTCGTCGCCCTGCACGGCGACATGGACCAGCGTTCGCGCATGCAGGCGCTGGACCGGTTCCGCAACAACGACGTGCAATTGCTGGTGGCCAGCGACGTCGCCGCCCGCGGCCTCGACATTCCCGATGTGAGCCACGTGTTCAACTACGATACGCCGCATCACGCCGAGGACTACGTCCACCGCATTGGCCGCACCGGCCGCGCCGGCCGCAAGGGAACGGCCTACACGATCATCACGCCCGACGATTCGAAAAGCGCCGCCGCCATTGTCGCCATGACCGGCAAGGACTTCGAATGGCTCGGCCCCTCGCTTGAGGAATCAGGCATTGCCAGTGAGGACGACGGCGCTTCACGCGATCGCCGTCATGATCGCCGCCGGGGCAAGGACAGCAAGGATGGCCGGCCTGGCCGGGACGGCCGTCGTCAGGAGAGTGGTGAGGCCGAAGAGGCTCAGGCCGCGCGTCCGGCAGAGACACGTCAGGCCGAACCGCGCCGGCAGGAAGCCCGGCCTCACGAGCCGCGTCAGGATAGCCGGCGTGATCAGCGCGGCGAGCCACGTCATGATGCGCGTAACGGCGGGCGCAACGGCCAGCGGGACGACCGGCGTGGACGCGGCCGTCAGGAGCGCGACGAGCCATCGCCGCCCGGCTTCGGCGAGCACACGCCCGCTTTCATGCTGGTGAAGGCCACGCCAAAACGCCGCGCCGGCAAGCAGCCCGAAACCCAGGCTGCTGAAGCACGGCGTGACGCCGGTCCTGTGACCCCCGTCGCCATTACGCCTGTCAATGAAGCGCCAGTCGTGACGGCCGCCGCGCGTGAGGACGCGCGCGTTCAGGACGGCGGCCCGGAGACCAACCCCGAACGCGGCGAGCGCCGAAAACGTGATCGCCGGCGTCGTGGACGCCGCGAGAATGCGGCGCCGGAGGCCGTCACCGGGACCGCGGCTGGTACGGACCAGGCCACCGCGATCACCGCGGCAGCGGAGACGCCGGCGGCGCCGGAGGTCATTGCCGCGCCTGTGGACACCCCGACTTCTGAAGTCGCTGCTGACGCTGCAGCCGTGACAGGGGCGGCGCCGGACAATGCCGGGGCAACTGAAGCCGCCGCTGAAAAGCCCAAACGCAAGCGCGCGGCGCGCAAAACCGCTGATGAGCCTCCGGCTACGGCGGCGGAAACCAGAGCTGCTCCCGCCAAACCCGCGCGTTCGCGCAGCCGGAAGGCGGCCGCTGCCGTGGCGCCGGATGCCGCTGTCAGCTCTGAGGCCACGCCGGCCATCGTCGCAGCAGATGAGCCTGCGCCGGCTGCGGAAGAGAGCAAGCCAGCGGCAAGGAAGCGTGCGCCCCGGAAGGCTGCTGCTGAAAAGCCTGCGACTGACAAGGACGCCGCCGGCAAATCGCCGGCAGCCAAAGCCGCCGTGGCAAAGCCCACGGCCCCGAAGAAGGCAGGTACGCGCAAGAAGGCGACCGGCGAAGCCACTCCGGTTGAGACGCCTGTCGCCGCTGCGCCAGAGCCTCCGGCCGATGCGGAGCCCGCCAGGGCAACCCGCCCCGCCCGCACCCGCACCCGGCGCAGCGCCCGGTCCACGCGCAGCGCCGAGAATCCGGCGGGCGAGGAGGCCGATGTCTGACAGGCGTCGGCCGGCCAGATCGCCTCAGAAAAAAAGAAAACCGCCCGCGACGCCGCCGGGCGGTTTTTTTGTGGCGAGATGGGCTGGCTCAAAAGAACACGCCGCGGAGGCCCTGGGCGTCGTCGGGAAAAGCGGCCCGCGTTTCGGGAAGACAATCAGCTGGATTGAAGTGAGGGCGCATTTTTCGGGAAGTGGTTCTCGCCGAAAACGCCCCGGCCCTGTCGGCGCGCTGGCGGGGCCATCCCGGATCAGGGCCACGGCGGCCAGATCCGGGTTGCTGATGGACAAAGTCCGTGACGTCCTGACGTCCACGCCCCGTCCAAATGGCAACGCCCGCAGTATCTGCGGGCGCCACACTCAGGCGTCAGTTTACATATAGCCCGCTCAGGCCTTCACCTTGAACCGGGAGCCGCCATATCCGGCCTCTTCCGGTATGTGCAGGTGCACGCCTTCGTCGGATTTCTTCAGCACCGGCAGCACTGTCACGATATTGTCGGCGCGGGTTGCGGCGAAGGCCTCGTCAGCGCTGCGGAACTGCGCCATCTTGAACAGGTTGCGCTCGGTCGGGAAGATCACCGTGTACTTGCCCGAGGCCGCGCCATCCAGCGCCTCCTGGGCGGTGAGCCACACCGAGTCCACGGCCTCGTGCCCATCGTGCAGGGCAAGCTGGTCATCGGGCGCCACGGCCAGGAAGAACCAGGTGTCAAAACGCTTGGGCATGCCTTCCGGCGTGATCCAGTGCGCATAGGGGATCATGGCGTCGGTGGCCAACACCAGCCCTTCCTGCGTCAGCAGGTCGAGGAAGGAGAGCGAGCCGTCGTTGAGGCCGGCGCGCCATTTTTGCTCGATCGGCGCCAGTTCAGCCGCCGGCAGCAGGTTGGCCGCGCCAGGGCGGCGCGCCAGCAGCACGCCGCACTCCTCAAACGCCTCGCGGATCGCGGCGATGCGGAAGGCCAGCAGCTCCACGTCGCTGACGCCGCAGGGCGCGCACAAATCCGCGTTGGCGGCGATAGCCTCGTCGGCCTTGTCCAGACTGCCGCCCGGGAAAACCAGGGCGCCAGAGGCAAAATCGATCTGGTGATGGCGCACGACCATGAAGGCTTCAACGCCATCGGTTCGATCGCGCAGCAGCACCACGGTCGCGGCCTTGCGAAACCGCGAGGGACCGCCGCCTTCCAGCGTCTTCAGCAGCGCCGCGTCATGAGATGTGTTGGGTGAGGTTGATGTCGTCATGGCGCGAGGATTGCCGGTTTTGCGCCAGTACGCAACGGTACGGCCGGCATGAAAGTCGGTCAGCCCGCGCTTTCCCCGCATGGCTGGAGCACGCCGCTGGCCCGCCCCTAACGGGAGGCGGCCGCCTGGGCCGTCGCGCCCGCCGGAACGATGGAAACCGACTCGCCGCAACCGCAGGCGGAAATCTGGTTCGGATTGTTAAAAACGAACTGCGACGACAACCGGTCGGTTTTAAAATCCATCTCCGTGCCGAGCAGGAACATCACCGCGCCCGGATCCACAAAGATGCGGACGCCCTTGTCCTCCACCACTTCGTCTTTCGGGTTGATGTCGCGGGCGTAATCCATGGTGTATTCCATGCCGGCGCAGCCGCCCTTGCGCACGCCGACGCGCACCCCGGCGATGGGATCGGACGAGTTGGCCATGATCTCGCGCACGCGCGCCGCGGCGGCGTCGGAAATCTTCATGATCTGCATGGGCGAAGCTGAACTGGCCATATTTCCTGAACCTTTGCTTGCGCCGGGGGGCGCTTCCGGCAGGAAGCGCGAACGCCAGCGCACCCTCCCAAGATAGGAAACCCGGCGCGGTTCGTCCAGGGGGGCATGGAAGATGAAGGGCCAGCCACGCCGGAGGCGGCGAAAGCCGCCAGATGTGCTATGGCGTCCCGATGGGCGGGGAACCGCGAGCCGTTCCGCCCTCACCGTTTCAGAGTTTCCCAGATCAGGCGCACCAACCGAATGACCGTTTCCGTTTCGCCCGCGCCAACGGCGCTCCGTCCCGTTCATGTTATTGGCGGCGGCCTTGCCGGCAGCGAAGCCGCCTGGCGGCTGGCCAACGCCGGCGTGCCGGTGGTGCTGCACGAAATGCGCCCGGAACGCGGCACCGACGCCCATCACACCGACCAGCTCGCCGAACTGGTGTGCTCGAATTCGTTCCGCTCCGACGACGCCAACGCCAACGCTGTCGGCCTGCTGCACCAGGAAATGCGCGCCCTCGGCTCGCTGGTGATGGCAGCCGCCGACGCTCACATGGTGCCGGCTGGCGGCGCGCTGGCGGTGGACCGCGACGGCTTCGCCGCCGAGGTCACCGCGCGGATCACGGCCCATCCGCTGATCACCGTGGAGCGCGGCGAGATCGCCGGACTGCCGCCGGCGGCGTGGGACGAGGTGATTGTCGCCACGGGACCGCTGACCTCCCCCGCGCTGGCCGACGCTATTCGTGAACTGTCCGGCGCCGAATCCCTCGCCTTCTTCGACGCCATCGCCCCCATCGTCCACCGCGACAGCATCGACATGAGCAAGGCCTGGTTCCAGTCGCGCTATGACAAGGCCGGCCCTGGCGGCAGCGGCGCCGATTACATCAACTGCCCGATGGATCAGGACCAGTACAACGCCTTCATCGACGGACTGATCGACGGTGAGAAAACCTCGTTCAAGGAATGGGAAGCCAATACGCCCTATTTCGACGGCTGCCTGCCGATCGAGGTCATGGCCGAGCGCGGCCGCGAAACCCTGCGTCACGGACCGATGAAGCCGGTTGGCCTGACCAACGCCCACAATCCCACAGTCAAGCCCTACGCCATTGTCCAGCTCCGCCAGGACAACGCCCTCGGCACGCTATACAATCTCGTCGGCTTCCAGACCAAGCTGAAGCATGGCGCCCAGACAGCGCTGTTCCGCACCATTCCGGGACTGGAGAACGCGGAATTCGCCCGTCTCGGTGGCCTGCACCGCAATACCTATCTCAATTCACCGCGCCTGCTCGACGGCCAGTTGCGCCTCAAAGCCCAGCCACGCCTGCGCTTCGCCGGGCAGATCACCGGCTGCGAGGGCTATGTGGAGAGCGCCGCCATCGGCATTTTCACCGGCATGGCCGCCGCCGCCGCACGGCTCGGCAAGGATTTCGCGCCGCCGCCGCCAACCACGGCCCTGGGGGCGCTGGTTGGCCACATTACCGGCGGGCACATCGCCGCCGATGAGGAAGGCGCCCCGCGCTCCTTCCAGCCGATGAACGTCAATTTCGGACTGTTCCCGCCCCTGACCGAACCGCTGCGCAATACAACCGGCAAGCGCATGCGCGGCAAGGAGAAGGCGGTCGCCAAAAAGCAGGCGCTAACCGATCGGGCCAGAGCCGATCTCGCCGCCTGGATGGAACGCGGGTTCGCCTGACGGACAACGCCGTTGTCGCCGGCGACGACGGCGCCGGGGCTACCGCCCCCAGGCGCCGCGCGACGCGCGCCAGATGCGCCATTGCCGCCGCCACTGCGGCGGCTCCACCACCTCGGTGAACGGGCGCCAGTCAGGCCGGTCCATGCGATGCAGATACAGCGGCGTCACCGCCACCGGCAGAAACGCCGCGCGCACCGCCCTGGGGCTGGCGGCAAGGGTCTTGCGGAAGGCGCCATAGTGACTCTGCGCCAGCGCCCGCATGTCGGCCAGCGCGGCGCGCACCGCCGGCGTGTCACGCCCCTGGACAATATCCTCACGCCCGGCGCCATGCCGCGCCAGCAGGTCGGCGGGGACGAAAACCTGGCCAAGCCGGGCGCTCCACGGCAGCGACCGCAGCAGGCCCGCGACGCCAAAGGCGACGCCGCCGTGACCCGGCGCATCGCCGCCACCGCTGTCGCCACCATCGGCGATGATCAGGCTGGCGAGCCGCAGCAGGACCGACGACGTCTCACCGCAATAGCCTTCGAGGCTGGCGACGGACGGCATGGGATCGTCGTAGAGATCGAAGGTGCGGGCGTCGAGCAGATCGAGGAACACCTTCTGCGGCAGGCGGTAACGGGCGATCACGTCGAGCAGCGCCGCCGCCACCGGATTGCCCGACACGTCGCCGCGCCCCTCGCCCATCACCACGTCGCGCCACCATTGCAGCCGGATTTCGCCGGCGAGCGGCTGCTTCACCACGTCGCGAATCCGGCCAACCTCATGGGCGAAGGCGTAAAGCGCGAACAACGCCGGCTGCGCCGCCGGCGGCGCCAGCAGCGTCGCCAGATAGCGGTCACTTTCACCAGACCGGGTCACTTGCTGGCAATGCTGGTAGGCGTCGGCAAGACGCATGTCGGGGCTGTCGTCAGCCATCGCTGTCATTGTCCTGCGTCCAGACGGCTCCAACGGACCAGATCGTCCATGCCGCCTCCGGCTGCCGGTTAGGGCACCGCGATCAGGGCCGCGGCCGCCTGGCGACCTTCGGAAACCAGAAAATTATAGGTGCGCGCCGCTGTCGCCGTGCTCATCACGTCGACGCGCAGCCCCGCTTCCCGCAACGTCGCCAACAGTTCCGGCGCCAAGGGCGTCAGCGTCTCGCCCGTGCCAATCAGCAGCAGGTCGATGCTGGCCGCTTCGGCGATGGCTGGCGCGAGAGACGCCACGCTGATCCCGGCCGTCGCCTCAACCGGCCAGGCGCGGACGCCCGAAGGCGTCGTCAGGATTGAGCCCCGGTGCGACATGCCGCCGAAACGGAACCCATGGTTGCCGTAGGCGTCCAGCTCATGATGCCCCGGCAAAAACCTGTCTTCGCCGTTCATGGTCATTGTCCCATGGCCGCGGTCACGTCGCCCTGGTTCACGCCTTGCCCGTTCCCTGAACCGACACGGGAACAGACGTGTCGGCCGGCTCATCGGCCATCCGACCGCTGCGCACGCCCAGATAGAGCAGCGCCGGCGTCGAGACGAACATGGCCGAATAGGTGCAGATCACCACGCCAAACAGCATCACCACGGCGAAGCCGCGAATGGCCTCGCCGCCAAACAGCACCAGCGCCAGCAGCGACAGCGCCGTGGTGGTCGCCGTCATCGCCGTGCGCGACAGGGTGGTGTTGACGGAGAGATCCAGCAACTCGTCCAGCGGCATTGTCTTGTAGCGGCGCATCAGTTCGCGGGTGCGGTCGAACACCACCACGGTTTCGTTGAGCGAATAGCCCACGATGGTCAAAATGGCGGCGATCGAGGTCATGTTGAACTCGATCTGGGTGATGACGAAGAAACCGACCGTCAGCACGATGTCATGCATGGTGCCGATGATGGCGCCGATGGCGAATTGCAACTCGAAGCGGAACCACAGGTAAACCATCACCGCCAGGATCGCCAGGACCACGCCCAGCGTGCCGGACTGCACCAGCTCGCCCGAAACGCGCGGCCCCACCGTCTCGACGCGGCGGAACTCGTAGTCCTTCTCGAAAGCGGCGCGCGCCTTTGTCACCACTTCGCCCTGGGCGCTCTCGCCGCCAGGCTGCACCGGCACGCGGATCGACACGCCGCCGGCGCCAAACTCCTGCACCTCAACCTCGCCGACGCTGATGGCGTTGGCGGCCTGGCGCACCACCGACACATTGGCCTGGCCGTTGCGGGCCTGCATTTCGATCAGCGTGCCGCCCGTGAAGTCGATGCCGAAGTGCAGGCCCCACACCAGCAGCAACACGGCCGTCGCCACCGAAACCAGCGCCGAGAACGGGAAGCTGAACACACGACGCCGGACGAACTTGATCCGGGTGTTGTCAGGAACGATACGGAGCAAACGCACGATCGGTAACCCTTTCACGGCGTTCCGGCGGAGCTGGCTGCGGCCCGGGGAACATACCGGATTTCACCCATGAGGGCAGAAATCCGCTGCAACATCATGAATTTTATGACCTTGCGCGGCTGGCCCTGAAAGCTCACCCGCGCACGGCCCGGGGCGCGAAGCCCCTGCAAGTCTCAGAACGGCAACGCCTTGGGCCGGGCGATCCGGTACCACAGCGCGATCATCATCCGCGTCATGGTGACGGCGGTGATCACCGTGGTCAGGATGCCGAGAATGAACACCACGGCGAAGCCGCGCACCGGACCGGTGCCAAGCAGGAACAGGATGACGGCGGCGATGGCCATGGTGCTGTTCGAGTCAAAGATTGTCGCGAACGCCCGGGTAAAGCCGGCGTCAATCGCCGATATGATCGATCTCCCCGCCTTCGCCTCCTCCCGTATGCGTTCATAGATCAGCACGTTGGAGTCGACGGCAGTGCCGATGGTCAGCACGATGCCGGCGATGCCAGGCAAGGTCATGGTGGCGCCGAGCAGCGACATCAGCGCCAGAATGAACACCACGTGGACGATGAGGGCGATATTGGCGAACAGGCCGAACAGGCCGTAGGTCACGAACATGAACAGCACGACAAAGATCGCCGCCACATAGGTGGCCTTGAGGCCGGCGTTGATCGAATCCTTGCCGAGGCCCGGACCCACCGTGCGCTCTTCCACCACGGTGAGCTTGGCGGGCAGCGCGCCGGCGCGCAGCAGCAGCGCCAGGTCGTTCGCCTGCTGCACGGTGAAGCGGCCGGAAATCTGGCCGGAGCCGCCAGTGATCGGATTGATGATGCGCGGGGCCGAGACGATTTCGTTGTCGAGCACGATGGCGAGCGGCCGGCCGACGTTCTCCGTCGTCGCCTGGCCGAAGCGCTGGGCGCCCTTCATGTTGAAACGGAAATTGACGATCGGCTCCGAGGTGCGCTGGTCGAACGACGGCTGGGCGTCAACCAGGTCCTCGCCCTCGACGATGACCCGCTTCTCAACAGGCGTCAGGGCGCCGCCGGCGTCCTTCGACGGCAGCATGTCGACCTCGCCGCGATTGCCCCCGCCTTCCGCCACGAAGCGGAACTGCAGTTTGGCGGTCTTGCCGAGCAGATCCTTCAGGCGCTGCGGGTCCTGCAAACCCGGCACCTGAACCAGGATGCGGTCGGCGCCCTGGCGCTGGATATTCGGCTCGGTGGTGCCCAGCGCGTCGACGCGCCGGCGCAGCACCTCGATGGCCTGATTGATGGCGCGGCCAATGCGATCACGCACGCCCGCCTCGGAAAGCGTCATCTGCACCGCGCCTTCGGGCGTCGTCACGATGTCCAAAGTGTGCGCGCCGCCAGTTCCCAGCAGGGCATTGCCGATGGGCTGGGACAGCTCGCGCAGGCGCGGCAGCACCTTGTCCCTGTCGGCGGCGTCAGCGAAGCGGATCTGAACGCCGCGCGGCAACACGGTGATGCCGCCCTGCGGCGTCACCCTGCTCTCGCGCAGCACCCGGCGCACGTCGTCGCGCAGGGTCGCGACCTGTGTCCGCACCAGATCGTTGGAATCGACTTCGAGCAGCACATGCGAGCCGCCCTGAAGATCAAGGCCAAGCACAATGGCCTTGTGCGGAAACAGCCAGCCCGGGAACCATGACGGCGCGCTCGCCTCGATCGCCTTGCGGGTCTCCGGCGTCATCAGGTTCGGCGCGGCGTACAGGAAGCCGAGCACGGTCAGCAGGAGGATGGAGACGATCTTGCCGGTCGAGTAGCGAAGCATCGATCAGAAGCTTTCCAGGGTCTGGGCGGGAAGCCCCAGGGGAGCTGGCCCATGGGAGAAAGCGCCCGCGTTGGAGCACATGCGATCAGGCCGCGGGCCTGGACGGCGGCGCCCGGGCGCCTTCCGCAAAACAAACCCTCCGGCGGGCGCCGGAAGGTTCTTTTCAGCAGACCAGGTCAGGCCTTGACCGGCTCGGCCTTGCTGCGCACCTCGGTCACCATGCTGCGCACGATGCGCACGCGCACGTTGTCGGCGATCTCGACCTCTACTTCCGGCGAATCGTCGACCACCTTGGTGACCCGGCCGATCAGGCCGCCGGAGGTGATGACCGTATCGCCGCGCCGCAGGTTCTTCACCAGCTCCTGATGGGCCTTGGCCCGGCGCTGCTGTGGCCGCAGGATCAGGAAGTACATGATCACGAAGATCAGGATAAACGGCAGGAATTGCAGCAACATGTCGCTGCCGCCGGAGGCGGCGGCGCCGGACTGGGCGAATGCGGGCGTAATCACGTAAGTGGCGCTCCAAATTGAGGGGGCGAAATGCCTGACCGCAAGGCGCGGCGCCAGTCGATTTCCCCACCGTCTCCGATCTTCTGTCTGGCGGTATATAGCGATGCAAACCCGGAAGGCAACGCGCGCGCCGCCTGCCGGCGGGCGGGCGCCCGCGTTTTCACGGGCCACTCGCGCCAACAAAGGCGCGCCGGCCAATCAAACGGCCGCAAGCGCCATGTCCGGCGTGATGCAACGGAACGGAGAGGCGCCAGCCGCTCCGCCCGACACGCGTTATGCTTCCCCGGCGTCTCCAGCTTCGTCGCCATCGTCGCCCTGGCCGTTTTCACGGCCCCCCGCGACGACTTCGGCCTCCTCGCCGTCATCGGTGATCCGTTCCACGGAGACAACGCGTTCGCCGTCCGCCGTATTGAACACAATCACGCCCTGGCTGCTGCGGCCAATGATGCGGATGCCGTCGACCGGCACGCGGATCAGCTGGCCGCCGTCGGTGACCAGCATGATCTGGTCGGTTTCATCCACCGGGAACGAATCCACCAGAGGGCCATTGCGCCCGTTGACCGCCATGGCGGCGATGCCCTTGCCGCCGCGTCCGGTGACCCGGTACTCGTAGGCGGACGAGCGCTTGCCGTAGCCGTTTTCCGACAGCGTCAGCAAGAACTGCTCCCTGGCGCCAAGCTCCGCATAGCGCTCCGGATCCAGCCCGGCGTCGCCGCTGACGCCCTCCTCCAGCTCCACCTCCGCCACATCGTCGTGCTCGCCCATGGCGGCGCGGCGCGCGGCGGCGGCCTGCTTGAGGTACAGGCTGCGCTCCTCGGCTGAGGCCTCCACATGGCGCAGCACCGCCATCGAGATGACGCGATCGCCATCGGCCAGACTGACGCCGCGCACGCCAGTGGAATCACGTCCCTTGAACACGCGCACGTCAGTCACTGGGAAGCGGATGCACTGCCCTTCCGCCGTGGTCAGCAGCACGTCGTCATGCTCGGTGCAGGTCTGCACCCCGACAATGGCGTCGCCTTCGTCGAGCTTCATGGCGATCTTGCCGGCGCGATTGACGTTGGTGAAATCGGACAGCTTGTTGCGGCGCACGCCGCCGCTCACCGTGCCGAACATCACGTCGAGGTTGGCCCAGCTGGCTTCGTCCTCGGGCAGCGGCATGATGGTGGTGATGCGCTCGCCCTCCTGGAGCGGCAACATGTTGATGAGCGCCTTGCCCCGTCCCTGTGGCGGCGCCAGCGGCAGCCGCCACACCTTCTCCCGGTAGACCTGGCCGCGCGAGGAGAAGAACAGGATCGGCGTGTGGGTGGAGGCGACGAACAGCCGCGTGACGAAATCCTCATCCCGTGTGTTCATGCCGGAGCGGCCCTTGCCGCCACGGCGCTGCGCCCGGTAGGTCGAGAGCGGCACGCGCTTGATGTAGCCGGCGTGCGACACGGTCACCACCATGTCCTCGCGCTGGATCAGGTCCTCGTCGTCCACGTCGGAGGCCCAGTCGTCGATGCGCGTGCGGCGCGGCGTGGCGAAGGACGCCCTTGCCTCGATCAGCTCATTGGCGACGATGCCCATGATACGCTCGCGCGACGACAGGATGGCGAGGTATTCGGCGATTTCCGTCGATATCGTCTTCAGCTCGTCGCCGATTTCGTCACGGCCAAGCGCCGTGAGGCGCTGCAGGCGTAGCTCCAGAATGGCGCGGGCCTGCGCTTCCGACAGCCGGTAGGTGTTGTCGTCCTCCAGGCGATGACGCGGATCGTCGATCAGCGCGATCAGCGGCGCCATGTCCATGGCCGGCCAGCGGCGGGTCATCAGCGCTTCGCGGGCGGCGTTCGGATCCGGCGCCGTGCGGATGAGGTTGATCACCTCATCGATATTGGCGACGGCGATGCCAAGACCGACCAGCACATGCGCCCGGTCACGCGCCTTGTTCAGCAGGAACTTGGTGCGCCGCGACACCACATCCTCACGGAAATCGACGAAGGCGCCGATCATGTCCTTGAGGTTCATGGTTTCCGGTCGCCCGCCGTTCAGCGCCACCATATTGGCGCCGAAGGTGGACTGCAGCGGCGTGAACCGGAACAGCTGGTTCTTCACCACGTCCGCCACGGCGTCGCGCTTCAGCTCGATGACAATGCGCATGCCGTCGCGATCGGACTCGTCGCGCAGGTCGGAGATGCCCTCGATCTTCTTGTCGCGCACCAGTTCGGCGATCTTCTCGATAAGAGTCGCCTTGTTGAGCTGGTAGGGAATCTCCGTGAAGATGATTGCTTCACGGTCCTTGCGGATTTCCTCGACCGTGCAGACGCCGCGCATGACGATGGAGCCACGCCCGGTGTGATAGGCGGCGCGAATGCCCGCCCGGCCAAGAATGGCCGCGCCGGTGGGGAAATCCGGCCCCGGGATGATCTCGATCAGGTCATCGATGCTGATCGCCGGGTCGTTGATATAGGCCAGACAGCCGTCGATCACCTCGCCCAGATTGTGCGGCGGGATATTGGTGGCCATGCCCACGGCGATGCCGCCGGCTCCGTTGACCAGCAGGTTCGGGAACTTGGCCGGCAGAACCACCGGCTCCTTCTCGCGCCCGTCGTAGTTCGGCTGGAAGTCGATGGTGTTCTTGTCGAGATCGTCGAGCAGCAGCACCGCCGGGCGCGCCAGACGCACCTCGGTGTAACGCTCGGCCGCCGCCGGATCACCGTCGATGGAGCCGAAATTGCCCTGGCCGTCGACCAGCGGCAGGCGCAGCGAAAAATCCTGGGCCAGCCGCACGAGGGCGTCATAAATCGCCGGGCCGCTGTGCGGGTGGTACTTGCCCATGGTGTCGCCGGTGACGCGGGCCGACTTGTTGTACGGCCGATCCGGCGTGTAATTGCTCTCGTGCATCGAGAACAGGATGCGCCGGTGCACAGGCTTGAGGCCGTCGCGAACGTCGGGAAGCGCGCGACTCACGATCACGCTCATGGCGTAGTCGAGATATGAGCGGCGCATCTCGTCGGTCAGCGAAACCGCCTTGATGTCACTTCCGGGGAGCTCGTCGGGAGCGCCGGGCCCCTGCTGGTCGTCTTCCGCCAAGGTACTTTCCGATCCTGCCGATCCTGATCCACAAGCCTTCGCTTTAACCGATTCAGGGCGCAATAGCCAACCCTGAAGCATGTTGGGAAAAAGCAGAAAACACCTTAAAAATCATTCATGTGACGCCGCCGCGCCAGGAGCGGCCAAATGCCGGCCGCGCCTGCGAACGCCTTCCGTTGCGTCACAGCGCAAGCTGACGCCCCCTGTCGCACCGGCGCGGCGACGCATGCTGCATGTCCGCGCACGCCTGTGCGACTGCATTCCGGCGGCGATTGCGGATGCGTTCGTTCCCCGCCCTTCCTCATTCAGCGAACTGCTGCGGCGCCACATGACGGCGCGACCCAGCGTGAACCTGGCGTCGTTTCGCCCCATGAACCGGTGGCGCTTCCTGCCCGGAAGCGACGCCTTGCGCCTCGCCGGACAGCGGCCGGCGCCAGGGACATGCCGTCACAGCCGCATGGCCAGCCCTGTTCTTAAGGCGACCCTGTCCATATCTATTGCCGGAAGGTATGCAGGCAGGCGCTGTGACCGGGTCCGGCGCATGGGAACAAAGCTGCTGCGTAGTGGCGAAAGGCCACGCGCCCGTGGGGCGGAGCGGCCAGGCGGGGACAGGGCGCGCCCTGTCAGGAACGCGCGGCCCTGGCGAGAACGGATTGCATCATGGACAACGTCACCCAGGGCTGGTCGCCCGCCACTACTGTCAATGACGTGAGCATCGGCCAGCTGGTCGAAGCTTTCTATGCCCGGGTGCGGCTGGATCCCGATCTCGGGCCCGTCTTCAACGATGCGGTGCACGACTGGCCAGAGCACCTGCAAACCCTGACCGATTTCTGGAGCTCGGTGATGCTGGGCGCGCGGCGCTATCAGGGCCGGCCTGTTCCGGCGCATTTCCGGCATCGCGAACGGATCACGCCTGAACTGTTCCTGCGCTGGCTTGCCCTGTGGCGCCAGACGGCGCGGGAAATGTTCGCGCCGGAAGACGCCCAGCTGTTTGTCGACAAGGCGGAATTGATCGCCCGAAGCCTGCAATACGCCCTGTTCCAGCGCATCCCGACGCCGCCAGCGCGCGAGGTCGTAAAACCAGCAGAGTCGTAAAACCAGAAGACATGACGTCATGACGGTGGAACGGCGTGCGCCAGCGGCGCACGCCGGACCGGATCAGAACGGAATGTCGTCGTCGAGGCCAGAACCGCCGCCGAAACCGCCGCCCGAACGCTCCGTCTGGCGCTCCATCGGAGATGACCGCCCGAAATCGCCGCCACGGCCACCGCCGCCGCCAACGCTGCGGCCGCCGCCCTCGTCCCCATATTCGCCGCCGCCAGCGCCGCGGCTGTCGAGAATGGTCAGCTCCCCGCGGAAGCGTTGCAGCACAACCTCAGTGGTGTAACGCTCCTGGCCATTCTGGTCTGTCCATTTACGGGTCTGCAGCTGACCTTCCAGGTAAACCTTCGAACCCTTGCGCAGGTACTGTTCAGCGACCTTGGCGAGGTTCTCGTTAAAGATCACCACGGCGTGCCACTCGGTGCGTTCCCGCCGCTCACCGCTGTTCTTGTCGCGCCATGTTTCCGACGTCGCCACCCGCAGGTTCACGACGGGCTCGCCAGAAGGCATCCGCCGCGTCTCCGGATCACGGCCGAGATTGCCGACGAGTATCACCTTGTTGACGCTACCGGCCATGCGGCCCTCCTCAATTGATGGCGCGGTCGCTCCGCCATGGCCAGCGACCGCCGTCCGAAATTCCTTAAAGCATCTTCCCGCGAAAAGAGCGACGCTCCGCAAGGAAAACGCACCTGCCGCCGGGGTCGCCCACCAGTGGCTCCTGCCACGACGGGTCGCAACCCCACGTGGCCCAGCCGCGACGGCCCTCACCAGGAAAATCCGCGCCTGCGACCCCATGTGTCTGGAAACGCGCGCGTCCGGCCCCAACCAGGCAGCAGATGGACCGCCGGCGCAGCCTGGCTCCCACCGCCATATTCCCGCGAACCATGCGCTGATAAACTTTGCCGGTTCGCCGGACTGACCGCTTGCCGCCGCCATCAGGTTGTTCTATTTTTGTTCCAAGCTTCAGGCAAGTCAAGCCTCCTGACCTCCCGGCCAGCGCCCGTGAGGAAAGGTCATGCTCCCGGCTGGCGGCGCCGGGCGAACTGGAGGCCTGCGCCAGTTCCGGCCCTTTCCGGACCTGTCGGAGCGCCACATATAGCGTGGGATGTACCGGCGCGCGCCGCGTCTGCCGTTTGCCCCGAATGATAACGACGACGTTCTACGGACTCTTCACGGGCCCGATGCTAACTGCGAGCGATCATGGCTTCTCTTGATGAACTTTTCGACGGCGCCGGAGACAGGGCCAGGAAGAACCGCGGGCGCAGGAGTGGCGGCGGCAAGAACGGCGACGGGAACGGAGACGCCGCGCGCGGCCAGGGAGAGGATTCGCCGGAGCGGGGCGCGCCCGCAGCGGCGACGGGCTTTCCGGGCAAGCGCGTGATTTCCATTCGCGGCGCCCGCGAGCATAACCTCAAGAACGTCGACCTGGTCATTCCCCGCGATGAGCTGGTGGTGTTCACGGGACTCTCGGGCTCGGGCAAATCCTCGCTCGCCTTCGATACGATTTACGCCGAGGGCCAGCGTCGGTATGTCGAATCGCTGTCCGCCTACGCCCGGCAGTTCCTGGAGATGATGCAAAAGCCGGACGTGGACCAGATTGAGGGTCTGTCGCCGGCGATTTCCATCGAGCAGAAGACCACCTCGAAAAACCCGCGCTCGACGGTCGGCACGGTCACGGAAATTTATGATTATATGCGCCTGCTGTGGGCGCGGGTGGGCGTGCCCTATTCGCCGGCGACCGGCCTGCCGATTGAGAGCCAGACGGTCAGCCAGATGGTCGACCGGGTTCTTGCCCTGCCGGAGCGCAGCCGGCTCTTCCTGCTCGCCCCCGTGGTGCGGGGCCGCAAGGGCGAGTATCGCAAGGAGCTGGCCGATTTCCAGCGTCGCGGTTTCCAGCGGGTGAAGATCGATGGCGCTTACTACGAAATTGACGACGCGCCCGCCCTCGACAAGAAACTGAAGCACGATATCGACGTGGTGATTGACCGCATCGTCGTGCGCCCCGACATGGCCGCCCGCCTGGCGGACAGTTTCGAAACGGCGCTTGAACTGACCGACGGCATTGCGGTGATCGAGTTCGCCGATACGGACGGGGACAGCAAGGACGGCCCGCGCCGCATCGTTTTCTCGCAAAAGTTCGCCTGCCCGGTGTCCGGCTTCACGATTCCGGAAATTGAGCCCCGCCTGTTCTCCTTCAACAACCCATACGGCGCTTGCCCGACCTGCGACGGGTTGGGATCGCAGAAGCAGGTTTCCGCCGATCTTGTCGTCCCCGACGCCAGCCTGACGCTGGCGCGCGGGGCCATCGCGCCCTGGGCGAAATCCACCTCGCCCTATTACGGCCAGACCCTCGAAGCGCTCGCCGCCCATTTCGGCTTCGATCTGAAGACGCCGTGGGAGAAACTGCCCGCCCATATCCAGGCGGTCGTCCTGTTCGGAACCGGCTCCACGAAAGTGCGGATCGCCTACAAGGACGGCGTGCGCGCTTATGAGGTGCAGAAGCCATTTGAAGGCGTCATCACCAATCTGGAGCGGCGCTTCCGCGAAACCGACAGCGACTGGGTGCGGGAGGAAATTTCGCGTTTCATGGCCGAAACGCCCTGCCCGGCCTGCCAGGGCTTCCGTCTCAAACCGGAAGCGCTCGCGGTCAGGATTGACGGCCGGCATATCGGCGAGGTCACCGCCCTGTCCGTCGGCGCGGCCCGGAGCTGGTTCGAGGCGCTGCCGGCGGCGCTGAACGACAAGCAAAATGAGATCGCCCGGCGCGTCCTCAAGGAAATCGTCGACCGCCTGACCTTCCTGCTCGACGTGGGACTGGACTATCTGACCCTGGCGCGCGCCTCCGGCACCCTCTCGGGCGGCGAAAGCCAGCGCATCCGCCTTGCCTCGCAGATCGGCTCCGGGTTGACCGGCGTGTTGTATGTGCTGGACGAGCCGTCGATCGGGCTGCACCAGCGTGACAACGAGCGCCTGCTGCAAACCCTGAAGCGGCTGCGCGACCTCGGCAATTCGGTGATCGTCGTCGAGCACGACGAGGACGCCATCCTCCAGGCCGACTATGTCGTCGACGTCGGCCCGGGCGCCGGCGTGCATGGCGGAGAGATCGTTTCCCACGGCTCGCCGGAGCATATCCTGCAAGACCCCAATTCGCTCACCGGTCAGTATCTCTCCGGCAAGCTGTCGGTGGCGACGCCAGCGAAACGCCGCAAGGCCAGCAAGGGCCGGCATTTGCGGCTAACAGGCGCCAGCGGCAACAATCTGAAGCATGTCACCGCCGACATTCCGTTGGGCACATTCACCGCCATCACCGGCGTCTCCGGCGGCGGCAAATCCACCCTGATCATCGACACCCTTTACCGGGCCGTGGCGCGACGGCTGAACGGCGCGCTGGAACATCCAGCGCCTTTCGAAAAAATCGAAGGGCTGGAGCATCTCGACAAGGTCATCGACATTGACCAGTCGCCGATCGGCCGCACGCCCCGCTCCAACCCCGCCACCTATACCGGGGCCTTTACCCCGATTCGCGACTGGTTCGCCGGCCTGCCGGAGGCGAAGGCGCGCGGCTACCAGCCGGGGCGCTTCTCCTTCAACGTCAAGGGCGGCCGCTGCGAGGCCTGCCAGGGCGACGGCGTCATCAAGATCGAGATGCACTTCCTGCCAGACGTTTACGTCACCTGCGACGTCTGCAAGGGCAAGCGCTACGACCGCGAGACGCTGGAGGTGCGCTACCGGGAGAAATCCATCGCCGACGTGCTCGACATGACCGTCGACGAAGCGGCCGAGCTGTTCCAGGCCGTGCCGACGATCCGTGATCGCATGGAGACCCTGTCACGGGTTGGCCTCGGCTATGTGAAGGTTGGCCAGCAGGCCACCACCCTGTCGGGCGGCGAGGCGCAACGTGTCAAGCTGTCGAAGGAGCTGTCGCGCCGGGCGACCGGCCGCACCCTGTATATTCTGGACGAACCAACCACCGGCCTGCACTTCCACGACGTGGCCAAGCTGCTTGACGTGCTGCATGAGCTCGTCGAACAGGGCAACACGGTGATTGTCATCGAGCATAATCTTGAGGTCATCAAGACGGCGGACTGGGTGCTGGATCTTGGGCCGGAAGGCGGCGACGGCGGCGGGCAGATTGTCGCCGAAGGCACGCCGGAGGATATCGCCGCCAGTCCCGTGAGCCACACGGGCCGTTTTCTTGCGGAGGTGCTGGCCCGCCGTCCCATTCGTCGCCAGGCCAGGAAGGCCGCCGGGTGACGCCTGGCGACAGGACTTATAGCGCCAGCGGAACCGGAGGCCGGATTGGCTGGCGCCTGCCCGGCGTGCATATGTCCCCGCGCCACGCCCGAAGCCGGGTCGCGGCCTGCGATCCGGGAAACGGAGACGATCTGTGAATTCTGACGACAGTTCCGGTCACCCGGCCGGGAATTGCGCCACAACCGGGCGCGACATCGCCGATCTGCTGGCGATCATGGCGCGGCTGCGCGATCCGCAGACCGGTTGCGCGTGGGATGTGGCCCAGACCTTCGCGACGATTGCCCCCTACACAATCGAGGAGGCCTATGAGGTGGCGGACGCCATCCAGCGCGGCGACCTTGATGATCTGTGCGACGAGTTGGGCGACCTTCTGTTGCAGGTGGTTTTTCATGCCCGCATGGCCGAGGAAGCTGGCGCCTTTGCTTTTGCCGACGTGGTGGAGGCCATCACAACAAAAATGGTCCGCCGGCATCCGCACGTGTTTGGCGATTCGCCCGACCGCTCGCCGGAAGCCATTGGCGAGGCCTGGCGCCGGATCAAGGCCGAGGAAAAAGCCGCGCGCCGCGCCCGGCGCGCGGCTGCCGGGCTACCCTCTGAAACTGGCCTCCTGTCCGATATCCCTGCCGGCGCGTCGCCTCTCAGCCGCGCCCTCAAGCTTCAGCAGCGCGCCGCGACCGTCGGCTTCGACTGGCCTGACGCGCGACAGGTGATCGACAAGGTGGATGAGGAGATCACCGAAATAAAACAGGAGCTTGCCAAAATATCTTCAGATGGCGAGCAACCGGGACTGACGCGACAGGGGAGCGCGGACCTGGCGTCCGAGATCGGCGACGCCCTGTTCGCCCTTGTGAACCTGGCCCGTCACATGGATATTGATCCTGAGCAGGCGCTCGCGGGAACAAACCAGAAATTTTACCGCAGATTCAGTCACGTCGAGGCATCTGTTCATAAATCAGGCAAGAACCTGAACGAAGCGTCCCTTGACGAGATGGAAGGGTATTGGCGCGACGCCAAGCAACTCGGGCCCGCATAGGGACTTTCAGTCAGACCAGACTACGGCGAAGCCCTGCCGCTCCCATGCCGCATCGTCGGTCCGAAGCGCAGGGTCAGCTTCCCCCAGATGTCGCGGCTTCTGTGCGCGGCCTGGCAAATACCATTGCGGCGCTGCACGCGCCGACTTTGACGCAGCCGGGCCCTTATTAACGGGCGTTGCGGCGCGGCGGTGGCTTTTGGGGGGGCTGCTCACCGATATTGACGGGCGGGCGCGGTTCGGCGCCGCCCTTGCAGTTCGTCAGCCACACGTCATAGACGGGGTGCTCCACGCCATGGAGCCCCGGACTGGCGGCGAACATCCAGCCTTCGAACAGACGCTTGCGTTCGCCCTGGAAGTTGATCTCATAAACTTCGACGAATGCCGTCGTGTTTGGCGCTTCCGTCGCCGGGCGCGTATTGCAAACGCGCGGCGTCAGCTGCAATGCGCCAAACTGTACGGTTTCGTTGATCGCCACCTCGAACGAGATGATTCGCCCGGTGATCTTGTCGAGGCCCGAAAACACCGCCAGTGGATTGTGAATCGGTTCAGCCTGCGCCCCGGTCCCGAAGGCGGATGCGCCAAACAGGACAAGAGCGGCCAGCCGGGCGGACATCGTCCGGACCGGGGCGCGCGACCCTGGTTTGAATGGGCGGCGGATCAGCTGTTGCGGCATGTCTCTTTCATCTGACCTGCGGCGCAATCCTGTCGCGCCCCATCTGGGGGTTATCATGCATTGGGCCATCGCGAAACGGCGGGCACAATGTCCTGAACGATTTTGGCGCGCAAACCTGCGTTGACCCGCCCGCCGGCGAACGTCGCCTTCGTCGCAGCCCGCCGCCACCACAATCTCTCTGTTTGAGAAATTATTACCTCCCGGGTCATGGCGCCAGACCGTGCGCAGCGTCATTGTTGATGCCCGGGCAATCGGGATCAGGCGCATCGTCTGGCCAAAGCCCCCGGGAACAACAACCCAGCGCGACAGGGAGGCGCTTATGACCGCTGAACCGAACGATGTTTCCGCCATGATCAACGAACGGCTGCCGCCATTCAGCAAACATCTTGGCGTCCGGGTGCTGTCGGCGACGCCGGAGCGCGTGGTCGCGGAAATGGAGGTGAAGCCGGAGTACTGCACGACGCCGCCGACCATTCACGGCGGCGCGGTCATGGCGTTCGCCGACACGCTGGGCGCGGTCGCCACCATCGTCAACCTCCGGGAGGGGCAAGGCACCACAACCCTGGAAAGCAAAACCAATTTTGTTTCCCCCGCCCCCGCCGGCGACACGGTCCGGGGCGAAACCACGCCGATCCACCGTGGCCGGCGCACGCAGGTCTGGCAGACGCGGATTACCAACGGTGCAGGCAAGCTGGTCGCCGTCGTCACGCAAACGCAGATGGTGCTTTAATACCGGTGCGCGAACGGGACAGGCGGCGTTGCGCGTCGCCCGGATGCCGCCCGCGCGCAGGGCGCGGATGCCCGGCGTTTTCGCCAGCAGGTCCGGGCCTCACCGGCCGGGCCTGCTGATGCATGAGCCGACGTTCATCGGCAACCCGCTCGCCTGCATCCACGATCGGAACTGACGTATCCAGGGCGCGCCCCAGAAGAAAAGCCGCCGATCAGAAGATCGGCGGCTGTCACAGGTTCGATTGAAGACGGGAGGGTTTGTGGGCGCAACCGCGCAGTCGCCGCTTCGTAAACCGTCGCAATCCTCAGGGGGTCCATGCCTGGTAGTCGCCGGTCGCGGCGGGTCGCTCGCCTGCGCGCAGGATTGAACCCTGTGGCCGGTACGCCCCGGGCGTGCCGGTCGGATTCGGCAGGTGGCGCTTTTGCCACTCACGCGGCTGGTACGTCTCCTCGGAAGGGGCGACATGGACGGTTTGGTTCAGCCAGCCCTTCCAGCCAGCCGGCACGGCGGAGCCATCCGCTTCCCCCTTGTAGATCACCCAGCGGCGCTCCACGCCAATGGTGGGGTCCTTGCCCGGTTTCCGGTAGTAACGGTTGCCGAACTCATCCTCGCCGACGAATTGCCCCGAGCGCGAGGTGGTCAGCAACGTGCCCGCAGTGGCGCCGTTCCACCAGGTAAAAACAAGCTGAAGCAATCTCTTCAAGGCGAAACTCCCGGCGACAGAAAACGCGCGGAATATGAGCCCAGCCAGACGCGGTGTCCAGTCTCTCCTGATGGCCGGGACAGGCGATGACGCCGCACGCCGCCGCCTCATCTCACGGACGGCGCCAGCGGCGCGGCGGATTTCACCTGGAAATCATCGGACGCTCTTGCCAATACCGGAAAGATAAAATAAACATCCGGAATTGGATAATTATTAAATACAATACTGGGGGGCCATTCATAACAGAGATGGCCATCATGACCGCAGTTTCAAGAGATTTTAACGTGCAAGAGTCAACGATTGACTATGGCCCGCTTGGAAACGACCTTGGTTACGTGCTGCGCCGCGCGCAATTGTGGGTATTCCAGGATTTCATTCGCACCATGACGCCCCTTGACCTGCGCCCGGCGCAGTACTCAGTGCTGGTGATCATTCATCACAATCCTGGACTGTCCCAGATTGCGCTTGCGAGCGCTCTGGGCATCGAGCGCGCCCGGCTGGTGCGGCTGCTGGACCAGCTGGAGGAACGCAAACTGGTCGAGCGACGCCCGGCGGCCAGCGACCGTCGCTCGCACGCCATGCACCTGACCCCGCAAGGCGAGCGCGCCCTCGCCGGCGCGCTTGATCTGGTGGCGACGCACCGCCTGGCCTGCCTGGAGGAGTTCGGCGGACCCAACAATTACGAAACCCTTGTCCGTCTGCTGGCCAGGTTTGGGGCGCCCCAGTAAACCCGGGCCGGAAAGTAAAGCCAGGCCGAAAGTAAAGCCAGGCCGGAAAGCCCGGTCACGTCAGGGCGCCGGACGGCGCCCATTCACATCAGAACGCAGCGGGATGATGTGCGTCCGGAATGCTCCATGAAAACGACACTGGCAGTGGGAAAGGTTTCGCGGCGCAAACGCCCCGCCAGCATCTGGCGATGGCCGCTCCGCGTCCGGCTCTGTGGAGACGTCCGCCGGCTCCAGGGAGCAGATCAATTCCGTTAACCCGCTGAACCTGAACAGTCCCGGCGCTAGCGGCCCCTGCTGTTCTGGCTGCCTCCGTTCCGTTCCGCCCGTTCACGGCGCAGGCGGTCCCGCTCTTCGAGCGCCCGCCGCTCCTCGGCGTTTTTGCCGTAATAGGGCCGGCCCATATATCCGCCAGGGGGCCCCGCGCGTCCGGAGCCGGTTCCGCAACCGCTTGTGTCGCAAACAAACTGGGCCAGATGCGTGGGTGGGGCGACGCCGGCAGCCCCCATGGCCGCGCTGCCGCTCCATGCTCCCGCCACGGCGGGCGAAGCCAGAACCGACGCCATCGCAAGGGCGCCAAGACTGATGCGACGCCCCGCCAGACCGCCACCCCAAACCCGGTATGTGGACTTCATCATGCTTCTCCCCGGCGTTGCTGCGGCAAGGCAGCCCGCCCTGGCGGCCCCGCCCTGCATCAGGAACGCTTTATCCTGAATCGATGCGCGCCATCGATGCGCGCTGCCTCAAGTTTCATATCCGCAGGATACAGTGGCCGCACGAACTTCCGTATGGGCCCCGTCGTCCTTTCGCATCACATCACGCGGAAATACCCCAGGAGGAAACCTGGCGCTGAAATCGAGCGGGATTGGGGTTGCCGGGCAAAATCCACCAGTGGCCTGCGAAACAGGCGAACCACCTCGCATCCATTGCAGCCTGGCCCGACAATCACCACTTTGACGATGTAGGTCCAACTGGCGCGCGACAGGCTGTCGCCGGTTGGCAAAGGAAGGAACATGCGCGATTTCGACAACCATGACGGCAATTCCACCGGAAGGGGGTCGCCCTGGCGAAACGATGATTCCGGCGTGATACTGGAAGGCGAGATTGTCGGCGACAATATCCACGTCGCTCCTCCGGGGGCCGAACCGGTCTGGGGCGTCAATGCGGCCTCCTTTGGCCGGAAGCTGCTGATCGCCATGGCGGTTCTGGCGGCTTTGGTGATTCTGGTTCCGCTGGTGCTCGCATTTCTGGCCCTGGCGCTCATCATGGCGCTTGTCGGCCGCCTGCTGCTTGGCCGTCACATCACCGTCACCCGCTGGACGCGTCCCTGGGGCGCGCGCGGCTAGGCGTTCGCCCTGGCAATTCGGCGGCCGGGGCTGAAACGAATATTTGCGCCCGGCCCGTTGCCGGGCCTTTCCGTGCGCGCGGCGCTGGGTGATGCGTGAACTGGCGCAACCTCCCATGTTTCCCGTACCCTGCCTTCGCCCCGCCAACTCCGGCCCCACCTGCCAGGCCCGTTTCAGGAAACCGTGATGAACAGACCCCATTCCGCCGTCCGCGACGCCAGCGGTCATGCAGCGGGCCATGCGGCCGCGTCGCCGTCCAGCAGCGCCAACCCGCTGCTGCGCCCCTGGACAACGCCTCATGGGGTCCCGCCGTTCGGCGCCTTCACGCCCGCGGATTTTCGCGAGGCATTCGACGTGGCGCTGGCGGAGCATGACGCCGAAATTGCCGCCATCGCCAACAATCCGGGGCCGGCGACCTTCGATAACGTCATCGCCGCCATGGAGCGGGCCGGCGCGACGCTGACCCGCGTGTCAGGCCTGTTCTTCAACCTGTCCAGCGCCGATACGTCGCCAGAGCTTCAAGCGATCGAGCGCGACATGGCCCCGGTGCTGGCGCGCCATTACAACGCCATTGCCCTTGACCCGGCGCTGTTCGCCCGCATCCAGGCCGTGCCGGAAACCGGCCTGACGCCGGAACAGGCGCGCCTGCTGGAGCGCGAGAAGACCGCCTTCCGCCGCGCCGGCGCTGGCCTGCCGCCAGAAACCATGGCCCGCCTGTCGGATATCGCCGCCCGCCTCGCCACCCTCGGCGCCAGTTTCGCCCAAAATGTGCTGGCCGACGAAAGCGCCTGGGAGATGGCGCTGGATGAAGGCGATCTCGACGGGCTGCCTGAGGATCTGCGCAACGCCGCCGCCCAGGCCGCCAACGAACGGGGCCAGCCGGGCCGTTACGTCATCACCCTGTCGCGGTCGCTGCTGGAGCCGTTTTTGCAGTTCTCCACCCGGCGCGACCTGCGCGCGCGCGCTTTTCGCGCCTTCGCCGCGCGCGGCGCCAATGGCGACGCCCACGACAATCGGGCCATTATCGCCGAAACCATGGCGTTGCGGGCGGAGAAAGCCCGGCTGCTCGGCTATGACAGTTTCGCCGCCTTCCGCCTGGATGACGCGATGGCCAAAACCCCGGAGGCGGTGGCCGGGCTGCTGCACGCCGTGTGGGAGCCGGCGCGCGCCCGCGCCCTCGCCGATCAGCAGGCGTTGCAGGACCTGTTTATCGCCGATGGCCACAATGGCGAGCTGGAGCCGTGGGACTGGCGCCATTATGCCGCCCGCCGTCGCCGCAACGAAGCGGATTTCGACGAAACCGGGCTCAAGCCCTATCTCCAGCTTGAGCGGATGATCGCGGCGGCGTTCGATGTGGCGCGCCGCCTGTTCGGCCTGACTTTCCGCGAGCGCAGCGACCTGCCGCGCTGGCGCGACGACGTGCGAGCCTTCGAGGTCACGGATGGCAACGGCAAACACGTCGCCATTTTCTATGGCGACTATTTTAACCGCCCTTCCAAACGCAGCGGCGCCTGGATGAGCTCGTTCCGCAGCCAGCAAAACCTCGACGGCGAGGTGCGGCCGGTTGTGGTCAATGTCATGAATTTCGCCCGGCCAGCGGATGGGCAACCCGCCCTGTTGTCCTTCGACGACGCCCGCACCCTGTTCCACGAGTTCGGCCACGCCCTGCACGGCATGCTATCCAACGTCACGTATCCGTCGCTCGCCGGAACCAGCGTGGCGCGTGACTTCGTCGAGTTTCCCTCACAGCTTTACGAGCACTGGCTGGAGCAGCCCCAGGTGCTGCAAACCTTCGCCACCCACTGGCGCACGGGCGAGCCGATGCCGGAGCCAATGCTGCGCCGCCTGCTCGATAGCCGCAACGAGGGCCAGGGGTTCGCCACCGTGGAATACGCCGCCTCGGCCCTGGTCGACCTGCGCCTGCACCAGCGGACGGACTTCGAAGGTTTTGACATTGACGCCTTCGAGCGCCAGACGCTGGACGACATTGGCATGCCCCGCGCCATTATCATGCGCCACCGGCCCGGGCACTTCCTGCACGTGTTCGCCGGCGACGGCTATTCCTCCGCCTATTACAGCTATCTGTGGTCGGAGGTGCTGGACGCCGACGGCTTCGCCGCCTTCCGCGACAGCGGCGACATCTTCGATCCGGCGCTGGCGCGGCGCCTGCACGATTTCGTCTACGCCGCCGGAAACTTGCGCGACCCGCGCGAGGCCTGGCTGGGTTTCAGGGAGCGTGAGGCCGACCCGCAGGCCCTGCTGGCCAAGCGCGGGCTGGATCAGGCGGCGTGAACGCCCGGCAGGCAAGCCGGTAAAGAAAACGCGGCGCTTCAACAGCGCCGCGTTTTTCAATATCAAACCGCCGCGCCAGGGGCATCGCCAACGGCTGCGCGATAGCGCCTCAGGCGGACTGCCCGCCGCGCCAGGGTTTAAGGTCGCCCTTGCGCCGGACCTCCTCCTCGCTGGCGCTGGCCTCACCCTCATGGCGCGGCGCAGGGGCAGCCGCACCGCGAATGAGGCGGGCATTATTGATGCGGCGCAGCAGGCGCGGCTCTTTCTCGGCGGCGATGCGCACCGCCATCACCATCTGGCCGTCCTCGTCCATCCGCCGGTCCAACACCTCCGCTTCCTCATGCAGCCAGCTGATGTCGGCCCCGCGGGACGGGTCGAGGGTGATGCGGTAGACCGCCCGGCGGCCGGCCATGCGGTCTTCGATCGCCGCCAGCAGACGGTCCACGCCCTCGCCGGTTTCGCCAGAGACCAGCACGGGGCGCTCGGCCTCCGGCTGGTTCGCCGCCAGGGTTTCGAGACGCTGGCGCTCGTCCGGCGACAGCAGATCGGCCTTGTTCCACACCTCGATGATACGGGCGGTTTCCTGCGCCCCAACGCCGAGTTCGGCCATGATGGCGGTCACATCGGCGGCCTGCGCGGCGCTGTCCTCGTGGGAAATGTCGCGCACGTGCAGGATGATGTCGGCCTCGATCACATCCTCCAGCGTGGCGCGGAACGCCGCCACCAGCATGGTTGGCAGTTCGGAAATGAAGCCGACCGTGTCGGAGAGAATCGCCCGGGCGCCGCGCGGCAGTTCAACCAGGCGCGCCGTTGGGTCCAGCGTGGCGAACAACATGTCCTCGGCCATCACCTGGGCCCGGGTCAGCCGGTTGAACAGGGTCGACTTGCCGGCGTTGGTGTAGCCAACGAGGGCGACGGTTGGCCACGGCGCCCGCTTGCGATTCTGACGGTGCAAGCTGCGGGTGCGGCGCACCTGGTCAAGATCGCGCTGGATGCGCGCCATGCGGTCGCGAATCTGCCGGCGGTCCGCCTCGATCTGGGTTTCGCCCGGACCTCCGAGGAAGCCGAAGCCGCCGCGCTGCCGCTCAAGGTGGGTCCATGACCGCACCAGACGGCTGCGCTGGTATTCCAGATGCGCCAGCTCAACCTGCAGCGCGCCCTCACGCGTGTGGGCGCGGCGACCAAAAATTTCCAGAATCAACCCGGTGCGGTCGATGACCTTGCAGCGCAACTCCCGCTCCAGATTGCGCTGCTGCACCGGCGACAGGGCGCAGTCCATCACCACAAGGCTGATGTGCTCATCGGCGATAATCTGCGCCAGTTCGGCAATTTTGCCCTTGCCAAACCAGGTGGCGGGCCGCACCTCGGACACGGTGGCGATCATCGACGCCACGATCGTCAGGTCGATCGCCGCCGCAAGGCCCACAGCCTCCTCCAGACGGGCGGCGTTTTCGCGCAACACCACGCCGATGGATGAGGCCCCTGGCTGCCCCTGGGCGGCGGCGGCCCGCGCCAGCCGCGCCCGGTCGCTCTGATAGGGGCCGATCACGAGGGTCCGCGCCTGGGCGGCGATGATTTTTTCTGCCTCGAACGCCCTGGCGTCCGGGTCTTTCGTCAGCTCGGTCGTGGCTGAACTCCCTGGTTTGTGCGGTTCCGGTTTAACAACGCCGGCGTCTGCGGCGCAGACGCGAACAGTAACGCCGCCGATGAACGATCCCCGGCAATCCCGGGCGCTTCCGCTGTCAGATGGGGGTTATGGAGGGGAATGTAAACGCCCGCGCATCACCCCAAAATGACAATGCGACGGCAGATATGACGCCTGAAGCAACATCGGCGCCGCTCGCTGGAGCAGGGCGCGTCCACAAGGCTGGCGGATTTGGCAGGCGGATTTGACCGCCCCGTTGATGCCCGGATCGTGATCGCATCCATATTTGACCGAAGCCTGGGCGAACGGCCGCCGCCGCGCACCGATTGTCGAAGCAAATGTCCGCCCGTCACGCCGCCTCCGACCCGGCAGCGCGCGATGTTGCGCGCGGCACGGACAAAGTCCGCGTGCAATCCGGCGCGCGCACCGGATTGCGCCACACGGCGGCGGATGCTTTTCCAGTCAGATCAGCAGCGGCTGGGGACATCCGGCAGCGATCTGCGGGCCCAAGCGACGCACAGACCCGCACCTCGCCCATCATGTCGCCATGACGAAGCCAGCCGTCCCTCCGCAAGCCCCCGGAGACAGGCCAGACGGCGCCCAAGTCCGCCAGACGATGCCCCCCTCATCGCCTGGAAAGGCCTCAGCCCTTGTCGGCCTCGTCCGCCGGCTCAAACAGCTGGACGGGATGGCCGGGCATGATCGTTGAAATGGCGTGCTTGTAGACAAGCTGGGAATGCCCGTCCCTGCGCAGCAGGACGCAGAAATTGTCGAACCACGTCACGACGCCCTGCAATTTCACGCCATTGACCAGAAAAATGGTCAGCGGAATTTTGCTCTTGCGAACGTGGTTAAGAAAAGTGTCCTGGAGGTTTTGCGCGCGATCGCCCGCCATTGTTTTACCTCGTGAGTGCGTCGCAACCGGCCATGCAACGGACTACAGCTTATTGTTGCCCCGCAGATCAGCTTGCGGAGAAGGCTCGACCGGTGCGGTGATTACACAGGGGAACATATTGAATTGCAAGGGTTATGCAAGAATTATGCGGGGGAAACGCCTCCCGTCCAATGCCATTTGGGGATCGTGGCGTCATCTCCGCCACGCGGTGCAGCCGCCGGCGCAGCTCCAGCGTTAACTGGCCGGGCGCGCCGTCGCCAACCGGCGCGCCGTCGATGCGGACCACCGGGGCCACCAGGGTCGTCGCGGCGTTAACAAAAGCCTCGCGCCGCCAGCGCTTCAGCGCGGCTGAACGGCCGCTCCTCCACCGCCAGCCCCAGGTCCTGCGCCAGGCGCAGCAGCGTCCTGCGCGAGGCGCAGCAGCGTCCCCCGGGTAACCCCGCGCAAGGCGCCGCCGTCCGGCGGGCGGATCACCAGCACGCCAGCCTGCGTGATGATCCAGGCGTTGCTGGCGCCCACGCGACCCGGCTCACGATCCGATGCCCAGCGACTTGAGCTTGCGGTGAAGGGCCGAACGCTCCATGCCAATGAACTCGGCGGTGCGCGAGATATTGCCCGAGAAGCGGTTGATCTGGGCGGTAAGATACTCTCGCTCGAAGATCTCGCGCGCTTCGCGCAGCGCCAGACCCATCAGTTTTTCGCCGCCAGCGCCATTGGGCGTGCTCGGCACCAGCGAGCCGATTTCCGCCGGCAGCATCGAGGCGTCCACCTCCGTTCCGGCGTCGCCGCCGGCCAGGATCATCAGGCGCTCCACATTGTTGCGCAGCTGGCGCACGTTGCCTGGCCAGTCATGCGACTGCAACACCGCCATGGCGTCTTCGGCGATCACCCGCTTCGGCAGACCCGTCGTGGCGGAAATCTGCTCCATGAAGAAGCCGATCAGCTCCGGCACGTCTTCCCGCCGTTCGGCCAGTGAGGGCACGCGAATCGGCACCACGCCCAGCCGGTGATAAAGGTCCTCCCGCAGGCGGCCGGCGGCGATCTCCGCGTTGAGATCGCGACTGGACGAGGAGATGATCCGCACGTCGACATTGACCCGGGTCGCGCCGCCGACGCGCTGGAAGTTCTGGTCCACCAGAACCCGCAGGATGCGCCCCTGCGTCTCCATCGGCATGTCGGCGATCTCGTCGAAATACAGCGTGCCGCCGTGCGCCTCTTCCAGGGCGCCGACGCGGCGGCCGCGTCCTTCCTGCCCCTCGACGCCGAACAGTTCGCTCTCCATGTTCTCGGGCGTGATGGTGGCGGAGTTCACCACCACGAACGGCCCCGAGGCGCGGCCGGAAAGCTGGTGCAGCGTCCGGGCCGCCAGCTCCTTGCCGACGCCGGGCGCGCCCAGAATCATGACGCGGGCGTTGGTGGGCGCAACCCGCTCAACCACCTGTCGCAGATGGTTGACCGGCGCCGACTTGCCGACAATCCGGCTGGCCTGCACCGAATGGGAGCGCAATTCCTTCACCTCGCGCTTCAGCCGCGAGGCTTCCAGCGCCCGGTCGGCGACGAGGATCAGGCGGTCCGCCTTGAAGGGCTTCTCGATGAAGTCATAGGCGCCGCGCTTGATGGCGGTGACGGCGGTTTCGATATTGCCATGGCCCGAGATCATCACCACCGGCAATTCGGGGTGTTGTTCCTTGATGATGTCGAGCAGTTGCAGGCCATCGAGGCGGCTGCCCTGAATCCAGATATCCAGAAACACCAGCGAGGGGCGCCGCGCTTCGAGCAGCGCCAGCGCCTCATCGGAATTCGCCGCCGTGCGGCAACGATAGCCTTCGTCCTCCAGAAGGCCCGCCACCAGATCGCGGATATCGCCTTCATCGTCTACGACGAGAATGTCGGCGCTCATATTGTCCGGCTCCCTGTTTGTGCTGTCTCACTGGCGCGGGCGCCGGCTCCCGGAAAAGGGAACCACAACCGCACGCGGGCGCCGTGGCCGCCTTCGGCGACCGCGGGAGCGTCGAGCAATTCGAGCCCGCCGCCATGCTCCTCAAAAATCTTCAGGACGATCGGCAGGCCAAGGCCGGTGCCGCCCTCGCGCGACGTCTGGTATGGCTCAAGCAGCCGGTTGCGGTGCTCCCGGGGGAAGCCCACGCCATTGTCCGTGACATCGATCACGATCTTTCCGCCCTCCTCGCGCAGCGAAATTTCAACCTTGCCAGCCGCGCGATCTTCGGGGTCAGCCATCCCCTTGATGCCTTCCGTAGCGTTCTTGACAATATTCTGCACCGCCTGCGAGACCAGCCGCCGATCATAGCGCACGCGCAGCGGCCCCGCCGGCATGTCCTCGACAAATGTGATGTCCGGATTGCCGACCCGCATGAGGAACACGACCTCGCGGATGGTGGAAGCGATATCATCCTCATCAATCGTTGGGGCCGGCATGCGGGCGAACGACGAAAATTCATCGACCATCTGCTTCAGATCATCGACCTGGCGAATGATCGTCGCCGTGCATTGGTCAAAGACTTCGCGATCGCTCACGATCACCTTGCCATATTTCCGGCGGATGCGCTCGGCTGAAAGCTGGATCGGCGTCAGCGGGTTCTTGATTTCGTGAGCGATGCGCCGCGCCACATCCGCCCAGGCTGAGGTGCGCTGGGCGTTGACCAGATCGGTGATGTCATCCAGCGTCACCACCACGCCGCCGCTGCTGACATCGCCCTGCTCTGACGTCACGCGCACGTTCAGCATGCGTTCGTGCTGGTCACGGTCGATGGCGATCTGGCGCTGGACCAGCCGGCGCCCCTCGCCCACCTCCTGCAACAGCCCGCTCACCTCGGGCAGCGCCTCGCGGATCGGCCGGCCAACCAGTTCGTCCGCGCCGGCGCGCAGCAGCGTCTCGGCTGACGGGTTGACGATGGTGATGACGCCGGCGGCGTCAACGCCGACCACGCCCGGCGACACGCCCGCCAGCACCGCCTCCATGAAGCGGCGGCGGCGGTCCATCACCTCGGTGGCGGAAACCAGCCCGTCATGCTGGCGACGCAGCTGCCCGGTCATCTTGTTGAAGGTTTCGCCAAGGTGGCCGAGATCGTCGCCGGACTTCTGGGCCGGCACCTGAACGTAATAGTTGCCGCTGGCCACCTGGTCCGCGGCGTGAATCAGCCGGCGCACCGGCGTCACCAGCCGGTTGGCGAAGCTCATGCCGAACCACAGCGCCGACAGCAGCACGATCAGCGCCACCAGCGCGAACATCGAGGCGAAAGCGATCTGGATGCCGAGCTTCTTTTCCTCCAGCACCTGATAATAGGCCACGCCCGCCTCGGCCATGGGCAGGAAGGCGACGGCCTTGGGGTCGACGGTGCGGGCGACGAACAGCACCATGCCGTTCAGCTCCGGCACTTTCTGCACCGCGCCAAAGACATTGCGGTTGCCGGGAATGAGGCAGGTCGCGTCGCTGTCACTGGCGTTCTGCAGGTCCTCGCGCGTCGGCAGCGGCACATTGAGAATCTGGCCGCTGTCGAAACGCTCCACCACCGAGCCGTCCACCGTCATCAGAATGGTGATCGGAAAGCCGAGAAACGCCGAGCGTGATTGCAGGAAATCGTGAAACAGCTTCCGGTCGGCGTCGTAAAGCACCCTTGCGCGGTTCAGGTCGCCGGCCATCAGATTGGCCTCACGCACCACGGTGCGGCACTGGGCGTCGCGATATTCCTTGGCGATCTCCACCGTGTTGGACATCAGCGCCTTGATCGAGCTGATGAACCAGGGATCCAGCCCGCGCTCCAGGGTGATCGAGGCCACCACCGCGACGAGGATCACCGGCACGGCGGCGACGAAACAGAACAGGCTGACGATGTGCACATGCAGGCCGGCGCCCGCCGCGCCGCGCCGCCGCGCCCGCCACAGGCTGACAGTCTGCGCCAGCACGACCACCAGCAGCGCCACCACCAGCAGCGCGTTGACGCCGAGCATCCACGCCACCACCACATGGGTGGGCAGGATGGGCGTCATGCCGGCGAGCACAAGGAAGGTGGAGAAAGCGCAGGTCAGCGCGCAGACGACCAGGATGACGCCGAGCACGCCGGATACGCGCTGTCCCGGATCTGATCCACGCGCGGCGGCAATGTCATTGTGCGCCGTATTGTCGATGCTCAAGCACGCCCCTTCAGCAACACCCGCTCCGCGACCGGTTGCCGGAAACCGGCAAGCACGGTGCGGCAGCCATTTTCCCGAAGCCTCCGCGTCGGGGCAGGACAGACAGCCTCACGTCCCGCCCATACGGCCAGCGGAATCAGCGTGTCGGCACAATCGTCACAGTGTTGTTGAAATACGACATTCTGGAGGCGACGGGAACCGTCGCCCCCACCATATGGCCCGTAACTGGCCGTTTCGGGGTCAATCCACCACGCGCGGCGGCCGGGTCTGGCCGCCAGCCCCCTGGCTACCGCCCTTCCCGCGCCAGGACCTAGCGAACCCGCGCCGAGCGAACGAGTTGCAGATCGAGATCGCGGATCTTCTTGCGCAGGGTATTGCGATTGAGCCCCAGCAACTCCGCCGCCTTGATCTGGTTGCCGCGCGTGGCGGATAACGCCGCGCCGATCAGCGGCCCCTCCACCTCGCGCAGGATGCGGTGATAGAGGCCGGGCGGCGGCAAACCGTCCCGGAAGCCGGAAAAATAATTGGCCAGGTGCTGCTCCACCGAAGCGGAAAGGTTATCCCCGCCGGCTTTCGCGGTGATGGGGGGCGCGGACAGGGCCGGCGCCTGCCGGTGCTGCGCCTCAGGCGCGGCCGCCGCCGCCGCAGCCGGCGTCGGCTCCAGCTCCGCCTGGATGATCGGCGCGGTGATGACGTCCTGCGGATAGAGCGCCGCCAGACGCCGCACCAGATTTTCCAGTTCCCGCACGTTGCCCGGCCAGCGATAACGCTTCAGGCGGTCCATGGCCTCGGCGTCGATCTGCTTGCGCGGCAGCCCCTCCTTCTCCACCAGGGAGAAGAAGTGGCGCATCAGGTCGGGAATGTCCTCAAGACGCTCGCGCAGCGGCGGCAGGCGCAGCGGCACCACATTCAGGCGAAAGTACAGGTCCTCGCGAAAATGGCCGGACTGGATCGAGCCGCGCAGATCCTTGTTGGTGGCGGCGACGATGCGGACATTGGCGCGGATCGGCGTGCGGCCGCCGACGGTGGTGTACTCGCCCTGCTGCAACACCCGGAGCAGGCGGGTCTGCGCCTCCATCGGCATGTCGCCGATCTCGTCGAGGAACAGCGTGCCGCCCTCCGCCTGCTCGAAGCGGCCGGCGCTGCGCTGGGCGGCGCCGGTGAAGGCGCCCTTCTCGTGGCCAAACAGTTCGGCCTCGATCAGGTCGCGCGGGATCGCCGCCATGTTGACGGCGACGAACGGGCCGCCCTTGCGTTTGCCATAGTCGTGCAGCGCCCGCGCCACCAGCTCCTTGCCCGTCCCGGACTCGCCAGTGATCATCACCGTGAGATCCGTGGCCATCAACCGCGCCAGCACGCGGTAGATTTCCTGCATGGCGGCCGAGCGGCCGATCAGCGGAATGTCGTCCCCGTCCTGGGTCTGGGCCGCCAGGCCCTCGCCACGCGGCCGCGATATGGCCCGGCCGACGATCGCCACCAGTTCCTTCAGGTCGAAGGGCTTGGGCAGATATTCGTAGGCGCCGCGTTCGGAGGCGCGCACCGCCGTCATGAACGTGTTCTGGGCGCTCATGACGATGATCGGCATGTCCGGCCGCAGCTTCTTGATGCGCGGCAGCACGTCGAGGGCGTTCTCGTCCGGCATCACCACGTCGGTGATGATGAGGTCGCCGTCGCCCTGCTCCACCCAGCGCCACAGGGTCGAGGCCTGGCCGGTGGCGCGCACCTCGTAGCCCGCCCGCGTCAGCGCCTGGTTCAGCACCGTCCTGATTGCGGCGTCGTCGTCAGCGAGCAGGATTTGTCCGCGAGCCATGGGTTCAAGCCTCCGTCCCCCGGCCGTCATGGGCCGAGTACATGGGCATCAGAACGCGAAACACCGTCCTGTGCGCCACCGATTCACATTCAACGACGCCGCCATGGTCGCCGATGATCCTCGCCACCAATGCAAGACCCAGGCCACTTCCCTGCATCTTGGTGGTGACAAAGGGATCGAACAGGTCTGGCAGCATGTCGGGCGGCACGCCGGGGCCATTGTCGGTGACGCAAAATTCCAGCGGCAGGCTGGTTTTCTGCCGTGATCCCGGCGTCTGGATGTGAATGCCGGCGCGAAACGCCGTGGTCAGGTTGATTTCGCCGTCCTGCGCGTCCGGGCCGATGGCCTCGGCGGCGTTCTTCACAAGGTTGAGAAATACCTGGATCAGCTGGTCGCGGTTGGCGTGGACCGGCGGCAGCGATGGATCATAATGACAGTTGATGCGGATGTGGCGGGCAAAGCCGCTCAGCGCCAGCTTGCGCACGTGGTCGAGCACGCCATGAATGTTCACCGGCTCGCGCCCGGCCGGATGCTCGTCGCTGAAAAACTCCATCCGTTCGACCAGCTTGACGATGCGATCGGCCTCGTCGCAGATGAGCCGGGTCAACTCCTGGTCCTCTTCGCTGGCTGACTGCTCAAGCAGCTGCGCCGCGCCGCGAATGCCGGACAGCGGGTTCTTGATTTCATGCGCCAGCATCGATCCCAGCACGCTCATGGAGCGGCCTGCGCTGCGCGTGGTCAGTTGCCTGTCCAGTTTTTCAGCAATTGTCCGCTCCTGCAGCACAATGATGATATTTTCATCATTCTCCGGCATCGGCGCGGCGAAAATGTCGCTCACCCGCACCCGGGCCGTCCAGGGACGCTCGATGGCGACGCCGTAGCTGTTGACGCTGGTTTTGCGCTGGCGCGCTTCCTCGACGATGGCCAGCACCGGCGAACCGAACGGGAACACCTGATCGAGCGTGCGCCGCTGCAACACGGCGCGGCTCTGCTCGAAGAAGTCCTCGGCGGCCACGTTGACGTAAAGCACCCGATTTCCGGGGCCTACGGTCATGATGGGCGCCGGCATGACATTGAGGATGTCCCCCGCGTCAGGAACCGCGCTGGCGCCAGGCGCCTCCCCGGGGTCCGGGATGTGATCAGCGCCTGACGTTTTGCTCATGCTGCGAAGTCCTGCCTGGCGGAGGTCTGGGGAGCGATGTTTCGGGAAGCGCGGTCCGGAATCGCCCGCAGCATGCGCAACACCTCGTGTGGCTGGCGGGCGGCGGTCAGGGCGGCGCGCAGTTCGGAGGGCGCGCCGGCGTGCGCGGCGAAGGCGGCCAGGTGCTTGCGCGCATGGCGCACGCCCACGTCAACGCCATAGAGACCGAGCATGCACTCATAATGCTCGCACATGGCGGCCACCTGCTCCGCATGCTCAGGCGTCCGGCGGATGTCGCCAGTCAGGCTGGCGGCGATCTCGCCCACCAGCCACGGCTGCCCCAGCGCCGCGCGGCCAACCATCACCGCGTCCGCCCCGGATTGCGCCAGCGCCGCGCGCGCATCGGCGGCGCTGGCGATGTCGCCGTTGACCATCAGCGGCAGGGCGATCGCCTCGCGCACCGCCCTGACCGCGCGCCAGTCGGCGCTTCCCTTGTAGAATTGCTGACGGGTGCGACCGTGCACCGTCACCATGGCGACGCCGGCCGCCGCCGCCCGCCGGGCGAGCTCAGGCGCGTTGCGCGTGGCGTCGTCCCAGCCCAGCCGCATCTTCAGGGTGACAGGAACCGTCACGGCCGCGACCGTGGCCTCCACCAGCGTCAGCGCATGATCCAGGTCGCGCATCAGTGCCGAACCGGACTGGCCGCCCGTGACGCTGCGGGCCGGGCAGCCCATGTTGATGTCAATAATGTGAGCGCCGGCCGCCTCGGCGACACGCGCGCCCTCGCCCATCCAGTGCGCCTCGCAGCCAGCGAGCTGCACCACATGCACGTCGACGCCGGCGCCTTCGGCGCGGGTTGACGCCTCCGCGTCGCCATGGGCGAATGACCGGCAGGCCACCATTTCCGAAACCACCAGCGACGCGCCAAAGCGTCCGGCGAGCCGCCGGAATCCCACGTCCGTCACGCCGGACATCGGGGCCAGCGCCGCGCCGCCGCCGGTCCGCAGTTTGTCAATGGCGTGAAAACCACGCCTCGCCTGGTCGTTCATGATCCATGTCTTTTACCGGCGCGACGCCGCCAGCGCCAGAGCCGGCGACGCCCGCGCCTGTCGCCGCGCCATTTCCCCTCCGCCACAAGATGCACTAAAGGGGCGCGTGAGGTGGAGCCATTCATGACAGGTCAAAACGCAGCGACTGCCCGGCGGGCGCGCAACGAGGCGGACATGGACGCGGATCAGGGCGCCGTGGACGCCATTATTGTCGCCGCCGGTCGCGGCGAACGGGCTGGAGCCGGCGCGCCCAAGCAGTATCGCGATCTCGACGGCGAGCCGGTGCTGCTGCGCAGCCTGCGCAGTTTTCTCGCCTTGCCGGCCATCCGCCGCGTTGTCGTGGTTGTGCGGGCGGAAGATCGCGGCCTGTTCGACGCCGCCGTGGCCGGCCTTGGCGCTGAATATTCCGGCCGGCTGATGTCTGTGGATGGCGGCGCCAGCCGCCAGGCCTCGGTGCGCCACGGCCTGGAGGCGCTGGCGTCGATGACGGCGCCGCCGGACCATGTGCTGATCCACGACGCCGCCCGCCCCTGGGCCAGCGCCAGCCTGATCCGGCGCGCCATCACCGCCGCCAGGACCCATGGCTCCGCTGTGCCGGGGCTCGCCGTGTCGGACACCATCAAAGCGGTCGACGCCTGCGGCCAGGTCACCGCGACCCTGCCGCGTCCGGCCCTGCGCGCCATCCAGACGCCGCAGGCCTTCCGCTTCGCCGCCATTCTCGACGCCCACCGACGCGCCCTTGGCGAACCGGCGGAATTCACCGACGACGCGGCGATCGCCGAATGGGCCGGCCTGCCCGTGCATGTGTTCGAGGGCGAGGCGGCCAACAGCAAGATCACCCATCCACACGATTTCAGGGCGCCTGTCATGCAAGCCCCCGCCGCCAGCCTCATCAGCCGCACTGGCATCGGCTATGACGTGCACGCCTTCACGCCTGGCGACCACATCTGGCTGGGCGGCGTGCGCATCCCCAGCGACCTTGCGGTCACCGCCCATTCCGACGGCGACGTGGTGTTGCACGCCCTCACCGACGCCCTGCTCGGAACCATCGGCGACGGCGACATCGGAACGCATTTCCCGCCCAGCGACCCGCAATGGGCAGGCGCCGCGTCGGACCGGTTCCTGGCGCATGCGGTGCGGCTGGTGCGGGCGCGCGGCGGGGTCATTGATCATCTCGACGTCGTGATCGTTTGCGAATACCCGAAAATCGGGCCGCACCGCGCCGCCATCCGCGCGCGGATTGCGGAAATAGTCGGGGTCGGCGAAACTGCTGTTTCGATCAAGGCGACCACCTCCGAGCGGCTGGGCTTCACCGGTCGCCGCGAGGGCATCGCCGCCCAGGCTGTCGCCTCCGTCCGGCTGCCAGGCCCGGGCTCATCCGGCGACACGGACGGGCGCATCGCATCCGGGGAACACCCCGAGCCGGCGAAGTGACGTAAAACGCCCGCTCCGCGTCGGCGTTCTCGCCAGCGCAACCATGCGGGCCGCGAACGTTTCGCCCTGACCTCATGCTCACATCAACGGGGAAAGCGCCATGATCATCGCGCCGGACATCGAACGGCAGGCTGAAGATTTGCTGGCTTTTTACCGCCGCTACCGGCTGACGCTCGCCACTGTCGAATCCTGCACCGGCGGTCTTGTCGCCGCCGCGCTCACCGGCATACCGGGCGCATCGGACGTCATCGACCGCGGCTACGTCACCTATTCCAATCGCGCCAAGCACGAGATGGTCGGCGTGCCGAAGGAGCTGCTGGAGCGTTTCGGCGCGGTCAGCGAACAGGCGGCGCGGGCCATGGCCATCGGCGCCCTGTCGCGCTGCCCGGCCAACGTCACCGTCGCCATCACCGGCATTGCCGGCCCTGGCGGCGGCAGTGAGGACAAGCCGGTGGGCCTGGTGCATTTCGCCGCCGCCCGCGAAGGCCGCGAGACGCTGCATGTGGAGCGCCAGTTCGGCGAGATCGGCCGCGAGGCGATCCGCGCGGCGTCGGTGTTGCAGGCGTTTGATCTGCTTCGCCAGATGGCGGAAGAGTAAGCCGCCCTCCGCCGGGCGGCGCCTTTTATGGTTTTGCCCGCCAGCGGGGCGCTGCCTGCCGGCGGGGGGCTTTGCCGGGCATGACTCGTGGCGGCCTTGCCACGCGCTTCCGGCAAGCCCCGCGTAACCCGCGCTCATGCGGGAAAGCGGCCGATGCATCGGCGCGCGCCCGATGACCGGCGTTTCAGTGGGCGTCCACCTGAACGCCGGCGTCCGGCTTGTTGATGAACGGCGTCAGGAAAATCAGCGCGACGAACAGGAAGCTCAGCAGGTAGAAGACGTCGGCGAAAGCCATCACCGTCGCTTCGCGTCGCACCAGCTGCGCCATCTGTTTCAGCGCCGCCATGTCCGCGTCCGATCCCCGCGCCGCCATCGCGCCGGTCAGGGCGGAAAGCCGCTCCAGCGCCACATCGCGCGACCAGGTCACCTGTTCGGCCAGGCGTTGCAGATGCAGGTCCATGCGGTTGTTCAGCACGGTGTTGATCAGCGCCAGGCCCACGGCGCCGCCGAGGTTTCGCGTCAGGTTAAACAGGCCCGAGGCGTTTTTCACCTCATCGGGCGGCAGGGTGCCGAGGGCGATGTTATTCACCGGCACCATGCAGGCCATGATGCCGACGCCGCGCAGGATTTGTGGAATGAACAGCTCCCAGAAATCCCAGTCGGCGGTGATGCCCGTCACCATCCATGTGCCCAGGGCGAACGCGCCGAAGCCGATGCCGATCAGCACGCGCTGGTCCATTATCGCGGAGAGCCTGCCGATGAAGGGCGCCGACAGAAACATCGCCGCGCCGGTGACGAACATGGTTTCGCCAATCTGCAACGGCGAATAGCCGCGGATGCGGGCGAGGTAGATGGGGTAAAGATAGGTCAGCCCGTACAGGCCGATGCCCATGACGAAGCTGAACAGCGACCCGGCCGCGAAATTGCGGTTGGTGAAAGCGCGCAGATTGACGACGGGCTCGTCCACCGTGAGCGTTCGCCAGAAGAACAGCCCCGAGGCGACGATGGCCACGGCGGTGAAAACAACGATATATTCGTCGGAAAACCAGTCCTTTATCGGACCTTCTTCAAGCACGAACTCAAGACTGCCCAGAAACAGGGCCATCGTGATCAGCCCGGTCCAGTCGAAGCGCCGCAGCAGCGCGAAATCCGGTTCGTCGAAGTCGATCAGCGTGACCGAGAGTATGGTCACCACGATCCCGGGCACGATGTTGATCAGGAACAGCCAGTGCCAGGAGAAGATGTCGGTGAGATAGCCGCCGACGGTGGGGCCGATGGTCGGCGCCATGGTGGCGACAAGGCCGATGATCGGCGAGACGATCGGACGTTTTTCCGGCGGAAACACCGTGAACGCCGCCGCGAACACCGTGGGGATCATGCCGCCGCCGATGAACCCCTGCAGCGCCCGGTAGACGATCATCTGCTCGATCGTCGTGGCCGTGGCGCACATCAGGCTCATGAAGGTGAAGCCCGCGGCGGATATGGTGAAGAGCACCCGCGTCGACAGCGCCCGCGACAGGAAGCCCGACAGCGGAATCATGATCACTTCGGCGATCAGATAGCTGGTCTGTACCCAGGGGATTTCGTCGGCGCTGGCGCTGAGGCCAGCCTGGATCTGCGGCAAGGACGCGGAAACGATCTGAATATCCAGAATCGCCATGAACATGCCGAACACCATCGCGATGAAGGCGATGAACCGGCGCTTGTCGAGTGGCGGCGCGACCGGCGTCGCCGGAACGGCGCCGGCGATCCCGGATGCGGTGGCGGCGGCTGTCATGACCGTGATCCCCTGACCGTCCGGGGCCGGGATCATCCCAGGGGCCTGGCCGGCATGTCGTCCTCGCGCTGCTGCGCTTTTTCAAACAACGGTCCGCGCGCCGCCTCCGGCGCCCGCCCCGCGAACGGCTCTGGCCTGATCAGGGCGCTTTCGCCTGCGCCTTCGGCCCGGTGCGCGCGTCCACCGTCGCCACCACGGAGAGGCCCGGGCGCAGCACATGCTCCGCCGCCTCTTCCCGTTCGATGGAGAGCCGCACCGGCATGCGCTGCACGATCTTGGTGAAGTTGCCGGTGGCGTTATCCGGCGGCAGCAGGCTGAACAGCGCGCCAGACGCCGGCGACAGGCTTTCCACCGTGGCGGTGAAATGCCGGTCCGGATAAGCGTCGACGGTGATTTCCACCTTCTGCCCGGGCTTCAGCCTGGAGATCTGCGTTTCCTTGAAATTGGCGTCGATATAGACCTCGTCGAGCGGCACCAGCGCGGCGAGGCGCTGGCCCGGCTGGACATACTGGCCCGTCTGCACCGCCTTGTTGCCCACCACGCCGTTGATGGGCGAACGCACCTCGGTGAACGACAGGTCGCGCTCCGCCTTGCTGGTGGCGATGCGGTATTCGTTGAGCACGGCCTCGGCCTCGCCCTTCTGCGCGATCAGCACCGCGACATTGGCGTTGGCGGACGCCAGAGCCGCCTTGGCCGCCATCAGCGAGCTGTCGGCCCGGGCCTGGTCGGCGCGCGCCAGCTCCAGCTTCTGCTGGCTGGCGAAGTCGCGTTGGGCCAGCTTGTTCTGGCGCTCCAGCTCGGCGTGGGTGCGGATGACGTCCGCCTCGGCGGCGGGAATCTGCGCCTGCGCCTGGGCGACGGCGGCGCGGGCGGCGTCAATCTGGTGCGAGATGCGGTCGAGCGCCGCCAGCTGGGTCTTTTCCTTGCCCCGCGCCGATTCGAGCGCCAGGCGGTAGTCGCCCGAGTCGATACGGGCGATGACGTCGCCCACCTTCACGTCCTGGTTATTGTCCACCAGAACCTCGGTCACATAGCCGGAAACCTTGGCGGCCAGCAGGGTGATGTCGGCCCGCACGTAAGCGTCGTCGGTCGAGACCATGAAACGGCCGGTGGTCCACCAGTAAGCGCCAGCCCAGACGACGCCCGCAACAGCCGCGACCGCCAGACCACCCAGGATGACTTTCTTCCGGCTCCGGCGCGGCTGCGCCGTGGCGTGATCGGTCGCATGGGCCGCCGTCACGTCCTGGCGCGCCCCCACCGGGGCGCCGCCGCCCATACCGCCAGCATTGTCCTGCCTGCTCATCAAACATCTCCAGGCGCTCTTCGCCATCTGGCGCCTTGTCCCGACAGAGAACAGTTGATTATTTTGACCGAACCGTTCAGTCAATGGATGAAACGGATAACGGCGCCGAACTCACAGCAGTTCCGGCAGCCGCCAGATTTCCGCCAGGTCAAGGCGACCCGCGAGTTAAGGTATGCAAAAAATGACCTCGCCTGCACCAGGGCATGCACTGCCAGCAGATCAGTCCCGCGCCAGGGGCGAGACCGACGCCGGCGCGCGCGCCGTGACGGCGGCGCCGTTGGCGCCAGACGGCAAGCGTGACCAGATCCTCGCCGGCGCGCGCCAGGTTTTTCGTTCCCAGGGGTTCGATGCGGCCAGCATGGACGGCGTCGCCCGCGCCGCTGGCGTGTCGAAAGGCACCCTGTACGTTTACTTCACCAGCAAGGAAGGGCTTTTCGCCGATCTGGTGCGGGCGGACCTGCAGGCGGCGGCGGAACAGCAGGCCATTCTGGACCGCAACAACCCGGATATACGCGCCGTCCTGCACGCCTATGGCGTCAGCTTTATCCGCCGCATGCTGGAGCCGGAGCATATCGCCATGGTGCGCATGGTGATCGCCGCGTCAATCAAGCTGCCGGCGCTGGGCCAGATCTTTTATGAGGCGGGCCCGGAACACGGGATCAACCACCTCTCCGGCTATCTTGATGAATGCACGGCGCGGGGCCAGCTGGATATTCCGGACACCGCCCTGGCGGCCGCTCAATTTTATGAGCTGTGCCAGGGGGCCATCGTCAAACCGCTGTTCTTTGGCGCGCCGTCCGACACCTCGGACACCTCCATCCAGAAGACCATCGTCTCGGCGCTCGACATGTTCATGGGGCGCTACCGCCCCGGCGCCTGACGCCACCAACCGGCCAGGGGCGGCCCGGCTACCTTTCCGACCCGGCGGGCTTGCCGGCGACACCGGGAAGTCCCAGGCCAAAAAGGATTTTTTGCGCCGCGGGATCGGCGGCCAGATTGGTCTTGTCCCGGTCGTCGGCGCGGACCGCGAGGCCGCGCTGCACCGCCGGCCGGGCTTCCATCTGCTTCAGCCAGCGTTGCACATGGGGAAACGCCGTAATGTCCTGCCCCTGACGCTCCCACAGGCGGGCCCAGCCATAGGTCGCCATGTCGGCGATTGAATAGGCGTCGCCCAGCCATTCCCGGTCGGCCAGCCGCCGGTCCATCACCCCATAAAGACGGCCGACCTCGCGGGTATAGCGCTCAATGGCGTAAGCGAACTTTTCTGGCGCGTAGATGCGGAAATGGTGCGCCTGCCCGGCCATGGGGCCAAGCCCGGCCACCTGCCAGAACAACCACTCGTCAACAGCGACCCGCTGGCGTTCATCCGCCGGGTAAAACAGGCCGGTCTTGCGACCGAGATACTGGAGAATGGCGCCCGATTCAAAAACAGAAATCGGCTGGCCGCCCGGCCCTTCAGGATCGATGATCGCCGGCATGCGGTTGTTCGGGGAGATGGCGAGGAATTCCGGCCTGAACTGGTCGCCCTTGGCGATATTGACCGGCCGGACCACATAAGGAAGGCCACATTCCTCAAGCATGATCGAGATTTTCCAGCCATTGGGCGTTGGCCAGTAAAACAGTTCGATCGGCGCGGTTTGGGCTTCCGCCATCAATGTCTCCCCAGGCCGGCCTGAAGGCCGGATCCACCGGTTCTTGTCCCTGTGCCCCGCGAACACGTCGCCTTCCGTCGCCAGGTTCGCGCCGGGCAGACGGCTGGGGCAGGACAGCCAGTCTGTCCAGAACAATACAGGTTGACAAGGAACTGGCCAGCCCCCGGTCAGCGGCCAGATCCCCATCCACAAACCATGTTCCCTGGTTGGCTCCGGAACACGACGGAGCCCCTCCAGGCCCCGGCAGCATAATCAAATCGGCGTGAGGAAGGCAATTGGCCGGCGGCCCAGGAGCTCGCCATCACCAGGCGAGCAAACACAAAGGCGTGCAAACACAAAAAAGCCCGGACGTTTTCGCATCCGGGCTCCCGGCGGAAACGCGCCGCCGGACCGGCGGCGCCCTCTTTGACTCAGAGGCCGAGCCTGGCCTTCACCAGTTCGTTCACCGCCTGCGGATTGGCCTTGCCCCCCGTCGCTTTCATGACCTGGCCGACGAACCAGCCAGCCAGGGTTGGCTTGGCCTGCGCCTGGGCGACCTTGTCGGGGTTGGCGGCGATGATCTCGTCCACGGCCTTTTCGATGGCGCCCGTGTCGGTGACCTGCTTCATGCCGCGCGCTTCGACGATGGCGCGCGGATCACCGCCCTGCTCCTCGACCATGATCGCCAGCACATCCTTGGCGATCTTGCCGGAAATGACGCCTTCGCCGATCAGATCGACGATGCCCGCCACCTGCTCCGGCGTGATGAAGGTTTGTGACACCGCCTTGCTGACAGAATTGGCGTAAGCGGAAATGTCGCCCATGATCCAGTTGGCCACTGCCTTGGCGTCGCGCTTGCCGCCGCCGGCGTTCAGCGCCGCCTCGAAATAATCCGCCGTGTCCTTGTCCGCCACCAGCAGGCCGGCGTCGTAAGCCGGCAGGCCGAGAACGTTGATGAACCGCGCCTTTTTCTCATCCGGCAGCTCCGGCAGATGCGCGGCGAGATCGTCCACCAGCTCCTGCGGGAACACCAGCGGCAGCAGGTCTGGATCGGGGAAATAACGGTAGTCGTGCGCCTCTTCCTTTGAGCGCATCGAACGGGTTTCACCCTTGCCCGGATCGAACAGGCGGGTTTCCTGGTCGATGACGCCGCCATCCTCCAGGATACCGATCTGGCGGCGGGCCTCATACTCGATGGCCTGGCCGATGAAGCGGATGGAATTGACGTTCTTGATCTCGCAGCGGGTGCCAAGGCCCTCGCCGGGGCGCCGCACCGAGACATTGACGTCGGCCCGCAGCGAGCCTTTTTCCATGTCGCCGTCACAGGTGCCCAGATAACGCAGGATCGAGCGCAGCTTGGTCACATAGGCCTTCGCCTCCTCGGAACTGCGCAGGTCCGGCCTGGAGACGATCTCCATCAGGGCGACGCCCGAGCGGTTCAGGTCGACGAAGCTCATGGTCGGGTGCTGGTCGTGCAGCGACTTGCCGGCGTCCTGCTCCAGATGCAGGCGCTCGATGCCCACCTCGACCTGGGCGCCGTTTTCGAGGTCGATGGTCAGCACGCCCTCGCCGACGATCGGGTCCTTGAACTGGCTGATCTGGTAGCCCTGCGGCAGGTCCGGATAGAAATAGTTCTTGCGGTCGAACACCGAGCGCAGATTGATCTGCGCCTTGAGGCCAAGGCCCGTGCGAATGGCCTGCCTGACGCACTCCTCATTGATGACCGGCAGCATGCCTGGCATCGCCGCGTCCACCAGCGACACGTGATCGTTCGGGTCACCGCCAAATTCGGTGGAGGCGCCAGAGAACAGCTTGGCGTTGGAGGACACCTGGGCGTGCACCTCCATGCCAATCACCACTTCCCAGTCGCCGGTGGCGCCCTTGATCAGTTTTGGCATGCGCACGGGAGCATTCATCGGGTCATCCTTCCGGCGGTCTCTCGCCGCCTCACGTCCAGACAGGGGTGGGGGCGCTCAGGCCGCCTCGCCAAAATAGGTGCATTTCTCGCCATTGGAGTCGCGGTGGACCGTCACCGCCGCGAGGCCAGGACAGGCCGGATGCAGCTTGCGCCAGATCCACAGGGCAAGATTTTCCATGGTGGCCGGCCCAAGGTCCGGCACCTCGTCAAGAAAGCGGTGATCCAGCCCGTCGCGCGCCGTCTCCATGGCCCGCTCGAACAGGGTCAGGTCGATAATCATGCCGGTCGCCGGATCAGGACGGCCGCGCACCGTCACCTCGGCCCGGTAGGAATGGCCATGGATGCGCCGGCTACTCTCCACCTCGCGCGTTTCCGCCGCCCGGTGCAGGGTGTGGGCCGCCTCGAAGCGGAACTGTTTCGACAGCTCGAACATCACGGAATACCGATTACCTTGTGTGTCTGCACGCTCAGCCGCCACTGCGGGTGGTCCATGCACCATTGCACGGCGGCGGCGGTGTTGGCGGCCCGATCGGGACCGTCCATCGGTTGCAGAAAAAAATGAGCGAAATCAAGGTCGGCCACCGCATCCGGCATCAGGGTTGGCTGCGGGAACACCAGTTTCAGCTCATGGCCGCGCCGCTGCGCGAGGTCCGCGCCGGCCTTCGGGCTGACGCAGATCCAGTCGAGGCCTTCCGGCGCGGCGATGGTGCCATTGGTCTCCACCGCGCAGCGGAAACCACGGCGATGCGCCTCGGCCAGCGCCGGCGCGTCCAGTTGCAACAGCGGCTCGCCGCCGGTGAAAACGATCAGCCGGTTGACGCGCCCCGGGCCCCAGGCCGCCTCGATGGCGTCCAGCAGCGCCGCTGGCGATGCGAACCGTCCGCCGCCCTCGCCGTCCATGCCGACGAAGTCGGTGTCGCAGAACTGGCAGACCGCCTTGTGGCGGTCTTCTTCACGGCCGGTCCAGAGATTGCAGCCGGCGAAGCGACAGAATACGGCGGCGCTGCCAGCCTGGGCGCCTTCGCCCTGCAATGTCTTGAAGATTTCCTTGACCGCATAGGTCATGGCCATGCTCCAGCCCAGCCGGGCTCCCCGCTGACGAACGCGCCTGTCAGCGCCACCAGGATGCGGCCGGCGCGAAACGGCCCGCCGCCTGCTCGATCACCTCGCCCGCCGCGAACAGGGTTTCCTCGTCGAACGGCTTGCCGATCAGTTGCAGCCCCAGCGGCAGCCCCTGCGCGTCCAGCCCCGCCGGCACGGAAATGCCCGGCAGGCCCGCCAGGTTCACCGTCACGGTGAAGATATCGCTCAGATACATCTCCACCGGATCGGCGGCGATCTTCTCGCCAAGACCAAAGGCGGCGGAAGGCGTCGTTGGCGTCAGGATGGCGTCGACGCCATTGGCGAAGGCCGCGTCGAAATCGCGCTTGATCAGCGCCCGCACCTTCTGGGCCCGCACGTAATAGGCGTCGTAATAACCGGCCGACAGCACATAGGTGCCGGTCATGATGCGGCGCTTCACCTCGCGGCCGAAACCGGCGGCGCGGGTGTTCTCGTACATGCTGGCGATGTCCTTGCCGTCAACGCGCACGCCGTAGCGCACGCCGTCGTAACGGGCGAGGTTCGAGGACGCCTCCGCCGGGGCGATGATGTAATAGGCCGCCAGGGCGTATTGGGTGTGCGGCAGCGACACCTCGACCACATTGGCGCCGGCGTCGCGCAGCCACTGGGCGCCGCGCTCCCACAAGGCGTCGATTTCCGCCGACATGCCCGGCGCGCGGTATTCCTTCGGAATGCCAATGGTCAGGCCCTTGACCCCGCGCTTCACCGCGGCCTCAAAGTCCGGGACCGGCGCGTCAAACGACGTGGTGTCCTTCAGGTCGAGGCCCGTCATCGACTTCAGCATGATCGCCGCGTCCTGCACCGTGCGGGCGATCGGCCCGGCCTGGTCCAGCGACGACGCGTAGGCGATGATGCCCCAGCGCGAGCAACGGCCGTAAGTCGGCTTGATTCCCACCGTGCCGGTGTAGGCCGCCGGCTGGCGGATCGAGCCGCCGGTGTCGGTGGCGGTGGCCGCGAGGCACAGCTTGGCGGCGACGGCGGCCGAAGAGCCGCCGGATGAGCCGCCCGGCACGATGGCGGCGTCAGAACCGTCCCGCCGCCACGGCGAGATCACCGGACCGAAACACGAGGTTTCGTTCGACGAGCCCATGGCGAACTCGTCATTGCTGAGTTTGCCCAGCATCACGGCGCCGTCGGCCCACAGCTTCGCGGTCACGGTCGATTCATAGCCGGGAATGAATTCGCCCAGAATCCTGCTGCATGCGGTGGTGCGCACGCCCTCGGTGCAGAACAGATCCTTGACGCCAACCGGCAGTCCTTCGAGCGGGCCAGCTTCTCCTGCGGCGATGCGGGCGTCGCTGGCCGCCGCCATGGCGAGCGCCTTTTCCGGCGTCTCCAGCACATAGGCGTTGAGAGCGCGCGCCTGCTCCATCGCCTGAACATGGGCGCGGGTCAGTTCGACTGCGGAGAACTGCTTCGCCCGCAGTCCGTCACGCGCCTCGGCCAGGGTGAGATCGGTCAGATCAGACATGTGCGTCTTTCAAACTCGGGGGCAAACTTGCAAACGTGGGCCAGGCCAGACGCCCGCGCGGCAGGCGGGGAACGACAGGCGGGCGGTGGGCGGCGGAACGCGCCGCGGTTACTCGACCACCTTGGGAACCAGGAAGAAATTGTCCTCGCTCACCGGCGCATTGGCCACGACCTTCGCCGCATAACCGCCGTCGGTGACTTCATCCGCCCGCAGGCGCATGGTCATGGCCATGGCCGAGGTCAGCGGCTCGACGCCGGAGACGTCGATCTGGCCAAGCTGCTCCACGAACGCCAGAATGGAGTTCAGCTCATCCTCAAGGTGCGGAACGTCCGCGTCGCTCACCGCGATGCGGGACAGATGGGCGATACGTCGGACAGTGGTCGCATCGACGGACATGCCGCCTCCGTTGGGTTCTGGCGTTGGTCTGGACCAACACTGACGATAACCGCTCCGCCAGCGCAACAGCGGAGCAACGCCAGGAATTGTGGGGTTCGGACTGCCCGGGGGCTTGCCTCTGGCGCGCCGCCGGACGAATGTCGGGGCTATAGCACCCAGGGCGCCAGCGCTGCAACAATTGCGGCCCATGCGCCAGCCCGGGCGACAAGGCGCGAAGTACAAAAAGCCGGACAGACCCGTTCCGGTCCGTCCGGCCATGCCGCCAGCTACGCCGGCGGAAACGCAACAGCTGCGCCTGACGTCACACCGTGAAGGCCTCGTTCTTCGTCGGCAGGATGACGCGGGTCGGCGCGCCTTCCATGGCGTCGACGAACTTGCGGGCGTCCTGATCAAGCAGCGGGAAGGTGGCGTAGTGGCACGGAACCACCGCCTTCAGGCTGAAGAACTTGCGCACGGCGAAAGCGGCGTGTTCCGCGCCCATGGTGAAGCGGTCGCCGATCGGAACGAACGCGATCTCCGGCGCATACAGTTCATTGATCAACGCCATGTCCGAGAACACGTCGGTGTCGCCCATGGCGTAAACCGTCGGCTCGCCTTCGGCGCGGACGATGATGCCGTTGGGGTTGCCGAGCGGCCGGTCGACGCCGGCCTCGATCATGCCGGCCGAATGATCGGCGCGCACCAGGGTGACGCGGAAGCCGCCCACATCGACGGTGCCGCCGGTGTTCATCGGCTCAAACTTCTCCAGCCCCTGGGTCGCCAGGTGCATGCACAGGTCATAATTGGTGACGACCGTCGCGCCGGTGCGTTTGGCGATGTCGACCGTGTCGCCCACATGGTCGCCGTGGCCGTGGGTGACGAGAATATGGGTGACGCCCTTCTCGATGGCGCTGATGTCGCCGTCGAACGACGGATTGCCAGTGAAGAACGGATCGATCAGGACGGCGCGGCCGCCGAAATCCAGACGAAACGCCGAATGACCATACCAGGTGATCTGCATCTGTTTCTCCCCTAGGGCATTTTCGGGAAAAGTGAATTCCACTTTTCGTGAAGAAAATGCGTTTAAACAAATAGATATGGCGTTTTCCAGCCGGCGGCCGCCGCTTTGCGTCGGGAAAACGCGTCGAACCAGACAAGACCGGACAAAATCCGGCTTGTGTACATGGACCTTGCGCCTGACGGATCTTCCGGCGAAGCGGGCGCGTTTGCCTGGGAGCACATCGAACCGGATCGGACGGGGTAACCCGCGCCCTCTCCCTGTCCCCCAACCAGCCGCGCGACTTCCGGATGGCGCCCTCAGGGAGGTTTACGGCAAGAGCCGCCCGAAATCACCCCCGCGCGGGCCGGCGCGAACAGACTGTTCCGTTGACCGCCAGCAGCGCCGCGTCAGGATCACTGCCAGGTTACAACCCAAGGTAGCACCTGGTCGCATCAGGTCCACGCCCGGGGAATGCGCCCGACATACGCGGACAAATCCCCCCGGGCGGCGCGATCTGGCCGCCGGCGCTGCTGGACAGTTGCGCCCGGGCGCGCCAGATGCTGGCTGCGATTTCCAGGAACAGCGGGCAGCCGCGCCCGCGTGCCTCAGATACAGTGACCGACAGGCGCCGTCAGATCAGGAGACATGGCCATGACGAATTCCCATCAGGACCCGACGGCGCCCGAAAGCCTGAGGCGGTTCCTGTCCCTGCCCCCGGGCGCGCGCCTGCTCGGGCTCGATCTCGGCACGAAAACCATTGGACTTGCCCTCTCCGACGTTAACCTCACCGTCGCAACCTCGCTGGAAACCATCCAGCGCAAGAAGTTCACGCCCGACGCCGCGCGCATCCTCGAGGTCGTCAGCAAATTCAATGTCGGCGGTCTGGTGTTTGGCTGGCCCCTCAACATGGATGGAAGCGAAGGCCCGCGCACCCAGGCCACCGCCGCTTTCATGCGAAACCTTGCAAAACTGACAGACATTCCGATGGCGACCTGGGATGAACGGCTCAGTACTGCCGCCGTTACGAGAATGCTGATAGATGCGGACGCATCGCGCGCCAGACGAGGAGAAGTTGTTGACAAGCTGGCGGCTTCATACATCTTGCAGGGCGCTCTTGATCGCCTGGCCCAGATTGGCGCGACGTCAGATCCCGGCGCCAACTAAAACACCTACCCGCAACTAATGATTGCAATAACGATTTGGCGGTGATTTTCTAACTGCCATGTCCAAGCTGGGTCCCGTCACCCATAACGATGACATGGTGAAGCATGAACCGGCCTCCCACTGATTTCGGCGCGCATCCCCTCATACCCGTGCCGGAGCCATCTTCCACGGATATCGCCCAGTATATCGAGCAGATCACCCTTGAGCTGTACCATCTCGCCAGACACAAGCAGCTGGATCTTCTGGCCTATTTCCTGACAATGGCCAATATGGAAGCGCAGGAGCAGGCGCGATCCTCCCAGGACGGTTTTCGCGACTGACGCGACGGAATGCGGCTCCTTTCGCTGCCCCCTGAACGCGGCCAGCTTCCGGGACGGCGGCAGCAGATGTTCCCCCCAAATTGATAGCTCTAACAATAAGCCCCTGCGGGAAGATCGCGGGAAAGAATCCCCATGACGGCGCATCGAAACGTGATGGCGTCAGACCCACGATCGTGAATCAGCCTCCGGCCGACGCCGCTTCCCTGGCCCGGAACAGCCGAAAATCTCCGGCCCGGCGCATATTCATGGGGATATCTGTCCACACCGAAAGACCACGCGCTGACGTATGCCTTCACAGAAAATGGCGACGATTTTCCACGCAACAGCTCCCGGCGCCCTGGCCAGCGATTAGCGCGCCGCCAACGAAATAGCCTGGGCGCCATGGCGCTCCAGCCTGCCCGCCAGATCAAGCTCGACAAGCGCCACATTCACATCCCCGGCGCTCAGCCCCGAAAGACGGATCAGATCATCCACGGTCAGGGGCGATGGGCCGAGTAACCGCGCCACGGCGGTCACGGCTGAATCGCCTGCGTCCAGCTCGCCGCCAACGGGAGCTTCGCGGATAACCGCCGGCCCGCCCACATCGTCAGCGGCCTGACCGGCCCTGTCGAACACGGACGCCTCCTCCTCGAACGCCCAGGATAATGGCGCCGAGGCCGGCCGCATGGTTTCCCCGCTCCCGTCATCGTCAAGGAAATCCGCCCCGAGTTCATCCCAGAGCGCCTCCTCCACGTCCGGCGGCGCCTCAAGCAATCCGGGGCCGGGATCCATATCGAAGCGCTCGTGGCCACGCATCGGCGCCAGCACATCAAGCACATCCGCCGCGGCGCAACAGATCGTCGCTCCATCGCGCAACAACCTGTTGGTCCCGGCGGCGCGCGGATCCATGGGCGAACCGGGGACGGCGAATACCTCCCGGCCCTGCTCCGCCGCGAAACGCGCCGTGATCAGGGAGCCAGAGCGCAGCGCCGCCTCAACCACGACCACGCCGAGGGACATGCCGGATACGATGCGGTTTCTCCGGGGAAAATCCCGGCCGCGCGGCGTCCATCCCATGGGCATTTCGCTGACCACCGCGCCGCGCTCGAGGATGGCGTCCAGCAACCTGTCGTGCTCGCGCGGATAGATGCGATCATGGCCGCCCGCCAGCACGGCGACCGTGCCCGTAAGCAGGCTGGCGCCGTGGGCGCGCGCATCGACGCCGCGGGCAAGCCCGGAAACCACGCCATAGCCGGCGCCGCCAATCTCGCCGGCCAGCGTTTCAGCAAAACGCATGCCGCTGGCGGAGGCATTGCGCGACCCCACGATGGCCACGCAGGGCAAATCCAGCGTCGCCGCCTGCCCCCGGATCGCCAGCATCGGCGGCGCGCTGTCGATAACCCGCAGGGCCGGCGGATAGCCGGCCTCCCCCCTGGCGACAAAACGCACGCCCATCCGCTCCGCCGCGTCCAGCTCCCGGGCGATCAGGTCGCGGGACAGCGGCGCCACCGCCCGGCCGCGGCGGGCGCCCAGCGACGGCAACGCCTCCAGCGCCGCGCCAGCGCTGCCATATCGGGCGAAAAGCTTGAAGAAAGTCCGGGGTCCAACGCCATCCGTGCGCAGCAACCGCAACCAGTCAAATCGCGTCTGGTCGTCAAGCAGGCGCGGCGGCGACCCCATCAGCCGGCCCCTGAAATATTTCTGAAGTCGAGACAGGCGTTATTTACTGCCAATCCGGCTCTCCCTGCCGCTCATCAACCTGCGGATATTGTCATGGTGACGTTGCCACAACAATAAGGCAAGCAGAATAAACAGCCACGCAGTCCCCGGCGCGCCAAGCAGGAACAGCACAATGGGCGCCGCCGCCGCCGCGACCAGCGCCGCCAGCGACGAGTAACGGGTGGTGAAGGCGACAACCAGCCAGACCACGGCGAAGGCCAGCGCCGCCAGCGGCTCCAGCCCGATCAGGCAACCGAGGAAGGTGGCGACGCCCTTGCCGCCGCGAAACTTCAGCCAGACGGGAAACAGATGGCCAAGAAAGGCGCCCAGCGCCGCCGCCAGCGCCGGCAGCAGGCCAAACGGCGCCGCCAGCAGCACCGCCAGCGTGCCCTTCAGCGCATCGCAGAGCAGCGTCGCCGCCGCCAGCCCCTTGCGGCCGGTGCGCAGCACATTGGTCGCGCCAATGTTGCCGGAGCCGATCTTGCGCAAATCGCCCGCCCCGAACAGGCGGGTGAAGATCATGCCGAACGGAATTGAGCCGAGCAGATAGCCAACCGCCAGCGCCGCCGCGGCCAGTTGCCAGCCATGGGCGCCCACCGGCGCGCCGTCGAGCCATGCGTTCATCCCGATCTCCCGGCCTTCGGCGCAACCGGCGCCATGCTGCAAATACGTGGCGTGTGTCTGAGGTGCGCCTGAGGTGCGTCTTGGGGGGTAACCCGGGGCGGATCAGTCCGCGACGTGCGCATCGACGCCGCTGACCAGGGTGCGCAGCACCCGGCCTTCCATGCGGCCGCCTTCGAACGGCGTGTTCTTCGAGCGGGAGCGGATCGCCTCGCGCTCGTAGATCCAGGCGCGGTCCGTGTCAGCCACGATGAGGTCCGCCGCCGCGCCTTTCGCTAGCCGGCCGCATGGCAGGCCGAGCAGGCCCGCCGGCCGCGTGGTCAGGGCGTCGAGAACCCGGGCCAGGCTTACGGAGCCGGCGTTGGCCAGTCGCAGCGCCACCGGCAGCAGCGTCTCCAGGCCGATGGCGCCCGCCGCCGCCTCGCCGAACGGCAGGCGCTTGGCCTCCACGTCCTGGGGATTGTGGTCGGACACGATGACGTCGATGACGCCGTCCTCCAGCGCCTCCAGCAGCGCCAGCCGGTCTTCCTCCGGGCGCAGCGGCGGCCGCAGCTTGAAGAAGGTGCGGTAGCCGCTGATGTCATGCTCGTTCAGCGCCAGATGATTGATCGAGACGCCGCAGGTCACCGGCAGGCCTTCGTCCTTGGCCTGGCGGATCAGCTCCACCGACTGGGCGTGGGTGATCATCGCCGCGTGATAACGCCCGCCGGTCATCCGCACCAGGCGCAGGTCGCGCTCCAGCATGATGGTTTCAGCCTCGCGCGGCGCGGCGGTCAGCCCCATGCGGCTGGCCAGCTCGCCCGGCGTGGCCACGCCATCGCCGGTGAGATCGGCGTCCTCGGTGTGGTGCATCACCAGCGCATCGAAATTGCGCGCATAGGCCATGGCCCGCTGCATGACGCGGGCATTGGCGATGGAGCGCATCCCGTCGGTGAAGGCGACGGCGCCAGCTTCGAGCAACAGGCCGTATTCCGCCAGCTCCAGCCCCTCCAGACCCCGCGTCAGCGCCGCGGCGGGGGCGACGTGGACGATGGCGTTGTCGCGCGCCCGGCGGCGGATGAAATCCACCGTCGCGGCGCTGTCCACCGGCGGGCTGGTTTCCGGCGTCGACACCAGGGTGGTTATGCCGCCGGCGGCGGCGGCGCGGCTGGCGGTTTTCAGCGTCTCGCGATACTCGGCCCCCGGCTCGCCAAGGAAGGCGCGCATGTCGACGACCCCCGGGGCCACCAGAGCGCCCTGACAGTCGATGACGTCCGCCCCCTCCGGGCTCGCCGGCGCCGCGCCGCGAACCACGTCGGCGATCAGGCCGTCGCGGATCAGCACCGCGCCGCGCTGCCGGCGGCCAGTGGCCGGATCGAGCAGGTCAGCGTTGACGAGCGTCCGGACGCTCATCAGCGGGTTGGTCGTCAGCGTATTGGTCATCAGCGGGCTCCTGGCCACCGTGTCGCCGCGGGTCTGTTTACGATGCAGCCAGTCAGTAATCCGGCAGGTGCTGCGCCACCGCCTCGAGCACCGCCATGCGCACGGCGACGCCCATCTCCACCTGTTCGCGGATCAGCGAACGGCCGCCGTCGGCGACTTCGCTGGAAATCTCCACGCCGCGATTCATCGGCCCCGGATGCATCACCAGCGCGTCGGGCCTGGCGAAGGCCAGCTTTTCCTCGTCCAGGCCCCAGTAACGGAAATATTCCTTGCTGGAAGGAATGAACGAGCCGCTCATCCGCTCGCGCTGCAGGCGCAGCATCATGATGATGTCGGCGTCCTTCAGGCCCGACTTCATGTCGGTGTGCGCCTCCACGCCGAAGCGCTCGATCGCCGGCGGCAGCAGCGTCGTCGGCGCCACGCAGCGCACCCGGGCGCCAAGGCATTGCAGGGCGAGAATATTCGAGCGGGCGACGCGCGAGTGCAGGATATCCCCGCACACCGCCACGATCAGCCCCTCGATCCGCCCCTTGTTGCGGCGGATGGTCAGGGCGTCGAGCAGCGCCTGGGTTGGGTGCTCGTGCGCGCCGTCACCGGCGTTGACCACCGAGCACGCCACTTTCTGCGAGAGCAGTTGCACCGCCCCCGCCTGGGCGTGGCGGACGACGATGATGTCCGGCCGCATGGCGTTGAGGGTCATCGCCGTGTCGATCAGCGTCTCGCCCTTCTTCACCGAAGAGGAGGCCACCGACATGTTCATCACGTCGGCCCCGAGACGCTTGCCGGCGATCTCGAATGACGACTGTGTCCGGGTCGAGGGCTCGAAGAACAGGTTGATCTGCGTGCGGCCCCGCAGGGTCGCGCGCTTTTTCTCGACCTGGCGGCTCACCGCCACGGCCTCATCGGCCATGTCGAGAAGCGTGGTCAGTTCGGCCGCCGTCAGCCCTTCGATGCCGAGCAGGTGACGGTGCGGAAATGCCGGGAGGGATGGGGACGCGCTCATGCTGGGGCCCGCCTATATGGGGAATCGGGATCATCCGCAAGAAACCGGGAAAAACCGGACAGGCGACACGGCAGGATACGGCGGAAAAGCCGGCTCCGGGCCATGGGCGGCTGGGGAAAGAAACCCATCCGGGACAGCGCATCATTTCCGCCGCGACCAGGCGCCGTCAACAGGCGCGCCGGCGCGATCGTCGCCGGAATGGCCGCCATCCCGTCATCCGCACGGATTTCGGACCCGCCCGTTTTTGAAAAGACGCCAGCGCCGGCCCTGTTTTTGACGACTCCAGGCCAGCCGCCCTTCCTGTCTTTAAATCCCGCTTCGGGTTGCGCCCGGCCTCCGCCACACTATGCTTTATAAAAAATACGCGAATAACGGGCCGTTGGAAACCGGCTGAAGGGGGGCAAGGGGCATCGCATGTCGGCATATGATACGCACCGGGTTTTCAACCAGGCCCCACCCTTTGTCGACGTCAACCTGGTGACGCTCGACCAGCCGCTGCTTGACGCCCTGACCGCCAACGGCGTCGATCCCGTGCAGGAAGGGTTGCTCTCCTTCGGCGAGGCCTGGGGCGCGGCGGAGCGCTTTGAGCTTGGCCGCCTCGCCAACGAAAATCCGCCAAAGCTGCGCACCCATAACGCCCGGGGCGAGCGCGCCGATCAGGTGGAGTTTCACCCCGCCTGGCACGCATTGATGGCCGCCAGCATGGAGGCCGGCCTGCACGCGTCCACCTGGGACCGGATGGGCGAAAGCAGCGCTGCCCCCCAGGCCCCCGCCAGGAACGGCGCTGGCAAGACGGGCCCCGGGAAAAACCTCCCCGGCGCGAACAGTTTCCAGGGGCGCGGCCATGTGGCCCGCTCGGCCCGGCTCAGCGTCATTTCGGGCGTCGAGGCCGGTCATGTCTGCCCGCTGACCATGACCCACGCCTCGCTGGCCAGCCTCGCCGTCGCGCCGGAACGCCTGAGCCAGTGGCTGCCCTTCGTGCGCTCACGCCAGTACGATCCGCGTTTCCTGCCGTTCTGGGAAAAGCGCAGCGTCAATCTCGGCATGGGCATGACCGAGAAACAGGGCGGCGCCGACGTGCGCGCCAACACCACCACGGCCGCTCCGGTTCAGGACGACGAATACGAGATCACCGGCCACAAATGGTTCATGTCGGCGCCCATGTGCGACGCCTTCCTGGTGCTCGCCCAGGCCCCCGGGGGCCTCACCTGCTTCCTCGTGCCCCGCTTCCGTCCGGACGGATCGGTCAACGGCCTGCGCTTCCAGCGGCTGAAGGACAAGCTGGGCAATCGCTCCAACGCCTCGTCGGAGGTGGAGTTCGTCGCCGCCTTCGGCTGGCGGCTGGGCGACGAGGGGCGCGGCGTGCGCACCATCATCAGCATGGTGCAGTACACCCGGCTCGATTGCGTCAGCGGCTCCAACGGCCTGATGCGCATGGCCCTGGCCCAGGCCATTCACCACGCCCGCCACCGCATGGCCTTCGGCAGAAAGCTGGTGGACCAGCCGGCCATGACCCTCGTGCTGGCCGATCTGGCGCTGGAAATGGAGGCGATCACCGCCCTCACCCTGCGCCTCGCCGCCAGCTTTGACGCCGCCGGCTCCGATCCGGCCGAGGCGGCGTTCGCCCGGGTGGTGACGCCGGCCGCCAAGTTTTTTGTCTGCAAGACAGCGCCTGGCTTCATCTATGAGGCGCTGGAGTGCCTGGGCGGCAACGGCTACGTGGAGGAAGGCCCGATGGCGCGGCTCTACCGCGAAGCGCCCCTGAACGCCATCTGGGAGGGCCCCGGCAATATCATGGCCCTCGACGTGTTGCGCGCCGCCAGCCGCGAGGCCGATGAGATGGTCGCCGTGGCCGGCCAGCTGGCGGAGGAAGCCGGGGGCATGCCGGGCGTGGCGGAAGCGGCGAAGGATCTGGGCGACGCCCTGCGCGGCGACAACCCGGAATGGCGGGCCCGTTTCGCCGCCGATCGCCTGGCCGGCCTTGCGACCGCCGCCGCCTTGCGCCGCTCCGCCCCGGCCGCTGTCGCCGAAGCCTGGGCGCGCACGCGCCTGGCGACGCCGCGTCGCATCTATGGCGCCAATGACGTCGGCCACCTCGCCCCCAGGCTGCTGGAGCGCGCCCTGCCGCTGATCTGACGGCGACGCCAGCGGGGCGCAAACCCGCGCTCCGGCCCGAACGCGGCCGGATGCGCGATTTGTCCGGCGATTTGACAGGTCGCCGGCTTTGACCCATTCATCCGGACCCTGAAACCATGTCCGCCGCCTGGCCTGTTATCCTTGATTGCCGGTGGGCTGCGCGACGCCCATATTCCGCCCGCGCCGACGAATGGCCCAACGCCGTTCCGGCGCGTTCACGCCGGTAAACCGGCCCGCTTCGCGGGTTGTCCGCCGGCCCCCTCACCGCAATGGACAGTGGCAGCCCATGAAAGTCGTCGTCGTCGAGTCTCCGGCGAAAGCGAAGACAATCAACAAATATCTGGGCAAGGACTATGAGGTCCTGGCGTCGTTCGGCCATATCCGCGACCTGCCGGCGAAAGACGGCTCCGTCGATCCGGAGCATGACTTCGCCATGGTGTGGGAGCTGGAGGACCGCGGCGCCAAACGCCTGTCGGACATCGCCAGAGCGGTGAAAGGCGCCGACAAGCTCATTCTCGCCACCGACCCGGATCGCGAGGGCGAGGCCATCTCCTGGCACGTGCTGGAGGCCCTGAACCAGAAAAAGGTTCTGAAGGGCGTGGACGTGGAGCGCGTGACCTTCAACGCCATCACCCGCGATTCCATCCAGGCGGCCATGGCGGCGCCGCGCGCCATCGATCAGGCGCTGGTCGACGCCTATCTGGCCCGCCGCGCCCTTGATTATCTGGTTGGCTTCAACCTGTCGCCGGTGCTGTGGCGCAAGCTGCCCGGCGCCCGTTCCGCCGGCCGCGTCCAGTCGGTGGCCCTGCGCCTCGTCTGTGACCGTGAGCGCGAGATCGAAACCTTCGTCAGCCGCGAGTACTGGTCGCTGGTCGCCCACCTGTCGACGGCGAAGGACGCGCCGTTCGAAGCCCGTCTGGTCGGCGCCGACGGCAAGAAGATCACCCGCCTCGACATTGGCTCCGGTGCGGAAGCGGAGGCGTTCAGGGCCGATCTGGACAAGGCGCAGTTCACCGTCGCCTCGGTGGAGGCGAAGCCGGCGAAGCGCCATCCATGGCCGCCGTTCACCACCTCCACCCTGCAGCAGGAAGCCTCGCGCAAGCTCGGCCTCGCCCCGGCCGCCACCATGCGCGCCGCCCAGAAGCTGTATGAAGGCGTGGAAATCGGCGGCGAGACTGTCGGCCTCATCACCTATATGCGAACCGATGGCGTCGACATGGCCCCGGAGGCTATCGCCCAGACCCGCAAGGTCATCGGCCAGATGTATGGCGATGCCTACGTGCCGTCCGCTCCGCGCAAATATTCGGCCAAGGCCAAGAACGCCCAGGAAGCGCACGAAGCCATCCGCCCCACCGATCTCAGCCGCAAGCCGTCCGAAGTCGCCCGTCATGTCGACGCCGAGCAGGCCCGCCTCTACGAGCTGATCTGGACCCGCACCATCGCCAGCCAGATGGAGTCGGCGCTGCTGGAGCGCACCACGGTTGATATCGGCGCCAGGGCCGGCGGCCGGAACCTTGAGTTGCGCGCCACTGGCCAGGTGGTGAAGTTCGATGGCTTCCTGAAACTGTATCAGGAAGGCCGTGACGACGGCGACGATGAGGAGGACAACCGTCGTCTGCCGCCGATGAGCCAGGGCGAAGCGCTGAAGAAGCGCAGCATTGACGCCAGCCAGCACTTCACCGAGCCGCCGCCGCGCTATTCCGAGGCCAGCCTCGTCAAGCGCATGGAAGAACTTGGCATTGGCCGCCCTTCCACCTACGCCTCGGTGCTGCAGGTGCTGAAGGACCGCGACTATGTGCGCATCGAGAAGAAGCGTCTGGCGCCGGACGATCGCGGCCGCATCGTCGTCGCCTTCCTCGAAAACTTCTTCCGCCGCTATGTGGAATACGATTTCACCGCCGATCTGGAGGAGCAGCTCGACCGCGTCTCCAATCATGAGATCGACTGGAAGGCGGTGCTCAACGATTTCTGGCGTGATTTCATCGTCGCCATCGACGGCGCCAAGGGGCTGCGCACCACCGAGGTGATCGACGCCCTCAACGAATATCTGGGACCCCACATCTTTCCGAAACGGGAGGACGGCGTCGATCCACGCGTCTGCCCCTCGTGCGGAACCGGCCAGCTGTCGCTGAAGCTCGGCCGCTTCGGCTCGTTCATCGGCTGTTCCAATTACCCGGAATGCCGTTACACGCGTCAGCTGGCCCAGGGCGCGGACCAGGAGGCTGGCGGCGACGAGGGCCGCCCCGGCGTGCGCAGCCTCGGAACCGATCCGGCCACCGGCCTTGAAGTGACCGTCCGCGACGGCCGCTTCGGCGCCTACGCCCAGCTTGGCGAAGGCGAGAAGCCGAAACGCCAGAGCCTGCCCAAGGGAACCAGCCCCGGCTCGGTCGACCTGGAAAAGGCCCTGGCGCTGCTGTCGCTGCCGCGCGAGGTGGCGAAGCATCCTGAAACCGGCGAGCCCATCCTCGCCGGCATCGGCCGCTTCGGTCCCTATGTCCAGCACGGCAAGGTCTACGCCAATATCGGCCGCGACGATGACGTGCTGGAGATAGGCGGCAACCGCGCCATCGACCTGATCATCGCCAAGGAGCAGGGCGGCGGCCGGCGCGGCGGCGCGGCCGATCCGGGCCGTGAACTGGGAACTGATCCGGAAAGCAGCAAGGCAATCGTCGTCAAGGCCGGCCGTTACGGCCCCTATGTCACCGACGGAACCACCAACGCCACCCTGCCCCGGACCATGACCCAGGAAGCGGTGACGTTCGAGGAAGCGGTGGAGCTGCTGAAGAAGAAGCGCGAGGCCGGCGGCGGCAAGAAACCGGCGCGGAAAACCGCCGCCAAAACCACGAAGAAGGCCGCGGCCAAACCGGCGGCGAAGACCGCAAAAAAGGCCGCCGCGGATACCGAAGGCGACGACGGCGCGCCCGTGAAGAAACCCGCCGCCCGAAAGACCGCCGCCAGCAAGACGACGACAAAAACCGCGACGGCGAAAACCACGACCAGGAAAACCGCCGCCAAGAAAGCTGCGCCCCCGGTTGATGACGCCGGCGATGATACGCCGCCCTGGGACGCATGACGTAACGACATGCTGGGCGCCGGCGCATGGCCTCATGCGCCGGACCTGATGTGTCTGGATCGCTCCTCAGCCCCCTTGCGTTGTCCCCAGGGCGGGTGGAGAAAATTTGATCGGCCAACCGCGCCCCGGCGACGACGACCGCCCACCGGGCCGGTGGCGTATAAAATCATTTTTTCTTTTGATTTCATGCAATTGACCAGAGAACGGGCCGTGTGCCCACTGGGGAAGCCTGCTTTGCCCGGAGGTTCCCTTGTCTGATTTTTCCCCGCCCCGTTCTCCTGTCGTCACCGACCGTCGCGCCTTCCTGCGCCTGGTCCCCGGCGCGCTGGCCCTCGGCGCCGGCCTCGCCGCCCGGAGCGGACCGGCGCAGGCGGCAGCCAGCGCCCAGCTCAACATCGGCAACCAGAAAGGCGGCCTGCGCTCGTTGATCGAGGCGTCCGGCAACGGCGGCGGCCTGCCCTTCGACCTGCGCTGGAGCGAATTCCAGAGCGCCGCGCCGATTCTGGAATCCATCAACGCCGGCGCGCTGGATGTGGGCTACACCGGCGATTTCTCGGTGCTCACCGTCTTCGGCAACGGCGCGCCCATCCGCGCCATCGCCGCCGTGCGCAATGCTGCGGCTGGCCAGGCCATCGTCGTGCGCGACAGCTCCAGCATTCGCAGCGTCGCCGATCTGCGCGGCAAGACCGTCGCCGGCACCCGTGGCGGCTGGGGCGAATTCCTGATCAAGGCGGCGCTGAAGGAGGCCGGCGTCGATCCAGGGGAAGTCCATATCCGCTTCATGGCCCCGCCGGAGGCCCTGCCCGCCTTCAGCGGCGGCCGCATCGACGCCTGGGCGATCTGGGACCCGTTCATCTCCCAGGTGGTGCTGCGCGCCGGCGCCCGCGTGCTGCGCGACGGCCAGGGGCTGACGCCGTCGATCATGCTGCTGGTGGCGTCCCAGGCGGCCATCGCGAGCAAGCGCGCGCAGCTGGCCGCGTTCCGTGACCGGGTGCGCAGGGGCATCGACTGGATCAACGGCAATATCCCCACCTATGCAGCCTACAATTCCCGCCTGACCGGCATGCCGGAGGAGGTGCTGCTGCGGGCTTTCAACGTCAACCGCGCCAGCAACACCCGGATCGACGATGCGCTCATCGCCGAATTGCAGCAGGCAGCCGACCAGGCGACCGCCTTCGGGGTATTCGAAAGAAAGATTGACGTCGCGCCCCTGCTCGACGTTTCATTCCAGTCGTGAGGCGCCGGCGCGCGGCATTGGCGCGATCAACGTCCGCCGGTCCGGGGCGTTGGGGAGCGCAATGGAAGACACCGGCGACACGGGCGCGATCGCCCTGCGGCTGACAGACAGCGCGCAGCTGTTCAACACGCTCGATCCTTTTCCTTTCCGTGAACGCGATCTCGCGCCCGACGCCGAGCAGTATATTCTCGACTGGGCGCAGGATCTGCCGAATAACCAGCCGATCCGCATCATCGTACATCTGCAGTCCGCCGACCCTGACAGGCATCGCGACGCCGATCTCCAGCAGGCGATCAAAGGCTGGTTTCGCAGCCGTGAGGCGGGGGAAGCGCGGGAAATGAAAACCCTGTTCCGCGACGGGCGGATCGCGCTGTCCGTCGGCTTCGTCATGCTCAGCCTGTTCATGTTCCTGAGCTGGGCGGTGGCGCAGAACTACGACAACCCGTTCGCGCGGGTGATCAGTGAAAGCCTGGTGATCATTGGCTGGGTGGTGTTGTGGCGCCCCGCCGAAATGTTCCTTTACGACTGGACCCCGATCCTGCGCCGCAAGCGGCTGTTTCGCCGGCTCGCCGAGGCGCGGGTGACGGTTCATCACGCCGGGCGCCCTGGCGAATGGCCAGCTGACGCCGCCTGAGCCCCCTGGAGCCGCCCGTCGATTGTCTCGCTTTTGCCGCAGGTTCATGGCAAACAGGGGCTTGCGCCGCCCGGACGCGCCTTCCGCCCTGTTGTCGGGCTGAAGCATGCGCCACAGTGGAACTGCGCCTTGAGGCCGCCAGATGATCATGGCGCGCCGCCAGCTTTTTGTATTGATGCATTTTCTTCAGGAAAAGTGGGCCCACTTTCCTCGAAATGCTCCAGCTCCGGAAAAGTCTTGACCCGTCCCGGCTCCAAACGCCCGTCCTCTTCCCGCGCCGCGCCGCGCGCCACCCGCTCTCGCGCCGCCCGCAAGGAAGCCGCGCAGCGCCTCGCGGAGGCTGCGGCGCTGCCCGACAGCCTGACGGAACCCGCGGACGGCGATGCGCCGGCGGGACTGCCGACGCGCGAGGCCATCGTCGCCTTCATCAATTCGGCCCCCGGCAAGGTGGCCAAGCGCGACATCGTCCGGGCCTTCGGCATCAGCGGCGACCAGCGCATCTGGCTGAAACGGCTGCTGAAGGAGCTGGAGGAGGACGGTCTCATCAACCGTCGCCACGGCGCCCTGCATGACGCAGCCGGCCTGCCGCCGGTGGTGCTGGCCGACATTACCGGCCGCGATGACGACGGCGAACTCATCGCCCGCCCGGCCGAGTGGAACAGCGACGACGAACCGCCGCAGATCATCATCAATCTGCCGCGCCGCCCCGCCAAAGGTCATCAGCCCACGCCCGGCGTCGGCGACCGCGCCCTGCTGCGTGTTTCAAGGCTGCCGGAGCCGGATGGCGGCCCGGCTTACACCGGCCGTCCCATCAAGATCATCGGCCGCGCCAATCCGCAGACGCTGGGCGTGTTCCGCGCCCTGCCGGAAGGCGGCGGCTGGATCGAGCCGGTCGACAAGAAGAGCCTCGGCAGGGAGCCGCTGGAAATCCGCCCCGGCGACGCCGGCGAGGCGAAAGACGGCGACCTGGTGTCGGTCAGCGTGTCGAAGATCGGCCGCTTCGCCCGGCCGCACGCCCGGGTGCGCGAACGCCTCGGCTCGCTGTCGTCGGAGAAGGCGGTCAGCCTTCTGGCCATCTACGCCCATGGCATTCCGCATGTTTTCTCCGCCGCGGCGCTGGCCGAGGCGGAAGCGGCCCGTCCGCTGGGCATGAGCGGCCGCGAGGACTGGCGGGAGCTGCCGCTCATCACCATCGACCCGGCGGACGCCAAGGACCACGACGACGCCGTGCACGCCGCCGTGGATGAGGACCCCAACAATCCCGGCGGCTTCGTGCTCAGCGTCGCCATCGCCGACGTGGCGGCTTACGTGCGCCCTGGCGGCGAACTGGACCGCACGGCGCGCGAACGCGGCAATTCGGTCTATTTCCCCGACCGGGTCGTGCCGATGCTGCCGGAGCGCATCTCCAACGATCTGTGCTCGCTGCGCCCGCACGAGGACCGGCCGTCGCTGGCCATGCGCATTGTCATCGACGCCCACGGCCGCAAGCTGCGCCATTCGGTGCACCGGGTGATGATGCGCTCGGCGGCGAAACTGGCCTACCAGCAGGCGCAGGCAGCCATCGACGGCCTGCCCGACGACATCACTGGCCCGCTGCTGGAGCCGGTGCTGAAACCGCTGTGGGCGGCCTATGCGGCGCTGGCCGAGGCGCGCGACAAGCGCTCGCCGCTGGCGCTGGATTTGCCCGAGCGCAAGCTGCTGCTCGACGCCGACGGCATGCTCGACCGGGTGATTATCCCGCCGCGCCTCGACGCCCACCGGCTGATCGAGGAATTCATGATCCTCGCCAACGTCTGCGCGGCGGAGACCCTGGAGCGCGCTGGCTCGCCCCTGCTTTACCGCATCCATGACGAGCCCTCGCTGGAGAAGATGCGTGGCCTTGGCGAAGTCATGGCCTCCATCGGCATCAAGCTGCCCAAAACCGGCAACGTGCGGCCGGAGCTGTTCAACCGCATCCTCGCCCAGGTTGAGGGCACGCGGCACAAGACCTTCATCAACGAAGTGGTGCTGCGCTCCCAGGCCCAGGCGGAATATTCCGCCGACAATTGCGGCCATTTCGGCCTCAACCTGCGCCGCTACGCCCATTTCACCTCGCCGATCCGCCGCTACGCCGACCTCATCGTCCACCGGGCGCTGATCACCGTCGGCAAGCTGGGCCATGACGGCCTGCCGGCCGCCACCACCCGCTCGCAGCTCAACGAAATCGCCGCGCAGATCTCGGTGGCCGAGCGCCGCGCCATGGCGGCCGAGCGCGAAACCATCGACCGGCTGATCGCCCACCACCTGGCCGACGCCATCGGCGCGACCTTCCAGGGCCAGATTTCCGGCGTCACCCGCGCCGGCCTGTTCGTGCGCCTGGCCGACACCGGCGCCGACGGCTTCGTGCCCGCCGCCACCATCGGCGACGAGTTCTACCGGCACGATGAATCGCTGCACGCCCTGGTCGGCTCCCGCACCGGCGACACCCTGCGCCTCGGCGATCAGGTTGAGGTGCGCTTGGCCGAGGCCGCGCCCATCGCCGGCGCCCTGCGCTTCGAGTTGATGGGCCGGGCCGGCGGTGGCCGTTCGCGCCTCGCCGGCCGCAAGATCGGCGCGAAGAAGGACGGCAGGGGCAAATCCGGCGGCAAGGCCCCCAAAGGGCTGAAAGGCCGCCTCGCCGAACAGAAAAAGGCAAAGCAGGCCAGGCTCGACTGCAGCCTGCCCGAAAGGAGCCGCTGAGCGTCCCGCGACTCAGCGCTCCGGGCGCCGGCGTGCGGCTTTCATCCGGGGTTGGAGGCGTCGGCTCCCGGGGGCGAGGAACAGGGAGCTTGTGGGAGCGTCGCAGGGCGCCTTCCCCTGGCGCCTTGCCCTGGCGCCTGCCATCGGCGCAGCCCTGCCTTCCCCCAGCCAGGCTTTCCCCGTGCCGCAACGGGGACTACAACAGTCCGGACAGCGTACGCGCAAAGCCGGCGGGAGTGACCATGGGCCTTGAATTGCAATCCCCTTACGCAGGCGAACCGCCGCGCGAGCTGGTTCCGGCCATGCGCCGCGGCTGGGCGGGGCGGTGTCCGGCCTGTGGCGAAGGCCGGATTTTCGGCCGCTTCCTGAAGGTAAGCCCGGCCTGCGCCGCCTGTGGCGAAGAGTTGAGCCACCATCGCGCCGATGACCTGCCGCCCTATCTGGTCATCACCATCGTCGCCCACGTCGTCGGCACGGGCATTCTGCTGGCCGAGACATATATGGAATGGCCGGTGTGGGCGCACATGAGCCTGTGGCCGGCCCTGACCATCATCCTCGGCCTCTGGCTGATGCAGCCGGTGAAGGGCGCGGTCATTGGCCTGCAATGGGCGCATCGCATGCACGGCTTCGGCGAAGGGGACGACAGCGCCCATCTGGCGGACGGCGGGCCGCCGCGCCCGGCCCCCCGCCACAGCTGAACCAGAATACGGAAAGCGGCCGCGCCGGGCGCCAGGCCTGGAACGAACGGCCGCGCGACAAGGGAGAGACGCCATGACGGCTGCAGCCACGACCATGACCGACGAGGAGATGCTGGTGGAGAGCGAGCGTAACGAACCGGTGTTCCCGACGATCCGGCCGCGCAACGCCGCCACCCTCATCATCCTCGACCGCACGGGCGCGCATCCGAAGGTGCTGATGGGCCGTCGCCACCAGGGCCACCGTTTCATGCCCGGGAAATTCGTCTTCCCCGGCGGCCGCATCGAGACCAACGACCGCTTCATGACGCCGGTGAACGATCTTCACCCGGTCGTCGGCGAAAAGCTGCTGACCCGCACCGTGCGGCCGGCGGCCTCGCGCGGCCGCGCCCTGGCGCTGGCCGCCATCCGCGAGACCTTCGAGGAAACCGGCCTGCTTCTCGGTCGCAAGCTTGACGCGCCGGCAAAACGCACGCCCCAGGGGCCATGGAGCGAGTTTGCCGGCCACGGGGTGACGCCGGACCTGGAGCCGCTGCGCTTCATCGCCCGCGCCATCACGCCGCCAGGCCGTCCCAAACGCTTCGACACCCGGTTCTTCGCGGTCGACGCCAGCCAGATCGCCGAGCGCATCGACGGCGTCGTCTCCGCCGACACCGAACTGACGGAACTTGTCTGGGTGGAGATTGAAGAAGCGCGCCAGCTCGATCTGCCGTCCATCACCACGGTGGTGCTGAAAGAACTGGAGCAGCGCACGGTCCTTGGCTTTCACCATGAACTGCCCGTTCCCTTCTACAATCCGAAGCGGGGCGGATTTCAGCGCGAGGAACTGTGACAGACGCTTCAGGAGCAATTCCCGCAAAGCCGGACGCGGACGAGGCGCCATCGGAGCCACTCAATCTGCGCGCCCTCGCCAGCGCCATCCTGCTGGTTTCACTGATCGGCGTCGGCCTCAGCCTGTCGATCCCGCTGCTGTCGCTGGAGATGGAGCGCATGGGCGCCTCCGGCGGCATGATCGGCCTCAACACCGCCATGGCCGGTTTCGCCAGCATCCTGGTGATGCCGTTCGTGCCGCGCCTGGCCGCGGCGCTGGGCGTGCGGGCGATGATCGCCCTCGCCATTGGCGTCACCGCCGTGACCTTGCTGGCCTTCCGCGCCCTGCCCTGGCTGCCAGCCTGGTTCGTGCTGCGGTTCTTTTACAGCGCGGCGCTCGGCGCCCTGTTTGTCTTGTCGGAATACTGGATCAACGCCGCCGCGCCCGCCTCAAGGCGCGGCCTGGTGATGGGCGTTTACGCCACGTTTCTCTCCCTCGGCTTCGCCGCCGGGCCATTCATTCTGAGCCTGGTCGGAACCGCCGACTGGGCCCCCTATCTCACCGGCGCGGCGCTGATGGCGCTGGGGCTCGCGCCATTGCTGCACGCCCGCGACGTCACGCCGGAGCTTGACCACAGCTCCAGCCACTCCGTGGGCTTCTTCATTCTGGCGGCGCCCCTCGCCACCTTCGCCGCTTTCGTCTTCGGCGCGGTGGAAACCGGCGGCTTCAGCCTGCTGCCCCTGTATGGACTGCGCCTTGGCTATACTGAACAGCAGGCGGCGTTCCTGGTCAGCTTCGTCGCGCTGGGCGGCATGCTGTTGCAGATTCCCATCGGCCTGATTTCCGACCGCATGGACCGGCGCCGGCTGCTGCTGCTGATCGGCCTGTTCGGCCTCGTCGCCTCCGCCTGCATGCCGCTGGCGACGCGGGTTCCGTGGGGGCTGGAAATCCTGCTGCTGGCCTGGGGCGGCGTTGGCGGCGGTCTTTACACGGTTGGCCTGGCGCATCTGGGCGCGCGGTTCACCGACCGCGCCGACCTGGCCAGCGCCAACGCCGCGTTCATCGTGCTGTACAATCTCGGCATGATGCTGGGGCCGCCGCTGGTGGGTTTCGGCTTTGACCGCATCGTTCCCCATGGATTCGCGGTGGCGATTGCCGGACTGTTCGGGCTTTACGCCGTCTTCGCCATCGGCCGGCTCGCCCTGCGCCGCGGCGGCTGATTGGAGAGGGGCGGATTTCACGGGATCATCCGGAAAAAACGCCCGTTATGACAGGAATTTGGCGTGTTCCACGCAAATTCTGGACCTTCGGCGTTTCAGGAGCGACGCAACGGGTCTTGACTTGCAACGGCCGATGCGGCATGTCCCACACATCTTCCTGGCCGGGCTTCGCCGGCCTTTTTATATTGCCGCGCGCGGGATCGAGCCCGCCGGATGAGGTTCGACCATGGCCAAGGCCGTCACGATCAAGATCAAGCTCGTCTCCACCGCCGACACCGGTTACTTCTACGTCACCAAGAAGAACACCCGCACCATGACGGACAAGTTCGCGATCAAGAAGTACGACCCGGTTGCCCGCAAGCACGTCGAGTTCAAGGAAGCCAAGATCAAGTGATCCGGCTCCGAGCGTCCCCTGCGGACGTCCACCGCGACGCTCCCGCGTCGCCGACAAACCGCCCGCCATGGGCGGTTTTTTTGTGCGCCGGGGCGATTGTGTTTCCGCAACCCGCCAAAGTGTTTCGCCCACGCCTTCCCCGAAACATCCCGCCCCAATGAAACCGCCGCAGAAACGTTCGCCCGGCGATGGCCGGATTGTGAACGCCCTGAAGTTGGGGCCAGTCGCCGCCCGGCTGCTGAAGCGCTATCCAGTCAACAGACCGGTCGCCGGATGCGGGAATGGCTCGGGCCCTTTCCCGGCGTGGCGACGCAGCAGGCGCGGAGGGGCAGATGACGACGCAGGTGAAATCGACGGCAATGGGACTGGGCCTGACCGCCCTGCTGGCGCTGGCTGCGCCTGCGTCGGCTGGCCCGGCAAACGGCCCCGCCGTGGCGTCCGCCGTCGCCGCGGCGGCGCGCCCGCCAGCGTTGCGCGTTCAGGCCGGCGCCTGCGCCGATCTCTGGGAGGAGCGGAACGAAATTTACAAGGGCGCCGGCTATTGCTTCAAAACCCGGCGCGCCATCGCGACCTTCGGCAACGCCGGTTGCCAGTATGACAGCGAGGCCGATGTGCCGCTCAGTCACCGGCAGCGGCTGCGCATTAACGACATCCGCGCCGCCGAGCGTCGCCTTGGCTGCGCGCCCTGAGCGGCTGCCAGCCGGGGCGCAGGGGGCCGGTGAAATCCGGTTCACCAGCGGCGCTCCAAGTTTTGGTCTAACGCTTGTCGATCAGCCGGAATCGGCTGATCGATCGGAGTTCGCCAGAAAAAACTGGAGCAGTTTCCTGACGACAAGTGGCGTCCACTTTTCGAGAAAATGCCCAGTCCGCGCGCCTACCAGGCCTGGGCGGCCTCCGCATAGGCCCGCTCCAGCATGCTCAGGCAGGCATTGGCCTGTTCGCGGGCCTCGGGCCTGTCGCACATTCCGGCGATGTCGCGTAAGTCGCGGATCGCCACGTCGAGCGCCGTCATCAGGTCGATGTCCTCGTCGTTGTCGATGACAGGATTTTCGAACCGCGGCCGCATGCGGAACTGTACGACATTGCCCATGATACTCATCCGGGTGATACGCGCGAATCGAAGCGTTCGCGCCATCATTTCGCCACGGGCCGGTTAACCGTGAATTACGATAATCACGGGCTTCCGGGGACAAGTCAGGACAGGCGCTTGATCTGTTGCGCGACTTGCTGCGCGCCGGTTTCCACCTGAGAAGAATGTCGCAAGCCATCGCGCGGTCGTCAGCAGCGAACGGGAGAACACCGATGCGTATCAGACAGGGATCAGGCGTCATCGCGGCCATGTTGCTGGCCGCCGGAGGGATTTCCGCAGCGGCGGCGCAATGGGCGCCCGCAACCTCCTGCGACCGTTTTGGCGGCGGCGAATTGCAGGCCTGCCTGGCAAAAGCGCTGCCCCGGGCTGACGCGGCGCTCAACGACGCCTGGCGCAAGGCGCTGGCCACCGTCGAAAACAACGCCAGCCTTGGCGCCGCCGACCGGGCGGCGTGGCGGGACAATCTGCTGGCGTCGCAACGGGCGTGGCTGGCGTTCCGCGACGCCAACTGCAAGTTTGAGCTGATCGCCGCTGAATGGAGCAACGGCAGCGGCGCCACGCCGGCGCAGCAGGCCTGCGTGCTCAGCCTGACGCTGCAACGGGCCAGTGAACTGACCCGGCGCTACACATCGAACTGAAATCAGCTGCTGGAAAAAGAGCGGCCGGGAGAAAGCGGGCCAAAGGCTCATCGCTTCCGTCCCGGCCTGAGCCCGTGACGTCCAGGAGATGCGGCGGACCTGAGCATCGCCGGGCTGTTCCGTGCATGGGGCAGCGAGCGTCCCGCCGCCTGTCACGCTTGTCCACACCCTAACGCGCCGCGCGCGGATTGCAATGGCGAATCGCGAACCTGCGCTTCCCGGTCACGCTTGCCTCAGGCTGGCCCGGCGTAATTCTGCACCGCCTCGAGGAACTTGCCGACAGAGATCGGCTTGGACAGATAGCCCTCGCAGCCGCCTTCGCGGATTCGCTCCTCATCCCCCTTCATCGCGAAGGCGGTGACGGCGATGACAGGGATGTGCTTCAACGCCGGATCTTCCTTGATCCAGCGCGTCACCTCCAGCCCGGAAACGTCCGGCAACTGGATGTCCATCAAAATGAGATCCGGCTTGTGGGCGCGCGCCAGCTCCAGGGCCTCGGAGCCCTGGGCGGTCTTCAGCGTCTGGTAGCCATGCGCCTCCAGCAGATCGCCAAAGAGCTTCATGTTCAGCTCATTATCCTCGACAATGAGTATGGTCTTGCTCATCCGCGACGATCCAATGTGAGGTTCCTGGAACGGAAGTGGCCAGGGTTAAGCCCGGCCGAAGTAACGCCTGGCCAAAGTAACGCCTGGCCAAAGTGACGCCTGGCCGAAGCGACGCCTGGTCAAAGTGACGCCCGGCCACCGTCAACCTATGGTCTCAACCCTGAACGAAAGACAAACAATGCTGATTCCGCGCGAAAAAGACACGGTCCAGAAACGCGGCGCCCCAGACCCCGCCGCCCTCGCCATCCAGGCCTTGGGTTTTCTGGCCGAAGATGAAGAGCGGCTTGGCGATTTTCTCGCCCTGTCCGGCCTGACGGTCGACGGGCTGCGGGCCGCCGCCGGCAAGCCGGATTTCCTGATCGCGGTGCTGGAGCACCTGTTGCAGGATGAGATGATGGTGATGGCCTTCGCCGCCAGCGCCGGCGTCGATCCGGCCAGCATCGCCCCGGCCTGCCGCAAGCTGATGCCTGACGCCGGCCAGCGGCCGGTGGACGCGTAGCCGGACCATTGCCCGCCACCGGTTATCATGCGCCCATGCCGCACCAGTCGATAGCTTCATTCGGGCTTTGCCGCGATTGCCTTGGCCGCACGCCGCCGCCGCCCCCGCCGGGACGCCGCTGGCGTTGCCGCGCCTGCGGCGGTCCGCGCGTCGTTACGCACCCGGAACTGGACCAGCTGACCATCGCCCATATCGACTGTGACGCGTTTTACGCCTCGGTGGAGAAACGCGACCGGCCAGAGCTGGCCGACCAGCCGGTGATCATTGGCGGCGGCAAGCGCGGCGTCGTCTCCACCGCCTGCTATGTGGCGCGCATGTCGGGCGTGCGTTCGGCCATGCCGATGTTCCAGGCGTTGAAGCTGTGCCCCGACGCGGTGGTGATCCGCCCCGACATGGCCCGCTACGTCGCCGTTGGCCGGCAAATCCGCGCCATGATGCGCGAGTTGACGCCGCTGGTGGAGCCCCTGTCCATCGACGAAGCGTTTCTGGACCTCGCCGGCACCGAACGGCTGCACCATGGCTCGCCGGCGGAAAGCCTGGCCCGGCTGGCGCAACGCATCGAGACGGAGGTCGGCGTCACCGTCTCCGTTGGCCTGTCCTACAACAAGTTTCTCGCCAAGGTGGCGTCAGATCTGGACAAGCCGCGCGGCTTCTCGGTCATCGGTCAGGCCGAGGCGGTGGCGTTTCTTGGGCCAAAACCCGTATCCCTGATCCACGGCGTCGGGGCCGTGGCGCGCAAAAACCTGGAAAGCCGGGGTTATCGGCTGATCTCGGACCTGCGCGCCGCCTCGCCGGCAACCCTCGCCAGCCTGTTCGGCAAGGAAGGCCTGCGCCTCTCCCAGCTCGCGCACGGGGTCGACCATCGCAAGGTGACGCCGGAGCGCCCCACCAAATCCATCTCGGCGGAAACCACGCTGGAGGAGGACATCGCCGATCTCACCTCCCTTGAGCCGTTGCTCTGGCGGCTGTGTGAGAAGGTGTCCAGCCGCCTGAAGGCAGCGAACCTGGCCACGGCCGGCGTCACGCTGAAGCTGAAAACCGCCGACTTCCGCCTCGTCACCCGCACCCGCGCCGGCTTTCCGCCCACCCAGCTTGCCCGGCGGTTGTACGAGCCGGCCCATGCCCTGCTGCAACAGGAATGCGCCGCCCATCGCGGACGCCAGGCATGGCGGCTGCTCGGCGTTGGCGCCAGCGATCTGAAACCGGGCGAGGATGCGGACCAGGGCGACCTCGCCGACCAGACGGCGCGCCGCGACGCCAGCGCCGAGCACGCCATCGACGCCCTGCGCAGCCGCTTTGGCGACAAGGCGGTGTTTCGCGGCATCAGCCTGCGCCACAAGCGGCCCTGAGGTCAGGGTTTCGAGGCAAGCGCGGCGCGCAGGGCCTCCGCCACCGCCCGCGCCCCAAAACATCTGAAGCGGAAAACGCCGCCCTGGTGGCTTACGGCGACGATCTTCGTCACCCAGCCGCCTTCCAGCTCCACCGCGTCAATGCTGGAGAGAGGAATGCGGACAGGCGCGATATTCTCCTGCAACATCCGGTTCAGGCCGTTGGCTTCAAAACCGATGGCCGCGTTGTCGATATGGAGGCGGCCGCCAACCCACAGGCCGCCCATGCGCCTGCGCATCCGGTCCACGGCCGGCGCCGTCGCAAAGGCGGCGCCTTGCGCATTGAGCGATGCGCCCGCGTATAGTGCGTTGCATGGCTTGCTGATCTGCCCCCCCAAGAACGGCCTCCCCCGAATGAAAATTTCCTGAACGAGGATCCCCTGGCGTCGAATGGAGCCTGCCCCCTTCGCATCATTCCCCGCGCTGGCGCGTGGCCGCTTTTCCCGGAACCGACGACGGCGTCTGACGAAACGCCGTCATCCAGGCCCGTCCCCTACTTCCTGCCATTGGCGCAGGCGCCGGTCCCACGCTGCTCCAGGTCGCGCAATTCGCCGCGGATGGAAAAATCGCCGTAGTTCATGCGCATGGAGCCGCTGACGCCGTTCTCATAAAGATCGAAGGCGATGGCGTAGATCGGCGTGCGTTCGCCACTACCGGGCGTGTAGTAGGACACGCTGACCGGCCAGCGGTCCACCTTGTCCAGACCGGCCTTGCGCGCCGCGGCCTCAATCGGCCGGTCTGGCGAAGCGGGCGCCTTTTTGCCGATGACGACGAAGGTGTCGAACACCTTGGCCCCATCCTCCGCCGCGTCATACAGCTTCACAGCCAGCGTGCTTTCGCCGGCCCGCGCCGCGGCGATGATGCGTTGCAGGTGCCCCGAGGGAAAGGCGATCGGCCCGGCCGCCTCGAAAGTCTTGCGCTCGGGCCTGGTCAGGTTGACGGAAATGCCGGCGTCGTCGGCCGCGCCATTGCGCTTCGCCACGCCCTGCACCCGCTCGTCCGCATCGCCGCGCGCCGTATCCTGGCGGAAACGGAAGCTGGAGCCATCGGCGTCCTCGTGGGTGGCGGAGCGGATGTCGATCTGCTGGGCCTCCCCTTCCTGACGCTCCAGAATCGCCAGCTGGCGGAAATCCAGGCTGTAGCCGGCGCAGGCGTCGCCAGAGAACTCATAGGCAATGCGGCCGCTGACGCCGGTGACAGCGCGGCTGCCGCTGCTGTCGGCGAGGGTAAGATCATAAACAGCCCGATGCGGCGCCAGCGGCATGGGAGCCCCGCCGCCAGCTGGCGCGGCGGCAAAGGCGCCGCTTCCGGCCAGCGCCAGGACCAGCAATCCCAGACCGGTCGCCCTGACGCCGGGCGCCCGGGCGGCGCGCGAGGAGATGGCCGCAACGTGTTTCGTGCTCATGAATGCTCCATGATAGGCATGGCCAGAACCGGACCGCACTGTCCCCTGCGCCCGTCTCCCGGGCCGGGCCCTTGCGTCGAACGCAGCCCCTGCGCCCGTATACCCCTGGCGCGGAAGGCGGGAAACCGTTCACCTGGCGAGGCTGGCGCAAGGACCCGTTCATATGGAAGCGGATTCGTGCTCCAGCCATTGATCTGACGTGTTTTCCTGACGCAAACTGACATCCGGCGCGCCCGAAGCCCCCCGGCGCCAGAACCGGATCGGCGCCGGCCAGCCCCCGCTCTTCTGCAGGCGCGGACCAGCTGACGATACGGCAAATCATACAAACCGGGCATAATCTGGATTCATGCCGCCAGATCCCGCCGCGCCAGGCTTCGGCGCCCCCGAAACGGCGCCTTGCCCCCGGGGCGTGCAAGCCGCGCCCGCATGGTGATCAGGCGTCAGGCCGGGCAAAGGACCGGTGACCGATGGAGCGAGTTTCAGATGACCATGAGCAAGGTTGAACAGCGTCTTGCGGCGCTCGGCGTTACCCTGCCGGCGCCGGCGGCGCCTATCGCCAATTACACGCCCTTTGTTCGCGCCGGATCGCTTGTCATTATTTCAGGCCAGCTTTGCCTTGGGCCCGAAGGCAAGATTGCCCCGCAACATGTGGGCCGCGTCGGCGCCGGCGTCAGCGCGGCCGACGCCGCCAGCGCGGCGCGCCTGTGCGCCATTAACGTACTGGCCCAATTGCGCGCCTGCATCGGCGACCTCGACCGGACTTTGCGCTGCCTGCGCCTCGGCGGCTTTATCAACGCCGCGCCAGACTTCGACGCCCTGGCCGGCGTCATGAACGGCGCCTCCGATTTCATGGTGGAAGCGCTTGGCGACGCCGGCCGGCACGCCCGCTCCACCGTCGGCGTGGCGTCGCTGCCGCTGTCCGCCGTGGTGGAGGTCGAGGGCATGTTCGAGGTCCGGTGACTGTCATGGTCCAACCGCCAGCGGAACACGGGAAAGCGACCGGCGGCGCCGGCGGCGGCGACTTCACGGTGCGCGTCGCCTCCGCCATGGCGGATATTGACGCGGCGGCGTGGGATGCCTGCGCCGGCGGCGATAATCCCTTCGTCAGTCACGCCTTTCTCAATGCGCTGGAGCAATCCGGCTCCGCCAGCGCAGAAACCGGCTGGCTGCCGTTGCACCTGGTGGTGGAAGGAGCCGGGCAGAGCCTGCTGGCGGCCGCGCCCTGCTATCTCAAATCCCATTCACAGGGCGAATATGTCTTCGATCACGGCTGGGCCGATGCGTTCGAGCGGGCCGGCGGCGCCTATTACCCCAAATTGCAGGTGTGCGCGCCATTCACGCCGGTGACCGGCCCGCGCCTGCTGGCGCGCCCAGGGACACACGCCCCCGCTGCGCGATCCGCGTTGATAAAAGGTCTTGTGGCCCTGCGACGCCAGACGGGGGCCTCATCCGTCCACGTCACCTTTCCGTTGCATGACGAATGGCGCCTGCTCGGCGATAACGGCTTTTTGTTGCGCCGCGATCAGCAGTTTCACTGGTTCAATGAGGGGTACGCCAGCTTCGACGATTTTCTCGGCGGTCTGGCGGCGCGCAAGCGCAAGGCGATCCGCCGAGAACGGCGCGACGCCCTGGCGGACGGCGTCACCATCGTCCAGCTCACCGGCGCCGACATTACGGCCGATGCCTGGGAGGCCTTTTTCACCTTTTACCAGGACACCGGGTCGCGCAAATGGGGCCGTCCCTACCTCACGCGGGATTTCTACCGCCGCATCGCCGCCAGCATGGCCGACAGGGTGTTGCTGGTGATGGCGCGCCGCGACGGCCGCTATATCGCCGGGGCCATCAATTTCCTTGGCCCGGACGCCATCTATGGCCGCCACTGGGGTTGCATCGAGGACCATCCCTTCCTGCATTTCGAGGTCTGCTATTACCAGGCCATCGATTACGCCATCAGCCACGGCCTTGCCCGCGTGGAGGCTGGCGCCCAGGGCGAACACAAGCTGGCGCGCGGCTACCGGCCGGTCGCCACCTTCTCTGCCCACGACATCGCCCATCCGGGTCTGAAGCGGGCGATCGCCGAATTCCTGGAGCGTGAAGGCCGTTATGTGGACGCCGCAAAGGCGGAACTGGAGAGCATGCTGCCCTTCCGCCACGGCGACTGAAACCGGCGGAAAAGCCGGATACGCTTGACCGGGCCTGCGATGCTTGCCACATCTGCCAGCCAACGACCTGGAGCGCCCGCCATGAACGCGGGAGCGCTTCTGCTGGGGGCATCATGGCGGCTTACGATCCCAAGAACATTTTCGCGGCAATCCTCAAGGGGCAACTGCCCAGCCACAAGGTCTATGAGGATGAACTGACCTACGCCTTCATGGACATCATGCCGCGCGCCGATGGCCATGTGCTGGTGATTCCCAAGGCGCCGTCCCGCAACATTCTGGACATGGAGCCGGAAGACCTCGCCGCCGTGGCCCGCACCATCAAGAAGGTGGCGCTGGCGGCGCGTGAGACATTCAAGGCCGATGGCATTACCATCCTGCAGGCCAATGAAGCGGCCGGCGGCCAGGTGGTGTTCCACACCCACTTCCACGTGTTGCCGCGCTGGAACGGCGTGCCGCTGCGCCCCGCCGCCCAGGAGGTGGCCAAGCCCGACCTGCTCGCCGCCCAGGCCGCGCAACTGCGCAAGGCCCTCGACGGCTGACAGGGCCCCTGACGGCCGGGCGGCGTTGACTGGCGGGATGCCGCGCGTCCCCCGTGCTCCTGAAGCGCCAGCCCTCCCACGGGAAGATGCGCCTTGCGCAGGTTCTGCGTTTTCCTGCGCATCATGGCCCGGCGCGCATCCCGCCTGGCCACAGCAATCAACAAATACCCTGTTAAATTAATGTCTTACGCCAGATTCCCGACGCAGGACTGCATGTCTGCGACACACTTGCGGCCAGGGCGGCCCTGATAAGACCTGCGAAGTCCAGGGCCCGTCGCCTGGCTCGCGGCCGCGTCAATGATATTTGTTGAGGATCGTCTGCACCGCCTGGATGACCTGGCCGATCGGCTCCTCGAAAGCTGTGTAGAGATAGGTTCCGGCCAGCCAGACGCCGATCAGCAGCGGCGGCGCCACGATCCAGCCGAGGATTTCTTCGAACCGCTTGCGTCTGCGACGGCGCTCGCGACGCGCTTCATTCCAGGCGCCCATCATTCCCCCGACAGATCTGCACACGAAGCGTAACGTTCACGACCGCAGTCTGAACGGTGGAGCACGCCTCCTGCCAAACAACAAAAGCCAACCGGTCACGGCAAGGGCGCGACCGTTCGCATCCGCCATGCCTGGAGCAGGTTGACGGCAAATGGAAGAGGCTGGCGCATGCAAGCTGCAAAAAACTTCACGCAAGGGAGCGACGTCCCGCCCCGAAACCGGGCGTCGGCGCCGGCGTTACGCCAGCGCCGCATCCTGCTCAGTCGCCATCCTTCTTCGGCGTCGCCTTTGTTCCCCTGGAGCCGACACGGCCCCGCCGGCGCGGCGCGGCCGCCTTGCTGTCGCCGGCAGCCGCGCCGCTGACCCTGGCGGCGCGCGCGGCGCCGCGGCGCGGGGCTGGCGCCGAACCACCGTCATCACCGCCGCTATCCGGGGACGCGCCGTCGTCGCCAGGCTCGGTGGCGCTTGCGGCCGCCACCTCCTCCGCCACCGTTTCCGGCTGGACTTCCTGTTCGGGCTCCTTGCGCGGCTCCGGCTTGAGCGGCGGGTATTCGAAACCGAGAACGTCCGGTCCGCCGTCGTCCCCTGGCTTCACCACGACGCGCACCGCGCCGCCGTCCTTCAACCGGCCAAACAGCACCTCATCCGCCAGCGGCGTCTTGATGGCGGTCTGGATCAGGCGGCCCATCGGCCGCGCGCCCATGGCGTCGTCATAGCCATGATCCACCAGCCAGGCCCGCGCGCCATCCGACAGCTCGATCGCCACCTTGCGGTCCGCAAGCTGGGCTTCCAGCTGCATGATGAACTTGTCGACCACCTTCGACACAACCTCCTTCGGCAGATGACCAAACGAGATGATGGCGTCGAGACGGTTGCGAAATTCCGGCGTGAACAGCCGGTTGATGGCTTCCTGGTCGTCGCCCTCGCGCCGGGCGCGGGTGAACCCGAATGCGGCGCGGGCCATGTCGGCGGCGCCCGCATTGGTGGTCATGATGATGATGACGTTGCGGAAGTCGACCTGCTTGCCGTTGTGGTCGGTGAGTTTGCCGTGATCCATCACCTGCAACAGGATGTTGAACAGGTCCGGATGCGCCTTCTCGATCTCGTCGAGCAGCAGCACGCAATGGGGGTTCTGGTCGACGCCGTCGGTCAACAGGCCGCCCTGGTCAAACCCCACATAACCTGGCGGCGCGCCGATCAACCGGGACACCGTATGCCGCTCCATGTACTCCGACATGTCGAAGCGGATCAGCTCCACCCCCAGCGACGCCGCCAGCTGGCGCGCCACCTCGGTCTTGCCGACGCCGGTGGGGCCCGCGAACAGATAGGAGCCAATGGGCTTTTCCGGGTCGCGCAGGCCGGCCCGCGCCAGCTTGATCGCTGACGACAGCGCCCTGATGGCGTCATCCTGACCATAGACCACCCGCTCCAGGGTTTCCTGGAGATGGCGCAGCACCTCGGCCTCGTCGCGCGACACCGATTTGGGCGGAATCCGCGCCATGGTCGCGACCGTCGTTTCGATCTCGCGCACGCCGATCACCTTGCGGCGCTTGCTCTCGGGCAGCAGCATCTGCGCCGCGCCGGTTTCGTCGATGACGTCGATCGCCTTGTCCGGCAGCTTGCGGTCCTGAATGTAGCGGGCCGACAGCTCCACCGCCGCCTTCACCGCGTCATTGGTGTAACGGACATGATGAAACTCTTCAAAATACGGCCGTAACCCCTTGAGAATCTCAATTGAATCCGGAACGGTCGGCTCGGTGACGTCGATCTTCTGGAAGCGGCGCACCAGGGCCCGGTCCTTCTCGAAGTACTGACGGTACTCCTTGTAGGTGGTCGAACCGATGCAGCGCAACGTGCCGGAGGCCAGCGCCGGCTTCAGCAGGTTGGAGGCGTCCATCGCCCCGCCGGAGGTAGCGCCCGCGCCGATCACCGTGTGAATTTCATCGATGAACATGATGGCGTTGGGGTGCGCCTCAATCTCCTTCATCACCTGCTTGAGACGCTCTTCGAAGTCACCGCGATAGCGGGTGCCAGCCAGCAGCGCGCCCATGTCGAGCGAATAGACAGTGGCCTCGCGCAGCACCTCCGGCACATCGCCGGCGACGATCTTGCGCGCCAGGCCCTCGGCGATGGCGGTCTTGCCCACGCCGGGGTCGCCCACCAGCAACGGGTTGTTCTTCTGGCGGCGGCACAGCACCTGAATGGTGCGCTCCACCTCGCGCGCCCGGCCGATCAGCGGATCGATGCGGCCCTCGCGCGCCTTCCTGTTCAGGTTGACGCAATAGGCGTCGAGGGCGTCGCCTTTTTTCTTCCGGGCGCTGTCGTCGTTGTCGGAGGACGCCGCGCGTGGCTCGCTGTCCTCCTCGCCGCGCGTGGGCCTGGCCTCGGACATGCCGGGTCGCTTGGCGATGCCGTGGCTGATGTAGTTCACCGCGTCATACCGCGTCATGTCCTGCTCCTGCAGGAAGTACGCGGCGTGACTTTCGCGTTCGGCGAAGATCGCCACCAGCACATTGGCGCCGGTGACCTCCTCCCGCCCGGACGACTGGACATGGATGACAGCGCGCTGGATCACCCGCTGGAACCCGGCCGTCGGCTTGGAATCCTCGCTGCCATCGGTGATGAGGTTGCTGAGCTCGGTGTCGACGTAATCGGACAGCGTCCGGCGCAGGACGTCCACATCGACCCCGCAGGCGCGCATGACCGCCGATGCGTCCTGATCATCGACCAGCGCGAGAAGCAGGTGCTCAAGCGTCGCATATTCGTGCCGGCGTTCATTCGCCAGGGCGAGCGCGCGATGCAGGGCTTGTTCGAGGCTCCGTGAGAATGTCGGCAACGGCTTCCCCTTATGCGCGGTTCAGTTTTTCTCCATCACGCACTGGAGCGGGTGCTGGTGGCGGCGCGAAAAATCCATGACCTGGGCGACTTTCGTTTCGGCCACTTCAAAGGTGTAAACGCCGCAAACCCCAACTCCCGTCTGATGCACGTGATACATGATCCTGGTCGCGTCCTCGCGCGACTTGTTAAAGAACTGCTCCAGCACCTGAACGACAAACTCCATCGGCGTGTAGTCGTCGTTCAGAAGCAGAACCCGGTACATGTCCGGACGTTTCGGACGCGTACGGGTCAACAGGGCCGCCCCCGCTCCTTGCCGGTCGTCAGGCCCATCGCCGGATCCGCCGCCTCCGCGCCGGGTCCCCATCGAACGTTCCCGGACAGCGCCGGCCTTCGCTTCCTCCAGCAGTCTTTTCCACATCGTTGCGCGTCGTCTCGCCTGATCTTTCCGTGCGCCGCGAACCGGACCGAAGCGCGCTGTCCATAATCTAGTCCTCCCGCGACCGCTTCGCCAGCCCACCCGCCCTGGCCTTTGCGACGAAAAGCACATCGCGCCCCCCGCCGCCCCGCCGCGTGGCCGGCAAACCTCACGCCGCGGCGCGCTCCCGGAGCGACGGACGAACGTTACCGGATGAACGCGCGCGGGAATTTTGTGGTTCTGGTTAACACCCACAGCCCGTCCCGCAGCGGGACGCGGATGACGCCGGAAGGAGCCAGCGCCCCCGCCCGGGAGCGCGCCGCCGCGCTGCCCTTGATCCTGAACGATATTTCCACAATCTCCGGGTCGCTCCAGCGCCCGCGGCGTCCTGCCGGGCGCCTGGCCCGCCCCGTCCCGCCCCGCCGGTCGCCGCGCCGGCGCGGCCGCCGTTTAACGCTCCGGTAACCGCGATCGTGGCAGGTTCATGTCGAACACAGCACCCCATGCAGATGCGGCGCCGGACCTGGCGACGAGCGGACGACAGCGGAACAGACGATCATGGTCTCTGGTCACAGCAAAACGCGACGGAATGTACGCTGGATCCTGACGGTGGCGCTTGGCGTCGCCGTCACCGCATCGGTCAGCGTCGCGCCCGCGGAAGCACGCAGGAAGCACCGCATCCGCCACCATGGCGGCGCCTCGCAGGTCTACGACCCGCCGTTCGCGGCGATCGTTGTCGACGCCAAGACCGGCAAGACCCTTTACGCCAAAAACCCCGACGCCCGCCGCCACCCCGCCTCCCTCACCAAGGTGATGACCCTGTACATGCTGTTCGAGCAGCTTGAGCAGGGCCGCATGCGCCTCGACACGCCGCTGCGGGTTTCGGCGCACGCCGCCTCGATGCCGCCGTCGAAGCTGGGCGTCCGTCCCGGCGGTTCGATCAGCGTCGAGAACGCCATCAAGGCGCTGGTCACCCGTTCGGCCAACGACATTGCCTCGGCCATCGGCGAGAACATCGCCGGCTCCGAGACGCGCTTCGCCCAGATGATGACGCGCAAGGCCCGGGCGCTCGGCATGACCGGCACGGTTTATGTCAACGCCTCCGGCCTGCCGGACGCGCGGCAGATCACCACCGCCCGTGATCTCGGCGTTCTGGCCCGCGCCGTGCAAGACCGATTCCCGCAGTATTACGGCTATTTCTCCACGCGCAGTTTCCAGTTCGGCAACCAGGTTATCGGCAATCACAACCGGCTGCTTGGCGCCGTGGAGGGCGTTGACGGCATCAAGACCGGTTACACGCGGATGTCCGGCTTCAACCTCATGACCTCGGCGCGCGCCCACAACCGCCACATCGTGGCGGTGGTGCTCGGCGGCCGGTCTGGCGCCATTCGCGATCGCATCATGGCCTCGCTGGTGGCCGAGCATATGCCGACGGCTTACGCCGGCGCCCGCATTGCCCCGGCGGTTGGCGAATCCGGGGCCGCCGTGCGGGTGGCCGCCGCCACCGCGCCGCGTCCCGAACCGCGCCCCGCCGACCTTCCGGCGCGCGGCGTCCGGCCGGTGGTCGCCTCGGCGTCCGCCTCGGACACCGCGACGCCCTCCACCTTCCGCTGGGTGGCGCCGCGCAGCGAACAGGATTCAGCGGCGGTCACCCGCCTCGCCTACGCGCCGGAATCCGAGCCGGCCGCGCCGCGCGAGCTTGATTCCCGTGGTCTGGCCCGTCTGATCAGGACCAAAGCGAACAAGCCGGCTCCTCAGGCGGCTGCCGCGCCAGAGCCGGAAGCGGCGCCTGTCGCCCGGGGTGGTTCATGGGTCATCCAGCTGGGCGCGACGGAAGACGAAGCCTCCGCCAGGCAGCTTCTGGCCGAGGCGCGCGGCTCCAGCGAATTCCTCAAATCCGCGTCGCCGTTCACGGAAAAGGTGGTGCGCGGCAAGGCCACCCTGTGGCGGGCCCGCTTCTCGGGCTTCGGCCCCAAGAGCGCGCAGGACGCCTGCCGTTCCCTCAAGGACAACGGCTACGAGTGCTTCGCCACACGCGGCTGATCCACGGGGCGATCTCCAGACGCAACGGCGCCCAACGCGGCGCCCCCTGGTCCGCGAGCCATCGACAGGTTGGCGGGGCGACAGGCGACCTGCGCCCTGAATTCCCCGGCGCTCCGCCGGAACATCGTGAAGCGAAACAGCGCCAGCGATGCACGAACGATACGGGACGCTTCCGCCGCGCCGGCCAACGCGCCCCGATCAATGCCTTTGGGCAATCCCGCGTACGAAGCATGGCCTGGAAAGGCGCGCTTCATTGGGACATGCCCGGATCGCCCGCCTGGCGCACCGCGCCAGGTTTCTGGTTGAAACAATTTTCTGATGCGAGGCCCGTTTCGCTTCGCCGGAAAACACCGTGGTGGAGTTAGCGATGCCGGGCCAGCAGAATATCCTTGGCTTGATTGACCCGCGCCGCCAGCCACGTCGTGCCCCCCTGGTCGGGGTGCAGACGTTTCATCAGCGTGCGGTGGGCGCGCCGGATGTCTTCGGCGCTGGCCCCCGGAGCAAGGCCCAGGACCTCATAGGCCTCCTTTTCCGTCATCGCTCCCGCGCCCGCACGCCCGTTACCGCTCCGCGCGTCAGCATCGCCATCAGCGTTTTCACGCCATGCGGGAAACCGGCTGTCGAGATAAGCCTCTAACAGCCGCGCCCCATCCGGGTCACGCGCCAGGCAATCGCGGCGCAACGCAATCAGCTCCCCCAGTTCCAGCGCGCCAAGCCGGGCGCCCGCTCGCGGCCCGGCGATCACCCGTCCATCGAAAGCGCCGCTGTCATGGTCGACGGTCATCTCGATGAACGCGGAGCGGGCCCGCGACACCCGCCCGCTTGCCGCGCCTTTCTGGAATGGCAGATTGAACGGCAGCCGGAACGGCAATTCGCCGTAGGCCCAGGCCCCGGCGCCCGCCGCCAGCAGCGCCATGTCGATCCGGCCCCGCAACAACAGCACGCCGGCGACAATGAACGCCGCGATTCCGCCCGCCTTGCGCAGCAGGGGGGCCAGCTTCGCCATATCGGCGTTGCGATAGTTCGTGAGCAGCCACCACAGCGCCGCGACGGCAACCAGACCAGCGATCAGCGCCATGCGCTCAAGTTCCCCACCGTTCCGTTCCCCACCGTTCCGCGGCGCGCGGATCTCACGCCCCGCAACTTCACCCGAAATCCTCTACCGCAATCACGCCTGATGCGCATCCGGGCCGGCGTTGCGGCTGGCGGCGCGTCATGTCCTGCCATCGCCATACATTCCCGCATATCATTGCGTCCGAACATTGCCAGCGGCGCGCATGCGCGATAGGTCCGCCATCGGCCACGACGCAGAACACGGAGCCAGCACATGAGCAGCGTTGAAACGGCGACCACGGTGGGGCAACTGCGGGAGAAGGTCGCGCAGTGGCGCCGTGACGGCGCCCGCATCGCCCTGACCCCGACGATGGGCGCCCTGCACGATGGCCACCTGTCGCTGGTGCGGCTTGCGCAACAGCATGCGGACAAGGTGATCGTCTCGATTTTCGTCAATCCGAAACAGTTCGGCCCCAACGAAGATTTCTCCCGTTACCCCCGCACCCTGCCCGAGGACCTGGCCCTGCTGGAAACCGTGGGCGCGGACCTGGCGTGGACCCCTGACGTGGCCGCCATGTATCCGGATGGCTTCGCCACGAGCATCAGCATCGGCGGCCCGGCCCAGGCCGGGCTGGACGACGCCCACCGCCCCGGCCATTTCGACGGCGTGGCCACGGTCGTCGCCAAGCTGCTGCTGCAAATCGGCGCGGACGTCGCCGTGTTCGGCGAGAAGGACTACCAGCAGCTCCAGGTCATCAACCAGCTGGCGCGCGACCTGAACATTCCGGTTGAGATCATCGGCGCGCCCACCCGGCGCGAGGCGGACGGCCTCGCCCTCTCCTCGCGCAACCGTTACCTGTCGCCGGAAGACCGCGCCGTGGCGCCCGCCATCGCCCGCGTGCTCAGTGTCTGCGCCGAACGGCTGCGCACCGGCGCGGCCACGGCCCCGGTGATGGCGGACGGCGTGAAGACGCTGGAGTCGGAAGGCTTCAAGGTCGATTATCTGGTGGCCCGCCACGCGGTGACGCTGGCGGAGGTCAACAGCATCGCCGACGGTCCCCTGCGCCTGCTGGTGGCGGCGCGGCTCGGGACGACCCGTCTGATCGACAATATCGGCGTATGAGCGCGACGACCAGGCCCCGGCCCCGGCCCCGCTTCAACGGCGCCATCGCCGCGCTGGCGCTGGCGATGCTCGGCGGTTTCGCGTTTCCGGCTGCCGCCGAAGTGCGGTTTGGCAATAACGTCCGCATCGGCGGCCATGATTTTTCCCACCAGACCTTCGACGCCAAACGGCGCGGGCGCATCTATCTGTATGATCGCAAGCCGCGCCGCGAAGGCTGCGTCTGGAAGGCTGATGGACGCGGCGGCCAGGTCAGGGTCTGTCATCTCCAGCGCGTTCGCTAGCCTGTTCCGGATGCAAGCCGCGCTCGCCTCTCGCCAGGCCAGCGGGCCCGCCCAGCAAGGCGAAACGCCGCCTGCGCGGCGTAATTCACCGGCGTCGCCCGGGAAGCGGCGCCCGCGCTCCAGTCCCGCTGGCGTCGCGATGCCGGAGCCCGTCAGCGCCCCGAATAGCCGTAACCAACACTGGCGCGGCCGCCGACGCGGATTTCGGTGTCGCCAAAACGCATGACGCCCTTGCCGCTCCGGGCGGGCTCACGCCGGTCAATCCGGTCGGCAAGGGCTTTGGCGTCCAGTCGCGGTTCGCGCAATTCCTGCCGTACCTGAGCCGGATTGCGCTTCTTCACCGGCGGCCGCTCACCGGCGGCCAGCGGCCCCGCCAGCCCGACGCAAAAGACCGCCCCCAGCGCCAGCGCCGCCACGCCCGCCCATACCCTGGCGCGCGGCGCCGCGTCCGGCCGGCCGGTTTTCTGGCGGACAGCCGGGTCCTGCATGGCTTCGGCCGCGACCGCCCCTGAAAACAACGCCGCCTCCTGCTTCCCCATGCCTCTCTCCCTCGCCAGCCGGCTTCAGCCAGAACCGCCGCCCGGAACGTTTTTTCCAGCCAGACCGTTTTCCAGTCATGCGCTGGGCGCGTCAATCCGGGAGCCAGGCCTGATTTCAGAATAATGGATGTCACCCGGCGCCAGACATCGGGCCCTCCCGAACTGGCGCCGGCAAGACATGTGTGATTTTTGATATCATTCCAAGGTAGCGGTTGACCGGTCGGAAAGTTTCGCCATTCTCAATGTAGTCATTGACTACATCGGGCGCGACCATGACCTATCATCATGGCAACCTTCGCAAGGCGCTGCTTGAGCGCGCCGCCGCCGTCATCGCGGAGCAGGGCGTCGAGGGCCTCAGCCTGCGTGGCCTGGCCCAGGACCTGGGCGTATCGCACGCCGCGCCGTCCCGCCACTTCCGCGACAAGGTTGATCTGCTGCGCACCCTCGCGACGGAAGGCCACGAGGCGCTCGGGCGCTATACCTTCGCCGCCGGCAACCAGCCGGACGCCGATCCGCTGGAGCATCTCGCCGCGCTCGGCCGTGCTTATGTGCGCTTCAGCCTTGAACACCCCGCCTATTACCGCAGCGGACGCCACCCGGAGGTCGCGGCGCAAGCCGATGACGCCCTGAAGGAAGCCTACGGCAAGCGCATGGAGGCGCTGCTGCGGGCCACCCACGCCGCCCAGGCGGCCGGATGGCGCCAGGACGCCCCCGCCCTGCACGCCATGATTTTCGGCCTGGCGGCCGTGCGCGGCCTCGCCGCCCTGCTCCACGACCCGATATTCCGCGGCCACGTCGGTGATGCGGATCCCGGCGCGCTTATCGATGGCGTCATGCGCCTGGTCATCGACCCGGCCGCCGTGCGCGCGTCCGCGCCGGCAGAGATGGTGGAGCCCGGAGAAATCACCGCCGGCGCGCCAGACGCCGCATCATGAACACGGGGGCGAAACGCCAGCCGGCCCGGCTGGCTCCGCCCCGTCAACGGAGGAAAACAATGCCAGGAGAAAGCAATGCCGCGCGCCACTTTTATTGACCACGCCGGCGAGAGCCGCACCGTTGAAGGCGCCGAGGGCGAAAACCTGATGCGGGTGGCCGTTCTCAATGACGTGCCTGGCATCGACGCCGATTGTGGCGGCGAGTGCGCCTGCGCCACCTGCCATGTTTTCGTGGATGACGCCTGGCTCGACAAATGCGGCGAACCCACCGAGCTGGAAACCAGCATGCTGTCGTTCGCCGCCACGGCGCAGCCCAACTCGCGCCTCGCCTGCCAGATCATCCTGACCAGCGCGCTTGACGGCATCGTCGTGGAAACGCCCGTCGCCCAGCACTGACCCCGGCGGGCGCCGCGACCAGGCTGGCGGCAAGCAGCGGACAAGCCGGCGCGCCAGACAGAAGAGACCCGGAAACAGCATGTAGCGACAGACAACGCCGGGCGCTGGTCCGGCTACCGGAGCGGAAAAGCTCAAGGCTGGAGGAACACCATGGACCCCTTCCACAATCCTTTCATCGCCGAGCACGCCGAACGGGCCCGGACCATTCCGCTGGAAGAGTTTAGCCCCGCCAACCCCAAATACATGGAGATGGATGTCTGGCGGCCCTATTTCAGCCGGCTGCGCGAGGAGGCGCCGCTTCACTACTGCGAGGACAGGATCATCGGGCCGTACTGGTCCCTGACCCGTTACAAGGACATCATGGCGACCGAGGTGAACACCAAGGTGTTTTCCTCCTCCTCCACCTTTGGCGGCATCACGCTGATGGACCAGCGCGAAGAGTTGCCCATGTTCATCGCCATGGACCAGCCGAAGCACGACGAGCAGCGCAAGGTGGTGCAGCCGATCGTGTCGCCGCAAAACCTCGAAAACATGGAGAAGCTGATCCGGCAGCGGACGCAGCGGGTGCTGGACGCCCTGCCGCGCAATGAAACCTTCAACTGGGTCGAGAAGGTTTCCATCGACCTCACCAACATGATGCTGGCGACCCTGTTCGACTTCCCCTTCGATGACCGGGCGCTGCTCACCTACTGGTCGGACAGCGCCACCGCCAACACCCTGGGCGGCGGCCATGTGGACTCCGAAGAAACCCGCGAGCGCATCCTGGCGGAATGCCTCGCCTATTTCACCCGGCTCTGGAACGAGCGGGTCAACGCGGAGCCCGGGTCTGACCTGGTTTCCATGCTGGCGCACGGGCCAGCGACCCGCAACATGAGCCCGCGTGAGTACCTCGGCAACCTGGTGCTGCTGATCGTCGGCGGCAACGACACCACGCGCAATTCCATGACCGGCGGCGTCTGCTTCCTCAACCAGAACCCCGACGAATACGCCAGGCTGCGCGCCAATCCGGCGCTGGTCGAGCCCATGGTGTCGGAGATCATCCGCTACCAGACGCCGCTGGCCTACATGCGGCGCACGGCGCTGGAAGATTTCGAGATGCACGGCCAGACGATCCGCAAGGGCGACAAACTCGCCATGTGGTACGTCTCCGGCAACCGCGACAGCGCGGCCATCGACAATCCGGACCAGTTCATCATCGACCGGGCCCGGCCGCGCCAGCACCTGTCATTCGGCTTTGGCATTCACCGCTGCGTCGGCAACCGCCTGGCCGAACTGCAACTGCGCATCCTGTGGGAGGAAATCCTGCAACGCTTCAGCAAGGTTGAGGTTGTCGGGCCGCCGAAGCGGGTCTTCTCCGCCTTCATTCGCGGCTACACCGAACTTCCCGTGCGCGTTATACCCTGATCCGGCCGCCCGGCGGATGGATCGACCCCGCGCCGGCGTCCGGTGATCGCCTTCATCGGACGCGGCCCGGGCCCCGGGGCGAGCGCCCCTGGCGATAGCCCTACAGCAGCCCCAGGTCCGCCAGTTCGCGCTTCATCGCCTCGGGCATGTCACCCGTGTCGGCGGCGCCTGCCAGGTCCTCCGGCGCGTCCTTCGCCTCCAGATAGCGCCAGCCCTGGAAGGCCCGGTGACGACGCGGCTTCACAGCCACCACCGTCTGGTCGAGCACAATGTGGACGCGACCCACGCCGTCGCCGTCGGTGAACGGGCGCAGGTCGAGGATACGCTGGCGGCAGGCGATCTGGCCCTTGATCACCCAGTAGAGCGAGCCGCCGTCCATCTCGCCGCGCCGCTTCGGCATCATGCGCGTGGTGGCGACCTGTTCATAGGCGAAGCCGCCGCTGCGGGCGGCGTCGGCGTTGGCGGCGATCCAGCTTTCCAGGTCCTGGATTGAATCGCAGCCGACGCACAGTTTGATCAGATTGAGAGACATCCATTCCGCCATGCCGGAGCCGCCGTTGCGCGGGCTCCGGCTCCAGGCCCGGCGCTGAAGGCCCGGCGCCGGGCTCACTCCGCCAGCATGATTACCGTCGCGCCTTCCGCCACCTGCTGGCCGACGCTGGCGCGCACCTCCGCTATGACGCCGGCCTTCGGCGCTGTCAAAGGGTGCTCCATCTTCATCGCCTCGACCACGGCGAGGCGTTGCCCTTTGGTCACCTCGGCGCCGGGCTCCACCAGCACGGCGATGATCTTGCCGTGCATCGGCGATTTCACCACGCCGCCCGCATCGCCCACATGATCGAGATCGACGGTGAACGGATCGAACGGCGCAACCGTCACCTGTCGCCCATGGCTCACCACCAGCTGGCTGCCCCCCGCGCGCACGGCGACAGCTCCGTCGGCGAAACTCACCACGCCGTCGGTGACCTTCGCGTCCGCCGCCCGGACCCCGGCGCCATCCACCGTTACGGCAAGCCCTGTCCCGTCCCAGCGCACATCCGCCACGACCTTCTCGCCATCGGCGGTGATCTGTCGTCGCACCGTGCGGGCGCCGAGGAGCTGGAATGCCGGGCGCCCCTGTTGCAGCGATGACCAGGGGTCGGGCCAGCCTGCCGCGCCAGCCGGCGCGGCGCCCGCCCGCAATTGCAGCGCCAGCACGCCGGCGGCCACGGCGGCGGCGTCCGGCGCGGGCGGCGGCGAGCCGGCCGGCAGCACGCCAAGCTCTTCCATATGAGCGTCGATGAAGCCGGTGTCGAAAGCGCCGGCCCGAAAATCCGCCGCCTCGACCAGCCGCTTGAGAAAGGCGGCGTTGGCGCGCGGCCCGGCGACGCGGGTTTCGCCCAACGCCCGGGCCAGCCGGTCCAGCGCCACCGCGCGGGTCGGGCCATGGGCGATGATCTTGGCGATCATCGGATCGTACCAGGACGACACCTCGCCGCCGGCCGCGACGCCGGAATCGACGCGCACGCCCTCGCCCTGCGGCAGGTCGAGCAGCCAGATGTGGCCGGTGGACGGCAGGAAGCCACGCTCCGGGTCCTCGGCATAGAGCCGGGCCTCCACCGCGTGACCGTCGATCCTGAGGTCATCCTGAACGAACGGCAGCCGGCCGCCGGCCGCCACCTCGAACTGCAACCGCACCAGATCGAGCCCGGTGATCGCCTCGGTGACCGGGTGCTCCACCTGCAAGCGGGTGTTCATTTCCATGAACCAGAAGCGGTCTGGCCGCAGGCCGTCGCGTCCGTCGGCGATGAATTCCACGGTGCCGGCGCCGACGTAACCAACGGCCCGGGCGGCGTCGACGGCGGCCTTGCCCATAGCGGCGCGCATGGCGTCGGTCATGCCCGGCGCCGGCGCTTCCTCGATCACCTTCTGGTGGCGGCGCTGCAGCGAGCAGTCGCGCTCGAACAGGTGGACGACATTGCCATGACTGTCGGCGAATATCTGGATTTCGATGTGACGCGGCGACAGCACGTATTTCTCGACCAGCACCCGCGGATCACCGAACGAACTGGCGCCCTCGCGTTGGGCGCTCTCAAGCGCCGCGAGAAAATCCTCCGCCGCGTCGACCCGGCGCATGCCCTTGCCGCCGCCGCCGGACACCGCCTTGATGAGCACCGGATAACCGATGGCGTCGGCCTGCTGTTTCAGAAAGGCGGGATCCTGGTTGTCGCCATGATAGCCGGGAACCACCGGCACGCCGGCCTTCTGCGCCAGCGCCTTGGCGGCGTCCTTCAGGCCCATGGCCCGCATGGCGGCGGCCGGCGGCCCCACCAGGACGACGCCGGCGGCGGCGCAGGCGTCGGCGAAGTCCGGCCGTTCGGAGAGGAAGCCGTAACCGGGATGGATGCACCGGGCGCCGCTACGTTGCGCCGCCGCGATAATCCGGTCAATGCGCAGGTAGCTTTCGGCGGCGGCGGCGGGGCCAATGCAGATCGCCTCATCCGCCTGGCGAACGAACGGCGCGTCGCGATCCGCCTCCGAGTGCACGGCGATCACCCGCATGCCGAGCGCCCGGGCGCTGCGGGCCACGCGGCAGGCGATTTCACCCCGGTTGGCGATCAATACGCTGTCGAACACGCTGCTGCCTCCTGCCGCTTCCTCCCGAAGCCGGCGAACAGTACGCCAGCGTACCGGAGCAGGGCAAGCCTGGCTTTCGTCGGGCCCGTTCAGCGCAGCAACGCCGCCAGAGCCGGCAGCAACAGCGCCGTCAGCATGCCGTTCAGCGCCATGCCGACGCTGGCGAAGGCGCCGGCCACCTCGCTGGCCTGGAAAGCCCGCGCCGTGCCGATGCCGTGCGCCGCGAGCCCCATGGCGAAACCCCGCGCCGCCGGATCGCGAATTTTCATGGCGTCGAATAGCGGCCGGCCGATCATCGCGCCAAGAATCCCCGTGGAGATCGTCGCCACCATCGCCAGCGCCGGCAGGCCGCCGATGATCTCGCCCACGCTCATGGCGATCGGCGCCGTCACTGATTTCGGCGCCAGCGAGGCCAGCAGCAGCGGCGAGCCGCCCAGCGCCCATGCAAAGCCCACGGCCGTTGTCATCGCGGTCAGGGCTCCCACAACAAGCGCCACGACGATGGGCAGCAGCGCCCGCTTCACCAGCGCCATGTTCTCGACCAGCGGGATCGCCAGGGCCACCGTCGCCGGCCCAAGCAGGAAATGGATGAACTGCGCCCCGCGAAAGTAATCCTCATAGCGCGCGCCCGTCAGCCAGAGCGCGGCGCTGACCAGCGCCACCGAGATCATCACCGTATTGGCGAGGGGATGATTGCCGCTCCTGCGCGCGATCCATGTGGCGACGACGAACGCGCCGAGGGTCAGGGCGATCCACGCCAGCGGCGCCTGCTCCGACCAGGCCAGCAACGCGGCCAGATTCTGGAGCAGGGTCTGGTAGAGGTCAGGCCCGGTCATGCCGCGTCCTCGCCGCCGCGCCCGGCCGCCGGGCGCCCTGTTGCGGCGCGGCGCCGCTCCTGCCAGCGGCTGGTGGCCACGAACGCGCCCGCTGTCGCCGCGAGGGTGATCACCACCGAGACGAGCAGGGCCACGACCATCGCCGTAGTCTGGCCCGCCACCACCTTGCCAAGACTGATCACGCCAACGCCCGCGGGCACGAACAGCAGCGACAGCACGCCAATCAGCGAGCGGCTGGCGTGCACCAGGCTTTTGGGCGTGCGGCCGCGCAGGGTGAGAAGGATCGCGGTCATCAGCAGCAGACCCAGCACGGCGCCAGGAAGCGGCGCCCGCAACAGGCGCGACAGCGCTTCGCCCGCCAGTTGGCAGAGCAACAGCGCCAGCAATCCGGGCAGATAACCTGTCATCGCGTCACCATGGCGTTTCCAGCGAGACTGGAGGAAGATCGCTACGGAACATGCTCACCTGAAAATCCCGGCGCGCTTCCGACAGGCTGCGCCGACCCGCAACAATCCGTCGGCGGGCCAGCGACTCGCCCGCCAACCCCGGGGATGTATAGCGCCTCGCGCCGGTGAAAGCGCGCAAACACCCTCCAGGCGCCTGTCGTCCGCCGCGAACTGAGCGGACAGGGGAAATGCGCCTGCCGCCCGGGCCGCCCATCCGACATGATTGCGCCGGATTCTCGCGGGACATGATCAGGAGATATGGCCTTATCGGGCGACCGCTCATGCGGCAATAACGACCAGCCAACGTCGCCCCCGTTGGCCAGAGTCCTTATGTAGGCTAAACAGCTGCTTCAGATCGACAACCCTTCGGCAGAACCCTTGGACACCAGGCAACGCACCTCCGACGTCCTGATCGCGCTCGCCGGAGGCTCCAGCGAGCGTGTGTCCGTGGGCGAGATTGTCGATTCGCTCCGCCAGCAGGCGTTCGCCCTGCTGGTGGTCGTTCTTGGGCTGCCCAATTGCCTGCCCATGCCGCCGCCAATCCCGCTGATTTCCGGCCTGCTGCTCGGCTTCGTCGCCGTGCAGATCGCCATCGGCATGAACACGCCCTGGCTGCCCCCGGCGCTGTTGCGCAAGACCGTGGCCCGCGCCGACGTGGCCCGCGCCATCGCCCGCGCCCTGCCGGCGGTTTACCGGCTGGAGCGCATCTCGCGCATGCGGCTGGCCTTCTTCAACAAGCCATGGGGCATGCGCATCACCGGCGTGCTGCTGTTCTTGATCGCCGCCGGCCTGCTGGTGGCTCCGCCGTTCATCGGCCAGATTCCGCTCGGCTTCGCCGCCTGCCTCGTCGGCCTCGGCCTGGTGGAGCGCGACGGGGTGATGGCCGTTAGCGGCATCACCTTCGGCGCCATCGGCATTGCCCTCAGTCTCAGCTTCGTCGTGGCGATTGTCGGTGGCCTGGCGTCGCTGTTCGGCTTCTGAGGCCTGGCGCCCCGGCGGGCCGCAACTCACGCACCCATGGACATCAGGCCGCGTCCGGCTCCAGCAGGCGCAGGCCGCGCATGCTGGCGTGGCCATTGCGCCCAACGATAATGTGGTCGTGCACGGTAACGCCCAGCGGCGTGGCGACGCGCATGATTTCCCGCGTCATGCGGATATCGGCCGATGACGGCGAAGGATCGCCCGAGGGGTGATTGTGGACGAGAATGATGGCGGAGGCCGACAGCTCCAGCGCCCGGCGCACCACCTCTCGCGGATACACCGGCGTATGGTCGACAGTGCCGCGTTGCTGCTCCTCGTCGGCGATGACGGCGTTACGCTTGTCAAGAAACAGCACGCGAAAATGCTCGCGCTCGGCGAAAGCCATCACCGTCCGGCAATACTCCAGCACCTGGGACCAGGAAGCCAGCACAGGCCGCTTCACCACCGCGCCGCGCGCCAGGCGGCCGCCGGCCGCCGCCACGATCTTCAGGTCGAGCGCGACCGCTTCGGAAACGCCCTCCACCTCTGTCAGCAACCGGGGCGGCGCGGCGATCACCTCGGCGAACGAACCAAAGCGCGCCACCAGCGCCTTGGCCAGCGGCTTCACGTCCCGCCGGGGAATGGAGCGGAACAGCAGCAGTTCGAGCAGTTCATAATCCGGCAGGGCGTCGGCGCCGCCATCGCGAAAGCGCGCGCGCAGCCGGTCGCGATGACCATAATGATGCGGCGGATCAACACCGGCGTGTTTCGCGGACATCCCGGCCCCCACACAATGCGCCCCGGACGCACGGGTCTGCCGTTGCGCCAAAGCCGCCAGCCCATACGGGCGGGCGCCGCAACCTGAACGGCGCTGACAGGCCGCCGCCATGTCAGGGACCGTCACGTAGCGCGGGATAGCTCCGCCAGACAGCCCGTGAAGCGGCGATGCCCCCGCGCCGCCTCTTCACGCCCCTGCGGACCAGAGCCCGAACGCCAGTCCGTTGGGCCGGCGCGTCCAAACCACCGGCGCCATCACAAGATAAAGCGCCGGCGCGCCAGATGCGCGCCAGTGAATCAAGCCGGTCCGCCAGCCTGATATCTTGCGGTTACTTTCCCAATATAACCGGCGGCCTATCCAGTCCTGCCGGAGATTTGGTGAAAATTTCCACGCCATTTTCGGTCACGCCGACCGAGTGCTCGAACTGCGCCGACAGGGACCGGTCGCGTGTCACCGCCGTCCAACCGTCCGAAAGCACCTTCACCGCCGGCTTGCCCAGGTTGATCATCGGCTCGATGGTGAAAAACATGCCCGGCTTCAGCTCGGGACCTTCGCCGCGCCGGCCGAAGTGCAGGATCGACGGATTGTCGTGGAACACCTGGCCAAGGCCGTGACCACAAAAATCCGTCACCACGGAGCAGCGCTCGCTCTCCGCGTATTCCTGGATGGCGGCGCCAATGTCGCCGGTGGTCGCGCCGGGCTTCACGGCCGCCAGGCCACGCTGCAGACACTCATAGGTCACATCGATCAGCCGCGCCGCCTTGCGCGGAATGGCGCCCACCGCATACATGCGGCTGCTGTCCCCGTGCCAGCCGTCAACGATCACCGTCACGTCGATATTGACGATATCGCCCTCGCGCAGCGGCTTGTCGCCGGGCATGCCATGGCAGACCACGTGATTGATCGACGTGCAGCAGGAGAAGCCAAAGCCCCGGTAGTTGAGCTGCGCCGGATAGCCGCCACGCTCCAGGCCGAACGTGCGCACCCAGTCGTCAATTTGCAGGGTGGTGACGCCGGGATTGACCCGTCCCACCAGCATGTCGAGAATTTCCGCCGCGAGCCGGCCAGCCTTGCGCATGCCCTCGAAGTCAGCGGGTTCGTGCAGTCTGATCTGTTCCGTACGCCGCCTGGCCACCAGCGCGCCCTCTCTGTTTTCATTCCCGACACGCCCCGGATGCACCCCCCCGCGCGGCGCGTCAAGCCACAGATCGGGCCAGTGTTTTTACCACCCGGGCCGCCGACCATATTTTGCACGCCATGGCGGAGCAGTGTATGCACCATGGCTCGTCCCGTCCGGCGGCGCTTTCGCGCCTTACGGATGAATGTTGGAGCCTTTTCCGGCGGCGGCGCCGGAAAAGGCTCCAACTTTTTATGAGAGGCATGTCCATGAGCGAGCCGACTGACGTCGCCCCAAGACGCCCGGACGCTGCGCGCTGGCCAGCCCCGGCCGCGAGCCACAATTGAAGCGGTTGCGACCATGACCGAGACCACCCGGCCAACAGCCACCCTGCAAGCCGGCGCTGACAGCCCGCCCGACGGCGGCTTCGGCGCCTTTGCGCCCGGCCGCCTGACCCGCGCCGTGCTCGGCGTCACCCGCAAGATGCCGGAAACCTGGGCCGGGCGCCGCGTCGCCCTGGCCCTGCGCAAGCTCGCCATCCGCTCGCTGAAAGGCGCGCCGGTGGACGTGGAGGCCCTGGGCGCCCGCATGCGGCTCTACCCTTATCGCAATGTCTGCGAGAAGAAGGTGCTGTTCACGCCGCAGTTCTTTGACCCCCAGGAACTGGCGATTCTCGATCGACACGTGAGCGGCGCGCGCGGCGCCGGCCGCGGCTTCAGCTTCATCGACATCGGCGCCAACATCGGCGCCTACTCGGTTCACGTCGCGGCGCTGGCCGGTCCCGACGCCCGCATTCTCGCCGTTGAGCCGCAACCGGATATTTTTGAGCGTCTCACCTTCAACATCCGCCAGTGCCCGTGGCCAACCGTGAAGGCCATCGCCTGCGCCGTCGCCGACAAGACCGGCGAGCTGACCCTGTTTCTCGACCCGGACAACAGCGGCGAATCGAGCCTGAAGGTGCTGGCTTCCAGCGCCGCGAAAAACATCCGCGTCTCCGCCGTGCCGCTGCTGCAATTGCTGGTCGACGAAGGCTTTGACCATGTCGACGCCATGAAGCTGGACGTGGAAGGCGCCGAGGACATCATTCTGGAGCCGTTCCTGCGCGCGGCCCCCGACAATTTGCTGCCGCGCCTGCTGATCATGGAAGACGGCTCGGATCGCTGGCAGATCGACCTGCCGGCCCTGGTGAAGCAGCGCGGCTATCGCCAGGCCCTGCGCACACGGCTGAATTTCGTTTTCGAGCGCGACCCGGACTGAGGCTTTCCCGGCTTTTCAGGAAACGGCGCTGACGCCGCCACCAGCGGCGCGCTCACCCAGCCGCAAGGCGTCCGACGCGCGCGGCGCCCTGCCCGCCGATCGCATCATGGCCGGGCCTCTCCCGGCCATCCACGAAACAGGCCCTGCCGGCGTCTGGAGCGCGACTGCCCGCAGGCGCCCGCCATAATGCGGGCATGACGGGCGGTTGAAATCCGCGTCCACGCCCCGGCGCCGGTCACATGCGGAAGACGCCGAACTTCGTCTCGGGGACCGGCGCGTTCAGACAGGCCGAGAACGCCAGCCCCAACACGTCGCGGGTTTCCGAAGGCAGGATCACCCCGTCGTCCCACAGGCGGGCGGTGGCGTAATAGGGGTTGCCCTCCACCTCGTACTGGGCGCGGATCGGCGCGCGGAACGCCTCCTCGTCTTCCGGCGACCATACCTTGCCTTCGGCGTCGAAGTTGTCGCGCTTGACCGTGGCGAGCACGCTGGCCGCCTGCTCGCCGCCCATCACCGAGATGCGGCTGGACGGCCAGGTGAACATGAAGCGCGGCGAATAGGCCCGGCCGCACATGCCGTAATTGCCGGCGCCAAACGAGCCGCCGATCACCAGGGTGATCTTGGGCACGCGCGCCGACGCCACGGCCGTGACCAGCTTGGCGCCGTCGCGGGCGATGCCGCCCGCCTCATACTGGCGGCCCACCATGAAACCGGAGATATTCTGCAGGAACAGCAGCGGAATCCGCCGCTGGCAGCACAACTCGATGAAGTGCGCCCCCTTCAGCGCGCTTTCCGAGAACAGGATGCCATTGTTGCCGATGATGCCCACGGGCATGCCGTGGATGCGGGCAAAGCCGGTGACCAGCGTGGTTCCGTACAGCTTCTTGAACTCGTCGAATTCCGAACCGTCGACCAGGCGGGCGATGACCTCGCGCACGTCGTACTGCTTCTTCAGGTCGGTCGGAACGAGGCCCTCCAGATCGGCGGCGTCATAAAGCGGCGCGACCGGCGCGATGAGATCGATGTCCGGCCGCTTGGCGCTGTTCAGCGTGCCGACGATGCGGCGGGCGATTTCCAGCGCGTGGTTGTCGTCCACCGCATAATGGTCGGCGACGCCGGAGAGGCGCGCGTGCACATCGGCGCCGCCCAGATCCTCGGCCGACACCACTTCGCCTGTCGCCGCCTTCACCAGCGGCGGGCCGCCGAGGAAGATGGTGCCCTGGCGACGCACGATGATGGTTTCATCGGACATGGCCGGCACATAGGCGCCGCCGGCCGTGCAGGAGCCCATCACCACGGCGATCTGCGGGATGCCCTGGGCCGACATGTTGGCCTGATTGAAGAAAATGCGCCCGAAGTGCTCGCGATCCGGAAACACCTCGGTCTGGTGCGGCAGGTTGGCGCCGCCGGAATCGACCAGATAGATGCACGGCAGCCGGTTTTCGGCGGCGATCTCCTGGGCGCGCAGGTGCTTCTTCACCGTCATCGGGTAGTAAGTGCCGCCCTTGATGGTGGAATCGTTGCAGACGATCATCACGTCACGGCCGCTGACCCGGCCAACGCCAGCGATCAGCCCGGCGCCATGAATGGCCTCGCCATACATCCCGTCCGCCGCCAGCGCGCCGATTTCAAGAAACGGCGCGCCCGCATCCAGAAGTCCCGCGACCCGCTCGCGCGGCAGCAGCTTGCCGCGCCCCACATGCCGCGCCCGCGCCTTTTCCGGCCCACCAGCGAACACCGCGTCGCGTTTGGCCTGCAATTCGGCGCGCAGAACCTCCCAGGCCGCGGCGTTGGCGCGAAAGTCCTCGCTCTCCCGGCTGATCGCAGTTTCTAAAATCGGCACGCGCATCCTCCCGTCTCACCCGGGTCAGTACTGACGCGTATCGCGCAGAATTCAAGTGCGATTTTGGTTGGAGGAGCCCAGCGGGCGCAACGCCCGCTGGTTCAGGCGCGCATTGTCGGCCCGAAAACGCTTTCGAACTGCTGGCGCAGCACGTGATCCACCTCCGGCATGGTCACGGGAATGCCAAGCTCCACCAGGCTGGCGACGCCATGGCCCTGCACGCCGCACGGCACAATGCCGGAGAAATGCTCCAGTTCCGGCTCGACGTTCAGGCTGACGCCATGGAACGACACCCAGCGGCGCAGGCGGATGCCAATAGCCGCCACCTTGTCCTCACGCATCGTCCCGTCCGGCAGCGGCGCCTTTTCCGGCCGTCGCACCCAGACGCCGACGCGTCCCTGTCGCCGCTCGCCAGTGATGTTGAAGCTGGCCAGCGTTCCGATCAGCCACGCCTCCAGGGCGCAGACGAACGCCCGCACGTCCGGCCGCCGCCGCTTCAGGTCCAGCATGACATAGACGACGCGCTGGCCAGGGCCATGGTAGGTGAACTGCCCGCCCCGCCCGGTTTCGAACACTGGAAAACGACCTGGCGCCACCAGGTCTTCCGCCTTTGCCGAGGTTCCGGCGGTGTACAGCGGCGGATGCTCCACCAGCCAGGCCAGCTCGCGCGCCTCGCCAGCCGCGATGCGCGCCACACGGTCCTCCATGAACGCGACCGCGTCTTCGTAAGCGACGAGACCATCGCTCACCAGCCATTCCACCGGCGGAGCGCCGGCGCCCGCCTGAAAACCATGGGTGTCAGTTTCAGCGACGCCCTGCGCCTGCCCAACGCCTGTTTCCGAAAAAATGTTCTTCGCCTCGCCCATCCGGCGCATCTCCCGTGCCCGATGCTTCCAGCCAACAGCCGGGGGCACCGGGTCCTGATGTCTGCCTTGAGGCCCGCGAATGCAAGCGCGGAGCCGCCAGCAAGGCGCTCGCCATGGCCGACGGAGCGCAACTCACAGCTATGTCTGACTTGTTCACAACCGCCCCTTGTCGCCGCCTGAACCATCTGTTACACGCCCCTTCATCGACAGCGGACGGCTGCTTTCGCAGACGATCATCCCTCCTCAGGATGATCCAGAAACAGCCTGGAGCGTTGATCACGAGCGGTCGTGGCGGAATGGTAGACGCGCTAGCTTGAGGTGCTAGTCCTGGAAACGGGGTGGAGGTTCGAGTCCTCTCGACCGCACCAATCCCAAGTGATTGGCTGCAAATAATCTTCCTGATAACAAGAACTTACGACGTCCCCACGCTCACACGGGGGGCACACACATGGCTTTGCCCATGGCTAGTCCTTTCAAGGACACAGAGGCCCTCGAAGCGGTCAAGCAAGCCCGCCTGCCCCACATTCCTTCTGACCCGGATTATGCCGCGTCCAGCCGCGCACGAGGGTAACTCTCCCACCGGGAAGGGAAACGGCGGTCTGTCGCGGGAAGTATGCCGTTTCAGATTTTTTGCAGCAGAACATCCGGGTCCACCAAGGGGCTCCAGCTGTACTGGCCGATAAGTGTCTCGTGGAACCAGACCGCAAGGCCACCGGGGGAACGCGTCAGCACCATTTGGAAGCCCGCCACGTCCATCTCCCGCCGCCCCTTCGTCAGGTCATCCTGTTTTTGATGGCCCCGACAATCGCCGTCAGGATCGCACCGCCAGCGCCGCCTGAGATGATGTTGGTCACGACGCTGCCGATGCTGAAATTGCCACTGGCAAAGGAGGCCTGAACGGCTGGCAGCACCAGCGGAACCAGTTGACCGAGAATGCCGCCGCCGACGAGGCCCGCAATCGTGTTGCCGATTACGCCCATGTCGAATGCAGGCGACGCCTTGCCTGTGGCGTTACCCCCCACCGCGCCCGCGACCAGGTTAATCAGAAGCTGTTCCATGGTGCATGCCCTTCATTGGCGGATACAGGCCCACGGTCGCGCCGCCTCGCGCCCACCGGATCAAAGAGAACGGGCGGGCTAGACATAAAGTCTAGTCGTTGTCTCCTTACCTGCACTAAACAACTCAGTGAACAGCGTAAGTCCTGCCTCTCAGTTCTTGCCCCTGCCGATATGGCGAAACGTTACGTCCCGGCCTCTCCTCCGGGAAACTGGGCTGGCTTACGTATGGGACAGAAGGCCGGAGGTGTGTGTGGCAACTTCAGGATAGCCACGCCTGAAACCCGAAGTAGGTTGAGACTGGGGCGGGCATCGGAGCGTAGAATGGGCTGGAGCAACAAATCTAATTCCGCCGACACCAACACCCGCACGACGATGCTGCGGGAACGGAATGGAAAGGGCGCCAGATGTTGTGCGTGGTGCAATGGTAGCCAGCAGGAAGCAGACGACGCCTGAGGGAGGCTCACCGCTGTCCCGGTCCCGCGACACGCTCCGGAAGCTCTATCACGGCTCGACGCCGACAGCGTTCCGTTTCCAGGTTGGTGTCATTGTCGTCGATCTCATGATCGTTGCCTTCTTCATAGCCACGCCAGTCCTGAGGGGAACGTCGTCCTTTCTCTGGCTGGACTACACGGTGGCGGCCATCGTTGCCGCCGATCTGGGGGCGCGGATGCTCGCCGCCAACGATCCGATCCGATTGCTGCGCCAACCCACGTCCTGGGTCGATCTGTTCATTCTCGTCACCCTGCTTTTTCCGGAGACCCTCGCCAATCTGGGATTCCTGCGCATTCTGCGGCTGTGGTCACTATCCCGAAGTGGAACCCTTTGGCGGCGTTTCCCACGTAGCGCGGTTCGCGAATGGCGAGATGCAAGCCATGCCGTCATTAATCTCCTGACTTTTCTGCTGGTGGTTACCGGGTTCGTCTATACGTTCTTTTTCCGCAATAATTCTGGCATCGCCGGATATGTAGATGCTCTCTATTTCACAGTCGCAACCGTCACCACGACGGGGTTTGGTGACATTGTGCTACCTGGCAGCGCCGGAAAGCTTACCGCTATTGTCACCATGCTTGTCGGCATTTCGCTTTTCGTGCGGCTGGCGCAGGCAATTTTTCGACCACAAAAGGTCTATTTCCCCTGTCCGCGGTGCGGACTTCAGCGTCACGATCCCGACGCCGTGCATTGCAAAGCCTGCGGTCAGATCCTCAAGATACCGGATGAAGGTGACTAAGGCCCCTGCCCTCCACACGGGACTTTCACACATTGTCCTGACAGGTTCGTGAAAATATCAATAGTTATCATTGGTATAAGAAAATTTTTCGCGTTCGGGCCCTCGGCCGCGCCAACCATATTGCGGGCCCCACGGGTCCGCTGGTTGGGGCAAGGATGGGTTAGCCGCGGGGCATTCATTCTTCAGTCTTTGGTATGCATTGACGGTATGGTCGATCCCATACGCTTGCAAAAACATCCCGTTCCAGTCAGCTTTTTCAATACGGCTTTTCCACCGGCTCAGGCCGGCTTTCTGCTCTTCGCTTTGGAGTGCGGCGGGTCGCCTGGCCGGGTGATTTCATAGGGAATTGCCGGTGTATTTCGCTGGGGGATTACATTCCATGAGAAACACGCTGATCGCGCTCGCCGGCGTCATTGCGATGTCTGGCGCAGCCGCCGCAGAAACTGGCCCCAAATTAACCGTTGAACAAATCCTGCAAAGTCTGAGGAAGGGCGGCATCGAAAGCCGCCGCCAGGCAATTGAGCTGCGCCACGCCCGATTGCTGCAACTTTATACTTATTGGCATCTGAACGATGAATGCGCCGCATTTTTGCGCAATCCGGGGGCCCGGCTGGAAGCGCGGCGGCAGGTGCACGACGCGGAAATCGCCGTTAGCCCGGACGATCGCGGCAAATGCTGGGACGAGGCATGGCTGCTGACCCGCAACCCCTCGCCTGAAGCCTGCCGCATGGCCGACGCCTACATGGCCGATATGGCCAACCGTTATCGCGCCAGCCAGATGCAAAGCGCCCCCAAAACGGCCGACAAATTATAACCGGCCGACGTCTGCGGGAGCCTCGCGCCGCCTGCTTCGCTGGCGCCCGTGGGATCCGGCTGTTGAACCGGGTATCCGCGTGCTCCCAGGAGAAAATCAGCGTCGCCGGGGCCCGCCGACGGCGCCAACGCTGGCTCTCGCCCCAGGGCAGCCACTTGATCGCGCCCCACCGGGAGCTTCAGGGCAGGCCCTGTCCGCGCGCTTCACAATCTTCCTACGGGCGCGCGACAGGGCGCTGCCGGCGTCCCATGGGCGCGCTAAGCGCTGCCCGGCCAGCGCGCCAGGGGCGACGTGTCTGGCCTGATCCCTACGAAGGCCCGGGGCTCCGCCGCCAGCCAACAGTCGCCGCTTGCCGGGTTCCGGCTTTGGGTCTCAGGTTACCTTGCCTGCCTGGTATAAAGACCGCTGAACGAGACATTGGCCCCGCCACACTGGCGGTTGTCCTCCACGAGCAACCACGGGCCGACCCGGCGCATCCACACCTTGCAATCCGTTTCATCTGCCTTCGTGACCGGAATGGCGCCCTTGTCTCCCATGGCGAAAGACAACTCACCGTCGAGGGGCTTCGCCTCGCCGGCGATTTCTCCCATATTGACCGCCCCCCGCTTCACCCGGTCTGGATCCAGCGAGCCAAAGGTCGCATCGCCCTTGATCGTGAGCATGCCCGGCTGGCGGCCGGCCCGGATGGCGATGGCGGCTTCCACCCGCGTCCAGTCACCGGTCCAGGCTGGCGGCTTCGCCGCCGGCTCCGGCGCCAGATCGGCGCTGGTCAGCCAGCCCGCGCGCACGATTTCGTTGAAGGTTTCCTTGCCGCGTTTGCGCGGCGCGACGAAATGGGCGCAGACGAAATCCCCGACAGAACCCGAGACGATCATACGGTCGCCGGCAACCACATAGGCCTTTTCCCAGCATTTGTCCGAGAAGCCGGGGCATGCCGACGCCTTGTCCGTGGGCGCTCCCTTGTAGAAATGGCTTTTGGCGACGCCCTGGCGCACCAGCGCCGTCGTCAGCGGCCCGGCGGTCGCCAGATCCGGCAGGTCAACACACGCCTCGGCTGCGCTGGCGGCTCCGCCGGTGACCATGGCGATGGCAAAAACCGCCCGCCTGAGGCCGACGCGGCGGAAGCGGGGCGCGCCAGATAGACCAACGTGTGACGCCCAGATCATGATCCGCTCCCTGAACCGGCTATCCGCCTGGTTCCTGTAAAAGCCCCAACGTGAAGGCCCTGAGTGAAATAACGGCTGCGCCACGCCTGGGCAGGCGCGGCGATGCGCTGGATATGACCAGACGTCCCTCGAGCCCGCAATCCCCAAACGCCGGTCTGATCAGGCGGCGCCGGGATGCGTTTACGCGGGATGTTCTTCAGCTGGAACGAGCCTGCGCGCGTCACATGATATCCAGGCGGAAGCTGGCGCCGTCACGGCGAACGCGGCCCCGGCCGGCGCCGGTGAAATGGCCGCCGAGCAGCGGCGTGCCGGCGTCGGCCAGCCGGTCGAACAGCGCCTTGCGCGTTTGCGCCGACTGGTTTTGGTCATAATCCGCCGTGGACGACCATTCCGGCCGGGCGATCTGGCAGGGGTGGTGCATCACGTCGCCGCCCAGCAGCAGCTCTTCACCCTTCGAGCGCAGCAGAATACTCATGTGGCCGATGCTGTGGCCTGGCGTCGCCACCACCGAAACGCCAGGAGCGATTTCGTCGCCATCGCCCACCAGATCGGCCAGGCCGGCGGCGGCGATGGGGGCCACGGAATCATCGAACACCGCCCGATGCTCGGCGTCTTCCTGCTGGTCGCGCCAGTAGTTGAAGTCGTCGCGGCCCATGACGTACCGCGCCTTGCGGAACGCCGGGACCCACTGGTCGCCTTCCAGCACTGTGTTCCAGCCCACGTGGTCGACATGCAGGTGGGTGTTGATGACCAGATCCACCGTGTCGGCCGGCGCCCCGGCGTCGGCGAGCATGTCGAGGAACGGATCGGCGCGGTTGTTCCAGTGTGGAACTTTCCGGCCCTGCTTGTGGGCGCCGAGGCCGGTGTCGACGAGAATGCGTGCGTCCGGCGTCTGGATGACAAAGGTCTGCACGGCGATTTTCAGGCGCCCCCGTTCATCAGCGAAATGCGGCTGCAACCAGCCGATCCTGCTGACGTCCTCCGGCGTCGCCTGGGGGAGAATGAACTTGCTGCCGCCGGTGGCCGCCAGCTCCACCACCCGCGTCACCGATATGTCGCCAACCCTGAATTCCGCCATGGCGCCGATCCTTGTCCGCTTCTGTTTGTCGCGACGCCCGTGAATTCCGGGCGTCGCCGTCGCATTGGGCAAAATCCGGCGGACCAGGGCCGCCGGCGTGATGACTTCAGGTGCGCAGGGTCAGGCCGCCGTCGGCGACCAGGCCGTGGCCGGTGATGAAATCAGCTTCGTCAGATGCCAGCAGGAACACGGCCCGGGCCATGTCTTCCGGCTGGCCAAGGCGGCGCAGCGCCGCCTTCTTCGCCCAGATGGCGGCGATCTCCGGATTGGCGAAGGAGGCGCCGGTCATGCCGGTATGGATGGCGCCGGGCATCAGATAGTTGGCGGTGATGCGGAATTTGCCCAACTCCAGCGCCAGGGTTTTGGTCAGTCCGGCCACCGCGTGCTTGGAGGCGGTGTAGGCGGTGAGACCGATGTCCGTGTCAAACGCCATCACCGACGCCGTATTGATGATGCGCGCCCGCCCCTTCTGCTGCGCCCGCTCGCGCAACGCCGGAACGAACGTCCGCGACGCCCGGAATTGCGCCGTGACATTGACGCTCATCTGGCGGTGCCACTCATCATCGGTGGTTTCTTCCGCCAGGGAGCGGCCGCTGACGCCGGCGTTGTTGAACAGGATATCGACGCCGCCGAAAGTCTCCTGGACCTTTTCCAGCATTGCCTCCGGCGCATCCGCATCGGCGACGCTTTTGGCCAGCGTCACGATATTGGCGTGGCCAGCGTGGGCCGAACCAATCTCCGATTCCGGCCGGTCCACCGCCAGCACCTGGGCGCCCTCGCTGGCGAACAGTTGCGCCGTGGCGCGGCCAATGCCCGACGCCGCGCCAGTGATGACCGCGACCTTGCCTTCAAAACGCTTCACGATGTTTCTCCCTGTATCCTTATTGGCGTGACGCTCTCACCAGGCGTCTTTCAGAATGTCGAGAATATCTTGCGGGCCATTGACCTTGCGCGGGTTGGTCCCGGTCCAGCGATCCTGCATGGTCAGCTCCGCCAGCAACGGCCCCTGGTCGCGCGTCACGCCAACGGCGCCCAGGGTATGGGGCAGGCCAAGCCCGTGGATCAGCTTCGCCACCGCATCCGCGGCGTCTTCGCCCGGGCGCCCCAGCGCCGCGGCGATCTCCGGCAGCCGTCCGGTGATGGCCGGCGCATTCCAGCGCATGGCGTGCGGCAGGGTGATGCAGGAGGTGACCCCATGGGAAACCCCGAAGGTTCCGCCAAGCACATGGCCGATGGCGTGGCTGACGCCCTTTTCCACCCCGCCCTGGCTGCCCACCATCGACAGCCAGACGCCAATCATGGCGTCGAGGCGCGCGGAAAGATCATCGGGATCACGTCGCGTCGCCGGCAGGGCGCGGCCCAGCAGCCCCAGCGCCCGCACCGAGGCGGCGTCCGCCAGCGGCTGGCTATTGATGGAGCACAGGTCTTCCACCGCATGGTCGACAGCGCGCACCCCGGTGGAAAGCCACAGTTCGGCGGGGGTGTCGCGGGTCAGGGCCGGATCGAGAATAACCGTCAACGGCGTCATCTGCCGGTGCTGGTACATCTCCTTGCGCCGCCGCGCCGTGTCGGTGACGCCGGCGAAAGCGGTGAACTCTGCCCCCGAGAGCGTGCTCGGCAAGGCGATGACCCGCGTCTTGAGGGCCTGCTGATGCACCGGCTTGCCGCCGCCGACGATGGCGTCGAAGCCTTCCGCCGCGAACACGCCAGCCGCCAGGCAAAGCTGCATCACCTTGGCGGCGTCGATCACCGAGCCGCCGCCGATCGCCACGACGACGTCAGCCCCCACTTCACGGGCCCGGCGGGCGGCCGCGGCCACGTCGGCGCGCGGCGAATGCGCGCCAATGCCGGAATGCATGGCGACGAAGGTTTCCCCCAGCGCCGCGCGCAACCCCGCCTCGAGATCCTGCGCCCGGGCCAGGCTGCCGCTGACCAGGGCGAAAACGCGTGAGAACCCGCCGCGCCGCACTTCTGCGGCCAGCGCTTCCCGCCATGGAACGCCAAAGACAATGCCGTCGGCGACGGGAAAACGGTAGGCTCCCGCGCGCACGGTCAGCGCCCCTTCCAGCGCGGCGCCCGCTTTTCCACGAAGGCCAGCGGCCCTTCCTTGTAATCCTCTGTCCGGGCGTTGCGCGCCCCGGCCTCCTCGCTGAGCTTGCGCAGCTCGGCGTCGTTAAGGTCATAGGCCTGCCGGGCCACGGCGAGGCTCTCGCGCACGGCGAGCGGCGCGTTGGCGCAGATCGTCGCCGCCAGCGCCTTTGCCTCCTCAATCAGTTTCTCGTGCGGAACCACGCGGTTGACCAGGCCGAACTCGCCGGCGCGCTTCGCGTCGAGCCGGCCGCCGGTGGCGATCAGCTCCATAGCGATATTGCGGGGAATGGCGCGCGGCAGGCGATAGATGCCGCCGGCCAGGGCGACAAGACCGCGCATCACTTCCGGCAGGCCGAAGGCGGCGCGCTCGGAGGCCACGGACATGTCGCAGCGCAGCATGATTTCCAGACCGCCGGCCAGGGCGAAACCATTGACGGCGGCGATCCACACCTTGTTGCGCGGCATGTGGACGAAGCCGCCGAAGCCGCCAGCTTCCGTGGCGATGCCGCCGCGGCGCCCGGCGGAAACCTCCTTGAGGTCGGCGCCGGCGCAGAACGCCTGCTCGCCGGCGCCGGTGAGGATCACGACCCAGATGTCATCATCCGCCTCGGTGTCGCGCACCGCCTTTTCCAGCCCCTGGGCGACGGCCCCGTTGACGGCGTTGCGCGCCTCGGGGCGGTTGATGGTGACAAGGGCGATATGGTCGCCGGCTTTTTCAACCGTGACGGCTGGCTGGGCGGTGTCTGACACGAGCTGCTTCCTCCGTTGTCGCAGAACAACGCCCGTCACGGGCCATCGCCCTGTCTTTTGTTCGTATGGATTCAGGCGGACAGCGCCCGCCTGAACTGGATAGTGACGCTCAGATCTGGCGGCCGGCGCCGGCCCAGTAGGGCTCGCGCAGCTTGCGCTTGAAGATCTTGCCGCTGTCCTCGCGCGGCAGGTCGGCGAGGAACTCCACCTGCTTCGGCGCCTTGTAGCCGGCGATCTCGCCGCGCAACCACGCGCGGACCTCCTGCGCCGTCAGGTCAACGCCTGGCTGCGGCTGCACCACCGCCATCACCGCCTCGCCGTATTCGTCATCCGGAACGCCAAACACCGCGCAGTCGGCGACGCCGGGCATGCGGTGCAGCGCCGCCTCGATCTCGGCCGGATAGATGTTGACGCCGCCGGAGATGATCATGTCCTTGGCGCGATCGCACAGGAACAGGAAGCCTTCCTCGTTCATGTAGCCGACGTCGCCAGGCAGGATCAGCCGGCTGCGCTCGGAACTGGCGCGTTTGGCGTCATCGAGCTGGTAGGTGAAATCGGCCAGGCCAAAGGTGCGGGCCCCCACGTCGCCAATTTCGCCGGGCGGCAGTTCATTGCCATCGGCGTCGAGGATTTTCACCGTCGATTCCGGGAAAGCGCGGCCGACCGTGCCTGGATAGCGCAGCCAGTCCTCGCTGGTGCAGAAGGTGACGCTGCCGGTTTCCGTCGATCCGTAATATTCGTTGATGACCGGCCCCCACCATTCGATCATCTGCCGCTTGATCGGCGGCGACACCGGGGCGGCGGCGTGCACGATGAAGCGCAGCGACGACAGGTCATATCTGTTCTTCACCTCGTCCGGCAGGCGCAGCAGCCGGTTGAACATGATCGGCACCATATGGATGTGGGTGATGCGGTGCTTCTCAATCAGTTGCAGCAACTCCTCGCTGTCATAGCGCGGCTGCAGGATGACGTTGGCGCCAAGGCGGGCGAGGATGGAGCCATAAGCGTTGGGGGCCGAATGATACATCGGCCCGGTCACCACGGTGACCAGATCGTTCAGGTCGGTTTCGCCATAGAAGCCGAAGGCGCGCGACAGGATGACCTGGGTCATCGCCGCCTGTTCAGGCGTCGGCTGGGCCCGGCGCACGCCCTTGGGATTGCCGGTGGTGCCAGAGGTGTAAATCATCGAACCGGGCGTATCCTGGGGCGGATCGGCCAGCGGCGCGTATTTTTCCAGCCAGGACGACCAGTTGACCATGCCTTCCGGGATACGGCCCTTTTCGTCGGAAACGCCGTAGGCGGCCCGGATTTCGGGCGGCGTCTCCACCACGAACACCGGCACATCCTTCGGGAAGGCCTTGCGCACGCCGTCCAACAGGTCGGCGTGAATGACGATGGCCCGGGCCTCGCTGTTCTCGAACAGGTAGCGGGCTTCGCTCTCCGTATAGTGCCAGTTGACCGGCACCGAATAGGCCCCGACCATGCCGGCGGCGAAGCTGGCTTCAAAAAATGCGAAGTCGTTGCGCAGGTAAACCGCGACCGTGTCGCCGCGACCAACGCCCAGTTCGCGCAGGCCGGACGCCGCCCGCGCCGCCCGTTCCATCAGCGCTTCGGTCGTGATGCGGCGATCGCCGCTGATGATCTGACCCATCCTGTTCCTCCCGTGGCCAGCGCAGAGGTCCGCCGTCGCCACCCGTTGCCGCCGCGCCGGCCAGCCCATCACGGGTCTGGCGCGGCCTGGTCTTTAGTTCATGACAAGGGACAGCAAAGCGATGATCAGATCAACTGCCAACAAACGCAGCCATGCGCGGGCCTGGGGATACCCCCGCGCGAAATTCCTGCGCGGGGGCCCGCGCGGGAACGGTCCGCCGTGTCCAGGATTGCCCTTCGATGCGGGGAAGAACAGGCATTGCCAGCCGCCTCTGCCTCGCCCTGCCCCTCCCCCTGCGCCCCTGCAGTCCACGCGCCATGCCCTGCGCCATGGCCCCGCCCGACGCCGCCAGCTCAGCGACCGACGAGATCGTCCTGCAACACCCAGCTTTGCCCGTTGAACGTCTGCAACCGCAGGGAACGGAAAGCATTGACGTCCCCGGGAGTCGTTTTGACGGCGACGCCTGGCAGCAACATCGGCAGCGACGGCTCGTCGATGCTGGTCGCCAGTTTCATGATGTTCTCACGGGTGAGATCGTCCCCGGCGCGTTCAAGCAGGCGATGCAACTGCACGGCGGAGATATAGCCGATGATGGCGCTGCCCTCGATAACGCGCTCGCGCAGGCCCGCCCCCTCCATGAAGGCAATGAATTCCTTCATGTCGGCGGCGTTGTCCCACAGGGGATCATGGGGGGTCTTGTAGGCGATCGCCGTGATCAGGCCCTTCGATTTGTCGAGCCCCGCGTGACGCAGCACCCCGCCGATCGACGCGGAGACCGAAACGATCACGTGCATCGGCTTCCAGTCCAGCTCATGCACCTTGCGGATGGTCTGGGCCCCGAACTTCGGCGTGGTGATGGTGAACAGCGTATCGGCGCCGGAGGCCTTCAGCTTGACGATCTGCGAGTCGACGGTGGCGTCGGCGATCTCGTAGCTGGCCTCGGCCACGACCATGTCCTTGAGCCGGTCGCCCAGCCCGTCGCGGAAGCCGGCGAGATAGTCGCGACCGAAGTCGTCATTCTGGTAGAGAATGGCGATCTTCGCATCCGGCTTCGTTTTCAGGATATGGCGGGCGAAGATATGCGCCTCCATGTCGTATGACGGATAGAACGCCATGGTCCATGGAAAATTCTTCAGGTCATTCCACTTGCGCGCGCCAGTGGAAATCAGGATTTGCGGCACCTTCCTGGCGTTGAGATATTTGTGAACGGCGGTATTGCTCGGCGTTCCAACATTTCCGTAGATGAAAAGCACGTGCTCGCTCTCCACGAGCTTGCGCGTCTGTTCGACGGTTTTCGGCGGACTGTAATGGTCATCAAGGGAAATCAGCCTGATCTTGCGGCCGTTGATCCCGCCCTTTTCATTGACCTTACGGAAATAGGCCTGCTGCACCATGCCCTGCACGCCATAAGCCGAGGCAGGGCCGCTGTAAGGCATGGTCTGACCGATAAGGATCTCGCTGTCCGAAGCCCCCGGCCCATATTTCTTGTCCGCCGCGCCGGCCGAACCGGCTATTCCGGCCGCCAGCACCCCCGCCAACAACACTGACCGTTTCCACATACCCGGATATCCTCCCATGTTTTATTGATTGCCGCCCGCTCTGCCCGGCGCATGGGCGCCGTCTCGCGGGTCGTCCGGAGCCTGCTTCGGTCGCCAGGCGGCGGAGCCGGCTCCGATTGCATGACGCGTTTCCCGCGCCCGGGCGCTTTTTGCGCCTTCGTTCCGTGAATGGCGACGCCCGGATCGCGACGCTGTCGCCGCGTCCTGATGCCCGTTGCGCCGCATGGGCGCGGCGCGTTGGCAATGCGCCACGCCCACCCGCACAGCTGCCGTCAGTGCTGCGCCGAGATGGCCTCGCCGAACAGCACCCAGCCTTCGCCCTCAAAGCGCTGCAGGCGCATGGCGCCGAAGGGGCTGAGATTGTCCGGCGTGGTTTTCACCGTGACGCCGGGCAGCAGCAGCGGCAGATCGCTGTCATGCAGGCTGCTGACCTGCTTCATGATATTGGCCCGGGTCAGGTTATCGCCGCAGCGTTGCAGGATGCGCTCCATCAGGGCCGCCGACACATAACCCAGCGAGGCAGAGCGGTCGGTGATGTATTTTTCCAGGCCCGACTCTTTCATGAAGGCAATGTACTCCTTCATGTCCGGCGCATTGTCCCAGGCCGGATCAAGCGCCGTCTTGAAGGTGGCCGTGGTGATGACGCCCTGCGAGGCCTCAAGTCCCGCCGGCTTGAGCACGCCGCCGATCGACGAGGCGACGGAGACGAGCAGGGTCTTCGGTTTCCACGCCACCTCATGGGCCTTCTTCAGCGCCTGGGCGCCGAATTTCGGCGTCGCCATCAGGAAGAAGACGTCCGCGCCGGAGTTCTTCAGCTTGACGATCTGGGAATCGACGGTGGGGTCGGTGACCTCATAGGTTGCTTCGGCCACCACCATGGCCTTGCCCTTGTCGCCCAGCCCTTCCTTGAAGCCGCGCACATAATCGCGCCCCGCGTCATCGTTCTGGGACAGAATGGCGATCTTGCCATTGGGCCATGCCTGCAGCGCGTGACGCGCGAAGATCATCCCCTCCATGTCGTAGAGCGGATAGAACGCCATCGTCCACGGGAAGTTCTTTGGATCGTTCCAGCGTGAGGCGCCGGTCAGGATCAGGATCTGCGGCACTTTCTTGTTGTTGAGGTATTTGTGCACCGCGATATTGGGGGCCGTGCCGATCGCCGCGAACATGGCGAGCACGCCCTCCTGCTCCACCAGCTTGCGCGTCTGCTCGACGGTTTTTGGCGGGCTGTAGGCGTCGTCAAGCGAGATGAAGTTGATCTTGCGGCCATTGACGCCGCCCTGCCGGTTCGTCCGGTCGAAATAGGCGCGCTGGACCATGCCTTCCACGCTGTAGGCCGAGGCCGGGCCACTCCACGGCAGCGTCTGGCCGATCTTGATCTCGGTGTCGGTGGCGCCCTGGTCGTACTGTTTTTCCGATTGCTTCGGAGGTTGCTTTTCAGCGGCGAGCAGCGGCGACGCTGTCATGGCTACGGCGGCCAGCGCCGCGAGCAGGGCTATGCGCTTCATCCCGTTCGTTCCCTTTCTTGCAGTCAGGCGTTGTCAAAACTCCGGTCGTCAGGGGGATATCGTTGCGCCAGCACCGGGCTCCTGGAGAGCGTAAGGTTCCTGACGCGGTCATGGCGCCCGAGGTCATGGCGGCCTGCGCAACTGACGGCTGGCGTGCGCCTGCGTGCAACCGGGCCGCCGGATCGCTTCCGCCAGGCGTCCCGCGCCAGGCGTCTTGCGCCAGGTGTCTTGCGCCAGGCGTCCCACGCCAGACGTCCCGCGCCAGCCGCCCCACAGCTGGCGTACGGACTGGCGCCGGGTTGACCGCTCGCACGCAGGCCGGAGACCGCCCCATGAATGTCCCCCACCCTGGCCGCGCCCGCGTCCGCGGAGCGCGCCAGAATAACCCGGGGGCCTGGCCAGCCTGGCCTGCCCCCCATCGTCGCTCAGTGCTTCTGCGCCGAGATCGGCTCGCCGAAAAGTTCGAAGCCTTCGCCCTTGAAACGTTGCAACATCAACGTGTTGAATGGGGAGTAGTTCTCTGGCGTCGTGTGGATGGCGACGCCCGGCAGGAGCATCGGCAGATCCGTCATGTTCAGGTTCGTCGCCTGCTTCATCAGGTTTTCGCGGGTCAGATCATCGCCCGCCGCTTCCAGCATCCGGTGCAGCAGCGTCGCCGACAGATAGCCAAGCGCTGCGCTGGAATCGGTGAACAGGTTCTCCATGCCGGCGCTCTTCATGAAATCGGCGTAGGCTTTCATGTCGGGACTGTCCTTCCACTTCGGGTCGCCCGGCGTCTTCATGGCGGTGGCGGTGATCAGCCCCTGGGCAGCCTCGAAACCGGCCGGCTTCAGCACCGAGCCGATGGACGCCGCCACGCTCACCAGGAAGGTCTGGGCCTTCCAGTCCAGCTCGTGTTTCTTGCGGATGGCCTGGGCGCCAAATTTTGGCGTCGCCATCAGAAAGAAAACATTGGCGCCTGAATTTTTCAGCTTGACCATCTGCGAGTCGACGGTGGCGTCCGTCACTTCATAGGTCGTCTCGGCCACCACCATGGATTTGGCCCTGTCGCCGAGCCCTTCCTTGAAGCCGCGCACGTAGTCGCGCCCGGCGTCATCGTTCTGGGACAGGATGGCGATCTTCGCGTCCGGAATGTTCTGGATGATGTAACGGCCATAGATCGCGCCCTCCACGTCATAGAGCGGGAAAAACGCGGTCGTCCATGGGAAGTTCTTCGGATCGTTCCACTTGGCGGCGCCCGTGGAGATCAGGATCTGCGGCACTTTCTTGCTGTTGAGATATTTGTGCGTCGACGTATTGGTTGGCGTCCCCACCGTGCCATAGATGGCCAGCACGTTTTCACTCTCAACCAGCTTGCGGGTCTGCTCAACGGTTTTCGGCGGGCTGTAGGCGTCGTCCAGCGAGATCAGATTGACCTTGCGCCCGTTGATCCCGCCCTTCTCGTTCAGCTTTCTGAAATAGGCGACTTCGACCATGCCCTGAACGCCATAGGCGGAAGCGGGTCCGCTATAGGGCATCGTCTGGCCGATTCTGATTTCCGTGTCGGAAACACCGGGACCGTGGTTCTTGCCGGCTGCGACGCTGGCTGAAGCCATGGCGACGCTCGCCAGACCCGCGAGCAGAAATGCGCGTCTGCGTATCATGTTGCCTCCCTGAACCTGTTTCACCGACCGGCCTTGCTGGCTGCTGTGTCGATGTCGCTTCCCCGCCGCGTCTCTGGCCGGACGCTCCGGCGGGCTTTTCCTTCAATCAGGAGTTTGAGCTTGCTCACAAAGTTGTCCGGGGTCAATTCACCAAAAGCATGTGACCGCCGGACAAGTAAAAAAGCCGGGCTCACGAGCCCGGCTTGCGCGTCACCAGCATTCTGGCGGCGACAGGCGATTATTTGCCCGCCACGCTGATCGGCTCACCGAACAGCTCATAGCCTTCCCCCTTGAAGCGTTGCAGGCGCAAGGTATTGAACGCGCTGTAATTGTCTGGCCTCGTTTCGACCACCACGCCTGCCAGCAGCAGCGGCGCATCGGTCATCTTCAGCGAAGTCACCTGCTTCAGCAGGTTTTCGCGGGTCAGGTCGTCGCCTGCCTTTTCGATCGCCCGCGTCATCACGCTTGCCGAAAGGAAGGCCAGCACGGCGTTGGCGTCGAGGAAATGCTGCTCCATGTTGTTGCGTTTGAGAAACGCCACATACGCCTTCATGTCCGGGCTGTCGTTGTACTGGGGATCGCCAGGGGTTTTCATGAAGGACGCCGTGATGACGCCCTGGGAGGCGTCGAAGCCGGCGGGCTTGAACACCGAGCCGATGGAGGCGGCGACGCTGGAGGCGATGGTGGTCGCCTTCCAGTCCAGCTCGTGCTTCTTGCGGATGGCCTGGGCGGCGAACTTCGGCGTCGCCATCAGGAAGAACATGTCGGCGCCAGACGCCTTCAGCTTCACGATCTGTGAATCAACCGTGGCGTCGGTGACCTCATAGGTCGCCTCGCCGACGATATCGCGCGCCTTGTCGCCAAGGCCCTTCCTGAACCCCTTGACGTAATCGCGCCCCGAATCGTCGTTCTGCGACAGGATGGCGATTTTGGCGTTCGGCATATTCTCCACGACGTAGCGGCCATAAATCTCGCCCTCGACGTCATAGAGCGGGAAAAACGGCGTGGTCCAGGGGAACCGGGAGGGATCGTTCCATTTGGACGCACCGCTTGAGATCAGAATTTGCGGGATCTTCTTGCTGTTGAGGTATTTTTGGGTCGCGGTGTTGCTGGGCGTCCCGAGCGAGCCATAGATCGCCAGCACGTCCTCGCTTTCGACCAGCTTGCGCGTCTGCTCCACCGCCTTGGGCGGGCTATAACCGTCGTCGAGCGAAATCAGGCGGATCTTGCGCCCGTTGACGCCGCCCCTGTCGTTGATTTCCTTGAAGAACGCCTGCTGGACGACGCCCTGGAGGCCATAGGCGGAGGCTGGCCCGCTGTACGGCATGGTCTGGCCCAGCCGGATTTCAGCGTCGGTGACGCCCGGACCATATTTCTTTTCGGATGCGACGGCCATGGAACTGGCCATCACGCCGGCCATTCCGGCAAGCAGAAGCGAACGCCTGCTGATCATTTATCGTGCTCTCCCTGGAAAGTTTTTTTGGAAAGTTATATATTGCGGCGCCCTACCGGCGCCGCCGCCCGCGGAGCCTTTCGCAACGGGCGACGGGCGGGCGAGCCATAGGGGAGGCTGTTCATGGCGGCAAGGACCTCCACAGGCCGCGCCCCCCGGAAATTGGCGCCCCACGCCACAGCGGCGCCCCCGCAAGATCATGTATGCTTGACGCAATCAAGCGCTTGCTTGAAAGATTGCCGCAGGCCGATGCGGCGCGATGACGCCGCAGCAAAAAAGCCAGGGAGAGAGACGCCAGATGAACGAACTTGATTTCACCGGGAAGAACGTGCTCGTGGTTGGCGGCTCGAGCGGCATCGGCAATGGCATCGCCCAGGCTTTCCGCGCGAAGGGCGCCAATGTCTTCGTCTGGGGCACGCGCGCCAGCGCCGCCGACTACCGGCCCGACGAAGGCTGTGACCTCACCGGCCTGCATTATTCCCAGGTGGATGTCGCCGATTTCGACGCCGTGGCGGCGCACAAGCCGCCGTTCGGGACCCTGGACGTGCTGATCCAGTCCCAGGGCTACGTCATTTACCGGCGCGGCGAGTTCAGGATGGACGGGTTCCAGAAGGTGATGGACATCAATCTGAACAGCCTGATGGCCGTCAATATCAAGTTCCACGACATGCTGGCGGCCTCCCGGGGATCACTGATCATGATCAGCTCCACCGCCGCGTTCCATTCCACCAAAGGCAACCCGGCCTATAACGCCTCCAAGGCCGGCGCCGTTGGCCTGGTGCGCACGCTGGGCGAAGCCTGGGCGCCGGATGGCATCCGGGTAAATGGCATCGCGCCCGGCCTGGTCGACACCAAGCTGACCAAGGTGACCACGGAAAACCCCGACCGGCTGGCGGCGTCGCTGCGCGGCATCCCCATGGGCCGGCTCGGCCTGCCGTCGGACATGGCGGGCGTCGCCCTGTTCCTCGCTTCGCCGCTCGCCGCCTATGTCTGCGGCCAGTCGATCCCCGTCGACGGCGGCCTGATCCTGCACTGACCCCGGAAAGCCGGCCGGCCTCGCCGCCCGGCTCCCCCCAAGGCCCCTGTTCCGAAAGGCGCCTGTTCCCGAGGGCCCCTGCTCCGAAGGGCCCTGTTACTGGGCGTCGCCCGTCCGCGCCCGGGCGGCGGCGGCGAGGCCCGTCCGGGACAGCACGGCGCCAGGCCGGGCCGGCGTGACCATCAGCGCCACCGCCGTGTCAATCACGTCATCGATGGCAAGGCGGCTGCCCCACCACGCCGCGCTTTCCCGAATCTCTGGCGTCGCGTCGTGCTGGGCGGCCAGGTCCTGGATCGCGTCCCGCTCGGCCAGGGCCGCCACGATATGCGCCTGTGAAATGGTGAAGCGCTGCAGGAGCGCCGCTTCCGAAAAGCCCGGCAGCAGGCGCCCGAGGTGGGCGTAGCACCGGCGGGTGCCGACGCTCCAGCGTCCCTCCAGCGGATTGTTGGCCAGGTGGCGCTGGTTGAGCCGGACGCCGGCCATGAACCGGGCGTAGCCGTCAAGGCGCTCGTCAGCCTCGTTCACCATGCTGTCGACCAGAATGGCCATGATGGCGCGCAGATCCGGCGCCGCCACGCCATTTTCAAGCGCATCCAGCGCCTCGCGCCGGTATTCGTCGATCGCCCGCGCGCCCTCCATCACCAGTTCTTTTACCAGCGCGTCCTTGGAGCCGAAATAATAATGGATGGAGCCATTGTTGCGCGCGCCCGCTTCCGCAACGACCTCCCGCACAGAGACACCATTGACTCCGCGCTTCGCGAACAGTTTCCGTGACGCACGCCGAATACGCTCTGAAGTAACATCTGACGACATGGCAATATTCCCTGAATAATCATTATATATTCACGAGGAAATAAATTCACACAACCTGCCTCGCTCACCGGTTGAATTTAGGTTTAATTCGATGACCCGGTCAATAGCCTGGACGGTTAACAGATGACAAAACATCGCGGACTGAAGCGCGGGCGTGAAACAGATGACTGACCTGCGGCAGGAACGCCGCGTTCACCTTGTTCGGTAAGGCTCCGTCAACATTTCGCGGACATAGAAAATCCATGGTCCGCACAGCATCCCGCATCCGGTCTGCCGCGGCGCTCCCGCGCGCCTTTGGCAAGGCCCTCGCCAGCAAGTTCCGCGCCCGCGCTGTCGCGGCGGCGCTGGTCTCCGCCGTTCTCGCCTCATGCGCGGCTGAACAGTCGTCCATGGTTTTTGGCGAGATGACCGACGCGCGCCCCCATCCGGGCGTGGTCAAGGCGCTCAAGCTTCCGGTGCACGGCATCGACGTGTCGCGCTGGCAGGGCGACATCGACTGGCGCGCGGTGCGCCGGGCGGGCGCCACCTTCGCCTTCATCAAGGCCACCGAGGGCGGCGACCATGTCGATCCGCGTTTTCTCGACAACTGGTATGGCGCGCGGGACGCCGGCGTCTGGCGCGGCGCCTACCATTTCGTCTACTGGTGCCGCCCCGCCCGCGAGCAGGTGGAGTGGTTCCTCCAGCATATCCCGAACGATCCGGACGCCCTGCCCCCGGTGCTCGACGTGGAGTGGAACGGACATTCCAGGACCTGCCCGAAGCGGGTGTCGCGCGCGGAAGCCCATGAGATGATGGAAATCATGCTCACCGCCCTGCACCAGCACACCGGCAAGCGTCCGGTGATCTACACCGACATCCCCTTCTTCCGCGACGTGCTGCAGGAAGGCGGTTTCGAGCAGTACCCCCTGTGGATCCGCAGCACCGCCGCCGAACCCCACATGCGCTACGATCGCCGCTGGTATTTCTGGCAGTACACCACCACGGGCCGGACGCCAGGGATCAAGGGCGCGGTGGACCGCAACGCCTTCTTCGGCACCGCTGACATGTGGGCGAAGTTCACCAGGGGCGATCTGTAAACATCGGACGCCAGGAGGGCGCGGGACTGCCAACGCATGCCGCGCCCTGAAAATGTCTGCCGCCGCCAGAGGCCCGCCAGCATCGAGGCGCCGCCAGCGTCAGGCGCGCCGCCAGCATCGGGGCGCGCCACCAGCATCAGGCGGCCGCCAGCGCGCGACACGCCAGATGATGATCCGCTGGCGCGACAGATTTTCCCGGCCGCGACGCGTTCTGGTCAACCCGCAACCAGAATGTTGCGGGCGTTGGTCATTTTGCTCCCCAATGGCGGTAGCGGCGGGGCATCTCCCCGGCACTGTGAGCCGGAGACCGTTTCTGAACGGATCTCATGCGAACTGAACAGGGAGAGATGTCATGAAAGCCAAACTGATTGCCGCCATGGTTGCATTGGGCGTCGCCGTTGCCGGCGCGGCGCCCGCCCATGCGCTCGCCTGCACCAACGCCACGGACCTCAACCTGATGAACTGCGCCGCGGTCTGCGCGCCAGTCGCGGCGGGCGGCTGGCCCTGGGGGATCGCCGGCTACGGACTTTGCCTCTGACAGGCGGCGGCGGGGCGCGCTGGCGCAGACCCCGCCTGAGGCCACACGGCCTGAAGCCGGCCAGCCTGCCCGCCTGCGGAGATCGCGTCAGCCGGCCCCACCGCCGGCTGACGGGCCGCCGCGCCTCCCAACGTCTGTGGCCGCCGGCCGTCGCCTGCGGATGGAGGCTTGCCCATCCGCGCCCGCCGCGCTGTATTGTCCGGCGACCGGCCCTGACGGCGCGCCGCCGCGCCCGCCCAGATAACGATGGGCCGGACTTCAGGAGAGGGACCCATGGCCATCAGCAATTCGCCGGGCTTCAACTTTGATCTCGGTGAGACCGCGGACCAGATCAGGGACACCGTGGCTGCGTTCGCCCAGGACAGGATCGCGCCGCGCGCCGCAGAGATCGACCGCACCAACACCTTTGCCCGTGATCTCTGGCCGCAGATGGGCGAGCTCGGCCTGCTCGGCATGACGGTCGAGGAGGAATACGGCGGCGCGGGCCTCGGTTATCTTGAGCACTGCATCGCCATGGAGGAGATTTCGCGCGCCTCCGCCTCCATCGGCCTGAGCTACGGCGCCCACTCCAACCTGTGCGTCAACCAGATCCGCCGCAACGGAACCGACGCCCAGAAACGCAAATATCTGCCGAAGCTGATGTCCGGTGAGCACGTCGGCGCCCTCGCCATGTCGGAAACCGGCGCCGGCTCCGATGTGGTGTCCCTGAAACTGAAGGCGGAGCGCAAGGGCGACCGTTTCGTCCTCAACGGCACGAAATTCTGGATCACCAACGGCCCCATCGCCGACACCCTGGTCGTCTACGGCCGCACCGACCCCGACGCCGGCCCGCGCGGCATCACCGCCTTCCTGATCGAGAAGACCATGAAAGGCTTCTCCACCGCCCAGAAACTGGACAAGCTCGGCATGCGCGGCTCCGACACCGGCGAGCTGATTTTCGAGGATTGCGAAGTTCCCGAAGAGAATGTGCTCGGCCAGGTTGGACGCGGCGTCGAGGTGCTGATGAGCGGCCTCGACTATGAGCGCGCCGTGCTCGCCGCCGGCCCCCTCGGCATCATGCAGGCCTGCATGGACGTGGTGATGCCATACATCCATGAGCGCAAGCAGTTCGGCCAGTCCATCGGCGCTTTCCAGCTTGTCCAGGGCAAGGTGGCGGACATGTATGTGGCGCTCAATTCCTGCCGCGCTTACGTCTATGCCGTCGCCCGCGCCTGCGACCGGGGTGAGACCACCCGCGAGGATGCCGCCGGCGCCATTCTGCTGGCGGCGGAAAAGGCCACCCAGATGTCGCTCGACGCCATCCAGCTGCTCGGCGGCAACGGCTATATCAACGACTATTCCACCGGGCGCCTGCTGCGCGACGCCAAGCTGTACGAGATTGGCGCCGGCACCAGCGAAATCCGCCGCATGCTGATCGGCCGCGAGCTGTTCAACAAGACGGGCTGACCCGCCCCCCTCGCATCGCCTCCTGAAAACTGACCCGACAGCCCGGCCCGACTTTCCGCGCCGGGCTGTTTGCCATGGCGTATGCAGAACGTCGCCTGGCGCAAAAAGCACACGAATTCGGGAACAAAAGCCTGCCTCCCTGCTTTACCTAATGTCATTTAATTCGCAGGAGACAAGATAATGAACAAGCTTGCAGGATGTGTTGCCGTTGCGCTGATGGCTTCAGGCGCATTTTCTGGAGCTGCTCTTGCCCAAACTGCGCCAACACCGACAAACAAGCCAATTTTTCTGACCGTTGAGGAAGGTCCTGCAGTTTACAGCAGCCTCAAGGGCCTCAACGTCAAGAATGCTGGCGATGAAACCGTGGGTGAAATTGCCGATGTGGTCATCGACGGCCATAACGTCAATGCCTACATTCTTTCGGTGGGTGGCTTCCTGGGCGCCGGCACGCACTATGTCGCGGTGGACCCGACCGCGCTGACGGTGACGTGGAACGACAGCGACAAGAAATGGAATGCCCGCATCAACGCCACCAAGGATCAGCTGAAGGCGGCGCCACAATTCAAGTATGAAGGCCGTTTCGCCAAATAACCTGTCTGGCCCGCACAAAACGCGGACCACACCGGACAGCGGGGGGCTGGCGACATCGCCAGTCCTCGCGGCGGCAGTGGAGGTCACCATGAAAACGCTTGTTACAGGCGCATTCGCATGCTGCGTCGCGATCGCGGCCGTGATGCTGGCGCCTACGATCGCCCCTGCCCAGGGCGTCGTGCGCGGCGCCGAGCAGGGCTCCAGCGCCGGCTCACGGGCCGGCAACCAGATAGGCGGACCCGTTGGCGGCGCGGTGGGCGGCGCGGTCGGCGGAGCAGCCGGCGCGGTGGGCGGCGGCGTTGTTGGCGGCGTGAAGGGCGTTCTCGGCGTGCCCCAGGATACGCGCGTGCGCCACGACACGCGCGTGCGCCACGCGCCGCAAAAAACCCGTCACGCGCCGGCGCGGGTCAAGCGCCATCACACACATCAGCACCGCTGATCCGGCCGGAACGGCAGGACCCCGGATCAGGCCAGAACGGCGGTTTTAAAGCGCGGGGCGAGGCTTCTTCCGCGGAGGTCGCCTGCCCGGAAGCCGTTTGCCCGGAAGCCGTCTCTCCAGGGATTCGCAGACAGGCCCCGGCCGCCAGCAGGCTGCTCCGGCAGCCTGCCGTGGCTGGATGCCGCGCGCCGGCGGCCGCGTGGCCCTCTTCTTTCGCGACGCCTTCTTCCTTCGCGACGGCACGTCCGCGATGGCATATTTCCGTCACATGGACGGTTTTTTCGAGCAAAATCCGCGCCCTGGCGGTCCCCGCTTTCTTTCGTCCGCGCCTTGCCAAACGCCCATTGCCGGATGCAACATCCGCGCGATTGACCGCCGCCCTGTTCGCGGCGGCGCCCCTGCACCAAGTCCGGACCAGATCGTGACCCAGCAAGCTACTCCATCCCCCACCGGCAAGCCCTCGCAGAACTTCGGCACGTCCGGCATTGAAGCCATGGAGCGCCCGGGCTTCATCACGCGCCTGCTGATGGGCGTGGTGGAGCGGGTGGAGCGCCTGAACCTGCGCCATTCAAAGGTTGGCAACCCGCCCGTGTATGACAAGGCGACCTTCCCCTGGGTGGCGGAGATCGAGCGGGAATGGCCATTGATCCGCGCCGAACTCGACAAGGTGCTGGCGCGCCAGTCCGAACTGCCGAGCTTCCACGACCTGTCGCCTGACGTGAAAACCATCAGCGACGACAGCCGGTGGAAAACCTTCTTTCTCGCCGGCTACGGCCTGAAGTCCGATCGCAACATCGAGCAGTGCCCGGAAACCTGGCGGATCATGCAGAAGATCCCGGGCCTGAAGACGGCGATGTTCTCCATCTTCGAACCTGGCAAACACCTGAAGCCACACCGTGGCCCATATAACGGCGTGCTGCGCCTGCACCTCGGCCTGATCGTGCCCGAGCCGCGCGACAAGCTGGCCATTCGCGTGTCCGATCAGGTCTGCCACTGGGAGGAAGGCAAGGCGCTGGTGTTCGATGACGCCTACGAGCACGAGGCGTGGAACCACACCGACAAGACCCGCGTCGTGCTGTTCGTGGATTTCGTCAAGCCACTCCGCTTCCCGGCCAGCCTCTTCAACTGGCTGCTGCTGAATGTCGCCGTGTTCACGCCGTTCATCCGTGAGGGCGCCGACAACCAGAAGGAGTGGGAAAAGAAGTTCTACGCCCAGGCCGAAGCGTTGCGGAACCGCCCCCAGCCATAAGCCTGCCCGCTGCGGCCCGCCTTCAGGCCCAGCGCCTCCAGCAAGGATGATTCCCATGACCAGGCCGCCTGAAAGCCGGATCGATAATGGCCAGATCGTCGTGCACGCCAATGGCGCGGCGATCCCCGCCGTCGCCCTTGGCACCTGGCAATCGACAGACGACGCCTGCGCCCGCGCCGTCGGGGAGGCGCTGCGCAGCGGCTATCGGCACATCGACACCGCCGTCGCTTACGGCAACGAGGCCCAGGTGGCGGAAGGCATCCGGGCTTCCGGCGTGGCGCGCGACCAGTTCTTCGTCACCACCAAGGTGTGGCGGGATGATATGGCCCGCGACGCCGTGCTGCGCTCGGCGGCGGACAGCGTGCGCCGGCTCGATTCGGGACCGGTCGACCTGCTGTTGCTGCACTGGCCCAACCCGGACGTGCCTCTGGCCGATTCGCTGGCTGGCCTCGTGGCGGCGAAGCGCGAGGGGCTGGCCCGCCATATCGGCGTCTCCAACTTCACACTTCCGCTGATCGGGGAGGCAGTGCGCCTCAGCGAGGAGCCGCTGGTCACCAACCAGGTGGAATATCACCCCCGGCTCGACCAGGGGCGGCTGATCCGCGCCTGCGCCGCGCACGGCCTGTCGCTCACCGCCTATTCGCCGCTGGGCCGTGGCGCACTGCTGGCCGACCCCGTGATCACCGCCATCGCCGAAGCGCACGGCCGCGAGCCGGCGCAAATCGTGCTGCGCTGGCTTGTCCAGCAACCAGGCGTCATCGCCGCGCCCAAGTCGGTGACGCCGCAGCGCATCCGCAACAATCTCGCCGTGTTCGATTTCGAGCTGGGTGAGATTGAAATGGCCCGCATCAGCAATCTGGCCCGCCCCGACGGGCGGATGATCAATCCCGCCTTCGCCCCGGCATGGGACTGACCGCCCGCGCGGGAGGCTCCCATACGCAGTGAACAGACGCGTCGCGCGCGGCCGGGCCCCCGTGTTTGCTGTGGGGGAGCGCGGCGTTGCAGGACGGCGTTTGCGAAGGCAGCGGGCCTGCGTCCCCGCCCCGGCTTCAGGCCGGCCTGGCTGGAGCGGCCAGGATGTTAACCGCCTGATGCTTTTCTGGAGCCTGCTGCGTCTGCCCTGGGCGCTGGCGACGCGGGAGGCTTTCGGGAAGCGGCATGTTTTTTCCTGTTTCAAAGATTCTATGGTTCTTCGCCACGCCGTCCAACCTGTTGATCACCCTGAGCGTCGTTGGCGTGGCGCTGTTGCTGCTGGGCTGGCGCCGCGCCGGACTGGCCGTGAGCGTCGTGGCGGTGAGCGGCCTGGTGATCTTTGCCGCCAGCCCCGTGCCCCGGCTGCTGATGCGCGCCCTTGAGAACCGGTATCCGCCCGTCGCCATGAACGATCCGGGACGGGTGGACGGCATCATCGTGCTGGGCGGCTCCGCCCATTTGCGGCGTGGGCAGATCAAGCTCAATGACGCGGCGGCGCGGCTGACCACCGCCGTGGCGCTTGCGAGGCGCTATCCCGAGGCGCGCGTTGTGTTTTCTGGGGGCGACGGACGGTTGATCCAGCTGGATCGCGGCGCGGGAGAAGTGGACGCCGTGCGCCTGCTGCTGTCGCAAATGGGGCTGGAGGGCGACCGCGTCATCTTCGAGGACCGGTCACGCAATACCCGCGAGAACGCCGCTTTCACCCGCGATCTTGTTACCCCCGGGCGCGGCGAGCGCTGGCTGCTGGTGACATCGGCGTTCCACATGCCCAGGGCCGCCGGCGTGTTCCAGCGTGAGCGCTTTCACGTCACGCCCTATCCGGTCGACTATTATACACGGGACGAGATCGCTGATTTTCTGCCATTTCACAGCTTCTCCAGCGGCCTGCGGCTGGCCGATCTGGCGGTGCGGGAATGGCTTGGCCTGACCATTTACTGGCTTGCCGGCTACACGGCGACATGGCTGCCCGGCGCCGCCCCCAGTCACCAGACGTCGTGACAGCGCCCCGCCGCATGCGGGCGGCAGATGGGCAGGCGTTCAGCGCCGAGCGCTGATGTCCGCGCATCGGGACCGGGCATGGCGCCGCTACGGCCGGCGGTGGCTTCAGCCACCCGCCCGGAAGGACGGCGCCCGGGGCGCTCAGATTTCCCAGACGTCGAAATTCGGCCCGCGCCCGACCTTGTACAGCCCCCTGAACGTATCAGGATCGGCCGGCGTTCCCTTGCGATAGATAATGACGCTGCCATCATGCGCCAGTTTGACGAGCGCCAGGCGCAGCGGCTGCATCAGCGGCCCCCACCCCTCCGGCTTCTCACCACCAACCGCGCGCGCGATCACAGCCGGGTCCACCAGCTCCCCCTCGCCAGCCGCGCGCAGCAGCGCCCGCGCCGCCTCCTCAAGGCCCAGATGCACGCCAACGCCTCGCCGGCGCTGCACGGGTTTTTCCGGCGCGCCGCCAACGGCGGACGCATCATGGGAAGGAGCTTTGGGGTCGGATTGTTTCGCCATGCTGGATCGATGCGCCTGTCAGCGGCCCGCGTCAAGACCGCGCGACGGCGGCGCACAGGCGGCGCCCAAGGCAGGAGGGACGCCCAGGATAGGAACAGGAGGGCGCCCAGGACAGGAGGGGCGTCCACAAGATGGGCGGCCCGCCTATGGCGCGTCTGGGTCATCGCCCAGTATAGATGTGCGCGCCTCGGAACGAAACTGCCGCACCCACATGGACCAGAGCACCAGCGCCGTCGCGCCGAGCAGCGCCAGTGGTCCCATGAACCAGCCCAGATAAGCCAGGGCGAAGAAAATCGAACGCTGGCCCCGATTGAAATGATTGCCAGCGGCGATGTTCATCGCCCCTACCCGCTGGGCGTGACGCAGCCCGGCCGCGCCGGAATCGGGCGGCGGCATGGCGCCCAGGAGAATCGCCGAGTAATTGAACAGCCGGTAGGACCAGGCGAACTTGAAAAACGCATAGCCCAGGATGACGGCGAGGCCGATGATCTTGATCTCCCATGCCAGACGGGACGGCGCGGTGGACAACGGCAGATCCGACACCATCCGCAGCACGTCATCCGTGGAGCGCAGGAACGCCAGCGCGCCGCCCATGGCGATCAGCGTGGTGGAGGCAAAGAACGACGCGCCGCTCTGCAATGTCGCCATGATGCTGGAGTCCACCACGCGCTGCTCGCGCGCCAGCGAACGCTCCATCCACAGCATCCGGTAGCGGTTCATCCGCAGGTTCAGGCTACGGTCGGCCCCGCGCCAATGCTCCACCGCGTAGCCATAGAAAGCCCAGGCGCCAAGAAAAACGCATACAGCCAATATGTCGAGCCAACCAAACGGCATGCTCATTCGTCCGCTCCGCCTGTAAATCCACGCATGAATCCGCGCATGTCCTTACCGGGCATGATGAACGGCTTTGAGAATGGAGAACACGTCCAATCGGAGAGGCGTCTTTAAAATTTTCCCGACCCCACGCGGGGCCATGACTTCCGGCGTCATCATCGTTACCGTCTCACCGTTGGCGGCGGAGCGCTGCCTGAAAACAACATGAGGGAGAGAACCATGCCCCAGACCATCACCACCGGCGTCAAGGCGCTGGTTGACGACGCCAACACCCGCATTCGCACCCTCAGCATTGATGAAGCCAAAGCCATGCACGGCCGTGACGACGTCACCTTTGTCGATCTGCGCGATCCGCGCGAACGCGAGCGCGAAGGCAAGATTCCCGGCGCTTTCTCCTGCACCCGCGGCATGCTGGAGTTCTGGATCGACCCGGCCAGCCCCTATTACAAGCCGCAGTTCGGCGAAGACAAAACCTTCGTGTTCTTCTGCGCTGGCGGCTGGCGCTCCGCCCTCGCCGCCGACACCGCCCAGAAAATGGGCCTGAAGCCTGTTGCCCACATCGACGGCGGCTTCGGCGCCTGGAAGAAAACCGGCGGCCCAGTGGAAACCTGAGGCCCAGGGAAACCTGAGACCCAGTGGAAACCTGAGGCCCGCGCCACCGGCGCCGGCGCCGGCGCCGGCGCCGGCGATGTTGCGCCGGCGCAGCTTATGGCGTCAATGTGCGACGCCCGGCCCCCGCCCGCCGCAACCGGCCCTGCCGGGGAACGCACCAGATCAGGGCCCAATACCCGCTTCGGCATCGCCGCCGCTTCGCCAGCCAGCGGCTCACCGACTGAGCCAGGGTTCAAAGAGATCCATGAAAGCCTTCGTCATCGCCCTCACATCGCTGACGCTTGCAGGGTGCGTTACAAAGCCGCCGGGGCCACCGCTGGCGTCGGCGCAGGACCCGAAGGTGCTCGAGCGTCGGGAAGAGCAAATCGCCGTCAGGGTCGGCAACTGGTCTGCTGGCCTTCAGCCGCGCGGAACAGTCCGCCTTGGCGAAATCCGCAACGCCACGATATCTGGTCCGCGCATCCGCGCTGGCGGCGATGAAGAGATCTATTGCGTTGGCGTCACGGAGTATTTCGAGACGCCGAAAGCCCTTATTCCTGAGAAATTTGAAGCAAAATATGGCATGCACGTGCGCATCTTCCGCCGTAACAACCTGATTGCCCTGTCACGACAGAACTATTGCGAGCCCGCGGCGGACACCCGATCCCTGCCTTACCTCGTCTACTATCGCCGTCTCCAGCAGGCCCGGATCGATGTCGCCCGGGAGTACCAGAATGCTGCGAAAGCGGCGAAGTCCGCGCGATCAGGCGCGGCGTCCGTCCAGAGGTGATCCCGCCGCCATAAGCTCGCCAGCCCGGGCAGTCCGTCGCCAGCGCTGATCGACAATGAAAAAGGCCCGGCTTTCGCCGGGCCTTTTTCATAGGTGCGCAAGCGCCAGAGGATCAGGCGAACTCGAGGATCACCGCGTCCACGGCCAGGCTGTCGCCTTCCTTGGCGTGGATCTTCGAGATCACGCCGTCGCGTTCGGCGCGCAGCACGTTTTCCATCTTCATGGCTTCGACCATGGCCAGCGGCTCGCCGGCCTTGACCTCCTGGCCCTCGGCCACGCTGATGGCCTTCACCAGGCCAGGCATCGGGCACAGCAGGAACTTGGAGGTGTCAGCCGCCACCTTCTCCGGCATCAACGCCGCCAGCTCGGCCTCGCGACGCGTGTAGACGCGCGCGGCGCTCAGCGTGCCCGCGTGGGCGATCTGCACGCCATTGAGGATCGGACGGACCTGCGCCACCACCTCGACGTCGTCGATCAGGCCCTGCCAGACCGGCTCGCCCGGAACCCAGTCGGATTCCACGATGCGCGGCTGCTCCTCGTCGTCGAAGGAAACGATGACCTCGTCTTCCTCACCGCCGCTGACCAGGATCGGGAACGACTGCTCACCCAGCACGGCGGTGCGCTCGCTCTCGAACTCCACGTCGATGACGCGGTCGAGCTGGCCGGTGATGGCGCGGCGACGCTCGTTCTGCAGGTGATCGATGTATGCGGCGACCACGGCCATCAGACGGGCGGTTTCGCCCTCCGGCTCAGGATTGCTGAAGCCTTCCGGGAACTCCTCAGCGATGAAACCGGTGGAGAGCTCGCCCGACTGCCAGCGCGGATGCTGCATCAGCGTCGACAGGAACGGGATGTTGTGGCGGATGCCGTCGATGGCGAAGGCGTCCAGCGCCTGGGCCTGGGCCTCGATGGCCTTCAGGCGGGTCGGCGCGTGCGTGACAAGCTTGGCGATCATCGGATCGTAATAGATCGAGATCTCGCCGCCTTCGTAGACGCCGGTGTCGTTACGGACGATGACGCCCGACTCGTTCTCGCCTTCCTCCGGCGGACGGTAGGTCACCAGACGGCCGGTCGACGGCAGGAAGTTGCGGGTCGGATCTTCGGCGTAGATGCGGCTTTCCACCGCCCAGCCGTCCAGCTTCACGTCGTTCTGCGTGATGGCCAGCTTCTCGCCGTAGGCGACGCGGATCATCTGCTCGACAAGGTCGATGCCGGTGATCATCTCGGTGACCGGATGCTCGACCTGCAGGCGGGTGTTCATCTCAAGGAAGAAGAACGAACGGTCCTGACCGGCGACGAACTCCACGGTGCCGGCGCTGTCGTAGTTCACGGCCTTGGCCAGAGCCACGGCCTGCTCGCCCATCTTGCGACGGGTTTCCTCATCCAGCAGCGGCGACGGCGCTTCTTCGATCACCTTCTGGTTGCGGCGCTGGATCGAGCATTCACGCTCGCCCAGGTAAATCACGTTGCCGTGCTTGTCGCCGAGAACCTGGATCTCGATGTGGCGCGGATTGACGATGAACTTCTCGACGAACACGCGGTCGTCGCCGAACGACGACGCGGCTTCGGAACGGGCGCGGTCGAAGCCTTCCTTCACCTCGTCGAGGCTGTAGGCGATGCGCATGCCCTTGCCGCCGCCGCCGGCGGACGCCTTGATCATGACCGGGAAACCGATTTCCTCGGCGATCTTGCCGGCCTGTTCGGCGCTCTCGATGACGCCGAGATAGCCCGGCACCGTGCTGACCTTGGCGGCGTTGGCGAATTTTTTCGATTCGATCTTGTCGCCCATGGCCTCGATGGCCTTGGGGTTGGGACCGATGAAGACGATGCCGGCCGCGGCCAGCGCTTCAGCGAAGGCGGCGCGCTCGGACAGGAAGCCGTAGCCAGGATGCACGGCTTCTGCGCCCGTCGCCTTGCAGGCGTCGATGATCTTGTCGATCAGGAGGTACGACTGGGCGGCGGCCGGCGGGCCGATGTGAACCGCTTCGTCAGCCATCTCGACATGGAGCGCATCGCGATCGGCGTCCGAATAGACGGCGACAGTCTTGATGCCCATCCGGCGCGCCGTCTTGATGACGCGACAGGCGATTTCTCCACGGTTGGCGATGAGGATCTTGCTGAACATGCCCGCCCGTTTCCATTCCAAAAAGCTGGAGCATTTTCGGGAAAAGTGGACCCCACTTTTCGTGAAGAAAATGCGTCGAACCAGAGAGATAGGGCGCCTCCTGTGAACCATGATTCACAGGAGGCGCTCCAGAGCCACAGCGCGTCCACCAAGGGCGGAGCTTGTCTGCAGCGCGCCAGTTGCCTGCGATCCGGCCCGCCCAGTTGCGGAAGCTGGTCCGGATCGCGTTGTTCGGCGGGCGCGCCAGGCGCCCGGTTTCTGCTTACTTCAGCAGGTGGGCGATCGCAGCGCGCTCGCCTTCCAGCTCGTCAAGCGTGAGCTTGATGCGCTCTTTCGAGAAGTCGTCGAACGACAGGCCCTCGACGCGCTTGTAGTGACCGCCTTCGCAGATCACCGGCACGCCGAACATCACGCCTTCCGGGATGCCGTAGCTGCCATCGGACGGAATGCCCATGGACACCCACTTGCCATTGCTGCCCAGCACCCAGTCGCGCACGTGGTCGATGGCGGCGTTGGCGGCGGAAGCCGCCGACGACAGGCCGCGCGCCTCGATGATGGCGGCGCCGCGCTTGCCGACCTGCGGAATGAAAGTCTCGCGGTTCCAGGCCTCATCGTTGATCAGGCTGGCGATCTTCTTTCCGCCGACGGTCGTCTCGCGGTAGTCCGGGTACATGGTCGGCGAGTGGTTGCCCCACACGGCCAGCTTCTCGATGTCGGCGACCGGCACATTGGCCTTGGAAGCAAGCATCGACAGGGCGCGGTTGTGGTCCAGACGCAGCATGGCGCTGAAGGCTTCCGCCGGCAGGTCCGGCGCCGACTTCATGGCGATGTAGGCGTTGGTGTTAGCGGGGTTGCCGACGACCAGCACCTTGACGGAACGCTTCGCCACGTCGTTAAGGGCGCGGCCCTGAACGGTGAATATCTCGGCGTTGGCGCTCAGCAGGTCGGCGCGCTCCATGCCGGGGCCGCGCGGACGGGCGCCGACCAGGATGGCGACGTCGGCGTCCTTGAAGGCCACCTTCGGATCATCGGTGACGGTGAAGCCGGCGAGCAGCGGGAAGGCGCAGTCTTCCAGCTCCATCACCACGCCGCGCACGGCGTTCTGGGCCTGCGGCAGGTCGAGCAGCGACAGGTGAACTGGCTGGTCCTTGCCGAGGAGATCGCCATTGGCGATGCGGAACAGCAAAGCGTAGCCAATCTGGCCAGCGGCGCCGGTGACGGCGACGCGCATGGGAGTCTTGCTCATGTTAGCTCCTTGAGTGTGGCGCCCGGTCCATGGCTGTGGTCCGGACCGGACGCTGATCGGCTCAACGGGTCAGTGCGACAACCGCCTTACAGCGGAATGTTGTCGTGCTTCTTCCACGGCTGCTCCGCCTTCTTGGTGCGCAGCATGGCGAGGGCGCGCGACACCCGGCGACGGGTGGAGTGCGGCATGATCACCTCGTCGATGTAGCCGCGCTCGGCGGCGACGAACGGCGAGAGGAAGCGCTCTTCGTATTCCTGGGTGCGGGCGGCGATCTTCTCCGCGTCGCCAATGTCCTGGCGGAAGATGATCTCCACGGCGCCCTTGGCGCCCATCACCGCGATCTGCGCCGTCGGCCAGGCGTAATTGACGTCGCCGCCAATGTGCTTGGAGGCCATCACGTCATAGGCGCCGCCGAAGGCCTTGCGGGTGATGATGGTGACCAGCGGCACGGTAGCCTGGCTGTAGGCGAACAGCAGCTTGGCGCCGTGCTTGATCAGGCCGCCGTATTCCTGCGCCGTGCCAGGCAGGAAGCCCGGAACGTCGACGAAAGTCACGATCGGAATGTCGAAGCTGTCGCAGAAGCGCACGAAGCGCGAGGCCTTGCGCGAGGCGTCGCTGTCGAGCACGCCGGCGAGCACCATGGGCTGATTGGCGACGACGCCGACGGTGCGGCCCTCGACGCGGGCGAAGCCGGTGATGATGTTCCTGGCGTAGCCTTCCTGGATCTCGAAGAAATCCCCCTCGTCCACGACCTTCTGGATCAGCTCCTTCATGTCGTAAGGCTTGTTGGGATTGTCGGGGATCAGGGTGTCCAGCGACATGTCGAAGCGGGTCGGATCGTCGAAGCTCGGCAGCTCCGGCACGCCGTCGGTGTTGTTGGAGGGCAGGAAGTCGATCAGGCGACGCACCTGCAGCATGGCCTCCACGTCATTGTCCCAGGCGCCGTCGGCGACCGAGGATTTGGTGGAGTGAACCTTGGCGCCGCCCAGCTCTTCAGCGGTCACCGTCTCGTTGGTGACGGTCTTCACCACGTCCGGGCCGGTCACGAACATGTAGGACGTGTCGCGGACCATGAAGATGAAGTCGGTCATGGCGGGCGAGTAGACGTCGCCGCCGGCGCAGGGGCCCATGATGACGGAGATCTGCGGGATCACGCCCGAGGCCATCACGTTGCGCTTGAACACCTCGCCGTAGCCGCCCAGGGCCGCGACGCCTTCCTGAATGCGGGCGCCGCCGGCGTCGAACAGGCCAATGATCGGGGCGCGCATTTTCAGCGCCATGTCCTGGATCTTGACCATCTTCTGCGCGTGCGTCTCGGAGAGCGAGCCGCCAAACACGGTGAAGTCCTTGGCGAACACGAAGACGGTGCGGCCATTGACCGTGCCCCAGCCGGTGACGACGCCGTCGCCGGGGATCTTGTCCTGGTTCTGCATGCCAAAGTCGACGCAGCGGTGCTGCACGAACATGTCGAACTCTTCGAAGGAGCCGCTGTCCAGGAGAAGTTCGATGCGCTCACGCGCGGTCAGCTTGCCGCGTCCGTGCTGCGCCTCGATGCGCTTTTGACCGCCGCCGAGCTTCGCTGCGGCGCGACGCTCCTCCAGCGCCTCGAGAATATTCTTCATTCTGGGTCCCCCGCGATCGGATTGCCGAAAACTGGCGTGCTCCCTATCACTCAACTAACGGATTAGGAAGCGTCTTCCTCAACAAACGTGCGCAGCAGCCAATTCACTGCAAAATGCTGCGCAATACGGCTTAATTCACGCAGTCAGGCCGGCTTTGCACGCCTGGGCCGCCGCGGCGAAATCCGCGAAACGCCGGTCCCGGCGGGCCTTTGCCTCCGCGTCTTCACCCCAGCGGGCGATCTGGTGATCCTCATCCACATGGGCCGCGGCCCATGCTTCCGCGACGCCGAGTCGCCCGTCGCGCACCGCCAGCGCGATCACCAGCGAGCCCGCCAGCGCGGTCATCACGTGCAGGCCCGCAATGGAAAACGGGCCTGTGGAAGCGCGCGCCGCCGCCCCGGCCGCGGCCAGCGTCTCCGGGGGTTGCGCCACATGCATGACGCCCTCGGCCAGCATGAACCGTGCGCCGTAACGCTCGTCCATCCAGGCCAGCAGCGGGTCCCATGCCTGCGTCTGCCGCAGCGCCAGGCTCTCCGGCTCCGTCGCCCGGTAGCACAGCAGATCGGTCCCGGCGTAGCGGATGAGTTCGGCAAGCACCGGCTCAGGATCGGGAGCCACGGCGTCGTGAGCGGCGAACGCCATGCGGGTCAGCGGCATGTTCGCCGGGTTGATCAGTTCAACCTGCGCTCGCCACTCATCCGCCACGGCTTCCGCCAGTTCCTGGGTCGGCAGGGTCAGCAGGCGCTTCGCCGATGTGCGGGCCTGCCGCCCGTCCAGCCGCACCGAAAAGGACCCGTCGTCCTCTGCCTGAACCGTCACGTCCCTGTAGAACCGGCGCGGCAGCGCCGGCTTCATGGCCTGCTGACTGAGACGGATTGGATCACCGCCGTCAGGAGCACGAAAACTCATGGTCAACCCCGCTCAATCAATGTGACGGAAAACAAGCACATCACATTGATTTTCATACAATATAATCAATAACGACGCGCCCCGGTCGTCCAGGACCATCCGCCGCGCGAGCAGCCTGTTTGCCCGTCTCATCGCCGCGGCCATGGCGAGGTGAAAAACCTGCCATCGGGTCCGGCGGCCAACCGCAACAGCGAACCGTCAGAAACGGGGGCAAGAGCTTGCGGACGCGCATGAAAGCGCAAACACTCAGAATCCGTTCCCTGACAAATACTTACGATGCTTTTGTTAATCTCCGTCGCAAGTTTCAGGGATTACGTTCTGTCCTCACTCTTCCGGCGATTCGACGATCGGGTCGTAACGCGAGGCGTCAAAGCCCAACAGGTTCCAGGTCTGCGCCATATGCGGCGGCAGCGGCGCCGTGACGTCGATCGGCCGGCCGTCACGCGGATGCGGAATGACGATGCGGCGGGCCAGCAGGTGCAGCTTCTTCTGAATGCCGCCGGGCAACTCCCAGTTCTCCACGTTGAAATATTTCGGGTCGCCGACAATCGGATGCCCCATGTGCGCTGTGTGCACCCGCAGCTGATGGGTGCGTCCCGTCACCGGTTTCAGCGACACCCACGACACTTTCTGCGCCGAGTTCTCCACCAGAGCATAATAGGTCACCGCGTGGCTGGCCCCGTCGTCGCCATGCTGGGCCACGCCCATGCGCGATTCGCCGTCGGGGTCCTCTTCCTTGGCGATGTAGGTTGAGATGCGCCCCTGCTTGACGCGCGGCACGCCGGCCACCAGCGCCCAGTACACCTTGCGGGTGACGCGCGAGCGGAAGCTCTTGCCAAGCGTCGCCGCCGCCAGACGCGTTTTGGCGATCACCAGGCAGCCGGCTGTGTCCTTGTCGAGACGATGCACCAGACGCGGCTTCTGGCCATCCCGATCGCGCAGCGCCTCCAGCATGCCGTCCACATGCCGGTGCGTGCCGGAGCCGCCCTGCACCGCCAGCCCCATGGGCTTGTTCAGCACCATCAGGTCCTTGTCCTCATAGAGCACCAGCGAGCGCAGATAGGCGGCGTCATCCTCATCCTGACGCGGCGTGCGGCCGGTGGGGCGCGCTTCCGTAAGCTTCAGCGGCGGAATGCGGACGCTTTGCCCAGCCTTCAGGCGATCGTTCGGTTTCACCCGCCCGCCATCAACACGCAACTCGCCCTTGCGAACGATGCGCTGGATGTGGGTGAAAGCCAATTGCGGGAACCGCGCCGTCAGGAAGCGGTCGAGGCGCATATCAGCCTCATCCGGCTCAACGATCAGCGTCTGCACGCCGGTGGCCAAAGCCTCGCTGGTTTCGGCGCGGATACGGGCCTTCTGCCCTGGCGCCGCGATGCTTTTGCCCCCAACCGGCTTGCGGGCGGCAGCGCGCTCGCCCGGCTGGCGCTCCTTCAGCTGCCGCTCCGGGCCTCCCTGCGGCGCGCGCCTGGCGCCGGTCTGGCGGGTTTCGACGACAGGCGCCGCTTCGCCGGTCGCGCCGTCATCGTCATCGTCAAAGCCGGCAGCGAAAACGCCCCCGGCCGCCTCAACCTCGACAGCAGCCCAGTCGATATCGGCGTCGCCGTCATCGACGCCGCCATCCCACATATCGCCCCGTTCGGCGTCCGCCGTCTGGATGTCGCGGGAGGCCTCCGCCTCGTCTGCCGCCGGGTTCCAGCCCGGGCGCGCATAACCGTCGTCCCGTCTGGCCCCACGGCCTGCGGTTTTACGCGCTGGTTTGCCCGATCGGGCGCCGGCGGCTGCGCCGCGCGCCTCTTCCTTGCGCACGAACCGGCCAGCGGCCTTGTCGTAAGTGGGTTTGCGCGGACCAGCCGCCTTCCCCGCCGGCCTGCCAGTCGCCCTGCCAGTCGCCTTGCCAGTCGTCTTGCCAGTCACCTTGCCGCCGACGCCGCGCGCGTCTGGCCGGCCGGCGCTTTTGCCGGCGACGCCGCCCGGTCCCCGCGACCTGGCGAACCAGTCTTCATCGCCGCCACTTCCGGTGTTCTGCACCTCAGCCGGAGGCCCGCGATACCCCCGGTCGCCGCGATCATCGAAGCGCTTGCCCCGGAAACCCTGCCCGCCGCGCGCCGGACCGCGTGCGCCATCTGGCCGCGAACCTCCCGGGCGCGCGCCGCCTGCCCGGAAGCCGCCGGATTTGCCGCCTCCGGATTTGAACCCGCCGGGTTTGCCCCCGCGTCCGCCATTGCGGTTGCCAGTGTCGCGGGTCATGCCAGGCTCCTCATCATCACAAGTCCGACCGCCAGACCCGCGACGCCACATATCAAAGACCCAAGAACGTAAGCCATGGCGGCGGCGAAATCGCCCCGCTGCCACAGCAAAACCGCCTCAAGTGAAAAAGTCGAAAAGGTCGTATAGCCGCCCAGCACGCCGGTCGCCAGAAACAGCCGCAGATTCTGCGACGCGCCATCGGGACGCAGCGCCATCCACCCTACCAGCAGGCCCATGGCCAGCGAGCCGGTCACATTGATGAGCAGCGTGCCCCACGGAAAAGCCAGCCCGAACGCCCGCGCCGCCGCCATGCCAAGAAGATGGCGGCAAACGCCGCCGAACCCGGCGCCCAGAAAAACCAGTGCAATTGCCTGCATGAAACCGATCGGGCGGCGCGTCCTGACCCATTCAGAAAATGCGCGGCGCTCCCGTCGCCCGCCAATACACCCAAACGCCGCCAGAAGCGATGCTTTTGGCGCGGGCGCTCCGGCCCCATTCCCAGGTCGGCCGTCGCCGCCCGGCGGAAACGACATGCCCGCGACATCCAGGCAGCATTGCCTGGCGCGGAGAAAACTGGCGCGGAGAAAACTGGAGCGGAGAAAACCGGCGAACATGCATCAGTGATGGCGGACTGCCGCGCCCGCCATCATCAATCCCTGAAGGCGGCTGGCCGGAAGCCGCCGCCGCACCCCGCCTCAGCCGGCCGCCCGCGCCCGCTCCTTTGCCAGCGCCACGTACCATTCAAAACTGTCCGGGTTGGCCATGGCATCACGGTTGATGAGCCCTTCCGGGGGATGACCGAGCAGCAGGCGCTTCACCGGCACCTCCAGCTTCTTGCCGGACAGGGTGTAGGGCACCGCCGGCGTCTCGACGATCGCGTTCGGCACATGCCGCGCCGAAAGCTGCGAACGGATCTGTGCGTTGATCGCCGCCTTCAGACGTTCATCCAGCGCTGCGCCCTGCTTCGGAACCACGAACAGGTAGAGAAACGACTCGCGGCCAAGGAACTCCAGGTCCACCACCATGCTGTCGGCGATCTCCGGGAAGGCGTCGACCACGCGGTAGAACTCGCTGGTGCCCATGCGAATGCCGTGACGGTTGATGGTGGCGTCCGAACGGCCATAGATGATCGCGCCGCCGCGCGGCGTGATGCGCAGCCAGTCGCCATGCCGCCACACGCCCGGATAGACGTCAAAATAGCTGTCCAGATAACGCTTGTTGCCCGGATCATTCCAGAAATACAGCGGCATCGACGGGATCGGCAGGGTGCAGACCAGCTCGCCCACCTCATCGATCAGCGGCTTGCCGTTTTCGTCCCACGCCTCGACCTTGTGTCCGAGCGCCCGGCACTGCATCTCGCCGGCATAGACCGGCAGCGTCGGCGCGCCGCAGATGAACGCCCCGGCGAAATCCGTGCCGCCGGAAATCGGCGACAGCCAGATGTCGTCGCGCACGTTCTCATAGATCCAGGCATAGGCCTCCGCTGACAGCGGCGAGCCGGTCGACGACATGGCGCGCAGGCGCGACAGGTCGGCGAACTCACGCGGCCGCAGGTTGGCCTTGGCGCAATTGCCGTAATAGGCCGCGCCGCAACCGAACACCGTCACCTGCGCCTTCTCGATGAAACGCCAGAGCACGCCCAGATCGGGATAGGCCGGGTTGCCGTCGTAAAGCGCGATGGCCGAGCCGGCGGCCATGGCGGCGACCTGGGCGTTCCACATGATCCAGCCCGAGCTGGTGTACCATTGCGTGGTGTCCTCCGGCCCCAGGTCGCAATGGATCGACTGCATCAGCAGCATTTCGACAGTGATGCCGGCGTGGCCGTGCACGATCGGCTTCGGCAGGCCGGTGGTGCCGGATGAATACACCACCCACAGCGGATGGTCGGCGTCCACAGCCACCGGCGGGCAGGAGGCGGTTTTCGCCGCCAGCTCGCGCCAGTCGTGCGCTTTCGGGAACCGCTGGCGATCGACGCCATCGTGCAGGCGCGGCAAAATGATGAGCTGCTCCACCCCCGGCAGCGCCTCCACCAGCTCGGCGATGCCATCGGTGCGGTCGAAGGGCTTGCCGGCGTAGACGTAGCCGTCAGCACAGATCAGCACCTTGGGGTCGATCTGGCGGAAACGGTCGAGCACGGCGCTCTTGCCCATGTCGGAGGAGCACAGCGACCACACCGCGCCGAGGCTCGCGACCGCGAGGAAGCTGATGATGGTTTCGGGAATGTTGGGCAGCACCGCCACGACGCGATCGCCCGGCCCGACGCCAAAACCGCGCAGGGCGGCGGCCATGGCGCCGACCTTGTCGCGCAGTTCACCCCAGCTCACCTCACCCAGTTCGCCATCCTCCGAACCGAAGACAATGGCGCGCCGGTTTGGCGCATCCATATGATGGCGCAGCACATGGTCGGCGTAATTCAGCCGCGCGCCCTGGAACCATTTGGCCCCCGGCATCGCGTGGCTGGAAAGAACCTGGTCATAGGGGCGCTCGCTGCGCACCTCGAAATAGTCCCACACCGCCGCCCAGAAGCGCTCCAGATTATCCACCGACCATTGCCAGAGCGTCGGATAATCGGGGAACGACTGACCTTCGCGCTGCTCCAGCCAGCGGGTGAAGTGGGTGATGCGGGCTTTTTCGATATCCGCCGCCGTCGGCGTCCACAGCAGCCTGGCCTCTTCCGCCTGCCCGGCGCGCTCCTGTTGCTGGCCCGTCATGCTGCTCCCTCTTCATTGTTCATTGTCTGTTGCCGGCGCCCATCGAGGGGCATGGCCGGCGCCTGTCAACCCTGACCGCCGCGCCGCTCGCGCCGCAGCCTCTCCCACCAGTCCAGCCGCTTGCCGATCTCCCGCTCGAAGCCGCGCTGCGACGGTTCATAGAAGTGCTGCCGGCCAAGTTTCTCCGGCCAGTAGTCCTGCCCGGAAAAGGCGTCCGGCTGGTCGTGGTCGTATTGATAGTCCGCGCCGTAGCCCTCTGCCTTCATCAATTTGGTGGGGGCGTTGAGGATGGTGCGCGGCGGCATCAAGGAACCGCCGGCTTTCGCCGCCCGGCGGGCGCCAGCCAGCGCCATGTAAACAGCGTTGGATTTGGGCGCCGTGGCCAGATAGACCACGGCGTTGGCCAGGGCCAGCGCCCCCTCCGGCAGTCCAAGAAAATCGTAGGCGTCCTTCGCCGCGTTGGCGACTTGCAGGGCCTGTGGATCGGCGAGGCCGATATCCTCTACCGCCATCACCGTCAGACGGCGGGCGATGAACAAAGGGTCCTCGCCCGCGTCAATCATCCGGGCGAAATAATACAGGGCCGCGTCCGGATCGGAGCCGCGCACGCATTTATGCAACGCCGAAATCAGGTTGTAGTGACCGTCCTGGCCCTTGTCATAGATCGGCGCCCGGCGCTGCACCACCTCGACGAGCTGGGCGGCGTCAAACACCTCGCCCGGCCGCGCCGCCCGCCAGACTTCTTCCGCCAGGGTGAGCGAGGCGCGGCCGTCGCCGTCCGCCATGGCGACCAGCGCCGCGCGGGCGTCCGCCGTCAGCGGCAGCGGCCTGCACCCAATCGTCTCGGCCCGGGCCAGCAGGCTTTCAATCGCCGCCTCATCGAGCGCGCGGAAGGTCAACACCCGCGCCCGCGACAGGAGGGCCGCATTCAGCTCAAAAGAAGGGTTCTCGGTGGTCGCGCCGATCAGGGTGATGGTGCCGTCTTCCATCACCGGCAGAAAGGCGTCGAGTTGCGCCCGGTTGAAACGGTGGATCTCGTCCACGAACAGCAATGTGCGCTGGCCGGCGGCGCGACGCACCCGCGCGCCCTCGAAAACCTTCTTGAGATCGGCCACGCCGGAAAAGATCGCGGAAATCTGCTCGAAGCGCAGGTCTGTGGCCCCGGCCAGCAGCCGCGCCACCGTCGTCTTGCCGGTGCCTGGCGGCCCCCAGAAAACCATGGACCCCAACGAGCCGGATTCCAGCATCCGGGTCAGCGCCCCTTCCGGGCCAACCAGATGATCCTGCCCGGCCACCTCGGCAAGGCGCGTTGGCCGCAGCCGGTCGGCCAGCGGCCGCCCCGCCGACGGGGCGCGATCATCGCCCGGGCGCCGCTCATCCGCAGGGGCTGGCTCCATTGAAGAAAACAGGTCGCCCATATCTGGGTCCATTTTGCGTCCGGCGCCCCACTGGCGCCGCGATCGCCCGCTCTTGTGCGCTCATGTATATAAGGTGGCGCGGCGCCCAGGGCAAAAGCGCCGGTGACCAGGCCTGCGCGGCCCGGACAGCGGACCGGAACGCCCGGCGTTCGCCCGCGTCAGGTCCGGACCACGCAGTTTGCCCAGAACACAAGAAATATCGGATAAATGTATGGTTAATTTGCGTAAATTAACCATACCTCATGCGATAGATGAAGAGCGAAGTTTGATGGCGGCAGCACGCACCGGTCAATGTGAGCGGACAGGACGGACGGCCATGCGACCGGCCGGGCATGGTTTCTTGCTTGCCGCCAGACTTGTGATTCTTGCGGTTTTCGCCCTTGCGGCCCAAGGCCTGACCATGGGCGGCGCCGCGATGGCCAACCAGCGCGGCGCCGATCTGGTCAAGGCCGACCTGTTGATCGAGCCCGCCGCCATCCAGCCCGGACAGCCCTTCACCGTGGCGCTGCGCCTGCGCATGAAGCAGCATTGGCACACCTACTGGCGAAACCCTGGCGATTCCGGCCTGCCAACGGAAATCCACTGGTCGCTGCCGCCCGGCTTTACCGCCGGGCCGATCCAGTGGCCAACGCCGGAGCGCCTGCCCGTCGGCCCACTGATGAACTTCGGCTATGAAGGCGAAACCTTTCTGCTGACGCAGATTACCCCGCCGGCCGATCTCGCCCCTGTTGGCCGGGTCACGCTCCGGGCCGACGCCTCGTGGCTGGTGTGCGAAAAGGAGTGCGTGCCGGGCAGCGCCAGCCTGTCCGCCAGCGCCCCTGCGGCGCCGGCGACCACCTCCGTGGCGCCCGATCCCGCTTCGGCCGAGGCTTTCGCCGCCGCGCGCGCCCGGCAGCCGGCGCCCCTTGGCGGCGCCAGCTTCGCCATCAGCGGCGACGCCTTCACCGTCACCGCGCCCTTGCCTTCCGGCGTCACCGCCAACGACATCGGCAACGTGGCCTTCTTCCCGGTCGACGAGAGCCTGCTGGAGAACGCCGCCCCACAAAAGCACGCCGTTCAGGACGGCCGGTTGACGCTGACGCTGCAACGCAGCGCCCCTTCGTCCGCCGACCCCACCCACCTGTCCGGCGTGCTCGCCTTCACCGCCGCCGATGGCGTCACGCGGGGCTACGCGCTCGCCATGGGCGATCCGCCTCCCGCTCCCGTCAGTTCCGCCGCCCGTCCGGCGGCCTTCTCCGTCACGCCGGCCGGGGCGGCCGCGCCTGGCGACGAAGCCGCCAACCTCACCCTGTGGACGGCCCTGATCCTCGCCTTCGCTGGCGGCGTGGTGCTCAACCTGATGCCCTGCGTGTTTCCGGTGCTGTCCATCAAGGTGCTGTCGCTGGCCCAGGGCGGCGGCAAGACGCCGCGCGCCATGCGCCTGCATGGCCTGAGCTATGGGGCTGGCGTGCTGCTGTCCTTTGCCGGCCTCGCCGCCGTGCTCATCGCCGCGCGGCAGGCGGGCGCCAGCATCGGCTGGGGTTTCCAGCTGCAATCGCCGCCGGTGGTGATGTTGCTGGCCTATGTGATGTTCGCCATGGGGCTGGGGCTTTCCGGCGCCGTCCAGCTTGGCGCTTCGTGGAGCGGTCTTGGCGACCGCCTCACCCGTCGGGCCGGTTATGGCGGCTCTTTCTTCACCGGCATTCTCGCGGCCGTGGTCGCCAGCCCGTGCACCGGGCCATTCATGGGCGCCGCCATCGGCTTCTCGCTTACCCAGTCCACCGGCATGGCCATCGCCGTGTTCGTCGCGCTCGGCGTCGGCCTCGCCTTTCCGTTTGTCCTGCTCACCTTCCTGCCGGGACTGATGAAGCGCATGCCGCGCCCCGGTCGCTGGATGGAGATTCTCAAACAGGCCCTCGCCTTCCCGCTCTACGCCACCGCCGCCTGGCTCATCTGGGTGCTGAGCCAGCAGGTGTCGCCCATCGGCCTGTCGCTGGCGCTTGGCGGTCTGGTGGCGCTGGCGCTGGCGATCTGGGCCGCCGGCCTCGCCGCAACGGCGGGACGGCGCGGGGCCGTCGCCGCCCGTCTGGTCGTGGCGCTCGCCCTGGTGGCGGCCGTTGCCTGCGTCTGGCGTGTCGATGAAACCCGCCATGCCCCCGGCGCCGCGGTGGCCGCGACCAGCGAGGGCGTGGAGCCGTTTACCCAGCAGCGCCTCAACGCCCTGCTGGCGGAGCGCAAGCCGGTGTTTGTCAACCTGACGGCCGCCTGGTGCATCACCTGCATGGTCAATGAGCGCACCACCCTGGACACCGCCGCCGTGCGCGACGCCATGAAAGCGCGTGGCGTCGCCTACCTGAAAGGCGACTGGACCAACCAGAACCCGGAGATCACCGCCCTGCTGGCGCGCTTCGGCCGCGGCGGCGTTCCGCTTTATCTGCTCTACCGGGGCGATGGCGTTGACGAGGCCCCCTTGGTCCTGCCGCAAATCCTCACGCCCGCGACGGTGACGGAAGCGCTGGCTGCGCTGCCCGCCCGCGTCGCCTTCCGCAAGGACGGGGATGGCGAGACGCCGTGATGGCGGGTCAGGGCGGTTGCATATTGGCCTGGATGCATATGGGTGATCGCGTAGGGGCGGATGCGCTGGCGTGATCGCCAGATTGTCAGTTGCAGGCCTCCGGAGGCCAGGCTTGGCTAATGTGGAAAGCCTGCTCCCCCTGAATCAGGTATCGTTTCGGGATGGACCAACGCCGCCCCGGCGGCGCTGCCAAGGAGAACGAGGATGAACCACCCTTGTCGTCTCTCGCGCCGTCGCCTGCTCACTGGCAGCGCCCTCGCCGGCCTGGTTCTCGCCCTTGCTTCCAGCGCCACTGTTCTCGCCGCCCCGCCGCCGGTCAAACCCGGCAGTCCGCCGCCGACGTTCACCCTCACATCGGCCGCCGGCGCCCGGGTTTCCCTGGCCGACTTCAAGGGCAGGACCGTGGTGCTTGAGTGGACCAATCACGCCTGCCCGTTCGTGCAAAAGCATTATTCCAGCAACAATATGCAGAATTTGCAGCGCGACGCCAAAAGCGCCGGGGTGGTCTGGCTCAGCATTATCTCGTCCGCGCCCGGGGAACAGGGCGCGGTGTCGGCGGAAGAAGCCAACCGGCTCACCGCCAGCCGCAACGCCGCGCCAGCGCAGGTGCTGTTCGACCCGGACGGCAAGGTTGGCCGCGCCTATGGGGCGCGGGCCACGCCGCACATGTATGTCATCGCCCCGGACGGCAGGCTGGCCTATATGGGCGCGATTGATGACAGGCCAGGCACGGATGTCGCCGAAATCGCCGGCGCCCGCAATCATGTGCGCGAGGCGCTGGCAGAACTGGCTTCAGGCAAACCGGTCAGCACGCCGCAAACCCGCGCCTACGGCTGCGCCATCAAATACGCCACCTGACGCGGCGGGCTGCCACGGCGCGGCTTGCTGGAAAATCAGCTGACGTTGCCTGATGGCGCCCTCGCGCGTCATGCCCGCGCCGGCTGGGATGTACACGTCTTCTCAGGCTGCAACCTGTCGCATGCTTGCGAACTGCCAAGCAGGCGGGCGCCGCAACGCGCCGCCCTGCCTGCGGATTCCACGGATGATGGGCATCGATTCCACGCGATCGTGGGCATGGATTCCACGGCATCGTGGGCATCGATTCCACGCCTCGGGCAGCCTG
>NZ_SLWL01000006.1 GCF_004342915.1 Camelimonas lactis
TTGCCCACGATGCCGTGGAAATGCTGCCCATGATCGCGTGGAACGCGCGCCCATCATCCGGTGGAATCAGTGCCCACCATCCCGTGGAACACGCAGCCCTACTTCGTGCTGGACACCCATGGCGGCATAGGCCTCTATGATCTGGGCGCCGACGAGGCGACGCGCACCGGAGAATCGCTGCGTGGCGTCGGGCTGATGGAGGCGCCTTTCAACGACGCGGTCGAAGCCCTGCTGGCGCCATGGCGCGCGGCGCTGGCGCAGACAAGGCGCCGGCACGGGCCAGACGCCCTGCCCGGCTCGCCGCTGATTGTCGGCGAAATGCTGCGTCCCGGCGACCGGGCGCTGGCGATCGAGCTGCATCCGGCGGATTATGCGTTGCTGAAGGCGGCGCTGGAGCCGGTTCCCGGCGTCCGCGCCCTGCACCTCGACGGCTGGACCGCCCTCAACGCCAATATCCCGCCGAAAGAGCGGCGCGGCCTGGTTCTGATCGACCCACCTTACGAGAAGCCTGGCGAACTGCTGTTCGCGGTCGACCAGCTGGCGCGCGCGCTGCGCAAATGGTCCACGGGGATCATGGCGCTATGGTATCCGGTCAAGGATCCCCGGGCCGTGGACGACGCCGCCGCGCGCCTGCGGGCAAGCGGATTGCGCAAGCTGTTGCGGCTCGAACTGTATATCGACAGGCACGGGCCGCCCGACCGGCTGAATGGCAGCGGGCTGATTATCGCCAATCCGCCTTGGCTGCTCCACGACGAAGCCCGGACCCTGTTGCCGGCGCTGGCGGAGCGGCTCGCGCCGGATGGGCGGGGCGGCGCCGTTTGCACGTGGATCGCCGGCGAAAACGACTGAACCTCCTCCCTGTGGGCGAAAGCTTGCCGCCTGGTTGACCACCTTCGCCAGCAGAATCGCGCCGGGTGGGACCATCTTCCCATCGCGTCGCGCCCTGACGTAGGCTGACCCTGAGCCCTTGCCGCGATCGCCGGATCGCCGCCAGCCCAGGACAGGTCACCATGCTGCTGCGCACATCGCCGTTTTCACCCTTTGTCAGAATGGCGTTGATCGCCATAGACGTGCTCGGTCTGACCGATCGCGTCGGCGCGCAACCCGCCACGGTCATGCCTCCCGACCCGGAGCTGGCGCGGCAGAACCCGCTCGGCAAAATTCCGGTGCTGGTGCTGGATGATGGTCGCACGCTGTACGATTCACGGGTCATCATCGATTACCTCGATCATGCCGCCGGCGGCGGCCTGATCATACCGGCAGGGGCGGCGCGTTATGAGGCGCTGCGCGTGCAGGCGCTGGCCATCGGCATGATCGAGGCCGCCGTGCTTCAGGTATATGAGGCGCGCTACCGGCCGGAGGAGCGTCGCCATCAGCCCTGGGTCGACGCCCAGGCGGCCAAGGTAGCGGCCGGTCTGGCGGCGTTTGAGGAAACGCCGCCGCCCTGCCCTGGCGCGTCCTGCCACGGCCGGCCCGATGTGGGGCAGATCGCCCTCGCATGCGCGCTCGGGTATCTCGACCTGCGCTTTGATGGCGCCTGGCGCCAATCTCACCCGCGACTGGTCAGCTGGCTCGCCGCCTTTGACAAGGCCGTTCCGGCTTTTGAAGCGACGCGTCCGGCGACCTGACCACCAATCCCGCGCCATCGCCTGTCGCCGCCGCTCCGCGTCAGGCAGCGGCGGGGCCATGCGCGGCTGACAGGCTTGCGTGGCCGGGCGATCTTCCCGGGCGCGATCTTCCCGTAACGCCACCGGACCGGGTTTCGCCGTCTGCCCGCGTGCATATGGCGGGCCACGCCGGGCGCGAAACACGAAAAAGCCCGGCAGCAAAGCTGCCGGGCTCCAGATAAAGCGGGGAAATCCCCGAATTATCAGAACTTGTAGTTCAGGCCGACGCGCACAACGCCGAACTCGTTGCGCTTGTTGCTGCCGCCGACGTAGCCGTAGGCGTCGTCCAGCCAGTAGTTGTTCTTGTTCTTCTCGAGCGAAACGTACAGACCTTCGACCTTGGCGGTCAGGTTGTCGGTGAACGCGTACTCGAGACCACCGCCGAGCACCCAGCCGACCTTCGTGTCGCTGTTGTTGCCGCGATAGTACCAGTCGTTGTAGCCGTAGTAGCCACGGTCGCTGCCGCCGCCGCCGTAAGCGAAACCGCCGGTCACGTAGATCAGGGCGCGGTCGATGGCGACGCCAGCGCGGGCGCGGACGGTGCCGAACCAGTCAATGCCGCTGCTGCTGTAGCCCCAGTAGCCCTTCTGCTTCAGGTCGGCGTACTGGATGTCGGCTTCAGCGCCGATCACGAACTGACCGATCTGGTAGTTGTAGCCGATCTGGCCACCACCGGTGAAGCCGCCGTCGTTCGACGAAGAACCATAGCCGTAGTAGGCGTAGTCATACGGGGTGTAGCCGTAGTAGTTCTTGTTGTCGTTGACGTTCCAGGCGTAACCAGCGTTCACGCCGACGTAGAAGCCGGTCCAGGTGAACACGGGAGCAACGACCACCGGAGCAACCGGAGCGTACTTACGCGAAGGCAGGTCAGCAGCGAAAGCGGAACCAGCGGCCAGCATGGTAGCGGCGGCAACGCCCGCAAGAAGAATCTTTTTCATCACTCACTCCGTTCTTTGCTTGCGATGGAGAGGCTCACGCCGCTCACCGCGAGTTATAGGCTCCTACACCGATCGGCGCCCCGCTGTCTGTAGCACTCCCGCAACAGCACCAACCGGTATTGAGGCAAGATTGTGAACGCTACGTCTTCACCACGGAAAGCGCTTGCGCCCATATGCCCGAGGATACGTGCTTTTGCGTCTGGTTGCCGACGCCCTCATATCGCCATCACCATGGAGATATGAGGACGTCGCTGGCTTCAACCTGAACAAACGCGCCGTAATCCGCCGCCTGTGGCAACAGTCATACTCAAATTGCGGCTGAAGTGGAGCGAAACGTGACGTATTGGCTAAAGAGGTATTAATTGACCATATTATACATATATTCCAACGGGTTAAGGAACTTTTCGACGCCCGGGAGGCGGTCATGTCCGCCGCTGCGGCCGCCACATTTGGCCGGGCGCCAGGCGTGGGCGACTTTTCTGCAACACTCCTCCACCACACCCGGCGCCCGCCGGGGAGACGCGGACCACCGGGACAGGGCGAGCCGGCGCTTGCAGGGGTCGCCGGGCCCGTGGCACTAGCTGCGGGACCGCCTGGCAGGATAATGATGACGCTGGATCAAAATCACTTTTCCGTGTTTGTGATCGCCCTGAATGAGGCAGACCGCATCGGGGCCACGCTGGACGCAGCCCGCAAGGTCACGGACGACCTGATCGTCATCGATTCGGGCTCGACCGACGGCACCCAGGACGTGGCCCGCGCCCACGGCGCGCGGGTGATTCACCACGACTGGCCAGGCTATGGGCGGCAGAAGCGGTTCGGCGAGGACCAGTGCCGGCATGACTGGGTGTTGAACCTGGATGCGGACGAGGTCATGCCGGATGCGCTCATCGGCGAGATCAAGGGTCTGTTCGCCGGCGGCAAGCCGCCCTTCGACGCTTACCGCATCCCCATCGCCGAGATGTTTCCTGGCGAGAAGGCGCCGCACCCGCTGGGCTTCTCCCTGGCGCCCGTGCGGCTGTACCGGCGCAGCGTCGGGCGTTATTCGCCCTCCCCGGTGCATGACCGGGTGGCGTTGCCGGCAGGGACCGCCACCGGAAAACTGCGCGGCGTCATCCACCATTACTCGGTGCGTTCGATCGGCGACCAGGTCGCCAAGCTCAACCGCTACACCGACATGCAGGCGGCTGATCTGGACGCGCGCGGCGCCCATGTGTCGACGTGGCGGTTGCTGGCGGAGTTTCCAGCCAATTTCATCAAGGCCTACATTGGCCGGCGCCACGCCCTGCGCGGCGTCTATGGCTTCATGACCGCGATGAATTTTGCATTCTACCGCTATCTGCGGGTAGCGAAGCATGTGGAGCGGCGCCTGGCGGACAAGGCGCGCAGGGAGGGCAGGCTTTGACGGTGCAACTCGCGAAAACCGCGCTTGTGACCGGCGGCGCCAAGCGCATTGGAGCCGCAATTTCCATGACGCTGGCGCGCGAGGGCTATGCGGTCGCCATCCATTGCAACCGGTCCGGGCAGGAGGCGGAGGACCTGGCCGCCCATATCCGCGCGGGCGGCGGCAGGGCCGTGGTGGTGCGGGCGGACCTGGAAAACGCGGTGGACACCGGGCGGCTGGTCAATGAAACGGTGGCGACCATCGGGCCGCTGACGCTGTTGGTCAACAGCGCCTCCCTGTTCGAGGCGGACGACATCCACCAGCTCGACATCGCCCTGTGGGAGCGGCAGTTCGCCGTCAATCTGCGGGCGCCGGCGATTTTGGCCAGCGCCTTCGCCCAGGCCCTGCCCGCCGGCGGCCAGGGCGCGATCATCAACATTCTTGACCAGCGCGTCTGGAAGCCGACGCCGCGCAACTTCTCCTACACCCTGACCAAATCAGCGCTTTACACGGCGACGCGCACCATGGCCCAGGCCCTCGCGCCGGCAATCCGCGTCAACGCCGTGGGGCCTGGCCCGATCCTGGCAAGTGAACGGCAATCGGCGGACGATTTCGCCAGCCAGATCGCCGCCCTGCCGCTGGCCCGCCAGATCAGCCCGGATGAAATCGCCGACGCCGTGCTGTGGCTGGCGCAGGCCAGAAGCGTCACCGGGCAGATGATCGCCGTGGACGGCGGCCAGCATCTGGCCTGGCGCACCCCCGACGCGCTGGTGAGCGAATAAGACGCGCGGCAAACCCGCTCACACCAGGGCGATCGCCGAAATCAGGCGCCCATAGTCGGGTTCGCTCCGGTGAGTGGCGCGGCGGTAGCTGAAAAAGCGCGCCTCGTCGCCATAGGTGCACAGGCCCAGATCGTGAAAAGCGCCAACGCCGGCCCGCGCCAGGCGCGCCCCAATATAGGCCGGCAGGTCAAACATGGCGTGGCCGTCACGGGCCGATGGCGCGAAGAAACGGGCGTTGCCCGCGTCGCGCGCGGTGAAATTGCCGACGAACTCCGGCCCCACCTCATAAGCCGCCTGGCTGATGGTCGGCCCCAGCACGGCGGTGACGCGGGCGCGCTCGGCCCCAAGCGCCTCCATGGCCTCAAGCGTCGCTTCAAGCACGCCGGAAAAGGCGCCTTTCCACCCGGCGTGGGCGGCGCCGACGACCCGGTTGTGGGTATCGGCGAACAGCACCGGGCCGCAATCGGCGGTGGCGATGGCCAGTCCCAGGCCCGGCGTCGCGGTGACCATGGCGTCAGCGCGCGGGCGCTGGTCCGCCGCGGCCGGCCACGGCGCCGTCGCCGTCACCACATCGGCGGAATGAATCTGGTACAGGGCAAGCAGGTTTTGCGGCGCGACGCCCAGATCCCCGGCCATGCGACCGCGATTCTCCGCGACGGCGCCCGGGCTGTCGGCAGAGCCGAGGCCGCCGTTGAGGGAGGCGTAAAGCCCCTGGGACAGCCCGCCCTGCCGGGTGAAGAAAGCGTGGCGGACGCCAGCGGCGGCCGAGAGTTCCCCCGCCGTGATCTTCTCCGCGCGTTCCCGCGTTGTATCCTTGCCCGCGCGTTCCCGCGTTGTGATATTCATGGCCGCCTCAGGGTTCGCACCAGGGATGTCTGGGGGATGTGGGGCGCCTCCCGGCGCGGCGCCAGCCCTGGCAGCGGGCCGAGTTGCGAGGCCGCCACCGCCATCACCTTGAACAGCGCCCCCATGCCGCCGGTCTCGCTGGAGGTGAGGCGACGCAGGCCGTCGTCTATGGCGCGGCGCTGCGGCTCCCGGGCGTTGCGCTTGAGGTGTTCGGCGCGGGAATTGGCGCCCAAGGCCCGCAGGAACGCGCCCTGCTCCACCGGTCCGTCCACCACCACGCCGCGCGACAGCGCCGCGCGCGCCAGCGCGCCAAAATCCACGTGGGCGGTGATATCCGCCTCGCCCGGCGTGGCCAGCGGATGCACGTACTGGTGACGGCGCACCGCCTGGAGCGTGTCGCCAACGGCGCTGGCCGCATGGCCGTAATCGATGATGAGGGCGGCGCCGCCAAACCGCCGCAGCCGGTCGGCGAGGCCGGTCAGCAGATTGAGACCGGCGACGGCGATCTCCATCACCGCCCCCTCCTCGCCCGCCAGGGTCTCCAGCGCCGGCTCGGTTTCGGCGTCAAGCCCGAACGTCAGGCCGCCGTCGGGCGCCAGCCCCACCATGCGCTCGCGCCAACCGTCTGGCGCGCGTACGTACTGGCGCACCGGCAGGGCGTCGAAAAACTCGTTGGCGATGAGGATCATCGGCCCCTCGGGCACATCCTCGACGCGATCACGCCAGGCGACAGGGATCGACGACAGCTCGCCCTCGGCCGACAGCGCCTGACGCTGCAACTGGCGCAGCACCGGGCTGGTCTCGATCAGGTTCAGGCGCACCGCGTTACGGAACGACGGCGCCACGCGGGCGGCGCGCAGGGCGTCGGCCATCAGCGCGCCGCGCCCCGGCCCCAGCTCGACAAGGTTGATCTCGCGCGGGCTGCCCATCATGCGCCAGACCTCAGCCGCCCACAGGCCGATGAGCTCGCCGAAAATCTGCGAGATATCCGGGGCGGTGATGAAGTCGCCATCCGCGCCGAACGGGTTGCGGCTGATGTAATAGCCAAGCGTGGGATGTCCCAGGCACAGCTCCATGTAACGCTCGACGGGCATCGGCCCGCCAGCGACGATGGCGCGGACAATCTCGCGGCCCAGCGCCGTGCCGGGCGGGCCGTTGGGCCGGACCGTCACGCCTTCGTCCCCCCGGTCGTCGCCCCTCCGGCGCCGGCGCCCGGCCCCGCGCCATCCGCTTTGGCCGCGCCGCTGGGGCGGGTGCGGCCGGAGAGCGCCAGCCACAGCAGCAGGGCGCCGGCAAGGAGCACCGGAACGCACAGCAGCATGCCCATGGTCAGGCCGCCCTCCAGGAAACCGACGTTGCGACCGAGCAGGAAACCGAGTTGCGGATCGGGCTCGCGGAAGAATTCGCAGACGGTGCGGGCAATGGCGTAACCAATGGCGAACACGCCGCTAACGACGCCAGGACGGCGAAAGCCGGCGACGCGCACGGCGATGGAAACGGCGATGAACAGCAGCAGGCCCTCGCCAATCGCCTCATAAAGCTGGCTGGGATGGCGCGGCAACGGACCGCCATAGGGAAAAACCATGGCCCACGGCACATCTGGCGCCGGCCGCCCCCACAATTCGCCGTTGATGAAATTGGCGATGCGGCCCAGGAACAGACCGATGGGCGCAACGGCGCCGGCCACGTCGCACATGGCGAGCGCCGAAAGCTTGCGCTGGCGCGCCAGCAGGCACACGCCCAGCAGGGCGCCGGCGAGGCCGCCATGGAACGACATGCCGCCCTTCCACACCGCGAAGATCGACAGCGGATCGGCGAGATATTCCTGGAAATTGTAGAACAGCACGTAGCCAAGACGACCGCCCAGCACCACGCCCAGGGCCACGTAGACCAGCATGTCGTCGAGATCGGCGCGGGTTGGCCGGCGCACCTCGCCCCACAAGCCCGGCGCGGCGATCAGCCGGCGGGCGTAAAGCCAGCCGCCGACCAGGCCGACGATATAGGCGAGCGCATACCAGCGCACCGACAGCGGGCCAATGGAGAAGATCACCGGATCGATGACCGGAAACGGGATGGCCAGGACAGGCATGGGCGGACCAGCACTCACGGATCAGGAAAACGGGACGGGAAAACAGGCGTTACGTCATCGCGGGAGGCGCGATCAACGGGCGCGCGACGTTCCCCGGCGCGACGCAACTGTGCCCGCGCGCGCCGTCAGGTCAAGCGTCCGCGCCCGTGGACGCGAGCAGCCGAGGTTGATGTGATCGCCGCCGCGCCCTATTTAACAGCCATGCGCGGCGTCCGCGCCGGAGTGCACATCCATGTCGATTGGTTCTAACCGGCTGTTTGATGAACTGTCCCGCCTGGCGACCGACGCCATTGGCGCGGCGGAAGGCGTGCGTCGCGAGGCCGGCGCCGTGGCGCGCGGCCAGATCGATCGCCTGACCCAGACGCTTGACCTCGTATCGCGTGAGGAATTCGAGGCGGTCCGCGACATGGCCATCGCCGCCCGCGAGGAGAATGACCGGCTCGCCGCCCGCATCGCCGCGCTGGAGGCCCGGTTGGGCGAGGCGCGGCCCGTGTCCGCCGCCGGCGGGGCTGACGCTCCGACAGACTAAGGCGGCCGATCGGGGCGCCGAAAGCCGCGATGCGCCAGTTCCGCGCCTGACGCACGGGCGCCCGACGCCTCGCCGCGGGCAGATACTTCTGATTTTCAGGGTGATTTTTCGGAAAACGGGCCACGTTCGCCCCGCTGGAGCGCGCAGCAGCGGGCGGCGCCTGGCCTTGGCGATCGCTTGCTGGTCGCCATTGGTGTGGACAACTCGCTGGCTGGCCGGCGGCGCAGCCGGAAACCCGCTCTCCTTTGTGGACAGCCCTGGCCCGCAGGTTGTGAGGCGGACGGGAATCCCTGACTGTTTGCAGTATATTCGCGGGTGGTTCCTCGCGCGATATAGTGCAAAACACAGGTGATTCGTCTGGCGGCCCGTGGCCGGACGGCGCCTGTCCTGGCGAATACTCCGGCGCACCCGGCGTTTCACCGGTTGCCGGAGGGGTTTACGCGTCGCTGTGTTTGCGTGGGCGATCGCCTGCGCGGGACACTCCCTGACCTCCAGGCCGAGGGCCCCCGGCATGACCTACACCGATTTCGACGTTATCAGCCGCACCGAGCATCCGCTCGACGTGCTGGAGCGCCTCGCCGCCAGTCAGGACTGGGCGTTTGACCGCGACGACGATGACGAACTCTCCGTCACCGTGGGCGGAAGCTGGGCCGAATACCATGTGGCCTTCACCTGGGTGCCGGAGGTCGAGGCGCTGCACATCGCCTGCGGTTTCGACCTGAAGGTGCCCGAGCGGCGGCGCAACGAGATCATGACCCTGGTGTCGCTGATTAACGAGCAGCTCTGGCTGGGACATTTCGATCTCTGGGCGTCGGAAAGCGTGGTGATGTACCGGCACGGGCTGCTGCTCGCCGGCGGCGCCGAGCCAACCCAGGGCCAGTGCGAAGTGCTGATGACCACAGCGTTGGAAGCCTGCGAACGCTACTACCAGGCCTTCCAGTTCGTGCTCTGGGCCGGCAAGCCGGCGCGCGAGGCGCTCGACGCCGTGCTGTTCGAAACCCAGGGCGAAGCCTGAGGCGGTCGGCGCGGGGGCTGGAGACTGGACAGGCGCAGGCGTGGGGGCGTCTTTCGCCGGCGCCCGCGCTTCTTCTCCCCTCTCCGCCTTGCCTTTTCCAGTTCGGTTTCTTGTCCGGTTTCCCGGCCAGTTTTCTGGTCAGTTCTCTTGGCCGCTTTCCCGCCGGGCCGGACCTGCTCCGGCCATCCGCGCGCCTGCCGCCGCAAGGGCGGGGTGCAGCGAAGAGCGCGCGACGCCGCCATCAGGGGCTGACGACGGCGGCCTGCTTCCAGCCATATCGCCGGACAGCCGCCACCGGAGCGGCCAGGCCATCAGATTCACCATTCAGCCGGCGACGCTTTTGCTCTAGACGGAGATCGTCCAGTTTTGGCCTGGAACCCCCAGGCAGCAGCGAGGCGCACCATGGAGCAGTTTCCCGCATCCCTCATTCTCGCCGGCGCCGGCCGCATGGGCGGCGCCATGCTCGAGGGCTGGCTTGAGGGCGGGCTTGCGCCGGCCAGCATCCAGGTGATCGAGCCGCATCCGTCGGAGGCGCTGACCGCCCTGGCGCGGCGGACCGGTTTTCAGCTCAATCCGCCCGCCGCCAGCCTGCGACCGGCGCGGGCCCTGGTGCTGGGCGTCAAACCGCAGATGCTGGCCGAGGCGGCGCCAGCCCTGGCGCCGCTGACGGGGCCGGACGGCTTCGTCCTGTCGATCCTCGCCGGCAAAACCCTCGCCAATCTGGCGGCGACGTTCCCGCGGGCCGGGGGCGTGGTGCGGGTGATGCCCAACCTGCCCGCCTCCATCCGGCGCGGCGTCAGCGTCGCCGTCGCCAGCCCCGGCGTCGATGGGCCGCGGCGGGCCGAGGCGGATGCGCTGCTGCGCGCTGCCGGCGATGTGGAATGGGTCACCGATGAGAACCTGATCGACGCGGTCACGGCGGTTTCCGGCTCCGGCCCGGCCTATGTATTCCATCTGGTCGAGGCCATGGCCGAAGCCGGCGTCGCCGCTGGCCTGCCGCGCGCGCTGGCTGAAAACCTGGCGCGCAAGACCGTGATCGGCTCCAGCGACCTGATGCGCGCCTCGGACGCGTCGGCCGCCGCCCTGCGTGAAGCCGTCACCTCGCCCGGCGGCACCACCTTCGCCGCCCTGCAGGTGCTGATGCGCGACGGCGACGGCATGCCGGCGTTGCTGACGGAGGCCATCGCCGCCGCCGCCCGGCGCTCTCGCGAGCTCTCCGGCTGAGGCAGACTTGCTATCGGCCACATTGCCGGCGCCAGCGTGCGGTTGACTGGCGACTTGCCGGCGCCGGCCACAGGGCGTCTACTTGCCTTGCAGGCAGGCTTGCAGACTTGCCCCGCGCCGGAGCCCACCTGCGCCCTGAAAGGAGTCCGCGTCATGTCAGCCACCGACGCCAACGCCGAAGCCAATGGCGGTCGCCCGGAGCGGCCGGCGCGTGAACGCATCGTCGAAGCCCTGCTGGCCCTGGCGGCCGAGCGGGAAGCGGAAGGCGCCCATGTCTGGGCCAGCATTGGCATCGCCGATATCGCGGAGCGGGCCGGCGTCAGTCTGGCGGAATTCCTGTCAGCGTTTCCGTCGAAAGGCGCGGTGCTTGGCGGTTTTGCCCGCATGATCGACATGAAGGTGCTGGCCAGCCACGCCGTTCGCGATGACGACATGGGCGGCGAGCCGGCGCGCGAGCGGCTGTTCGACATCGTCATGATGCGGCTCGATCACATGGCGCCGTATCGGGCCGGCCTGCGGGTGATCTACGCCGGCGTGCGGCGCGAGCCCCTGACCATCGCCGCCCTCAACAAGGCGGCGCAGAATTCCTGGCGCTTCATGCTCACCGCCGCCGGCATCGATACCGAGGGCCCGATGGGCGCGCTCAGGGTGCAGGGCGCCGCCCTGCTGTTCGCCCGCACGGTGGAAACCTGGCTGTACGATGATGATCCGGGCCAGGCCAAAACCCTGGCGCGCCTTGACCGGGAGCTGGATCGCGGCGGCCGGGCGCTGGCCCTCGCCAACGACGCCTGGCGGCTGACCTCGCCCCTGCGCCGCCTGGCCTGCGCGGTGCTGGACCGGGGCGGCAAGGCGCGGAAGCCCGGACCGGCCGCGCCAGCCGGGGACGCGGGCGACGCGGCGCCGGAGGCCCGGGAAGCGGCCGGCTGACACGGGGCCAGCGCCTGAACCGGCAGCCCCGATGAAGGCGAACACGGCGCGCGCGTCACATCGATGTCATATTCTAGTCGCTATTTCGCCATTATCCACAGTTTGTGGCGAACGCCGATCTGTCGTGACCGGCCTTTGCCGTGTTTGATCCCCCCACTTTTTGAGGGGGGTTATCATTGTCTACGAAATTCTTGCCAATACTGGCAGCGGGCGTCCTTGCGCTTGCGCTGTCCGGCTGCGCCACCATCACGCGTGGAACGAGCAACCAGGTGACGTTCCAGTCCGAGCCGTCCGGGGCTGACATGCAGACGTCATCGGGGCTTTCCTGCGTGACGCCCTGCACCCTGACAGTGCCGCGCAAGTCGGAGTTCACCGCCGTCTTCCGCAAACCGGGTTATCAGGATGCGCAGGTCGCCGTGCAGACGCAGATCGCCGGCAATGGCGCGGCCGGTTTCGCCGGCAACATCCTGGTTGGCGGCGTGGTGGGCATGGCGGCGGACGCGGCCAGCGGCGCCACGCTGGAGCATACGCCCAATCCGGTCATCGCCAACATGACGCCGATTCCTTCCCGGGCGAAGCCCCACGTACGGCGTGGCCATGGCCGTCGCGCCCATTCGGGCAGCTGAGCCGCCGCGCATATCCAGAAGACAGGGTGGCCCGGCGGCGCGCGCCGGGCCAATCCAGCGGTGCAGGTGGTCCACATGATGGCTAAATGCTCTATAGTCCGCGGCTTTTGCAGCGGACTGAGACGTGAGATGAGCCACGAAAAAGCGGGCCCGGCGGGCGAACTGATTTCAATCAATGATTTTCTGAAGGTCGACGTGCGCGTCGGCACGATCATCGAGGCGGCGCCGTTTCCCGAGGCGCGCAAGCCGGCGATCCGGCTCCTGATCGATTTCGGCGGCGCCATCGGCCGCAAGAAATCATCGGCGCAGATCACCGCCAATTACCAGCCGGAAGAGCTGGTCGGCCGCCAGGTGCTGGCGGTGGTCAATTTCCCGCCGCGCCAGATTGGTCCGATGATGAGCGAAGTGCTGACCCTCGGCGTGCCCGACGCCAACGGTGAGGTGATGCTGATCAGCCCCGACCGCGCCGTTCCCGACGGTGGGGCGCTGTACTGAGACGTCGGCGCCGGTCGCAAAAGCGCTTCCAGCCGTGGCCCCGCCGCCTGCCGCAGGCCTGGCGCATCAATCGCCAGCGGCGGCCTGGCGCGTCCAGACTCGCGTCAGCGAGACCGGGCGGAACCCCAGGCGGGCATAGAGGCGTTTGGGCGCGGCGTCGGCCAACGCCCCCAGAAAAACCACGTCGCAGCCAGCGGCGATCAACTGGTCCGTGAAAGCCGCAACCAGACCGGTGGCAAGACCCTGGCGGCGCGCTGACGGCAGGGTGAACAGATCCTCGATCATCCCGACGCCGCCAGGGGCAACCGCGCAGGAGCCATACGCGACCGGGGCGCCATTTTGCACAACGAGATGGAAGCGCTGCGCGCCGGCCCTGGTCCGCCAGGCGGCCACCATCGCCTCGCCAATCTGCGGCGTTGCGCCAGAACCCGCCGACATGCCTCCGGCGAGATTGACAAGGACGAGGCGCTGCAAGGCGTCCCAATCCGCATCGTCAACAACCGGGCGCAGCGCGAGCCTGGCGCCGCGATCGGTGAGATCGCCCTGCAAGGCCATCTGGATCGTGACAGGTTGCTCTTCAAAGTCTTCAAGCGCGAGGCGTGCAAGGAAGGCGTCCGGCGTCGCGAAGTCGGTGTGAACGACGCGCCAGCGGGTATGGCCAAACTGACGGTCCATCGCCGCGAACACTGCGTCTGCGCCCGCTTCCGTCGCCGCCGTCACCTCGTCGACGTGATTTGCATCCCACAGCTCGGGAAACGCCGGATTGACCACCAGGCGACACCCCGTTCCCGCAACCAGCGCATGGCCCAGCCGGCGCTACCAGCGATATGCTTCCACAATCCTGCGCGCCAGCGACATGACCACTCTCCCGCATCCTGTCCGGATGGCCGCCCGCTCCGGCAATGACCAGCCATGCCCCTGACGCCGGTGACCGGCGGAAAGGAACCATACGGCAAGGCGACATCGCGAAGCCATGACGCATCTGGAAAAGCAACGGGGGCTTTCCGCCAGGCGTCGCCGGACGAAGACGCCGCCCTACACCGGCACCCGCACCAGGGCGCGCAGGCCGCCGAGGGGACTGTCCTGCAACACCACGTCGCCGCCATGCGAGCGGGCGATGTCGCGGGCGATGGCGAGGCCGAGGCCGGAGCCGCCCTCGTCCTGGTTGCGGGCCTCGTCGAGGCGCACGAAGGGTTTGAACACCTCCTCGCGCTGCTCCGGCGGCACGCCGGGGCCATCGTCGTCCACCGTCACCACCAGCCAGCGGGCGTCGCGCGTCGCCCCCAGGGCGACATTGTCGCCGTGGCGGGCGGCGTTGGAGGCGAGATTGACCACCAGACGGCGGAAGGCGTCTTCCCGCACCTTGACGCGCAGGTCGCCGGAGGCGGTCAGCGTGACGTTATGGCCGACGCGCTCCAGATCGAGCTGCACGTCCTCCAGCAGATCGCCGATATCGGTTTCGTCGGCCGTTTCCTCGGCGTCGCCGCGCGCGAACGCCAGATAGGCCTCCAGCATGCGCGACATCTCGTCGACATCGCGATGCAGGTCGGCCACTTCCGGGTCGTCCTCCGGCATCATCGCCAGCGACAGCTTGAAGCGGGTGAGGATGGTGCGCAGATCGTGGCTGACGCCATTGAGCATGGTGGTGCGCTGCTCCATGGCGCGTTCGATGCGGCGCTTCATCTCCAGGAAGGCCACGCCGGCGCGGCGCACTTCCGCCGCCCCACGCGGCCGGAAATTGGGTTCGCGCCCCTTGCCGAAATCCTCGGCGGCGTCGGCGAGGCGCAGGACCGGCCGGATCTGGTTGCGCAGGAACAGGATGGCGACGGCCATGAGCACCAGCGCCGTGCCGAACATCCACATCAGGAAAATGTGCGAGTTGGAGGCATAGGCCAGGCTACGCCGCGCCAGGATGCGCATGACGGCGCGGTCAAGCTGGACGCGGATTTCGATCAGGCTCGACTTGCCGACGGTGTCGATCCAGAACGGACGCGCCACCTGTTTGCGAATCTCCTCGGACAGCACGCCGTCGAGGATCGAGAAAAACGGCTTGGGCTGGGGCGGCGGCAGGCGTTCATCGGGCAGGAAGTCGATATCCATGCCAAGGCGGTCGGCGGCGATGCGCGACAGGGTGGTGGCGTCAGCGTCCTGCGGATAGCTCTCGTAAACGTCGATCAGCGCCGCGATGTCGGCGGAAACGGCGGCGGACATGCGCCGGGTCACGGTCTGGTAGTGCCGCTCCAGAAAGACGTAAGCGATCACCGACTGCAGCAGCAGCATGGGGGCGATGATGATGATGAGCGAACGGGCGTAAAGGCCCTTCGGCATCACCGAACCCAGCCAGCGCGCCACGCGCCGCCAGATGCGCGCGGGAATCGCCAGAGCCGCGCCAATCGCGGTCAGGGCGCTCCTGACGCCAGGTGGGGCCGCCAGGGTCGCCTTGCCAACGCCGGCGGCGGCCGCCCGCGCCAGCGCTGCGACGCCCCGTCCCGCCATGCGCGCGGTCGCCAGGGCAAGTTGCCCCAGACCTGCGCCCGCCTGCCCCAGCCTGACGCCGGCCTGGCGCAAACGCGCATCCATGTCAGCCATCCACGAGCAGCCGGTAGCCAACGCCGCGCACGGTCTGCAGCCAGGCCGGATTGGCCGGATCGTTCTCTATCTTGCGCCGCAGCCGATTGATCTGCACGTCCACCGTCCGCTCATTGGCGACGCCCCCGGGCCCCTGGCCGGAGATGATTTCGCGCGGAACATTGTCGCCGTTATGGCTGGCGAGAATCGTCAGGATTTCGCGCTCGCGATCGGTAAGCCGCACCAGCTCCTCGCCGCGCCGCAGTTCGCCGCGATCAAGCCGGTAGGTGAACGGGCCGAAGCTCACCTGCTCCGGCGCCCCGGCGTGACCGTTGCTGGCGGTGCGGCGCAGGATGGCGCCAATGCGCAGCAACAGTTCGCGCGGCTCGAATGGTTTGCCGAGATAATCGTCAACGCCGATTTCCAGGCCGCGAATCCGGTCCTGCGGGTCGCCGCGCGCCGTCAGCATCAGAATGGGCGTATTGAGGGTGCGGCGCAGGCGGGCGGCGAAATCGAAGCCATTCTCGCCCGGCATCATCACATCCAGCACCATGACGTCGAACTGGATCTGCGTCAGCCTGGAGCTGGCCTCGGCCGCGTCGGCCGCGGCGGTGACGCGGTAGCCGTTGTCGCCGAGAAACCGCGCCAGCAGATCGCGCAGACGGCGGTCGTCATCGACCACCAGCACATGGGGGGCGTCGTCGCCCAACGGCGCGCGCGGTCTTGCCGCAGCCATCAGCCCTTCTCCCGCGTCACGGCGCGTCGCCCTTCCGGCGCCGGCCAGTCGACCATCGCCCCGAGAAAATCCACCACATGGATGCGGGCGCCCGGGGCGCATTCGGCAAGGGCGCGATTGATGCGCGCGCTTTGCAGCACCGCCAGTTCGTGAACCAGCGCCGCTCCCGCCTCGGTAACGTACAGCAGACGCTGGCGGCGGTCAGCCTCTCCCTCGCGCTGGGCGACGTAATCCTTTTCCAGCAGCTCTTTCAGGACACGGTTGAGGGATTGCTTGGTGATGCGCAGCAGATCAAGCAGGCCGGCGACGGTCATGCCCGGGTTGCGGCTGACGAAATGCAGCACCCGGTGGTGGGCGCGGCCGAAACCATCGGCGGCCAGGCGACGGTCGGCGTCGCCAACAAAATCACGATAGGCGAAGAACAGCAGTTCGATCAGGTCCAGCGCCGGCTGCTGGCCCGGGGCGTCATCAACCACCCTGGTCCGATGATCGTCAGCGCGGCAGTCGGACACATGAACCTCCATTACGTCAGTTCTATTGACATATCCCAATTTGGCGGCGCACCGTCAAGCGCAAGGGGGCGATCCATCCGGGACCGGCCGGCCTGCGGCGCCGGTCGCGCGGGTTTTGCCCGTCGCCAGTTGCCAGCCGCCCGGAACGGGACTATCGGCCTTTCACAGTCATCCCTCCGTCCGGGGCCCGCCGTTCCAGGCGAGGGGTTGCCAGCATCGCGCCTGGTGAACGACATTGCATTCAAGTGGGGCGACGGCCGCCCGATCGAGACTGGAGGAAGTTGTCATGTCCGCGATACCCATGGACAGCCGCGAAGGCGTCATCTGGTTTGACGGGCAGCTGGTCCCATGGGCCGACGCCAGAATTCACGTGCTGACCCACGGCCTGCACTACGCCTCCTGCGTGTTCGAGGGCGAGCGCGCCTATGGCGGGCAGATCTTCAAGTCAAAGCAGCATTCCGAGCGGCTGAAACAGTCTGGCGAACTGCTCGACTTCACCATTCCCTATTCGGTCGAGGATATCTGCGCCGCCAAGAAGCTGGTGATCGAGAAGAACAACCTGCCGGATTCCTACGTGCGCGCCTTCGCCTGGCGCGGCTCGGAAGCGCTGGGCGTCTCTGGCCTCGCCAACAGGATTCACGTGGCGATCGCCGCCTGGGAGTGGCCAAGCTATTTCGCGCCGGAAGAGCGGCTGAAGGGCATCCGCATCACCATGGCCGACTTCCGCCGGCCTGACCCGCAGACGATTCCCTCGCGCGCCAAGGCCTCCGGCCTGTACATGATCTGCACCATCTCCAAGCACAAGGCCGAGCGCGCCGGCTACGCCGACGCCCTGATGCTGGACTGGCGCGGCCGCGTCGCCGAATGCACCGGCGCCAACATCTTCTTCACGAAGGACGGCGTGCTGCACACGCCGCTCGCCGACGCCTTCCTGAACGGCATTACCCGGCAAACGGTGATCGAACTGGCCAAACGCCGCGGCATCGAGGTGCAGGAACGGATCATCATGCCGGAGGAGCTGGGAAGCTTCGAGGAATGCTTCATCACCGGCACCGCCGCCGAGGTGACCCCGGTGGCCGAGATCGCCGACTGGCGCTTCACGCCGGGCGCCATCACCAGGGCGCTGATGGATGACTACACCGCCGAGGTGCAGCCGAAGGCCGCCGCGGCCTGACGGTGCGGCAGGCCAGCAGCCAGCCGCAGCAACGACTGCCTGAATATGAAAAACCCGCCGGGAAATGGCGGGTTTTTTGTTGCGCGCCCACGCCCGACCCACCCACGGGCAGAAGCCCTGTGAACACGGAGCGGCATGTCAGACGTCCGACCTGACAGCATCGTTGCGAGCCGCGCCTGGCCAGGCCAATCATCGGGCGCTTACCAGGCGGGCATCCTGAAACCGCGTGACAGGGAACCGATGACGCCGCCCGTTTGGAGCCCCCTCACGCGGTATGGAATGTGCTGATGCCCAAAGTTCCCATAATCCAGGAGTTCGCCAAGACGCCCGCCAACGACTTCTATGTATTTCAATGGCGCTGGGAAGACCAGACGAACCTCACGATCCACACCACAGGCGTCTGGAACCCGATTGGCGCAAGATTGCCGGGTCACAGATATCAGGCTTGGCCGTCGTTCAACGGCGACGGAATTCCTGCTGATCAATTGGCAAATTCGATAAAATCCTCCGACATAAAACTTGATAATATAGAGCTCATACTTAAATATGGAGGACAAAATACACTGGCAGGCCAATCATATGCCGGACAACTCGCTGAAGCGCTTGGTGACTCGTATGGGGTCATCTCCTACTCATCGACTTCCGCTCATCCCATGGACGAAATTCAGGAGGCGCTCAAAGAACTGCCCGATGCGATCACGGGCGATGCAACCGCTTTGAACAAGATTGCAGAGCTTCCAGGATTGGCCGTACCAAGTGTCTCCCGTCGCGGGAGAGTTAGTATCTCACGCTTCAAGGGGGCAAAACGGCTTCACGAAGCCGAAACGAGAAGCATGCAGCCTTACCATGTTCGCGCCGGCAAACGCCCTAATCGTCCGGCGGATGTCGCAGGCTCCATGCCCAGGGCGGCCGGAAGCGCCGCGGGCGGACGGATCGGCGGGTCGCCTGCAAGAGGCGCCGCCCCGGACGCTGAGGAAATGGCCGAGATGCTTGGAGCTTGACAGCGGCGGCCAGACGAAGGGAAGGCTCATCCCACGCCCAGGTCACGGCGATCGGGAGCACCTTGCACATCGGCGTCGATCGGAAATTGCTCCAGCTTTGCCTGTATTGGGCGACGCCTGACCGACCAGGCAGCCCCGACTGGCCGGAACGCGCCCTAACCGTTTTTCCTGTCCGCCTCGATCAGATGCCGCACGCCGGCGCGCATGTAATCCCAACCGGTGTAGAGGGTAAGCAGCGCCGCCGCCCACAGCAGCACGATGCCGATGCGGCTGGCCCAGGGCAGCACGGCGTCGCCGGCCGGACCGACGATCAGAAAGCCCAGGGCCAGCAGTTGCGCGGCGGTTTTCCATTTGGCCACGGTGGAGACCGGCACGCTGACGCGCAGGCCGGCCAGGAACTCCCGCAGGCCCGAAACCAGAATCTCGCGCGACAGGATGATGATCGCCGCCCACAGGGACCAGCTGCGGATGTCGCCGCTGGCGGCCAGCATCAGCAGCGTCGCCGACACCAGCACCTTGTCGGCGATCGGGTCCAGCATGCGGCCGATGGCCGACTGCTGCGACCAGGCGCGGGCCAGATAGCCGTCGAGGTAATCGGTCACCGCAGCCAGGGCGTAGATGCCCAGCGCCAGCCAGCGCATGGCGAATTCATGCGGCCAGAACAGGCAGGCGGCGACGGCGGGAACCGCCAGCAACCGCGCATAGGTGAGGATGTTCGGCAGGCTCAGGGCGGTGGAGCGTCTGGTCACGGATATCTGGCTCATACTCTGACATTTCATGGACCAGAAAGCCGGTCCGGCCTGTCGACGGCGCCGCCGGCGCTGGCGGCGACGCCTGTTTACCTGAAGCAGCCGGATTCCGACCCGAATCACGGAAGCGTCACATCTGGACCCGACGGATCGCCAGACAGGACCATATGCTGGCGCGCCGCCGGCCCGGTCAACCACCCGCGCGCCGCCAGGCCCGACGCGGCCCGACAATACCCCCATCAACCGGCGCCATCATGAAAAAAAGCGTAAACCGTCCGCGCCGTCGCGGCGTTGACGCCAGGCGTGCGGGCCAGATCGTCCAGCGAGGCGGCGGCGACCGCTTTCGCCGTGCCAAAATGCAGCAGCAGGGCGCGCTTGCGGGCCGGCCCGACGCCGGGAATTTCATCGAGGGGGCTGCGCACCAGGTCCTTCTTGCGCCGCGTCCGGTGCGCGCCAATGGCGAAGCGGTGCGCCTCGTCGCGCAGGCGCTGGACGAAATAGAGCGCCGGATCGCGCGGCGGCAGGCGGAATGGCGGCCGGCCCTCCATAAAAAACGTCTCACGGCCGGCCTCGCGGTCCATGCCCTTGGCGATGGCGACGAGGGCCACGCCGGCCACGCCCAGTTCGGCAAACACCTGCTTCGCGGCTTCGTACTGGCCGCGTCCACCGTCGACGAGCACCAGATCAGGCCAGGCGGGCATGGCGGCGTCTCCTTGCGCCTCCACATCATCGTCAGGGTCAACCGGCGCGCCAGCGTGCGGGAACGCATCATCAGGAAGCGGCGTCTCCGCCGCTTCGGGCCGGTTGGCGATCTGCTGGCGCGGCTCCTCCTTCATCAGCCGGGCGAAGCGACGGCGCAGCATCTCCTTCATCATGCCGTAGTCATCGCCGGGCTTCAGATCTTCCGAGCGCATGTTGAAGGTGCGGTAATGGGTTTTGGCGAAGCCGCCGACGCCAGCGACGATCATGCCGCCGACGGCGTTGGTCCCCATGATGTGGGAATTGTCATAGACCTCGATGCGGCGCGGCGGGCGCGGCAGGCCGAAGGCGGCGGCCAGCGCCTCCATCAGCTGCTGCTGCGAAGCGGTTTCGGCCAGGCGCCGCGACAGCGCCTCATGGGCGTTGCGGGCGGCGTGATCGGCCAGGTCGCGCTTCTCGCCGCGACGGGGCGTCGCCAGCTCCACCGCCCGGCCGGTTTTGGCGCTGAGCGCCTCGGCCAGCAGGGCGCGTTCATCGGGCTCGATGGAGGTCAGGATCAGCCGGGGGCACGGCCGGTCGTCGTAAAACTGGGCGATGAAGGCTTCCAGCACTTCGCCGGGGCTGGTGGAGCGGTCGGCGCGCGGGAAATAGGCGACGTTGCCCCAGTTCTGGCCGTTACGAAAAAAGAACGCCTGGATGCAGAACTGCCCGGCCTGCTCGGCGAGGCCGAACACATCCGCCTCCTCCACCGAGCGGGGATTGACCTCCTGGGACGACTGGATGGCCGACAGGGCGGCGAGGCGGTCACGGTAACGCGCCGCCTTCTCGAACTCCAGATTGTCCGACGCCGCCTGCATGTCCCGCGCCATGCGCTCGCGCACCATGGTGCTGCGGCCGGAGAGGAAGGCCCGCGCCTCCTCCACCAGGGCGTCATACTCCTGCTGCGGAATCTCGTTGGTGCAGGGGCCGGAGCAGCGCTTGATCTGGAACAGCAGGCAGGGTCGCGTGCGGTTCTCGAAATAGCTGTCCGAACATGAGCGCAGCAGGAAGGCGCGCTCCAGCGCGTCAAGGGTGCGGGTGACGGCGCCGGCGTTGGCGAACGGCCCGTAATAGTCGCCAGGACGGGTGCGGGCGCCGCGATGCTTGACGATCTGCGGGGCGCGGTGGTCACGGGTCAGCAGGATGTAGGGGAAGGATTTGTCGTCGCGCAGCAGCACATTGTAGCGCGGCCGCAACTGCTTGATGAGGTTGGCCTCCAGCAGCAGCGCCTCGGTTTCGGTGCGGGTGGTGACGAACTCCATGGTGGCGGTGGCGGCGATCATCCGCGCCGTGCGGGCGCCGCCGTGGCCGACGCCGCGCGTGTAATTGGCCACCCGGTTCTTCAGGTTGCGCGCCTTGCCGACGTAGAGCACCTCGCCGTTGGCGTCGATCATCCGGTAGACGCCAGGGGAGCCTGGCAGGGTGCGCCAGAATTTGCGGATAACCTCGGCGCCGGCCGCCAGATCGCCGCTCGCTCCGCTCCCGGACGCGCCGGCGGCGGAGCCAAAATCCAGCTCCATGCCAGAGCCACCCTCGGCGAAGCCAGCGGCCCCCGCCCCCTCCTGACCGGAACCGGCCTGCCCGGGTGGAGCAGGGTAGCCCTCCGCCGGAGGCGTCCGGGCGTCATCGGGACCCGCGCCAGCAGCGCCCGGCCCCGGCGCGGCGGCGTCGGCCGGCTCGGACCTGTCATTCCCGGAAGGTGCTGAGGGTGCGTTCATGCCATGGATTTAAGCGCGTGAGCGCATAATGCAAACACCGCCGTATGTCGGCGCGCGAAGCGACCGGCGCGCAGGGGCGCGCCCAACGCGCATGAATACCTGACGTTGCTGAAGTATATCATTGTATAACGCATATACAATTTGCTTATCATAAGCATTTGCATCTGATACGGATGAGAAAATCTGGATATTCCCCATGTCGCCACCCGGCGGCGCGAAGATTTTTCTCTGGCGGCGCGCCGATATTTGCAACGGCAACGCATGACCGCCGCAAGGAATGGATGAACCATGCCCCAGGTCCGCCCCCTTCGACCTGCCGGTCCGGCGTCGCGGTTCGCCTGGCTGGACGACGACCAGACGCCCAGCCTTCCCGAGGTTCACGCCACAGTGGCGGTCAAACCGGTGGAAGCGGCGTGGTTCCGGCGTCTGCTCGCCTTCATGGGGCCGGGCTACATGGTCTCGGTCGGCTACATGGACCCTGGCAACTGGGCGACGGACCTGCAGGGCGGGGCGGCGTTTGGCTACACGCTGCTGTCGGTGATCATGCTGTCGAACCTGATGGCCATCCTGCTGCAGGCGCTGGCGGCGCGGCTGGGCGTCGTCACCGGCCGTGATCTGGCCCAGGCCTGCCGCGCCTTTTATCCAAAACCGCTGAACATCCTTCTGTGGGCGACCTGCGAACTGGGCATCATTGCCTGCGACCTTGCGGAGGTGATCGGCACGGCCATCGCGCTGCAGCTGCTGTTCGGCGTGCCGCTGGTCTACGGCTCCCTGCTCACCGCCCTTGACGCCATTCTGCTGCTCTACCTGATGAACCGGGGCTTCCGCTATCTGGAGGCGTTCGTCATCGCCCTGCTGCTGGTCATCGCCACCTGCTTCACGATCCAGATCATCGCCGCGCAGCCGCCTGTCCACGCCGTCCTGCGCAGTATGATCACGCCATCGCCAGAGATCATCACCAATCCCGCGGCGCTGTACATCGCCATCGGCATCATTGGCGCGACGGTGATGCCGCACAATCTCTATCTCCACTCCTCCATCGTCCAGACCCGGAACTTCGCAAAGACCCGCGAAGGCAAGCGCGACGCCATCCGCTGGGCGGTCACCGATTCGACCATCGCGCTGATGCTGGCGCTGTTCGTGAACGCCGCCATCCTGATCGTGGCGGCGGCCGCCTTCCACAACAGCGGTCACCAGGACGTAGCGGAAATCGACCAAGCGTTCCGACTGCTGTCGCCATTACTGGGCCTTGGCGTGGCTTCAACATTGTTCGCTGTCGCGCTGCTGGCCTCGGGCGTGAATTCAACGGTGACCGCCACGCTCGCCGGCCAGATCGTGATGGAGGGGTTTTTGCGGCTGCGCCTGCCGCCCTGGGCGCGCCGGCTGATCACCCGCTGCCTCGCCATCGCGCCGGTGGTGGCGGTGATCACGGTTTACGGCAGCGCCGGCATGAACCGGCTGCTGGTGTTCAGCCAGGTCGTGCTGTCGATCCAGTTGCCGTTCGCCGCCATTCCGCTGGTGCATTTCGTCTCCAGCAGAAAAAGAATGGGCGATTTCGTCATCAGCCGGCCCATGGCCATCCTGTCCTGGTCAGTGACGGCGGTCATCCTGCTGCTGAACGTCAAGCTGCTTTTCGACACGTTCACGGGCGTTGGCGGCTGAGGCGGGGCGGCGGCGGGCCAGAAACCCTGGCCGCGGGCTCCCCGGCCGCCCCCACCGGTCGGCGCTTCAAAAAGTCGATGAGCGTGATCTAAACGCGACAGCGATAGCGGCCCCGCCGCCAGCCCGGGCGCCTGGCCGGCAGTTCCCGCCAGCACGCCAGTTCAAACGCCCGGAATCCCGCGCCCTGGAGGCAATCGCGTCACGGCCGCGCCGGCGCCGCCCAGGGTCAACGGGCGCATCGCCTTGCAAAGGCATGGCTCATCCGGCGCGGACCTTGCAAAGACTCCTGTTGTTCCCGCGCGGCCGCGCTGCTAATAGCCGCGCCATCAAGAGCAGCGTCCGTTCCGTCGCATCCGCGCCCTGCCGCGCGGGACCGGCGCCGTTCATATCCGGCCTGCCATGGGCCTTCCGGACACCGCCGTCGCCAGCGCAGGCCCGGACACACAAAGAGAATGGCCGTCAGGATGAAACCCTCCATCAAGCTCGTCGCCGGCAACTCCAACCGGCAACTCGCCGAAGCCATCGCTGACTATCTGGAGACGCCGCTGGCGGTCTGCCAGGTCAAGCGCTTCGCCGACATGGAAGTGTTCGTGGAAATTCAGGAGAACGTGCGCGGCGAGGACGTGTTCGTCATCCAGTCCACCTCCTACCCGGCCAACGACCACCTGATGGAGCTGCTGATCATCATCGACGCCCTGCGCCGCTCCTCGGCGCGCCGCGTCACGGCGGTGCTGCCCTATTTCGGTTACGCCCGCCAGGACCGCAAGCCAGGTCCGCGCACGCCGATCTCCTCCAAGCTGGTGGCCAACCTGATCACCCGCGCCGGCGCCGACCGCGTGCTGACGCTGGACCTGCACGCCGGCCAGATCCAGGGCTTCTTCGACATTCCCACCGACAACCTCTACGCCGCCCCGGTGATGGTGCGCGACATCAAGGAGCGGTTCGCCGGCGAGGAAGTGATGGTGGTGTCGCCGGACGTGGGCGGCGTGGTGCGCGCCCGCGCCCTGGCCAAGCGCATCGACGCCCAGCTCGCCATCGTCGACAAGCGCCGTGAGCGCCCCGGCGAGAGCGAGGTGATGAACATCATCGGCGACGTCAAGGGCCGCTGCTGCATCCTCATCGACGATATCGTCGATTCCGGCGGCACCCTGTGCAACGCCGCCGAGGCGCTGCTGAAGCAGGGCGCCAAGGAAGTCACCGCCTATTGCACCCACGGCGTGCTCTCCGGCGGCGCCGTGGCCCGCATCGCCTCGTCGCGCCTGAAGGAAATGGTCATCACCGATTCCATCCAGCCGACGGAAGCCGTGCGCGTGGCGCAGAACTTCCGCGTGCTGTCGATCGCGCCGCTGATCGGCGAAGCCATCGGCCGCACCGCCTCCGAGTCGAGCGTCTCCAGCCTGTTCGACTGAACATCCGTGTTGCATGGTCAAAGGCCTGGAACTGGCGCGCCAGCTCCAGGCCTTTGGCGTTACAGAGCGCTTTCCGGCCGGAATCGTCTGGTCGATCTGAATTCGCTCAGGGCAAAGAAACTGGAGCGGCTTCCGTTCCATGGTTCGCGATCTGGCTTCCCGGGAGAAACAGCATGCTGAACAATGACCGCGCGCTGGTGCTGCTGTCCGGCGGACAGGATTCGTCCACATGCCTCGCCTGGGCGCTGGCGCGTTTCGCCGAGGTGGAGACCATCGGTTTCGACTATGGCCAGCGCCATGCGGTGGAGCTCACCTGCCGCGACGCCATCCGCGCCGGCATGGCGACGCCTTCGGGCGCGCTGACAGGCCGCCTCGGCGATGACCACATGCTGAAGCTGGAGGCGCTGGGCGCGATTTCAGACACCGCGATGACCCGCGACATCGCCATCGTCGCCAGCGAGAACGGCCTGCCCAACACCTTCGTGCCCGGGCGCAACCTGCTGTTCGTCACCTTCGCCGCCGCCCTCGCCTACCGGCGCGGCTGCCGGCACATTGTGCTGGGCGTCTGCGAAACCGATTATTCCGGCTATCCCGACTGCCGCGACGACGCCATCAAGGCGATGCAGGTGGCGCTGAACATTGGCATGGAGACGCGCTTCGTCCTGCACACGCCACTGATGTGGCGCGACAAGGCCGCCACGTTCGCCCTGGCGGAAGATCTGGGCGGGGCGCCGCTGCTCGACCTGATCGTCGAGCACAGTCACACATGCTATGTGGGCGACCGCAGCCAGCGTCACCCTTGGGGTTACGGCTGCGGCGAATGTCCCGCCTGCCAGTTGCGGGCCGATGGCTGGCGCCGGTTCATGAGCGCCCGCGACGCCTGACGTCGGCCGCCCTCCCCCGCTCCCGATGTTGTGACCCGCGATGGACGCGCGCGGCCGGGCCTTATCGCCGCCACCGACGTTGTTTCCCATGGAGCGGACCAGACCGCGCCGCCAGCCAGGCGCGTGGCTCCGGTTTTCACTGACGGCGCCATGGACGCAGGGCCGCGGCCGGATCATGCTGGAATTCATTCCGCTGACCGGCGCGCTTTCGCGCCGGGCCCGACCAATCATGGGAGATGACGCATGCACGGCCTGACATCATTTGCCGCCGCCATCGGCGCGACCCTTGCAGCCGCCGCCTTGCCGACCGTGGCGCTGGCGGCGGGCACGACCGACCGCCAACCGGAAGCAACGGCCATTTTCGTCAATGGCAAGGGCGCCAAAACCGGCGAGGCGCAACTGTTCGAAACGCCGTCTGGCGTGCTGATCCATGTGGAGGTGAAGGGCCTGCCGGCTGGCAAATGGGTGGCGTTCCACGCCCATGAGCACGGCGCCTGCAGCCCGGGCGATGGCCACAAGGCCGCCGGCGGACACTTCAACCCAACCGGCGCCAAACATGGCTATTTCGCCGAGGGCGGTCCCCACGCCGGCGACATGCCGAACCAGCGCGTCGGCTCCGACGGCGTGCTGCGGGCGGAGGTGTTCGCGCCCATGCTCTCGCTGGGCGGCGCTGGGCGGGCCTCTTCCGACGTAAGCGGCCGCACCCTGATGATCCACGCCAAACCGGACGATTATGTCAGCCAGCCGGCCGGCGACGCCGGCGACAGGCTCGCCTGCGCCCCGGTGGTGCGGGCGGGAGCCGGCGGCAAGGGCGGTCACCACTGACAGGACGCGCCGGCCGGCGCGAAACATGGCGGCGCCTGATCGCGCCGCCCTGATGCCTGGATTGCGTTGCGGGAGCCCCGCCAGCGCCACCGGGCTCCCTGTCGTCGTCGCCTGCTTCCTTCCTGCTCCTGCTTTCTTGCCGCGTCCTGAAATGGGGCTGATACTGGTCGCAAACAGACAACACGCAGGAGGAAGCCCATGACCGACGCCGCGCGCCCGGACGTCATTTTGCTCGTCGACACGCCAGCGCCAAAGGTGCGGCGCCTCACCCTGAACCGCCCGCACAAACGCAACGCCCTCAGCAATCCGCTGCGCGCCGCCATCCTTGAAGCCCTCGAAGCCGCCGACCGTGACCCGGAGGTGCACGTCACCATTCTGCGCGGCGCCGGCTCCTGCTTCAGCTCCGGTTACGATCTGTCGGCGGACAACACGCACGGCCAGCCGTTTCACACCGCCGGCGGCGCCGGCCAGTGGCCGCGCCATGTGGTTGACGGCTGGACGCGCATCTGGGACCTGCAAAAGCCGGTGATCGCGCAGGTTCACGGCTATTGCCTGGCCGGCGGCAGCGAACTCGCGGCCTGCTGCGACCTGGTCTACGTGGCGGAGGACGCCCAGATCGGCTACCCGCCGACGCGGCTGATGAGCCCGCCCGACAACCAGTTCCACCCCTGGCTGGTCGGCATGCGCCGCGCCATGGAAATGTATCTGACCGGCGATTCCATCTCCGGGGCCGAGGCGGCGCGCGAGGGCTTCGCCAACCGGGCCTGGCCAGCCGCGGAACTGGAGGCGCGCGTGCTGGAGATGGCGCAGCGGGTCGCCCTGACGCCGCCGGAACTGCAGCAGATCAACAAAAGGGCCGTGCATCGCGCCATGGAGCATATGGGCCTGCGCGCCGGCATTCGCGGCGGCACGGAGTTGCAGGCGCTGGCCATGACCACGGAAGCCAGTCGCGCTTATTTCAGCCGCTTCCACCGCGACGGCGCCAGCGTGTCACGGCTGCTGAGCGAGCGCGACAGCGCTTTCGGCGACTATCGCGCGCGGGCGGATGCAAAGGCGCCCGGCGAGTCATCCTGAGAACAGGGGGGCCAGCGACCGAGCCCGGCGCGGGCAGGGCCAGAGAGCGGCGGGACCTTTCCGGCGCGATGGAGGCAAGCGCTGGCCCGGCCCCGGGGGACCCCGCCGCGTGCCCGCCACGGCGGCGCATGCAGCGCCAATTCTTGCCAGAACGCTGGTCCGCCGTTATAAGGCCCCTGCCCGTCAGACACCCTTGGAGGCGCGGGCAAGCGCAAGCCGCCGCGAGGCGGCTATTTGCATTACTGTAAGGATACCTCAATGACCGCCGTCAAGCAGATCAATGCCGAGGCGCGGACCCGGGTCGGCAAGGGGGCCGCTCGTGAACTGCGTCGTCAGGGCCGTTCGCCCGCCGTCATCTATGGCGCTGGCCAGGACCCGCTGCCGATCTCCATCGAATACGCGCCGCTGCGCATGGCGATTTTCGCCGGCGGCTTCATGACCACCATCTTCGAGATCACCGTTGGCTCGAAGAAGGAGCGCGTGATTCCGCGTGACTACCAGCTCGACCCGGTGCGCGACACCCCGCTGCACGTCGACTTCCTGCGCGTGACCCGCGACGCCACCATCGACGTGGACGTTCCGGTCCACTTCATCAACCAGGAAGCTTCGCCTGGCCTGAAGGCCGGCGGCACGCTGAACATCGTGCGGCACCACGTCAGCCTGACCGTGCGCGCTGACGCCATTCCGGACGCGATCGAGATCGACGTCGCTGGCCTGAATGTCGGCGACACGATCCACATCTCGGCCGTCAAGCTGCCGGCCGGCGCCGAGCCGAGCATCCATGACCGCGACTTCACCATCGCCAGCATCGTGGCGCCGACCGTGAGCCAGGAGCCGGCGGCCGAAGAAGCTGCGCCGGAAGCCTGATAAAGGCGACGCGCCCGCAACGGCGGGCGCCACGGAAAATCTGGCGGGAGCGGCGACGCCCCCGCCTTTTTCATGACCGGAGCCCGTCGCGCCCGACCGCAAGGCGGCCGCCGCGCCGGCTCCGGGCCTGTCCGGACACTGAAAGGCGCCGCGCATGCTGCTGTTCGTCGGTCTTGGCAACCCCGGCCCCAAATACGCCGGCAACCGCCACAACATCGGCTTCATGGCCGTGGAGACGATCGCCCGCCGGCATCGCGCCGCGCCGTGGCGCAGCAAGTTCCAGGCCCAGGCGTCCGAGGCAACCATCGGCGGTGAGCGGGTCGTGCTGCTGAAGCCGCAGACCTACATGAACGAATCCGGTCGCGCGGTGGCCGAGGCGGCGCGGTTCTACAAGATCGCCATTGGCGATATCGTGGTGTTTCACGATGAGCTGGATCTGGCCCCCGGCAAGTTGCGGGTGAAAACGGGCGGCGGCAACGCCGGGCACAACGGCCTGCGCTCGATCACCGCGCTGGTTGGCAACGACTATCGCCGGGTGCGCCTCGGCATTGGCCACCCGGGCCACAAGGACGCGGTGCACGCCTTCGTGCTCAACGATTTCGCCAAATCCGAGCACGAATGGGTGGCGCAACTGTGCGACGCCGTGGCCGACGCCGCGCCCCTGCTGACCAGTGGTGAGGACGCGACATTCGCCAGCAAGGTGCACTTGGCCTGCCAGACGTCCGCCTGACAGGCCCCCTGCCGGCGCGCCTTTTTCAGCGCGCCTCCTGGCCTGCGCCTCCTGTCCGGCGCGCGGCGCCGTCTACTTCATGGCGCCGCTCAGCACCGGGCCAAAGTTTTCCCAGCGGTCGCCGGAAAATTTCATCATCCGCTCCTGCTCGATGGGGTAGAAGTCCGTCGGGCTGGTGTTGATGGTGATGCCCTCCTGCAGCATGCCGGGGTCGAAATTCTTCAGATTGGCCGCCTGCTTCATGATGTTCTCACGCGTCAGGTCGTCGCCAGCCTGTTTCAGCACCTGAACCATGGTGCGGGCGACATTGTAGCCATAGACATAGTTCGACTGGGTCTTGTCGACACCCGGCAGATATTTGTCGATGAAGACGTTCCATTCCTTCACGCCGGGATCGTCTTTCAGGCCAGGATCCGTCGGGTCCTTGACGTAGTTCACGCTCATGATGCCCTGGGCGTTCTGGAAACCGGCGGGCTTGATGACGGCGCCAACAGAGCTGGAAACGTTCACCAGCAGATGCTTCGGCTTCCAGCCGATTTCAGCGACCTTGCGGATCGCCTGGGCGGCGAATTTCGGCGTGGTGATGTTGACGAACAGGTCAGCGCCGCTGGAGCGCAGCTTCAGGATCTCCGCATCCACCGTGGGCGACGCCAGTTCGTAGGACACCTCCGAAACGATCATCGACTTCGCCTTGTCGCCAAGACCGTCCTTCAGGCCCTGGAGATAATCGCGGCCAAAGTCATCGTGCTGGTACAGAATGCCGATCTTGGCGTTGGGATAGTTGTCGAGGATGTAGCGGGCGTAAATGCGGCCCTCCCCCTGGTAGGTGGGCTGCCAGCCCATGGTCCAGGGATTGTTCTGATAGTCGCCCCATTTGGTGGCGCCGGTGGCGAGAAACAGGTGCGGCACGCCCTTCTGGTTCAGGTATTTCTGGATCGCCGTATTGGACGGGGTGCCGAGCGGGTTGAACACCAGCAGCACATTGTCCTGCTCCACCAGCTTGCGCACCTGCTCCACCGCCTTCGGCGGGCTGTAGGCGTCGTCATACGAGATGAAGGTGATCTTGCGGCCGTTAATGCCGCCCTCGTCGTTGATCTTGCGGAAATACGCCGCCTCGGTGGTTCCAATGCTGCCGTAAGCCGACGCCGGGCCGCTATAGGGCATGATGTTACCGATCCTGATTTCAGTATCGGTCACGCCGGGGCCGTATTTTTTCTGCGCCGTGGCCGGCGACGCCTGCACGGCCAATCCCGACAGCGCCGCCACAGCCGCAACGACGGCTACGCCAGCGCCCCTCAAGGTCGCTCTGATCATCACATGCTCCACATCCGGAATGAAAGATGCGCGCTCTCATTGGCTCCGGCGCGCCTGACTTCATTCTGTTGCAGATGTGACTAATTGCAATATACCGCCCAGGGCGCAGCCGTTATCACAATGGCGATAAGACTTTCGTTGAATTTCCCGCCGCGGCGGCCCCGGTGAGAAGCGTCAGAGGCGCACCTCGCCGGTGATGACCGGACCGAGCGGCCGCCAGCGGGCGCCGTCGAATTGCAGCGGCTGCAATTGCCGGAAGGGGAAGTAATTGTCCGGCGCCGTATTGATGGCGACGCCCGGCAACAGCATGTCCAGCCGCAGATCGCTGATGCTGGTGGCCTGACGCAGCAGGTTGTCGCGCGTCAGCTCATCGCCGCAGCGCTCAAGCACATGGGTCAGCAACCGGGCCAGCACATAGCCGTAGACGTTGAGGATGTTGTTGCGGTCCACGTCCGGCAGATACTGGTCCAGAAAGGCGTTCATCGCCTTCATCCCCGCGTCGTCGCTCCAGGCGGGATCGGCCGGGTCCTTCAGGTAGTAGCTGCTGATGACGCCCCTGCCGTTTTCCAGCCCGGCGGGGCGCATGGTCCCGGCCACGGTCTGCGAGACGCTGACCAGATACTGCTCCGGCTTCCAGCCCATTTCAGCGATGCGACGGATGGCCTGGGCGGCGAACTTCGAGGTGGCGACATTGACGAAAACCGTGACGCCGGCGCCGCGCAGTTTCACCAGCTGGGCGTCAACGGTCGTGTCGGACAGCTCGTAGGGCGCCGTGGCGACGATCATGGCGTCGGCGCGGGCGCCAAGACCGGCGCGCAGGCCGGCCAGATAGTCCTTGCCGAAGTCATCGTTCTGGAAAAGCACGCCGATCCGCGCCCCCGGCGTCCGCTCCAGAATCATGCGGGCGTAAACCATGGCTTCGGCCTGGTATGGCGGCTGACCGCTGATGGTCCACGGGAAATGCCGGTAGTCGCCCCATTTGGTCGTCCCGGTGGCGACAAAGAGCTGCGGAATGCGCCGGTCGTTGAGATATTTCTGGATAGCGGTGTTGGACGGATTGCCAAGCGGATTGAAGATGGCCAGCACGCCGTCGCTCTCGACCAGGCGCCGCACCTGCTCAACCGCCTTGGCCGGGTTGTAGGCGTCGTCGTAGGAGATCAGGGTGACCTTACGCCCGTTGACGCCGCCGGCGTCATTGAGCTTGCGGAACCAGGCCGCCTCGACCTTGCCAATCACCCCATAGGCTGAGGCGGGGCCGCTATAGGGGAAGATGGAGCCGATGCGGATTTCCGTGTCAGAAGCGCCAACGTCATAACGTCCCTTGCCCGCGAAGGCCCGCCGGGAGCCCAGGACGCCGCCCGCCGCGCCCACGCCAGCAGCGGCCAGCAGACCACGCCGTGTCCATGTCATTCCGAACCCCAAATTATCTACCAAACGGGCATATGCGCCCCTTCTTGGTAGAACGCGGGCCGGACCTTGCCAAGCGGGATTCGGATATTGAAATTTTATGATATATTTCAGATAATTAAATGTCATTTCAATGATGCGCGCGCGCGGAAACGCTGTTGTGCGAGCCCGCGTGGTTGCGGCTATCGATATGCGCACCCCAAGAACAATAGATAAACACTTCATAAAAGCTTGGGGGCGCAACATCCGGGCGCAACGCTTATGCCGCCCATCGCGCCCCTGCGCCCGAAAACCGTGGCCGGGCCGATCTGGTCGCCGACGTTTCCGGGAGGCTGATCAGGCTGCCGGCCTCGCCGGAGATATGCCAGCGCCTGACGGCCTGGTGCGAATGACCAGGCCGTCAGGCGACAAATCAGTGACTGTCCGATGCGTCGATCAGCTCGCCGAACGGAACCCAACGTTCGCCATCGAAGCGCGCCATGCGCATCTGTTCGACCACCAGGTAATCGGTTGGGCTGGTGTTGACTGACATGCCAGGCAGGAACAGGTCGAGGGTGACATCCTTCATGGACGCCGCCTGCTTCATGATGTTCTCCCGCGTCAGGTCATCGCCAGCGGCCTTCAGCACTTGCTCCAGCAGTTGGGCTGCCGTGTAGGCGTAGAGATAGACAGCGTTATCCTTGTCGGAGCCGGGCATGTATTTGTCCATGAAGGCGGACCATTTCTTCATGCCGGCGTCATCCTTCCAGGCCGGATCGGTCCAGTCCTTCAGGTAGCCGATGCTCAGGATACCCTTTGCGTTATCGACGCCAGCCGGCTTGAGCACCTGGGTGATGGAGACCGAATTGACGGTCAGCAGGTGCATCGGTTTCCATTGCAGCTCCGCCGCCTTGCGAATCGCCTGGGCCGCGAACTTGGGTGTGGTCAGATTGACGAAGACGTCAGCGCCGGAGTTTTTGAGCCGGACCATCTGGGAATCGACCGTGGGGTCCGTCACCTCGTAGGAAACCTCGGCGATGATCATCTTGTCCGCCCCGGCGCCGAGGCCCTGGCGCAGGCCGGTGATCACCTCACGCCCGAAGTCGTCGTTCTGGTAGAGAATCGCAATCTTGCCGTCGGGCTTGTGGGCGCGGATGTAACGCCCGTAGATCCGGCCTTCCGTCAGGTAGGTCGGATTGAAACCCATGGTCCACGGGAACTCCTTCGGCTCCGAGAAACGGCTGGCGCCGGTGGAGACGAACAGTTGCGGAACCTTCTTCTGGTTCATGTATTTCTGGATCGCGGCGTTGGACGGCGTGCCGAGGGTCTGGAAAGTGAACAGCACATTGTCCTGCTCCACCAGCTTGCGGATCTGCTCCACCGTCTTGGGCGGGCTGTAGCCGTCATCGTAGCTGAGCATGCGCAGCTTGCGGCCATTGACGCCGCCGTGCTCGTTCAGCATGCGGAAATAGGCCTCCTGCGCCTTGCCGATCACCCCGTAGGCCGAGGCAGGTCCACTGTAGGGCATCGTCTGCCCGAACAGGATTTCCGTGTCGGAGGCGCCGGGGCCATATTTCTTGTCAGCGGCGGCCCCTGATGCGGACAGGGCGAGCATGGCGGCGGCGGCTGTCGCCGCCACGGCGTATCCGGCTGCCGTTCGCGTTGCGCGCGCAAGGTGTCTTGCCAAAGCCTGCATGGTGTTCCTTCCCCTTTTTCGGGCGCCCCGTGACGAGGGCGCCGTTATCCTGACCCGCCCCCAGGGCCGATCGCTGCCCGGACCTGCGCCCGGGTTCAGAGAGGCAACGCGGAAGCATCACACCGCCGTCCGGCCCGGGAAATCATGGCCCGGGCGTCTCCTGGTGGCGTTCTTCTGGCGGGGCTCCCGCCGCCGGCGCTTCCTCCCTGGGTCACAAACAAAAACGCGGCGGCCCCATGGGGACCGCCGCGTTTGTTTCCATGCGCCGGAGCGCGAGCCGCAGGCTCCTGACTGACCATCCGGCGTCAGGAGCACTGTCATGGCCTCAGGCTCCGCGCCGCAAAATTTTGTGGCGGATCAGGGCGATGAACCCGGCGACGCCCGTTGGCATGATGAACACGAGGAACATCAGGATCAGGCCGTAGAAGGCGCCAGACAGACCCTTGGAGATGCTCTCGGCGATGTTCGGCACGAACAGGACGAACAGGCCGCCGAAGAAGGCGCCAGGAATCCAGCCCACGCCGCCAACCACCAGACCGACCAGCAGCGCGATCGACAGGACGACCGTGAAGCTGTCCGGCGCCACGAACTGCACCACGATGGCGCCGAGAGCGCCGGCGATGCCGGTGTAGGTGGCGCTGATGCCGAAGGTGGTCGCCTTGTAGAGCGAGTTGTTGACGCCCATGGACCGCGAGGCGATCGGGTTGTCGCGAATGGCCATCATGGCGCGGCCGGTGCGGCTGCGGAGCAGGTTATGCGCCATCCAGAACATGAGGGCCGTCACGATCAGCGTGAAGAAGTACAGCCACTGGTCCTGGTTGAGCGGCAGGCCAAACGGCGCGTCCGGCTTCATGATGACGATGCCCTGCACGCCGCCGGTCCAGTGCTCAAGCGGCGACAGCTTGAGGATCTGGGGCGTCGCGACCGACAGGGCGAACGTGGCGAGGGCAAGGTAAATGCCTTCGAGACGCAGCGCCGGCAGGCCGAACAGGAAACCGAACACGAAGCAGACAATGCCGGCGACGGGCAGCGTCCAGACGTAGGACACCTCCGCCTTGTCCATCAGGATCGCCGCCGTGTAGGCGCCGATGGCGTAGAAGGCGGCGTGGCCAAGCGAGAACTGGCCGTTAAAGCCCGTGAGCAGGTTCAGCCCGAGAATGGCGATGGCGTAGATCATCACCATCGTCACCTGGAAGACGAAGAAGCTCTTGGTGACGAACGGCAGGACCAGAGCCGCAACAAGGATGAGAAGGCCAAAGACGATCTTCAACATCCGGTCCCGGCCCAGCGGGCGGGTTTCGATATCGGCGGCGACGGCGGGATGCTCGGCCGCTTCCTCAAGATTGACAGACATGATTACACCCGCTGGATGGTTGCGCGGCCAAACAGACCACCAGGCTTCAGGACAAGCACCAGAACGATGATGCACAGGGCGATGGTCAGCTTCAGCTCGCCGCCAATGACGGGGATGAAGGTGCCGGCCAGGTTCTCGATGACGCCCACCAGGAAGCCGCCAAGAACAGCGCCGCCCGGGCTGCTGAGACCGCCGAGAACGGCGCCGGCGAAGCCATAGACCAGAATGCCAAGCATCATGTTCGGCTCAAGGAACACCACCGGAGCCACCAGCATGCCGGCGACGGCGCCGATGGCGGTGGCGAGGCCCCAGCCAAGGGCGATCATCCACGACACGCGGATGCCGACCAGTCGCGCCGACACCGGGTTGTCAGCCGAAGCGCGCAGCGCCAGGCCGACGCGCGTGTAGCGGAAGAAGAAGAACAGGGCCAGCAGCAGGAGCAGCGTGACCGCCATCATGCCGGCCTGGTGGGCGCTGATGAGGCTGGAGCCAAACAGCGGGGCCGAACCGAACGGCGACGGGAACGTCTTGATCGAGAAGTCCCAGATGAAGCCGGCGGCGCTGGTGATGATGGTCAGCAGCGCGATGAACATCACCACGTGGCTGAGGATCGGCGCGTTGTCGAGCGGTTTGAAGATCACCCGTTCAATGATGACGCCGCCAACGAAGGAAATCGCGATGGTGAGGAAGAACGCCACCCAGTAGGGCACGCCCCAGGTGATGAGCTGCCAGGCGATGAAGGTGGAGAACATCGCCATTTCGCCCTGGGCGAAGTTCAGGTGGCCAATGGCGACGTAGATCATGACGACAGCGAGCGCGACGCAGGCGTAGATAGAGCCGGTCGATATGCCCGCAATGACTTGCTGAACAAAGAGTTCCATCAGTCGGCTCCTCAGTAGCCCAGATAGGCTTTGCGCAGATTCTCGTCGTCGCGGATGTCATCCGCGCGGCCCGAGAACACGATGCGGCCGGTTTCAAGCAGATAGGCCTGGTCGGCGAGATCCAGAGCGATCTGGGCGTTCTGCTCGACCACGAGCATGCTGACCTTTTCCTTGCGGTTCAGTTCGCGGAAAATCTCGAAGATTTCACGCGTGATCATCGGCGCAAGGCCAAAGGACGGCTCATCCAGCAGCATCAGCTTCGGGCGCAGCATCAGCGCCCGGCCAACGGCCAGCATCTGCTGTTCGCCGCCCGACAGCAGGCCCGCCTGCTGGGTGCGACGCTCCTTCAGGATCGGGAAGTAGCTGAACACCAGCTCCATGTCCTGGGCGATGGCGGCCTTGTCGCCGCGCGTCATGGCGCCCAGCTGCAGGTTCTCTTCAACCGTCTGGCGGGTGAAGGTGCCGCGGCCATCGGGCACATGGGCGACGCCGACGCGGACGATGTCCTCGGTCTGCTTGCGATTGATCTGCTCACCGTTGAGCAGAACGTCGCCGGAGCGCCGGATCATGCCGCACAGGGCGCGCAGGGTCGTCGTCTTGCCGGCGCCGTTCGCGCCCAGCAGCGTGGTGACGCTGCCCTGCTCGATGGAGAAATCGATGCCGTGCAGCACCTTGGTCTGCCCATAACCGGCGTGCAGACCCTTGACTTCAAGCAGTTTCGTCATTGGTCCGTCCCGAGATAAGCAGCGATGACGTCAGGGTTGTTCTGCACTTCCGCCGGCGTGCCCTCGGCGATCTTGCGACCGAAGTTGAGCGCCACCACCGTGTCGGAGATCGACATGACCAGGCTCATGTGGTGCTCAACGAGCAACACCGTCAGCTTGCGATCATCGCGCACGTGCTTGATGAGATCGCCCAGCTCGTCCACTTCGCCGTGGTTCAGGCCGGCGGCCGGCTCATCGAGCAGGAGCAGCTTCGGATCAGCGGCGAGGGCGCGGGCCATTTCGACGCGCTTCTGGGTGCCGAACGGCAGATCGCCGACGCGCCGGTGCATGACCGACTGCAGGTCCAGATAGCGGATGATCTGCCGGGCCTTGTGATCGATCTCTTTCTCGGTGGACCGGCTCCACGGCAGCGCCAGCGAATCGCTGATGTAGTCGCCGCGCGTCCTGCAGTGGCTGCCGATGCGGACGTTATCCAGCACCGACAGGTTCTGGAACAGCGCCAGATTCTGGAAGGTGCGGCCAATGCCGATCTCGGCGATGCGGTGCGCCGGACGCGAGAGAATGGATTGCCCCTCGAACAGGATGTCGCCGCTGGTGGGCGTGTACAACCTGCTGAGACAGTTGAAGAGCGTGGTCTTGCCGGCGCCGTTCGGCCCGATCAGCGCATTGATCTGCTGGGACGGAAGATCGAACGAGACGCCGCTCAGCGCGACGATGCCGCCAAAACGGACGGCGACATCACGCACGGACAGTATGGGTCCTGACATGCTGGACTACCCGGCGCTATGAAATGTGGAAATGATGGCCGGAACATTCCGGGCCTGATGAAAAACGGCGCAGCGCGGCCGCCATTTGCGTTATCTGACGCACAATCCCCTCCCTGAGCCGAGCATAGTCTTATTATTTCGGCCGGCTATTCTCACCATAACCGCAGACGTTTGCAACCTTCAGGCGCGACAAACGTTCCGCTCTTGCCGCCGATCTTCTACACGGCGGAGGGCAATGGCAACCCTTGAACAAGCGCTCGTTCGGCAAATCCGTTGATAAATCCACACTGACGTTGCGGATTTGCCTGACATGGAAGGCGTTCCGGCCGCGGTGCGGCGGCGTCATAAACCATACCGGGACAAAATCCTCAGCCGGGCCACCGGGCGCTGTCCCTTGCGGGCCAACCCCGGCCATCGCCGGAAACTGACGCTACCCCACCAGATGCGACAGAACGCCGACCGGCTTCGGACCCGTCGCGCCGCCCGTCACATGGGCCCGGGCCCAGCCGATCGCGGCGGCGAAGCCGGAACTGGTGAACGGCTTGGGCAGGGCGCCCAGAACGCCAGCCGCCTCCAGATCCACATGACTGGCTTCGCTGGTCACGAACAGCACGGGAACGCCAGGGTCCCTGCCGATGGCGACGCCAAGATCGGCGCCGGTCATGCCGTCCTGCAGGTTCACGTCGACGATGGCCAGATCGGGCGCCAGGGCGCGCGCCATGGCGAGCGCCGCAACGGAATCCCCCGCCACGCCGACCGGATCACAGTCCAGCTCCTCCAGGAGCAGCTCATATTCCAGCGCCAGCAGCGCCTCGTCCTCAACAATCAGGACACGCACGCAAGCCTCACCGCCAACCGCGCCGTCACAGGCCGCCATACGACGGATCGCATGGCGGCGCCGGCGGCGCCCCTCTCGAAAAACCAGCTCCGGCGTTCAATTCAGGCCAGGTCCGCCGCCGCGGTCAAGAGGGCGCCCGGTCCTGCGTCACAAACGCCAACAAAAAAGGCCCGGACGACGCCGGACCGGGATCGGGTGGGCGCCGCGCCGCGAAGCCCACCGAACCTCTTTCAATATTTGCGCCAGGCGAACGCCCGCCCCTTTTCAACGCAGGGACGGGCTCAAGCAGGATGGCTCAGAGCTGGTGCAGCTTCTTGCCTTCGGCCGCGACCTTCTCCAGCAGGGCGGAGGGCTTGAAGTCATCGCCGTGCTTCTGCTGGAATTCCTTCATCTTGGCCAGCACCTTGTCGGCGCCGATCAGATCGCCGTAGAACATCGGGCCGCCGCGGTAGACCGGCCAGCCGTAACCGTTGATCCAGACGATATCGACGTCCGAACCACGGATGGCCTTGCCTTCCTCGAGAATCTTCGCGCCTTCGTTGATCATCGGGTAGATGCAGCGCTCCAGAATCTCCTCGTCGGAGATCTTGCGGCGCTCGATGCCCTGCTTCTTCGCGAAGTCGAGAATGACCTTCTCAACCTCGGCCGACGGCGTCGCGTTACGCTTCTCGTCGTAGTCGTAGAAGCCCCGGCCGTTCTTCTGGCCGCGACGGTCCATCTCGCACAGCACCTCGCGCAGGGTGGACGAGGACGACGTGTCCTTCGACCAGCCGATGTCGAGACCGGCAAGGTCAGACATGGCGAAGGGGCCCATGGGGAAGCCGAAATCGTACAGCACGCGGTCGATGTCCCACGGCATGGCGCCTTCCAGCACCAGCTTGTTGGCTTCGCGCTGGCGCTGGGCCAGCATGCGGTTGCCGACGAAGCCATGGCAGACGCCCACCAGCACCGGCGCCTTGCCGATCTTCTTGGACAGCTTCATCACGGTGGCGATGACGTCCTTGGCCGTCCTGTCGCCGCGGACGATCTCCAGCAGCTTCATGACGTTGGCCGGCGAGAAGAAGTGGGTGCCGATGACCCATTCCGGACGCTTCGTCGCCGACGCGATCTCGTTGACGTCGAGATAGGAGGTGTTGGAGGCGAGGATGGCGCCCTGCCTGACGATGGCGTCGAGCTTCGCGAACACCTCTTTCTTGATGTCCATGTTCTCGTAGACAGCCTCGATGACCATGTCGCAATCGGCGAGGTCATTGAGATCGAGGCTGGGGGTGAGCAACCCCATGCGCTTTTCCACGTCCGCCTGGGTCAGGCGACCCTTTTTCGCGGTGTTCTCGTAGTTCTTGCGCATGATGCCGACGCCGCGATCAAGCGCTTCCTTCTGCATCTCGACGATGGTCACCGGGATGCCGGCGCTGAGGAAGTTCATCGAAATGCCGCCGCCCATGGTGCCGGCGCCAATGACGCCAACCTTGCGGATTGGCAGCACCGGGGTGTCTTCCGGCACGTCGGGGATCTTCGCGGCCTGGCGCTCGGCGAAGAAGATGTAGCGCTGGGCGGCGGACTGGGAGCCGCTCATCAGGCCCTCGAACAGGCGACGCTCTTCCCTCATGCCCTCGTCGAACGGCAGGTTCACGGCCGCCTCAACGCACTTGATATTGGCTTCTGGCGCATCGAAGCCACGGAAGCGGCGGGCATTGGCCTTGCGGAAATCGGCGAAGATCTCCGGCTTGCCGCGCGCGGCCTCCACCTTGTCCTGCAGATCGCGCACCTTCTTCAGCGGGCGGTTCTGGGCAACCAGCTTGCGGGCGAAAGCGACGGCGCCGTCGCGCAGCTTGCCTTCCTCGACCAGCTCATCGACCAGGCCGCTTTTCAGGGCCACGTCCGAACTGATGAAATCGCCGCTGGTCAGATACTGCAGCGCCACTTCCGGGCCGACGAGGCGCGGCAGGCGCTGGGTGCCGCCGGCGCCGGGCAGCAGGCCCAGCTTGACCTCCGGCAGGCCCACCTTGGCGGAAGGAACGGCGACGCGGTAGTGCGCGGTGAGCGCAACCTCGAAACCGCCGCCCAGGGCGGTGCCATGGATGGCGGCGACAACCGGCTTGGGCGAATTTTCCATCAGCGCCTGGACGTCCTGCAGCGGCTTGCCGCTCGGACCCTTGCCGAATTCGCTGATGTCGGCGCCGGCGATGAAGGTGCGGCCGTCGCAGATCAGCACGATGGCCCTGGCCGCCGGATCGTTGACGGCGGCGGTGAAGGCGTCGAACAGGCCGTTGCGCACCGGGGCGGACAGGGCGTTCACCGGCGGGGAATTCAGGGTAATGACGGCGACGTCGCCATCCAGGGTCAGATCGGTAACTTTGTTGATGGCTGCCATCGCCATTGTCTCCCTTGCGGCCCCGGTTCGGTTTGCCGCGAACAGATGTCGCGGAGGCCGGAGCCCGTTGGTTGGATGCGCGCGATCAGAGCGGACACAACCGCTTTAGGCAACGGCGTCGCAGAAGTCGAGATGACGCAGGCTGACAGAATGAAACTGTCAGCAGGCAAGACGCAGCCGCCGTGCGGCGCAGGTAGAGGGGGGCGCAGGACGTTCATGCGCGGCAAGAACAGCCAGTTGCGATCAAACCCCTGTGAACGGCCCGAAAGCCTCGCCGCAACCGCTGGCCAGACAGACAAACGCACGCCTTTTCTGCGCCCGTGAGCCTGATTAACGCAATTATACGCACCACTGCCACGGCGCCAAAGCATTCTGCTTCACCGGCGGCGACGCGATCACTTTCCGGCAAGAGCCAAAAGTTTATGCGCCTGAGGGCATTTGCCCCCTTTCAACCGGCCTTGAGTAGGGTTACTAATACGTTGGCCGCTCAAGTACCGACCGCGCCTTTGAACTTTTACAAGCTGAGTATCCGGATGAGCCGAGACAACGATTTCCGCGACCGCCGCCGTTCCCGTGACCATGCCCCCGATCCGTGGGCGCACGAGATGGCGCCTTCCATGCCTTCCCGGCCATCCTACTCCCGCCAGAATGATTTTGGCGGCCCCGAGGTTGGCGCCACGGTGAAATGGTTCAACGCCCAGAAGGGCTTTGGCTTTGTCCAGCTGACTGACGGCTCGGGCGAGGCGTTCCTCCACATCCGCCCGGTGGAAGCCGCTGGCCACTCCACCCTGGAGCCGGGCACCACGCTGACCGTGCGCGTCGGCCAGGGCCAGAAGGGCGCCCAGGTCACGCAGGTTCTGGACGTGGACACCAGCACGGCTGAAGCGCCCCGTCCGCGCAGCGGCGGCTTCGGCGGCGGCGGCGGTTATGGCGACCGCGGTCCGCGCAGCGGCGGCTTCGGCGGTGACCGCGGCGGCTTCGGCGATCGCGGCCCGCGTCGTCCGGGCGGTCGCTTCTTCGACCCGTCCGTGCTGGACGGCGTGCCGGAGGAAGCTGGCATCGTCAAGTGGTTCAACCCGGAGCGCGGCTTCGGCTTCATCGCCCTGGAGCGCGGCGGCAAGGACGTGTTCGTCCACCAGTCCGCCCTCTCCCGCTCTGGCATCGATGAGCTGCAGGAAGGCCAGCAGGTCATCGTCAAGCTCGTCGAAGGCCCGAAGGGTCCCGAGGCTGGCTCGATCCAGCTCGGCTGACAATATCTGGCTCCGTCTTTCCGGCAGGAGGGACGCAGACACTCCGGATTTGCGGAAAGGCGCGACTTGCGGTCGCGCCTTTTTTGCGTTTGGAGCGCGGACGCATCCCTCAGGCTGGGGGACGGGCCGGAGCTTGCATCAGGAAAGCCGCAAAGCAACGGCCGTTTCCGGCGGCGCTCTCGCCCGCGCCGCCGTGCCCCCGCCGGGGCGAACCGCGAAACCGCCATGGCCTCGCCCGGCTGATCCTGAACGGCGCCGCCCCGTTCACCACGCCCGGGGATCATCGCCCATGGGCCGGCGTCTGCGGCCCATGGGCGTAAACCCACCTGCCGCCCCGTCAACGGCGGCGCGCCTCCCGGTCAGAAAAGACCTGCGACCACGTTCACGCCGGACGCTCAGCCGCCGAAACGCCGCCAGACGCCGACAATGATTCCCCGCTCCCGCCACGGGGCGCCGCCGGCCCAGGTCCCCACCACGCCGGCCTGCAGGGTCCAGGCTGGCGACAGCTTCCAGGCGAGCGACGCCTGGGCCTTGTGCGTCGATCCGGCGCGATTGCCCGGCGGCCCCTGATCGCCGACGGGAAAGGTGCTGAAATTCTGTAGCAGCAGCATGAAACGCGGATTCAGGTGAACGCCAAGGGTTGCGTCGAGCACCGCCTCGCCCTGGCTGCGCGCCGCCTCCCACCGCGTCCCGGCCTGGAAGAAGTGACGGTAGCCAGCCTGGATATCGACAAACCATGGCTTGCCCAGCATACGAAACTGCCGCTGCCACAGCAGGCGCGCTTCAATCTCCGCCGCCCGCCGCATGACCGGGCTGGCCACGTCATTGACCAGGGCGCCGCCGCGCCCCGAGATTTCCAGTGAGACCACGTCCCGCGGTCCCTTCAGCAGGCGGGCGCGCGCGCCCAGGCGGGCCGAGACGCCGGCGTCAACCCGCCGCCCCATCGCCGCGAGGGTGACGTCATCGCCGGCTGTCACAGTCATGAACCGGTTGACGGACTGGGCGGTGAGACGGGGCGAAAACAGGATGGTCAGCCCGTCCAGCAGACCGTATTCCGCCAGCCCCTCGATCTCGTCCTTGCGAAACGCCCCGCTGCCCTGTCCACCCTTGCGCCTGCCTTTCGTAAACGTACCGGTGGCAATGATCTGCGCCGCGCCGGGCAACAGCGTTGGCGCGCCGGCCCAGGCCGGCGATCCGGCCGCCAGCAACGCCGGGACCGTCAGCGCCGCCACGCCATATCGCCAAACGCCTCCCCCCATCACGCCACCGTCACGCAGCTTCACCCTGCTGAATTCATTGCGGACACGACGCTGAAATTCAAGATATTTTTGAATAAATTTGGGTATTTTTTAAATAAAATTTACTTTAATTACATCACAATAAATCAATACGCATCACATGCCATCACTTAAATGTCAAAACTATTCAATATTATTTAATGAACATTAATTCTCATATTTAAACAACAACTAACGGAAATGCTGACGTCTATGTCGTCCGGCAGCGCGATTACCTCCATGTGCCGCGACGGCGCCTGGGCAAACGGCCGTCCGCCGTTCGCACGCCGGCTGGGCCCTGAACCGGCGGCGCGACTTTCGGAAGGTGTGGGAACAGCTTTGGCGGCCGGCCTGGTCCAGCCCCGCCAGCGCAACGCGCCAGACCGGCGGGGCTTTTGCGATGCCCAAGCGCCGGCCCGTGGGAATATCGCCGCGAAAATGTTGCTCGCCCGCATCCGCCGGCGGCCGACCGGCGACGCGGGACGCGGGCGCGAACAAAGCTGCCAGACGGTCCTGTCGGCCAACGCTCAGGCGCGGGCGCGGCTGCGGCGGCCTTCGCCGACCCACACCAGTAACAGCGCGCCAAGGGCGAGGCCGAGGGCGGCGAAACCAATGCCGAGCGGGGTGCTGGACACGCCGCGCACCACATAGCCGTCGCGTGGGCGCAGGCCGATCCAGTCAGGGCCAGACAGTGGGCCGCTCTGGACCATGAGGATTCGCGGGGTAACCAGGGGCTGGTCGCCGGGCTGGAGGCGCCGCACGTCGCCGCCACTGGCCTGCGCCAGCGGACGGAGCCGGGTTTCATCACTGAACACGTCGGAGAGCTCACGCGGGTTCTGCGGTCCGGTGGCGACGAAGGCCATGAGATCGCCGGAACGGAGCCGGTAGAGGCCCTGGCCGCGCACCGGCATGACGCCGGCATATTCGCCAGGCTTGCGCAACGTCAGGGTGACGCGGCTTTCAACGCCGTCTGGCGACGTCACCAGCACCGGGCCCGGCGCATCGCCCATGGTCTGGCGGGTGATGCGGATTTCTCCGCCGCGCGCCTCCGCCCGCAGCGCTTCTTCTTCCAGCTGCGGCTCGCGCATCAGCCAGTGGCTGACGCGGCGCAGCAGATCGAGATAGGGACCGCCGCCCTGGAAATTGCGCGCCCACAGCCAGGCGTGGTCGGACAGCAGCAGCGCCACCCGGCCGCGCTGCTCACGTTGCAGCACCAGCAGCGGCTTTTTCCCGGGGCCGTCCAGCACGACGGAGCCGCGATCGACCTCGGCGCCCACCAGACGGGCCCAGGAGCCCCAGTCCGGCGTCGCTGCGTCAGCCCCGGGCAGGTCGCGCGTGACCGGGTGACGCTTGCCTGGCCCGCTGAGCGCCGGCCGGTAGGGCGTCTCGCTCACCCTTCCATCGGGCATGGCCGGCAACACCTCGGCCAGCGGCGTGCGGGCAAGGCTGGTTGACCCGGCGTACTCGGGGCCCGCCGACACCAGCAGCGCGCCGCCGTTGCGGACATAGTTGACGATGTTCTGGTAATAGGCCGACGGCAGCACGCTCTGGTTGGCGTAACGGTCGAAGATGATCAGGTCGAAATCGCGGATTTTCTGCTGGAACAGTTCGCGGGTCGGGAACGGGATCAGCGACAGCTCGTTGATCGGCGCGCCGTCCTGCTTCTCCGGCGGGCGCAGGATGGTGAAGTGCACCAGATCGACGCTGGCGTCGGATTTCAGCAGATTGCGCCAGGTGCGCTCGCCCGGGTGCGGCTCGCCGGAAACCAGCAGCACGCGCAGCTTCTCGCGCACGCCCTCCACCGTCAGCACGGCGCGGTTATTGGCGAGGGTCAGCTCGCCCGGCAGCGGCTCAACCTCAATCTCGATCACATTCGGGCCGGCGTGATCGACCCGCACGGGAATATCGACGGGGCGGTTGGTGGCCAGCGTGGCGGCGCCAAGGGCGAGGCCGTCACGACGCAACGTGACGCGCGCGGCGCCCGGGCCGCCACGCTCGACGATCTCGGCGCGGATCATCATGTCCTTGCCAACGATGCCGAAACGCGGCGCCTGGGTCAGGGCGACGCGGCGATCGGTTTCCTGGCTGCGGCCCATCACCAGCGCATGAAACGGCGCGCCAGCGAAACTGGCGGCGATCTCACTGGCTGCGGCGGCGTTGGCCGGCGCGTCGTGGGCGACGCCGTCGGTAATGGCGATGACGCCGGCGACGCGGCCGGCAGGCGCATCGGCGAGCAGGCCGCCCAGGGCGCCCACAAGTCGGGTGCCGTCGTCGCCGGCGCCGTCCTTCACCTCAACGACACGGGTTTCGACGTTGGGCAGCGCTTCCAGCCGCCGCATCACGGCGGCGCTGGCCGCGTCGGTCTGCGCCCTGCGGTCGGCCAGGGCCTGCGAACTGGAGCGATCCACCACGACGGCGACAATGTCCTTCAGCTTCTCCCGGTTCTCGGTCACCAGCGACGGATTGGCGAGGCCGAGCAGCAGCAGGCCAAGGGTAAGGACGCGCAGCAGCACGACGGGGCCGCGCGCGCGCCAGCCGGCGAGGCACAACGCCAGGCCAAGGACGCCGGACACAACAAGCGCCTGCCAGGGCAGAAACGGTGAAAAATCGATGCCGGAGGCGGCGACCATATTCACTGGCCCAGCCTCCGTAACAGCGCGGGAAGGTGCACCTGGTCCGCCTTGTAATTGCCGGTGAGCGCGTGGATGACCACATTGACGCCCACGCGCAGGGCCAGTTCGCGCTGGCGCTCCTCGCTGTCGTGGCCGTCAGTGGTCAGGGGCAGCATGGGCAGGCCGCTGGCGTCCACCGCCCAGGCCGCGGCCCAGTCGTTGGAGGTGATGATCACCGGCGTGACGCCGTCGCCGCCGCGCGCCGGAACCCGTTCGCCATTCGCCCGTCTGGGCAACGCCTCCACCCACGTCTGTCCACGGCTGTAGCGTCCTGGAAAATTATCAAGAAGATAAAACGCCTTGCCAAGCACGTGATCCTGCGGCGCCGGCTCCAGCGCCGGCAGGTCGAGGGTGCGGAGCATGCGTTGCAGCTGCGCGCCTTCCGGCGTGGTGACGCCCGGCCGGGCGGTCATGGCGTCGCGGGTGTCGAAAATGACGAGGCCGCCGCCCTTCATGTATGAATCGAGCTTGCGCAGGGCGGCGGCGTCCGGCGCTGGCCTGCCGGCCACCACCGGCCAGTACAGCACCGGGTAGAAGGCCAGCTCGTCGGTGGATGGATTGACGCCAGCCGGTTCGGCCGGCTCGAACGAGGTGCGCTGCGCCAGCGCCTCGCCAAGGCCGATGAGCCCGGCGCGGCTGACGGCGTCAACCTGCGCGTCGCCGGTGATGACGTAGGCCAGCCGGGTTTCCATGGCGGCGTCGAGATCGCGCGCGGTGAAGCCGTTGACGGCCGTGCGCGGCGGCGACGGCGGTTTAGGCGCGGGCGGCCGGGCGCGGGGCGTCGGGGCCGGCGGCTGTCCGGGCGGCCGCCAGCTGTCGGGTAACTGGTATTGCGGCGTGTTGAGCATGCCCTGGGCGCGCGCCGGCCCGGGGCTGGCGGCTGTCCAGAGCCCGGCGGCGAGGGCCAGCGCGGTCAGCGCGGCGGTTTTGCCCAGGCGCCGGCGCCACAGGCCGCCGCCGAGCAGCAGGGTGGCGAGGCAGTCGGCCAGAAAAAGCCCCAGCGCCAGCAGCAGCAGCGGGTCGCGCAGCTCCCGGGCGGTGCGCGCGGACAGGGAGCGGGCCTCGAAACCGCTGAAATCAATGGCCGCCAGCGCATCGCCGGTCTCCAGCACATTGACGGCGCGCCCGGCGGCGACCGGGCCATAGAAACCGGCCGGATGGGCGAGGCTGGCGCGGCCGGCGAAATCCGCCGCCACCCCGCGCGCCGTCGCCGGCGGATCGCGCCACAGGCCAAAACCGTCGAGAATACGGCGGGGCGGCAGCGCCGCCGGCCGGGCCAGCGCCGGAGCGTCCTCCCCGGCTTCTTCAGCGTTCTGGCCGGCGTTCTGGCCAGCATTCTCGCCAGCAGGCCGCTCCAGGGTGGTGGTGTCGGGGGCCATGGCGACGATGCGTTGCAGCATCTGCACGAAGGCGCCGGACATGGGCAGGCTGGACCAGGACGGGTCGGCGGTGACGTGGAACAGCACCAGCAACCCCTCCCCGTCGCGGCGGGCGGTCACCACCGGGGTGCCATCGGCCAGTGAGGCCCAGGTGCGGCCAGGCAGATCGCCGTCCGGCTCGGCCAGCAACTGGCGGCGCACGGTGATTTCCGCCGGCGCGTCAATGCCGGCGAACGGCCCTTCGCGGTTGAACGGCGCCAGGGTTTTCGGCGTTTCCCACGACAGGGCGCCGCCGAGACTACGGCCATCGCCGCGCAGACGCACCGGCAACAGGCGGTCGCGGGGGTCATGGGCGCCGTCGCCGGCAGCCGAACCGCCATCCGGGCCAGCGGCGGCGGCAAGCCGGGGGCCGGCGAAGCGCACCAGCACGCCGCCGGCGCGCACCCACGCCTCCAGCCGCTGGCGCATGGCCGGCTCCAGCCCCCCCACGTCGGCCAGGATGATGACCGAGGCCTGCTCGTCGATCAGCGCGCCGATGGCGGCCGAGGCGCCCATGCGGGGCTCGCGGATTTCCGCCGTGGGGGCCAGCGCCCGGTCCACGTACCAGGTGGGCGACAGCAGGGGCTGCGCCAGATCGGCGGTGACGCCGGTGACGAGACCGACGCGGCGACGCTGGTTGCGCCGGTCAAGCAGGGTCACGGCCTGGGCTGTCTGCTGGCCAACGATATCGATGCGGGCGGCGCGATTGCGCATTTCGATGGGCAGGTTGATGCGCGCCTGGGTTTCAACCTCGCCGGAAGCCAGGGAAAAAGCGCCCTCGCCCAGCGGCAGACCGCGCATGTCCAGGGCCCGCGCCACGCCTTGCGCCGGCCCCAACGCCGCGCCGGCGGGGCGGATAATTCGCGCCTCCAGGCCATCGGCGCCGTTGACCACGCCAGCGAGCGCCAAGGCGGCGGCGGGCGCGTCGCCATAGATGATGAGCCGGCCGCCGGACGCATCGGTGAGATCGCTGGCGAACTGGCGCGATGCCGGCTTGCCGGCCAGCTCAACGCCATCGCTGATCCAGGCAACGCGGGCGCCTGGATGGGCCTGCAACCATGCGCGGATGTGGTCGCGCCAGGCCAGACGGTCGGGCGCGAAGGCCTGGGGGGCGAGCGCGCCGAGGCGGCGTGAGATCGCCGCGGCGGTCTCCGGCGCCTGCGGGGTCGGCGCTTCAGCGGTAGCGAACAGGGCGATGGGGGCGCCGGCGCGGCCTGCGGCCTGCGCGAGCCGGCTGGCGAGGTCAATCCGCCGGGCCCAGTCGTGGGCGCTGGCGGCGCCGCTGTCGATCACCAGCGCCAGCGGCGCGCTGGCCTGGCCGGCGGCGTCATCGCCGGCGCGCGGGTTCCAGACGGGGCCGGCCACCGCCAGAATCACGCAGGCGGCGAGCAGCAGGCGCAGCGCCGTCAGCCACCACGGCGTGCGGGCCGGCGTTTCGCGCCGCGGCTGGAGATGGGCGAACAGCTTGAGCGGCGGAAACACCAGATGGCGCGGCGCCGGCGGCGTGACGCGCAACAGCAGCCAGATGGCCGGCAGCGCGGCCAGCGCCAGCAACGTCAGCGGCGCGGCGAAGGACAGGCCGGCGAACCACCCGATCATGCGCCGCTCCCGCGCGCGCGCAAATCGTCCGCGCGACTTGTAACTGGCGCGCCCATCAGCGACAGCAAACGCAGGGCCGCCTCGCTGGCTGGCCTGTCGGTGCGGTGCAGGGTCAGCGACCAGCCCCAGCGCGCGGCGATTTCCGCCAGCTCCGCCCGGTGGCGGGCCAAAGCGGCGCGGTAGCCCTCGCCCCAGCCGCTGGCGTCGCCAATGCGCAACCGCGCGGCGCCGTCCATGGTTTCGAGCATGACCTGGCCGGAGAAGGGAAAGGTTTCCTCAACGGGATCGGCGATCAGCGCCAGGTGACCGCGCGCGCCCTGATGCGCCAGGGCGCGGATGCGCGCGGCGAGCATTTGCGGCGGATTGAGAAAGTCGCTGACCAGCACGATGGCGGCGGCGCGGGCGACAGCGACCTCCGGCGGAAGGTCCGGCTGATCGGCCCCGGTTTCACGCAATTGCAGGGCGCAGGCCCCGGCCAGCCGCTCCAGCGCCGTGGAGCCGCCGGATGTCTGGCCGGCGCCCAGCAGCCCGACGCGCTCGCCGGCTTCCGCCAGGGCGCCCGCCAGGCCAAGGCCCAGCGTCAGGGCGCGGCCGGCCTTGCTGTCCATGGCGAGGCTGGAGCGAAAGCCCATGGAGGACGACAGGTTGACCCACAGCCACACGGTCTGGGCTGCTTCCCATTCACGCTGGCGCACGTGCAGCCGGCCGTCGCGGCCGGAACGGCGCCAGTCGATCCGCGCTGCGGATTCGCCCGGCACATAGGGCCGGAACTGCCAGAAATTCTCGCCAACGCCGGCGCGGCGACGGCCGTGGACGCCGGCAACCGAAGCGGCGACGCGCCTGGCTTCCAGAACGATGCGCGGCAGGCGCCCGGCCAGGTCGCGCGCTCGCTCCACCGCGCCTGGCGCGGCGACGTCGCCCCGGGCCCCTGGCGCCAGCACGCCGGCGACAGAAACGGCCTGCGCCCGAACGCGCGCCATCGGCTCAGCCCAGCCGCGCCACGAGGCGGTCGATCAGGCTGGCGACAGAAACGCCATCGGCCCGCGCGGAGAAGGTCAGCGCCATGCGGTGGCGCAGCACCGGCCCGGCGAGGGCGGCCAGATCATCCAGGGAGGGCGCGAGGCGACCGTCGAGCAGCGCGCGGGCGCGGGCGGCCAGCATCAGCGCCTGGCTGGCGCGGGGACCGGGGCCCCAGGACAGATGACTGGCGATCCCGGCGTCGCCGCCCTCGGGACGGGCGGCGCGCACCATGTCGAGAATCGCTTCCACCACCCGCTCGCCCACGGGCAATTGCCGCACCAGGCGTTGCGCCTGCATCAGCTCGGCGGCGGTCAGCGCCTGTTGCGGGCGCGCCTCATCATTGCCGGTGGTTTCCAGCAGGATGCGGCGCTCCGCCTCGCGGTCCGGATAGGGCACGTCGATCTGGAGCAGAAAACGGTCAAGCTGGGCTTCCGGCAGCGGATAGGCGCCTTCCTGCTCGATGGGGTTCTGGGTCGCCAGCACGTGGAACGGCGCCGGCAGGTCGTGGCGCTCGCCGGCCACGGTGACGTGGCGCTCCTGCATGGCCTGGAGCAGGGCCGACTGGGTGCGGGGGCTGGCGCGGTTGATTTCGTCGGCCATCAGCAACTGGGCGAACACCGGGCCGCGCACGAAGCGGAACGAGCGACGGCCGTGCTCATCCTCGTCGAGGATCTCGCTGCCGAGAATGTCGGAAGGCATCAGATCAGGCGTGAACTGCACGCGCCGCGTCTCAAGGCCGAGCACCACGCCCAGCGCATCGACAAGGCGGGTTTTCGCCAGGCCCGGCAGGCCGACGAACAGGCCGTGGCCGCCGGCAAGGATCGTCACCAGCGCCTGGTCGATCACCGCCTGCTGGCCGAAAATGACGCCGCCGATGGCCTGGCGCGCCCGCGCCAGCGCCGCCAGCGTCTGGTCAACCGCCGCCTCGGCCACGGCTTCGCCAGGCGCCGTCGGCGCCGCGACCACCCGCGTCCCGGCGAACGTCTGCGTGTCGCCGGCGCCATATCCCGTGCGCCCGGTGGGCTGGATCGTCATGCGCGCTGCTCTCCTGGAAACCCTGCCTGAACCTGACTTAAGTCGTTCGCCGCGGGCCGGCGCCTCGCGGGTCCGCCCCCACCTGCATACGATGCTTTGCCGGCGCGCGCATCCTGCCCTGCCGCCGGCTTTTGCGAAACCCGGGCGGCGAATTTCGCCCACCAGCCGCAGAACACATCAATTCACGCCAAAGAGCCAGCAATAGGGCAAGCCGGTTTTTCCATACGGCGCGTCGTGGTCTATGATAGCCGCCGATCATCTGAACAAGCGGGCCGGGAGAAGCATGTGACCCAAGCCGCCGGAAAACCGGGAAACGCCAGCCATCCTTCAGCCGGGCGCGCGGCGGGCGCGCCACAGCCAGGCCGGCCAGACGGCCTGCAAGGCAGCCGGCAAGGCAGCCCGCAAGTGGGGCTCGACAGCCTGTTCGCGGCGCTCGGCCCGGTGGGCGATGCGGACGGACCGGCCCCGCCGCGACCGGTCGACAGGTGGAACCCGGACTTTTGCGGCGACATCGACATGCGCATCGCCGCCGACGGAACCTGGTTCTACATGGGCACGCCCATTGGCCGCCACGCGCTGGTCAAGCTGTTCGCCTCGATCCTGCGCAAGGACCCGGAGCGTTACGTGCTGGTGACGCCGGTGGAGCGCGTCGGCATCAAGGTGGAGGACGCGCCGTTCATCGCCGTGGAAATGGCGGTGCAGGGGGCGGGCGGGCGCCAGAGCATCAGCTTCCGCACCAATGTGGACGATGTGGTGCGCGTGGGGCCGGACCATCCGTTGCGCTTCGAGCGCGATGCGGACGGCGGGCTGAAACCTTATGTGCGGGTGCGCGGCGACCTGTGGGCGCTGGTGAAGCGGGCGCTGATGTACGATCTGGCCGGGCTTGGCGTGGAGCAGCCAGCGGCGGATGGCGGCGAGGCGCAGTTTGGCGTGCTGAGCGACGGCGACTTTTTCCCCATGGCGCGGATCAGCGAGCTGGCCGTCTGACGGCGACGGGACGTGACAACAACAACGCAACGATAACAACAATGGTGATCGGGATGCTGGCGGAGCAGAAGGCGGCGGGCGACAGGGAGCGGGACAGCGCGGCGCCCTACAGTCTGGAAAGCTTTGTGGCGCGCAGCCGCGCCCACCTTTACGCCTCCCCCCCGGTTATCGGCGGGCCGCTGTCCAACCCCGGCGGCGACCATGCGCTCAACAGCGATTTCGTCCCGCCGTTCGACGAGAAAGCCGCCCGGCCCGCCGCCGTGCTGATTCCGGTGGTGCGCCGGCCCGATCCGACAGTGCTGCTGACCCAGCGCCCCTCAGCTATGCGCAGCCACGCAGGCCAGGTGGCGTTTCCCGGCGGCAAGGTCGACCCGGAGGACGGCACGCCGCTCAACGCGGCCCTGCGCGAGGCGGAGGAGGAGGTGGGCCTTGGCCGGCGCTTCGTGACGCCGCTGGGCTATCTCGATCCCTATCTCACCGGCTCTGGCTTCCGGATCATTCCGGTGGTCAGCGTGGTCGAGCCTGGCTTCCGCCTGACGCTCAACCCGGACGAGGTGGAGGCGGCGTTCGAGGTGCCCCTCGCCTTCCTGATGAACCCGGCCAATCACGAACTGCGCTCGGCCGAATGGCAGGGCCAGCTGCGCCGTTACTACGCCATGCCCTATGGCGAACGCTTCATCTGGGGCGCCACCGCCGGCATCATCCACAATATGTACCGGAAGTTTTACGGGTGAGCCGCGTCGTTTTCGAACAGCTGGCGCTGTTCCTCACCCCTTTCGCGATATTCGCCATTTACCTGCTGTTGCGCCAGCGCAATCCGCTGACGCGGGCGCCATGGGATGGCAGGACATTGTGGCTCGCCGTCGCCGGCCTTGGCCTCGTCGTCGCGGTGATGGTGTTCACGGGCCTGACCCAGAAACGCGCGCCCGGCGGCTACATGCCGCCGCGCATCGAAAACGGACAGCTCAAACCAGGCGGTTTCCAGTGACCCCAGTCACGCTGACGACGCAACAGCACGACGCCTTGCACGCCCTGTTGCAACGCCCCCGGATCGCGCGGCTGTTCGCGGCGCTGAACGGAAACGGCGAGGAACTGCGCATGGTCGGCGGCGCCGTGCGCGACGCCCTGCTCGGCCTGCCGGTGACGGAAATCGATCTGGCCGCCACCTCCACGCCGGACGAGACGATGGCGCGGGCGCGGCGCGCGGGGCTGAAATGCGTACCCACCGGCGTCGCGCACGGCACCGTCACCGTCATTGTCGATCACGAGCCGTTCGAGATCACCAGCCTGCGCGAGGACGTGGCTACCGATGGCCGCCGGGCCCAGGTGCGCTTTGGCCGGGATTTCAACGCCGACGCCCTGCGCCGCGACTTCACCATTAACGCCATGTCGCTGGACGGCCATGGGCGGCTGCACGATGCGGCCGGGGGCCTGGCGGACCTGGAAGACGGCGGGCGCGGCCCCAGGGTGCGGTTTATTGGCGACGCGGCGATGCGCATTCGCGAGGATTATCTGCGGACCCTGCGATTTTTCCGCTTTCACGCCCGCTTCGGACAGGGGACGCCGGATGCGGATGGCTTCGCCGCCGCCATTGCCTGCCGCGACGGGCTCGACCAGCTGTCACGCGAGCGGGTGCGGGCCGAACTGCTGAAGCTGCTGGCGGCGCCGGGCGCCGCCGGGGCGATCACGCTGATGTCCGGCGCCGGATTGCTGCATCGCGTCTCCGGCATCGTCGCGGAGCCTGGGCGGCTGGCGCGACTGATCGCCCGCGAGAACCAGCGCGGCGCGGCGGCGGATGCGCTGCTGCGGCTGGCGGCGTGCGCGGTGCGGGTGGTGGAAGACGCGCGGAGCTTGCAGGAGCGGCTGCGGCTTTCTGGCGCCGAAGCCATGCGCCTCGGCAATCTGGCCCGGGCGCAGGAGCGGCTGCATGACATCCGGCGGCTGACGCTGGTTTCAGCGCGCGCCATGGCGGCGGAGCTGGGCGGGGCGGCGCTGGCCGACGCCAGCGCGCTTGTCGCGGACGAACCCTGGCTCGGGGCCGATGCGGACGCCATGGCCTATGTGGCGGCGCTGGCCGCCGGCGCGGCGCCGGCGCCGGCGTTTCCCCTGCGCGGGGCCGATCTGCTGGCGCTGGGCGTGAAACCCGGACCTGCCGTCGGGGCCATGATGGCGGCGCTCAGGACGCACTGGCTGGAGGCCGGCTGCCCCGAGGGCAAAGCGGCGCGCGCCGGCCTGCTGGCGCGCGCCACGGACATGGCGGCGGGCTGAAACGCTTCCCGCTTCAGGCGGCCGCGCCGCAGCCGCAACTTCCGCAGCCGCAACCGCCGCTTTCCGCAGGCAACGGCGCCGAGCCGAGGTCCAGCACGTCGCGCCGCGCTGGAGCGTGATGATGGTCGCAGTCCTGGGCCGACTCTTCCAGCGTCAACCGGGCGGCGCGAACGCCGAGGCGGCGGAACAGGGCCATGTCCGAATCCTGCTCCGGGTTGTCGGCGGTGAGCAGGGTGTCGCCGGCGAAGATGGAATTGGCGCCGGCGAAGAAGCACAGCGCCTGCATTTCGTCGCTCATGGCGGTGCGCCCCGCTGACAGGCGCACCACCGATTCCGGCATCATGATGCGAGCGGTGGCGACGGTGCGGACGAAGGCGATGGGATCGAGCGGCGGGGCGTTTTCCAGCGGGGTTCCGGGAATCGGGATCAGCATGTTCACCGGCACGCTTTCGGGGTGGGCCGGCAGATTGGCCAGGGTCAGCAGCATGCCGACGCGGTCTTCCGCCTCCTCGCCCATGCCGACGATGCCGCCGCAGCACACCTTGATGCCGGCGTTACGCACGTTCTCCAGCGTCTGCAGGCGATCGGAAAAGGCGCGGGTGGTGATGACCTTGCTGTAATAGGCTGGCGAGGTGTCGATGTTGTGGTTGTAATAGTCCAGCCCGGCGTCGGCGAGACGCGCGGCGTCGTCCGGCGTCAGCATGCCCAGGGTCATGCAGGTTTCCATCCCCATGGCGCGCACGCCCTGGACCATGGCGACCACCGCGTCCATGTCGCGGGTCTTGGGATTGCGCCAGGCGGCGCCCATGCAATAGCGGGTGGCGCCGGCGTCGCGGGCCTTGCGCGCCTCGGCCAGCACCCGCTCCACCTCCATCAGCTTCGAGGCCTTCAGGCCTGACTCATGGTGGGCGGACTGGCTGCAATAGCCGCAATCCTCCGGGCAGCCGCCGGTCTTGATGCTGAGCAGGCGGGCCAGCTCAACCTGGTTGGGATCGAAGTGACGGCGGTGGACGCTCTGGGCGGCGAACAGGAGGTCGTTGAACGGCGCGTCGTAGATCGCCTGCGCCTCCTCCCGGGTCCAGTCATGGCGCACGCCGGCGTTGATGAAACCGGCGACCGGCAAGGCCACGGGCGCGGCGGCGGACGGCGGCGTTGCAAGGCCTTCGGCCTGATTGGCTGGGGTCTGGTCCAGGCGCGCCATCCGCGTCTCCTTTTATCTATTAAAATGACGATCTGCTGGCTTTAGTGTCCCGATGCGCCGGAGGAGCGCAAGAGGGTCTGGCGAAGGCTTGCCGGCGTGGAAAATGTCAGGATGGTGAGTTTGAATATATGCCATGCGGATCAGCCACATAACTGGCAAAGACACAACTCCGGCGAGCTGGATGCGCCGTCAAGAATTATAGATTGCCAAGCCAGGCGACAGTTTTTGCCCGTACTGGTGAATGCAGTAAAATATATAAAATGGCGATCCCGCGCGTTGGCAAAGCGCCGATCCTGTCTGCCGGCCGCCTGACGACAGCGCCTGAAGGCATCGTCGCCCCTCGTCACCACCATCAGCCGTCATGCCCACATCTGGTTGCGGGCGCCCGGGCCTTCGTCCGCCATGGGGGTGCGGGACCACCAGAGGGCGTTGCTGTCGTTGATGACGGGGACACAACCCGGCCATGACGGCGGAAGCAGCGCGGCCCGCGACCGGCCATTCCGGGGCCGCTGGCCGCGCCCGCCTGGCAGGCAGCCTTCCAGCCTGCAAAAGCGCCGGATGGCGCCGCCTGAATGCGCAGCCGCGGCGTCGGGGCTGTCGCTTTCATCGGCCAGTCACGCTAGTCTGCCATGTCGTGAACAGCGGACTCATGTCTCTTGGTTTCTTGGTCTCTTGCAGGAGGCAGCCATGGCGGACAGCAGTTTCAACCCCGCAAGCATTGCACGGCGAATCGCGGCGCGCCGCGACCAGGCCAGCCAGCGAACCGCTGGCGACCAGGCGGCCGTGTCGGCGACCTCCCCACCCGTTGCCCCTGAGACAGCGCCCGTGCTCAACCTGAGCGCGTGGCGGCGCGAATGCTTCACGTTGCCGCCGGCGGAAGCGCGCGCGGCGGCGCGGGACTGGCTCGCCCGCTATCCACGGGCGCGCTGGCGCTCGGAAATCGAGAACTGGCGTATCGTCGGCGACAATCTGGTGCAGTTCACCATGCGTCGCCTGCCGCGGGCAGAGTAAGCGCAACCAGCGGCCGGCTGCGCCCTGCATGGCGGTCGTCGCGCCCCTTTGCGGGCGCAACGTACGCTGGCGGCGCCGGGCGACCGGGGCCGTCTGACGCCTATAATCCAGGAAACGCCGGCTGGCTCGCCGCTGTCAGGGCGGCGGCGCGGTGGGCTGCGCGCACCGGCTCGGGCAAACGGAAACGGCTGAGGCAGGCGCTGACCAGCGCCACGGCGCTGGCCTGATCGATCAGATGGCCCGGCGAGACATAGACCGGCGCCACATTGGCGCGGGTGCGCAGCACGGCGCCGATGCACGGCGGCGCCGGCTCCGCTGACGTTGGCGGTCGCGCCAGCAACGCCGCCACCTCCCCCTGCGACGGTCCCGGACCGGCGCTCCAGCCGGTGAGCCGGGTCTTGGCGCAACCGACGCTGGGCCGCCCCAGCCACAGCCCCATATGGCTGGCGATGCCAATGCCGCGCGGATGGGCGCAGCCGGCGCCGTCGAAAATGAAGGCGTCCGGTTCGGTTTCCAGTCGGGCGAAGGCTTCCTCCAGCACCGGCCCTTCACGAAACGTCAGCAGGCCAGGCACATAGGGAAACGGCGTCGGCGCATCGGCCAGCACGGTTTCCACCACCTGCAGATCAGGGAATGACAGCACGACGACGGCGGCGCGCGACAGTCCCTCGCGCACACTGACGTCGACGCCGGCGACGTGGCGAATGGCGGACAGGTCCAGCGGCCTGTCCAGCACCAGCTGTCCGGCCAGCTGCTTTTGCAGGGCGATGGCCTCGCGCGGGGTGACCGTCCAGTCGTGAAGGTGGGGAATGTGCATGATGCACATATGCGCCAGGGCGCCGGGCTTTTCCAGATACTGCGACGATAGCGGGCAGTGGCGGCCGGTGGGCGGCGGATTGCTGGCGGACGCGCGGATTTTACGGCCAGCCGCCTGGCGGGCAACATGTTGGCATTGCTTCCGCGTCATGCCGCACCTGCTGCGGGCAACACGGAAGCCGGATGGACAGGCGCTGTTTCGCTGTGCATGCGCGCTGCGTGGGATGGCCGGGACATGCCCGGCAATGACGGGCTGGCCTGCTGTAGCCAGGCAGGCGCCTTCCGGCGCCGGTCTTTCGCCAGGCGTCAGCAGACCTCACGCATGGGGAGACGGCGCATGTGAATGATCGCGCATGGAGAAACGGCGGCGACGGGCAAATTGCAGCCCGCGCCGCAGTCCGGCGCGTCAGTTGTTGAAGCGGAAGTGCAGCACGTCGCCGTCGGCGACGACGTATTCCTTGCCTTCAAGCCGCAGCTTGCCGGCGTCGCGGGCTCCGGCTTCGCCCTTCAGCGTGACATAATCGTTGTAGGCGATGGTTTCGGCGCGGATGAAGCCCTTCTCGAAATCACTGTGAATGACGCCGGCGGCCTTCGGCGCCTTGGCGCCGACGGTGATCGTCCAGGCGCGGGCTTCCTTGGGGCCGACGGTGAAATAGGTGATGAGGCCGAGCAGATCGTAACCGGTGCGGATGACGCGGTTGAGGCCCGGTTCGGTCAGGCCGATCGCCTCAAGGTAGTCCTTCTGCTCCTCCTCCGGCAACACGGCGATCTCGCTCTCGATGGCGGCGGAGACGACAACGGCGCGGGCGCCCTCTTCCTGCGCCCGGGCGAACACCTTCGCGGAATGGTCGTTGCCGTTTTCGGCCGAAGCCTCATCGACGTTGCAGACGTACAGCACGGGCTTGGAGGTGAGCAGGCCGAGCTGGCGGAAGGCGAATTCCTCTTCCGGCTTCAACTCCAGCAGGCGGGCGGGCTTGCCGTCGCGGAGCAGGGCCAGGGCGCGGGTGACCAGCTCGATCTGCTCCTTCGCTTCCTTGTCGCCGCCGCGAGCGCGCTTCTCCAGACCCGGAATGCGCTTCTCCAGACTCTCCAGATCGGCGAGCATCAGTTCGGTCTCGATGGTTTCGATATCGGCCAGCGGATCGACCTTTCCGTCGACGTGGGTGACGTCGCCGTCCTCGAAGCAACGCACCACGTGGGCAATGGCGTCGCATTCGCGAATATTGCCGAGAAACTGGTTGCCGAGGCCCTCGCCCTTCGAGGCGCCGCGCACCAGGCCGGCGATGTCGACGAAGGTCAGGCGGGTCGGGATGATCTGCTGCGAGCCGGCGATGGCCGACAGGGCGTCAAGACGTGGATCGGGCACGGCCACGTCGCCGACATTCGGCTCGATGGTGCAGAACGGATAATTGGCCGCCTGGGCCGCCGCCGTCTGCGTCAGCGCATTGAACAGGGTCGACTTGCCGACATTCGGCAAACCAACGATTCCGCATTTGAAGCCCATGACCACTCCACCGCACATTTTCTGGCCTGGCGACGATGCCCACCCGGGGAAAATGCGCCAAAGCAAAAAGGGGCGCGCGGCGCACCGCAACCCCCCGAACCATTTCCGGATTTGCCGGATTTTGCGCATCCATAGAACAAGTTCCCGCCGGATGGAAACGGTCTGCACGGCGAAACCCGCCGCCGCGCCGATGGGCCGCGATTTCCTGCGGAAACCGGCCGCGCTGGTCAGGGGCGCCGAATGCCGCTACCCATAACGTCAGCAAGGATCACCGGGCGGGCTGACCCCGCCGTATTTCAGGAAGCGCTCATGAGCGACGAGAACAACCGGCCGGAATTTCCCCTGCGCGCCGCCATCGTGCCGGTGACGCCGTTCCAGCAGAACTGCACCATCATCTGGAATGAGGACACCATGGCCGGCGCCGTGGTCGACCCCGGCGGCGACCCGCACCTGATCCGCAAGGCGCTGGGGCAGACCGGCGTCAAGGTGGAGAAGATCATCATCACCCACGGCCACATCGACCACGTGGGCGCCGCCGCCGAACTGGCCGAGGAACTGGGCGTCCAGATCGAGGGCCCGCACAAGGCCGACGCCGAGATGATGCAGAATGTCGAAGTGCAGGCGCAGAAGTGGGGCATCGGCGGCGTGCGCAACCTCACCAGCGACCGCTGGCTGGAGGAAGGCGACCAGGTGACGATCGGCGGCGCGACGTTCGACGTCTACCACTGCCCTGGCCACTCGCCCGGCTCGGTGGCGCTGGTGAACGGCGACCAGCGCATCGCCCTGGTGGGCGACGTGGTGTTCCAGGGCTCCGTCGGCCGCACCGACCTGCCCGGCGGCGACCACAACGCGCTGATCCGCTCCATCAAGGAAAAACTGCTGCCGCTGGGCGATGACATCGCCTTCATCTGCGGCCACGGCCCGATGAGCACCTTTGGCCAGGAGCGGCAGTTCAACCCGTTCCTGAACTGACGCGCATTGCGCCGGCCGCCCGGATCGGGGTATGAGCCGGCCCCGCATGACATGGGGCAAGGCCGGTTCATCCTGACCGGAACTGCCCTGCCCTGCGGTTTCACGGATGTCCCGGCGCAAGCTGCGTCCACTGCGTCGGGGATCGACGTTGCGCAACCGCCCCTGGAAAACAACCCCCTGGAAGAGAAGATGACCGAACAGACCGCCACGCCGCCCGACCGCCTCAGCGTCGATCCCGACAGCCCGTTCCACGACGAAGCCGTGCTGGCGCGCGGCGTCGGCGTGCGCTTCAAGGGGGTCGAGAAGACCAATGTGGAAGAATATTGCGTCAGCGAGGGCTGGGTGCGGCTCAGCGTCGGCAACACGGTCGACCGCCGGGGCCGGCCGATGGCCGTGAAGCTGAAAGGCGCGGTTGAACCGTATTTCCAGGACAGCGCCAGAGACTGAGGACCGCGCGCCGGCGCGGGCCGTGAACCGCGTGGCCGCCGGCATGCATTTTTCGCCTGGGAGGAACGCCTCCCAGGCCAGGCGGCCCGCTCGCCACCGGGGCCGGGCCGTGTATGGTTGCGGCATGCGCCCGACACCGCCCCAGACTGAACATGTCCTTCCCCTCGCCGCACCCGCTGTTCCGCCGCCCTGGCGGCTGACAGCCTCGGCCATGTGCGCCATGTTCATCGGCATCGGCCTGGCGCGCTTCGCCTACACGCCGCTGATGCCGGCGCTGGTCGGGCAGAACTGGTTCGACCAGTCGCAGGCCGCGTATATCGGCGCGGCCAATCTCGCCGGCTATTTCATCGGCGCCCTGCTGTCGCGCAAGCTCGCCTCCGGCCATCCCCGTCTGGCGTTGCAGGTTTCGATGGTCGCCTGCGCCGTCAGTTTCTTCGCCTGCGCCTGGCCGTCCTCCTTTCTCTGGTTCTCGTTCTGGCGGTTTCTCTCCGGCTTCGCGGGGGCGGTGGCGCTGGTCACGGCGGCGCCGTTCGTGCTGCCGTTCGTGCCGGAGAAACGGCGCGGCTTCGCCTCCGGCATGATCTTCGTCGGGCCGGCGCTCGGCGTGACGCTTGGGGCGGTGCTTGTGCCGTGGCTGGTGACCCAGGGACTCACCTTCACCTGGATCGCGCTTGGGGTTGTCTGTGTGATCGTCACGGCCCTTGGCTGGAGCGGCTGGCCGCCGGCGCCGGCCAGACAGCCCGCCGGGGCCGCGGCGAACCCGGCTCCGGTCCCCCATGGGCGCTCCGCCGCCGCCGTGGCGATGCTGCTGGCTGGCGTCTACGCCGTTTACGCGCTCTCGGCCTTTGGCCTGGTGCCGCACATGATTTTCCTCGCGGACTATGTGGCGCGCGGACTCAACTGGGGCCTGACCAGCGGCGCCATGTACTGGGGACTGTTTGGCGTGGGCGCCATGCTCGGCCCGGTGATCACCGGCGCGTGCGGCGATCGTTTCGGCTTCCGCGCCACGCTGCGCGTTGGCCTGGTGCTGCAAATGCTGGGCGTCGGCGTGCTCGCCGTCTCGGCGAACCCGATCCTGCTGGCGGGCTCCAGCATCCTGATCGGCGCCTTTGTGCCCGGGGTCGCGGTGCTGACCATGGGCCGGCTGCGCGAGGTCGCGCCAGCGGACCGGATCCCTGACGGCTGGCGCATCGCCACGGTTGGCTTTGCCGTCGGCCAGGCCGCCGCCGGCTACATTTTCTCGTGGGTGTTCGCCCGCACCCATGACTATCCGCTGCTGTTTGGCATTGGCGCGGGCATTATCGTGCTGGCGCTGGCGGTGGAGCTGACCACCAGCGCCCTCGCTGCGCGGCAAAACCGCGCGACCTGAGCGTCCGGCCTGCGGAAACCGCCTCAGTCGCGCAGCATGGCCTTGAGGTTGTAGAGCGCATCCAGCGCGGCGCGGGGCGACAGGTCGTCGATGTCGATGGCCGCCAGGGCCTCGCGCAGGGGATCGGGCCCCGCCGGCTCCACGGCGACGGCTGGACGCGCCGCGATGCGCGGGGCGGCGGCGAACAGCGGCAGGTCGTCGATCAACGCCGACACCGGCTTTTCCCGGTCGCCTTTTTCCAGTTCGGCGAGGATCTGCTTCGCCCGCTCCACCACCGACGTCGGCAGGCCGGCGAGGCGCGCCACCTGGATGCCATAGCTGCGGTCGGCGGCGCCGGACGTCACTTCGTGCAGGAACACCACCTCGCCCTGAAATTCGGTGACGCGCATGGTGGCGTTGGCGACGCGGTCGAGCCGCTCCGACAGCGCCGTCAACTCATGATAATGGGTGGCGAACAGCGAGCGGCAGCGGTTGACCGCATGCAGATGCTCGATCGCCGCCCAGGCGATGGACAGGCCGTCGAAAGTGGCGGTGCCGCGGCCAATCTCATCGAGAATCACCAACGCGCGCGGGCCGGCCTGGTTGAGGATGGCCGCCGTCTCGATCATCTCGACCATGAAGGTGGAGCGGCCGCGCGCCAGGTCGTCGGCGGCGCCGACGCGGCTGAACAGGCGGTCGACGACGCCGATATGGGCGCTGCGGGCCGGCACGAAGGCCCCCATCTGCGCCAGCACCACCGCAAGGGCGTTCTGGCGCAGGTAAGTCGATTTACCGGCCATGTTGGGACCGGTGACGATCATGATGCGCCCGCTCTCGCCGCCAGGCGCGCCCAGATCGCTGTCATTGCCGACAAAGGGCTGGCCCTGGCGCTTCAGCGCCGCCTCCACCACCGGATGGCGCGCGTCCTCCAGGCAGAACGCGAGGCTGCCGTCCACCACCGGGCGCACCCAGCGGCGCTCGACGGCCAGCTCCGCCAGGGCGGCGGTGACGTCGAGCGCGTCGAGAGCGGCGGCTGCGGCGACGATCGGCCCGGCGTGATCGATGAGCAGGGCGCGCAGGCGGTCGAACACCGCCAGTTCGACGCCGCGCGCCCGGTCGGCGGCGGAGGCGATCTTCGCCTCCAGTTCACCCAGCTCCACGGTGGAGAAGCGCATGGCGCCGGCCATGGTCTGGCGATGGACGAACAGGCTGTTCAGCGGCGGCTGCAAAAACGTCTCGCCCGCCGCCTGGGGCGTCTCGACGTAATAGCCGATCATGTTGTTGTGCTTGATCTTCAGCGTCCGCACGCCGGTCTCCGCGGCGTAGCGGGACTGGAGGGCGGCGATGTAGCGACGGCTGTCGGCCTGCAACAGCCGCGCCTCATCGAGCGCCGCGTCATAACCTTCGCGCACGAAGCCGCCGTCGCGTTTCAGCAGCGGCAGTTCGTCGGCCAGGGCGGCGGACAGGGCTTCGGCGACGCCCACGTCCAGCGCCCGCAGGGCTGCGCCGGCGCTGGCGATCTCCTCTGGCGCCCCGTCGTTCTGGCTGAGCAGCAACCCGAGCCCGTGGGCGGCCTGGAGGCCAGCGCACATGGCCGCCAGATCGCGCGGGCCGCCGCGATCCAGGGTGAGACGCGACAGGGCGCGGGCCATGTCCGGCGCCGCCTTCAGGCGCTCGCGAATGGCGCCGCGCAGCAGGCTGTCGCCGGCCAGCGCCTCCACCGCGTCGTGACGGGCGCGGATGCGGGCGAGATCGGTCAATGGCCCGGCCAGGCGCTCGGCCAGCAGGCGGCCGCCGCCAGGCGTCAGGGTCATGTCGATGGTGGCCAGCAGGCTGCCGGCGCGCTCGCCGCCAAGGGTGCGGACCAGCTCCAGGTTGGCGCGGGTGGCGGCGTCGACAGAGAGGACGCCGCCCGAGGCGCCGCGCGACGGCGGCGACAACGCCGGGCGCGCGCCATATTGCGTGCGCTCCACGTAGGCGAGCGCGGCCGCTGCGGCGGCGGTTTCGGCGCGGGAGAAACTGCCAAAGGCGTCCAGCGAGGCGACTCCATAGTACTCCTGCAACCGGCGCGTCGCCGAGGCCGGGTCGAGGCCATCGCGCGGGATCGGCGTCACCAGCACGCGGCTTTCACGCCAGAACGGCGCCAGGTCCGGGTCGTCATAAATGGCGTCCGGCACGACGATCTCGCGCGGATCGAGCCGGGCGAGTTCAGCGGCGAGACCGCCGGCCTCGGTTTCGGCCACGGTGAAGCGGCCGGTGGTGATGTCGGTGGCGGCGACGGCGTAGATCCAGCCGTCGTCGGCGCGCTGGCGGGCCACGGCGGCGAACAGGCTGGAGCGGGCCGGGTCGAGCAGCCGCTCCTCGGTGACGGTGCCGGGGGTGACGAGGCGCACCACATCGCGCTTCACCACAGATTTTCCGCCGCGCTTGCGGGCTTCCGCCGGGTCTTCGGTCTGTTCGCAGACGGCGACGCGGTGGCCGGCGGCGATCAGGCGCTCCAGATATTCGTCGGAGCGCTCCACCGGCACGCCGCACATGGGGATGTCCTCGCCCTGGTGCTTGCCGCGTTTGGTCAGCACGATGCCGAGGGTGCGTGAGGCTTCCTCGGCGTCGGAAAAGAACAGTTCGTAGAAATCGCCCATGCGGTAGAACAGCAGCGCTTCGGGATGCGCGGCCTTGATCTCCAGATACTGGGCCATCATCGGCGTCACGCGGGTCGCGGGCGCATCGGGTTCCTGGCGGGCGGATGTCTGGGCGTCAGCCATGGGTCTGCGGCCTGCCTTCCTGCTCGGGCCGGGCTCCGCGCCGCGCGATGGCGGCGGTTCCCGGAAAAGAATCCACTTTGACCGCGGCAAGCTACTGCACTTCAGGAGAGAATGGCGCCGCCGCGACGCCGTGGACTGTGCACAAGCGCCCGGCCATGGCGCGGATCGCCCCGAAACCGGGGCGCGCCATCCGTAACTCGCTCCTGACGGGACCGCCGCGAAGTTTGACCGGCATTGGACAAAAGAATTTTTGCCCTTTTCAGTCTTATGGGCCAATAGACATCCAGAACGCGCGAAATTGTCGTCCCACGCGCTTGAGGAAACGTCACCGCCTGCGTACTCTCCGGCGCCCCACCCTGAGCGGGGCGCGGAGCCGGGCAAGGTTTCACCACCTCACCCGCGCCGATCAGAATAAAGAGCACAGAATTCCGCCATGACCGACCAGCCCACGCGCCGCCAGGCGCGCCCGACCTTCACCGAACAGGAAGCGCTCGATTTCCACTCCAACGGCCGCCCCGGCAAGCTGGAAATTGTGCCGACCAAGCCGATGGCGACCCAGCGCGACCTGTCGCTGGCCTATTCGCCAGGCGTGGCTGTGCCGGTGCTGGCGATCGCGGACGATCCGTCGCGCGCCTTCGACTACACCGCGCGCGGCAACATCGTGGCGGTGATTTCGAACGGCACGGCGATCCTCGGGCTTGGCGATCTCGGCGCGCTGGCCTCCAAGCCGGTGATGGAAGGCAAGTCGGTGCTGTTCAAGCGCTTCGCCGACGTGGACTCCATCGACCTGGAAGTCGACACCAAGGACCCGGACGCCTTCATCAACGCGGTGCGTTATCTCGGCCCCTCGTTCGGCGGCATCAATCTGGAAGACATCAAGGCGCCTGAGTGCTTCGTCATCGAGGAGCGCCTCAGCGAACTCATGGACATTCCGGTGTTCCATGACGACCAGCACGGCACGGCGATCATCGCCGCAGCCGGCATGCTCAACGCCATGCATCTGACCGGCCGCGATCCGAAGACCACGAAACTGGTGGTGAACGGCGCCGGCGCGGCGGGCATCGCCTGCGTCGAGCTGATCAAGGCCATGGGCTTTGCTCCCGAGAACGTCATCCTCTGCGACACCAAGGGGGTGATCTACCAGGGCCGCCAGGAAGGCATGAACCAGTGGAAGTCGGCGCATGCGGCGAAGACCGACGCGCGCACGCTGGAAGAAGCCTTCGTGGGCGCCGACGCGGTGATGGGCCTGTCGGTGAAGGGCGCGTTCACGGCCGAGATGATCCGGTCGATGGCGCCCAACCCGATCATTTTCGCCATGGCCAACCCCGACCCGGAAGTGACGCCGGAAGAGGTGCACGCCATCCGTGACGACGCCATCGTCGCCACCGGCCGTTCGGACTATCCGAACCAGGTGAACAACGTGCTCGGCTTCCCCTACATCTTCCGCGGGGCGCTCGACGCGCGCGCCACCCGCATCAACATGGAGATGAAGATCGCCGCCGTGGAGGCGCTGGCCGCCCTCGCCCGCGAGGACGTGCCGGACGCGGTGGCCGCCGCCTACCAGGGCACGCGCCCGCGCTTTGGCCGGGAATACATCATCCCCGTGCCGTTCGACCCGCGCCTGATCCACACGGTGCCGCCGGCGGTGGCCAAGGCCGCCATGGACACCGGCGTGGCGCGCCGTCCCATCGTCGACATGCAGCGCTACCGCAACGAGCTCTCTGCCCGCCGCGATCCGGTCGCCGGCGTGCTGCAGGGTGTGTTCGAGCGCGTGCGGCGCCAGCCGAAGCGGGTCGTCTTCGCCGAGGGCGAGGAGGAGCAGGTGATCCGCGCCGCCGTCTCCTTCGTCAACCAGGGCCTGGGCACGGCGGTGCTGGTGGGCCGCGAGGAGCTGGTGCGCGCCGCCGCCGCCAACGCCGGCATCGAGCTGGATGGCCGCGAGGGCATCGAAATCCACAACTCGCGCCTGTCGGAGCGTAATCCCGCCTACGCGCAGTTCCTCTACAACAAGTTGCAGCGCAAGGGTTATCTGCTGCGCGACTGCCAGCGGCTGATCAACAACGACCGCAACTACTTCGGCGCCACCATGGTCGCCATGGGCGACGCCGACGCCATCGTCACCGGCGTCACCCGCAACTACGCCCAGGCGCTCAGCGACGTGCGCAAGGTGATCGACACCAGGCCCGGCCACCGGGTGATGGGTCTTTCCATGGTGCTCTCGCGCGGACACATGACGCTGGTGGCCGACACCGCCATCGCCGAGATGCCCACGTCGACGGAGCTGGCGGACATCGCCGTGCAGGCGGCCAACGCCGCCCGCCGCCTCGGCCACGAGCCGCGCGTCGCCATGCTGTCGTTCTCCACCTTCGGCCAGCCCGAGGGCGAGCGTTCGGCCCAGATGCGCGAAGCCGTGCGCATTCTCGACCAGCGTCATGTCGACTTCGAGTATGAAGGCGAGATGGCCGCCGACGTGGCGCTCGATCCGGACCTGATGAAGCAGTTCCCGTTCTCGCGCCTGAAGGGTCCGGCCAATGTGCTGGTGATGCCGGCGATCCATTCGGCCGCCATCTCCACCAAGCTGCTGGAACAGCTCGGCGGCGCCACGGTCATTGGCCCGCTGATCGTCGGCCTTGATCGCGCGGTGCAGATCGCCCCGCTCGGCGCCCGTGACAGCGAGATCGTCAACATGGCGGCGCTGGCGGCGCTGAACGTCGGCGGCTGATCCGGCCGCCTGGCGTCAGAACTGAATGAAAGCGGCCCGGCGCACATGCCCGGGCCGTTTTGCTTTTCCTGAACATTGCTGATGACCCGTACTTTCGCAGGCATGTTCATGGACTGGCCCGCGAACGACGGGGCGCCCGGCAACGCCAGGCCCGGCGCCTTACGCAGTCGCTGGCGCTCCTCCCTCAAACCACGTTTCATGAATGCCGGCGCTGCCCAGCCTGCCTGTTGCGAAATCGGGCTGCGCCTGAACTTTTGCCGATCATTGATGGGGCGCCATTTTTGCAATCTGGCCAGAGCCGACCAAACGTCCATCGGGCAGGCGCATCGGTCGCCAACGGGGCGGACGGCCAGGGGAGAGAAACCTGTGTCAGATATTCCCACCCCCCTCACCGACTCGATCCCCCCGTCGCGCCGATGGCGAAACTTCGAGGCCGAAGCATGGCCCCTCACTGCCTGGCGATTTGACACAGCCTCGCCGGTCACGGCCACCCAGATCGGGAGGAATATCAGCGGACGTCTTGCCGCGTCCGGGTCCACCACCAACTTCAGGTTGTTTCCAGACGAAGAGACCGTGTTCGCCTCCGCCAGCCCGGCCGGCGTGCAACACTACATCGCCGGAAACACCAGCATCTTCAGCCACTATTCCCGCACGGATTTTAAAAATTATTTTAATAAATACCAAACCTCGGCGGAAAACGAGTCAATTTATGCAATTAATGCCGAAAAACCTGCAATAGGCTATCTGTATAAAATAAAAACAGACACCCACAATTCTCTTTCATATCTGGACTTGAATGAACAATTTGGCATACATGCTGAATATTATATATATCGCGGCGGTCGGCAAAAGTTCCCGAGAACAAAAGCGGAAATGGCGGAAGCCGAAGCTGAGAACAAGAAAATTCTTGGAACGTTCAATGGCAACCCGGGAAATCAGGCGAGACTGAGAAAACGAATACACGAAGTCCATATGCCGATGGATGAGATTCACATCCGCGGCCCCCTCAAGAAGCGCCGGGTCGGTGACAGCCCCGCCTCCGGCTCCTACACGTTCGCATCATGCGACTGGCTCGATCTGGCCATACTGTAAAAACGCCCGCCCGCAGGTCCGGACGCGCCGCGCGGAAGGCGCGCATATTCAACCAAAGTTTGAGCGCCGCATCCCCATCCGGGGGCATTGCCTGACCACCGCTGCGCCTAACCTTGCTGCTTCAATGCGGGCCTGGCTTGCGCGCCGGGCCAACCGGCAGGAGCGCGCACATGGTCAATTCCGGCGCAATCCCGGCGCTCGCCAGCGACAGCGCGGAAGCGCGGCGGGGGCCTCCCACACACCGTCGCCACTGGCGCTGGTGGCCACCGCTTTATGTGCAGGTGCTCATTGGCATGGCCGCAGGCATCGCCGTGGGTCACTTCTTCCCGGCGACCGGCGCCACGCTGAAGCCAGTATCGGACATTTTCGTACACCTGCTGAAGATGCTGATCGCGCCGGTGATTTTCTGCAGCGTGATCAACGGAATCGCGTCCGCCGGCAGCCTTGGCCAGGTTGGCCGTGTCGGCGGCAAGGCGCTGGTGTGGTTTGAAGTCGCCACCACCGGCGCCCTGCTGGTCGGCCTGCTGGCTGGCCATTTGCTGCAACCCGGCGCCGGGCTGAATATCGATATAGCCGCGCTTGATCCGGCGCTGGTGCAAACGCTGCCTGCGACAAAGGGCGACAGCGGCTTCATCGCCTTTATCCTTCGCGCCATCCCCCACAGCTTCGTGGGCGCGCTCAGCGGCGGCGATCCGTTACAGACCCTGTTGATCGCCTCACTCGCGGGCGTGGCGTGCCTGTCGCTTGGCGAAACCGGCGTTCGCATCCAGAAGGCGGCCGAGGTCGCCAGCGCGCTGTTCTTCAGGCTTGTCGGCATGATCACCTGCCTTGCGCCGCTGGGCGCCTTCGGCGGCATGGCCTTCACCATCGGCAAATACGGCATCGGCGCGCTTGGAAGTCTGGCCTGGCTGATCGGCGCATTTTACCTGACCGCAGCCGTGTTTGTGTTCGTGATCCTCGGCGTGGTTTGCCGGCTGTGCGGCTTTTCCATTTTCCGTCTCGTCGCCTATCTGCGCACCGAGTTTCTGATTGTGCTCGGCGCCTCCTCGGTTGAGCCGGTGCTGCCACATCTGATGCGCAAGATGCAGAAGCTTGGAGCAGAACAGCGCGTCGTCGCCCTGGTGACGCCGACGGGCTACAGCTTCAACATGGATGGCACCTGCATCTACATTACCCTCGCCGTCATTTTTCTCTCCCAGGCGACCAATATCCACCTTGGCCTCGGCCAACAGCTGATGATCATTGGCGTGGCGATGCTGACGTCAAAGGGGGCGACAGGCGTGACCGGCTCAGGCTTTGTCACCCTTGCCGCGACCCTCTCCGTCATACCGGACATTCCCGTCTCGGCGTTGGCCATTATCGTCGGCATCGACCGCTTCATGAGCGAATGCCGCGCGCTCACCAGCTTCGCCGGCAATGCCGTCGCCAACCTTGTCGTGGCGAAATGGGAAGGCGCGCTTGACATGGAGCGACTGCGCGCCGGCCTGGCCATGGGACCGGACGCGGACGGCGCCTGATCCCGCAGGGCGCTGAACGGCGCCGGACAGGCATCACGGGCCCGCCCCGACCGGCCACCGGAGCGGGCGGGCCGTGATCCTCAGGCCGGCGCGGGCTCCCTTGCCGGCGCCCGCCTGTCCCGGAGCAGGAACACCGAAGCGGCGGCCACCAGGCACAGGGCGCCGGCGATATAGAAGGCCGGCAGATAGCTGGCGAGCAGCGCGCGCGACAGGCCGCCGCCCCAGGCGGCCACGGCCGAGCCTATCTGGTGGCCGGCGAAGATCCAGCCGAACACCAGCGGGGCCTTTTCAGCGCCGAAATAGCGGCCGGCCAGCTTGACGGTCGGCGGAACCGTCGCCACCCAGTCGAGGCCATAGAACATGGCGAACAGCGACAGGCCATAGAAGGTGAAGGCGCTCTGCGGCAGCCACAGCAGCGACAGGCCGCGCAGGCCGTAATACCAGAACAGCAGGTTGCGGTTGTTGTAACGGTCGGACAGCCAGCCGGAGAGAATAGTGCCGACGAAATCGAAGGCCCCCATCATCGCCAGGGTGGCGGCGGCGTCCACCTGGGGCATGCCGAAATCGCCGCACAGCGAAATGAAATGGGTCTGCACCAGGCCGGCAGTGCTGAGACCGCAAATGAAAAAGGTGCCGAACAAGACCCAGAACGGCAGGCTGCGGGCGCTCTCAGCCAGAATGCCGAACGCCCGCAGCACAGCGGCGCCGACATTGCCGGCGCGGGCCGGTGGTGGGGCCGGCGCTTCGCCCGGACGGGGCGGCGCGGCGCCAAAAGCGCGCTGGCCCACATCGGCGGGCCTGTCCTGCATGAACAGCAGCACGAGGACAGCGGCCAGCCCGAGGGACGCCATGGTGGGGACCAGCGCCACGCGCCAGCCAAAGTGCTCCGTCAGCCATGCGGCCAGGGGCAGGAAGGCGAGCTGGCCGGTGGCCACCGCCGCCGTCAGCAGGCCGAGCACCAGACCCCGGCGCTCATCGAACCAGCGGCTCGCCACCGTGGCGCCCAGCACCATCGCGGTAAGCCCCGTGCCGAGGCCAACGACCACACCCCATAGCAGCACGAACTGCCACAGGCTGGCCGCCATGACGCCGGCCGCCATGCCGCCGGTCACTAGAACCAGCGCCAGCACAATCACATTGCGCACGCCATAGCGCTCCATGAAGGCGGCGGCGAACGGGGCCATCAGACCAAACAGCAGCAGGCGTATGGCGAAGACGCTGGACATGTCGGCGGCGTTCCAGCCGAACTCCTGCGCCACCGGCGTAATGAACACGCCGCCAAGACCAACCGTGCCGGCGATGCTGAGACTGGTAAGGAAGGTGACCGCCACCACGATCCAGCCGTAGTGAAGCCCGCGCCGCGCCAGAGCGTCGGCCATGGTCTGCGCCAGCATGATGTTCACTCCCGCCTGCGGCCCGGGGCCGGAGCTGCGGTCCGCTCGACACGCGGAACAGCAGACATTATGATGATGATCGTCATCAATTAATGATGACAGACATCATCAAACGTCAAGGGGGCTCGTCGCGGTTTTTCCATCGCCAGCGGGGACGCCGCTGGCGCAGTCCTGCCCATGTCGCCCTGACCGGCGCGCGCCCGGACGGGCGGCTGCGGGCTTGACAGAATGTGGCCATGCGGGCGCGTCAAAAGCGCTGGCGGCGTCTGAGAAGTACTGGCGCCCCTTGGCAAGCCGTGCGCGATATATCGTGCATGGCGTATGGCGATGGTTGGATCTGATCCGTCCGCGGCGGCCATTCCGGCGCGCCGCCGGCATATTGTGGAGGCAGGCTTTCATCATGCGGATCAGCAGGAAGAAAGCGGAGGCGAACAGGGCGGAAGTGGTGGCCCAGGCTTCGCGACTGTTCCGCGAGCGGGGCCTCGATGGCCCCAGCGTCGCGGAGCTGATGCGCGCCGCCGGCATGACCCATGGCGGCTTTTACAATCATTTTGCTTCCAAGACGGAGCTCCAGGCTTCCGCCCTTACCCATAATTTTGACCTGGCGGTCGCGCGGCTGGCGCACATCGGCGAAGGCGCTGACGCGGAGAGGCGACGCGCGGCGCTGGCCGACTACATCACGCACTACCTGTCCCCAAAGGCGCGCGACGCCAGCGGCGCCTCCTGTCCCATGGTGGCCTTTGGCGCCGACGTCTCGCGCGAGGGCGCCGAGGTGCGGCGCGCCTATGCGGAGGGGCTGGAGCGCTACCTCTCCGATCTTGCCCTGGCCTTCGCCAGCCGCGCCGCCGGTGAAGCAGAGGGCGACGGGCAACCGGCGGCGGACCCGGGAGCCCGCTCCCGCGCCATCGTGCTGCTGGCCACGCTGGCCGGCGGCCTGTCGCTGGCGCGCAGCGTCGCGGCCGTCAACCCGACCCTGTCCGATGAGCTGCTGACAGTGGCGCGCGCCCAGGCGCTGGCCCTGGCGGGCGGTTCGGAGCTGGGATGAGCCAGGCAGGGCGCCCGTTTTCGATTGGCGGCGTCATTACCGCCGACGTGGCGCCGGCAGCCTGGCGCCGGGGCATTCTCAACGAAAACCAGATCCCTCTCTCAAAAAGGCGCATCGGGACGACTCATGGCAATCTGCTATGACGCCCCGAGGCAGCCGCGCGATCAGCGTGGGCCTACGCAAGCCAACCGACCCATAGAAAATCTTAATTTTTACCCATGGCGTGCATAATATCTTTCAATTAATGGAGAATCATACATGTCTACCCAACAACTTATTATGTACACAGACAAAAGACTACAACCAGTTCCATTTACACCCGGCGACTTTATGGCGCCGCCACTAAAAGGCATGGTGTTTGCAAAAGTATCAGATCCTGTGGATTCTGGAAATTATTATAAATGGACTCTAGAGCTAGACTTCGACGGAGAAGCAAGCAGCGAAGTACAAAACAACTTCTTTCGCTATGGCATAGGTTGGGACCATATTTTTTCTCCCTATAAGGGAGACAAGCCAGATGGAATGTATTTTTTCTTTGCTATTTGGTTATACTTTTGGTCGGCAGATGGCGGCGCGACCAACACCAACATATATATCGGACGAGGCAAGTCCGGAAGTCAAAATCCGTGGTGGGCGGGCAACGGCGGCTTTACCGTATCTGACGACCACAAAAGCGCAACTTTTACGTTCTCCGGCAACTTTTTCTGCACAAACGCCAAAACCATAGAGTGCACAACCGGCGGAAACGTCGGGGAAATCGACTTTTACATCAATAAATACATCACCTCCTAAACCACCAACGCACCGGGACGCCAATACGACGTCATACGGCCGGCTCGCCGCCCCCCCTACCACGAGCGGAAACGTGCTCCGCGCTACCGGACAAACTATCGGCGGCGGCAACGAGGCTGGCGACCGGCGCCCTGGTGCAGAGTAAGCCAGACGGGACGCCAAGTCGCCGGCAACCGATTTGCGCGGCGTCATCGCCCGTGTGCGGCCTCGCAGCCCAGGCGTCAGGGCATTCTCAACAAAAGCCGTCGCCCACGCCTTCTCGAAAAGGCGCAACGAGCCGCCCCCGGCAGCCCGCTGCCTGCAGACTCCCAGACGATTGCCGGATGGCGCCCGGAGGCAGCGGCACGACCAGCGTATCCTGCATAAGTCAGCCGCCCCACGGAAAAACTAAAATATTTCCTGTATTCGCGCATAATGCCCCCCACAGAAACAGGAGAAGATGCATGACGCTCCGGCAACCACTCTCATTCATCGACAAGAAATTTATCTCACACGTTCAAGGTATAGTTAAATAAAACACTCAAATTTGCATGCCATTCTTAAGTATAACGTGTTCCATGGAGCCAAGATGTCGGCATAAAACCTCAGACAGTCGCCCGCACCCGCCAGGGCGCCGTATTTTCAACCGCTGAAACAATCCATGGCAACAATCGTTCCATAATACAGCTCAACTCAAAAGTATAATTGATAAATTAGTTCAGAGTACGTATTTTTTGAAGTGGATACAATACATGTCAACTCAAGAACTGTATATGGATCTATCTCAATACTTGACGCCAACCATCATGAATGAAGGCTTATATCCGACGAACAACGGAACACCATGGCTGGGCGCCCCGTACTCTCACCCGGAGTCACAGTCGTGGCGGTGGACGCTCACTGTTGATGTGAAGCAGCAACACAATCGTACCCTTGGACAAGCGTTTGTTACCGCCTGTGGCGGCTCAGAGCATGTCTTTGCACCCTATGACGGTGCAAATGACGACACCTGGATTGATTTTTACACTGGCCTCACAGTGAAAATGTCCATACCGGGCATTGCGGCCGGGGTGAGCACCATCTATGTAGCCCAAGGGGCAACATCCACGAGATACCCGTGGTACGCTGGTGGCCAAGATATCACCAAACCGTCACCCCACATCGGACTGCTGACAATCAAGAACACCCTGGCGAACACCTGCAACAATGTCACGGCGGTGAATTTCATATCACAGAACCGTTCGGACGTTTACGAGATCGACTTCCGGCTCCACAGCTATGTCACATCCTGACGACCGGCGGTTTCCAAACCCGCCGCGGAGCCGCGAAACAGGAGCGCAACCGGCATTGCCGGCAAGACCTGCACGCAATGAACGGGCAACGCCACACCTCCGTCCCTGGTGCAATTAGGGGATGCGACAAGGCGGACAGGCGGCGCATTCTGGGGCGCCGGGCCCGCAAGCTTTTGCTGCGGCTGAAGGGGGTTCGTTGCGGGGAACGCTACGCCAGTATATTACACCACCATCGTCAGCTTGCGGGCGGCGCGGGTGATGGCGGTGTAGAGCCAGCGGTGGCGGTGTTCGCGGAAGGCGTAGCTTTCATCAAACAGCACCACATTATCCCATTGCGAGCCCTGGGATTTATGCACCGTGAGGGCATAGCCGTAGTCGAACTCATCCGAACGGCGGCGGATTTCCCAGGGCAGCGTTTCCTCACTCCCCTCGAAAAACGCGCGCAACACCTTCACCTTGGCCGAGCGGCCGCCAATGTCCTCATCCGGCTGCACGGTGAGCTGCACCAGGCCCTTCGATTCGCCGCGATTGCTGCGCACCCGGAAAACGCCGCCATTGAGCAGGCCCTTCGCCCGGTCGTTCCGCAGGCAGACCAGCTTTTCGCCGACGCCGGGCATCGGATCGCGATAGCCCAGCAGTTCGCGGATGCGGCCGTTGTAAAGCCGGCGGGTGCGGTTCATGCCCACCAGCACCTGGTCGGCCGCCAGAATGGCCTCCGCGTCGATGTCGCGCCGGGAAATGACGCGGGTTTCGCCATAGTCTCCCAGCGCGATGTCGCCGCCTTCGCGGGCGATCATCGACAGGCGGACGATCGGGTCGTCCTTGGCCTGGCGGTGCACCTCGGTGAGCATCACGTCGGGCGCGTCGGCGGTGAAATAGCCGCCGCCCTTCACCGGCGGCAACTGGGCCGGATCGCCCAGCACCAGGATCGGCGTGTTGAACGATTCGAGATCGCGGCCCAGCTCCTCATCAACCATCGAGCATTCGTCGATGATGATGAGGCTGGCCTTGGAAGCGTTGCCGCTGTGATTGATGACGAAGGTGGGCGCCTCCTCCTCCACCCCGCGCGAACGGTAGATCATGGAGTGGATGGTGGCGGCGTCCGTGCAGCCCTTCGAGCGCATGACCAGGGCCGCCTTGCCGGTGAACGCGCCAAACGCCACCTCGCCGTCAACGCCTTCCGCGATATGGCGGGCAAGCGTCGTTTTGCCCGTGCCGGCGTAGCCGAACAGCCGGAACACCTGCGGCGAGCCCTTTTTCAGCCAGCGCGCCACGGCGTTGAGCGCGTCTTCCTGCTGCGGCGACCAGGCCATCCTTACCCTAACCCCTGCTTGACGCGGCTTCCGCCCGCCCGTTTACCCTGTGCGCCAGAGGATGTAGCGCTCCGGGCGCGATAAGGCCATCCTTGTCGCGGCGACGCTGTCGCCAGGAAAGTGATGAAAAGGAAAGCAGTAAAAAGGAAGGCCGTGAGGAAGCCGCGCCTGTAGCCGGACATTTGCCCCGCCTCCCTGATCCGGCGTATGTCGATGCGGGCGCCTGTCTGAAAATGCCGGTGGATCGACCGGCGGTTTTTCACGCCCCGCGGCGTCGACAGTCTTGCCGGCGCCGGCGTTTCGCGGGGAGCATGCCGGTCGGCAACCGTAGAGAGGAACATGCGCGCGATCCTGAGATTCCTGGGCTTTCTCGCGGTTGTCGGCGGCTTTGTCGCGCTGGTGATCGACGTGACGCGCTATCTGGCCAATAACGCGTGGGCCCCGGCGACGCTACGGGGCGCGCTCGACGCCATCGTGACCGACGGCGGCGCGCGTCTCGCCGCCAGCATCTCGGGAATCGCCGGGGCGCCGGCGGGCGCGGCAGTGGCGACAGCCCTCACGGCGCCAGCCTCCATTACTGGCCTGGCCGGCGGCTTCATTGTGATGTTCCTGTTCCGCAGCCGCGACCAGGACGGAGCGTCCCGGTTTTAAGCGCCTCCGGCCCGATGCGCCGCGGATGTGCGCGGCTTACCGCGCGCCCGGGCCGGCGACGGCCACGCCGGTGGTCATGTCGCGCCTGCGTTCAGCCGCGCCTGGACGCCCGCCCCCTGCGAACGCGGCCATGGCGCGCAGATCAGCGCCCGCCGGTCCCTGGAAGACCCGCAGGCCGAACTCCGGCAGAATGGCGAAAAGGTGATCGAAGATGTCCGCCTGGATGCCTTCGTATTCCGTCCACACCACCGTATCGGTGAAGCAGTACACCTCCATGGGCAACCCCTCCGGCCCGGGCGGCAGCTGCCGCGCCATGATCGTCAGATCCTGGCGCAATCGCGGATGGGTGCGCAGATAGGCCTCCACATAGGCGCGGAACGCGCCGATATTGGTGAGGCGCCGGCAGTTGGCCGGAATCGCCTCCCCGGGGCCGAGCTGTCCGTTCCATTGCAGGATGTCCTCCTGCTTGCGGGCCAGGTGATCGCGCAGCAGGCGCAGGGCGCCGAGACGCTCCACGTCAGCCGCATCGAGAAAACGGATGCTGGTCTGGTCGAGGCTCAGGGCGCGCTTGATGCGACGCCCGCCCGCCTCGCGCATGCCGCGCCAGTTTTTGAATGCTCCGGTCACCAGCTTGCGGATCGGCACCGTGGTGATGGTCTTGTCCCAGTTCTGCACCTTGACCGTGTGCAGGGCGATTTCGATCACATCGCCATCCGCGCCCTCCCCCGGAACCTCGATCCAGTCGCCGACCCGCACCATGTCGGTGGACGATATCTGGATGCCCGCCACCAGCGACAGCAGGGGTGTCCTGAAACACCAGAATCAGCACCGCAGCCATGGCGCCAAGGCCCGACAGCAGGATGACCGGCGAACGGTCGATGATCGTGGCGATCATCAGCAGCGCCGCAAGCACGTAAAGCGCGATTTTCAGGATCTGGAAGTAGCCTTTCACCGGCCGTTTCTGCGCCCCGGGGCGCCGGTGATACAGCACATTCGCCAGGTCAAGCGCCGCCGCGGCCGCCAGGGCCAGGGCCAGCACCACCACCGCATTGGCGACATTGCGCGTGATGGCGATGAACGCCTCCGGCGCATGCGGGGCGAGGCCAACGCCCGCCGAGACGACCAGCGCGGGCGCGGCCAGCGTCAGGCTTTCCATCACCCGATGCCGCCGCAACTCCGGATCACGCCCCCAGGCCGTGCGGGCCACCAGTCGGTCATAGCCGCGCAGCAGCAGCCCCTTGACGACGAAGCGGGAGATCACCGCCAGCAATATGAGAAGGATGAAAAATATAACCGTATCCAGCCACGGCCAATCGGTTCTGATGTTCAGAAAATTCAACACGCCAGTCCGTCTGTTTTCGACGACCCCGAGATAACGGCAAATCACCCGCCGGAGCAAGCGCGCGGCGCACGTACATTATATTGCGAACACGGCCATGGCGACGCGCCCGGATCACGCCAATGCTCCAGCCAGAGCACGCTGTTTGCATTGATACGATTTGCCGACCTTGCCCAACCGTGCCATGATCAGACGTACGCTGGCCGCTGCCCGGCCCGCATGCCGGCTCGCAGGGCCTGGGCGACAAAGCCCGCGCCTGCCGCTGGCGGCGGCTTCGCTCCGGCCAGCTGCGACCGCTTGATAAACATCGCCTCACCCTTCAAAACAAACGCACAAGGGCCATTGGGGAGCAGCAGGCGTGGCGCAGAACAATCCAGCGGAAAACCTGGGCGATGAAGCCAACCTGATCGCCGAGGGCGCGAACCGGATAGCCACGGTCATTCATGAGGGCGTCATCCGGCGCGTCAATAACGTATTCCAGTTTCAGGACGATTGGGCCGCGTTGCTCGGCGCCATGCACGCCGACGGGCGCAGCGCGGGCATGGTGATGTTGATCGCCGCGCTCTCGCTGGCGGGCGGCGTTGTGGCGCTGTGGGCCGCGCGCGAGATCGTGGCGCGGCGCGGCGCGCGCTTTGGCCGGCTGCTGCGGACGATCTGCGCATTCCTTCTCGCCGTGGCGGCGATCCTTGTCGCCAGCCGCCTGCTGTCGAATGAGCCGGCGACGCGCCGCCTGATGATCCTGTGGAGCGGCGCGGGACTTGTCGCCCTGTCAGGCCGCCATGTCTTCATCAGCATCATGGCGGCGGGCTGGGCCCCGCGCGCGGCGCGCCAGCGGTTGCGCAGTTTCGGCGAACTGGTCAGCGCGGCGTTCATCTGGGGCGTGCTGGGGCTGGCGACCACGTCGACGCTGCGCGGCTTGCGCGCCAATGCCGGCCTTCTGGACATCACCTCATCGGCGCTGGTCAGCCTGCCGGTCATGGTTCTTACCATTTTCGCCTACATTTACTATCGTCAACCGGTGATGTCGGCGGTGGCGGGCCCGCCGCCGCGCACGATCACCCGGCTGCGCTTCGCGGCGATCTGGCCGATTGTCGCCGCCGTGGCGACCCTGGCGACATTCGCCGCGCTACAGATCTCCATCACCGTGCAACATCCGCTGCCTGGTCTGCCGCTGTTGCTGACCCTGCTGCTGCTGCTGCTGACGCCGCACATCGACGTCACCCTGGCGGAGTGGGCGCGCACGCGCGAACAAACCGCTTCGGACCGCATTCCCCTCGCCTCCCTCTACCGCACCAGCCGCTTCGCCTTCATCCTTCTGGTTCTGATCACCATCGGCTACCAGTGGGCGTTTCCGGCGCTGGCGGCGCTCGGGGTGCATTCGGGCGAGGCGGAGTGGCGCTCAATCTCGCTGGCGATCGTCGCCCTGGTCGCCGCCTGGGGCTGGAACGCGATCAGCATCTGTTTTGAGCGCCTGACGCGCAGGGGGCATGAAAACGCCGCGACCAACGAGGAACCACATGCGCCCCGCACCCGCCTGGAAACGCTGTTTCCGCTCATCGCGGGCACGGCGCGGTCGCTGATCGTGCTGATCGCATCGCTCACCATCATGCTCCTGCTCGGCATGAATGTGTGGCCGGTGATTACCGGCCTGAGCGTTTTTGGCCTGGCGATCAGCTTTGGCTCCCAGACGCTGGTCAAGGACATTGTCTCGGGGCTGTTCTTTCTCATCGACGACGCCTTTCGCATGGGCGAATACATCGAGACATCCGGCGCCAAGGGCGCCGTGGAGCGCATTTCGATCCGGTCCGTCAGCCTGCGGCACCCCCGCGGCGCGGTCGCCACGATACCCTATGGGCAGATCGGCAAGATCCAGAACTTCAGCCGCGACTGGGTCATCGTCAAACTGCTCTTCCGCGTGTCGTTCGACACCGACGTGGAGAAAGTACGCAAGCTGTTCAAGCAGATTGGCGCCGAGCTGGCCGCCGATCCGGAGTTTGAGGGCGACCTGCTGGAAACATTCAAGAGCCAGGGCATTTTTGGCGTGGAGGACGGCACCCTGCTGGTGCGCGGCAAATTCAAGGCGCGCGCCGGCAAGCAGTTCACCATTCGCAAGAAAGTTTACGCCCTCGTGCAGCAGGCCTTCCGCGACAACGGCATCGTGGCCGTGCCCAAACCGGTCATCATGGCGGCCCCGCCATCCGCTGGCGCGGCGGAAATCCCTGCCCCTGCCCCTGCCCCTGCCCCCGCTCCGGCGCCGTCGCCACCAGCCCCTCCCCAGGCAGACGCCGCGCCTTCCCCATCCCCGCCCGCGTCGGCAAGCCAGGACGGAGCCTCATAAAGTTGCGTCAATGACGGGGGCGTGGCTCAAGCCCTCCCATCCGCGAGGGCCATGCGTCGACACGAACTGGTGAACGGGGAATGGCCGGTGATCGCGCCGCTTTCACATGGCGTTCTCTCCAGCAGGGCCTGACGCCTGCGACCCCGAGCGAGCGGCTCAGGCCGTAGCCGTCAGGAGGCAATACGGTCATCGCCGGCCGCCTGGCGGCAAACAATTCTTTCATACGACGACGCAGCCGGGTGGCCCGGACACGACAAGGCCACCGTTGGCGCGCTTTGCCGATCACCCGCCTCCGGGACGCTTCGCCAGCCCAAGATCCTTTGCCGGGAAGCGCTCGAAGGTGGCGAGATGCCGGTTCAGCCGCGCCGATACCTGCGGCAAGCCCCATTCGAAGCGCGAATGTCCCTGCGAGGCCTGCTCCTTCGGGTCCATGTAAAGATTGAAGACCCAAGGCGACTGGCCGACCGGCGTCAATGTGCTCGCATCGAGATTGCGGCGAACCGTTTCGTTCTGGAAAACCATGAAATGGACCTTGTATTCCATCCAGCGAAGCGCCGTGACCTGGTTCTCGCGATACATGAATACGGCGTCGCGACGCGATGCCCCGTCATCGGCCAACAGGAACGATGACTGGTCGACGCCGTCGATATAGCGGTCGGGCGAAATTTTCCCCTCCTGACCCGCAAGCGCCACAGCCGTATTGAACAGGTCGCACAGGTCGAACAGCCCGTCGGAGATACGCCCCGCCCTGATCATGCCTGGCCAGGAGGCGATGCCGGGGACGCGCACACCGCCTTCCCAGGTCGTACCCTTGCCGCCGCGGAACGGCTGATAGGAGCTGTCGGGCCAAAGGTCTTCATTGCCGCCATTGTCGCTGGTGAAGAATACGAGCGTATTCTCCTCCTGGCCGGTCTCGCGCAGCACGCGCATCAGCCGTCCGACAATATCGTCGACCTCGATGATCGCATCGCGATGCGGAAAGCCGGCGGGGCTCTTTCCGGCATAGCCTGGGGCGGGATACGTATCATTGTGCAAACGGCCGAAGGAATGGATCAGGTAAAATGGATTTTTTGCTTCAGCCTGCCTGCGGATGAAGCCCTCCGAGAAATCGGCGAAGTGCTGATCGATGCGGGACAATTCATCAATGGTCCGGGTTGCCCGGTCGATCCCGATCTCGCCGCCCTTGATGCCCCTGGTGATATGCGCCGGAGCGATGCTTCTGATCGCGTTGAGCCGGTCGGGCCTGAGCACCAGATCAGGATAAAGCCTTCCGTCCACCTGCTGCGACATCTCGCTGATGACAGTGAGGATGCCGTAATATTCGTCATAGCCGACCTGATGCGGGTAAAGCCCCTCGCCCTCGCCCAGATGCCACTTGCCCGACAGCGCCGTCGTGTAACCGGCGTCGGACAACAGGCGGGCGGCCGTCACCTCGTCTGCCCAGGGATTCACCTTGTAGCGCTCGCCAGACAGCAGCGGGCGATTCAGCCCGCTGCGGACCGGGATACGGCCAGTCATGAGGGCGGCCCGCGTCGGCGTGCAGGTGGGCTGGGAATAGGTGGAAAGCAGTTTCAGTCCGCCCGCGGCGAGCGCGTCTATATGGGGCGTCGGGGCGCCGATCAGAAGTCCACCGCCAAACGCGCCGACATCACCCCAGCCCATGTCGTCCACGAGGAAAATCAGAATATTTGGCGGCCGCCCCGTGCGGGCGCGAAGCGCCGCCAGCTTGTCCGCCGCGGCCTGCTCCTGCGCGGGGCGGGGAATTACGGGTTCAAGGTGCGGCGCCGCCTGAACCGTAAGGTCGAACGGGTTGCGCGGCGTTGTCCCGCCCGGTTGAGCGCGCAGGGCCCCAAAGGGCGCCATGCACGCAAGCGCGCTCCCGCCCAGCAGCAGGCTGCGCCGATCAGGCATCCCCCTGTCTGATCCCGACTTCCGCGCGCCATTGGTGCTCATGACGTTCGCCTCCGGGGTTGGCCGGCATCATACGCAAAAGGAGCCTCGGCTAGTCGACGCGCTCGAAGTCCGGCATCTTGAAGGTCCTGGCGTAGAAGGCCTCGTCCGGCCCGTAGAAGCGGAATGCCGGGAGCGGACGCTTGCCGCCGGTCGGGATCCAGTTCGCCTCCAGGCCGTCCGGCGCGACGGGGCCGATATAGAGCGTCACGCTCCCGTCGGCGTTCTGCTTCATCTTGTCAACGCCATAGGAATCGAGCGTCGTGCGCATGGACTGCGTGTAGATGAACGCCATGGTGGCCCGGTCATACATCGTGAGCGCCCAGAACTGCCTGATGGGGACGTTGGTGGGCACGGTGACCCTGTAGGTCCGCCCGGCTTCCAGGGGGCGGCCCTGATTGTCCGCCATCGCCATCAGGTAATAGGTCGCTGGCCGGTCAGAAACCTGGCCTGGCGCCATCGTGCACCAGAAAAACGCCATGGCGCGCCCGTCAACGTCGATCCTGTCAGGATATTCGTAGGAGAACCCGCGGTTTTTATCAGGAAGAAGCAGGGGAACGTACTGGCGATCAGGCCAGAAATACATGGTCCTCGGCAGGTTGTCGAAACGTTCCTGGAGGTAATGCCAGACATCCACCGCGGCTTGCCGCATGGCCCGCTTGGCGACATCGTCGGGATTGTAGGGTTTGCCCCGCGCGATGCCGAGCGTTGCAAGCAGGCCCATGATGTGGCGGTCCTGCGGCCTTACCGGCTCATAGGTAAAGGTGGCGTGCAGATATTCGTAATATCTCTCGTCATGGCGCTGGAGCGTTGTGTAGCGCCTGTCGACGGCATCGACGAAGTTCTGCTTCGGCGGGTTTGCCGCCTGCGACAGATAATACATTTTCAGGCGGCGGGAATAGGCGTAAGCGTCTTCCGCGCTCTTGCCCGGCGCGCGCACCGAGCGCAATCCGAACATGATCCGGTAGTTGGGCGACTTCACATGGATGTAGCCCGGCGGGACCGTTCCCGTGAAGTCTGGCGCGGTGAACAGGATCTTGCCGCCTTTTCCGCCGTCGACGCCCGACGGGCCGATATCGGCGATGGTCATCTGCCACGCATCGACTACCTGGCCGTAGAGGCTGCCGTCAGCCCCGGCCGGAGGAACCTCCAGCACCACCGGCTCCTTCTTCACATCGGTATAGGCGATGATGTAGGGCGTCGAACTGTTCGCAGTCCACGTCTCGAACTTCGGCGTTGCCGGGCCCGACATCGCCAGGATGTCATTGTCCTTGAGGCCAAGGCCATCGATCGTCGCGACACGGCCGCCATGGACCTGCACCGACGGCAGCGACCACAGCATGGCCTCGAAGGCGCGCTGGTATTTGATCTGATAGTCGAAGTCGACGTTCGAACGCATGCTCCCGGGCGGAGGCTGTCCGCCAAGCGGCTCCTGCGTGACCTGAGCGGAGGTTTGACCAGCAGGTGCGAAAGCGAACATCGTCCCGGCGATCAGGAAGACGGCCCATGGATTGGTAGTCATCGTGAGCCTCGCGACAAGATTGCCGAACGCAATCATCTTATTACGAGAGCGCCGCGCCCGGCAATTGACCGGAAGGTTAATGCCGCTTCGTCTGATCTGCGGGCCTGATCAATGGCGCTACTCCCCCACTACCAAAGAATTAGGGCCCGCGACGCATGGGAAAGGCAGGCTGACATCCACCCGCGCCCCCGCACTGCCTGTCTGGAAAAAGAGCGGAATGATCGCCCGCTCATCATCTGTCAGTTCATGTCGGCGCATCAGTTCCTCCCGCGAGGGAAAGCTGGCGTCAGGGCGTAATCAGGTCGCCAGATTTGTGGGGCCACAGATTTATGGGGTCATGTCCCGACAACCGCCCCGGACCAGGCGACGCCGCCGATGGCGGATCATTCCCGACAGGTCTGTTTTCGCAGCCCGCAAGAGGTGCTCTGGCGGGCGGCTGCGGATTTTCGATTCCGATGTACGGTTGGGTGGGTCATTGTGGCCATGTCCGGCATGGCGGCGCGGCTGCGCCGGACAGCGTTGGCAGCCAATGGTCTGAAGGGACGTGCGACACCGAAGGATACCTGGATGAAGATGATCGAGCAGGAAGCATGGCACGCCCGAACTGCAGAGGAAGTCTGCGCTGCTTTTGAAACCGGTATGGACGGGCTGGATTCCGGCGAGGCCGCGCGACGTCTTGATGATTTTGGTCCCAACGCATTGCCTGCCGCGCGGCGGACGCATCCTGTTCTGCGTTTCCTCGCCCAATTCAACAATACGCTGATCTATTTTCTGCTTGCCGCCGCCATCGCGGCCATGGCCCTCGGCCACGTCATTGATGGCGCAGTCATCATCATCGTCGTGCTGATAAACGCCATCGTCGGCTTCATCCAGGAAGGCAAGGCGGAGCGCGCCCTCGAGGCAATTCGCGACATGATCGCGCCGCACACAACCGTGGTGCGCGACGGCGAGCGTCACACGGTTGACGCGCGGCTCCTTGTTCCAGGCGACATCGTCGCCCTGGAGGCCGGCGACAAGGCGCCCGCCGACATCCGCCTGCTGCGCGCGCGCGGTCTTTCAGCCGACGAGGCCATCCTGACGGGGGAATCCGTACCCGCCGAAAAGAACGAAAAACCCGTTGCGGCCAACGCGGCGCTCGGCGACCGGGCGCCGATTATCCATTCCGGCACGGTGATCACGACCGGTCAGGGCCTCGGCGTCGCGGTGGCGACCGGCAACCGCACGGAGATCGGTCGCATCGCCGGCATGATCGGCGACGTGCAAACCCTGACGACGCCGCTCCTGCGCCAGATCAACGCCTTCGGCACGCGGTTCACCTGGTTCGCCATCGGCGCCGCAGCGTTACTGTTCGCCTTCGCCGTGCTGGCCAGAAACTATGAATGGCTGGACGCGCTGATGGTGGTGGTGGCGCTCGCGGTCGGCGTCGTGCCCGAAGGTCTGCCCGCCGTCATCACCATCACGCTGGCGATCGGCGTCCGTCGCATGGCGGCGCGCAACGCCGTTGTGCGCCGGCTCCCCGCTGTCGAGACGCTCGGCGCGACGTCTGTGATCTGCTCGGACAAGACCGGCACGCTGACGCGCAACGAAATGACCGTACGCCGCCTGGTGACGGCGCTCGGCGTAACCGGGGTTTCCGGCTCGGGCTATGCTCCAGAGGGTCGCTTTGACGGCGAAACTTCGGCCGCGGACGTGGATCGCGACGGGCTGCTCCGCGCCGGCCTCCTGTGCAACGACGCGCGCCTTGTCGAGAATGAGGGGCAGTGGAGCGTGCTCGGCGATCCGATGGAGGGCGCGCTGGTTGCAGTCGCAGCGAAGGGAGGACTCCATCCCGAAGCCGAGCGCCAGGCATGGACGCGGCGCGATGAAATTCCCTTTGACGCCCAGCACCGGTTCATGGCGACGCTGCATGATGAGCCGGGAGGCGAACGCCGTATCTTCGTCAAGGGAGCGCCCGAACGGGTGCTGTCCATGTGCTCCGGCCCGATTGATCACGACTGGTGGCGCGAACGCGTCGACACGGCGGCGGCGCAGGGCGAACGGGTGCTTGCCTTCGCGACCAAAACGGTCGGGACCGATGTCGAACGGCTGGAGTTCGGGACCGTCGAAAGCGGGCTGACCCTGCTCGGCGTCGCGGGCTTCGTCGATCCACCGCGCGACGAAGCGATCGCGGCTGTCGCCGAATGCCGCCGCGCCGGCATCGCCGTCAAGATGATCACCGGCGACCATTACGGAACGGCGGTGGCCATCGCCCGGCAACTGGCCATTGCCGACGATCCACAGGTGCTGGAAGGCGGCGCCCTCGACGGCATGCCCGACGACGAATTGCGCCGGACAGTCGAGAGAGTCGCCGTGTTCGCCCGCGCCACGCCCGAGCACAAGCTGCGCATCGTGCGCGCGCTTCAGGCCAACGGCCACATCGTCGCCATGACCGGCGACGGCGTCAACGACGCCCCCGCCGTCAAGCAGGCGGATGTCGGCGTCGCCATGGGTCGCAAGGGAACCGAAGCCGCCAAGGAAGCGGCGCAGATGGTGCTGCTCGACGACAACTTTGCCTCGATCGTCGCCGCCGTGCATGAAGGACGCACGGTCTATGACAACATCCGCAAGGTTATCGGCTGGACATTGCCCAGCAATGGCGGCGAAGTGCTCTGTGTGATCATCGCGATCCTGCTCGGCCTCAACCTGCCGATGACGCCGGTGCAAATTTTGTGGATCAACATGGTCCTCACCGTCACACTCGGCCTGGTCCTGGCTTTCGAGCCGTCGGAGCCGGATGTGATGCAGCGCCCTCCCCGCCCGCGCGAGGCGCCAATCCTCTCGCGTTTTCTCGTCTGGAGAATCATTTTCGTCTCGTTTCTCTTCGTCATCGGTGTATTCATTATTTTCGAGTATGGCCGTTCTCGCGGCTATGATATCGAAGGCGCGCGCACGCTGGTCGTGAACACCGTGGTCGTGATGGAGATATTCTATCTGTTCAACGTGCGTTATTTGCACCGCACGTCGTTCAGTCTCATCGGCGCCATGGGAACGCCTGCGGTGCTCAGCGCCATAGCGATTGTAATCGCGGCGCAACTCCTGTTCACCTATGCGCCCTTCATGCAAGATCTGTTCGGAACCGCGCCGATCGCTTTTATTGACGGCCTGGTAATTATCCTGATCGGCGTCATCACCATGGTTATTCTGGAAGTGGAGAAGGCATTGTCGCGCCGCGCCATGCCTTGAGCGAAGGCGCGACCCTTGTAATCTGACCCAGATCTCATGCCCCTTACAAAGGGCTTCTCTGGAGTCCCGCTCCGATACACTGGCCTTCCGTACCGGAGATTTCGATGGCGCGCTTTGCCCTGCCGGGCTCCGGGTGGTCAGTGATGCAGTTGCTTCTGCCGACAAAGGCGCTCGTTGCCCCGGCTCCCTGCCCCGCCGCCCAATCCATCAAATAGCGGGACTGAATACCTCGTAGACTTGCGGTCGCCGCAGCTTTTGGGCTCACCCCTGATGACGCCCGTCGTATTTCTGCGGAACTTGAGGTCAGGTTTTCGATTTACCCCAAACAGCAGTTACGAAAAGGCGCTGTGATGCAGGCCAATCCGGGTATTCACAAAACACGTGATCTGATCGCCTGCAATAAGGCGGTTGGCGCTGATGTGTATGGGATTGGCCACAACAGCAAGGCCGCGGGATCTACGATTACTACGGCGTGAAGCCGGGGTTGCAGGCGTCCTGGAAACGGGAGGGGGCATGACTCATTTCAAACCCTTGCTGCGGGATGCTGGGGCATTCGTTCTTGGCTTCACATCAGCCGTGATTTTGCTTGGCCCAGCCCCCAAGGCGTCTGCTCGCGAGATGGCGGAGCATCAAGACAAGGGCCCGAATTCGTCCCATGGCAAGAATGCTGTGGCGCCCACTGATATTGGCCCCGCCGGGTGGCGCGAAATCGTCATGCGAACGTACCGTGAGGTTTCCCGCGACAGGGTCATGGCTGTCTCGGCAGGCGTGACGTTTTACGGCCTCCTGGCCATGTTTCCGGCTATGGCGGCGTTCGTTAGCCTGTATGGGCTTGTGGCCGCGCCTGATACGGTCATGGAGCACCTCGGACTGTTGGGGAGCATTCTTCCGGCTCAGGCCTACAGCTTTATCCGTGACCAGATGGAGCGCATCGCATCAGCGGGCAGCCAGGACCTTGGCCTGTCCCTGGTCATCGGGCTCGCGCTTGCGTTGTGGAGTGCAAACGCCGGTATGAAGGCGTTGTTCGACGCCCTGAACGTGGCCTATGGCGAGGACGAAAAGCGGGGCTTCTTCCGTCTCAATCTGGTTTCGATGATCTTTACCGTTGGCGTAATCCTGTTCGCGGTCGTTGCTATTCTCCTGGTGGTCGCGCTTCCGGCTGTCCTGAATTACGTCTATCTCGGCAACGTCGCCGAACCTCTCTTCAAATTTGGCCGTTGGCCGGCTCTCATGGCGGCGCTGATTGCTGTTCTCGCGGTTCTTTACCGGTTTGGTCCAAGCCGGGAAAATGCCCGCTGGCAATGGGTCAGTCCCGGAGCGATTTTTGCAGCCGTCGTCTGGCTCGTGGCTTCCGTTGGCCTCTCCTGGTATATGGCGAATTTCGAGGACTATGACAAAACCTATGGAACCGTGGGGGCCGCCATTGCCCTAATGATGTGGATGTGGATATCAGCAATCATCGTGACAATTGGCGCTGAACTGAACGCGGAGTCCGAACGGCAGACCCTCGTAGACACCACGACTGGCGCGCCTCTCCCCATCGGAACCCGGGGCGCCGATGCGGCTGACCGGAAATGACGCGGGATTCCGCCAATGCGCGCGCAAATGACTGGCTGCCCGCTTCTTTAATCTCCCGTGTGAGAATTCGGCGCTGCAACCGGCTTGGACTCCGGCGAACCCTTATGGCGGAGAAAGATTGACAGCACGACCAGCAATGCAGTCGACAGAAACTCGGACTGCCAGTTCTGAAACGACTCGAACCATAATTTCGGATCCAGCAAATATCCCATCAGGCGCCCTGCCGGCTGGCCATGTCGAATGGCGTCTTCGTTGGTCGCCAAAAGGCTGAACCACCAGTGCAGGACAAACGAGAGAAGAAAGAGAATAGCGAGAGAAATACCCAGTGAGCGCTCGTAGAGCCAGGCGGCCACGGGGTAGCGATGCCGCCACCAGACCACGTCGTTGTCCCGATCCGGCTGATCTGGATCGCGGGATTCGGCTGAACCGCGCTGGAACAGCATGGCCGTCAGGACAACGGATACCGCCATCTGGAGGAACTCACTCTCCCAGTTCTCCAGCAGCGCCGACAGAAAATTGCCGCTGACCAGGTATGCCGGAAGGTCCAGTCCCGCCTGTCCGTGCGCGACAAGTTCCTGATTGTAAGCGCTCTGACCGGTCAGAACCATCCCGACCAGCGAACCCAGAAACATGGCTCCAAGAGCAAGCGTCAGACCGTTGTCGCGGAAAAATCTTGCCATTGCCTGCTCCAATGCACCGGTATTTCCTCAACAGGAGCCGCTTCCAGTTGTTGCCTGAAGCGCTTCAGACAGAGCCTCATAACAGCGGCGCGGGTGTCATCGGAAGAACTGCAGAGGGCGTCCAGCGCCCATATAACCTGTCCACCGCTCCCAAGCCGTCGCCAGGACGCACGCGTCCATTTCACCACTCACCATGGGGGTGTTGACCTTCATCCGTTGCGAGCGGCTTCAATCCAGGGAGAAACACCTCCGGATGTTCGGGCCTGCTGGCGCCACAGGAGGCGCTGGAAGAACCTGCCCCCCATTTCATTGCAAGAGACGAAATGGGCGTCGGCGTGCGATTGCGGTCGACGCAAAGCATCTCGCGCAAGATCGCCCCTTGGGGAAAAAGAAGGCGACGCCGTCGGCGAAGATGACGCGCCAGGTCAGGGTTGGGACCATTGGCGGGTCGATGATTCAGCGCGCCAGCCACGCTTCAGGTCCCAACGGCGAGTGTCATTCGATAACCTGAATCACCTTCCTCGTTCTGGGTTCAACCAATACAGGATGTCCGTTGATAACGGTGTACCGATACGTTTTTTGAACCCCATATTCTTCAGGGACGTCGTAATAGGTTATGCCTTCTTCCGGCAGCACCACGCCAGCCTCAAGGTCTTCATCATAGGCGTACGACGGCACGCGCCGCTCCACGACGTATCGCTTGAATTTCGGGGTGTTATCTCCAACAATTCCCCCTACGACAGCGCCGCCAACCCCTCCCACTACCGCGCCTACCGGTCCGCCAACGATGGCGCCGCCCACCGCGCCAGCAGCGGCCCCACTGGCGGCTCCTCCTTTTGCCCCCTCCGGATTCTCCGCAAGCGCCACTGCAGGCAGCAAAGCGATAACACTGACCAACACAAAACGTTTCATCGTAAGCTCCTCCGCTTTCCTGATGGTAACGCCTCGCCTTCCGTCAGTGTTCCACCGATTTTATTGCGTTCCGAACCCATTATTCAGCGCATATATGCTTATTTTTGACATAATTAGCAATCATGCGCCGGAACATATGCTGGCCGGCGACAAGCGCAATGATGCGCCCGCCCGCCGTGGGTAGCTTGACGTCGTCAGCGGGCCAAAAAAAGCCCCGCAAAAGCGGAGCTTATGAACAGCCATGGTTAAATTGGCATGCCATAGTATTCGTCCACGCGGCGGGTCCACCCGGCGTTTTGTTGTTCCCAGTCGGGGTCAGTGGCAAAATTCCGGGACATCGTCGGGGCAGCTTTCAGACGCTCGACAGGCTCCTTGAGGACATAGCCACCCAAATTGGTATCATAGTTCAACCTGTTCCATGGGATCGGATGGTAGTCCGCCCCCATACCGAGAAAACCGCCTATGGACATGACCGCGTATGACACTTTTCCTCCCACTTTTTCGAGCATAACATCATATATCGAACCAATGTCGTCGCCGTCTGCGTTGTAAACGGTCGTTCCCTGAACCTTGGATGCTGAGATAAGATTTGACGTTTCGTCTGTTTCCATGCGTCCTTCAACATCACGACTTGCCATAACGCGCACTCCCTGCATGATTTACCAATGATGGTAGAACACCCCGAACCACGGCCTGGTTCCAGATCGACATACAAGGCGCTCGCGGAACTTTGGGAGCGCCAGAGCATGCCCAGGTTGGACGCCGGGCCAGATGACCCGGAGCGAAACCCGCACGGCAACTGCTTTTTGATCAAAGGCGCTCGTTGACAAATACTTGATGGGCCCTGCCGTGGGCGCAGCAAGTCCTTCAATTGCTCCTTCTGGCGCATTTGCTGAAGGCAACAGCCATGTCGCGGTGAACGCCCCCTGACAGCGATTGAGGCGCTGTCACGAGCAGGGACGGCGCATGGGCTAATTGTGCGGAACGTCCAGCCCCAGCTTCAACGCCTCACACTGTTTCTGCGCCTGATCGGCAAGACTTATAATGTCATTGCCGGCTGCGATGAACCTGCCGTCTACGTACAGGTTGGAATTGCCCTGTAACGGTACGTGTATCTCAAAGAGGTGAGGAAAATCGGCGGCCCAGATAATGCGGACCGGGCGGCCAGAGCGGGTGGTGCGCAGTAAATTTTCCCACTGCAACGTCATGCCAGCCTCCAGCTTCAGATGGCTTTTCATCTCATCAGAACCGGAACCGTAGCAGGCGCGACGGATGTTGATGTTAACTTATGTTTAGGAAAAATTATTGCTCCGTTGAGATTGCCGCGAAACGTGATCGCCGGCCGTCGAAAGTGAGGCGGCTACAGCGCCTGGCGAGGTGCAATTGAGCCGCATGATGCAGCGCACGCCTTCGCGGTTGAACTGGTGATCGACGACGAGCCCGGGATAGCCCCGCGCCAGGAGACGCGAACCAAGACCACGCCGTTTCGGCTTCGTGACGATCGGGCCATTACGTTCCTGCCAGTCGATTTCGACCCAGGAACCCGTGGGATGCGCGGACCAGAACAGGTCAACCATTCCTCCCGGGCATGACAGCGCGCCATATTTGCTCGCGTTGGTGGCAAGTTCGTGCAGCGCCAGCACCAGCGGCATGCATGCCCGCCCAGGCAGCGGGCATTCCGGGCCATCGATCCGCAACCCGGGATGGTCTGCAAACGGCCGCAACGCCTCGCGCGCAAGCGAAGGCAATGTCGCGCCCTGCCACTGGCTCTTGCGCAGCAGATCCTGAGCGCGGGCGAACGCCTGCAATCGCGGCGTAAATGCTTCAAAGAAGTCTTCACCGCTCCTGCCGGAGCGTTGCGTCTGCCGCGCCAGCGCTTCGACCATGGCCAGGTTGTTCTTCGCGCGGTGATCCAGTTCAGCGGCGCGGATCATCTCGCATTCCGCGGCGTGGTGAAAATCCAGCACAAGGCCGCGCAAACGGTCGACGATGAAGGTAACAGCGGCGGCGGCCGCCAGACGCATCGGGATGGCCGCCATATCCCAGGCCGCCATGTTTCCCGGCGCCAATTGACCTGGGCCCCGCGGCAACTGGAACAGAACCTCCGCCATCCCGAACAGCGCCGCCGCAGCCAGCCCATGTCGCCAGCCAAACAGCGCCGCGGCCAACGCAACAGCCGGAAAGCAGATCAGCGGCCCCAGATATTGAGCAAGCGCCGGGCTGAGCAGACCGACTGCCACTACGACAAGCGGCGGCAGCGCCACCAACCCGGTTTGAAGCAATTTACCCGGAGCATTGGAAAGCACCACGCGCTCGATGAAGGATTTCACAGTCAGGCGCTCCTTCCGGGCGCCCAGCCAGGACAGGCTGTGCGTCGGGCTGATCCGGTTGAGCCGCCTGGAGGAAACCGGGCGACAGATAGGAATATCTGCCGTCTCATTAATTGTTGCGATATAACATAAGTTAATTTTGACGCTGGCGCGCAGATGCATAAGAGTCTGCGAATGCGATGCGCAGCCAGTAGCGGAGTTGCAGATGGACAATCCCCTCGTTCGCAAACTGGAGCACGGCGCGCGCCTGACGGACGAGGACCGGGCCCTGTTGGTCCGCATCTGCAAGCAACCCATTCGGGTCCCCGCGTACACCGATCTCATTCGCGAAGGCGATCCGCCGCGTAACGTGCGCCTCGTGATCGAGGGCTTTGCCGGCCGCTACAAGGTTCTGGAAAACGGCAAGCGCCAGATCGTGGCGTTTTTCGTGCCCGGGGACATGTGCGACCTGCACGTGCACATCCTTGGCGAAATGGATCACAATATAGGGACCTTGGTGGATTCCCTCATTGTCGAAATAGAACCGCAACAGGTCGACGCACTGATTGACAATCCACGCCTCAACCGGGCCCTGTGGTGGGCTACGCTGGTTGATGAAGCGATTTTGAGGGAGTGGCTGGTGAACATGGGCCAACGTCCGGCCAGCGCACAGATGGGTCACATCTTTTGCGAGTTGCTGCTGCGACTTCAGGTGGTGGGCCGCGCCGGGCCGGACTCGTTTCCCATGCTGCTCACCCAGCAGGAACTGGCAGACACCATGGGAATAACACCGGTTCACGTGAACCGTGTCATCAAAGAGTTGCGGGAGCTTGGTCTTGTTGAGACAAGCTCCCGCAGGGTGCGCATTCCCGATATCAGGAAACTGCGGGAGTTCAGCGGCTTTGACCCAACCTACCTGCACCTGCACAATGCCGGAAGCCGCAAGCCGGCAGCTATCGACGAAGCAGCGGTCGCCGCGCCGTAAGACAGCGCGATGGTGGGGCTCAATTCCGATCCGTCTTGTTGTCAGCCATCATGCGGCGCCGGGAGGCACGACCGGACGCCCTGTTTCTGAAGTACTCAGGGCCATGATGGCGCAGGGCGCATTGGCGAAAGAGTGGCGCACCCGTTTGGAAGCGCCGCCACGTCTGGATTAATCAGCCTGTCAGGTTTCATAGGCGAACGCGTCCCGGGCGCGCCCGCCCAGAACTGCTGCGACACAGGCGACAAATGCCCCAATGCAGAGGGCCAGAGCGGCCGCAAGGGCAGTGGCGGCGCTCGCCTTTCGCGCATCGTCCGCCTTTTGTTTCGCCTCCTGCTTCAGATTTTCCAGTCCCTGCATGGCGCTGTCGACCCGTTGTTCTGCGTCGGCCTGCGATACGCCCGTGGCGTTCGCGATCACACCGGTCACATAGGTCTTGTCGCTCTGCGGCAAAGTCCCCGTTGCGACGGCCCGGGCGATAATGCGCGACACCTCCTTCAAGGTTTCAGGACGCAACGGCTGGGCGGCAGGCGCCTGACCAGGACGCATCATGCCATCGACATAATAGTCCAGCCCGTTATCGGCGACCCCGCCAGCCGCGGTTGCTGCTGCTCCCGCAACCGTAGCTGCGGCCTTGACGCCGGTTCCAGCGACAGAAAAGGCGGATGATGCGGCTACCCCCATCATTATCAGCGCCGCCACCGTCCACGCGACGAGCCCGTGCACCGTATCGCGAAAGAAAGCCTCGTCGCTGCGTAACCCCGCCCAGCCGGCGCGCATTCGTCCGGCGACGTAACCGCCAGCCGCAGATGCGATCCATTGGATGACAATAAGGGCGATGCCACCGGTGACCAGGGCGCTTTTGGCTGAAACGCCCTCGCCACTCCATGGTGAGACGACCGCAAGGCCAATCCCCGAAGCGAGCAACATCAGGATTATGGCGACGGCGATAGCCACGGCAGCTCCCGCGAAGGCAGCCGCCCAATTCATCGGCCGCTCCGGCGCTCCGTCGCCTGTTGCTATCAGGATTTCATCGGTGCGGGACATGTCCGCCTCCCCGGGCGCGCTGCGGCAAGGCGGACAGAGCCGCTATGGCCGCGACAACCCTGCTAAATCAGATTTCGATCAAACCGTTCTTTTCCTGGAGGCTGGCGGGGCAATCCACGCCATGCTGCACAGGACGTCAAATCACATGAGAGCCGTTGTCAGCGCCCGATCAGCCAAAGCAGCAGGATAATCGGAATCGGCACTCCAAGGAGCCAGAGCAAAATCCCCCTACCCATTGATAGATCTCCATGGTTTGGCAGTCATTCCTGAAAATATTCCAGGAAGCCGCTTGCGCAGGCGCATTCAACTAAGGAACATTCCCGGAATGAGGTGCGGAATGACTTTGTGCCAACAGCCGGAAATGGAGCTTTGTTCCAGAAGTTCACGCGAACGTCAGAACCGGGGGACGGGGAAATGAAACGATGCTAGCTGACCCAACGTGACGTTGACTCCGCCAGCCACCCCTGAAGCGGCTCGGCGGGGTGCTCATCGCCTCTGGGTTCAGGACCTATTAATTTGATTTGATGGGTGATTCAGCGCCTTCGTGATGGAGGCATTGATGGGTGATGTCTTTCTGCTGAGCGAGCGGCAGATGGCTCGCATTTTGCCATTTTCCCGTTGTCACACGGCGCATCGCGGATCGACGACCGGCGCGTCGTCAGCGGCATTGTCCATGTGATCCGCCACGGACGGCACGACCGTGCCTCTGAACGGTTTATCCAGCACGAAGATCAGGCGTTTGACGCCCGCCGCGTGCATCGAGGCGACGACGCTTCTCGCCTGGTCGTCGAGATTTTCGCCGGTCAGATTAGCATAGACCACATCCTGCCCGGCTATTGCCTCGTCGAAGGCCGAACGATCAAGCACGTCAACGTCGTCCTGAAAGACAGAGGCTTTCGTGGGAACGCTCGACAGTTTGTCGGCATCGCGGACAAACAGCGTCATGCTGATGCTGTCTGGCCGCTCGCCCCGGGAATGAGAACTTTGGTCATTGCCCAGTCGCCTCGTTCAGGTGCTTTTTGAAGAACGGCGCCAGCTTTTCGAGCGCGAGGTCGACGGGCTCGGGCTTGTCGTAGAGATCGTAGTGCGACCAGTCCTCAAGCGAGACGAGTTGGCGATCCTTCGAGGCAGTCGAGCGACCATAGATTTCCATCCCGTCGCGATAGGCGCCAAACGCACCGACCTTCTGGCCGATCACCACCATCATCGGCTGGGTCATCAGGATCTCGGCAAAGGCAAAGGCGTCCCAGCCGAGCGTGTTCTGCGCATGGCTGAACAGCATCCGCGTCCAGCCGCCGGGCTGTTGGCCGCGCGGCGTCTTGTAGTAATCGGTCGCTTCGAACACGTCACGCTCCGTCAGACCGGCGACCTTGGCAGCACCAGGACTGGCAGGCAGAAGTTCGTTGACCTGCAATTCGCCGCCGCGCGCTTCTTTGGTGCGTTGCGCCGCCATGGCCGCAAGCGCGCCGAGCGGATCGTAGTTGCTGAAGCCCTCGCGGAACAGGCGGCCGATATTAACCGGGGTGATTGCGACGACGGCCTTGATGCGCTTTTCGGTCAGCGTGGCGTTCAGCACATAGCCGCCACCGCCGCAGATGCCGATCACGCCGATCCGGTCGGCGTCGACATAAGGGAGTGTAACCGCATAGTCGATAACGTGGCTGATGTCCTCGACCCGCTGGGTCGGGTCCTCGATCCAGCGCGGCTCGCCGCCGGATTCGCCCTGAAAGCTCGCGTCATAAGCGATGACGACAAAGCCCTGTTCCGCGAGCGCCTTGCCGTAGACATTGCCCGAAGTCTGCTCCTTGCAGCTTCCGAATGGATGAACGGCGATGATCGTCGCCCAGGTCATGGCCGCGTCGAAGTTCGGCGGGAACTGGATGTTGGCGGCAATATGCCATGCCATGTCCCGGTTCTGGATTTTCACGGATTCCATGATCGTTTCCTTTCGGTGAGGGCGGCATCGGGCATACGCGGCGTCCCGATGCACGCCAGCTTCGTCACTCGGCAGCCTGCGCAGCCGTGGCGGTGGCGGAGAGCTTCGCGGTGAAGAACGGCGCCAGGACCGAAACGGCCTCATCGACGAACGGCTGTCCGTCATAGAGGTCCATGTGATTGGCCCCCTCGACGATGTGAAACGCCTTGTCCGTGCTCGCAGCACGGTCGAAGAGGTCGTCGCTCATCCACTTGCTGCCCGCCACGCTGCCGGCGACGATCTGGATCGGTTGCGTCAGATAGACGTCGGCCATGTGATAGGCATCGTAGGTGATGATCTGATTGAGGCTGCGCAGCGTTGCGAAGCCCGGCGCGGTCGCGCACTCGGCCCGCGGCGTGTGGTAATATTCCCAGGCCTGCCGCAGTTCTTCGTTCGGCGCGTCCTTCTCGGTCAAAGGCGCCAGCGGCATGGTGGCGTAACCCTTGCCTGCGGCGTCCGTCGTGCGGGCGTTCGATCCCGCCTCGACATAGGGCAGCGCATCGACAGACTTGACGGTGTTCTCCCAGCCATTGCGGAACATCGAACCGATATTGACCGCGCTCACCGTGCCGATCGCCTTGATGCGGCGGTCCTGAATGGCGGCATTGGCGGTGTAGCCCGCGCCGGCGCATATGCCCATGGCGCCGATCCGGTTGTTGTCAACGTAAGGCAGCGTCGTCAGATAGTCGATGACCGCACTGACGTCCTCGGCGCTGACATAGGGATTTTCGAGCTGGCGCGGATCGCCGCCGCTCTCGCCCTGATAGGAACGGTCGAAGGCGATAGTGACGAAACCCTGCTCGGCGAGCTTCTTGGCATAGGTCCCAGCGGTCTGTTCCTTCACGCCGCCGCCGGGATGCGAAACGACGACAGCCGGCCATGTTTTCGCTTCATCGAAACCGTCGGGGAAATTGATCACAGCCGACATGACGATGGTCGGGTTGTTCGAATTGTTGAAGCTGATCTTGCCCATTTCCTGTCTCCTTTGTTGAGCCAGCGGCCGTTTGGAATTCTTTCCGGGTATCCGCTTGCCGATGGACGTAATTTACGCCAGAAAGATTATGTCGATTAGACAAGAAATTCATATTGGGCCTATCACTGGAGTGATGAATGAGGCGGGATGAGATCGCCGATCTGGCGGCGTTCGTCGTCGTCGCCGAGGAGCGCAGCTTCACCAGGGCGGCGACGCGTCTCGGCATGGCGCAGTCCGCTCTCAGCCAGATCGTGCGGCGGATCGAGGAGCGGCTTGGTGTGCGGCTGCTGTCGCGCACGACACGGAGCGTGGCGCCTACCGAAGCGGGCGAGCGGCTGATCGCGACGCTCGGTCCCATGCTGCACGATCTCGATTTGGCCGTTGCGTCGCTCGGCGATCTGCGGGATCGCCCGTCGGGCACGATCCGCATCACCACCGTGGAGCACGCGGCCAAGACAATCATCGTTCCGGCAATGAAGCGGCTGCTGCCGGACAATCCTGACATCAAGGTGGAGATCACCATCGACTACGGTCTGGCCGATGTCGTTGCCGACCGCTTCGACGCAGGCGTCAGGCTCGGCGGCGACATTGCGAAGGGCATGATCGCGATGCGCATCGGACCGGACACGCCGATGGCGATCGTCGGTTCACCCGATTACTTTCGAAAGCATCCGGCGCCCGCATCGCCGGCGCAACTCGTCGATCATCGTGCGATCAACCTGCGTCTGCCGACCTCCGGCACGCTGAACGGCTGGCGCCTCACACCCGGCGGCCGGGAAACGCGCGTTCGCATCGACGGACCTCTGGTCCTCAACACCATCGACCTTATTCTCGATGCGACACTCGATGGACATGGCCTTTCTTATCTACCGCTCGATCAGGTTCGGCCGCATCTGAAGGCCGGCCGGCTAATGCGGGTGCTCGACAAGTTCACGCCCGCCCTGCCGGGCTATCACCTCTATTATCCCCACCGTCGGCATCCATCCGCCGCTTTCAGCCTGTTCGTCGAGACCCTGCGGTTTCGCGGATGACGGATGCCATGCGAGGTCGGGCGGAAGTGGCCAAGGAGGAATGCAGAGGGAAATAGGCGCCGTTCGGCGCCAAACCGTTTTCCAAAATGGCAATTTCGGCCAAGGTGGCGGAGGGAGCGGGATTCGAACCCGCGATACGGTTGCCCGTATACACACTTTCCAGGCGTGCGCCTTCAACCACTCGGCCACCCCTCCGCAGCAGGACCAGGTCCAGCTGGAAATAACCGGCGCGCTGCGCGTCCTGCCCTGCAGGAGCCGGCGACCGGTTATGGCGCGATGTATACCGCAAGATGCGACGAGCGCAAGGGGCGACGCTCAGGGCGCGGAGCCTGTCCACGCAGGTTTCGTTCCGTGCGCCGGCTGGCCAGTGGTGTGGCGGCGTTTCGCGCCATCGCATCGAACGAACTCCATGGAGCGAAATGGATGGCGAATGGCGGACCGGCCTCCCTCGCCGCCGTGCGCTGGCCGCGTCAGCGTTTTGCCGTCTGGTCGGCCCCATTGTCGCGGAAGCGCTGTCCCTTTCGGGGCATGAGCGGGAAACGGGCCTGCTTTTTATGGGGCTCTGTTTTCGCAAGAACGCCTGTTCATTCTCGGAAGAAACACCAGGGCGCCGGGGCGTTCAGCGCCATTGCAGCATCATCGCCGCTGTAGAACCGGTCTGGCGATGGCGCCAAGCCTCCCGGGACAAGGCATCGGTTCCACGGCGTCGCCGCGCCTGCGGCGCTGCGCTCGCCAGCAGCTGCGCCATGACGCGGGCATCCCAGGATCGTCTGGCGGCGTTACCTGACGCGTGATTTCGCAGGCAGCGGCGTATCGCCTGTCCGAGAACGATGCGCCTGGCCGACCCAGCGGGGCGCACGGCCGGGCCTCCGCCAAGGGAATTTCGTGGCCCCCTCGCCGGGGCGGCCGTCGCGGTTCCGGTGGTGTTTTCGAGCCATTATTCCGTGGCGGCGCAAAGCAAACCTGGACGCCGACATCCGTCACACCTCAAGCCACTCCTGGCGGACGCTGGCGTTGGCGTTGAAGTCGGCGACGCTGCCTTCAAAGACGATGCGGCCATGGCCCATGACATAGAGCCGGTGACTGATCTTCAACGCGATGGTCAGCTTCTGCTCCACCAGCAGAATGGCGACGCCGCGACTGGCGATCTCGGCCAGCAAATTGCCCACCAGTTCGACCATCATTGGCGCCAGCCCTTCGGTGGGCTCGTCAATCATCACCAGATCAGGATCGCCCATCAGCGTGCGGCAAATGGTGAGCATCTGTTGCTCGCCGCCAGACATCACGCCCGCCGGCGTGTCCGCCCGCTCTTCCAGCCGCGGAAAGATCCTGAACATGTCCTGCATCGACCAGCGGCCGGCCTGTCTGGCGGATTTCTGGCCCAGCAACAGGTTCTGGCGAACGGTCAGCGATGGAAACACGTCGCGATTTTCCGGCACGTAGCCAAGGCCGAGCCGGGCGATCTGGTGCGGTTTCATTCCGGCAATATCGCGGCCCGCGAAACGGACTACGCCAACCGGCGGCACGTCGCCCATGATCGCCTTGATGGTGGTGGAGCGTCCGACGCCATTCCGGCCGAGCAGCGAAACGATCTCTCCCGCGTTGATGTGGAAATTGACGCCATGCAGAATGTGGCTCTTGCCGTAATAGGCGTGGAGGTCCTGCACGTCGAGCAGCGCGCTCATGCCGGCGCCTCCTCTCCAAGATAGGCTTCGCGCACCGCCGGATTGGCGCGGATGGCCTGCGGCGTGTCAGAGGCGATGATCTGGCCATAGACCAGAACGGAGATCCGGTCAGCCAGCCCGAACACCACCCCCATGTCGTGTTCGACCATGATCAGGGTGCGGCCCTCCGAAACCTTGCGGATCAGCGCCACTGCCTGCTCGGTTTCGGCGTGGCTCATGCCGGCGGTCGGCTCGTCGAGCATGATGACATCGGCGCCGCCCGCGATGGTGACGCCGATTTCGAGCGCCCGCTGATCGGCATAGGCCAGCACGCCCGCCGGCGTATCGCGCCGCGCCGTCAGGCCAATCATTTCCAGCACTTCCTCCGCCCGCTCATTGGCGTCTTTCAGACGGTCGACAAACCGCCAGAATGCGTAGCGATAGCCCAGCGACCAGAGCACGGCGCAGCGCAGGTTCTCGTAAACCGAGAGTTTCGGAAAAATATTGGTGATCTGGAAGCTGCGCGACAGCCCGCGCCGGTTGATCTCATAGGGGCGCAGGCCGGTGATGTCCTCCCCCTTCAATTCAATCACCCCCGAGGACGCCTGCAGGCGTCCGCTAATGAGATGGAACATCGTGGACTTGCCGGCGCCGTTCGGGCCGATCACCGCGTGCCGCTCGCCCCTGTTCACCGTCAGGTTGAGGCCCCGGATAATCTCCGTGGGGCCAAAACTCTTGCGCACGTCCCTGAGCGCGATTGCCGGGTTCATGAGTTCACCTTCGTGGTTCCAGGCGCCGCCAGCGCGCGACCCCATGCGTCGGCGACGCGCGGCCACGCCGCCCGCACGCCAAACGCGCCGCCCGCGAACAGGACAAGCGCCGCCAGCCAGGGCCAGGGGCTGGCGCCATTCATGGGGATCCCGAATATCGACAGCTGCGGCCCATCGCTGGCCGCCTGGACCAGCATGTGATGGGCGAGTTCGATCAGCATGACGCCGCCGAGCGCCAGCCCAAGCATGGGAACGGCTGCCAGCGCATAGGCCGGCAAGAGCCGGACGATGCGTCCGTTCCTGAGCAGCGGCCAGTGCAGGGCCAGCCATCCGGCCATTCCCCCAGGCGCGTACATGACGATGAAAATGAACATCAGGCCGAAATACAGCATCCACGCCTTGGTGATGTCCGACAGCGAGACCTGCAGGAAGGTCACGAAAATCGCGCCAATCACCGGGCCGGCGAAATGACCGGCGCCGCCCACAAAGCTCATCAGCAGCACCTGCCCGGATGCGGCCGCGCCGATGGATTGCAGGTTCATCAGCTCGAAATTGATCGCGGCGAGCGCGCCGGCGACGCCAGCGAACATCGCCGACAGCACGAACGCCTGGAAGCGCACGCGCTGGGTGGAGTAGCCGATAAATTCGACGCGCTCCGGATTGTCCCGCACGGCGTTGCACATGCGGCCGAACGGCGTGCGCGTCAGGGCGTACATCAGCACGATGCAGACGAAGCACCAGAAGGCGATGAGATAGTACACCTGAATCTGCGGTCCGAACTTGTAGCCGAAGAACGCCAGCAATTTTGTCCGGTTGGTGGAAATACCGTCCTCGCCGCCGAAGAAGGTATGCAGCACCAGGGCGAACGCCGCCACCAGTTCACCCAGACCCAGCGAGATCATGGCGAACACCGTGCCGGCGCGCCGGGTCGACACCGCGCCAAAAATAACGCCGAAGAACAGGCCGGCGGCGGCGCCGACCAGCGGAATAACCGGCAGCGGAACCGGCAGCTTGCCGGCGGCGATGATGTTCATGGCGTGGGCGGCGCAAAAGCCGGCAAGCCCGTAATAGACCGCGTGCCCGAATGACAGCAGCCCGGTCTGACCCAGCAACATGTTGTAGGAGAGCGCGAAGATGATCATCACGCCCATCAGGCTCATGGTGGTGATCGCCACGCTCGACGGAAACACCACCGGCGCGATCAGCAACGCGACGGCAACCGCGGCGAAGCAGAGAAGGTAGCGCATGCCGGTCATGATTCACGCGTCCCGAACAGTCCGGTGGGCCTGAGGATGAGCACAAGCACAAGCAGGAGATAGGGCAGGACAGGCGCGATCTGGGCGAGCGGCGCGCGGCCGAGTTCGCCAAATATCCCCGCCGCCGTGGGGCCAATGACATCGGCGAGCGAGACGTTGATGGCGACCGCGAATGTCTGGATCAGGCCAATGAGCAGCGAGGCGACAAACGCGCCGCCAAGCGAACCAAGGCCGCCGACCACGATCACCACGAACAGGATCGGCCCGAGCAGCGCCGCCATGGACGGCTGGGTGACCAGGGCCGGCCCGGCGATGACGCCGGCGAGCCCGGCGAGCCCAGCGCCGACGCCAAACACCATCATGAACACCCGGGGCACGTTGTGGCCCAGCATCGCGACCATGTCCGGGTGCGTGAGGGCCGCCTGGATGATGAGGCCCACCCGGGTGCGGCGCAGCACGAGGATCAGGAACACGAACATCGCCACCGCCGTCGCCAGCATGAAGATCCGGTACGCGGGATAGGTGGTGCCAAAGAGGCTGAATGCGACGAAATCGAGCGATGGCGGCGGCCGATAGTCCACCGGCGCCTTGCCCCAGATCATGCTCACCAGTTCCTCGATGACGAAGGCGAGGCCAAAGGTGAACAGCAGCTCGGCCACATGCCCGTAGCGGTGGACGCGGCGCAGGCCATAGCGTTCAATCAGGGCGCCCACAACGCCCACCAGCAGCGGCGCGATGATGAAGCCTGGCCAGAAGCCAATGTGGCGGGAAATCTCGAAACCGAAATAGGCTCCGATCATGTAGAAACTGGCGTGGGCGAAATTCAGGACCCCCATCATGGAGAAGATGAGGGTGAGGCCGCTCGCCATCATGAACAGCAGCATGCCGTAGAGCACGCCGTTGAGGGTAGAGAAAGTGACAAGCTCAAGCATCGGCAATCCGGAGCCCCAGCCGGTTTCCAGCGAAGCTGGACGTCGCTTCACATGAAAACCGGGTCAATGCGAAAAGGATGGAGAAAAATCCCGCCCTGGCTCGAAGAATTCTGCTCCAGGCGCATCACGCCATCGGCTGCCGCCGCCAGGCGACAGCTGGCGGGCGCGAGGAGCCCGCATGTTGGTGGGGCGTGAACCTGGCCCGCGCCAGACCACGCCGGCGGAACGCCGCAGTCACCGCCAGCGGCGGCGCCATCCTCACCAACGAGCTTGCCTGGCTGGAAGCGCCCTGCCCGCTCGCCCGCACGACGGCGTTATGGGGAAACCGCGAGGATCACGCCGGAACGCCAGCGTGGCTCAGGGGCGCTCCATCTCGCAGGTCGTGGGGACGATCGTGTCGTTCGCCGCGATCTTGCCCTTCGACGTCCAGCCCCAGCCGGTTCCCTCCTCGTCGAACTTCTGGCCCGGTTTCAGCGGGCCGAACGAACGCAGGTACATGTCCTGGAAGAACTGGTGATCGTCCTTGCGCATCGCGCCTTTGCCGCCGGTGAAGGTGCCGCCGGTCATACCCTCGAGCTTCTGCGCGATCGCCTTGGGATCAACCGAGCCCGTTTCCTTCACCGCGCTTTCCAGAAAGCGGATCTCATTGACAGCGCGCGGATACCAGAGGGAGGCGCCAAACCTCTTGCGGAACTCACTCTCGGCAGCCTGGGCTGCTTCAGGCGCAGTATTGGGATCATTCTCCACAATATCGTGGACCTTGTCCGCCAGACCCGACTGTTTGATCGCCGTGGGACCGCCGACGCCGCCGGCGTAAATGGTGTACCAGTTCGATTGCAGCCCCGCGTCGGCGCCGGCCTTCAGCAACAGGGCGATATCCTGCCCCCAGTTGCCGGTGATGACCGTGTCCGCGCCAGACGCCTTGATCTTGGCGATATAGGGCGAGAAATCGGTGACCTTGAGCAGCGGATGCAGTTCGTCGCCAACGATCTGGATGTCCGGGCGCTTGGCCTTGAGCATCTCCGCCGCCAGTTTGCGGAAGCTCTGGCCGAACGAATAGTCCTGGTTGATCAGATATACCTTCTTAACCTCAGGCCGGTTCTTCAGATAATTGCTGATTGCCGCCATCTTGACGCTGGCCGACGCATCCCAGCGGAAATGCCAGTAAGAGCACTTGTCATTGGTCAGTGAATCGTCAATCGCCGCATAGTTGAAGTACAGGACTTCCTTGCCGGGATTACGTTCATTGTACTTGGTGACGAAGTCGGACAGCGCCGCCGCGACTGACGAGGCGTTGCCTTGGGTGATAATGCGGGCGCCGGCATCAATCGCCTTCTGCGCCTGGATCACCGCTTCCTGGGGGTTGGTCTTGCTGTCGAAGGCCAGGACTTCGAGTTTCTTGCCGTTCAGGCCGCCCCTGGCGTTCACCTGTTCCGCCAGCCACTGGAAGTGCTTCAGTCCAACCTCGCCAACCGAAGCGCCGCCACCCGAGAGCGGATCAATATAGCCCAGCTTGACGGTTTCCTGGGCCATAGCGGGCCCGAGGGCCAGGAGCGTCGCGACCGCAACGCCAATCGCCATCTTGCGCATTTCCGTCCCCTGTCAAAATTATTGTCCCCAGAAAACTGGATCAATGTTGTGGACGCCGTCAACCCGACCAAAGTGCAATGTTCCGCATGGTCTCGCGCACCCGGATACAGGTGATCTGCGCCAACACGTCATTCAGGCTTTCCACGTGCTGGATGTTCAGCGTGGCGTAAACGTCAACGCCACGCGCCAGCGGCTCCCCGACATCCAGGTAGCGCCTGGGATGCCGGCTGGCCTGGAAACGCGCGGCCTTTGGCGAGATGTGCGGATCAGGGCCGCTGGCCGGGCGCGGTCGCCGGGCTCAAGGGAGATGCGACATCTCTTCGAGTGAACATATGCCAGGATATCGGGACGAAATTTCCAAATTTACGGGACACGGCGCGCGCGTTTTGCCTGCGGTCCATCGCAGATGCCCTGTATGCAGAACCTGCGCAGAAGTATTCGATTGAATTCCTCAATCGCATTGCCGCTCCACCCAGCCCATCGTCGTGAGGCCGCAATGGCTGATCGTGGCGATCGTAGGGGAGACGCCTTGCCGGCGCCCTGGCGACTGTTCACGCATGCGTGGCGCGATCCGGGCGCAACGCCCGAAAGCGCGGCCTGCCAGCTGGAACAGGGATGGAAAGAATTGGCCCGGCGAGGGTCCGCCGGGGCCGGTTTCACGCGCCCGTTCGCATGGGCAGAATATATGCCGCCGGAACCTGGCGCGCCCGCAATGCTGGTTGTTTACCAGCCTGGTTTTTTTACCAGTTGGGGCCTGGGCCGATCGAATTGAAATTCCAGCTGTTCTCGGCGTTCATTTCGGCGACAAGCATCTGGTCGGATGGAACAGAGCGATTACGTCCCAGTTGCCGGTAATTCTGGTAGGCGGCCTCATCGCCAATATAAACGCAGTTGCAACCCTTTGGATCAGCGAAGACATACATGTTCTTGCCCTTCACCGACCTGGCGATCAGCCTGCCTGACGGAATGGTCGCCAGCTTGGCTTGTCGGGCAGGCGTGTCGGCCACCTTCATGGTGAACCCGGCGGCGGTCAGCAAATTGCCCGTCGGCGCCGGCGTCGTGGTCTGACACCCGGACAGCAGGGCGGCGCCGGCGACGGCCGCAAGCACAAACCCCGCCCTCCCCAGCGGGCCGCTCGGGGGAGTTTGACCAACACGCTTAGGCATTCGTTGCATGTAAAGCTCCTGTCAGGGAAACCCGCCGGCAAGACGACCAGCAGAACCTTCATGAGGCTGCGCCTGTTCCAGGGGCCGGTCAAGGCGCAACCACATCTCACAGTTGCGTCATAACCTGTCGCAACCGCACTCCCCCGGCATGGTCACCATCCCCGCGCGCCAGCGTTTTTTTGCCGCGCGGTCCCGGCGATCAATGGCCATCGCCATTGGCTGGCGCCGCTCCATGCGGCGTCCCGGACCGCAGGGCCGTTCTCAGGCGTTGTCCAGCTTTTCAAGCAGCTCCAGAAACCGGTCGGGAACCGGTTCGCGCACCGCGTCACCGTAGACGGCGCGCAGTTGCAGGCCAATTGCCTGTCCCGCAGCGGCGACAGCCCCCGCCTCCAGGTCGCTGCACGGCAGCCGGGATGCGGTCGCGCTCTCCCCGCCGCCGTGGTTCCTGTCCTCAAACCACCAGCTATTCATGGCGCCGCCCATAGGCGCATCTGTTCTCCAAAACCATTGTGTGCTTCCGCCATTTGCTGCCTGGCGCCGTGTCCGCATACAGGTTCTTACGTCCCGGGACCGGCGCCTGTGTCATGTTGCAGCATGATGAACGCCGCTCTCTCCAATTTGTTCCCCCAGGAACGGAACTTATGTGCGTGATGATTGTTGTCATGCGGTATGATTTTGGGTGAGGGTCTGGCATGTCGAGGGGGGAAGCCGTGACGAAACGTGCAGTGCACGGCCCTTGCCAACCGGGCGACGGCCGCTTCGCATGCCGGCGTCAAATGGGCGGCGCGCCCCGGGGTGACCGCAGCAGCCGCGTCAGGCAGGGTTGCCCGTCGTGAATCGTGTGTGAGACAGCGCCTTGACCTACCGGAAAAACCTGACAATCACGATCGCGTCGCTTGTGGCCGTCGCGGCGACGTTTCTGGTGGACCTTGAGGTTCCCCTCGGCATGTCCGTCTGGACGCTCTATGCGATTCCTCTCGCGATCACCTTCCTGGCGACCCGCGCTTATATCGCCCCCGCCGTCACCGCCCTGATCCTTGTCGCCATCGTCGCCGGGTTTTTCCTTTCCAGCGCCGGCGAAATTGACGCGCAGACAGCGATCGTCAACCGGACGATGGGCGCGCTGATGATGGTGACCATGGGCGTCACCGGCTTTTTCCTGATCCGTGGCCGGCGCGCCACCGCGGAACTGGCCTGGGTGCAGACAGGGCAGGTCAAAACTGCGCGGGCGCTGCAGGGCGACCTTTCCGCGGCCCGGGCGGGAGAGAAATTTCTGGCCGTGCTCTGCCAGTACACGCGCGCCCGCGCCGGCGTGCTCTATGTCCGGTCGGCGACCGGATTGCAGCTGGTCGCCAGTTGGGGCGCCGAAACCGCACGGCTTCCTTCCGAGGTGCAACCGGGCGTGGGCCATCTGTGGCGCGCGATTGAAAGCAATGAGCTCATCGACGTTCAGGGCGATGGCGACGCCAGGCTGGCGTGGAGTTCTGGCCTGATGCGCGGCGACGCGCCCTGGAGCGTCATCGCGCCCACCCACGATGGCGCGCAGGTCAATGGCGTCCTTGAACTGGGCTTTGACGCGCAACCGGGCAGGCGCGTTCGCCGGTTGCTCGAAAACACGCCAGAACGGATCGGCATGGCCCTGAGCTCCGCCCGTTACCGGAAGCAATTGCAGGAACTGCTTGAGGAAACCCGCCGGCAATCGGAGGAATTGCGCAGCCATTCGGAGGAGCTGGCCGCCTCCAACGAGGAGCTCGAAGAGCAGACCCAGTTGCTGGAGCAGAACCGCGATCAGCTTGAGCACCAGCAGGCCGAACTGGAGGAGCGCAACGCCCGCCTCGAAACCCAGGCGCAGCAACTGGAAGAGCAGCGCGACGCCCTCGTGCGCTCCCGCCGCCTGCTGGCGGACCAGGCGGACCAGCTGACCCAGGAAAGCCGTTACAAGTCCGAGTTTGTCGCCAACATGTCGCACGAATTGCGGACGCCGCTCAACGCGCTGTTGATCATGGCCCGGCTGCTTGGAGAAAACCGTACCGGCAACCTGTCCAGCGAACAGGTGAAATGGGCGGAAACCATCACGGGCGCCGGTCAGGACCTGCTGGCGCTGATCAATGATATTCTCGACCTCTCCAAGATCGAGGCGGGGAAACTCGACGTTTCTCCAACGCAGGTTTCACCCCGGACGGTCGCCAACAAATTGCTGCGCGGCTTCGAGGCGCAGGCGAAAAGCAAGGGCCTTGTGCTGGAAGCCGACGTGGCCGGCGACATCGCGGCCATTGAAACCGATCCGGCCCGGCTGGAGCAAATCCTGCGCAACTTCCTGTCAAACGCCATCAAGTTCACCCATGCGGGCAGCGTGTCGCTGCGCGTCGCCGCCGTAGACGATGGCGTGGCGTTCGCCGTGCACGATACGGGCATCGGCATCCGCGATGTGGATCAGCCGGGCGTCTTCGAGGCTTTCCGCCAGGCCGACGGCGCCATATCCCGGCGCTATGGCGGCACCGGGCTTGGACTGTCGATCTCACGCGAGCTTGCCGATCTCCTGGGCGGACGCATTACCCTGGAAAGCACGCCTGGGGCCGGCAGCGTTTTCACCCTGGTCCTGCCGCTGCGTTTTCCGGAGAACAGCCCGGCGCGTCGCCGCCTGATCGCCGCGGAGACGGCGCCGCCAGCGCCGCCCCCGGCGACCATCCCCGAAACCACGCCAGACGCAACCAGCGCGATCGGCGGCATGCCCGGCGTGGAGGACGATCGCGCCCTCATCCGGGACAGCGACCGCGTCATGCTGGTGGTCGAGGATGACCCCGCGTTCGCGCGCATCCTGCTCGACCTGGCGCGCGAGCTTGAGTTCCGTTGCATCGTCGTCGATCGCGCCGAGGACGCGGTGAACGCCGCGCAACGCTACCTACCGCAGGCCATCGTTCTGGACGTCGGCCTGCCGGACCATTCGGGCCTCTCCGTTCTGGACAGGCTGAAGCGCAATATCCAGACCCGCCACATTCCCATTCATGTGGTGTCGGCGGGCGACTACATGCGCGAGGCGATGGCCCAGGGCGCCATGAGCTACCTGCTCAAACCCGTCGACAGGGAAGAGCTGGCGCAAACCATCCAGCGCCTCGACGGGCGGCTTGAGCAGCGGACGCGCCGCGTCCTGATCGTCGAGGACGATCCGGCGCAGCTCGCCGGCCTCAAGGCCCTGCTGGCCAGCGACGACGTGGAGACCGTGGGCGCGGCGACCGCGGCCGAAGCGATGAGCGCGTGCCGCGCCGGCACGTTTGATTGCATCGTGCTCGACATGACGTTGCCGGACGCATCCGGCTTCGACGTGCTCGAACAGCTCGACGCCGACGAGGCCGCGTCCTTCCCGCCGGTGATCGTCTATACGGCCCGCATTCTCAGCGAAATGGAGGAGCTGCGGCTGCGGCGCTATTCGCGCTCCATCATCATCAAGGGCGCCAAATCGCCGGAGCGCCTGATCGATGAGGTCACGCTGTTCCTCCACCAGGTGGTGGCCGGGCTGCCGGAGCGGCAGCGGGAAATGCTGAAGGTCGCCCTCAATCGCGACGCCATCCTGGAAGGGCGGCGGATTCTGGTGGTCGAGGACGACATCCGCAACGTCTACGCCCTGACCGGCATCTTCGAGCCGCATGGGGTGGAGGTGCAGGTCGCCCGCAACGGCCGGGAAGCGCTGGAGGCGCTCGGGCGCGTCGCGGACGGGGCGGCGCCGGGGGTCGATCTGGTGCTAATGGACGTGATGATGCCGGAAATGGACGGCCTGACGGCGACGCGGGAAATCCGCGCCATGGAGCGCTGGGCCAACCTGCCGATCATCATGCTGACGGCCAAGGCGATGACCGAGGACCAGAACATCTGCCTCGCCGCCGGCGCCAACGACTACATTCCCAAACCCATCGACGTCGACAAGCTGCTGTCGCTCACCCGCGTGTGGATGTCGCGATGAGCACGGGGCCGATGACGGCGCCGCCGGTGGAGCCGGTGGAGCTGGAGCTGTTTCTGGAGGCGCTTTACCGACGCTATCACTATGACTTCCGCTCCTACTCACGCGCCTCGCTGCTGCGGCGGGCGGAGCTGGCGCGGGAGCGGCTGGGCTGCGACACCATCTCCGACCTGCAAAAACGGGTGCTGCATGAGCCGGCGGTGCTGCCGGAAGTCCTCGACGCCATGACCGTGCAGGTGAGCGAACTGTTCCGCGACCCCGGCTACTATCTGGCCCTGCGCGAGGAGGTCATCCCGCACCTGCGGACCTTCCCGTCGCTGAAAGTCTGGGTGGCCGGCTGCGCCAATGGCGAGGAGCTCTATTCGCTCGCCATCTTGTTTCAGGAGGAGGAGCTGTTCGGGCGCACGCTGTTTTACGCAACCGAGATCAACCGTCGCGCGTTGAACCGGGCCTCGGCCGGGATCTATGACATCGACCGGTTGTCAGGATTCTCCACCAACTATCAGCAGGCGGGTGGGAAAGCCTCCCTTTCCGACTACTATACAGCGGGCTATGGTCACGCGGTTTTCGACCGGAACCTGAGAAGCCGGACGGTGTTTTCCGAGCATAATCTCGCGACAGACCAGGTTTTTTCCGAGGTGCATCTGGTGTCCTGCCGTAACGTCCTGATCTATTTCAACGCTGCGCTCCAGGACCGGGCGCTGGGTCTGTTTTCGGACGCCCTTGTGCGCGGCGGATTCCTTGGGCTTGGCGCCCACGAAACGCTACGTTTCTCAGCCTCCGCCGCCGCCTGGGCGCCCTTCCACGAACGGGAGCGCATCTGGCGGCGCACGGCCAGCGAGGGCGCGTCCCATGTCCGGTGATCCCATCCGCTTCCTGATTGTCGACGACATCGCCGAAAATCTGCTGGCGCTGGACGCCCTGCTGCGGCGGGACGGGCTTGAAATCCACCACGCGTCGTCGGCCCCCGAGGCGCTGGAGCTGATGCTGGTCCACGATTACGCCCTGGCCTTCCTGGACGTGCACATGCCGGAGACCAATGGCTACGAACTGGCGGAACTGATGCGCGGCGCCGAACGCACCCGGCGCATTCCCATCATTTTCGTCACGGCGGCCGAGCGCGACGACACCCGCCGCTTCCGCGGCTATGAAGCCGGCGCGGTGGATTACATTTTCAAGCCCATCGATCCGCTGGTGCTCAAATCGAAAGCCGAGGTTTTTTTCCGCATCGGCCAGCAGGCGCGCGATCTGGAGCGGCAACGCGACGAACTGCGCGCCATCGCCAGCCACCGGGATCTGGCGATCGCCAGGCTGAAGGCGCACGCCGACAATTCCCCCCTGGCCTATGTGGAGATCGACAGCGCCCTGACCATCCTGGCGTGGTCGGCTGGCGCCGAGCGGATGTTCGGGCGCAGCGCGGAGGCCGTCGCCGGCCGCCACGCCAGCGACATCGCCTGGATGACGCCGGAAGGGCTGGATGTGCTCCGCGCATGGTTGCGGCCAGAGGCTGACGTGCCGCCCCGTTACGCCGCCGAGGTCAACGCCCTGGGACCGGACGGCGCCAACATTCATTGCGAGATCTACGGCTCGGTCCTGCGCGATCCCATCACCGGCAAGCTGTCGCTGTCGTTGCAGATCCTTGACGTCAGCGAACGCCACCGGTCCGAGAAGGTCCGCACGCTGCTGATCGGCGAACTCCACCACCGCATCAAGAACACCCTCGCCAACGTGCAGGCCATCGCCCGGCAGACACTGCGGCAAAGCGACAGCCTGACCGCCTTCGAACAGAGTTTTGGCGGTCGCCTGCAGGCATTGTCCCGCGCGCACGCCATCCTGTCGGACGCGACCTGGTCCAGCACCCAGCTTGACCAGCTGGTGCACGACCAGTTCCAGGCCGGAACGCTGGACCCGGAGCGGGTGCATTTGCGGGGCCCCCGGGTGGAGCTTTCACCAGAAAATACCCTGCGCATGGCGTTGAGCCTGCATGAGCTGGGCACCAACGCGGCCAAATATGGGGCGCTTTCCGCGCCGGCGGGTGAGGTTCTGATCAGCTGGCGCCGTCTTGGCGACGGGCTGGAGCTCCAGTGGGAGGAGCGCGGCGGCCCGCCCGTCACGCCGCCCAGACGCGTTGGCTTCGGCTCCACGCTGATCCGCTCGGGCGCGGGCGCCGATCCCGACGCCATCTCGGTGGACTGGCGCCCCGCCGGGGTCATCTGGACCATCCGCCTGTCAGACGGCGTCACCCATGTGGACGCCGCGCCCACGCCGGCGCGGGCGCCGACTACCCAACAGGCCCAGGATGACGGATTTGACGGCTGCCGCATTCTCGTCGTCGAGGATGAGCCGCTCATCGCCTTTGATCTCAGCACTGAACTGGAAGAGGCCGGAGCGGAGATCGTCGCCATCGCGGCCACGGTCAGCGATGCGCTCGCCGTGGCGAAGTTCGAGGCTATCGACCTCGCGGTCCTGGACGGCAACCTGTGCGGCAAGCCGGTCGATCCGGTCGCCATCGCATTGTCACGGCGCAATATTCCGTTCTGTTTCGTTTCCGGCTACGGACGCGCCCACCTGCCCCAGGATTTCCCCGATACGCCGGTTGTCGAAAAGCCATTCCGGCCCGAGGTGCTGTTTTCTGTTCTCCGGGCGTTGCGCAACGGCGCGCAGGCCAACCGCACGCCGGAGACCGTATGACGCCGGGGCGATGTCCAGGCCAGGGGCGCATCGCGGGTCCCGAGCCGCGTTAACCGTTAGACAACCGGTCTTCCGGACACTCGGGCGGAAGAAAGAACGGATGGCGCGACCTCAGAAGGCCAGGACGGCTCCGCGGGACAAGTCCCGCGCAGGCGCGCGCCGGACCAGGGCCGCCTGGATGCAGCCACATGACAGTCGTCGCCGCCTACCTTTACCGCCATGGCCAACCGGTCACGCCCGTGTCGCTGGACCAGCCGGCGACGTGCGCCAGCGATCGCTCCGAATTCGTCTGGATCGGCCTGCACGAGCCGGCCGAGGATGAACTGCGCCTGTTGCAGGACAATTACGATCTGCATCCCCTCGCCATCGAGGACGCGCTGAAAGCGCACCAGCTGCCCAAGGTCGAGGTGTTCGGCGACCAGCTTTTCGTCGTGGCGCGAACGGCGCATCTGAATGGCGACCGCATCTCCTATGGCGAGACGGATTTTTTCGTCAGCCGCGACCACCTGATCAGCGTGCGCCATGGCTCGGCCCGGGCGCACACCGACCTGCGTCACCAGCTCGAGGCGGCGCCGGCGTTGTTGCAACAGGGCGTGGATTATGTGCTGCACGCCATCCTCGACTTTATCGTCGACGGCTACCTGCCGATCGTCGAAAGCATCGAGGAGGAAGTGCTGGCAATGGAGCAGCGCATGCTCGACTCGTTCATCGGCCGCAGCGAGGTCAGCCGCCTGTTCACCCTGCGCCGCGAGCTGATCCGTTTCCAGCGCATCCTGGGACCGATGTCGGAGGTGTGCGGCAAGCTGGCCCATCTGGACCTGCCGTCGATCGATCCGCAATCGCGGCCCTACTTTCGCGACGTACATGACCACGTGACGCGGGTGGAAAGCCGGGTCGCCAGCCTGCGGGAAATCCTGACGTCAGTGTTCGAGGCGAGCAACCTGCTGGAACAGCAGCGCCAGAGCGAGATCACCCGCCAGCTCGCCGCCTGGGCGGCCATCCTCGCCGTGCCAACGGCGATCGCCGGCATCTACGGCATGAATTTCAAAAACATGCCGGAGTTGCAGACCGAGTATGGCTATTTCATCGTGATCACCATCATCCTCAGCCTGTGCGGCCTGCTCTACCTGCGCTTCAAGCGGGCGCGCTGGCTGTAGGACCTGTCAGCTCCAGGACCCTTCCTGAGCCTACAGCGGCCCCTTGAAGACAAACACGGCGCCGAGGGCAATCAGCACGAAACCGACAGCATGATTGAGCGTCAGGCGCTCGCCCAGCACGGTGACCGAAAAGCCGGCGAAGACCACCAGGGAGATCACCTCCTGAATGGTCTTGAGCTCGGCGGCGCTGTAAACGGCGTGGCCAATGCGGTTGGCGGGCACGGCGAGGCAATACTCCAGCAGGGCGATGCCCCAGGAAACCAGCACCACCGTCGGCAACGCCGCGCCAGGGAACTTGAGATGGCCATACCACGCCGTCGTCATGAAGACGTTGGAGGCCAGCAGCAACAGGATGGGCAGAACGGCGGGCGACAGCAGGCTCATGCGGGCCTCAAGCCTCAATCAGAATTCGGCCCACCTCCGTTACCGACCGGCCATGAGATGCGCAATGCTCTCGCCGACGATTTCCGGCCGGGGACCCGCGCCGCCTGTCCATCTGGTTTTCATCTGGCGCCGGGGCACATTTTCTTAAGGCGAATCGGATTTTCCTTTTTCCTGACAACGTCCCGTGGCCGCGGTTGTCCGCGCCGCATCATCGTGAGACCTTTTCCGCATGTGGACGCAACTGATTTGCCTCGCCGTCGCCGGAGCCGCCCTGATCGCCAGCCCCGCCATGGCCCAGGAAAACGCGCGCCAGGAAGCCGCACGGCGCGCCCAGGCCCTGAAAACCCTGCCGCCTGACGCCGCGCGGCGGCTGTTCGGGCAGGTGACAACGGCAGCGCCGGGCGCCGGTCACGCCGTCGGCTTCTACTCGCGCGGCTGTTACTCCGGCGGCGTGCAGATGACCAACACCGGTGAAACCTGGCAGGTGATGCGCCTCTCTCGCAACCGCAGCTGGGGCACGCCGCGCCTGGTGCGCTTTCTCCAGAAATTCTCCGCCGACGCCGCGCGCGTCACCGGTTGGCAGGGCATCCTCATCGGCGACATGGCGCAACCGCGCGGCGGGCCGATGCTGACGGGGCACGCCTCACACCAGCTGGGCATCGAGGCGGACATCTGGCTGCGGCCGATGACCGATCGCGTCTATTCCGCGGCCGAGCGTGAGGAGATTTCCTCCACTGACCTGGTGCGCAGGGACAGGCTGGACATCGACCCGCGCACCTACACGGCGAGCCACGTGCAGTTGCTGAAACTCGCCGCCTCCAACTCGCAGGTGGCGCGGGTTTTCGTCAACCCGGCGATCAAGAAAGCACTGTGCCGCGACGCTGGCGCTGACCGGGCGTGGCTGCGCAAGATCCGGCCCACATGGGGCCACAACTACCACTTCCATGTCCGCCTGAGTTGCACCGGCAGCGAATCCTGCCGCAACCAGCCGCCGCCGCCGCCCGGCGATGGCTGCGGCAAGGAGCTGGACTGGTGGTTCAGGCCGGAAGTGCTGCATCCCAAGCCGCGCCCGCCAGGCAAGCCGCCGCGCGCCCTGACCATGGCCGACCTGCCGCCGGCCTGCCAGGCGGTGTTGCAGGCGCCCTGACGGCTGGCCGGTTGCGGCAGTGTCAGCCAGCGGCGACGCCGACGCCGCGCTGGCAGGCAACGCCGACGCCGCCAATGCCGCAATAGCCGCCGGGGTTTTTCGCCAGATATTGCTGGTGGTAGTCCTCGGCGTAGTAAAACGGCGGCGCCTCACGGATTTCCGTGGTGACCGGCCCGAAGCCGGCGGCGGCGAGCGCATTCTGGTACTGGTCGCGCACCTCGCGGGCGGCGGCCAGCTGCTCCGGCGTTGTCGCGTAGATCGCCGAGCGATACTGGGTCCCAATGTCATTACCCTGGCGCATGCCCTGGGTTGGATCATGGTTCTCGAAAAATGTCGCCAGCAGTTCGCGCGTCGGCAATTTTTCCGCGTCATAAACAACCAGCACCACCTCCGTATGGCCTGTCATGCCCGAGCAGACCTCTTCGTAAGTGGGATTTGGCGTCTCGCCGCCCGCATAGCCAACGGCGGTTACAACCACGCCCGGCAAATTCCAGAACAGCCGCTCGGCGCCCCAGAAACAGCCAAGACCAAGCTGGATTTGCGACAGGCCCGGCCATGGGCCGTGCAGCGCCGCGCCGCTGACGAAATGGCGCTGGCTGGTGGCAAGCGGCGTGGGGCGACCGGGCAGGGCCTCGCCCGGGCCCGGCAGGCTGGTGTTCTTTCGCCCAAAAAACATGGCGTCATCCTCCTAGAAATCTGTCCGCAATCCCCGCCAGGCAAGGCTGCGGAATGCGCCAGGCCATTATATGGGGATTGGCCAGTCATGCGTCAGCCCTGGGTCAGCCCCCGCGCTGATCAGGGACATCGCGGGCGGATCAGAAGTGGCCGCCGACGCGCAGACGCACCTGATGGCGTTCGAACTGATCCAGATCGAAATGCCCCGCGTGGCGACTGACGCCCCCGGCGATCTGGGCATGCCACGCCACAGACGCCCACAGATGCGACCCGAGCGCCAGATAAAGCGTTGGTCCGGCGAACAGCGCCTGCCCGGCGTAACGGTCGAGGCCCAGTCCTTCATAAGCCCTGGCGTAGCGCGCCTCGGCGCCGACAAACACATCCGGCGCCAGACGCCAGGACAGGCCGCCCGTAACGTCGAGGCCAGATGCGTGACCGACGCCGCTGGCGTGCGGCCGGGAGACGCCCAGGTCATAGCTGACGTTAAGGGCGGCGACGAACTGGCCGGGGATGATTTCACGGTCGAGCAACAGCCTGAAACTGGCGCCGTACTCGCGTGAGCGCAGGCCCGTGCCCGGCTCGACGCCGCCAAATCCCGGCGTTACGCCGATGGTCAGGCCGAATGGCCCGGCGGCCCGGTCCAGCAGCCGGAAGCGCATGTCGAGAAACGCCCCGTCCAGCGCCGTGCTGCGCCGGTCGACCTGATCCGGCGCGCCATGAATGTCATGATGCGATACGATGAAGCCAGGCGACAGGCGAAAGTTCGGCGTGACCGGCGCCTTAAGGGAAATGGCGGCGTCGACGGCGGAAAAGCGGCCATGACGTTTGCCAAAACGTCCTGTGGTTTCCGTTTCCAGTTCCAGTTCGCCCGGTTGGCCAATGTCCGAGCCCTCGGCAAAGCCGAACAGATGCTCGGTGTCGAGCCCTTCCGCCTGCGTGGCTCCTTCCGCCTGCTTGGCTCCTTCTGCCTGCGCGGCGTCCATGCCAAGCGCCGACGTCGCCGCCAGGGCTCCCCAAACAAACGCCGCTCTTCGCAACCGCGCCATTCCCCGCTTCATATTCTTTGGCCCCATGGTTTTTCGCCCCACGTCCGCTGCCCGCATGCTTCGCCTCCCTTCCCCGCGCCTCTTGCGGCTACAGGTGTGATGGCGATCATATGCAATTGCAAACCATTTGCAATTGCATATTTGAACATCCTGGTAGCCAGGACGCGCGCACGGAGGCGCGATGGCGGGTGCACGGGGAAGCTTGCGGACATGACGACCATGCTCGCGTGCTCGCGCGCGAAGCGCGTGGGCAGGAAAGCCCCGGCGCGTAAGGCTCGCCCGTGCGTATGAAGCTGATCCGACCGCGCATGGGCCAGATCGTGACAGGCGCGCGCACGCAGCCGTCGCGGGGCGCATGAGGGATTCCTCAATCCGGTCTTGCCTGAGGCTACCGTGCGCTGTTTATGCCGGAACCGCGGGCGCTGGCATGGCGCGACATCTGCGCGGCAGGCGCAGATGGCCTCTCGTCATCAACCGCAACCGACCGGACGGTTGACGGCGCCCGCGCGACCCACCTGCGCGCCACGGCGCGGCGTCACGGTCCACCGGGGCGGCGCCTGCCCCTCCTGTCAGGACCGGGCAAACCGGCGCATCATTTCCTTGCCGTCATTCGCGGAGAGGCGCGGCGCGGCGGCCATGCGGCCGTTCCTGTCGCAGGCGCTGACCAGCACACGCCGCACGGCTTCACCACGAGTCAGCTCCACCCGCCAGATGTCTGGCGCCCCCTGGGAGCCCGCGCTGGCGTGGCCGACGCGCCAGCAGGTTGGCGAGGCGCCAGGCCGCGCGACGCTGCAGTCGGCTTCCGGCGCCAGGAAGACCACGACCCGCCCCTGTTTCAGGGCCGCCCGGGCGAAGCGCGCCGGCGACGACAGCCGGTGCGCCCGCCGCGCATCCAGCACAAGCACCCGCGCCGGAACCGTCGCCGCGCGGAGCCCGGACCGCGCTTCCCAGCAGGTTTCGATGATGGGCAGGGCCTGGCCCGCCTCCGGCAGCGGCGGCGCGCCGCCGCCCAGCAAATCCGCCGGCGGCCCCAACCAGCAGGCTCCGCCGCTGGCGCGGGCGCAGAAACCCGCCGCGAAGGCGGCGGCCGCCGCCGCATGCAGGGCTGCCTCTTCCGCCGGGCCGCCATGGATCGCCTCCACCACATGAAGCGCCCCGGGCGCCAGCCCCCCGTCCGCCACCGCATTGTCCAGTTCGGCGACGCCAAACAGCGACGGGCGCGGCGCGACGTGGATCGGAACCGGTCCCTGGGCGGAGACATCAGGAGCTTCCGGCTGGCCATGGCCGACCTGCGCCACCATCGCGCCCGCCCTGCCCCCGGACGCCATGCACGACCCCGTGGCGGCTTCTCCCGAAGCAGCGTGACGGGCGCCCGCAGACCGCCTCCGCCCAAGCGCCTTTCCTGGGGGCATATCTCCTCCCGGGGACACCGCCATCGCCATTTCCATGCGCCTGATTCCGTCTGGATATCGCCAGATGTTCTTTATTTGTTTGCGACCGGATTTTGTCAATCGACGCCCTTGCGAACGGGCTGTGTTTCGCTCGCCAGGAAGCGACGTGGCCAGGGGAGCATGCGTCAGGGGGGTTGAAAAGCGTCACGGGCCCGCCCGTCATGGCGCGCGCCTCGCAGCAGGCGCTGGCGCGGACGACCGGGACGGGTCCGGCCATGGCGCGGTAGGCCGCGCCTCATGCCAGCCCCCGATCCAGGCCTACGAATCCAGGCCCGCGATCGCGCAAAACACACCGGCTGGCTGAAGGCGTCCGCTGCAACCTGTGCGTATCTTTCATGCGCGACAACCATGCCGACACTGATCGGCCGACAGCGATCGTTAGCCGGCGCGGCTCCGCTCAGGGCACGTCGTCGTCACCAACCGCGCCGCCCTCGTTCTCCCAGCCGGCGACCTTGCGCGAGACGCTGCTGGTGAAACGCAGCCGCACGCCGGCGCCCATGTCGTCCTCGGGAATGAAGTGGGCGCCAAAACTCTCAAGCGCCGCCTGCAGGGCGCGCAGTCCAGGAACATCGGGCGGCGTCGAGCCGGCCTCGAAACGTCTGATGACGTCGGCGCCCAGGCCGCTACGCACGGCCAGAACCTCGACCGATATCTGGGTCAACGCCCTGGCGGCGGCGCATTGTCCGCTGGTGATGGTTTCGACCTCCACGGCTGTCCTCCCCCTGCTGTAACCTGCGGCAGCATAGCCGCTGGCCGCCAGGCAGGCCAGCATGGCCAACCGGCTCCGCCCGCCGCCTGCCGACACAACCGGAACGTGGCTGCGCGCGCAGCCACCGCCTCATGTCCCCGTGCGCGTCTCCCCGGTCAGCAGACGCGTGAAATTGGGCTGGCCGGTCGCGCAGGTGAGGCCGCCATCGACGACAAGCGCCGCGCCAGTCACATAAGACGCCGCCGGAGAAGCCAGGAAAAAGATGGTTTCGGCGATTTCCTCCGGCTGGGCCAGGCGCCCGAGGGCAATCGCCTCCATGTAGCGCGCCGCCACCTCCGGCGTTTCACACAACTGCTGCGACAGGGGCGTCTGCACCAGACCGGGACACACGGCGTTGACGCGCACGCCTTCGCCGCCATGGTCCAGCGCCATGGCCCGGGTCAGGTTGATGACCGCCGCTTTCGAGGCGTTGTAGGCGGCGAAACCATGGTCACCGCCCGTGCCCGAGATGGAGGCGATGTTCACGATATTGCCGCGCCGGGCGATGATGTGCGGCAGGGCGCGACGGCAAGCGTAAAACACGCCGTCCACATTGACGGCGAACACCTGCCGCCACTTTTCATCGGCCAGACGGTCGACATGGCCAAAGCCGCCAACGCCCGCGTTGTTGACCAGCACGTCCACGCCGCCGAAGCGGCCGACCACGGCGTCGATGGCGGCGTCCACATCGGCGGAAACCGCCATGTCGACGCGGTGGGTCATCACGCGGTCCGCGGCCGCAGCGTGGCGCCCGAGCTGGCGCGCCAGCGCATCCCCGTCCCGGTCAAGCAGCGCCACGCGGTCGCCGGCGGCGATGAAACGCGCCGCCGTGGCCGCGCCGATGCCGGAGCCCGCACCAGTAACAATGATAACGCGGCCCTGATCCGTCTGCATGTTTCCACCCTCCTGCCCCGGATTTCCGGGATCTGTCATTCCCGGGGTCGGGCATTCCCGGATCTGTGATTTCTGGCGTCCTGGCGCTCATGCGCCGTCGCGCCCGCCCAGCATGGCGATGACGGCGGCGCCCAGCAAACCGCCAGCGACAAGGCCGCCGCCAGCCGCCGCCATGGACCAGAAGGCCGAGACCAGCGCATCGCCCTGGAACGCGTTGATGGCGAAGGCGCACAGGCCAATGACGACACCCGCGATCACGGCGATCCGCGCCCCGGCGCGCAAGCCGATGGCCACGCCAATCACCGTGCTGGCGACAACCCAGATGACCCACATGCGCGCCATGCGTTGTTCCCCTCCCCCGGCTTCCACCGCCGGACCACGCAACTGGACCACAGGCGATGGCGTTCGGGAAGATATCCCCTCGCCTGGATCACAGAATTCGCGGAAGCATGCCGGGCAGGCCCGCATGCGTTGAAAGCAATGGCGTCCCAACGGCCGGCCTGGTAGAATATTTTTTCATGTTGGGGGAATGCGCCTGCCAGCGGGCGCCTGGTTTGCCCGCGGGACAGAGGCGCGAAAGCCGGGAACGCGCTGGGGATGAATGAAATAGACGGCGGCGTTGCGTGGCGACGCCTTTTTGCTGCTGTTCTGCTGAGCATGGTCGGCGGCGTCGGCATGTGGTCCGTGGTGGTCGCCCTGCCGTCGGTTCAGGCGGAGTTTGGCGTCGACCGCGCGGCGGCGTCCCTGCCGTTCACGCTGGCCATGCTGGGCTTTGGCGTGGGCGGCGTGGCGTTTGGCCGGCTTGCGGACCGCGTCGGCATCATGCCGCCGCTGGCATTGGGCGCCCTCATCATGGGCCTGGGCTATGTGCTCACCACCCTAACGCCAGGCATTGTCAGTTTCGCCATTATCTTCGGCGCCATGATCGGCGTTGGTTCATCCGCCTGTTTCGGCCCGCTGGTGGCGGACATTTCCTGCTGGTTCCTCAAGCGGCGCGGCCTTGCCGTCGCCATCTGCGCCTCCGGCAATTATCTGGCGGGCGCCTTCTGGCCGCCGGTTGTCGAACGCGCCATCAACATGTGGGGCTGGCGCGCCACGCATATCGGCATCGCCATTTTCTGCACCGCGACCATGCTGCCGCTGACGCTGCTATTGCGCCGGCGCGCGCCGGCCGACACGCCCACGGCCGCGACCGGCGCCCCCGTGCAGACCTACGCCGCGCCGCAACAGGCGCTGGGCGTGTCGCCAGGGCGGCTGCAAACCCTGCTGGCGGTGGCCGGCGTTGGCTGCTGCGTGGCCATGGCCATGCCGCAGGTGCACATCGTCGCCTATTGCGGCGACCTGGGTTATGGCGTCGCCCGGGGCGCGGAAATGCTGTCGCTGATGCTGGCCTGCGGCATCATCAGCCGCATCGGCTGCGGCTACATCGCCGACCGGATCGGCGGCCTCGGCGCCCTGTTCCTCAGCTCCATCGCCCAGGGCGCGGCGCTGGCGCTGTATCTGATGTTCGACAGCCTGACGTCGCTGTATGTCATCTCGGCCCTGTTCGGCCTGTTCCAGGGCGGCCTGGTGCCCAGCTACGCCATCATCGTGCGCGAATACTTCCCGGTGAAGGAAGCGGGCGGCCGGGTTGGCCTGCTGATTCTCGCCACCGTCGTCGGCATGGCGCTGGGCGGCTGGATGTCTGGCCGGATATTCGACATGACCGGCTCGTATCAGGTCGCCTTCCTCAACGGGCTGGCGTTCAACATTCTCAACGGCGCCATCGTCCTGTTCCTGCTGATGCGGCAGCGCGGCGCAGAGCGCACGGCGCTGGCCAGGGCGTGAATGCCGCGACCGGCGGCGATCCATGACGCCGGTGGTTTGACGCGGCGCGGCGAGGTTGTATCTTGCTCGGCCCGGTCATGGCCCCGTCATCGTGACCGGCGCCGGGGCGCCATGACGGATGCGATATGGCTCCGCCGGCCCGCCATGGCCGCGCGGCGCCCAGGCCTGGAGCCGGAAGCCGTCATGAGCGCTGAGTCCCCGCCCGTTTCCGCCATGCAGCCAGGCGTCACCGGCCTCACCTGGCTGGAAATGGACGACGCCATGCTCTCCCGTGGCCTCGCCATCCGTGACTGGCTGCTGACCGAGGGGCGCAATGCCTCCGATCTCAAGCTGATTGTCGCCGGGCTGTGCGAACAGCTGGCCAGCGCCGACATTCCCGTGGACCGGGCCATGCTCGTGCTGCAGACGCTGCACGCCGAGCAGGCCGCCATGGCCATGGAATGGAAACGCGCCGAGGGGCTGGAGGCCGAGGCCATCGCCTACAGCGATTTTTCGGACAAGGTATACGAGGAAAGCCCCTTCGCCGCGGCGCACCGCGCCCGCGCCGACATCAACTTTCGCATTGATGAAACCCCGGATGACCGCTTCGGCATCGTGGCCGATCTGCGCGCCCAGGGTTACACGCACTATTTCTGCGCGCCGTTATTGTTCGCCAACGGTCACAGGAACGGCGTCAGCTTCGCCACCCGCACGCCTGGCGGATTCAGCGACGCGGAGCTCACGCTGTTGCGCGTCCTTGTCCCGACGATTGAGGCGGTGCTGGAAATCTATGCCGGCTATGAAGCGTTGCACCAGCTGCTGCGCACCTATATCGGCGACGAGCCGCACCGCCTGGTGCTGGACGGCGACGTGCGGCGCGGTCACGTCACGCGCATCCGCTCCGCCATCCTGTTCGCCGACATGCGCGACTATACCCAACGCTCCTCATCGCTGACGCCGGAGCAGACCGTCGATCTGCTCAACGCCTATTTCGACTGCATCGTTCCGCCAATCGAGGCGGAGGGCGGCGAGGTGCTGAAATATCTCGGCGACGGCCTGCTGGCGATTTTCCGTGACCGCGGCGACGACGCCGGCAGCGCCGCCCAGGCCGCGCTCGACGCCGCCAGCGCGGCGCTGGCGCGGCTGGAGGCGTGGAACGCCTCGCACCCGGACCAGGCCATCGCCACCGGCATCGCGCTGCACCACGGTGAGGCGGCCTATGGCAATGTCGGCTCCGGCGCCCGCCTCGACTTCACGATCATCGGCCGCGACGTCAACGTCGCCAGCCGCCTCGCCGGCCTCAACAAGGCGCTGGGCGAGCCGCTGATCATGTCCGGCGCGCTGACCGAGCAACTCTGGGGCATGTACGAACTGGTGGGAACCTTCGCGCTGAAGGGCATACCGGATGAAATCAAGGTCTACCGCCCCTGACCGGGGCGTTTCAAACCGTGAAAAGCGTTCAGGGAGTTGGTGGGCCCGGCAGGACTCGAACCTGCAACCAGACCGTTATGAGCGGTCGGCTCTAACCATTGAGCTACAGGCCCGATCCGCGCCAGCCGGCGCGGAAAGGCAGCGGCTGGGAGCTGCTGGCGGGGTAATGCCATGGCGCCGTCACCGCATCAAGGGCTTTGGGGCCTTCGCCCGGCGGTTCCCGGCTGACGCCGGGACGCCCCGTCGTTCCAACCTGCCGTCCTGTCTAGCAGATGCGGCGGTGTTCCAAAATCTCCATGGAGCCGGAGGCGCCAGCTTCAGGAGGTCATCCGTTTTACGGGCGTCAGCTTTTCCGGCGTATGCACGGGCGACGGGAGCGTCCGCTGGTATGTTGCATTGCCCGCCATCCGCCGCGCCGCCGCAACGACGCCGCCATGACAACGCTGACGCGAACCGCATCCGGATCTGCGCGACGCCCTGGCGGACACATGCGTCGTCCAGGGCCTGAGAACCGCGAATCGTCGCCGCGAAGCCATTGACGGCCGGGCCTCGCCTGGGACCATGGGCAAAAAGACCAGCGCATCACCGCCATGCGGGCCCTACCCGGCGCACACCGTGACCACGCGTCGCGCTGCTGATGTGAATGCTGGCGCACAGACGGCCGCCGTCCGGCCTGCGACATCTCTCCATCACCTTTCCGACCGAAGGAAAACCCGACCCGGCGGGCGCGGCTGATGTGGCGAGCATGTCACATTTCTACTTAAATCAGCACAAACCGCAACCGGCAACCTAATTTCAATTCAATATATAAACTGATTTATACATCGGTAGATACAAATAATGAATAAATACATATTATTTATATAATAAATATATCCGTTCAATAATTCTGAACTAATAAAATCTCTACACGGCGCCTCCATGGTCACCGCACAGAACTAACGTTATTATGCCGGAATATTAGATATTTTAGGGTATTTTATAAATATGATCCGCATCAACAGTTTCATGATCAGATCAACGGCCCTGCACATCTCGCCAGCTATCATGGCAGTTGGCGGAACTCTGGTAGTTGCCGCACCGTCATGGGCGGCGTGCACGCCGGCTGTTAGCGATGGCGCCGTCGTGACATGCGCCGGAACGACCACAAGCCGTATCGGATCAGGACCAGCTCCCGGCAATGACAATGTCACCGTCAATGTACAGGGCGGCGCCACCGTCAGGGTTGGCGACGAGCCCGCGATCAGCCTGCATGACGGAGCCCAAATCACCGTCAGCAATGGCGCGATCGTCACCAACGTCACGACGCCTGGCGGAAGCGGCCCCTATCATGCCACTGGCCCCAATACGGTCGAGTTCAACAGTAACGGGACGCTGACGGTCGCTGCCGGCGGCCAGATTATCGAAACCGGAAACAGCACACAGGCTGAAACCGTCAACGTCATGGGGGGCGGCAACAGGATCATCAATTACGGCCTGATCCGGGGGACGAGCAGCGCCGCCGTCTGGTTTCAGGACCAGGAACCCGGCTCCCGCAATGTCGTTGACAACTACGGCAGGATCGAACGGGTTGGCGGCGGCAGCGTCATTGGCTCCAGTGGCAGCAACGGCATCGTGTTCTACAACCGCGCCAACGCCACGGTGGTCGGTGGTCTAAGCTTCGCCAGCGGTAATAACGATCTTTATTTCGAGCCGGGCTCCACGGTTACCGGAAGCATCGATGGCGGCCGCGGCGCGAGTAACCTGACCCTGCGCGGAACGGCCGGCTCGCGGGATGTGCTTCAGGGCCGTTTGAGCAATTTCCGCACCCTGATCAAGGAGGGGCGTGGACAATGGACAATTTCCGGCAGCCTGACCGGCTTCACGGACGTGGCGGTCAAAGAAGGCATGCTGACGCTCACCGGCGATAACACCCGCTATACGGGCGCCGCCCGGGTCGATCCGGACGGCATACTTGAGGCGCGGGCGCAAAGTCTTCCCACGCAAGCCGACCAGGCCGACAATCTCAATAATATCCGGAACAACGGCATTGTCCGCCTTGCCCAACCCACCGGCGATAATGCGGCCTATGGGGGCCAGATTGTTGGCGGCGGCGTGGTCGAAAAGACTGGAGGCGGCATGGTGACCCTGTCGCCCCAAGCCCCCGACGGCAACACCTATTCCGGCGGAACCGTTATCAGGGGTGGCGTGCTGGCGGCCAGCGGCGACAATGCCATTGGCGCGCCAGCGGGCGGCGTCACCCTGGACGGCGGCTCCTTCGGGTTCGCGTCCAGCTTTACCCTGGGCGCCGAACGCCCCGTCATTGTCACCATAAACAATGGCGGCCTGAATGCAGGCCCTGGCGTTACCGGTGTGGTGACCCAGGGGATCACCGGCCCCGGCGCGCTCACCAAAAGCGGCGACGGCGCCGTCGTGCTCACAGGAACCAACACCTATGCCGGCATAACGTCTGTTGAGCGCGGCGCGCTTGCGGCGGGCGACGCCGCCCATCCCCGCGCGATGCTTTCCGGCGGCGGCCAGGTCAATGTGGCGGCTGACGCGACGTTCGGCGGCTACGGCTCTGTCGCCGGTGATGTCGTCAACAGGGGCGCGATTGCCGTGGCCAGCGCCTTCCCTGGCTTTGCCGGCGGAACGGAGGGCGACTTCACCATTGGCGGCGTCCTGACGAATGGCGGCCACGTCCAGATCGGCGGCGGCGCCGTCGGCAACACTCTGGTCGTCGGCGCATACGTGGGCCAGATGGGGACGATTGGCGTCAACACCGTGCTTGGCGGCGACGGCTCCCGCTCGGACCGGCTGGTGATTGACGGCGGCGGCGCCACCGGCGCATCCATCCTCCAGGTGACCAATGTGGGCGGCGGCGGCGCGGTGACCTGGGGCAATGGCATTCAGGTGGTCGGCGCCATCAACGGGGCAACCACAAGGGCGGGCGCTTTCGTTCTGGGCGGTCCCGTTGTCGCTGGCCCTCACGAATACAAGCTGTATCGGGGCACGCGCGACGGCAGCGATCCGCAGTCCTGGTATCTGCGCACTGAGTTGCCCCCGGCTCCCCCCACGCCACCGGCGCCCCCTGCCCCGCCGGTTCCCCCCACCCCGCCAGCGCCGCGCCCCGCTCCCGGACCGCAGCCGCAGCCGCAGCCGCAGCCGCAGCCCGAAGCTCAACTGCCGAACTATCGCAACGAAACCTCCCTTTACGCCGCGTTGCCGTCGATGGCGCTGGGCTACGGCCAGTCGATCCTCGGCACGCTGCATGAGCGCGTCGGCGAGCAGGAGCTGCTGCGGGGTCGCCAAAGCGCCAATGGGCCGTCCTTCGTCAACGGCGCCTGGGGCCGCATCATCGGCCAGCACATCGACCAGTCTGCCTCGGCTGGCGGGATCTATGGACGTGGGCCGGCCTATAATCAGGACATCGCCGCCTTCCAGTTCGGCCTCGACATCTACCGCCGCGAGCATGCGGACGGCAGCCGTGATCACGCCGGCGTCTACTTCGTCGTTGGCCAGTCCGAAGGCAGTGTGAAGCACTTCACGGGGGCCCGCGCCGGTCAGAACCGCTTCGACGCCCAGACCATCGGCGCCTACTGGACCCATTTTGGCGCCACCGGCTGGTATGTGGACGCGGTGGCCCAGGGAACCTGGTACAACGCCAGGTCCAGCTCCGTGCGCATGCGGCAGATTTCGCCGGACGGCTTCGGCGTCGGCCTGTCGCTGGAAGCCGGCTATCCGCTGCAACTGGGCGGCGGCTGGACTGTCGAGCCGCAGGCGCAGCTGATCTACCAGAGCATCTCGCTGGATTCCCGCTATGACGGCGCGGCCCAGGTCCGCTTCAGCGACGTGCAGTCGCTGGCCGGCCGCATCGGCGCGCGGCTGTCGCGCACCTGGACGCTGGACGCGGAAAATGGTCCGAAGCAGATCAATGTCTGGGCCCGGGCCAATCTGTGGAACGAGTTCCTCGGCAATCCGAAGACCTGGTTCTCCAGCGCGGATGGTTTCGTGCCGTTCCACTCCGAAATGAAGGGCGCCTGGACGCAGCTTGGCGGCGGCGTCACCGCCCAGCTCAATGGCAACGTCGCCCTCTATGCCGACGCCAGTTACAACATCGGCCACGGCGGCGACCGCCGCTCCTGGGACGGCAAGGTTGGCGTGCGCGTCAACTGGTGAGGCGTAGGCCTGCGATCAACCGGGAGGCCCCGCCACAGTGCGGGGCCTTTTTCTGACATCTGGCGACAGGGCCTCGCGCCACGCAGGGAGCGCGGCTCATTCAACGACGATGGGGTCGCCGAACACCACCCAGCGATCACCGTCGAAACGCTGCAGCCGCAGGGCGTTCACCGTGGTGTAGTTGGTGGGCGATACATTCATCACCACGCCGGGCAGATACATGGGCAACGCCAGATTTTTGATGGTGGTCGCCTGCTTCAGCACGTTCTCACTGGTGAGATCGTCGCCGGCGTTGCGCAGGATGTGCTCAACCGTCTGGGCGACGGTGTAACCGAACACGTTGCCGCTGTTGAGCGGATCGCCCTCCTTGTACCAGTCCCGCATGAACTTCATGTAGGCCAGCACCGCCGGGTCATTGGCCCACACGGGGTCGCTGGGGTCCTTCAGCGCCGTGGCGGTGACGATGCCTCTGGCGTTCTCCAGACCGGCCGGCTGCAGGGTCTGGACGCGCGAGGACGCGACCGAGGCGACATAAAAGGCGGGCTTCCAGCCAATCTCGGCGATCTTGCGGATGGCCTGGGCGCCGAATTTGGGGGTCGCCATCATGAACAGCGTATCGGCGCCGGAGCTCTTCAGCTGGATCACCTGCGAATCGACCGTGGGGTCGGTCACTTCGTAGCTCGCCTCCTTCACCACATTGCGGACGGCGTCGCCGAGCCCCTCCTTGAAGCCGCTGACATAGTCGCGGCCGGCATCGTCATTCTGCCAGAGAATGGCGATTTTCGCGTTGGGCGTGGTGGCGGCGATATGCCGGCCATACACCTTGCCCTCAAACGCGTATGATGCGAAGCCCGGCGTGGTCCACGGGAATCTGGCGGGGTCGTTCCATCGCGTGGCGCCGGTGGAAACCAGCAACTGGGGCACCTTCTTCGTATTCAGATAACGCTGGACAGCCGCATTGGTGGCGGTGCCAATGGAATTCACCAGCGCCAGCACCTGCTCGGACTCGACCAGCTTGCGGGTCTGCTCGACGGTCTTGGGCGGGCTGTAGGCGTCGTCCAGCGACAGCAGCTCCACCTTGCGGCCGTTGATCCCGCCCGCCGCGTTCAACATGTTGAAATAGGCGACTTCCGTCCGCCCCTGCGTGCCATAGGCGGACGCCGGCCCGCTGTAGGGCATGGTCTGCCCCAGTTTGATCGCCGTATCCGTCGCGCCTGGACTGTATTTCTTCCCAGCCATGGCGGCGCCCGCATGCAGCACGCATAACACAGCGGCCGCCAGAGCGCCCCTTGTCGCCCACGTCATACCGTTTCCTTCCCCAATGACCGACGTCTTGCGTCAATTTATAACATGCACTTTACATAAATGCTGCGATGCACTGCAATTCGCCCATCTATATTTCAGGAAAGCAAAGACCCGCGCCACAAAAATATATTTGAAACGCACCAGCATAATTCATGGCGCGCGAAACCTGGCGCATATCACCAAAATGCCGGTCAGCAGGCGGCGAGGCGCGGCGGCTACGACGCGTTTTTGCCCCAGATACTGGCGGCGGCGCTCACAACACGACAGTCATTGACGCGCAAACTCACGTCTGCCTGCCCTTCGCCGCCACTGGCGATCGCAAATCATCACTTCGCTTTACACCAGATAACACTACACACCCAGCGCATAAACCAGCGCATACTGTTGTATTAATTTTCTTGAATAATGTATTTCCCAGTTAATTTACACAATATTTATGATTAGCGGCGATATTTTTCTACACGGCGCGCCCATGCGCCGGCATTGACTCCAGATGACAGGGAGACGATCGATGGTTTTTCTTTTGAAGCCGCAGAAGGCGGCGGCCCGGAAGCCCGCCGCCCGGTCCAGCGCAGCCAGTCGCACAACCACGCGCGCCGCGCCCAAGAAGCCAGCGGCCCGCAAGGCCACTGCCACAAAGGCGCCGGCGCGGAAAACCGCCACGACAAAAACCGCAGCCGCCAAAACCCGCGCCACCGCCGCCAGGGCGCCCGCCCGCAAGCCAGCGGCGCGCACGACCACCACCCGCGCCACGGCGGCCAAAAAGCCGGCGGTCAGGAAGGCAGCCGCCCGCCCGGCGCATCGGGGGCGCTGAACCGGCGCCCACCACTGGAGGCAGCCTTCAAGCAGCTGCCTTGTCCTGCTGGACGACCATCAGCCGGCGCGTTGTTCGACCGGACCTGCATCCGGTCGAACAACCGCCCAAATGGCGACCCAAACCCCATATTCCGCGCGCCGCGGCCCGCTGGCCATTCCAGACGAGCGCGCCCGCTCAGTGCCTGTAATCGCGGCTGTCAGCGGGGCGGTCCTGCGGCTCCGGGTTACGAAGGGGCAGCAACTCAAGCGGCGGCTGCGCGCCGCTGGCGATGTAGGCCTGCGCCCGGATGCGGCGCAACTGTTCGCCCGCCACCACCTGCACCCAACCGTCGCTGGTCTTGTAGAGTCCGCGTTCTGCAACATTGGAAGTCATTGGCGCTCCTCCTATGAAGCCAGTGCTCTCAAGATGTGGCCGCTGGCGCGATGATGCAAGCCTGAGGGGCGCAGGCCGGCGGCGCCAGCATTGGGCGTTGGGGCGGGCGGCAGGCGCCTTCGCCTGCACATCGCCGGCATCCCGCTCCAGCCTTGCGGCGCACGCCTGTAGGCCCGGCGCCGGTTTTTGCCACAGACCGCGTGTTTGCGGCGGGCGTCGCCCCGGCTATGCTGCCGTTCCGGTCCTCCGGGCCTGGCAACCTGCACGGGTATATGATTTGACGCCGCGTTTTTCCCGATTTCTTGCCGCCGCCGTCTCCGCCGGCCTTGCCCTCGGCGCCTCCGCCAGCCTCTTTGGAGCGGCGATGGCCTGCACGCGCGCCCTTTATGTGGGCGACGACAAAACCGTCATCACCGGCCGCAACATGGACTGGAAGGAAGACATGCACACCAACCTGCATGTTTTCCCCGCCGGCATGGCGCGGCGCGGGGCCCAGGCCGTCGACGCGCTGACCTGGACCTCACGTTACGGCAGCGTCATCGCCGCCGGCTATGATATCGGCACGACGGACGGGCTCAACGAAAAGGGCCTTGTCGCCAATCTGCTGTATCTGGCGGAGTCAGAGTACGGCCCGGTGGAAGCGGGCCGCAAGAAGCTGACGATCGCGGCCTGGGCGCAATATGTGCTCGACAATTTCGCCACCGTTGATGAAACCGTCGCGGCGCTGGCGCGCGAGGAGTTCTCGCTACTGACGCCCGACGCGCCCAATGGGGCGAAGGCGACGCTGCACCTGTCCATTTCGGACGCCAGCGGCGATTCCGCCATCTTCGAATATATTGGCGGCAAGCTGGTCATCCACCACGGCCGCCAGTACACGGTGATGACCAACTCGCCGGCCTACGACAAACAACTGGCCCTCAACGCCTACTGGAAAGACATTGGCGGCCTGACCTTCCTGCCGGGCACAAACCGCGCCGCCGACCGCTTCGCCCGCGCCTCGTTCCTGCTGGAGTCGCTGCCGAAGGCGCCATCGCCGCAGTATATGGCTGGCGTGCCGGGGCAGAGCTTCGCCAACCAGGCGCGGGCCCAGGTGCTCAGCCTGATGCGGGCGGTGTCCGTGCCGCTGGGCATCACCACCCCCGACCAGCCCAACATCTCCTCGACCATCTGGCGCACCGCTTCCGACCAGACCAATCTGGTTTATTTCTTCGACTCCGCCACCCGGCCGAACACCTTCTGGCTCGACCTGAAGAAGCTGGACCTGAAGCCGGGCGCGCCGAGCCTGAAACTCAGCCTGGACAGAGGCGAGGTTTATAGCGGCGAGGTCTCCGGCCAGTTCGTCAAGGCGCCGCCGTTTGTCTTTCTCACCGGAGAGTGAGACGGCGTCCGCTTCGCCCGTGAAGGCGCTGGCCGGTCGCTGCGCCGGCGCGACCGGAAACCTGTTCCGCGCCAGCGCGACATGCTCTATGGAAACCTCATGAGCGCACAAGCCCCCAACGTTTCGCTTCACTTCGCCACGCAGATCTATCGCGCCGCGCTGGCGCCGGCGGCCTCGCCGCTCGTGCAGGAGCTGGACGGCGCCTGCCGCAGCCTCGCCGAGGACGACGACGCGGGGCTCGACTGGTGCGAGGCCAATGGCTATCCCGGCTATACCTCCTATGCCTCGCTCGATGACCTGCCATGGCGGTTTCCGGTGTTCGGCCAGTTGGTCGAACAACTCGACAGGCATGTGGCCAGCTTCGCCGGGACGCTGGATTTCGACCTGAAGGGCGGCAAGCTGGAATGCGACTCGCTGTGGGTGAACGTGCTGCCCACCGGCGGCATGCATTCTTCCCACCTGCACCCACATTCCGTGATCAGCGGCACGTTTTATGTGGCGCTGCCGGAAGGTTCAGCGGCGATCCGCTTCGAGGACCCGCGCCTCGCCTTCATGATGGCCGCGCCGACCCGGCGCAACCCCGCCAACCGGCCCTTCGTCAAGGTGACGCCGGAGCCCGGCGAGGTGCTGCTGTGGGAAAGCTGGTTGCGCCACGAGGTGCCGATGAACGAGGCCGACGACGAGCGCATCAGCATCAGTTTCAATTACGCCTGGAAGTAGTCCTCGCGGACTTTCCGACGGTAAAACGCTAGCGGAGCGCCTGCCAGCAAGAGCGCGACGACAGCCGCGGCCCTGCCCGCCTTCAGGCGTCGACCAGCGACACCCGCATGCCAAAGGCGTGGCTCTGGCCCGGGGCCAGTTCGATCATGCCAGGCCGGTCGAAGAGATCACGGGGTTTTGGCGGATCGCCCGGCAGCGGCGCGTCGTCAGCGTAGCCCTGCCACGGCTCGACGCAGACGAACGGCGCCTGGGCGCCCGGCTTGCTCCAGACGCCAAGGCTCGGCATGCCGGCGAAATCCACGACGATGCGGCGCTGTCCCCTGACGCCATAGGTCACCCGCTGGCTGGCCAGTTCCTTGAAGACAACGGCGCCGTCGACAAAGAGGTCATCGTTGAGGGGTAACCGGCCATCGGCGCCCACGGGCGTGCGGCGGGGCCCGATCAGCAGGCCATCGCCATCGGGCCGGAACACCTTGCCGGGCTCGGGCGCCCCAAACTCCAGTTCGTGCTCCTCGCGGGCGCCGCCATAGGGCAGCGGCCAGCGGAAGGCCGGATGGAACCCAAGCGCCACCGGCATTGGCCGGCGGCCGCGATTGGTGACGCGCGCCCGCACGGACAGGGCCGCGTCCGCCACGGCGTAAGTCACGTCGAGCTGGAAGGGAAACGGGTAGACGCCGCGGGTTTCCTCGTTCTCGCGCAGCCGCAGGGTGACCGACGCCGGCTCCCGCGCCTCCACATTGAACTGGCTGTGACGGGCGAAGCCATGCTGCGGCAGCCGCCACAACTCCCTGCCAAGCCGATAGGCGCCGCCGGCCAGCGCGCCGACGACGGGAAACAGGAGCGGCGCCCGCCCGGTCCACCAGCGCGGGTTCCCGTCATACAGCAGGTCACGGCCGTCACCGTCACGCAGCACGCCCAGCTCCGCGCCAAAGGGGTCTATTTCCGCCGCGACGCCGGCCGCGCTGATGTGAATGCGATCATCATTGGCCGCCCGCATGTTACCCCGCAACGCATTGCGCCTGACCCACCGCCATGCGCCGGAATCGGGCGTGTCTCCCTGATGCAAGCATTTCATCTGCCCGGCGGCGCCACAAGGCCGTCACGCCTTCTGTGTTGCCGCCGTCCACGAAACGGACGCAAGACGCGGGAATGTGTACGCCCAAGACGCCAATGCCCGCGACGGGCGCGGGCAAGAGGGGATGGAGACAAATGACGTGGGCGCGGCGGCAGGCCGGAGCGCGTGCATCGCGCTCCAGGCCGCTTCCCGGCCGGCGCATCCCATAAAAAGGCCGGCGAACGGGATCGCCGGCCTCTGGCAGGTCGCGCGGCGCCTGCTGGCTCAGTTGTCGAGGAAGCTGCGCAGTTTGCGTGAGCGGCTCGGGTGTTTGAGCTTGCGCAGGGCCTTGGCCTCGATCTGGCGGATGCGCTCGCGGGTCACCGAGAACTGCTGGCCGACCTCTTCCAGGGTGTGGTCGGTGTTCATGCCGATGCCGAAACGCATGCGCAGCACGCGTTCCTCGCGCGGCGTCAGCGAGGCCAGCACCCGCGTGGTGGTTTCACGCAGGTTGCTCTGGATCGCCGCATCGATCGGCAGGATGGCGTTCTTGTCCTCGATGAAGTCGCCGAGGTGGCTGTCTTCCTCGTCGCCAATCGGCGTTTCCAGCGAGATCGGCTCCTTGGCGATCTTCAGGACCTTGCGCACCTTTTCCAGCGGCATGGCCAGCTTCTCGGCCAGCTCCTCCGGCGTCGGCTCGCGGCCGATCTCGTGCAGCATCTGGCGCGAGGTGCGGACGATCTTGTTGATCGTCTCGATCATGTGCACCGGGATGCGGATGGTGCGGGCCTGGTCGGCGATCGAACGGGTGATCGCCTGACGGATCCACCAGGTGGCGTAGGTCGAGAACTTGTAGCCACGGCGGTATTCGAACTTGTCGACCGCCTTCATCAGGCCAATGTTGCCCTCCTGGATCAGGTCGAGGAACTGCAGGCCGCGATTGGTGTACTTCTTGGCGATGGAGATGACGAGGCGCAGGTTGGCCTCGATCATTTCCTTCTTCGCCTGGCGGGCCTCGCGCTCGCCCTTCTGCACCATCAGCACGATCTTGCGGAACTCGCCGATCTCAAGGCCGGTTTCCGCCGCCAGGGTCTGGATATCCTGGCGCATGGCGCGGATCTGGTCCTTCTCCGCCGCGACGAAGTTCTTCCAGCCCTTGGTGCCCAGCTTGGAAACGCGCAGGATCCACTTGGGATCAAGCTCCGCCCCCTGATACTGGCGCAGGAAGTCCTCGCGGCCGACGCCATGGCTTTCGCCAAGGCGCAGCAGCCGGCTTTCCATGCCGATCAGGCGCTTGTTGATGTCGTAAAGCTGCTCGACCAGCGCCTCGATGCGGTTGGCGTTGAGCGAGAGGGACTTCACGTCGGCGACGATCTCGTCCTTCAGCTTCTTATACTTGCGCTCCTGGGCCGGCGACAGGCGCAGGCTCTGCAGGCGGTTCTCGATGTCCTGATCCTGCAGGCGGCGCAGCCGCTTGTAGTTGTCGGCGATGCTGTCGAAGGTTTCGAGCACCTTCGGCTTGATCTCGGCCTCCATGGCGGACAGGGAGATATTGTTCTCCATGTCCTCTTCGTCCATGTCGCTGGCGGCTTCCTCGCCCTCGGCCTCTTCCTCGCCTTCGGCGTTCTCGGCCGCAGCCGCCGCGCCGTTCTTGGCGTCCGGCCCGGCGTAGGTCGCTTCCAGATCGATGATGTCGCGCAGAAGAACCCGGCCCTCGATCAGCTCATCGCGCCAGATAATGATGGCCTGGAAGGTCAGCGGGCTCTCGCACAGGCCGGCGATCATCGCCTCGCGGCCAGCCTCGATGCGCTTGGCGATGGCGATTTCGCCCTCGCGCGACAGCAGTTCGACCGAGCCCATTTCGCGCAGGTACATGCGAACCGGGTCATCGGTGCGCTCGGAAGGCTCGCGGGTGGTGGTCGTGGGCGCGACGACAGCGCGCGGGGCGGCCTCGACGAGTTCGCCGCTCTCGGCTTCCTCTTCCTCGGCCTCGCCTTCCTGGTTGTCGTCGTTCTCGTCGGCCTCGACGACGTTGATGCCCATCTCGGAAAGCTGGGACAATACGTCCTCGATCTGCTCGGAGCTGAACTCCTCCGGCGGCAGCACTTCGTTCAGTTCGTCGTAGGTGACGTAGCCCCGCTTCTTGGCGAGCTTGATCATCCGGCGCACGCCGGCGTCGGTCAGGTCGAGGAGAGGACCGTCGGTCTGGGTTTCGGCTGCTTCCGGCGCGTCTTCCCGTTCCGTCGCTTTGGTCGCCATTCGCTCAAGCTCCACTGTCAGCCGCCAGGCGCGGCGGCCTGGCGCATCACCGGATTTCCCCTTGCGGAGGAAACCGTCTGAATGTTCAAACCCCGTGAGAGGTTCTGTCCGTTACCAGCGCCTGCGGGCGCAGCCCCATGCCAGCCGGAGCCGCCGCAACGGCTCCACCCCGGCTCCTGTCCTGAATCCCCGTGCGTTCACGTCAGGCCGCCCCTTCGGCAAGGCCACCGGAAACTCGCTCCACTGGCCCATTTTCGCTGAAGCATTTCCCTCCGGGCCTGCCGGCCTTAAGGGAAATGCTTCCCGCAAACGCCCCCGCGTTTCTCCACCACCGTCTGTCCACCGTGTGGTGACAGCGCATCACGTTGCCGACACAATCGGCGAACAGTTTCCAGCCAGCCGCATTTGCGTCCCCATGCCGTGGCGATGACGACAGCAAACGCCAAAGCGCTCCGGCCAGAACCTGACCGGATCGCCACGCCATTCCGGCCCTTTCCCGCTCCGCAGGAGCGCGCGCCCGAAGCCGGCGGCTGATGGTCATGCGCCGGGCGGCGGCAAAAGTCGAATCAGTTGAATGTGCGGCTATCTCCCAATTTTACCAGACAGCTGCGGATTCAGCACAATGTCCCACCGCAAAAGGCTGGTCTGCGCGCGCCGCGGCGCCTGGCGCGCACCGCGTCATATCGGCCAGCTTGCCTTGAGGTCCCTTACAAATCGTTGCGCCCTTCACCGCCCAGGCCGCGCGGCGGTCCCATCGCCGGGGCAAACGCTTCCAGCCGGGCGGGCCGGGACGCTTGCGCTGATTTGACGCGAATCATCATCATGGCGGGAGGCTCGCAGGCTGGCCGCCTCACCAGCGGCCTTCGTCGGCCTGGGCTTCGGCGCCCTCCAGGGTCGTCAGGCGGGCTTTCACGTCGCACAGCCAGCTGAAATTCGCTTCAGACTCCTCTTCTGCGAAGGCGCGCTCCGCAGCCGCCAGTTCGCTATGTAGAGCGCCGGAGCGGCTTTGCAAGGTCATGGCCTGGCGCAGCATGCCCTCCACGTCCATGCGATCCGCCTCAGGGGCGAGCGCCCAGGCCGCCCCCGCCGCCATGCGCCTGCGCAAACCATCCAGCCGCGCCGGCAGGCCGGCCTCCTGCACAGCGCGCCGCAGCGCCCCGCCGTCATCGCCATCGGCGCCGTGGGCGGCGATGCAGTCGAGCAGTTCGGCGGCGGCGCGGCGCGCCTCGGGGCCACGGAACTCCAGCGCCGCCAGCTCCTCGCCGTGATCGGCCAGCAGATCCGGGTGGGCGATCAGCAAAGCGACGATCATCATCTCGCGCGGATATTCCGCCGAGGCGGCGAAACCGGGATGCGCCGCCAGCGACGCGCCAGGGCTGACCTGGCCACCGGCGCCGCGCCCGCCCCGGCCGCCCGACTGGAACCGCCCGCCGCCGCCCTGGCGCCAGCCGCCCTGCTGGTTTCCCTGCCAGGCGCCGCGGCGACCGCGTTCATCGCGGCCCTGGGCGCCCGGCATCAGCGCCGCCACGCGCATGTCGATTTCCGCCCGGTAGTGACGGCGCACCGTCTCATCCTGGATGCGGAACACCACGTCGCGCAGCCGGTGCTCCAGCGCCGCGCGCTGGTCCGGCGTATCGAGCGCGCCCGCTTCAGTCTCCCGCGTCCACAACATGTCGATGAGCGGAACCTGGACGCCCAGGGCCGCCAGCACCGCCTCGGGGCCGCCGGCGCGCAACAGGTCGTCCGGGTCCTGCCCCTCGGGCAGCAGCACGAAATTCACGGACTTGCCCGGCGCCAGCAGCGGCAGCGCCACATCGAGGGCGCGGAAGGCGGCGCGCCGGCCGGCCCTGTCGCCATCGAAGCACAACACCGGCGCGTCGACGGAGCGCCACAACAGGGCCAAATGATCCGGCGTCATCGCCGTGCCGAGCGTCGCCACAGCCTGGGGCGCGCCGGCCATGTCGAGGGCGATGACATCGACATAGCCCTCCGCCACGATGATCGGGAAGGGAGCGCGGGGGTCGCCGGTCTGGGCCGCCTTGCGGGCGTTGTGAAAATTGTAGAGCAGCGCGCCCTTGTGAAATAGCGGCGTTTCCGGCGAATTCAGATATTTGGGCTGGATGTCCGCCGCCATGGCCCGGCCGCCGAAGGCTACCGGCCGGCCGCGCGCGTCGCAGATCGGAAAGATCACCCGGTCGCGAAACCGGTCATAGGGGGTGGGAATGTCCTGGCCGGCGATCAGCAGGCCGGTGTCGATCATCGCCTCGACGGAGACGCCCTTCGCCGCCAGGGCGTTCTGCAATTCATGCCGGCCGGCCGGCGCGTAGCCAAGACGGAAACGGCGGCGCACGTCCGGTCCCAGGCCGCGCCGGTCCAGATAGTCGCGCGCCCGGGCGCCCCGCTCCGTGGTCAGCTCGTATTCGAACCAGCGCGTCGCCAGCTCGACGATCTCGTGCAGGCCCTGACGCTTCGCCTCGCGTCGGGCGTCCTCCGGCGTCTCGCGCGGCAGGCTGACGCCGGCTTCAGCGGCAAGACGCTCCACCGCCTCGCCAAAACTCAGCCCCTCCGTCTCCATGACGAAATTGAAGATGTCGCCGTTGCGGCCGGAGGAGAAATCGAAATAGCGCTGCTTGTCGTCGTTGACGAAGAACGACGCGGTCTTTTCGGCGTTGAACGGCGACAGCCCCTTCCATTCGCGCCCGGCCTTCATCAACCGCACGCGCCGGCCAACGACGGCCGAAACCGGCAGCCGCGCCCTGATTTCATCCAGAATGGACGGTGGAAAACGCATCAGCCTGTCACAAAAACCGACGGCGGAGACGACAATCGCCCCCGCCTGAAAAACTGGCGTGGAACCCTACCACACCAGCAAGGCTGGCGGCGCTCCACTTTCATGTCCGGTCGGGTAAAGCAGACATGGGAGGGGCAGACCCTCTGGTCCGGCCCCCCTGGTCACGCCGCGCGACGGCTACCGGCCAGACGCAACGCGGCGCCCGGTCATGCCGCGCCCGGCCATTACGCCGACAGGGCCGCTTTCACCGCCGCGCTGGCCTCGGCGAAATTCATCTGGCCGGTATATTTGGCCTTGAGCGCCGCGACCACCTTGCCCATATCCTTCATGGATGTCGCGCCGGTTTCGGCGATCGCCTCACGAACGGCGGCGGCGACGGCGGCGGCGTCCATCTGCGCGGGCATGAAACTTTCCAGGACGCGGATTTCGCCAAGTTCCTGGTCGGCGAGTTCCTGGCGGCCTGCCTTTGCGTAGATGTCGGCGGCCTCCCGGCGCTGTTTCACCATTTTTTGCAGCAACGCCAGGATGTCGGCGTCGGACAGGGGCTCGCGGCCGTCGCCGCGCGCCGCGATGTCCTGGTCCTTCAGGGCTGCGGTGATGAGGCGCACGGCGGCGAGCCGCGCCTTGTCGCCGGAGCGCAGGGCTTCTTTCTGGGCGGTCGCAAAGGCCTCGCGCAGCATGATAAATCTCCGCTCTTTGAGCTCTTGTCGTTGACGGCTGCGGACGCTCACCCTAAGTGTCCGCTCAAATCTGATGAAGTCGGGCATGCATGATCGCCGGCGCCGCCACGAACGAACCCACGTTCGGGGCGACGAACGGCGGTCAGGGCGCGCGCCGCGACCGGAACCCCGGACTTAGGACAATGGCGACCATGCTTCAAGACAGCACCACCGGCTGGAGCGAACCGACGGCCACCGCCCTGCTGGTTCTCGCAGACGGAACCGTCATCGAAGGCTACGGCATCGGCGCCGAAGGCCAGCGCGCTGGCGAAGTCTGCTTCAACACCGCCATGACCGGTTACGAGGAGATCATGACCGATCCCTCCTACGCCGGCCAGATCATCACCTTCACGTTCCCGCACATCGGCAATGTCGGCGTCAATGACGAGGACATCGAATCTGTCAACGCCGCTTCGGCCAACGGCGCCACAGGCGTGGTGCTGCACGCCGACGTCACCGAGCCGGCCAACTGGCGCGCCACCCGCCACCTGGACGCCTGGCTGAAGGCGCGCGGCATCGTCGGCATCACCGGCGTCGACACCCGCGCCCTCACCGCGCTGATCCGCGACAAGGGCATGCAGAACGCCGTCATCGCCCACGCGCCGGACGGCAAATTCGATGTGGAGGCGCTGAAGCGGGACGCCGCGGCCCTGCCCTCCATGGTCGGCCTCGACCTGACGCCCGGGGTCAGCACCACCCAGCGCATCGACTGGACCGAAGCGACCTGGGACCTCGATACGGGCTACGGCGTCTCGGGCGCGCCGAAATATCACATCGTCGCCCTCGACTTCGGCGTGAAGCGCAACATCCTGCGCCTGTTCGCCGGGCGCGACTGCAAGGTGACGGTGGCGCCGGGCAACTCGTCGGTGGAGGACATCCTCGCCCTGAAGCCGGACGGCGTGTTCCTCTCCAACGGCCCCGGCGATCCGGCCGCCACCGGTCAGTGGTCGCTGCCGCTGATCTCGGAACTGGTGGAGCGGCGCGTGCCGACCTTCGGCATCTGCCTTGGCCACCAGATGCTGGCGCTGGCCGTTGGCGCGAAGACGGTGAAGATGCGCCAGGGCCACCATGGCGCCAACCATCCGGTGCAGGATCTGGCGACGAAGAAGGTCGAGGTGGTGTCGATGAACCATGGCTTCGCCGTGGATCGCGAGTCGCTGCCGGCCAACGTCCGGGAGACGCACGTCTCGCTGTTCGACGGCAGCAATTGCGGCATCGCCCTCACGGACAAGCCGGCGTTCTCGGTGCAGCATCACCCGGAAGCCTCGCCCGGCCCGCGCGACAGCCACTATCTGTTCGACCGCTTCCTGGAGATGATCGACGCCGAGAAGGCCCGCGCCGCCTGAGACGGGTTGCGTCGCCGGCCCGGGCCGGAAAGCCCGGGCTGAAAAATCCCGCGCCAGAAATAAAACGCCGGCGGTTATCCGCCGGCGTTTTTCTTTCTGAAGCCTGCCAGCCCTGAAATCAGGCCGCCTTGCGGGCCGCCAGGGCAAGGGCGATGAAGGCGATGCCCTCCGACAGCAGTTCGATGGCCAGGAACAGGCCAAGCACCCAGATGGCCGACGTCGGCCACTGGCCATAAATCATCACGCCAAGAACGATCGACAGCAGTCCGCTGAGCAGCAGCAGCCACCAGTTGCCCGCCGGCCGCACCTGGAAGGCCATGATGCAGCGCAGCACGCCAATCACCATCAGCGCCACGGCCACCATCAGGGTCAGCGTCAGGGCGCCCAGCACCGGGTTCCAGATGACAATGGCGCCGGCGACCATGTAGAGCACGGCGATCAGCAGATGCAGCGCGAAGGGGCCCCAGTTTTTCTCGGAGAAGGCGTCAACCACCTGGGCGCCGCCGCCCACCAGCAACAGCGCGCCAACCCACCACACGGTGACAAGGGTCAACCACGGCAGCATGATGAAGCCGATGACGCCCAGCGCCGACAGCAGCACGCCGAGCGCCAGCAGCCAGCCCCATTTGTCGCGCAGGCGTTTGCGCAATCCCGCGAAGCCGGGCGTCAGGCCGGGCGTGGCCGGGGCCGGATCGCGCGGGGTGGAATTGGATGTGTCTGTCATGGCTCCCTCCACTTCACTGGACAACCGCCCCATGCGGAGCCCGTCCCTGCGGCGGGGCCCGGGGCGTTTCGCCGCGTCCGCCCTGCCGCCGGCATGTACGTGCCTTCCAGCGCAGCGGACCACGCCCCGCCGGAAAGTAAATACGGACTCGCCAGAATTTGTCCGCTTTCCGGTCCGCGCAAGCCTGGAAAGCGGGAAAAACCGGCCGCATGGTTAAGGCGGAAGTGACAAACACTTCACAAACGCCCCGGCGGATGACGCTTCAGGCCTTCCCTCGGGAGCCGATATCGTCTAAACGACGTCGATCCCGGGCCTGGCGCGCCATATCCGGCGGCCCTTGACCCTACGCCAGTCCGAAGGACGCAGCGCGGCGCATTGCCCGCGTCGCGGCCTTTTTTTATGCGCGACGGCCCAGGATCATGCACAGGATCATACGCTTGCACCGCCGGGCGCCGCGCCTTGCCTGCAAGCCACGGTGATCGCCCTATAACGGCGTTCCATCGCTTCCCGCCTCCACGGCGGGAGGCCGTGAGACGCGCCTGGCTGACAAAGCGGACCCGATGCCCAAACGCACTGACATCTCCACGATCCTGATCATCGGCGCCGGCCCCATCGTCATCGGTCAGGCCTGCGAGTTCGACTATTCGGGAACCCAGGCGTGCAAGGCGCTGAAGGACGAGGGCTATCGCATCGTCCTGGTGAACTCCAATCCGGCGACGATCATGACCGACCCGGATCTGGCGCACGCCACCTATATCGAGCCGATCACGCCCGAAGTGGTGGCGAAGATCATCGAGAAGGAGCGGAACGTCATTCCCGGCGGCTTCGCCCTGCTGCCGACCATGGGCGGCCAGACGGCGCTGAACTGCGCCCTGTCGCTGGAGCGCATGGGCGTGCTGGAGAAGTTCAACGTCGAGATGATCGGCGCCACCGCCGACGCCATCGACAAGGCGGAAGACCGTGAGCGCTTCCGCGAGGCCATGACGAAAATTGGCCTCGACACCCCCAAGTCGCACCACGTCAAGACGCTGGCGGCGGCGCTGGACGCGCTGGACGACATCGGCCTGCCGGCGATCATCCGCCCGTCGTTCACGCTTGGCGGCACCGGCGGCGGCATCGCCTACAACAAGGCCGAGTTCATCGACATCGTCGAGCGCGGCATCGACGCCTCCCCCACCAGCGAGGTTCTGGTGGAGGAAAGCGTGCTGGGCTGGAAGGAGTACGAGATGGAGGTGGTCCGCGACCGGGCGGACAACTGCATCATCGTCTGCTCGATCGAGAACATCGATCCGATGGGCGTCCACACCGGCGATTCCATCACCGTCGCGCCGGCGCTGACGCTGACCGACAAGGAATACCAGATCATGCGCGACGCCTCGCTGGCGGTGCTGCGCGAGATCGGCGTGGAAACCGGCGGCTCCAACGTACAGTTCGCCGTCGATCCGGCCAACGGCCGCATGATCGTCATCGAGATGAACCCGCGCGTGTCGCGCTCCTCGGCGCTGGCCTCCAAGGCCACCGGCTTCCCGATCGCCAAGGTCGCCGCCCGCCTCGCCGTCGGCTACACACTGGACGAGATCGACAACGACATCACCGGCGGCGCGACGCCGGCGGCCTTCGAGCCGACCATCGACTACGTCGTCACCAAGATCCCGCGCTTCGCCTTCGAGAAGTTCCCCGGCGCCGATCCCACCCTCACCACCGCCATGAAGTCGGTGGGCGAGGCCATGGCCATCGGCCGCACCTTCCAGGAAAGCCTGCAGAAGGCGCTGCGTTCGCTCGAAACCGGCCTCAACGGCCTCAACGAGATCGAGATTCCCGGCCTCGGCCAGGGCGACGACAAGAACGCCATCCGCGCCGCGCTCGGCACACCGACGCCGGACCGCCTGCTGGCCGTGGCCCAGGCGCTACGCCTCGGCGTCGACGCCCAGCAGATCCACGAGTCCTGCAAGATCGACCCGTGGTTCATCGCCCAGATCAAAGGCATCACCGACACCGAGGCGAAAGTCCGCGCCCATGGCCTGCCGGAAACGCCGGTCGCCTTTCGCCGCCTGAAGGCCATGGGCTTCTCCGACGCCCGCCTCGCTACCCTCACCGGCCTCAGCGAAGCCGAAGTGACAAAGCGCCGCCGCGCCCTCGACGTGCGCCCGGTGTTCAAGCGCATCGACACCTGCGCCGCCGAGTTCGCCTCGCCGACCGCTTACATGTATTCGACCTACGCCGCCCCGTTCGGCGCCTCTGGCCCCGTGAACGAGGCCGAACCGGGCGACCGCAAGAAAGTGGCGATCCTTGGCGGCGGCCCGAACCGCATCGGCCAGGGCATCGAGTTCGACTATTGCTGCTGTCACGCCGCTTTCGCCCTTGAGGACGCGGGTTACGAGACCATCATGGTCAACTGCAACCCGGAGACGGTCTCCACCGACTACGACACCTCGGACCGGCTGTATTTCGAGCCGCTGACCGCCGAGGACGTCATCGAGATCCTCGACCTGGAGCGCAGCCGCGGCGAACTGCACGGCGTCATCGTGCAGTTCGGCGGCCAGACGCCGCTGAAGCTCGCCAACGCGCTGGAAGAAGCCGGCATCCCGATCCTCGGCACCTCGCCGGACATGATCGACCTCGCCGAGGACCGCGACCGCTTCAAGCGCCTGCTGGACAAGCTGGGCCTGAAGCAGCCGAACAATGGCATCGCCTATTCGGTGGAGCAGGCGCGGCTGGTGGCCGGCGAGCTTGGCTTCCCGCTGGTGGTGCGCCCGTCCTACGTGCTGGGCGGCCGGGCCATGGCCATCCTGCGCGACGAGGGGCAGCTCAACGACTATCTGTTCGACACCCTGCCGGCGCTGGTGCCGCAGGACATCAAGATCCGTTACCCCAACGACAAGACGGGGCAGATCAACACCCTGCTCGGCAAGAACGCCCTGCTGTTCGACGGCTACCTCTCCGATGCGGTCGAGGTTGACGTGGACGCGCTGGCCGACGGCGAGGACGTGTTCATCTGCGGCATCATGGAGCACATCGAGGAAGCGGGCATCCACTCGGGCGACAGCGCCTGCTCGCTGCCGCCGCGCTCGCTGACGCCGGACATCATCGCCGAACTGGAGCGCCAGACGACCCAGCTGGCGAAGGCCCTGCAGGTCGGCGGCCTGATGAACGTGCAATACGCCATCAAGGATAGCGTGATCTATCTGCTCGAGGTCAACCCGCGCGCCTCGCGCACGGTGCCGTTCGTCGCCAAGGTGATCGGCACGCCGATCGCCAAGATCGCGGCCCGGGTGATGGCCGGCGAGAAGCTGGCGTCGTTCGGCCTTGAGAAGCGCGAGCTGAACCACATTGGCGTCAAGGAATCGGTGTTCCCGTTCGCCCGCTTCCCCGGCGTCGACATCGTGCTCGGCCCGGAGATGCGCTCCACCGGCGAGGTGATGGGCCTCGACAAGGACTTTGGCGTGGCCTTCGCCAAGAGCCAGCTCGGCAGCGGCGCGGCGGTGCCCACCGCCGGCGCGGTGTTCGTTTCGGTGCGCGACGGCGACAAGGCGCGCATCCTGCCGACCATGCGCTCACTGGTGGAGATGGGCTTCGCGCTCAAGGCCACCTCAGGCACCCAGCGGTTCCTCGCCGAGCACGGCGTGGCCTGCGACCGCATCAACAAGGTGCTGGAAGGACGGCCGCACGTGGTCGACGCCATCAAGAACGGCGGCATCCAGCTGGTGATCAACACCACGGAAGGCGCCCAGGCGCTGCAGGATTCGCGCTCGCTGCGCCGCGCCGCCCTGCTGCACAAGGTGCCCTATTACACCACGCTGGCCGGCGCCATCGCCGCCGGCGAGGGCATCAAGGCCTATCGCAGCGGCGAACTGCAGGTGCGGGCCCTGCAGGAATATTTCTGAGGGTCTGATCGCGGGCGCGGCCCTGCGTCGCGCCAACCGCCAAGGCTTCTTTGGGAAGTGACCGCCGCTTTTCGCGACAAAGGCGCCCCAGACCCAGGCAAAAACGGCCAAATGCTTCCGGCGGCCCCCAGGGTTCGCCGGAAGCGCCACAGCCCCCGTGCGGCCGTTCTACCACGCGGACTTGATGCGCGGGCCAGTCCGGGGCAAGCTGCCGGCAGACATACAGTCCTGGAATCATGACGCGCTCCCGACCCGGCGACGGGCGGGGCGCGTATGTATTGTCAGGACACGATTTCTCCACGGGTCAGGTGCGTCAGGTTTCGTCCCCGCTCCGGCCTTCGCACGCGGTTCGCATGCGCGCCTCCTGGGCGACAGGCGACCGTTTCGCCTGAAAATGCGCCGTCCGGGCCCGCCAGGGCATGTTGGTTCAAACGCCAGCCCTGGAGCGGGCCCGATTTACAGATACGGGTGTATGTATGGAAAAGGTTCCGATCACGACTTCCGGCTATGCGGCGCTCAATGAGGAGCTGAAGCATCGCCAGCAGGTGGAGCGCCCGCGGATCATCACCGCGATCGCCGAGGCGCGCGCCCTGGGCGACCTCTCGGAAAACGCCGAGTATCACGCCGCCAAGGAAGCGCAGAGCCTGAATGAAGGCCGCATCCTCGAACTGGAAGGCCTGATCTCCCGCGCCGAAATCTTCGACACGGCGCGCATGAGCGGAACCACGGTGAAATTCGGCGCCACGGTCACCCTCGTCGATGAGGACACCGAGGAAGAGAAAATCTACCAGATCGTCGGCGAGCCGGAAGCGGACGTCAGCAAGGGCAAGGTGTCGATCAAGTCGCCGATCGCCCGGGCGCTGATCGGCAAAAGCGTCGGCGATTCGGTCGAGGTGAACGCCCCCGGCGGCGGCAAGTCCTACGAAATCGTCGCCATCGCCTTCGTCTGATACGGCGGCGCTGGCCGCGCCCCAGCAGTGGCGCCAGCCTTCACGCCCGCCGGCCCCGGCGGGCGTTTCCATACGTGGGCGCCATGACCGGCCGTTGCGCCCGGCGTTCACATTCGCGCGCCACGCGGGGCGCATGATTCGCTCCCCGAAACCGTGCAAATGACTGCGGCGCAAGGCTCCAGCCACTGGCTCCGCCCCGGACGGGGCGCCTGCCCGGGACCAACGCATGATGTCATGTGCGTTAGCGCACGTGACTGACCTGAGCGACTTACTATCTCCGCGTTGACCTGTTCCGCGCAGCCGACCCTGTCGCCGCGGACGCAACACGCGATGCCCGTCACATGCTTTCTCCCGTTTTCTCTCTCTCACGGCGCCTGCTGCTGGCCCTGGGGCTTGGGCTCGTCGTCGCGGGCGGTCTTGCCCTCGCCCCGGCGTTCAGCGGTCAGGACCGTTCAGACGCCCGGGCGGCGACCGGATACGCATCCGTCACCGTTGATACGGCGCCACTGGGCGCCTCGCTTTACGGCCCGACCGGCGAGCGCCTGCGCGCCATGATGCAGGCGGAAATGAAACGCCGCTTCAGGATCACCGGCGACGCCACGCAGCCGCGCCTGGTCGTTCGCATCACCGAAATCGTCATTCCGGCCAATTTCGGCCTCGACAACCAGTCCGGCGGCGCGGCGCTGCAAACCACGGATCGCATGGATGGCGAGACGCTGGTGGTGGCGCCTGACGGCAAGGTCCTGCAGCGCTTCCCGGTGACGGTCACCGCGCCCTCGTCAACGGCGCTGGGCGAAAATGGTGTCGAAGCCGATTTCCGGCGCCTTGGCGATCTGGTCCGGTCATTCGCAAGCTGGAGCGCGCGTTACGCGGGCAGCCGGTAGTGGCGGGGCCCATGGGACCGGCCAGAGAGCGGGCCGCGGCCATCATGGGGCGCCGGCGGCCCTATCATTCTGAATTTACGCCTGTTCTTCATGGGAGGCAGTATCCATCCCGTTGAAAAACGCTTTATACAGGCGCGGAGATCAACAGGCGCAGGGCGGCATGGCCAGGGAGGCGGGCGCAGATGAGGCAGGACCATGGCGCGGCCCCCGACCTTTCACCGGCCGCCGCCCGGCCGGCAAGCGCCTGGGCGCTGAGCGACGGCAAGGCTGGCGACGAGTTGCAATGCGTCGCCGTCATTGAAGCCCTGGGACTGAGGCCAGAGATTCGCCGGGTAGCGCCGCGCGCGCCCTGGGCGTGGCTGGCCCCGCGCGGCCCGGTGGATCCGGCCGATGCGCCGGACCGGCCTGGCAGCCCCATCGGCGGCGCGTTTCCCGATTTGCTGGTGGCTTCCGGCCGGCGAGCCATTCCCTATGCGCGGGCCGTGCGCCGGCTTTCTGGTGGGCGCACCTTCACCGTCATCCTGAAAGATCCCCGCACCGGCGCAGGCGCCGCCGATTTCATCTGGGCGCCGGAGCACGACCCGCTGCGCGGTCCCAATGTGCTGACGACGCTCACGGGTCCCCACCGGCTGTCGCCGCAGCGCCTCGCCGCCGCGCGCTCCGCCCCGCCCCAGCCCCTGGCCGACGCCCTGCCGGGCGGGCATGGTCCACGCGTCGCCGTGCTGGTGGGCGGCGACAGTCGCCGCCACCGGTTCACCGCCGCCGCCATCGACGATTTCTGCGCCCGGCTCGCCAGTCTGGCGGCCACCGGCGTCTTCCTCATGATCACGACATCAAGGCGGACGCCGCCGGCGCTGGCGCGCGCCGTGCGCGACCTCGCCGCCCGACATGGCGGCTATCTTTGGGATGGCGCCGGCGAAAACCCCTATCCGGCCATGATGGCGCTGGCGGACGCGGTCGTCGTGACCACCGACTCCACCAACATGATCGGCGAGGCCGCCGTCACCGGCCGACCGGTGCTGACGTTTTCGCCAGGCCCGGACGACCGCAAAACCCGCTTCCTGCTTGAGGCCCTGAAAAGACGCGCGGTTGTGCACGAATTCACAGGAAAGCTTGCAGGAGACGCATACCCCCCCCTAAACTCGACGCCGATCATCGCTGATGCAATCATGAGGGCGTATGCGCAGGCGCGTGCGCCCCGCGCGACGTTGGCGTCGCCCCGTAACTGACCAGGGCATTTCCCGGGAGCCGTAGCTCCCTGGCGATGTCCACCTCATATCTGGGGCGTTTTCTTCACCGAAAGTGGGGGAAATGCCCTGACAGGCAAGAATTTCAGGCGACACAATGGCCAGCAAGCACACCAAACTGCTGATTATCGGCTCCGGTCCCGCCGGTTACACCGCGGCGATCTACGCGGCGCGCGCCATGATGGAGCCGGTGCTGATTTCCGGCTACCAGGCTGGCGGCCAGCTGACGATTACCACCGATGTGGAAAACTACCCGGGTTTCGCCGAGGCGATCCAGGGGCCGTGGCTGATGGAGCAGATGCGCGCCCAGGCTGAGCATGTGGGCGCTCAGCTCATCTCCGACTACGTCACCGGCGTCGACATCAGCGCCCGGCCGTTCACCGTCACCTGCGACAGCGGCGACGTTTACACCTGCGACGCGCTGGTGATCGCAACCGGCGCCCAGGCGCAGTGGCTGGGGCTGCCCTCCGAGCAGGCGTTCCAGGGCTTTGGCGTGTCGGCCTGCGCCACCTGCGACGGCTTCTTCTTCCGCAACAAAAACGTGGTGGTGGTCGGCGGCGGCAACACCGCCGTCGAGGAAGCGCTGTATCTGGCCGGTCTCGCGGCGAAGGTGACCCTGGTGCACCGGCGCGACAGCCTGCGCGCCGAGCGCATCCTGCAGGAGCGCCTGTTCCGCCACCCGAAGGTCGAGGTGATCTGGGACAGCGTGGTGGATGAAATCTGTGGCGGCCAGAACCCGCCCGGCGTCACCCACGTCAATCTGCGCAACGTGCGCACCCAGGAAACGCGGACGGTGGAGACGGACGGCGTGTTCATCGCCATCGGCCACAAGCCGTCGAGCGAGCTCTTCGCCGACAGCCTGAAAATGAAGGCGGGCGGTTATATCTGGACCGCCGCGGACTCAACCGCCACCAGCGTTCCGGGCGTTTTCGCCGCCGGCGACGTCACCGACGACATCTTTCGCCAGGCGGTGACCGCCGCCGGCATGGGCTGCATGGCGGCGCTGGAGGCGGAGCGCTGGCTGGCTTCCCGGGAAACGGAAACGGCGAAGGCCGCCGAATAGGCCGCGCTGAACACCAGGCGTCGCGATTACCGGAGGGAGGCTCCGGCCGCGACGCGACAGCATTGAAGGAAGCCGGAACGCGCAGCCAGCAAGGCGGGACCAACCGGAGCGCGCCGGCGATCAGAGGGAACGGAACGTCATGGATTGGGACAAGATCAGGATATTTTATACGGTCGCCGAGGCCGGCAGCTTCACGCGGGCGGGCGATGATCTGGGTCTCAGCCAGTCGGCGGTGAGCCGGCAGGTCAGCGCGCTGGAGCGCGAACTCAAGGCGCCGCTGTTTCACCGCCACGCCCGCGGCCTCATCCTGACCGAGCAGGGCGAACTGCTGTTCCGCACCGCCCGCGAAATGACCATGCGGCTGGACGCCACCCGGGCCCGCCTCACCGACTCGCGCGAGCGGCCGTCCGGCGAGTTGCGCGTCACCACCACCCTGGGCCTTGGCGCCGCATGGCTGACGCCACGCCTCGGCGAATTCCTTGACCTGTACCCGGATGTGAAGATCGACCTCATCCTGACCGACGAGGAGCTGGACCTGTCGATGCGCGAGGCGGATATCGCCCTGCGCCTGCGCCAGCCGGTTCAGGCCGATCTGATCCAGCGCCGGCTGTTCGCCGTGCATTTCCACGTCTACGCCTCGCAGGACTACGTGAAGCGCCACGGGCTTCCCGAAACCCTGGAGGAGATCGACCGCCACCGCATCATGAGCTACGGCGGCACCGTGCCGCCTTTCCTGGCCACGGCGCAATGGCTGGCCACGGCGGGCCGCGACCCCAAGGACCCCCGCCCCTACCAGATGATCGTCAACAATATCTCGGCCCTCAAACGCGCCGTCGACGTGGGCATCGGCATCGCCGTGCTGCCGGACTATCTGGTCGAGCCGACATCGGGGCTCGTCCAGGTGCTGCCCGCCAACGAATTGCCGGCGCTCGATTCCTACCTGGTTTACCCGGAAGAAATGAAGGCTGTCGCCCGCGTCCAGGTGTTTCGCGACTTCCTCATCAGCAAGGCGCAACGCTGGGCCTACTGACGCGGGACCATGGCCACGGGCGTCAACGGGACCTGACGGCCCGTGCGGGCGTTTCGCCGGGCCATGGCAGTCTGTAGCGCCGGCAAAAACGGGCGCGCGCGCTTGCAGCCAGATGCGGCGCCCGGACCGGGCGCTTCCCGTGCATTTTCGGTGAAACCAGTTCACGGAAAAGGCGCGCCTCCGCCTGATATGCTGATATGGCGATTTTTTTTTTGAAAAGTGACCGCCTGTTTTCCGCATATGCCCTGACTGCGGGTGTGCGGCGTCATCACCTCGCAATTCCGTGACTACATGTCGCGCGCGCATGGCAGTCATGACGCCCCGCAGCTTGTCAATTTCCGTCCCGCAGTCAAAATGACTCACGGTTGAAAGCAGTGCTCCGCACCGCCTCCCGGCGTCGAGCCCAGTTTTCACCGTTCCCCTCTGGAAGTGTTCCGTTGTTCACGGAACGACTCTGGGTCGGGTCCCTTAAATGGAACCCGACCTTTTTTCTGTCTTGCGCGCGCTTCACTACCGCGTGATCAGGTCAGTTGCGTCGCCGTTTGCTGTCGCGAACAGTATTGGACAGCCTGGATGGGCGCTCGCGCCGCCGGCTCAGCCACCGTCACGCAGGGCGCGCCGCAACACCTTGCCCACATTGGTCTTGGGCAGTTCCGCCCGGAAGATGACCTGCTTCGGCGCCTTGTAAGCGGCGAGACGCTCTTTGGCGAAAGCCCGCACATCTTCCTCGGTCAGGCTCTCTTCCCGCTTCACCACGTAGGCGACGACGCGCTCGCCGCTATTGTCATCCGGGGCGCCGACGACAGCCGCTTCAAGCACGCCAGGATGGCCGGCCAGCACCTCCTCGACCTCGTTCGGGTACACATTGAAGCCGGACACCAGAATCATGTCCTTGGCCCGGTCAACGATGCGGAACTGCCCGTCCGGCTGCATCACCGCCACGTCGCCGGTGCGGAAATAGCCGTCCGGCGTCATCACCCTGGCCGTCTCGTCCGGCCGGTTCCAGTAGCCTGGCATCACCTGCGGGCCCTTCACGCACAACTCCCCCGGCTCGCCGGTGGGCAGGTCGTTATTGGCCGCATCGCGGATCACCACCCAGGTTGACGGCATCGGATAGCCGATGGTGCCCGAGAACTCCTCCAGGGTCGGCGGATTGGTGGTCACCACGGGCGAAGTCTCGGACAGGCCATAGCCCTCCAGGATTGGCTTGCCGGTGATCTCCTTCCACAGCTTCGCCACCGGCGCCTGGGTCGCCATGCCGCCGGCGACGGAAAAGGCCAGATGCGAGAAGTCGACGCTGCGGATCTGCGGGTGATGCGCCAGGGCGTTGTAGAGGGTGTTCACGCCCGACATGCGGGTGAAGCGGGCGCCTTTGAGCGTCTTGACGAAGCCGTCGATGTCACGCGGGTTGGCGATCAGCAGCGAGCAGCCGCCCGATTTCAGCATGAACAGGCAGCAGGCCGTCAGGGCGAAGATGTGATAGAGCGGCAGCGCCGTCACCATCACCGGATCCGCCTCGCCCTCGCCCCCGGCGTTGAACCAGAGGTAGGCCTGCAACACGTTGCTGGCGACATTGGCGTGGGTCAGCATGGCGCCCTTGGAGACGCCGGTGGTGCCGCCGGTATATTGCAGGAAGGCAAGGTCGTCGCCGCTCACCGTCACCGACGCAGGGGATTTACCCCTGCCCTGCGACAGGGCCTCGGTGAAACGGATGGCGCCGGGAATGTCCCAGGCCGGAACCGCCTTTTTGACGTAGCGCGAGACGGCGGTGACGATGAAACCCTTGAACCCCATCAGGTCGCCAGGCGCCGCCACCAGCACCCGGTCCAGGTTCAGCCGCGGCAGGGCGTGCTGCACCGTGACGGCGAAATTTTCCAGCGCCACCAGAACCCGGGCGCCGGAATCGTTGAGCTGGTGCTCCAGTTCACGCGGCGTGTACAGCGGGTTGACGTTGACCACGGTGCAACCGGCGATCAGGGCGCCGAACATGGCGACCGGGAAAGCCAGCACGTTCGGCATCATGATGGCGACGCGGTCGCCCTTCTTCATGCCGGCGCCCTGCAGCCAGCTGGCGAACGCCTCCGCTTCACGCTTCAGATCAGCGTAGGTCAGGCGGGCGCCGAAGCTTTCATAGGCGGGGCGGCTGGCATAGGCGGCGACGCTGCTGCGAAACAGGTCGACAAGCGTTCCGACCTGCGCCGGATCGATATCCGCCGGCACGCCTGGCGGGTAGTGCTGTAACCAGGGACGGTCCTGCATAGCCGCGACCGGCGCCGAAACCTCGTTCATCATGCCCTCCGCTATCACGCGTCCGCACGGCAAGAGCCGGCGTTGTCCGCGCCGCGCCATAAGTACCTGCGCAGACTAGCTGTTACGGACCCCGCGGTCGACACGACGAAAGGACGAACCCCCTGCGGATCAAACAAAAGGGCCGCCCGAAGGCGACCCTGACAGAAGCGGCCGGAACCGGCGCCGGACAGGCCGGCCCCCGTGGGAGCCGGAATCCGCGGCGCCGGCGCCGTTTTACGCGGCGGCGTCTCAGCGCAGCGAGGCGCAGAAGCGCTGGATGCGGGTGCAGGCGTCCTCGAGGACCGCGGTGGACGTGGCGTACGAGACGCGGAAGTTCGGGCCAAGACCGAACGCTGAACCGTGCACAACCGCCACGCCTTCCGACTCAAGCAGGGCCGTGACGAAGTCTTCGTCATTGCCGATCACCTTGCCTTCAGGAGTCTTCAGGCCGATGGCGCCGGCGCACGACGGATAGACGTAGAACGCGCCTTCCGGGGTCGGGCATTTCAGGTGCTGGGCCTGGTTGAGCATCGACACCACCAGATCGCGGCGTTCCTCGAAGGCCTTGCGGAACACCTTGAGGTGATCCTGCGGGCCGTCGAGCGCCTCCACCGAGGCCCACTGGGCGATGGTGCAGGCGCCGGAGGTCTGCTGGCCCTGGAGGGTGTCCATCGCTTTGATCAGGTGCTCGGGGCCGGCGGCGTAGCCAATACGCCAGCCGGTCATGGCGTAGGACTTCGACACGCCGTTCATGGTCAGCGTGCGGTCATACAGCTTCGGCTCGACCTGGGCCGGGGTGACGAATTTGAAGTCGCCATAGACCAGATGCTCATACATGTCGTCGGTCAGCACCCAGACGTGCGGATGGCGCAACAGCACGTCGGTCAGCGCCTTCATCTCGTCGTGGCTGTAGGCCGCGCCCGAGGGATTCGACGGCGAGTTGAGGATGACCCATTTTGTCTTCGGGGTGATGACCCGGTCCAGCTCTGCGGCCTGAAGCTTGAAATTGTCCTCGATGCGCGTCTCGGCGAACACCGGCGTACCGCCGCACAGGGCGACCATCTCCGGGTAGCTCACCCAGTACGGGGCCGGAATCACCACTTCGTCGCCGGTGTTGATGGTGGCCATCAGGGCGTTGAACAGTATCTGCTTGCCGCCGGTGCCGACGATGGTCTGCGACGGCTTGTAGTCGAGGCCGTTCTCACGCTTGAACTTGCGGGCAATGGCCTCGCGCAGCGGCTGGATGCCGGAGACCGGCGGATAGCGGGTCTCGCCACGCTCGATGGCGGCGATGCCAGCGCGCTTGATGTTCTCCGGAGTGTCGAAGTCCGGCTCGCCAACCGAGAGCGAGATCACGTCGCGACCCTGCGCTTTCAGGTCGCGCGCTTTTTGCGTCACCACGATCGTGGCGGAAGGCTTCATGCGGCCGAGAGCGTCGGAAAGGAAAGCCACGACTGATCTCCTTAAACAGTCAGGTGAATTGTCCCGCGTCCTGCGGGGGCGGGTTGATGTAAGCCCGCCGGCTGGCGCGCGCAAGCGCCGGATGGGAAGATGCGCCATGCAAGGCGCGAATTTCGCCGATCGTGCGCAAAAACCGGCCGACGCTGACATTAATTGTCGTGAATCTGGAAATCCCGGGAACCTGACGTCGCGTCAGACGTTCATATTTCATCAAGGTTAATGGACGCCGCAGCGTGAGGAATTCGGTTGCGGCTTCATTTCACGGCGCGGGCGACGCGCCCGGGGCGAACTGGCGCCAATGCGCGCGGACAGGCCCCGTTTTGATCTGACGCATTTTGCAGGCAGGCGCTTTCAAGCCTTGCCGGAGATGCGGTGGCCATTTTCACGCCGCTGCACGCCGTGCGCGACCGCACCGCGACCCTGGACGATCCGACGCATGGTGATCGCCAGAAGGACGCCGGCGCAACAGCCCGCAGCGCAGCGCGCCGGAACTGACGGAGTCAGCGACATGCAAGCCAATGACCCGATTCGTATTGAGGAATTCACCCGCAACGCCAATTCCGGCGCCTTTACCACGGGTAGCGTGAGCCGCGTCGAAGCCGGGCGGCAGTTCCGCTTCTCCCTGGCGCTGGTGCTGACGCTGGTGGTGGGCACCATCGCGGCGGCGGCCACCATGCCGCTGGGCTCCGCCCGGGTCGAGGGGCCGCAGATCGCCCACAATGACGACGCCGGCGACCTGACCTACACGGTGGTGCGATAGAAGGCTCCCTGGCGGCGCAACCGCTCACACCCTGACGTCACGGCGCCGGACGGCGAAAACGCTGGCGCCGGTGACCTTGCGCCAGTGGTGCGGCCGGATGGCCGCCTCGCGCAATTGCGCCTCCGTTGCGTAGCGGGTCAGATCATAATCCGCTGGCATGTCGAACAGCATGCCGAGGGTCTGCCCGATAAAGGCCCGGCCGAAATTGCGGTAGTGCCGGAAAGCGCCAAAACGCCCGGCCTTTTCAGCGTCGGTTCCCAATGCGATATTGTCCCGGAACTCCTCCCCTTCCACAGGGACGGAGAACATCAGCACGCCTTCATCCGTCAGCGCGCGGGCGAGACGCAGCAGCACGGCCGAATAGTTGCACTCAATGTGCTCGAGCACGTGGTTCATGACGATGACGTCGTACGTCGCTTCCGGCAGGGAAAACACGTCGCGGCACAGGTCGAAAGGTTCGACGCCAAGGCCGGGATAGTTCTCCGGCGCGATGTCCACCGCGCGGTAGTTGCCCTGCGACAGATCCCGCAAAAATCGCGACAGTCCCCGCTCCGGCGCAAAGTGCAGCACATGGGCGCCTGGCCGCGGCGCCAGATCGCCTTGCAGACGCAGGGCGCAGACCCGCGTGCGCTCCAGCGAGCCGCAGCCGGCGCAGCGCACCTTCGGGCGCCCCGGCATGTCCACGAAGCTTTCACCACCACAGATATTGCAGCGCAGCCGGGTTGCATCCACCGTCATTTCCACACTCCATGGCGCCGGCCGTCGCCAGGCCGCCAGGCTGGCGGGCGCCTGCCTGGAAAGATAATCATGGTTCGCAGGTAACGGAGAGCGGCGGCGGCTGGCAAGTTCGACTCACAAGTTCGACTGGCAGGCGCGGCTGGCCAGGCAGGAGGAAACAGGCCCGTGAAGCCCAGATCAATAACGCATTTCATGGACCAGCAACCGGCGCGCGCATCATGACAGCGCCCGCGATCCCGACCGACATCGCGCCGGCCCGGCTGGCGCGCGAAGCACTGGTGGCGTTCGCCAGCCCCGCCCTGCAACCGGGTGAGCGGCCAGCCGCCATCGCGCGCGCCGTGCGCGCCGCCACCGGCGACAGCATTGATCTGGCCGCCGCCTACGGGGCGCTGCATGGCCTGGCCGGCGTCCTCGACGGCCTGCGCACGGCCGATGACTTGCAAGCGGCGATCGGCCATCGGGCTGAAGACGCGCGGGAAACCGGGGCGCGATTGCTGCAGCTGCACGGCGGCGCCAGCGCCCCCTGGCCGGTGCTGCGCGTCGACATGGACGCCGCCGGCGCCGGCATGCGAGGGGTTCCGCGCCTGTTGCTGCGGCCGCAAAAGGCGTTCGGAACCATCCGCATCGACGCGCTCACCACGCTCTGCAACGTGCCGCCCGACGTCTGGGAGCACACGGTGGGCGAGGACGCGGTGATGGAGCTGGAATTCGCCGCCTGGCGCGCAAGGGCGACCGCGAACGGCCAGGACATCGCCATCGACAAGGAGGCGTTGACCCGGCGCATCGCCTGGCTGTGCCGCATCAGCCAGCAAACCGTGCGGCTGCTGGGCGGCTGACCGGCGCGTCAGCGGTCCGTGACAATATCGGCGTCGCCCGGCCCGTCCGGCGCGCAGGCGCGCGTCGCGTTCCAGCGGCGGCGCCATTTTCCCTGCGGAAGGTGGCGCGGGGGAAGAATTACGGGCGGGACCACGTCCGCATCTGACGAAAATATCGCGGCGATGATTGGCGTTGGCGGGCTGTTGGTCCCATATTGTCAGGCATGCCGAAGAAGCCTCAAAACCCGGACCCCACCGACGCTACGGCTGACCGTGCGACCACGCCGCGCAAGCGGGCTGGAAAGGTGGCAACGCCGCGCTCACGCGCCGCCCGCCCCGAGCTGGTTCCGCTCGACGTCCATCTGGCGGAGTTGCTCAACCCGGCGCTGAACAAGGGCAGGGCCGGGCCGGGAACCGCCGCCAGCGACCGCGCTGACCTGAAGGCCAGGAATCGCGCGAAGGCGGCGCCGCAGGAGACAGCGCCCCCTGAGGGGTTCGGCGAGGCGCCGCAGGCGGGCTATGACGCCCTGTCCGGCGCGACGCCGCTGCCGGACGGCGCGCCTGAATCTGGCAAGCGCGCCCGCAAATGGGGCGAGGCTGACGGCGCGCTGAGCCGCGACGACATCCTGAAGGCGGCGCCCAGGCGCGTGCGCGAGGGCAATGTCGCCGCCATGCCGGACGATGACGACCCCTCGGCCACGCCCGGCGCCCAGGCGACGCGCACGGCGCTGGAGGAGTTGCTGGCAAGCGGCGACCCGCGCCTCGACGCCAGGCCGTGGACGCCGCACCGCCCGCCGCGCCCGGAAAAATCCGAAGGCGGCGTATCATTCCAGCTCGCTTCGGATTTCGAGCCGGCCGGCGACCAGCCCCAGGCCATCGCCGCCCTCACCGCCGGCGTCGAAGCGCGGGAGCGTGACCAGGTGCTGCTCGGCGTCACCGGCTCCGGCAAGACCTTCACCATGGCGCAGGTGATCCAGAAGACCCAGCGCCCGGCGCTGATCCTGGCGCACAACAAGACGCTGGCGGCGCAGCTTTACGGCGAGTTCAGGTCATTCTTTCCAGATAACGCGGTTGAATACTTCGTATCGTATTACGATTACTATCAACCAGAAGCCTATGTGCCGCGCTCGGACACCTACATCGAGAAAGAAAGCTCGGTCAACGAGCAGATCGACCGGATGCGCCACTCCGCCACCCGCGCGCTGCTGGAGCGCGACGACGTCATCATCGTCGCCTCGGTGTCGTGCATCTACGGTATCGGCTCGGTCGAAACCTACACCGCCATGACCTTCTCGCTGAAGGTGGGCGAGCGCATCGAGCAGCGGCAGTTGCTGGCCGATCTGGTGGCCCTGCAATACAAGCGCATCCAGGCGGATTTCGCCCGCGGCACGTTCCGGGTGCGCGGCGACGTGGTGGAGCTGTTTCCGGCCCACATGGAGGACCGCGCCTGGCGCATCAGCCTGTTCGGCGACGAGATCGACAGCATCGCCGAGTTCGATCCCCTCACCGGTCACAAGACGGCGGACCTGTCCTTCGTCAAGGTCTACGCCAATTCGCACTACGTCACGCCCAAGCCGACGCTGGGGCAGGCGATCAAGAGCATCAAGGATGAACTGCGGCAGCGGCTCGACCAGCTCAACCGCAGCGGCCGCTATCTGGAGGCGCAGCGGCTGGAGCAGCGCACCACCTTCGACATGGAGATGCTGGAAGCGACCGGCTCCTGCGCCGGCATCGAAAACTATTCGCGCTACCTCACCGGCCGCCGCCCCGGCGAGCCGCCGCCAACCCTGTTCGAATATCTGCCCGACAACGCCCTGGTGTTCGTTGACGAAAGCCACGTCACCGTGCCGCAGATCGGCGCCATGTATCGCGGCGACTTCCGCCGCAAGGCGACGCTGGCCGAATACGGCTTCCGCCTGCCCTCCTGCCTCGATAACCGGCCGCTGCGCTTCGAGGAATGGGAGGCGATGCGGCCGCAGACCGTGCACGTCTCGGCCACCCCCGGCGCCTGGGAGATGGAGCAGACCGGCGGCGTGTTCGTCGAGCAGGTGATCCGCCCCACGGGCCTGGTCGATCCCCCGGTGGATGTGCGCCCGGCGCGCGCCCAGGTGGACGACGTGCTTGGCGAAATCCGCGCCACGGCGGCCCAGGGCTACCGCTCGCTGCTGACCGTGCTGACCAAGCGCATGGCCGAGGACCTGACCGAATACCTGCACGAGAACGGCGTGCGGGTGCGTTACATGCACTCGGACATCGACACGCTGGAACGCATCGAGATCATTCGCGACCTGCGCCTTGGCGCCTTCGACGTGCTGGTGGGCATCAACCTGCTGCGCGAGGGTCTCGACATTCCCGAATGCGGCCTGGTGGCGATCCTCGACGCCGACAAGGAGGGCTTCCTGCGCTCGGAGACGTCTCTGATCCAGACCATCGGCCGCGCCGCCCGTAACGTTGACGGGCGGGTGATCCTCTACGCCGACCAGGTGACCGGATCGATGGAGCGGGCGCTGGACGAGACGCGCCGGCGCCGCGACAAGCAGATGGCCTGGAACGCGGCCAACGGCATCACGCCGCAGAGCGTGCGCAAGAACATCGCCGACATTCTGGACAGCGTCTACGAACGCGACCGCGTCACCATCGACGCCGGCCTCACCGGCGAAGCGGCGCCCGTCGGTCACAACATGCAGGCGGTGATCGCCGACCTCGAAAAGCGCATGCGCGCCGCCGCCGCCGATCTGGACTTCGAAACCGCCGCCCGACTGCGCGACGAAATCAAGCGGTTGCAGGCGACGGAGCTGGCCATCGCCGACGATCCGCTGGCGCGGCAGGCTGCGGTGGAGGAAAAAGCCGGCGGTTATGCGGGGGAGCGGCGCTATGGCCGCGCCGCCAACCAGCCGCCGACCCGGGCGCGCAAGCCGACCCTGGACGAAATGGGTCCGCACAATCGCGAATTGCCGCTGGGGGCCGACAGCTATGTGGCGCCGCTGCGTCCCGACCCGGGCGCGCGGCAGAAAAGCCCGCGCGGGCGCAAACGCCGGTAACAGCCCGTGCGGGGAAACAGGGATCCGGGCCCGGCGAAGGCGCTTTTGCACCCCGCCGTTCGCCGGAGCGCGCTGCGGAGGTTTGCCTGGGGCGCGGCGCCGCGCATGGCATCACGGGGCCCGCAGCCTGGCTGTTCAGGCGAGCCGGGCGCCGGCGACAGAAAAAAGCGCCCGGACGAAGCCGGGCGCAAGTCCTTGGAGTGAGAAAAAGAACAGGAGCGCTGCAAAGGCGCATGCACCCGCGCTCCTGGAAACGCGTCAAAACCAGGCGGCCGGGGCATCCCCCGCAACCTGTACAGTCCAGGACGCATATGACACGCCCGTGACGGAAGTGGCGCCACGTGTCCCGGGCGGGCGCCAGACCCGACAGGACGCGCGCCCCATCGGGTTCTGGCCGCCATGCCCTACCGACCTGCCGGTAGCCCGGCAGGCCGGCCCCTCTCCGGGGAAAGGGCCGTCAGAAGCGGTAGTTCAGGCCAGCCCGGATGACGTGGAACTGCGTCTTCCTGGAGGCTCCGTCGTTGACGCCGCCAACGCCCGCCAGACGAAGCTTCTTCGAACCGAGGTCGACGTAGTCGTACTCGCCCTTCAGGCTGACATTGTCGGTCAGGGCGTATTCCAGACCGCCGCCGAGCGTCCAGCCAACGCGAACCTTCGAATCCTTGCCGGAATGGACGAAGTTGACCGCGCCGCGCCCGGCCTTCGTGCTGACGTCGCCATAGGCCAGACCACCCGTGCCGAACACCATCAGGCGCTCGGTGGGGAGGAAGCCGATGCGCGGACGCACCGTGCCGAACCAGTTCACGCGGGTCCGGGCGTCGTAGCGGCCCGCATTCACGCGCTGGCGGAGGTCCGCGTAATTGATGTCAGTCTCAAGGCCGACAACCACCGAGCCGATCTGATAATTGTAACCGAGCTGACCGCCGCCCACGAAACCGCCCTTCCGGTCAGACCGGACCGACCGGCCCGGCCGGCCCGGCCTGGCGGCGTACACGCTGGACTTCACCTTCGATCCATTGGCTGAAAAGCCATAACCGCCGTTTACACCGGCGTAGAGGCCAGTCCACGAGAATACCGGCGCCACGGTCATCACCGGCGCAACAGGCGCAATCTTCCGCGAGGGCAGATCAGCTGCGATGGCGGAGGATGCAGCAAGCGACGCAGCCGCAACCGCAACCGCAACCGAGGTCAGAAACAACTTCATATCCAGAACTCCATACAGACACGTCAAGATGTGCTGGGGCTGGATATAGAAAAAAAGACCACCGCCCTAATACCATTTGAGGACAATGGTCAGAAACCGAAAGATATCGATGTGAATCTGCAACAATTATGAAGCAATTACAACAATTCCTGAAGACTTCTCCGCGCCTCGTCTCAATTGGCGCGATTGTCTGGCCCTGGGGCGGCGCGCCCCTCAGGGCGCCGCCGTTTCCGGCGAACCGCGGCCCGCCGGAAACCTCGTATCGCTACAGGTCCATGCTCAGGCAGGAGCACGGTCCATGCCCCCGGCGGCGCTCATGCGCCAGCGTGTGAGGGGGGCCGGCTTCAGGAAATCTTCGCGGTCTTGTTCTGGAAGGCGGCGATGCGACCGGCCATGTCCGGGCCCACGCCACGGCTGCGGGCGATTTCATAGCTGAGGCCAGCGGCCAGGGGCAGGCCGTCGGTTTCCACCAGCAACGCCTTGTTGGCCCGGTGGCTGTACCAGGAGTTGGCGAGGATGGTTTTCACCAGCGCCGCCAGTTCGGCCTCGAAGTCGGCGTCCGCCACGCAGATGTTGGCGAGGCCCATGGTCTCGGCCTGGCGCCCCGTATAGGTGCGGCAGGTGAACATCATCTCGCGCGCCTTGGGCAGGCCGACGCGGCGCGGCAGGCGCTGGCTCATGCCCCACACGGGCGACAGGGCCCAGCGGGCATGGGTGTCGGCGAATTTGGCGTTCTCGGAGCAGAACAGCAGATCGCCGGCCAGGGCGAGTTCGAGGGCGCCCGTGTAGCAGTGTCCGTGCACGGCGGTGATCACCGGCTGCGGCAGGTTGGCGAGCTTCTCGATAACGCTGGCCTGGAAGTGCGGGCGCGGCGGCTTTTCGCCGGCAGCGATGTCGTTGAGGTCGTGGCCGGCGGAAAAGCACTTGCCGGCGCCGCGCACCACGACGAGGCCGACGCTGTCAGTCTGGCCAGCGATGGCGTCCACATGCTTTTCCAGCTCGGCGAACAGCTCCACGTTGAGCGAATTCAGCTTGTCCGGACGGTTGAGCGTCAGGATGGCGCAGCCGTCCCTGTCTTCCCTCAGCACCAGCGCGGTCATGGCGTTTCCCCTTTATGCAAAAAAGCCGGCCACAGCATTACCTGGCCGGCAAACTGGCGGCGCGGCCGGAGCGAAAATCCATTCGGCGTTGAACAGGTTTCCACTCCGGCGTTCAGCTGCCGGCCGCTTCCCGGGCCAAAGTGGCGTCCACTTTTTCCGGGAAACGCGCCGGCCGCGCCGTTGACTGACCCAGGATCAGCGAACGAAGCTGGCGAGACGGCCCTGAATGATCTTCTGGGCGTCATCGACGATGCGCGAGATCAGTTCGGCGCAGCTCGGGATGTCGTGGATCAGGCCCTGGATCATGCCGGCGGTCCAGATGCCGTGATCCGGGTCGCCGTTCTCGTAAACGACCTTGCCGCGGGCGCCCGCCACGAGGTGGCGGATGTCCTCGAACTGCACGCCTTCCTTCTCCTTGCCGACAACCTCAAGGCTGACGGCGTTGCGGGCGACGCGGGCGGTGTTGCGCATGGTGCGGAAGATCAGCTCGGTGGCGCGCTCGTCGTTGGCGACCAGCTGCTCCTTGATCTTCTGGTGGATCGGGGCTTCCTTCGTCGCCATGAAGCGGGTGCCCATGTTGATGCCCTCGGCGCCCAGCGCCAGGGCGGCGGCGAGGCCGCGGCCATCGCCGAAGCCGCCCGAGGCGATCATCGGGATGGTGATCTTCTCGGCGGCGGCCGGAATCAGGATCAGGCCCGGAATGTCGTCTTCACCGGGGTGACCGGCGCACTCGAAGCCGTCGATGGAGATGGCGTCGGCGCCCATGCGCTGGGCCGACATGGCGTGGCGGACGGCGGTGCATTTGTGGATGACCTTGACGCCGTGCTTCTTGAACTCGGCGATGTGCTCTTCCGGCTTGTAGCCGGCGGTCTCGACCGCCTTGACGCCGGATTCGATAATGGCGGCGCGGTATTCGGCGTAAGGCGGCGGGTTGATCGCCGGCAAAATGGTGAGGTTCACGCCAAACGGCTTGTCGGTCATCTCGCGGGTGCGCCTGATCTCCTTCGCCAGGTCTTCCGGCGTCGGCTGGGTCAGCGCGGTGATGAAGCCGAGGCCGCCGCCATTGGCGACAGCCGACACGAGTTCGGCCTTGCCGACCCACTGCATGCCGCCCTGGGCAATCGGGTGCTCGACGCCGAACATCTCGGTGAAACGGGTTTTGATCATCTGAAATCCTCTGGAAACGCGATCGGCGACGACGCCGCAAACATCAGATCACGCGGGCGCCGCGAACATCGCCCGCTGCCAGGCGACGCCAGCCGGCGCCGGGCCGGCCGGACATCCGGCGAAAGTCGCCGCGATTATTTGCGCCCGCTGGTGGGAATGGCGTTGAACGGCACGTCCTTGTCCACGCGCACGTCAGCCGGCAGGTTGAGCACGCGCTCGGCGATGATGTTGCGCAGGATCTCGTCCGAGCCGCCCTCGATGCGGGTGGCCGGCGAGCGCAGCGCCATCGCCTGGAACTTGCCGCGCGCCTCAGCGTCCGCCGCATTGGTGAGGATGCCCGCCTCGCCCTGCAGGTCCATGGCGTATTTGGCGATGTCCTGCATCATGGCGCCGGCGACCAGCTTGCCAATGGAGTTCTCCGGGCCGGGCGTCTCGCCCTTCGACAGGGCCGACAGGGCGCGGAAGGCGGTGAACTTGAGGCCGGAGGCTTTCACGGACCAGTCCGCCAGCTTCGCGCGCACGGCCGGATTGTCGACGTCGCCGGTTGCAATGGCGAAGTCGAGCAGGTCCGGGAAGCCGGTGGGCATGCCCGAGCCAATCGACAGGCGCTCGTTCATCAGCGTGGTCAGCGAGACGTTCCAGCCGGCGCCAACCGGGCCGAGGCGCTGGCTGTCCGGAATGCGGACATTCTCGAAGAACACCTCGTTGAAGGTGCGCTGGTCGTTCATCTGGCGGATCGGCCGCACCTCGACCCCCGGCGAACGCATGTCCAGGAAGAACATGGTCAGGCCCTTGTGCTTGGGCACATTCGGATCGGTGCGGGTCAGCAGCAGGCCCCACTGGGAGTGCTGGGCGCCCGAGGTCCAGATTTTCTGGCCGTTGATGATCCAGTCGCCGGAGCCATCCGTCGCCTGCTCGGCGCGGGTGCGCAGGCCGGCGAGGTCCGAGCCGGCGGCCGGCTCGGAGAACAGCTGGCACCAGATTTCCTCACCCGAAGCCAGGGTTGGCAGGCGCTCGCGTTTGGCTTCCTCGGAGCCCCAGGCCATCACGGTGGGGCCGCACATGCCGTGGCCGATGGTGAACAGGCCGGAGAGCTTGGCGTAGACGCCCTCCTCCTGGCCCCAGATCACCCGTTCGATCGGCGTGGCGCCGCGGCCGCCGTATTCCTTTGGCCAGTGCAGACAGGCCCAGCCGGCCTCGGCCTTCTTCTTCTGCCAGGCCTTGCCGGCCTGCATCGGGTCCTCGCTCTTGAGGTAAAGGCCGCCGAAGCCGGAGAGCTCCAGCTCTTCCTTCAGGTGCTTCGGCGCGTTGGCGGCGATCCAGGCGCGCGCTTCCTGACGGAATGCGGCTTCTTCCGGAGTATCGTCAAAATTCATCGGTTCGTTTCCTCAGGACAGGCAGACGCCGCCGGCGCGCGGGCCACGCGGCGCTCCTGTCCGCGCGAATGGGAGGCGAAGCGGCCCCAGCCGCTTCGCGACAGCAGCCTCAGCGACCAGGCGCCTGGTTGAACGGCACGTTCTTGTCGACGCGCACGTCGCCCGGCAGCCCCAGCACGCGCTCGGCGATGATGTTGCGCAGGATCTCGTCGGTGCCGCCGGCAATGCGCATGCCGGGGGAGTTCAGCACCATGTTCTGGAACAGCGCCGCCGCCGGCGCGTCCTCCTGCGAGGTCAGCACGCCAGCCTCGGCCTGAAGCTCCATGGCGTATTTGGCGATGTCCTGGGTCATGACGCCAGCCACCAGCTTGCCGATGGAGTTTTCCGGGCCAGGCCGCTCGCCCTTCGACAGGCTGGAGATGGCGCGGAACGCGGTGTAACGCAGACCGCTGGACTTCACCGCCCAGTCGGCCAGCTTCGCGCGCACCGCGGCGTTGTCGATGGCCGGGCCGTCGGGAAGCTGGAAGTCCGCCACGAAGCCGAAGATTTCCGGGAAGCCGGTGGCGAGGCGTGAGCCGATCGACATGCGCTCGTTCATCAGCGTGGTCAGCGCCACGTTCCAGCCGTCGTTGACCGCGCCGAGGCGGTGGCTGTCGTGGATGCGGACATTCTCGAAGAACACTTCGTTGAAGCCACGGCCGCCGTTCATCTGATGAATTGGCCGCACCTCAACGCCCGGCGCCTTCATGTCAACGATGAACATGGTGAGGCCAGCGTGCTTGGGCACGTTCGGATCGGTGCGGGTGAGCAGGATGCCGTAGTCGGAATACTGGGCGCCGCTGGTCCAGATTTTCTGGCCGTTGATGACCCACTCGTCCGAACCATCCGCTTTCTCCGCGCGGGTGCGCAGGGCGGCGACGTCGGAGCCGCCCGCCGGCTCGGAGAACAGCTGGCACCAGATCTCCTCGCCCGAGGCCAGCTTCGGCAGATACTTCCGCTTCAGATCCTCGGAGGCGTAGGCCATCACGGTCGGGCCGCACATGCCCTGGCCAATGGCGAAAGGCTGGGCCAGCTGGTTGTAGAGCCCCTCCTCCTGCTGCCAGATCACGCGCTCGATCGGCGTGGCGCCGCGACCGCCGTACTCCTTCGGCCAGTGGGGCACGGCCCAGCCGGCGTCGGCTTTCTTCTTCTGCCAGGCCTTGGATTCGGCCATGATGTCGCGACCTGGCAAACGCAGGCCGGCGAGGCCGGATTTTTTCAGGTCCTCGTCCAGGTCGTGCGGCGCATTGGCGCTGATCCATTCACGAACTTCAGCCCGGAACTTCGCTTCTTCTGGCGTATCATCAAAATTCATCGCCCTGTTCCTTCCTCAGGCAAGGGACGGGCCGCACGCTCCGGCGCGGCCGGCGAAAACGTCAGGCCGCGTCGCGGGCGGAATTGCGGGCGCGCATGCGGGCGATCAGCCGGTTCTCCCACACGGAGAGGCTGCCGAGATTGAGCGCCAGAAGGTTGGAGCGCTTGTAGTAGAGGTGGCAATCGAACTGCCAGGTGAAGCCCATGCCGCCGTGCACCTGGATGTTGTTGGTGGAGCAGTGCTGGAACGCCCTGGTGGCGCTGACGCGGCAGGACGCGGCGGCTTCCGGCAGCTCCGCCGAGCCGGTGGACAGGGCGTAGGCGCCCCAATAGCAGTTGGAGCGGGCCAGGGTCGCCGAGACATACATGTCGGCGAGGATGTGCTTGATGGCCTGGAACGAGCCGATCTGGCGGCCGAAAGCGATGCGCTCCAGGGCGTAATCGCGGGCCATTTCCAGGGCGCGGTCGGAGCCGCCGACCTGCTCGAAGGCGGTGAGCACGGCGGCGCGGTCATACACCGCCTCGATGACGGCTTCGGCGTTTCCGGCGCCGAGCTGCTCGACCGGGGCGCCGTCGAAGACGATGCGGGCGTGCTTGCGGCTGGGGTCAATGGTGTCGACCACCGTGCGGGTGACGCCGGGGCCGGTCAGGTCGACCAGATACAGGCCAAGACCCGAACCACCCTGGGCCGCGACAACGGCGAAATCGGCGATGGCGCCGTCGGCGACCGGAATCTTGGTTCCCGACAGCTTTCCGCCCGAAACGGTCGCCTTGATGCGCTCCGCCGTCACTTCGCCCGCGGTCTCGGCGTATGCGAAGGTTCCGATGACTTCGCCAGCGGCGATCTTCGGCAGGTAGTTCTTCTTCTGGGCGTCGTTGCCGGCGGCGAGCAGGAATTCAGCCGCAAGGTAGACGGTGGAGGAGAACGGAACCGGAGCCACAGCGCGGCCGAGTTCCTCGGCGATCACGCACAGCTCCAGATAACCGAGGCCGGCGCCGCCGAACTCTTCGGGAATCGCCGCGCCGGTGAAGCCCATCTCCGCGAGGCCCTGCCACAGCTCCCTGTCGTAGCCTTCGTCGCCCTCAAGCACGCGGCGCACCACCGCCACGGAGCTCTGCTTCTCCAGGAACCGGCGCGCCGAATCGCGCAGCTGCTTCTGCTCGTCAGAGAAATCGAAGTTCATGTGTCCTCCCCGGAACGCCCGCGCGTTCCCATGCGACTGATTGCGACCGTCTGCCCGACGGCTCTCGCCGCCGCCATGGCGCCAGGGCCAGGATGCGGACGCATCCACGCCCCGCCCAATTTATCGCGGGACATTCCCCGGAGCCGTCTCCATGCGCATGGGAACACTCCAGGGACGCCGCCGCATTATCGGGGCCTGACCAGACCCCACCTGGCGGCGTTTGGCGGCGCCCGGCGGATTTTGATCATGACGGCTTGCATGATGCTGTTGCAGCACCTAACGATCGTTTGGTCAACAAAATAGAAGCGGGCGCCGCCTGACTCAAGCCCGCACAGCGGGGAACCAGCGGCGGCGCGCGCATCGCCCCCCAAAAAAATCGCCACGGAAAGGTTCAAGGAAAACGCCATGGAATACCAGCATCTTCTCGTTGAACAGGATGGCCCGGTGGCTCGCGTCACCATGAACCGGCCAGACCGCCTGAACGCGCTCAACCGCCGGCTTGTGGAAGAGTTGCGCCACTTCTTCACCGATCTGTACTGGCGTGACGACGTGCGTGTGGTGGTGCTGACCGGCGCCGGCCGCGGCTTCTGCGCCGGCCTCGACCTGAAGGATCGCGGCGGCGAAAACGACCAGCCGACCACCTGGTCGTCGATGCGCTTCCAGCGCCGCATCGCCGAGATCGTCGTCGCCATGCGCCGCTGCCCGCAGCCGATTGTTTCGCTGGTCAACGGCGCCGCTTCCGGCGGCGGCTTCGCCCTGGCGCTGGCGTCCGACATCCGCATCGCCACGCCCAACCTGAAGATGAACGCCGCCTTCATCCGCATCGGCCTGTCTGCCTGCGACATCGGCGTCAGCTATTTCCTGCCGCGCCTCACCAATGCGTCGATCGCCTCGCAGTACATGCTGACCGGCCGCTTCATCGACGCGCCGAAGGCGCTGCAACTGGGCCTGGTGGCGGAGGTGGTTGAGGAAGCCGGTCTGCAGGCCGCCGGCCAGAGCTATGTGGACGATCTGCTGCACGCCACGCCGCTCGGCCTGCGCCTGACCAAGGAAGCGCTGAACCACGCCATCGACGCTGGCGGCCTGGAAGCGGTCATCGCCATGGAAGACCGCAACCAGATCCTGTCGTCGCGCTCCAACGATTTCCGGGAGGGCATCGCGGCGTTCCTGGAGAAGCGCAAGCCGTCGTACACGGATTCCTGATCCGGCGCGGTGTGACGCGACCGCCATGGACGACAAAGCCTCCGGCGCCGCGCCGGAGGCTTTGTCGTCCATGGGTCCCGAGCCCGGATGGCGCGCGCAAACGACAACGGGCGATGTTTCCACCCGCCCGTCGCATAACCATTGTTCCGCCGCGGCTCAGTTGATCTGGCGGGTATAGCCGGCCCAATAGGGCTCGCGCAGGGTGCGGCGCAGGATCTTGCCCGAGGCGTTGCGCGGCAGCAGCTCGATGAAATCGACGGACTTCGGCGCCTTGAACGCGGCGATGCGGGTGCGCACGAAGCCGATCAGATCCTCCTCCGTCACCTCCTTGTCCGGCCGCAGGGCGACGATGGCCTTCACCTCCTCGCCCCACTTCTGCGACGGAATGCCGATCACCGCCGCCTCGGCCACCGCCGGGTGGCTGCACAGGGCGTTCTCGACCTCGGCGGGGTAGATGTTCTCGCCGCCGGAGATGATCATGTCCTTCATCCGGTCGTGGACGTAGAGATAGCCGTCCTCGTCCATATAACCGGCGTCGCCGGACTTGAACCAGCCGTCGCCGGGCATGGCGGCGGCGGTCGCCTCCGGCAGGTTGTAATAGCCGATCATGTTGGACGGCGACCTGATGGCGATCTCGCCGATTTCACCTGGCGGCAACGGCTTGCCATTGTCGTCGAGGATGGCGATTTCGACGCCCGGCAGGGCCCTGCCGGCGGAGCGCATGCGCGGCGTCTCCTCCATGGCGTGGTCTTCCGGCGGCAGCGCCACCACCGTGCCGGTGGTTTCGGTGAGGCCGTACATCTGCACGAAGCCGCATTTGAAGACGTCCATGCATTCAACGAGCAGGGCGTGCGGAATCGGGCTGGCGCCGTAGGAGATGGAGCGCAAGCGGGAGTAGTCGATCTGGCGGGCGCGCGGCTGGCGCACGACGAACTGCAACGCCGCCGGCACCATGAAGAACTTGTTGACGCCCTCGTGCTCGATCATGTCGAGCACCTGCATGGGATCGAACTCGCGGGTGATGATGGCCTTCACGCCGTAATACATCACCCAGATGCCGAAGCCGGTGCCGCCAATGTGGCCGTTGGGCATGGCGACGAGGCCGATATCATCCGCGTACCAGTGCAGCCAGTCCTCGTCCGCCGCGTCCTGAAGCCGGCGCATGGCGAGGAAATTGTTGTGGGTCAGCATGGCGCCCTTCGGGCGTCCGGTGGTGCCGGAGGTATAGAGCTGGAGGAAGGGCTCGTCGGACCCGCATTCCAGGCGCGGATCGATATCCGGCTGGGCGTCGCGCCACTTCACGAAATCCGGCCATTCCGGCGCGCCGCCTTCCATGGCGATGACGCCCTGCAGGCCGGGGCATTCAGCGGCGACCTGGCGGCCAAGGTCGATGAACTCGGGGCCAATGAACAGCAGCTTCGCGCCGGAGTCCTGCACGATGTAGGACACCTCCGGCGGAGCAAGGCGCCAGACCACCGGCACGATGATGACGCCAGCCTTCATGCAGCCGAAAATCAGCTCAAAATAGGAATCGGTGTTCTTGCCCACATGGGCGACGCGGTCGCCCGGCTTCAGACCCGCCGCGATCAGGGCGTTGGCGATCTGGCTGGCGTGCCGGTTAAATTCCGCGTGGGTGGTCAGGCGCCCCTCGAACGAGGTCGCGATCTGGTCACCCTTGCTGGCGGCGTGCGCGCGCGGCACGTCCGCAAGCGTTTTCAGGTTGGCGTCAAGGCTCAACTTCATGGACGTATGTCCCCCTGGGTCGCCGGCGGCGTATCGCCTTGCCGGCCCGCTTTTGTCAGGGCGCCAGGATAAATCCCCGCGCCCGTGATCCGGCAGACCCTAACAGCGGACGAACGACGATTGTCAAGCGCGCCGACCGCCGGAAACAACAGTCCGGGACAGAGGCCAGGCCCGCCGCTTCCTCACGAGAACCGGCGCCGGCGCGACCCCGGCGCGCCCGCCCGGTCAGCGGGACGGGACAGACAGGCCATGCTTCAACGGCGGCGCCTGCTCCTGAACCGGCGGCGCGGTCAGTTCGCCCTGCTTGGGCGTAATGCCGGCGTTGCGCTCGGACGGCGGCGGCGGCACGTATTCCCGCGGCAGGACGCCCGTGGGCCGGACCTTGCCGTTGCAAGCCGCCAGGGTGAGCGTTGACGCCGCCGCCAGGGCGATCAGCGCCGCAGTCCGGAAAACCCGCGTTTGGGAAACACCTGTCATTGTGCTGTCCTGTTCTGGCCGGCGCGTGGTCGCCCGGCGCCTGGCGATGTGGAAGCACGCGCCGCTGAAAGCGTCCGTTGCCTACAGCAGATCATGCCCGGAAGCAGACTGAGCCAATGGCGCCTCCAGTCCGGCGTCATCGCCCCGCCGCCATCATGCGGCGCGATGGCCGCAAGACAAAATACGTCAAGACAAAATACGTCATCTGCGCGTCATGTCACAATCGGCGCCATCCCGCCCGCGGGAGCCGGAACGGCCCCCTACAGGGGCGACACGGCGCCTTTCGCCCGTTCAAACGCGCCGGCGGCCAGTTCGACATAAAGGATGCGCGCCGGGTCAACGGGGCCCGGCAACACCAGCGACCCCGGCGGCGCGACCTGGAAACCAAACCGGTTGTAATAGGGCGGATCCCCCACCAGCATCACCAGTTCCTCGCCCGCGGCGCGGCAGGCGTCAAGGGCTTCGCGGATCAGCGCCCCGGCAATGCCCCGGCCCTCGAACGCCGGCTCGACGGCCAGCGGACCCAGCATCACCGCGTTGATGGAGCCGGAGCGCACGGCGGACAACCGCACCGAGCCCACCAGCAACGTGCCCACCAGCGTGGTGAAGGACAGATCCGGCCGGTGCGGCCGCCCCTCGCGCAGCCGGTAGGCGGTGCGGGCGTAGCGGCCCGGACCAAAGGCGCGGTCGTGCAGGCGCTCGATCTGCACGGCGTCATCAGGGCTTTCGGGACGCGTTGTCAGTGCAAGCTCGGCCATGGGCGACTCCGGAAAAACAGGCGCCGCGTCCGGCGCCCGCTCTCCGCGCCTTATCACCGCCTCGCGCCGCCGTCCATGACAGGCGCGCGGCGAAACCGCGTGGCCACCCTGAGGGAAACGCGGCGCCGCCGCGCCGTTCCATGAAAGAAACGCGGCGAGGCCGCGTCTTGCGCCCTTACCAGAAGGGCAAAACCGGGGCGCCGTGCAAAATTTCGGCAAGACGCGCCCTGGTGGCGGCGGTGGCGTCCTCCGGCAAGGCGTCGGGCGCGAAATAACCGGTTCCGGCGATCTCCCGATCCGGCGCGCGCGGCGCGGTCTGCCGGTGGCGGCGCGCCACATACAGCGCCACGTGGTCACGGCGCGAGGCGCGCCGGTTGAAATACAGGCCGTGCAGGCGCGGCGGCTCCTCCAGCACGATGTTGCCCTCTTCCTCCAGTTCGCGACGCAGGGAGGTCACGGCGTCCTCGCCAACCTCGACGCCGCCGCCGGGCAGATACCAGCCCGGCACATAGGTGTGACGCACCAGGAAAACCCGGCCTTCCGCATCAAAAACCGCCGCCCGAACGCCCATGGTCATGCCGCGCGCGAAACGGAAATACTGGTGCAGGGCTTTCTGCGTCAGCCTGGCGGCAAAGGTCATGGCGTGCATCCATTGGTCACCGCATTTTTCGTCGCCTGCGCCATGGCGCCGATGAAACAGGCCGCCGCCCATCTTGCATGACGCACGCGGGCGGGCGCAGCATACGCCAGATGGGCGCGGGGCGTCAGGCCGGCGGCCGGTTCCTCCCCGGGCGCCTGCGCGGCCGGTCTTCCCGGACTGGCGTCTTGCCGCGTCATCCCCATACCGCGCCGGGGCGGCGGCCGAACACTGTTGATCGGGCGCGCCTGATCCGGTCAGATGGCGCAACGCCGCGGCAAGCCGCTTCCGCCAGGGCTTCAGGCCATTTTTCCAGGATCAGACCGTCTCCATGCTGATAGCCCACCTGTCCGACGCGCACATTGGCCCCCTGCCGGCGCCGCGCCTGCGCGAGCTTGCCGGCAAGCGGGTCACCGGCTGGATGAACTGGCGGCGCGGCCGGGCGCAGACCCATGACATGGAGGCGCTGGCGCGTATTCGCGCCGACATCCACGCCCATGCGCCGGATCACATCGCCCTGACCGGGGACGTGGTCAATATCGGGCTGACGGCGGAGTTTCCCGCGGCGCGCGCCTTCGTCGAAACCCTCGGACCGCCAGATCAGGTCAGCTTCACGCCGGGCAATCATGACGCCTATGTGCGCAGCGCGCTGGCGCCGCTGCGCCAGTACCTCGGCCCCTGGATGAGCAGCGACGCCGGCGAGGCGCCAGGCCCGGTCGATGGCTTCCCGTTTCTGCGCCGGCGCGCGGGCGTGGCGTTTGTTGGTCTGTGCTCCGGCGTGCCGACCCTGCCCTTTCTCGCCAGCGGGCGGCTGGGCGCGCGGCAACTGGCGGCGGCGGAGGCCATGCTGGCGCAGTTGCGGGCGGAGCGCCTCTGCCGGGTGGTGCTCATTCACCACCCGCCCCATGTAGGGGGGGCGGGGCCCGGGCGGGGACTTACCGACGCCGGAGCCTTCGCGCGTATGATTGCCCGCGTCGGCGCCGAGCTGGTGTTGCACGGCCACAATCATGTCATTTCGCTGGCGCGGATCCCCGGGCCGGATGGCGCGGTCCCCATCCTTGGCGCGCCATCGGCGTCGGCCATGGCCGGCATGCACAATCACCTGGCTGGTTATCACCTGATCCGCGTCACGCCCGACGGCGTGCGCTCGCGCCTGACGGCGGAAACGCGGGGTTTCCGGGATGGGCAGCGGGAGATGGTCCAGAATCTGCCGCCGGTCGCCGATGGCGGGCGGCTCGACCCCCTGCCCTGAAAGCGCCGCGACGGTTCAGACCCCGGCCCGCCGGCGCAACCAGCGCAGCACCGGCGCTTCAACCAGGCGGTATAGCAACCAGCCGCCAATCGACGAGGCGATCACCCCCGCGAGGGCAAACAGGGTGGAGGTCATCCACGTCCCGAAACCCAACATGACGAAGACCTGACGCATGGCGCGGATGATGAACGGGTGCAGCAGGTAGAGCGCGTAGGACGCATCGCCCAGCTCCGCGAAAACCCGCACCACGCTGGCGAAGGGCCGGCGGAAAAAATCGATCCGGCCAACGACGCGGGCCGAGAGTTTCTGGGTTTCGCCAAACGCCGCCATCGCCACCAGCAGCGTCGCCGGCAGACCATATCCGGCGATGGGGCCCAGGGTCGGCCAGTCGCTCAACGGCGGGCGGGTGGGCAGATCCATCGCCAGCAACGCCACGGCGACGAGCGCCCCAGGCCACGCCAGCAGGGGGGAAATGGCGACGCCGCGGCCGTACAGCAGCCCGAGGAACAGGCCAAAAATGAAATCCAGCACCAGCGGCCGCGTCCAGAACTGGAACGGCTCCGGCAACGGCCCCGCCAAAGCGCCGATCAGCACGCCCAGCCCCAGCACGAGCGCCACGGCCATCACCGCCAGGCGACGCGGCAGCAACACGGCCCCGGCGCACAGGGTGTAGAACATCATTTCATAGTTGAGCGTCCAGCCCAGCGAATACACCGGCAGGGCGAGGCCATCAGCCCGGGGCCACGGAAAAAACAGGTATGACGCCAGGATCTGCCGCCAGTCCGGGACGCCGCTATTGAGCACGCCCGGCGCCAGCAGGACAACCAGCAGGAACAGCGAGGTCATCGCCCAGTAGAGCGGCAGCACGCGAATAAGCCGGCGCATGACGAACAGGCGGAAACCGCCAGGGGCGCCGAACAGCTTGCGGGAGCTGAGGACGATGATGAAGCCGGAGATGACGAAGAAGACGTCGACGCCCGCCATCCACGGAAAGATTTCCGGGGGACGCGGCTGGCCGGGATACAACCAGTTCAGCGCCTCGCTGTGGCAGTGATAGATGATAACGGCGATGGCGGCGAAGGCGCGCAGCGCCTGCAACAGCGCCAGGGTGCGACCGTCAGCCCTGGGGTGGGTCGCAGGAACAGCCGCTCCCCCGTCATGGGCGCCATGGGGGTCCTTCTCCGCACGCGCAGCCTGCCCCGGATGCGCGTCGTGCCCCAGATGCGAGCCCTGCCCCTGAACGGATGCGGACGTATCAGGACGGGCGGACGATGACTGCATGGGCTTCCGGTTTGTGATGGGGCGACGGCCGCATGGATGAACGAGACAGCCCCGGAAAACAAGCCTGACGCCGGCCGCGACGGCCCACGCAGCGCCCCGACGCGCACAAGCCGCTTGCCCGGAGCGCCACAATCATTGATGACGTAACCAACCCGGGGACGGGCGCCGCCACTCCGGCGCGCGACGCCCGCCTCCGCCAGTTTGAGCCGGGGCTGTTTTCATGCGCGCTGAAAGCCTGCCCCGCAGACGCGCCGCCGCGCGACCGTCCCCGCACCGCGCGGACGGCGCGACAGACGGCTTCACCATGGGAACAACCGGACGGCAACGCCGTCAGAGCAAGGGAACGACTGCGGGCATGAGCGACAATATTCCAGACGGCTTCCGACTGCTGCGGGACGTGGGCGGCCAGTTCATCAATGTAAACGGTCCGCTTTACTTCCGGAAAACCGACAGCGGCCTGATTCTTGGCCTCCGGATCGAGGAGCGCCACTGCAACCCCATGGGCATCTGCCATGGCGGCATGCTGATGACCTTCTGCGACATGGTGATGCCCATGGCCGCCAATTACGCCCACAAGCTGGCCCAGTTCCTGCCCACCATCTCCATGACCACGGACTTTGTCGGACCGGCGAAGCTCGGCGCCTGGCTTGAAGGGCGCACGGACGTGCTCAAGGTGACGCGCAACCTGGTGTTCACCCAGGCGATGATCACGGCGGACGGCGAACCGGCGGTGCGGGCCAGCGGCACATTCAAACGGGGCGCAACCCACGGCGAACTGGCGAAACTCCAGCAGGGTTGACCGACGCCCGGGGCCACGCCCGGCGCGGCCGGATGTGAAAAAAGCCGGGGCTCCAACCCCGGCTTTTTCATTGGCTCCAGCCATTCCCACGCGCACTTGTCCCCGCGCGGGTCAGTTGACGTCCTGGATGGCCGACAGCAGCCACGGGCCGCGATTGTCGCGGCGGAAGGTCCACACTTCGGTGACCTCGGTCGGGCGCGATGGATCGCCGTCGACCACGCGGCCGCTGGCGCGCTCGCGCGTCACGTCGATCATGGCGTAACGCATCGCCACGGTGGCGTAGTCCGTCGCGCCTTCGCGCCAGGCTTCGGCCAGATCGCCCTGCAGCAGCTTCACGTCGCTGGCCGTGTTGACAACGCCACGACGCTCGTTCCCGGCCAGTTCCTCTTCCAGATAGGCAGCCGCTTCCGGCGTGCAAATCCGGCGCAGGGTTCCGACATCGCCACGCCCGTAGGCGGTCTGCATCTCGGCGAGCAGGCGCTCGAAGTTTTCATAATCCTGCTGACCGAGACCGACGCCGTCGCTGCCAGCGGCGGCTGTCGCCGAGGCATACTGCGGCTGACGCGGGGCTGCTGAGCCGCCGCCCATGGCCCCGGTGGCGCCCATGGCTCCCCCAGCGCCGCCGATACCGGACGCGCCCATGCCCGGACGCGGACCTGACCTGGACGGAGCGGCCGTATAATTGCTGGCGCCCGGCCGGGCTCCGCCGGCGGTCGCCGTCTGGCGGCTGCGGAAATAGCGCATGGCCAGCCACACAAGTCCGCCGATCAGCGCTACCTGCAACAGCAGGCCCATGAAGCCGGCAAGACCGGCCATGCCGCTGAAGAAGCCGCCGCCCATCAGCATGCCGATCAGGCCCGCGCCGAGCAGGCCGCCCATCAAACCGGCGCCGAAACCGCCGAAGCGACGCGGCTGGGCCGCCTGTGAGGCCATGCCGGCGGCGCCGGACTGCATGCCCGGCTGCGTCTGGGTGCGCTGCATGGGCGCGGCGGTGGACGGCGCGGTCTGCGTCGACGGCGGCGCCGACCATGTCTTGGAGCCCCGGCTGCCGAAGCCACCGCCGCCGCCCTTGCGCGCATCGGCGGCGCCGATCGTCATGCCAAGAGCAACAACCAGCGCCAGAACTGCAAGGCCCGAGCGGCGCAACGCCTGATTCATCCGAAAATACCCCCTGAAACAAAATGCATAGCTGCCATGTGGGTATGACATTGCCGGATTAAAAGCGTTCCAGAGTCATTATTTCCATGTTTTCGCCATGCAGGCTGGCGGAAATTTGCGCGGGAGTTGCGCAGCCCGCCACGGATCGGCGGAAAGTCACCATTTTCGCAGATGAGCCCGTGAGGCAGGCGCCGTCACGTCGGCGACAGGGCTGGCGGCGGCGCGAAGGCGAGCGTCATCGCCTGGCGCCCGGTCCGAACCCCGGGCATCGCTCATCATGGCCAACACCCGAGCCGCGACACGGCGCGAACGGGCCTGCCGCCGGCGCTAACCGCGCCGCGCCTCATCCTGCCCCTTGGGGTGCCCCTTGGGGCGCCCATTTCATCCACAGGCCGGAGCGCACAAGCTGATTTCTGGAATTATGGCGATTTATCAAAATTCTGGCGGCGGATATTTGCCTGGCGCGCGCCTTACGGCGCCCGGTCCGCCGCTCGTCGCGACCGAGTTACCCACCGTCCGCGGCGGCAAAATCAGGTTTCTGGACGCGGGCGCTTGCCAAGCCGAAAATGTCAGGCTACATCAGCGCCATCAGACGCAAGCGCTTCACACGAAGCCGCCGCAGCGTTGGCGCCCGTAGCTCAGCTGGATAGAGCACCAGACTACGAATCTGGGGGTCAGAGGTTCGAATCCTTTCGGGCGCGCCAATTATCTCAATAAGTTAGCTAGCTTTTTGATGGATCATGCTTCCCAGAAAATAGAACTGGGAAGCACATGGGAAGCAGCCAGCTTTGTAGAGATCTCCACAAGCCAAATTCGGTTAGAGCGGGTGTTGCGAATTATCCGCTCGACGCAGACCCTGCATTGTCTCGCGCATCCGCATCCGCCAATCTCCACCCCATCTTTATTTTTGATGGGCCGTTTGCGGCATTTTTGGAAACATACGTGCGGCGCTGAACGCTGAGCTGTCCGAACAGCAAAATGGCTGCCAGCTTCTAGAAAACTGGGCAGTTGCCTGAACGCCTCCAACTGACCCTCCAGATGCCCCCTATCGGCCCGCGCACTCCGGAGGACGGGAGCCCGCAGAGCATCACCGCGTCGCGATATCGCCCTCTTCGAGAATCAATCTATATTTGCCGGTTCGGGATTACGCGTTGAACGGAGAGCCCCATACAGCTGACCGGACCAAGGAGGACATCCTCTTCGCAGAGAGGTGGTCCCGGAATTTTGGACCAGTCGTTAAGCTCGAACACCTGAGGAAGGACGAGCGGTATGTCGACACGCAAACGCTATTCGGCTGAGTTCAAGGCGAAGATCGCCTTGGAAGCCATTCGCGAGGAGCTGACAACGGCTGAGCTGGCCAAGAAGCCCACGACGCGGCGACTATGCAGATCGAGGATAACGGCAAGATAGAGCCAGCCCTCTGACGTCCAGATATAGGTGATGTCTCCAGCCCATTTGCGGTTGGGTGCATCGGCCGCGAAATCGCCATCAAGCCAGTTGGCCGCGACACCCAGGCGGTGGTGGCTGTCGGTCGTGACCTTGTGCTTGCGGGTGCGAACCGGCTTGATCGAGTTGATCCGCATCAGCCGACCAACCCGACGCTCACCGACATCGAGGCCGGCCTCCTTCAACTCCATCGTCATACGAGGACGACCATAGCTGCCAAGGCTCAAGCTGTACTGTTCCCGGATATGCGCCAGCACTTTCATGTCCATGCGCGCTCGCCGGCTGATCGGGCGTGACCGCCAGCATCGGTAACCACGGGTGCTGACGCGCAGAACCCGGCAGATCGCCGCCACCGGCCATATATGGCGCCAACTCTCCACGAACGCGAACCTCACGGTTTTGGCTCGCGAAGAACTGCGTAGCCTTTTTTAGAATGTCCCTCTCCTCCTTGAGGATATGGTTCTCCCGGCGAAGCTGCTCGTTCTCGCGTGCCAGATCGGCATCGGGGCTGGTGGGGAAATCCTCCCCGCGATGTAAACTCACCCAGCGGGTCAGCGTTGACAGCCCAATGCCAAGATCGGCCGCCACGCGCTTGCGAGGTAGTCCACTGGTCAGTGCAATCCGCACCGCTTCACGCTGAAACTCTTCTCCGTGCTTGATCATCTCTTCGGTCTCTAGAATGAGCAATATGCTCTCAGGTGACCGGCGCAAAACCGTTACAAGTCCAGAGTCGTTCTTCTCAAGTCTGAAGAAAGGGCGCATCCGAAAACACATCAACAAAACCAGAGACCTCGCTCGAGCCGACATCTTCGATTACATCGAGGTCTTCTACAACCGGATCCGCGCGCGCAAGGCATTGCTGTCGTAGGCCTTGTCGGCCAGCACCGCAGTGCCCGTCCGGCCTTCGAGCAATGCGGGCGCAGTGGTGACGTCCCCAACCTGGCCCGCCGTGATAACGAACCGGACCGGTCGCCCAAGGGCATCTGCGAGCATGTGAATTTTGGTAGTCAGTCCACCTCGGGAACGCCCCAGCGCCTGATCTTTGCCCCCCCCTTTTCCGGTCGCAGCCTGCTGGTGCGCCCGGACAATCGTGCTGTCGATCATGAGATAGCGGTTGTCGTGGTCCGCCGTCAGGACCTCGAACACGCGCTCCCAGACGCCCTTGTGACACCATCGGCTGAACCGGCGATGGACGGTCTTCCAGCGCCCGTAACGCTCAGGCAGATCACACCAGTGCGCTCCGGACCTCAGGCCCCACAGGCAGCCGTTCACAAACAGCCTGTTATCGGAGCCTGTGCGGCCGGGGTCGCTCGCCTTCCCGGGAAGCAAAGGCGCGATCCTCGCCCACTGTGCGTCGTCCAGCTCATAACGCCTGATGCTCATCGTCCGCCCCACGGGAATAACGTGGAGCTCTATAAATCAGACTGAGAACGCCAGGGGAATCCTGAATGTCGATCCGTCCTAGGTTCGTTACGGCTACCCTTTGTCAACGAGCGCTAGTTGATGAGCCAGGATCCATCGGGATGTCGCGCCAGAGGCGCGCTCTTGTCTCGTTCGAAGAGCGCCATCATCGCAGACTGGATCGCGTCCCCCCCGCTGACGCGCGACCCCTGCTGCAACTGTTCCTGCAAGTAGTCGGCTTCGTCACCCGCCTCACCCATGGGCCAAAGCGCGGCGCTCGCAAGTCGCCGCTTTCGCTGCATGAGCGTCTGGAGCAAGAGATCGAAGCTCATCTCGCGGAGCTCAGGATGGACCGCCAGAGGAATATGTACGGTCACAGGCCTCGTCTGACCGATGCGATGGACGCGGTCATTGCACTGCTCCTCTACGGCGGGATTCCACCATCTGGACAAATGAATGACATGTGTCGCCGCAGTAAGCGTCAGCCCCGTTCCAGCCGCCTTGGGACCAAGCACGAGGATATCAAAGCACTCATCGCCGTGCTGCGCTGACTGAAAGCGATTGATGATCTGTTGCCGCTTTGGAATGAGCGTCTCGCCGTTGATCAGATCAATGGCTTGCAAGTCCAGCTCAGCCTTGGCAAGCTCGATGAAACGGTATTGCATCTTTCGGTGCTCGATGAATACCAGCGCACGTTCGCCTTGACGCTTCACGCGTCGCAGGATGTCAAACACTGCCGAGAGCCTCGCCGACGCTGAAATGTATTCGTGGTCGCCTGCGGGATCGTCGACGGCGGGGTGCACCGATACTCCACGAATGTGATGTAGCATCTTGAGCGCGGCGCCCATACCGCCCTGGGCCAGCTTGATGCGCGCCTCGTCGTAACGTTTGGCCTGCACAGGCGGCATGAGCCGCGGGTGCAAGAGGCGCGCCTTCTCGGGGAGATCCCTTGCCACCTCCGATTTGAGCCGCCGGATTGCGAGGGGCGGCAAGCCATTCTGACTGGTGAAGACCCTGGCATATAGCTCCGCCATATTGCCTTCTTGGGGCTCCTTGTAGGCTGATCGGAACTCCTTCAATGTTCCGAGCGCTCCCGGCGCCAACTGGTCCATGACTGCCCACAGCTCTGCTGTAGAGTTCTCAATTGGGGTTCCCGTTAGACCAATCCGAAAATCTGCCTTCATTGCCTTGCCAGCCTTTGCTGCAAGGGTGCCCGGGTTCTTAATGTTCTGGATCTCATCAAAAACCAGCGCCGCAAACGGTATGCGCGCCAGTGAAAGCTGGTAATTCGTCAGCGTTGTATAGGTTGTGAGGACCCAAGTAAGGTGCCCGTTACCCTGCTGTACTGAACGCGTAATGTCGCTCAGGTCGATTGTGCACTCGCCCCGCTCCGTATCTCGGCTGCCGCGCCCTCTCAGTTTACGGGCTGAAGTGGCGCCGCCATAGAGTCGCACGAGGTAACCGAGCCCCGGCTTAGCGACATGGCGCTCCACCTCCTCCTCCCAATTTCGAAGCAGTGACGTGGGCGCCACAACCAGGATGGGTAGCTTCGGCCCCTCTTCCTTCATCCCCTCGTTTAACCACACGAGGAAACTGATCGTCTGTAACGTTTTTCCAAGGCCTTGCTCGTCAGCATTCAGTACACCAGGGAGGCCAGCACGCCATGCCGCGATCTGCCACTCCAAGCTCTTGACCTGGTGATCCTTTAACGCCGTTCGCAGTTGAGAAGGCACTGTAGTAGCCAGCCGGGACACGCGTGGCGTCAGCTTCGCGTGCCATTCCAGCTCCTCGAAATTTTCCTTTGTTTGCAGGACTACAGGACCACGGCGCGTAGTGTCGTCCTCGGCGCGTTCGTCAGGCGCATCGGCGGAGGTCTTTTGATCCTGAGCATATTTCAATAGCTCAAGTGTGCTCTCTGTTGCTGGCAACTGGAACGCGCCAACATCAACGTCCTCTTTGCCCTGTGCCATTGCTTGCTGAACGGAGTTCTCCAACTGAGAGAGAGCTTCAACATTCATCTCCGCGATGGCAGCTTTCAGTCCTTCGGGGAACGTTTCTGTGTACCATACGAGGCCACTTGGAATAATGTCCGCAAGTGGGTTGCCCTTGTATACTTCAACGCCAGTCACGCGATCAGAGAAGGCGGCATATTCTTCTGTCTCAACAAAAAGGGGCGTCGCCAGAGATTCCAGCATCTCCTCTTTCGAAGCGGGGTCCAACGATTGGAACTCTGCTTTCGACGAAAGCTCCTTCTCAATTGCTGCGGCGATCCTTTGTCTCGGATTGCGGATGAACTCCCGGCGTTCGCTCACGGGAGCCCTTTGCATGTCCGCCATCACCCGAAGCGCGGGGGCCGCTGCGGGATCGATCACAAGGTAACGGTTCTCCCCAAGTTTGAACGAGTTTAGCGCCCCGCGGCTCCGCAACTTGCGTTGAAACTCGACCAATGCGCTGCCGCTGACCTCCGCGTCGCCCTCGGAAGTTTCTCCCCCCCCCGGCGTCGCGCGCGGAGTAGAACGGCACCACCTCGAAATCATCGCCATTTGCGTCAGGAGAGATAGAGAACTGATCGGTGAGGCTGACCTGGAGCTTCTGCAGGAAGTCGGACATCGAAATGCGCGCCATGTCATCGCTGCCGCGCATTTCCACTCCCGGTTCCAGCGCCTTCCTGAAACGGGCCAAAGCATCCCAGTGCCGCGCGTCATCTGCCGAGGGCTCCTGCGCTTCACTCACTGCAAGCGCATCAAGCATCCAGAGTGGAATGCGCCTTTCATGACCTTCAGGCCCAAGGAACGCGCCCACGCGCCGTACGGCCCTAGGCTGCCCGTTCTTAAGCCAACGCGTCATGAGGCGAAAATTGCCGCGCCCAAGTACGCCCTGCACATCGGTCTCAAGGACGTAATCGGTCAAGCCAGGAAGGCCGAGCCTCTGCGCCGTTTCGGCATCAGCGGCCGCCGCCAACCGATGACTCATACGGATTCGCGCATCATCTATATCGAGCGCGTCACCAAGTTGATCCGCCAGAGCACGCAGATCAGCAATAGCAATTGCAACGCTGCGATCAGCCTGACCCAATTCTTGCTGGACAGCTTTCTGCCTGGATGTGAGTCTTTTGAGCCAACCCACACGCTCTACTTTTACCCTGCATTCGACTGCATCAGCGAAGATATGAGTCTTGAAGCTCATCGACCTAACCTCATCCTTGCCTTGCGCTCCCACCCGCCTTGGTGAGCGATGGAATCCCGCGTGGAATCCTCTGGCCGCTGCAGCAGGTCAAGGTGATATTGGGGTTGGTACAAACGTGGGGCGCGCCGACTGGTTGCATTGAAGAAGCAGATTGGGAAGCTGTGGGTGCCTTCCACGACAATGTCCTCTCCCACCCTCATGAACAGAAGCGAGCGCGGACCGCCACCCTTTAGCAAGGCAAATCTGCCGGCCTCACGGCCTCCGTCGGGAAGCCTCTGCTGCGCTAGTCTGTAGCCTTCAGGCCTGAAAGCGACCCATAGCTCCTGGACGCGACCGGCCTCCAGTTCAGTAAGCCAGAATGCTTCTCGATCTGGAAACATATGGCTCGGTTCAACCTCACGAAGAATTCGGAAAAGGAACCGGAAATCGGCGTGGACCAGCCAGCGCATAAACATGCGCTCAAGCTCTGGATCGACCTCGTTCCAAACAGCATCACGTCCCACGCGCGGATGGCCGTAATACGCGGTCAGGTTGTCAATCAGCAACGTGGAGATCTCGCTGGGACAATCTGGCCCGGTCCACGGCGACAACATAACGTTAATCGCATCGCCAGCCCCGACGCGTCGCACGGCATGACCAGGAGGCTTCAGCCAGCCCAGCATCCGCTTAACCCCCTCCGGCCCCTCGCACGTCTTCCTTGCGCCACGGACGAAGGCGGCATGCACGTGGTCCATCAGGCCGGGCGCATGCGGCTGTCTCAGCCCCAACGCCCGCAACCCATGCCAGGGGTCGTCCATTTGCTGCATGAGCGCCGCCAACTGGTTAACGGCTTTATCGTGCAACAGGAAATCAGGCACGGCGTCAAACAGCTTTCGCCACCTTGGAGCATTGCGGTCACGCGCGTCGTACAGCGCACGCGAGAGCAAACTGGTATGCTTGGCGCCGGGTTCGAAACTCTCTATGTAGACATCGACGAGAGCGCTCAGGAATGACGAACGCGTCGAAACCTCAGCCTCACGGATCATGAAACGCCGAATATTCTCATATTGCTCGACGCCGCGAAAAGTCCTGTCGAACGCAAACGATGCGACCTGGGTCACAAAACTCAGCGGCGTAGCACGCCAGTCTGCGGTGTCCAGCTTTTGCGCAAACTCATCGAGATATTGCCTCGCATGCTGCAGCGGCTTTTTGCGTGGCTGGTCATACCGTTCCGACACGCGCTGCAACGTCTTGTTCAATTCCTTGAAGTTCGGCAACGCCGGAGCGACGAACTGGTAAGGCTGCGCCAGCCGCTGCGACAGAGACATGCCGGCTGCAACACTTGCTCCGTCCGAACCGTTTCCCGACATCATCGCCTCGCCGTCAGGGCCTCGCGCACGACGGAGATCTCCTCAGACCGTGCGGGCACATACATGATGATGCGGAGGTCAATGCGCCGGTTGGACGCCTTGCTCTCCAGGCTCTCATTCCGGACGATCGGGCGCATTTCTCCATAACCGGCCACCGACATGACAGGTTGCTGCCTGAAGTTGAGGTGGGTGATGAGGCCCGGCTGCGCCTCGGTCATGATCCGGAAAGTCTCGTTGGCGCGACTGGTAGAAAGCGTCAAATTCGCCAAATCAGGCCCATCTGAATCGGTGTGCCCCTCGATTTGAACGGCCTCGATAAGCGCAAAGCCACTATTGCAGCCAGTGTTCCAGGCCTTTTGGGATCCCAGCGTATAACATGGGAGCAATGCTTGCAGCCGCCTCGCTATAGCCTGCACAAATTCAAGTCTGTCAGGCCGCAAGGTGAATGAGCCTGACCTGAACAGACCATCCCCCTGGAAGCGCAGTGCGTCAGATTCCTCTGTCAAGACGACCGAGAGATCTGGAAATTCAATCAGCAACTGGTCACGCAACGTCTCCAGGATACGCTTCCGCTCGGCAAGGCTGTTATTGATATAGACCTCGACCGGGTTAGGTACCTTGAGAGCCGCTATCTCTGCCTCCAGCTCATTGATGCGCTCTTTCAACCGCTCAACCCGTGCCTCCAGCATTCGGACAATATCAGAGAGTTCAACAACCCTGGTGCGGGATGCATCCCGCTCTGACACGACTCGCTCATGCACCGGCAATGGCACGTTCTTGGCTGGATCGTACTGGCTGGAGAAATAAGCGAGAAGCAAGATGACGATGAACAGGAACCCAATCATCATGTCCGTCATGGACACGAAAACGGATTCCTCCTCCTCGTGCTGGCTTCTGCGTACGTGACCCCCACGCATCAGCGACGACCCTGTTCAGGCGTGAAGTCCTGCAACTGCTGGATCGCATTGTCGATCTTCGACACGGCGTCTCCAAGCCCCACGGACATGTCGCGGACATGCGTGTGCAAGGCCTGTATGGCTGCCTCAACCGTCGCAGTATAAAGATCAAAGGCCCTGCCGAGCTTCTGATCCATGTCGTCGAGGCGATCGCCCTGTCCCCTCATTCGGCTCAGCACATCGCTGAAGGCGGCCAGCGACCTTTCCATACCCTCGCGTTCTGCAGAGACTGCAATGCGGGCGCCATCAAGTATCTGCGCAGCGTTCTGCACCGTCGCCTCTGCGGACCGCGAGATAGTTGCAAGGCCGTCACGCATTCCGTCAGAGAGCAGGCGAACAGATCCCTCAATACGCTCAGATGTGGCGCGAATGGGCAGCGCCGCGCCCGTAAGCTCCTGAGCCGCAGCCCGGAAGTTGCCCGCAGCCTCCGCGCCAGCCTTCGCTCCTTCGCGAACAGCATCGGATGCACGCCGCACCTCCGTAGCCCCCTCCTCGATGGCGCCGACCATCTCATCCAGCCGGCTCGATATCTTACCGATGGGCTCAAGCAGTTCCTGCCCGAATTTGCCCGAAAACTGGCCCGTGAGCTGCGCGATTTCCACGCCAGCCTTACCGAAGGAATCGAGCACAGAGCGGCCAGCGCTGTCGATTGCAGCGCTCGCCTGGGCGCTCGTGGCCAGCATGCGCTCCTTCGCAGCCTCAGCGCCAGATTTCGCCGCATTCTCCATTTCAGCGCGCATTTCCGTAGCAGCGCTGCGCATGGCTTCAGCGGCGGAGGACATTGCCTTCGCGCCGTCTGCGGTGTTCTCCCTGATGGCTTCCAGCGTTTTCGTCATGGCAGCCATCATCTGCTCGGCACCCTGACTAAACACGCCCGATGTTTCTGAGGCGCTGGCGGCCATACCGGCGCGTAAGTCCTCAACCGCCGCGGCGACGCGGGCTACCGCCTGCTCCATCTCAGTGCCTATGCGCCCGGAAGATTGGTCCATCCTGTCAGACAGCGCACCTATGCGGTCGCCTGCCTGAGCGAGCTTGTCGCTGGCGGCAGTCAAGGCAGCGCCGATGCTGCTGGTCAGTTGCGATGAGAGGTCGCTGGCCAGCGTGGACATGCTGTCTGAGCCCTGCTGTCCGATACGCTCAAGCAATGGTTCCATGGCCGCGCCGATGGATGACGAGATGGCGGCAGGAAGATCCTCACGGAGCGGACGCCCCAGTTCGGCGATCACCTCGGTGGTGAGTTGCCGATTGTGCTCCCGGGCTTCCTGGAAGGCGCGGAGCTGCTCGTAGCCGATGAACTCCAAACTGACGAAACTGAGTTTCTTCTCAAGCGCAAAGCACAGCCTGTGCAGCTCCTTCTCAAGCCGTCCGGTCCATCCACGCAAAACGATGGTGAAAATGATCGAGCAGGCGAGACCTGTCAGCGACATGATGAACTTGGCCGAGGCGATTTTCAGCAAGTGCGACATTGTGGCGTCGTTGATGGCCCCGCCAGACCCCATGCTGTTGAGTGCGGCGATCAGGCCGAGGAAGGTGAGCGCCAGGCCGGCCGAGACAAACAGGCCGGGCACAATCCGAAAGAAACCACCGCCAAAATGGAGATCCTCGATATTGAAAAACACTGTCGGCCGCACTGAATTCCTGAGCGTGGGCGGCTTGCTGATCTCATCCAGGACCAGGGTTTCGGAAAACTCCTTCCATGCGTCGGCAACGGTCTTCGCCTTGCCCGCCTTGCGGGGAGCTTCAGCCCAGTCGTCGATCGCTTCTCTTGCCTCCGCAAATGATGGGCTGTCAGCCCGCTCAACCAATCCCCGTAATGCGCTGATCGCCCCGATCTTGCGGCGGTAAACAACAACCGCACATCCAATCGATATGAGCAGCAGCAGCAGCAGGACCAGTGCAATGAAACCTGGCACGGCGTCCCCTGCAAGGGACGCAGCGATCCAGAGAATAAAATTTTTCGTCGAAGAACCAACCAGTTGAACAACGTCGGTCATAGGCGCTCTGATACTCGTCAACAGGAGGGATAATTCCCCAAGCGCGCAGAGTTGCGGACGCAAACCACTGCCGCCCAACGTATTGGCATAAGCCCATTGGCGTTGCCAAGGTGGAGCCTTAGCTGCATAGCTGTCCGCAGCGATCGGCCGGCTTGGAAAACGCGCAGGTGCGCCGACATCACGATTCCTGTTCCGACAGTACCCAGATTCGTTTCAGCGGCAGATCCGCCCTGACCTCCTCGGGCAGATGCTCATAGCTCTGCTGCAGTGCGCTTACGATCTCGCCTGAGTCCCATATGCGTATTTCGAAAAACAGGCGTTGAGCTTCTTTCGCCAATGCCCGCGTTACGCCACCCCATGCCACCAGCAGCCCTTGCCCCGCTGAATATTGCCGCATGACGCCCTGCAGCTCCCGCAGAACGCTGACATCCACCGGCGCATCCTGTGATTTGACCTGGACCACAAGGCGGGGCTGGTCGAAACCCAACGCGCCCTTGCCCGCCACAATATCCACACCGCCATCAGCCCCGGGCGGCGATACGACAACGGTATAATCCTGCGATTCAAGGATTGCGCCAATCAACGAAGACAGCTTGTGCCCCTTGAACGCCATGCCAATCCGCGTCCGGATGGCGTCGTCGGCCACCTCGCCAAGATTGGGGGCATTCGCTTCATCCTCGGCCGAAGCAATCGTATCATCGGAAGCGCTGCCCTTGCCGGCAGCGCGAGAGGCCCCAGGCTGCCGGAATGCGCCATTGGTCGGATCGCGCCCGCCTTCAAGCACGGCGGTTACCCGCTTCTCAGCGTCATTCCGCTGCACCCGGCAAACGGTCATGAATGAGCCAAAGGAATACAGCAGGTCCTGCGCAAAGGCGTTGCGCGGCGTCTCGCACAACCATTCGACCGGACGGGTATGCCTGACGTCGCCCAGATCGGTTCGATAGCGATAAGGGCCGGTCACCCGACCGATTGCGATTGCGGCGCGTGTCTTCAGGGGCATAACGACCAAATCACCTGCCGCCATCATGTGGGCGAAGGGCCACAACTGGCTTTCCCAGTTGGTCAGAGTTTTGCCTTTCTCATCTGGATAGGTCGCCTGGAGCGCCGCCGCCAGATTGGCCCGCTCCTTCCGCGCGGCGAGGTCTGGCATCTCATCCCACCCAATGACAGCGACGCCATTCGCAAGCGCCAGGGCCTCGCGCTCGCCGTACTTTCCTGACCTCACCAACCACAGCGTCATGCTTGCCCCGATGCAACGTCTCTTGTCGGGCCTATTGTGTGCGCAACCACAGATGGAATAGCAATCGGGCAGTGCGACCGATTGCAGATGCTGATTTGCTACAGCGGGTCCAGGCGTTGACGTTCGAAGAGGGTGAGATGGCTGAACAGGCCCAGAAAGAGGAATTTCTTGCGGCGCTGGCGCAGTCAGGCGGCTCTTCGGGCAATGTCAAGCTGCGCGCAAGCCTGCAGTGGGATGAAGAAACGTACAACGCCGTAAAAAAGGACCTGATCGCCTCTGGCGACGTTACACCTGGACGTGGGCGCGGAGGCTCCGTTCAACTGACATCGGCAGCAACAGGTGAGGCGTCGGAGCGGCCGACAGCCACGGCAAATCCGGCCAGTGGTCAAACCAGACTAAAGGTTGCCCGGGAAACCCGCGTCACCGGCGGCGACCTCGGCTTTGAGGCCGAGCTGTTCAAGGCGGCGGACAAGCTGCGTGGCAATCTGGAGCCATCGGAATACAAGCACGTCGCGCTTGGGCTGATCTTCCTCAAGTACATTTCGGAAGCGTTCGAGGCGCAGCACGCCAAACTGCTACAAGACGTATATGCAGAGCCGGAGGATCCGGAAGAATACCTCGCCGACAACGTGTTCTGGGTGCCGCCTGAGGCGCGTTGGGCGCATTTGCAGGCGAACGCCAGGCTGCCCGAAATTACCTTTGTCGATGTCGTCACCGGCCAGACCAAGAAAGGCGACATTGGCGGGCTGATCGACAACGCCATGGAGGCCATCGAGCAGGCCAACATCAAGGTGCTGAAGGACGTGCTACCCAAGGGCTATTCACGCCCGCAGCTCGACAAGACCATGCTGGGCGAGCTTATCGACCTGTTTTCGAACATCGACATGCGCGGCGATCATGGCGAGGCGCGTGATCGGTTGGGTCGGGCGTATGAATATTTCATCTCGCAGTTTGCCGGCGCAGAAGGGCGACGTGGCGGAGAGTTCTACACGCCCCGCTCCGTCGTGCAGACGATTGTCGAGATGCTGGAGCCGACGCAAGGTCGGGTCTATGACCCGTGTTGCGGCTCAGGCGGCATGTTCGTGCAGTCTGAAAGGTTCATCGAAAGCCACCAAGGTCGCCGGTCAGACATCGCCATCTATGGACAGGAGCGGAATCACACGACTTGGCGGCTATGCCGCATGAACCTGGCCGTGCGTGGCATCGACGCCGACATTCGCTGGAACAATGAAGGCAGCTTCCTGCGCGACGAATTCGCCCAGATGAAGTTTGATTTCATCATGGCCAATCCGCCCTTCAACATCTCTGACTGGTGGCAGTCGAAGCTGGACGACGACGCAAGATGGAAGCACGGTACGCCACCGCAAGGTAATGCCAATTTCGCCTGGCTACAACACATCCTCCACCACCTCGCCCCACGTGGCACGGCTGGCGTTGTGCTGGCCAATGGCTCGATGTCCTCGCAGCAATCCGGCGAAGGAGACATCCGCAAGGCGTTGATTGAGGCCGACCACGTCGACTGCATGGTGGCGCTGCCTGGCCAGCTGTTTTACTCCACCCAGATTCCGGCCTGCCTGTGGTTTCTGGCGCGCGACAAGAGCGCCAATGGTCACCGTGACCGTCGGGGTGAAATCCTGTTCATCGATGCCCGCAAGCTGGGGCATATGGTGGACCGCACCCGCCGGGAGTTCTCCGAAGCCGATATTGCCCTGATCGCTGGCGCCTATCACCGTTGGCGTGGCAAGCCAGAGACTGTCGCGGCCGCCGGGCTGGAGCCCTACGCCGATGTGCCGGGGTTCTGCCGCACCGCAACGCTGGATGAGGTGCGTAGTCACGGGCATGTGCTGACGCCGGGGCGTTATGTCGGCGCTGCGGATGTGGAGGATGACGGGGTGCCGTTTGAGGAGCGGTTTGGCGCGCTGCGGGCGAAGTTGGCGGAGCAGTTTGCCGAGGGGCGGGAGTTGGAAGGGCGGATTGAGACGGCGATCAACACGGTGATAGCTGATGAGTAGTTGGCAGACAAAACTTCTTGGCGAGTTTATTGAGCTGAAACGTGGCTATGACTTGCCGTCAAGGAACAGGCTGCCCGGTGCATTTCCACTAGTTACGTCGTCGGGGCCTACGGAGTTCATCTCTCAATGGAAAGTCAAAGGTCCGGGGGTTGTCACCGGACGATATGGAACAGTTGGACAAGTTTTTTACGTGCGGGAAGATTTCTGGCCGCTCAACACCGCGCTTTATGCCAGAGATTTCCAAGGAAACATCCCTCGATTCGTCTATTATTTCCTGCAGGGCATTGACTGGGAAAAATTTAATGACAAAAGCGGCGTGCCTGGCATCAATCGAAATGATGTCCATAGAGAGTCTGTTTTTGTTCCTCCCTTAGATCAGCAGAAGCAGATTGTTTCGGTGCTGGGAGCCCTTGACGACAAGATCGAACTGAACCGGCGGATGAACGAGACGCTGGAGGCGATGGCGCAGGCGATTTTCCGTGATTGGTTCGTCGATTTCGGCCCCGTCCGTCGCAAGATGGCAGGCGTTAGCGACCCTGTCGCGATCATGGGTGGCCTCACCCCCGACCCGTCCCGCGCCGCTGAACTGGCCGCGTTGTTTCCGGATCAGTTGGGGGATGATGGCCTGCCGGAGGGATGGCGGCCGGCGACTGTCGGCAGCGCCTTTAACTTAACGATGGGACAATCGCCTCCTGGGGACACTTATAACGAGAATGGCGACGGCCTACCGTTCTTCCAAGGGCGCACAGACTTCGGGTTCCGGTTTCCGGAGCCGAGAAAATTCTGCACTCATCCGACCCGGACGGCGCGTCCAGATGACACTCTCATCAGCGTTCGCGCACCTGTGGGCGATTTAAATATGGCATGGGAGGAGTGTTGTATCGGCCGTGGTGTCGCCGCTGCCAGGCACAAGGCCGGTGGAAAGACGTACACCTATTATGCCATGAAGGCGTTGCAACCCGACCTTGTGCAGTTTGACAACGAAGGAACTGTGTTTGGTGCAATCAACAAGAAACAGTTTGAGCAACTGGTTGTTGTTGAGCCTGGCGATAAGCTGACATCAGCCTTCGAAGCCTTAGCCGCCCCCCTAGACGATCGCTTACGCAGTGGAGCAGCCGAAAACCGCACCCTCGCCGAAACCCGCGACTATCTGCTGCCCCGGCTGATGTCAGGTGAAGTACGCGTACGTGACCTCAATCTGGAAAACATCGCATGACGATTGATCGCACCTCCTTCAAGCGCGCCATCACCGCGCTGTTGGACGCTCACGCCACAGAGCATCCCATCGGCCACCAGAAGGACAAGGCCGCGCGCCACATCATCGCAGCGCCAAGGGGGAAGGCTCTGGAAATCATGTTCCAAAAAGACCCCAAATCGCCGCCCAATATCTGGGTCATGGAAAAGGCGGCGGGGCCACTGGTTGGCGGGGCAATCGCGCAGAAGCGGTCGCCAGCAGCGCTGCTCTGGAAGAAGAAGAACAAGAATGGCGAACTCAATTATGGTCGCCATAGCGGCCTGAAGGCCATGCCTCAATTGGCTGAAGCAGACCTTGTGTGCTTTGCGCCTGCTTCACCGGCTGAGGTTCAGGCTATCCTCGACCAATTACTGATTCATTCGGCATCTGGTCGATAGGACCTGCCATAAGGCGCACGCCAGATGCGCCGTGCATTGCTGGGAGGCTGCCCGACGTGGCTACATTCACCGAAGACACCGTCGAGCAGGCAGCCATCGACATTCTTAAGGATCTGGGCTGGACGTACCGGCATGGCTCAGAGATCGCCCCTGACAGTGCAGCCCCTGAACGGCGGTCGTTCTCTGACGTCATTCTGCTGCCGCGCCTCGAAGCAGCAATCGCCAGCCTCAACCCTACCCTGCCCGAAAGCGCCAGGGCCGAAGCGGTTCGCAGCGTCCTTAGCCGCGAGGCCGGATCTCTGGTCGAAGAAAACCGCCGCATCCATCGCCTGATAACCGATGGCGTATCTGTCGAATATCGCAATGCCGAAGGCCGCATTGTCGGCGACAAGGTCTGGTTGATCGACCTTGCAAATGTCGCAGCCAACGACTGGCTGGTGGTGAACCAGTTCACCGTTGTTGAAGGCAGCCAGAACCGGCGTCCCGATGTGGTGCTGTTCATCAACGGCCTGCCGCTGGCGGTTCTCGAACTGAAAAATGCAGCGTCTGAAAACGCTACCATCACGGACGCGTTCAACCAGTTGCAAACCTACCGAACGCAGATTCCGGGCCTGTTTCGCACCAACGCCGTGTTGGTGACGTCAGATGGAATCGAGGCGCGCATTGGCTCGCTGACCGCCGATGAAGAACGCTTCATGCCCTGGCGTACAGTGACCGGCGAGGACTTCGCCCATCGCGGCTCACCTGAGCTGGAAACCCTGCTGCGCGGTGTGTTTGCCCGCGACAATTTTCTGGCCCTGATCCGTGATTTTATCGTCTTTGGCGATACGGGCAGCGGCGCGTTCAAGATTATTGCCGGCTATCACCAGTTTCACGGGGCGCGCAAGGCCATCCGCGAGGCCATTGACGCAAGCCGCCCGGACGGCGACCGCAAGATCGGAGTCATCTGGCACACGCAGGGGTCGGGCAAGAGCTTCCTCATGGCGTTTTTCGCCGGGCTGGCGGTTAAGTCTCCCGAGCTGGAGAACCCTACCATCGTGGTTCTGACAGACCGAAACGACCTCGACGACCAGCTGGCCGCCACGTTCAGCCTCTGCAAGGATCTCCTCCGCCAGAATCCGGAACAGGCGGACAGCCGCGAAGACCTGCAGCGCCTCCTGGCCCGCTCCTCTGGCGGCGTCATCTTCACAACGGTGCAGAAGTTTTCGCCGGAACGTGGCGAAGAGGATTTCCCCGAGTTGACGGCGCGCCGCAATGTCATCGTGATGGCGGATGAAGCCCATCGCAGCCAGTATGGCTTTGGCGCAAGGCTGGACGCCAAAACTGGTGCGCGCAGCTATGGCTATGCGCATTACATCCGCCAGGCCATGCCAAATGCCTCGTTCATCGGCTTCACCGGCACGCCAATTGAAGCTGCGGACGTCAACACGCCGGCGATCTTCGGCGAGTATATCGATATCTACGACATCAGCCGGGCCGTTGAAGATGGCGCGACGGTGCCGATCTACTACGAAAGCCGCCTTGCCCGGATCGAACTCGACGAGGCCGAGAAGCCGCTTATCGACGCCGAAATTGAAGCGCTGGTCGAGGATGACACGCTGACCGAGGCCGAAAAGGCCAAAGCCAAATGGTCGACGGTTGAAGCCCTTGTGGGATCGCGCAAACGCCTGCAGCAGATTGCGGCTGATATGGTGGCTCACCTTGAGGCTCGCACCGACGACACCCAATACAAGGGGATGGCTGTATGCATGAGCCGGCGTATCTGCGTTGACCTTTACAATGAAATTGTCGCCCTGCGTCCTGATTGGCATTCAGACGATGATGCCGACGGCGTCATAAAGATCGTGATGACGGGCGCTGCATCTGATCCGTTGAGCTGGCAACAGCACATCGGAAACAAGCGCCGACGTGACGCGCTGGCAAAACGGGCGCGCGACCCGAAGGATCCGCTCAAGCTTGTGTTGGTGCGCGACATGTGGCTGACAGGCTTCGACGCGCCTTGCGTGAACACGATGTATATCGACAAGCCAATGCGCGGCCACGGCCTGATGCAGGCCATTGCACGCGTGAACCGCGTGTTTCGCGACAAGCCCGGCGGGCTGATCGTTGACTACATCGGCATCGCCCAAAACCTCAAAAAGGCGCTCGGCGATTACACAGCCTCGGACCAGAAGAAAACCGGCATCGATGAGGCAGAGGCCGTCGCGCTCCTGCTGGAGCGTTATGAGATCGTGTCCGAGATTTTTCACGGCTACGATTACACGCCCGGCATCACCGGTACTCCAATGGAGCGCCTTACCTGCCTGGCGGGGGCTATCGACTGGGTGCTTAAATGGGCGGAGACAGAGGCAGGCAAGGTACAGTCGCCGGAGGATAAGAAGAAGGCGCATCGCCGCTTTCTCGATCTGGTGCTTGAACTGACCAAGGCGTTCGCCCTCGCCTCCGCCAGCGATGATGCCCGACAAATTCGCGATGAGATCGGCTTCTTTCAGGCCGTACGCGCGGCAATCACAAAGCGCACAGCCAGTGGCAAGTTGAGCGAGGCCGACAAGAACCTGGCCGTTCAGCAATTGATCGATCGCGCCGTCGCATCGGCCGAGATCGTGGACATCTTGAAGGTGGCGGGCATCGCCTCACCGGACATATCCATCCTGTCTGATGAGTTCCTGATAGAAGTCCAGGGGATGGAGAAGAAGAATCTCGCCCTTGAAGCGTTAAAGAAGCTGCTTGCCGGTGAGATCGCAAGCCGCATGCGCACGAACGTTGTCGAGAGCCGCGCATTCTCCATGCGCCTGGAAGATGCTGTAGCCAGGTATCATGCGAGCGCACTGTCCGCGCTCGAGATGATCAACGAACTGATCGCCCTGGCCAAAGACATAAAGGCGGCGCAACAACGCGGCGAGGCGCAAGGGCTGTCGCCCGAAGAAGTGGCCTTCTATGACGCGCTTGCCGAGAACGAGAGCGCCGTTGCAGCCATGGGCAGTGAGAAACTACGCGTTATCGCGCATGAGTTGCTGGAACAGCTGCGCAAGAACGTAACCGTCGACTGGCATCACCGGGAGAGCGCCCGCGCCCGTATGAGGGTTCTCGTAAAGCGCATTCTCAAACGGTTCGGCTATCCACCAGATCTCGCCGATGAGGCCGTGCAGACCGTGCTTGCCCAGGCCGAGGTGCTGTTGCGGGAGATATCAGTTTGAGCGGGATGGCTCGCCAAGCGCTGATATCCCCTGCATGAAGGACCCACCAAGTTGAATGTGGGCTGGACCTTCAGCCATAGTTCATCACCGTAAAGTGTGACGAGGGTGGCCGGTGTTATGTGTTGGGCCTTTCCCCGGCAGGTGCGGACTGCGAACGAGCCACCTGCAAGCGCGTCATCGCGAATTCCTGACGCGACCGGGCGACAAAATTCTACAGGTCCGAAGCCCCAGACTCAACCGGAAGCATACCGAGGGATTGAGATTAAGGACCAACGGATTCCATGATCCTCCGGGGTCGGGAAATATTCCCACTGTTCCGGTTGGAGTTCAATCCGTATACGCGGGCCAAGGGGCGGTCGCGTCGGGACAGCTGTGGCACGCCCTTCTTCCCGGCAGGTGCGGACTTCGGACGAGCCACCTGCGAGCGCGTCACCGCGAATTCCTGACGCGACAGGGAAGAGTGGCGGAAACAGCAAGACGACTGGCACTGCTGTTCAAAGCGAGCAGGTGCAAGGAAACCCCTCTCTGCTCAACCCACCCAACCAATCTGACATGGCTACGACCAAGCCGCAACGATGATCGTATGGTCGGATCATCAGGCGATTCGGGCTGTCCCGATCATTCTTTCCCGCCGCGTTGCACCGGCTTCAACGCTGTTCCCTGTATGCTCTGGATCAACTCGGCCAATGGGTTGGAGGGCTGCCCGCTATTGTCCAGATCAAGGCGCTCCCCATATTTTTTCGGCTTCAGTTTTGCCGCCACCCACTTGCGGGCGTCAATGCGGAGGCGGGAGCGCTGCACGTGCTCGCCATTCAGCCTGTAGCCGACAGCATTTCCATCCTTGTCGTGGGTTTCCATCCAGTCGTTGGTGGCGTCATCGGCGATATCCATGATCTCTTCGACAAGAGCGTCAGCGGCCTCGACCTTAGCCCGTGCGTATTGCTCCGAAAAGTCTCGACGCTCCCGAAGCCAAAGGAAAACGGTGCTCATGGCGGGCATGTCAGTGGCGCGGCACACGGTGCGCATCGACTTCCCCGTGGCCAGTTCGGCGCAGATATGGTCGGCAAGCTCTTGCGTGTAGCAGGTGGGCCGGCCGATCTTTGCAGTCGTATCTCTGTTCCCGGACATAAAACTTCCCTTTCCGTCAGATTGCCGCAAAACAACCGACCTAAACGAGCACTAACCCCCGGGATACGGCTCCAGGAAGTGCATTGGGGAACTTGGGAATAGTAGCAGGAAAGCATGCCTCCGGGCCAGCTACTTTATGCTACAATAAATAATACGAGCAAGTTGCCGTGACAGAAAGTGATGTGACGATTGTGGCTGGGCCCCGTCGTCTGATTCCGATCAGCGAGGGCGTTGATGGCGCTGTCGCAGCCAGCGCGCCGTGTGCTGGCCCTGTGGTTTGCGGCAATGACGCGCCCGGCCGTCCCGAACATTGTGGAGGATTGGGCGGTCACTGGGCGTATCCCGAACGCAGCCGTCGATCCGTGACTGGTGAGTTTAGTGAGTTTGGTGAAGTTTTATTGGCCGGTCGCCGCTTGTAATATTTTGAAAATTTCTATTTCTGAAAAAATCTCGGGGTTAAAAAAACTTCACCAAACTCACTAAACTCACCACCGTCGCTCTGGGCACCGTTCGAGCGCACGTCTCGCATGAACCGATGACGCCATGGCGTTCGAGCCAATAAGCAAGAGAGCACGACCGACGCGCCGCACTCCAACATCTTGGCCGCAAACACGGCGGCGTCGTCAAGGTCATCACGAGCCGCCTTCCGTGTGGTGGCGAACCACGGTCTCTACGCGCCAGTACACCGCGCGCGCTCGCGATCCGTCCTTCACAAACCTGCGACCATCGACGATGCGCCCGGCCCGCTGTTCGATCCAGCGCCCGAGGCGACGGACGTTCAGCTTGCCATACTCGATAACGCCAATTTCGTCGAGGGCGTCATGCAGGTCCGCGTTGCTCCAGCCATCCACGTGGCCATGCAACGCCTTGACCTGTTGACGAGAGCGTCCGAACGTCGCCTGCCATGCCTCCAGCAGCGCGCCGAGCTTGTTCGTGTCCGGATCAGCCTCAAAGCCTGCATCGAAGGACAGGCAGGGATCGTCAACATCAAGCCATCCTTTGCGACCAATCCAGATGACGCACTGGCGGATCGTGTCGGACCAATCCTCGAAGCTGGCAGCGCGGTCTGACGTGTACTTCGGTCGTCCTGCATTATGCCACGCCATCAAGATCGTGAGGCAGGCGCGTACCATGTCGAGCCGGTTCTCGCGGCAGAACGCTAGCGGGTCGAGTTTGAAGGCGCGCTTGTGGGGCGTCTCCATCTGCGCATCCAGACCACATCGCAGGATGCGCCTGTTCAGATCACCGCCGATGACCGGATGATTTCCCGTCAGCATCACCATGGCGTTCGTCGGAACAGTGGCCATGGCCGAAGCGCCAAGCACGCGGCCTTCGTAGACCCGGCTCGTCAAAAAGCCGCACAGCGCCGCCGATTTGAAGCTACCGGTAACGTTGTCGAGCAGCAGCGTCGGTGCGCCGGTCAGCGCCTTCGCGAAGAGGACTTTCGCGATTTCCTCCTCGGAAATGCCCTCGACCACACCGAGTACGGACGGTTCATCGGCTGCCTGCAACGCAACAACGCAGAGCGCCAGCAGGGTTTTTCCCGAGCCCGCGGCTGCTGCGTCAATAAGAAAACCTGGCGCGGTGCGCAGCGACAGGCGAACGACGGCGGTGAGCAATGCGGCGAGGAATACCCCGCGCGACACGCGGCCATTCGTGTCGCCGCCGCCATCAGAGAACGGGAACAGTTCGAATGGCTTCCAGATAAACTCGACCGCGCGCCGCGCCTCATCGGGATCGGCATTCTCGTTGATGCCGCCAATGTCGGGGGGCAGATTCAAGAAGAGCTTCGACGTCGCATCGTAACCGGGCTCGGCAATGAAGCGGCCAGTCTTCACCTCCATCGTCGGGTGGTCGATGACGCCATCGAGCTCCTGCAACCCGATCTCGTCCGACGCCGCGATGAGGGTCTTCGCCAAATTCATCGGCGCATCGCGCGGGACGGGGACAGGATCGCCATCCTTCGGCTTCTTCATCGTCTCGAACCGCACATTCCGGTCTAGGTGCAGCGTCAGCCAGTCCGCAGTGACAGGAATAATCTGATTGCCGGCGACACGGACAAGCAACCCGCCACGCATAAACAATTCGCCATCCAGACGAAGCACTTCTGCGGCCTTGTAAAACACGTCGGCGCGTTCGCCGTCCGCCAGCGTGATCGTGCGGCGTGCACGAACAAGTCGAAACGTCCGGCCCCCGTGAGCAAAGGAATGCAGGTACGGGCACACGCCATGCAGAAAGATTTTGCCGACGGCGCGCGAGTTGTCGTAGTCGGGTTCGAGGGGGTCGCGGCATTTGCGGCCGTGGTACTTGTCGCAGTTATCGAGGATTTCACCAACAGTGACCGCCGCGCCGTCGTCGAGAATGATGACAAAGTCGCCGAAAAGGCGACTATCATCGAGCGCGGCGCGGCAAGACTTCTCGTGCCCGGCGATCTTTTCCGCACGCTTGACCGGATCGGACTCATCGAGCTCGGCTTCGAACTGGCTGATGCGCGCTTCGATCCAACGCTCCCTTGCAGCCTTCGCTTCGTCGGCCACCTCAGCCTTGGCTGCCATTTTCAGGACATCGACCTTGCGATTTTCCTCGCCGGTAAGGTTCGGAAGCGCCTTCCTGGTATCAAGGAACGCCGCGTCGTTGTTGAAGACCTCCGGCTCGGGCAAGCGCTGCACCAGCCCGGGCCCGCACTTGGCTCCACCAGCAAAGTCGAGGCGCGATGGCTGGAACACGCTCTGGTCGAACAGCGTGCGCTCCAGAAGGGAGCCCGATTTCGAGACGGCGTAGTATCCTTGGCCGGCAAGCCAAAGGCGACCCGCCAGAACCTTCGCGGCGCGTTCGATGTCACGAGCGTCCTTGACGAGGACGTAAATGCGCCGCCCGCGTTGTCCCCGCAGTTCGGCGCTATCGCTTTCACGATAGATGCACGAGGATGCCGAGGGACGGCAGACATGCGGCGCGCCCTTCAATTCAGGAACGGCCTCGTAAGCCTCCGCACGCAACGTCCCTGCCGTGTGAGGCGTTTCGCCGTCCGGCGGATCGTAGTCAAGCATGAGGATGCCTGGCCCAACAGACCAAGCCGTTTCGTCTTTCACCCGGCAAACGACAGGCGGGTGGAGCTTCTGCTGGCGCGTCGTGTCGCGGCGCTTTTGCGAGAGGACTATGGCCTCCTCGTGCTCAAAGACACCGTACATCAGCGCCTGATGCGGGCCGAGGCTGCGCAGGAGATCAGCGAAGGCATTGGCGTCCGACATTTCGGTCTTGCGAGCCTCACCACGCACAAGCTGTCCGCCGTTCTTACGCTCGAGTTCACCGTTGGCGTTGAGCGAGTAGGACTTGCTCAAGACCATCGGTTTCTCGCTGTCAATCACAGTGACCGTGATGGGAACGCGGTTTTCGGGGGCAGGCTCGTCGCCAGCCGGGGCTTGGGTCGGTCCCTTGATGTCGGTCGCCGGCTCGGTGGCGGCGAACGCATCGGCATGCGCCTCATTGGCGTCAGTCTCCGAAGACACATCGGAGACTGGTTGGAAATTGTCCGTCGTTACGGTATCCATGACCCGCCCTGTATTTCTGCCCTACCGCGATTGGCGTCGCTGGAAGGGCTTTTTTGTCTGGAAGGTAAAGGAGCGAAGGCGCGACCTTACGTAGCGGGCTTCTGCTGGTCCGCAGCGGCGCGGGCGTCGGAGATCAGGCGCTCAATGACGTGATCTTCCCAGCCCTGGCGGCGGTTGCCGATCTTAATCGGGGGCGGAACTTGGCCGGTCCGCACGAGCCGGCGAAGATGAACGACCGACACGCCAAGGCGATCAGCCGCTACGGCGGTGCCGATGATGCGCGTGGGACGCTGCTGAATATGGAAAGTCATAAGCCTGATCCTTGTGCCGGCGCGGTGCGCGCGGGCCATGGATCAGGGTGTATCGGGAATACCCAAAGTGATGCTGTTACTGAGGGGGACTGGCGCTGTTCACCTTCAGTAACGTACCTTGTCTACAGCGCGAAGAATGGCCATTGCCAAGGCTTTTCGTGACCCGTGTGGGCGCATAAATCCAGGGGGCAAGGTCGATCCAAGCGCTGCGACGGCGGCCGCAAAAGCGCCGCCTTCCGGTCCGTCGCCATCGCCGATCCCGCCGAGGTCTACTGTAGTATTGAGACCATGCCGACGGGCGATTGCGCGCAACGCAACGAGCAGATCATCCCAAGCAGCCCACTCCCGTGCCGCCCCCTGGATCATATCGGAATGGTCGTCGATGTCGTCGTCGTCCAATTCCGCCCGCGTAGCCGCTCTCGCTTCGGCGTTTTCCTCGGCAAGCGCTTGGTTGATAGCCTCATTGATTGCCACAGGATCGTCGCGGAGTTCTTCCGATAGTAACGCAACCGCTCTGACTACCACCGCGTCCAGGTCTAGCGCAGGGGCCGGTTCCGGTTGGGGCTTCCCATCTAGCTCGTCCAAAGCCAACCCGGCGGCCAAGGCGACATTGTCGGCGTCGCGTGCCTGCTTGCTCAAGTGCGACTTCTGGTCCTCAACAACCACAGGCAGCAGCGGGCGCAAGCGCGCATGCGCCGCCGCGGAACCAGCACCTCTTCCAAATGCCCTGATTGCCTTGGCGTAGGCGTCAGCGGCTTTGCGCAGTGCAGCGAGCTTCTTCACCACGTCGTCCTTGAACGGCGCGGCTCGCACGAACGATTCGTCACGCAGATAGGTGCGAACGGCATCGGCTATTTCGGCCCGCGCATCGTCTGGGACTTCGCAATCCCACGCCGTTTCGATCAGTTCCCAGTTCGGCTGCCATTCTGGCGCGCGCGGCACAATCGCTACATCAACTTTTTCGCGCTTTGATGCCCTCTTGCCGATGGGCGCGTTAGGATCCCGGCGGGCCATTAATTTCCGCCTCCAGTGGATGTGATTTTCTGGATGTGCGCGGCCCATAGCGCTAGCGCCTCACGCTTCTCATTGCGATACGTCGCGCGATTGTAGATACCGGCCACCCCTGACTTGTGGCCCGAGACGTGGTTTAGAACGGCCTCAACCACATGGGGCAACACGCCGAGCCGCGCCATTCCGGTCGCTACCGTTCTGCGCAAGTCGTGAATGCGCCAAGGCACGAATTCTGAACCGAGACGAGCATCGAGCGCCGCCTTCGCCTTACTCCAACCGGAGAAAGGGCCGCCACCGGCTCCGAACAGCATGGCGCGCCCTTCGCGGCGCGGTGCAGAGGTGATGATATCGAGCGCCAGATCAGATAGCGGTATTTCGTGCACGCGACCGTTCTTGGCGCGCACGGCCGGGAGCGTCCACAATGTGCCTCTGATCTCGCCATCGGCAATCGCAGCGACTTCCTCCCGACGCTGGCCTGTCAGCGCGAGCAATCGCACGATGCGCCCGTAGTCGTCGTCCCCGCAAGCGTTCCAGATCGCCGCCAACTCGTCATCGGTCAGCACGCGATCTCGGCTTACTTCGTCGGTTGCTTTGTTCGTGCCTACAACCGGATTGCTCGCTGCGATTCCCTCTCCCAGAGCCCAGGAATAAAAGGCGCTCAACGCTGCCCGCGCACGGTTGGCGGCGAATGGCCCGCTCTTGCTTGCGATTTCGCGCAACCGGGCTGCGACATCAGCCCTCGTGATTCGGTCAAGCTGTAATTCGCCCAGAGGTTTCCAATGGCGCGTAAGATGCCGCTCGACTTCCTCGAAGTAACGCGGGGACAATCCGCCCTTTGCCGCTGCCATGTAATCGGCCGTAGCAACGCGCAACGTCACAGCGGCTTTGGCCCGACTCTCGATTTTCTCGACAGCAGGGTCAGCGCCGAGCGCGACCTTGGCTAATGCAGCTTTGGCGGCCTTGCGCGCGCCATCCGAGCCCAGTTTCGCGGGCGTGCCGAGCGTCAATCGCCGCTGCTTAGCTCCTATTCGATACTGGGCGACCCACGTCTGCTTGCCGCCGGCCCGCATGCGAAGCCCGAAGCCGGGCAAATCATCATCCCAAAAGATAGATTCGCTTTTCCCAGCGGGCAGCGCGATCTTTCTTACGTTCGCATCGGTCAGTTTCATGGCCACCCTCTGGGAAGCGTATGGGAAGCAATCCACTGCTTCCAAATGATCGCATAGGTTCACATCCATCTGAGGGTATCGCCTGTTTTTTAAGTAAATACAATAGCGCATGACGCTTCCCGATCACGGGCGATCACATAGAACCGCAGACTACGAATCTGGGGGTCAGAGGTTCGAATCCTTTCGGGCGCGCCACTTATTTCATAACTATCTGGAAGATAGCCCAAAGCGCGCATCAGGTCGTCCCTGGCGGGGCGCGGTGGGCCGGGTTGTTCTACGCGCTTTTCGTGGCGCGGTTTTGCCTCTCCTCGCCAGACGCTCCGCACGCCCCCCAGGCGCCCCCGCGCGACCATTGATTGCCAGATGCGACAAATGGCGCCAGAACCTCCCCGAAAGCAGTCTCAATGCAGTTCACGGGAAGGATCCGCCATGGGCGATGGAACGCAGTCCGCATCCGCGAAGAATATGGGCGACGCCCTGTCGTTGCCGCGCGGCAAGGCCATGAAGAACCGCTTCATGCTGGCGCCGCTGACCAATATGCAGAGCAACCCGGACGGCACCCTGCATGAAGATGAATACAAATGGCTGGTGCGCCGGGCCGAAGGCGGCTTTGGCCTGACCATGACCTGCGCAGCCCATGTGCAGCGCACCGGTCAGGGCTTCAACGGCCAGCTGGGCGCCTGGAGCGACGCACAGCTTCCTGGCCTTGCCCGCCTCGCCGATGGCATCCGCGCCGCGGGCAGCCTCTCCTCGGTGCAGTTGCAGCATTCCGGCCAGCGCTCGTCGCGCGAGCTGACCGGCGCCGAACCGGTCGCCCCCATCGCCATGGCCGAAACCGGCGCGCGCGCCCTCACCACCGACGAAGTGAAGCAGTTGCGCGATGATTTCATCGCCGCCGCCGTGCGCTCCGAAAAGGCCGGTTTCGACGGCGTGGAGCTGCACGGCGCCCATGGATATCTGCTGTGTCACTTCCTCGACGCCGGCAACAACCGGGACGACGCCTACGGCGGCTCGCTGGAGAACCGGGCGCGGCTGCTCCATGAAATCATCGACGGCGTGCGCGCCGAAACGCGGGCCGACTTCCAGCTGGGCGTGCGCCTTTCGCCGGAACGCTACGGCATCGTGCTGGATGAAGCCCGCGCGCTGGCCACCGAACTGATGACCTCCGGCAAGATCGATTATCTCGACATGTCCCTGTGGAGCGTTTTCAAGCAGCCGGAAGATCCGGCGCATCACGGCAAGCGCCTGATCGACTGCTTCACCGACCTGCCGCGCGGCAACACGCCGCTGGGCGTCGCCGGCAAGATCATGGACGCGGCGACGGCTCAGGCCTGCCTCGACGCCGGCGCGGATTTCGTGCTGATCGGCCGTGGCGCCATCATTCACCACGACTTCCCGCTGCGCGCGCTGGCCGACCCCGCCTTCTCGTCGCTGCCGTTGCCGGTCAGTCGCGACCACCTGGCGGCCGAAGCGCTGGGGCCGAGGTTCATCGACTACATGGCCACCGGCTGGAAGAACTTCGTCGCCGACGCCGCCTGATCGCGGTCCCCTGAGCAGCTTCAACACCGTGACAACGCTCCGGCCCACGCCGGAGCGTTGCCCGTTTCAGGGCCCGGGGTCGAACTTCGGCGGCAGGCGGAACAGGTCAGCGAAACGCATCGCCAGCGCCGGATCGCCGCGCAGCCTCAAGCTCCCCGCCTCCGCCAGCGCCGGCAGGGGCGCGCCGCCGTAGACGAAGGCCACCAAGGCTTCCGGCGCGCCGGTGAAACAGATATCGGCGCTATCGGGGTCGCCACGCTCCACCTCGAACGCTTCCGCGCCCACCCGGCCGAGCCAGCCGTCGTCGCCCAGGTGGAAACCGATCGTAAACGGCGCATCGCCCACGGCGCCGCGCCGGAACATGGCGCGCAACGACAGCAGCGCCGACACGGCGCTGATCGGCAATGTGGGATCATGCGCCGGCGAACGCGCAGCCCAGCGCCCCAGCGCCTCGATCACCGGGCCGGCTTCATAACCCCATTCCGTCAATTCATAGATCTGCACGCGCGCCGGCGGCGGCAACATGCGCCGCCGCAGCACGCCGTGCGCCTCCAGACTGGCGAGGCGCTGGGTCAACACGTTGGCGCTGAGGCCCGGCAACGCGGCGCGCAATTCGCTGAACCGGCGCCCACCCAGCATCAGTTCACGGACCACCAGCAGCGTCCAGCGCTCGCCCAGCAGCTCCAGCGCATGGGCCAGGCCGCAGGCGTCACCATAAACGCGCCTGGTCAACTTCACGGAGTTGTCAGTTATTTTTTCTAACTTCATGGTTGTTATTTATAACAGTGATTGCATGATGGGGAAGCGAAAAAGGAGGATGGATCATGAGCTACGTTGATGGATTCGTGATCGCCGTGCCCACGGCGCACAAGGAAAAATTTCGCAGTCACGCCGAAGCGGCCGACGCAGCGTTTCTGGAGTTGGGCGCGCTGCGCGTGCTCGAATGCTGGGGCGACGATGTGCCAGGCGGCGTGCAGACGGATTTCCACCGCGCCGTGCAGGCGAAGGACGATGAAACGGTGGTGTTCTCCTGGATTGAGTGGCCGGATCGGGCAACCCGGGACGCCGCCATGCAGCGCATGGAGACGCTGATGAAAACCGACGACCGTTTCAACCCGGAAAAGAACCCGATGCCGTTCGACGGCAAACGGATGATCTATGGCGGCTTCGCGCCGCTGGTTTCGCTTGGCGCCTGAAGGAGCGGACGATGAGCGACAGCACGAACGGCTGGGAGTTGCGCGTCAGCCGCCATATCGCGGCGGCGCCGGAGTTGGTTTGGCGGGTGATGACCGAACGCACCGGCGAGTGGTTCTGCCCAAAACCCTGGCGCTACGAAGTGGTGGCGCGCGACGCCCGGCCCGGCGGCCACGAAACCAGCGTCATGCATGGGCCGGACGGCGAGGAAATCCGCAATGACGGCGTCTACCTCGCTTGGGAGCCTGGCCGTCGTTTCGTCGTGACCGACGCCTTTTCAGAGGATTTTACGCCGAAGGAACCGTTCATGGTCGGCTTCTTCGAGGTGGCGCCGGATGGCGACGGAACGCTCTACACGGCGCGCGCCCGGCACTGGACGGAGGAAGCGATGCGCCGTCACCTCGCCATGGGCTTTGAAGAAGGCTGGGGCGTGGTCGCCGACCAGCTCAAGGCGCTCTGTGAGGCTGAAGCCGCGACGGGCTGACGCTGCTCCCCTTCCCTTCGCGCCAGGCGGCAGGGGCGAGCTACTCACCGCTGCTGGCGAAATATTGCTTGAGCCGGGCGATGCGCTCCGGCGTCCAGCCTTCGGGGGCGCTCACGGCCAGCCAGGCGTCAAGATAATCGCCCGCCGCATAGACGTGGCCATAGCCGGCCGGCGTCGTCGTCGCCATCGCCATGTCGAGCGCCAGCTGGAGAAAGGTGACGCCGGGCGTCCAGCGCAGCAACGGCGACACATCCGGGCCACGCGGCGGCTTCATCCAGTCCGGCTCGCGATAGAACGATGAAAAACTGAAGAACGTCACCGGGTCGCTGGCGTATTGCAGATAGACCGTGCGCATCGGCCCCCAATGGGCGCCCTGCTCCTCCAGGGCGTTGCGCTGGGCGGTAAAGCGGACATGCGCGCCGTCGCGAAAGCGCGGCAACCATTCGGGGGAACCCGGATTACGGTTGTCGGTGATCGTTCGCCAGATGCGGCTGGGGAACGGCGGACCGGCGAACATCGCCCCCTGATAAGGATCGCCGATGATCTCAAACAGTTCGGCCGAGCGTTCGCTGTTCATGGCGCCCAGACTGAGGCCGTGCAGGTAGAGCTTCGGCCGCGACGCCTTTGGCAGCGTTGTCCAGTAGCCATAAACCTCCAGAAACAGCGCCCGCGCCATGTCGGCGCCGTAACCTGGCTCGACCAGCAGCGACAGCCAGCTGGCCAGATAGGAATATTGCGCCGCGACGCTGGCGACGTCGCCGCCATGCAGGAACTCCAGCGTATCGACGCCGCCCGGATCGACCCAGCCGGTGCCGGTTGGCGTGATGATGACCAGCACCTTGCGGTCGAACGCGCCGACGCGCTTCATTTCCGCCAGCGCCAGCGCCGCGCGCTCACGCGGCGTTTCGGCGGCGCGCTGTCCCACATACACCCGCAGGGGGCGAACCACCGGCCCGGGCGCGAACCGGGACAGGGCCTCCGGCGACGGCGCGCCGGTCACGAAACGACGCCCGGCCGCGCCCAGATCCTCCCAGCGAACCAGCGAGGCAATGCTGCCCGGAACCAGCGGGTCGTCCGGCGGCGCGCTCTCGGCCGGAATCAGGGCGTCGACGGCGGCGTAGGAGGAATCCGCCGCGTGCAGCGCGAACCGCAGCAGCACGCCATTGAACACGCCCCAGAATAGCAGAACAGCGCATATGGCGCCGAGCAGGGCCGCGACCCTGGGCGGAACCAGCCGTGAGAACCCCCGCGCCGCGAACCGCAACACCAGCAGAAACAACCGCCCCAGGACCAGAAGCAGCAGAAAAACCACAACGGCGAGCAGCGTCGCCTCCAGCGCATCGGAGCGCGGGGCCAGCGCCATGCCCATGCGCTGGCGCACATCATCCTGCCAGGCGCGGGCAAACCACATGGCGTAGCCAACCAGGATGACGCCGCCGGCCAGCGCGGCCGCGCGCGCCAGCCGCAACCCGGGCCGCGCCGGGTCGGGCAGCTCCAGAAACCGCCACAACCAGCCCAGAAACGCGCCGGCGGCATAACCCGCCGCCGCGGCGCAACCGGAAAGAGCGCCCTGGGTGATCCAGGTGCGGGGAATGAGCCCCGGCGTCAGGGCCGCGGCCACCGCCAGCAGGGCGAAAACGCCGCCTGCGACCGAAACAGGCCGCAACAACCAGCCAGCGCCGCCGTTTGACATGCCTGACTCCCCCACAAGATGCGCGCCCGCCTCCCCCAGACGACGCGGCGGACGCCCGCCATGGCAACCTTGCAGATTTTTCGGCTGACGCAACTCCTCTGGAAGCATCGTCTTCCGCACGCCCCCAAGGCAGGTAGCGGCCATGCCCATGGGCTGGCCCGGATAGCGACCACGGCGGCAGCGGCATATGGCGCCGGCTGGCGCGAGACAGGAGGACGCGATATGCGGAGGGGAGCCGCCCCGGCGCCGCGCCGGCGCCGGCCGGCACCCCGAGGAGGAGCGCATGGCGCCGCCGATATTGCTGGAACTGCGGGACGATCTGCGCCTCGCCGCCGGCTTTCTCACCCGCATTCCGGCCGGCGTTGTCGACAGGCCGGACGTCGCCCGCTGCCTGAGGGTTTTCCCGGTCATTGGCGCGCTGATCGGCGTCGCCACGGGCCTGGTTTATCTGGCCCTTGTCCGCGCCGGCGTTCCCCTCCACGCCGCCGGCGCCATCGCGTTTCTCGCCAGCGCCATGCTGACCGGCGCCCTGCACGAGGATGGGCTGGCCGATATGGCCGATGGCCTTGGCGGCTATACGCGCGAGCGCAGACTCGAGATCATGCGCGACAGCCGGATCGGAACCTTTGGCGCCCTGGCCCTGGTGTTTTCCGCCATTGCCCGGGTTACGGCGCTGGCCGCCCTGCCGCCCGCCATCGCCATCCCCACCCTGGCCGCCTGCGGCGCCCTGGGGCGCGCCTCGCCGGCGGCGATCAGTCGCTGGACGCCCCAGGCGCGCAAGGATGGCCTGGCGAGCGCCGCCGGGCGGCCAAGCCTGCACGTGGTGGTGACGGCGGTGTTCGCGGCGCTGGTCATCGCCGCCGTCTGCCTGCCGAAAACCTGGTTTGTCGTCGCCATCGCCGCAACCATCCTCAGCGCGCTGGCCGTGCGCTGGCTGGCGATGCGGCAGCTTGGCGGCTACACCGGCGACGTGCTTGGCTGCGCCGAACAGGTGACCGAAGTTTCCCTGCTGCTGCTGTTCGCAGCGATGGCCGGTGGCGGCGCATGAGCGGGACGCGTCGCATATTCCTGGTGCGGCATGCGCCCGTAGCGGGGCCGGCAGGCGTGATCCATGGACCGGGGGCGCCGGCGGATGTGAGCGATAGCCGGCTGGTCGCGGCGACACGGGGCGCCCTCGCCCAGGCCGCCAGCGCCGCCAGCTGGTGCAGCCCGGCGCTGCGCACGCGCCAGACCGCCGCCGCCCTCGGGCTGGCGCCCGCGATTGACCGCCGGATCGCGGAACAGGACTTCGGCGCCTGGACCGGCTGTCGCCACGCAGACCTGGCGGCGGAGCCGGGCGACGCGTACGCGCTGTTCTGGCGCGACGCCGCTGGCAACGCCCCGCCGGGCGGTGAAAGCTTCCGCCAGCAAATCACCCGCGTCGCCGACTTCCTCGCTGCCCTCGCCGCTGGCGATCATATTGTGGTCACCCACTCCGGCGTCATCCGGGCGGCTGTCGCCGTGGCGCTCGACATGCAGCCGGAAAAAGCCCTCGGCCTCGTTATCGAGCCACTGTCCATGACGCTGCTGGAACATACGCCGGGGGGATGGCGCGTCGGCTGGGTCAACAGGCTGGCTGGCTGGCCGGGCCCGGCGGAGCATGGCTGACGCCTTCGTCTGAAACACGTCGCCAGGAACACGTCGCCAGGAACACGTATCCAGGAACACGTCGCCAGGAACACCTGGTCAGGAACACTTTGCCTGAAGCCGCCGCGCGGGACGTCATGGAGGCGCGCCCAGGAATGAGGCGCCAGAACTGGCCGGGCGATTGCCGGAACATCAATCCGGGCGCGGGCGCATGCGCCGGTAACCGTCCAGGTTCTCGCCAGACGACCTTTGCGCGAACCGCTTCGCGCACCTGCCTGATCCCGTTGCCGCCGGTTATCTTGCCGACGCCGGCTGACAAGGGCGGCGGTCACATGTGCCGATCATGACCCTGAAGCGCGCCACCTGAACCTGTGAACGCAAGCCACGGCGCGCAGCTCCGGAACAACCGCCCCCGGTTGCGGCCGGCCGGGCGCGCCATGGCTGTT
>NZ_SLWL01000007.1 GCF_004342915.1 Camelimonas lactis
CTTCTCTCAGAAGGGTCTGGCTGAAACAGCAGGTGAACCCCGCCGCCGATGTCCGCCTTATAGGACCCTCCCAGCCCCAATGTCAACGACCCGTCGTCAAAACATCGCCCATCGTCACAACCCCTGTGGACGTAACAGATGTAACGATCTGTAACACCCTGTGCGGGCGACAGATTCTCAACGCGTGCTGCGCTGGCGACCCGTATGGCCTATCCCGATCCGGGCGCTTCTCAACGCTCACGCCGGTTATGTGCGCCGCATTTTTTCGCGGGTTCCAGCCATGATCGGCGCAGCCTCGCCCGGAAAGACGCTTTACCCCCTCCCCCGCGCCTGCCAGGAATTTCTTTGGGCGGGGCGCTTTGGGCGCAGCGTTTTGTTTTACGGAAGGATCGGTCATGGCGGTGCTGGTTTCAGGTGGCGCGGGTTACATTGGCAGCCACATGGCGCACGCCCTTTGTGATGCAGGTGAGCGCGTCGTCGTGGTCGATGACCTGTCAACCGGCCAGCGCGCCTCTGTTCCCGGGGCGGCGACATTCGTACAGGCGGACATCGCCGATCAGGACGCCATGGCGGAGACCCTGCGCCGGCATCAGGTCACGGCCATCGCCCATTTCGCCGCCCGCATCGTGGTGCCCGACAGCGTGACTGATCCGCTGGGCTACTATCTCGCCAATACCGTCAAAACGCGCGCGCTGATTGACGCGGCGGTCGCCGGCGGCGTCGGGCATTTCATCTTTTCGTCCACCGCCGCGGTTTACGGCGACGCAGGCGAGGGCGCGGTCGACGAAGACGCGCCGCTGGCCCCGGTCAGCCCCTATGGGCGCTCCAAGCTCATGTCCGAATGGATGTTGCAGGACGCCGGACGCGCCTATGGCCTGAAATACGCCGCGCTGCGCTATTTCAATGTCGCCGGCGCCGATCCGCGAGGGCGCACCGGGCAATCCACGCCGAACGCCACGCATCTGATCAAGGTCGCCTGCCAGGCGGCGTTGGGGAAACGCGACCGGCTACAGGTTTTCGGCACGGATTATCCGACGCCCGATGGCTCGTGCGTTCGCGACTATATCCACGTGACCGACCTGGCGGACGCCCATGTTCAGGCGCTGCGCTATCTGCGGAGCGGCGGCGACAGCTTCACCGCCAATTGCGGATACGGCCGGGGTTTGTCCGTCCTGGAGGTCATTCGGGCGGTCGAACAGGTAACTGGGCGCGCCCTTCCCGTTGAAATCGCGCCGCGTCGCGCCGGCGACCCCGCGCGGATCGTCGCCAGCCCCGCCCGGATCCAGAGCCTGCTGGACTGGCGGCCGCGACATGATTCAATCGATGAGATCGTGGGGTCGGCCCTGAACTGGGAGCAGCGGCTGGGCGGTTGAGCCCCGCATGGCGCATGGCCTCTCCCAGGGGGCGTCCGGCCGCTGTGAACGGATTTTGCTCTCCGTGACGCTTGCTGTTTCCACGCCCATGCGGACAATGCCATCCTGGCCAGCGTACATCCTGGGTAGCTGGCGTTCTGGAGATCTTGGCCATGACCCCGGTGACCGTGGGCGGGCAACCCGCCGGCGATCAAGCCCAGACCGCTTCTGCTGGAGTGGACGCTTCTGCAAGTCCTGCCGGCCCTGCGCCGGACGCGTCGACGCCGGCTGCGGAAATTGAACTCAAGCTGCTCTGTGACGCGCCAACACTGAAGGCCGCCAGTCATGCGCCCCTGCTCCTGCAACATGCCCGCGGGCCCGCCATGGAGACGCGGCTGGAGGCGACCTATTTCGACACGCCTGACAATCTGCTGCTCCAGCGCAAATGGGCGTTGCGCGTGCGCCGCGACAAGGCGGGCGCCTACGTCATGACCCTGAAAACGCCGCGATCCAACGATCCGTCAGGCGCTTTCAGTCGCAACGAATGGAATGCGCCCGTCGCCGGCCCTGATCTGGACAGGACGCAGTTGGCGGACTGGCTGGCCAGGACCGGCGGCCGGGATGTCGATCCCGAGGCCCTGCGGCCGTTGTTTTCGACGCTCGTGACGCGCCAGACGCGACGGCTTCATACGCCGGCTGGCGTCGTCGAAATGGCGGCCGACAGCGGCGAGATCGTCTCTGGCGGCCGCAGCGCGCCGATTTGCGAACTCGAGATGGAGCTGGTTTCCGGGGCGCCGGAAGCGATTTTCAGCCTTGCCGACGCCCTGATGCAGAATTATCCGCTGCGCCCGGCGATCCGCTCAAAAGCAATGCGCGGCTATGATCTGGCGTTTGGCCGCGCGCCGGCGGCGGCAAAGGCAGAGCCGGTCGATATCGCGGCGGACGCCAGCCTTGATGCGGCGCTCGGCGCGGCGCTGCACGGCATGTACGCCCACGCCATGAACAATCTGGAGGCCGCGTCGGCCGGCGCGGGCCCGGAAGGCGTGCACCAGTTGCGGGTGGCGCTACGGCGCATCCGTTCGCTGCTGGGTCTGATCCATAAAATCGCCCCGCCAGCAGATCTGGCGGGCCTGCGTGCTGAAGCCAAATGGTTGATGAGCCAGCTGGGTCACGCACGCAATCTCGACGTTTTCGCCACCGGCGTCCTGCAGGAAGCGCAGGAAGCCTGCGGAGCCGACGTGGACTTCACGGCGCTTGCCGGACACATCAACGCCATGCGACGCCAGGCCCAGGATGAGGCGCGCGCCGCCATCACCTCCCCGCGTTGCGCCCGTTTTCTCATCGCGCTTGGCGGATGGATTGTCCGGCGGGGCTGGCGCGCGGGCGTTGCCGATGACGTGGCGGCCCAATTCGACGCCCCGGCCCGCGGCGCCGCCCGGCGCATGTTTCGCAAACGTTATCGCAGCGTGCGCAAGAGTGGGCGCGGCTTTGCCCATCTCAATGCAACTGAACTTCACCGGTCGCGTCTCGCATTGAAGAAGTTGCGTTACATTGCGGAAGTTTTCCAGCCGTTCCTGGCGACAGCGCATGGTAACAAACGCTTTGCAAAACGGCTGGCGCGGCTTCAGGATGCTTTTGGGCGTTATAACGACCTGCATGGCGCAGCCAGTCTGCTTCACGGGCTGCGGCAGGAAGGCGTTTCCCTTGGCGACGATATGGCGCTGGCCGTTGGCGCGGCGCTGGGCTGGCAGACCGGCGCTCGACAAGCGGCGATGACCGACCTGCGCCGCCAGTGGAAGAAGTTCCGCGCCGTGGAAGCGCCAGCGAACTGACGTATCCCCGTCGGGAGCTTGCCGGCTCCCGTTCCAAAACAGGCGCTCGCATATGACAGGCAATCCTTCCGCTCTTCACGCCTCGCCGCCTGACGCCGATATTGACGCGGCCCTGGCCAAAGCGGCGCGGCGGGCCGCCGCTGCGCTGGACCAGACGCGCGGGCCGGAAGCCCTGGGCGTGGCGATGCGCGAAACCGCCCACCAGTTCAACAATCTGCTCACCGTGCTGCAAAGCTCGACCGAGCTGTTGGGGATGCCCAATCTCCCGGAAGAGCGCCGCGGCCGTTATCTCCACGCCATCCAGGACGCCACGGATCGCGCCGCGAAACTTGTCGGCGCCTTGCAGGCGCTGGCGCGCAGCGCGGCCCCCAGGCGCCTGAGGTTCGATGTAACGGGCCGCCTCGCCGGCATGGCGAAGGGCCCCACAGGTCTGGCCGTGTCCACCGACGCGGCCGGCTTTGACGCCGCCATGGCAACGCTGGTCGCCGCGCTGGGGGCGCCTGGCGCGGCGACCAGGCCGGAGATACGCGTCGCGCCGGTTGACGGGCGCCCCGCCTGGCGTGGGTTGCCGGCCAGCGATGGGTCGCACGTTGCGATCACGCTGTCGGGCGCCGCCAGCGACAACGCCTTCCGCAGCCGTTTGCTCGCCACGCTGGAAACGGCGGAACTGTCACCCGAATGGCTGGAATTGTTCGCTTTTCTTGCCCGTAGCGCCGGCGCGCTGCACGTCCGGTCGTCTGGCGACGGCGCCCCGGTTTTTGTGCTTACGCTGCCGGCGGCCGAAAAGCCGGAGACGACGGGCTGACGCCAGGCAGCCATGTCCAGCCGCACGCCTGCGCCCGCCGCCTGTGGCCCGCCGGCAGCGCGCGACGGGGACCACCGCCGTGACCTGCACACGGGCGTGGGCGTGGGTTCGATGGGACTTATGGCTCAATCGGCGTAAATCATGCGGCGGCTCATGCCGCCGTCCAGGATGAGGGTTTCACCGGTGATGAAACCGGCGTCGGCGAGAAACAGCACGGCGCCGGCCACGTCTTCCGGCCGCCCAACCCGGCCGGCGGGGTGCTGCGCGTGATCGGCGGCGGCGAGATCGGGCGAGTCAGAAATCCAGCCCGGCGCGATGGCGTTGACGCGCACGCGCGGGCCAAGGCTGACAGCCAGCGCGTGGGTCAGGGCGACGACGCCCCCCTTGGCCGCCGCGTACGCCTCGGTGAACGGCTCGGACATGAATGCGCGCGTTGACGCCATGTTGATAATGACGGCGTTTTCCCGCAGCAGCGGCGCGGCGGCCCGCGTCATCAGGAACGCGCCGGTCAGGTGGCTGTCGATGACGCGGCGCCATCTGTCGAGCGAAAGGTCGGACACCGGGCCGGTCACAGGCGCGGCGACGCCCGCGTTGTTCACCAGCAGATCAAGACCGGTCCATTCCAGCTCGGCGAAGGCGTCGGCGACGGCGTCCTCATCGCTGACGTCGCAGGCGATGAAACGCGCCTCCTCGCAGCCGCCGTCCTCCAGATCGAAGTTCGCCACCTCCCAGCCGGCGCCGGCCAGGGCCGCGCATATGCCCGCGCCAATCAGACCCGAACCGCCCGTGACAATCGCCTTGCGCATCTGGCTCTCCACGGCGCGCGCTGCCGCGCCCGCCCGCATCGTTCCCCAGGCCGGGATTGCTGGCAAGAGGCCCGCGGCAAGGATTGAACGGCGCGGGCGCCGCCCGGCAGGCACGGGCGCGGTTGCGCTGGCGACCGGTAAATTTGACGGGAAAGGCCCCGAAACCCCGCGTCATGCCGGTTGTTGCAGACGCGTATCCGCCGCAGTATCCGGCGGCGCGACCGGACGGCCGAACCCCGCTGATCAGCGCCGTTGATCAAAGCCGTCCTGGCTGGCCTGGCGTCAGGCGAGGCCGGCCCCGAACACCCGGAGGTCTGGATGACAACGCTTTACTACATGCCCGGCGCCTGCTCGCTGGCCCCGCACATCGTGCTCGAATGGACCGGCGCGCCGTTTGAGATAAAGCGCGTGCGCCGCGAAGCGCCGGAGCTGCTCGCCGTCAATCCGGCCGGCGCCGTGCCGGTGCTGGTCGAGGATGACGGCTGGACGCTGACCCAGGCCGGGGCAATCCTTGATTACCTGGCCCACAAGCATCCGGAGGCAGATCTGCTGGGCGGCCAGGGATTGCGCGCCGATGCAGAGCGCCACCGCTGGTCATCCTTCATCACGGGCGACCTGCATCCGGCGTTCGTGCCGATTTTCGCGCCGGCGCGCTATACCTCCGACGCCAGCGCTGAAGCCCAGCAGGCGGTGAAAACCGCGGCGCAGGCCCTGGTGCGCAAGCGCCTGGAGCTGCTGGACAGCCATCTGGCGACCCGTGAATGGATTCTGGATCGCCGTTCGATCATCGACGCTTATGTTTTCCCGATGATCCGCTGGGCCTCCGGCGTGCTGCCCGGCGGCGTCGCCGACCTGCGCCACGTCACGGCGCTGCATGACTGGCTGGCGGCGGACGCCGGCGTGCAGAAGGCGCTGGCGCGCGAAGCCGCCTGATCCGGCGCCAGTTTTCGCGGAAGCCCCGTCCGGGCCATCAGCCCGTACGGCCCCGGATGCGTTTTGTTGACGGCGTCGTGGAACGACTGTCCCACGACGCCGATCTGTGCCAATCTTGTGTAACAGATAACAAAATGCATCCGGGAGGAAACAGATGACCCAACCCAGCAGGCGCCATGTGCTTGGCGGCATGGCCGCCTTGTGCGTCGCACCGTTCCCGGGCAAGGCTTTCGCCAACGATCTCACCGGTGTCACCGACAGCGAAATCGTTATCGGCACGACCACGTCGCTGAGCGGTCCGGTGTCAGCCCTCGGCACGCAGGCGCGTTGCCAGGCCGCCTATTTCCGGATGATCAACGACCAGGGCGGCGTCGCCGGTCGCAAGATCCGCTTCATTATTTACGATGATGGTTTCAGCCCGCCGAAAACCGTGGAGCAGACGCGGCGGCTGATCGAGAACGATCGCGTGTCGTTTCTTTTCGGCATGTTGGGCACAGCGCCGAATTCCGCTGTCGTCAAATACATCAACCAGAAGAAGGTTCCCCACCTGTTCCTGGCGGTGAACGGCAACAAATGGGGCGATTACAAAAATCACCCCTGGACCATGGGTTTCGCGCCCAACGCCCGCATCGAGGCGCAGGTTTATACAAAATACGCCCTGCAACAGAACCCGGAAGCCACCTTCGCGGTGCTGTACCAGAACGATGATCTGGGCAAGGACTATGTGGCGGGCGTGCGCGACGTCCTCAAGGACAGGTTCGAAACCCGCGCCAGGGCCATTTCCCACGAGGTTACGGATCCCACCATCGATTCACAGCTGGTGGCGTTGCGGGCGACGGGAGCAAACGTGCTGCTTTCCGGCACGACGGCGAAATTCGTCGCCCAGTCCATCCGCAAGGTGCATGAACTGCAGTGGAAGCCCATGCACTTCATGGCGAATGGCGCGGCCTCCATCAAGGGCGTCATCAATCCGGCGGGCCCTGAACGGGCGCTCGGGGTGATCTCTTGCGGATACATGAAAGATGTGGCTGATCCGGTCTGGAGCCAGGACGGGGCCATCGTTGATTATATCGCCTTCATGAAGAAATATTTCCCGGAGGGCGATCCGCTCGAGGGCTATAACCAGTACGCCTTTCTGGTGTCCGAAGCGCTGATGACCGTGCTGCGGCAATGCGGCGGCGATCTTTCGCGGGAAAACATCATGAAGCAGGCGACAAATCTGAAAGACGTCGCCCTGCCCATGCTGTTACCAGGCATCCGGGTCAACACCAGCCCCACCAATTACTTCCCCATCCGCGAAGTGCAGCTCATGCGTTTCGACGGCAAGGGCTGGCAACGCTTTGGCGAAATCATTGAGGGCGCGGGGTAAGGCGGGCGCGTCGATGTTGAATCCGGGGTTTGGCTTCCGCTGAACCCAGCAACCTCCGGTTTGCCGACACGGGCGCCGTCATTCCCCGCCGGGGCCATGCCCGGTCATCCCTCAGGCGCCGGCCACGATCGGCGCCGCGCTGGCCGCCCCCCTACCTCCTGGCGCCTGCACGGGCACGCCGTCAGCGGCGGCCATCAGCCCCAGCCATGTTTCGGCCACGCCCCGCCAGGTGAACAGGCGCGCCCGCGCCCGGCCGGCCGCCACCATGGCCAGCCGCTCAAACGGGTTTTCCAGCAGGCGAATGACAGCCGCCGTCCAGCCATTCACGTCATCCGGGTCCACATGAATGGCGGCGTCGCCGCAGACCTCCATCAAAGCATCGGCCGTGGAGGCGATCACCGGGCAGCCGCGCGCCATGGCCTCGGCCGCAGGCAGGCCAAACCCCTCGATGCGCGTTGGAAACACGAAGCACAGGGCCGCCTCCATGGCGGCGGCCAGTTCATCGTCGCTGATGCGGCCAAGCGCCACCACGTTCGGCCCGTGACGCAACGCCCCGGCCCCGCCGGCCTCCCCCGCCACCAGCACCTCAACGCCGCGCGCCGCCAGCGCCGGCGCCATCGCCCAGATCAGCTCCATGTTCTTGTACGGCTGGTTGCGGCCGATGCAGAGCACGAACGGCCTGCGGTTGCGGTAATCGCGCGGCGAGCGCGACGCCCGCCAGCGCAGGGCGTGGTCGCAACCGTTCCACGCCACCGCGATCCGGTCCTCCCGCGCGACGCCAAGCGCCGCGAGTTGCCGGCGGGCGTGATGAGACACCGTGGCGACGGCGCGCGCCCGGCGGCCGAGCACCGGCATGATGACGCGATGCGCCAGACGGAACATGCGGTCATAGCTCTCCGGCATCAGCCAGGTGTGGGCGTCGTGCATGCAGACGATCTGGCGGGACACGGCGACCGGCGCCAGGTTGCAAAAGCTCAGCAGGCCGCCCTGCACATGGCGCGGCAGTTGCAGTTGCACCCAGACCTGGGGCAGGCGCGGCCGGCGAAACTCCGGGACATGAACCGTCCGGATGTGGCGCAGCGGCAGGTCGTGGCCGCCGACAGGCGTCGCCAGCGTCACCTCGAGCCCGTCGGCGAGCGGGCCGCCCGCCGCCAGCAGATCGTCGATGGCCAGCGTCACCTCGCGCCCATAGCGCGCCACCCCGTTGGGCGACAGGGTCAGAAAATCGCCGTTGATCGTCCACTTGCGCATTGGGGGCATGGCGTCATCCGCAGTTGCTGCCCTGTGATCAGGCCGAAGCGCGCGTCAATCAAGCTGGCCTTGCGATCCCTGCTACGCCGGCCGGAACGCGCCCGTCGCCGGAAGACGTATGACGCCCCTCCCCCTCCTTACGCCCAATGCCAGCATGGCGAAATGCCGGGCCTGGGCCAACAGTGCGCACGTGCGGCGCGCATTGCGTCGTCAGGCGGGGCAGACACATGGCGCGCACCTGGAAGATCAACGGGCGTTTTCTGGGACAGCCCCTGACCGGGGTCCAGCGTTACGCCACAGAGATACTGGCGGCCATGGACCGCCTGATCCAGCAACGCCACCCACTGACGGAAGACCTGGCCATCGAGATCATCGCGCCAGAGGGCGGCGGCGACGCGGCGCAGGACCGCTTTCCGCATATCCCGCTCCGGCGCGCCGGTCCCGGTTCAGGGCATCTTTGGGAGCAGACCGTGCTGCCCGGCCAGGCGCGCGACGCCGGCCTGCTTTGCCTGTGCAATACGGCGCCGCTGCTGCACCCCCGCACCCTGCTCTGTATTCATGACCTGAACACCCGGCTGTTTCCGCAGAGTTACTCCCTGCCCTACCGGCTCTATCACCGCCATGTCACGCCCCTCGCGGCGCGGCGGGCGGCGGGTCTTGTCACCGTCTCGCACTATTCAGCCAGCCAGATCGTTGCCTTTGGCCTCGCGCCGGCCGGACGCATCACGGTGATTCCCAACGGCCACGAGCACGCGCTGCGCTGGACGGCGCGCCACTCCGACGCGACGCGCAAGGCGGCCGGCGCCGACACCATTGTCGTCATCGGCAGTCCGGCGCCGCACAAGAACGTGGGCATGCTGCTGGCGCTGGCGCCGCGCCTCGACGCCTTTGGCTTCAGGATCGCCCTTGTGGGCTCCCTCGACACGCGGGTGTTCCAGAGCGACGGCGCGGCGGCGAGCGCCGGCAATGTCCTGGCGCTCGGGCGACTGACCGACAACCAGATGGCGGCGTTGACCGGCAGTTCGCTCTGCCTCGCGTTTCCGTCCTTTACGGAAGGGTTCGGCCTGCCGCCGCTCGAAGCCATGGCGCTCGGCTGCCCGGTGGTCGCCTCGGATCGCGCCAGCATGCCGGAGATCTGCGGCGACGCCGTGCTGTATGCCGATCCCGGGCAACCGGAGGCGTGGCTGGAAGCGTTCCGCGCCCTGCGCGCCGATCCTGGCCTGCGCTTCAAGCTGACGGCCATGGGCAAGGCGCGGGCGGCCCTGTTCAGCTGGACGGACTCGGCGCTCGCGTGGCTTGAACTGATGGCGAAGCTGGATGGAGCGGCGCCGCAGGAGCCACCCATGGTTTGAGAGGGGCGCGCGGGCGGCGTGGATCTGGATCAGATTACCGCCGCTGCGGCGGCGGCGCGGCCCGGGCGCTAGCGCGCGCCATGCGTCGTGCTTCTGGCCGCATCCTCCGCCATGGCGAACGCCCTGCGGATTCCCGCCTGGAAACGCGCCACCGAAAAGCGGTCGGCGTTCTCCCGGCAGGCGCCGGGCGTGAAGCGGCCGCGATCCGTTTCAAAGGCTTCAACCGCGCCAATCACCGCCGTTTCCTCCTGGCGGCTGAACAACAGACCCGTCGGATCGCCGGTGTCTTCCGGCGAACGCACAATGTCGACGGCGCCGCCGCGCCCGAAGGCGATCAGCGGCGTGCCGAGCAGTTGCGCCTCGGCCAGGGCAATGCCGAAATCCTCGCAGCCGCCAAACACCAGCGCCCGCGCCCGCGCCACCGTACGGAAATAGTCGTCGCGCGGCAGAAAGCCGGTGAAAACCACATTGGGACCGGCGAGATCGCGCAGGGCTTTGGCCTGCTGCCCCTCGCCCACCACCAGCAGGCGACGACGCGGCATGGCGTTGAAGGCGCGAATGACGAGGTCGGTGCGTTTGTAGGGCGCCATGAACGAGGCGGTGACGTAATAGTCGTCTTTTTCCGCGCTCCAGGCATCCTCCGGGGCGCTCACCGGCGGAAACACCACCTCCGCGTCGCGGCCGTATATCCGGCGGATGCGGGCGCCGACGTAGCTGGAGTTGGCGGCCATCACGTCCGGTCCCCACGCGGTGCGCGTATCCCAGTTGCGCAGGCGGTGCATCAGAACCCGGTAAAGCAGCCCCTTCGGACCATTGCCCAGCCGCAATTGCTCCAGATAGGAAAACTGCTCATCCCAGGCGTAGCGCACGGGGCTGTGCACGTAGCACAGATGCGGCTGGTCCGGCCTGGTGATGACGCCGCGCGCGAAGGCGGCGGATGAGGAAATCACCGCGTCATGGCCCGTCACGTCGAACTGCTCCATCAGCAGGGGGCAGAGCGGAAACAGGTGGCGGTAATATTTGCGCACGCCCGGCCAGCGGTTGGCGTGCGAGGTGTGAAAGCGGACGCCGCCGAAATGCGCCGTCCGGGTGTCGCTGTCCAGAAAATCGAACAGGGTGTACAGGTCGCGGGCGCCGAAGGTCCGGCCAAGCTCCGCCAAAACGCGCTCTCCGCCCCGGAACGACGGGCACCAGTCATGAACGAGCGCGATCGACTGGTCGGCAGGGAGCCCCCGGTGCGGCCGCCAGCCCGCCGCGCGCCACGCCTGAATGACGCCCAGATTGTCGTTTCCAGGTTGCGCGGCCGTCGCCGTCGCCGGCATGGGAATCAAGGTCATGAACGCCTGCCCGGTCTGATCGCCAGATTGGAGGGCCAGCCGAAGGGACCATGACGTCCGGTTCCGGTGCAACCGATCCCGGACGCCCTGCGGACCCCCGGCGGTCCGGCCCGGGCGCGCAGCCCTGGCTCCCGAACTATCGGGATGACCGCGCTTCGCCCAAACTCATCCAAAAGCAGGGCGTGCTTTCCCCGGTTACGACTTTTGCGCCCGGCCCGCGCCGGTTGGCGCATCGGCGGGACCCATTTCGGTACTGGGTCTGGCGGGCGCCCGTGCGCAATTTGGGAGCAATCCGGGCGTCCGCGCCGCCGGCGTTACGCCGGAGCGACCTTCGGGAGATCACGGCTCCTGAACGCGCTCCAGGCGGCGGGGGGCGCGGCGCGGCCGTCCGGAGGCTCCAGACCGGATTCGCACATGCTGGTTATAATCGCCGCCGCCACCATCAACCGACCGGGAGCCGCCGCCACGCGGTTGCGGCGCGTCTTGCGCCGGATGGCGCGGGGCCGGCTTGATTATCCAGCGCATCGGCGGCGTCTGCCTGGCCAGAGCGTCCTTGCGGCGCCTGCCCGGGGCGGCGGGGCGAAAACCGGAAATATTCTCCAGCTTCGGGACATATGCTCATGAAACGGCGCGCCATCTGCTCCACCCTGGCGATCGCCGGCCTGCTTCAGGCCACGGCGCTAGCCGCCTCGCCCGCCCGCGCCTCCGACTATCTGCTGGGGCCGCAGGATCGCCTGCGGGTGAAGGTCTACGAATGGCGTCCGGCCCAGGACAAGATTGTCGAATGGGAAGGGCTGAACGACGAGTTCATCGTCGGCGCCAACGGCAAGGTGTCCCTGCCGCTGGTCGGCGAGATTGATGCCGGCGGTCTGACGCCGTCGGCCGTGGCCAACGCGGTCGGCGAGGCGCTCCGCAGCCGCATGCAGCTGGTGCAAAAACCGGACACCACCGTCGAGGTGGTGCAATACCGGCCGTTTTACATTACCGGCGACGTCATGAAGCCGGGCGAGTTTCCGTTCCGGCCAGGCCTCACGGTCATTCAGGCGCTCGCCATCGCCGGCGGCGAGGTGCGCTCCATCGACTTCAACGCCCGCCAGCGTGAAGCCATCGCCGCGCGTGGCGAACTCGAAAGCCTCGCCCTGTCGCGCACGGCGTTGCTGATGCGCCAGGCCAGGCTGAAAGCCGAAGCCGCCAACGCCGACTCCTTCGCCATGCCGCCGGAGTTGACCCGCGAGGGGCCGCGAGCACGCGACGCCTTTGAGCAGGAAACCCTGATCTTCACCACCCGGCGCGACGCGTTCCGCACGCAGATGAACGCCCTGAAGAGCCTGAAGGCCTTCCTGGACAAGGAAGGGGAATCCCTCGGCGGACAGCTCGACACGGAGGCCAGGCAGAGCGCGCTCGTGCAGAAGGAACTGGACGGCGTCGCCAGCCTTGTCGGCAAGGGGCTCGCCGCGGCGCCGCGCCAGTTCGCCCTGGAGCGCACCATGGCGCAGTTGCAGGGCGACAGGCTGCGCCTTGAAACCAGCATCCTGCGCGCCAAACAGGAGGCGTCGCGGGCGGAGATCAGCCTGGTCGAGTTGCAGAGCAAACGCGAAGGCGAAATCGCCGTTGAACTGCGGGAGACGGACCAGCGCCTGCGGGAGCTGGCGAACCGCCGCGCCATCAACGAGGATCTGCTGCAGGAGGCGATGAACGCCGGCGCCAGCGGCGCCCGCCGCGACGCCATGCGGCAGGGTTTGACCTTCACCGTCGTCCGCGCCGCAGCGCCGGGGGAGGCAATCACCGCCACCGAGAGCACGCCTGTCGGCCCGGGCGACATGGTCAAGGTCACCCTGCCGCCGCCCCCGCCGCGCGAGGCGGCCGCCGAAACGATCGCGTCGGGAAGCCCCTCCGCCGCGCCGGCGAAGGCGGCGAACCGCGCCGAACGGGGAGCCGTGGCGCTCAACTGAGGGCCGCCGCGCGCTCCCACGAGCGGGGCCCGCCCTCCACCTGAAACGGACGCCGCCCTGCCTGTTCCGGCCGGGCGGCGGGCACGTTTCCCAATTCCCGTCTTGCGCGCCTCCCATCTTGCGCGCCCCCGTCTTGCGGGCCACGGACCAGGCGGATCCGCCGGCCAGCGCCTTTCTTCACGCGCGAACCTCCTGGGCAGGGCCCGCGCCGTCGCGCGAACGCGCGGGCCGGATCAGCGTGGCGCAGCAAGGATGCGTTGATCCTGAAAGCCCCCGCGCCATCGCGTCATCCCCGGACAGTAATCACACCGCCCTGAAAGACAGCCGATGAGGTCGCCTCATCTGCTGGCGGGCGTCACGGATGGTTCCGGTCGCATGCTGGACGCCGGTGGGACAGCGCCGGAAGCGACGCGGCTCCAGGCGCCGGATCTGGCGCCTGGAGCCGGGCCGGCCTCTGGGCCTTGAGGTCTGGACCTGCTGCCTCAGGCGGCCGCCTTGTTGAGTATCGAACCGATGATCCGCCCCCCGGCCTCTCGCAGCTCCGCCGCCGCGTTCGCCGCCACGTCAGCCGGCGTACGGCCCCATTGCACCACCATCAGCAGGCCGCTGAGCAGCGGGGCGACAGCCATGGCGCCGGGGCTTTCCTCCGTCGACGGCAGGTCGATGATCACCAGATCATGCCCCGCGAGGGCTTCTTCCAGGCAGCGCCCCATGGCCCCCGAGCCAAGCAGGGCGTCGAACGTGGCGCTGGCGCTCGTCTCGGCCGGCAACAGCGACACGCCCGAATGGGGGGCCGTGACCACGCTGTCCCGTACATGGGCCCGCCCCAGCAGCACATGGGCGAGGCCCGGGCTATTGTCGTTGAAGCCCGCGGCGCGGCTGATCGAACCCCGCCGGAAATCCGCGTCGATCAGCAGGATGCGGAAACCGGAGCCGGCCAGCAGGCAGGCCAGATTGCTCGCGATCGTGCTCTTGCCCTCGCCGCGCCGGGCCGAGGTCACGCCAATGATGCGGACGTTCTCATGCCGCTCCAGCGTCGCCATCATGGTCATGACGTTGGCCATCGATTGCTGGAACGGATCAGGTCTGACAAAGTCCCATTTGCGAAACAGGGTGATCGCCTGCGAACGCCGGCGGCTGATCAGCCGCAGCAGCAGGAAGCGCAGGCGCGCGCGCCAGCTCCGCCCCGCCAGCCAGCCCCGGCGCAGCGCCGGTCGCCACAGCATCGGCAGCAGGCCAAGGCAGGGGGCCAGCAACGCATCGCGCGCCGCCGTCGCCGTCCGCAGGCTTGCATCGAGGTTCCAGTGCAACACCGCCGCGCCCGTTCCGCCCAGCAGGCCGACGAGCATGCCCAGCGCCATGATCAGCCTGGTGCGCGGATGGCTCTTGCCCAGCGGTTTGGTGGCGGGCGACAGCATGCGCGTCTCGATCAGCGGATTTGACTGACGCTGCACCGCCTCCGCATAGCCCTGGAGGGCGGTTTCATAGATCTTCCGGTAGGACTGGGCCGTCGTCTCCAGTTCTTCCAGGGTATTGCGGTCAAACCGCACGTTTTGATCGCCGCGCGCGTCGCTGGGGCCGGGAGCGCCTTGCGCGGGGTTCTGCGCCTGCGGCTGGCGCCGGTAAATGCGATAGTCACGACCGGCCTTGAACTCCTGCAGCGCCAGCGCCGCCTCGTTCATGTTCTGGCGCAGCTGGGCGACGCGCCGCTCCAGCCATTCGGAGCCGACGCGCGCCGCCGCCGTGCGCGCATCCCGGGCGTCGTCCACATAGGCCTCGGCCACCGCATTGGCGATTTTCGCCGCGAGCGCCGGATCAGGGGCTGTGAAGGCGACATCTATAACATAAGACAGGCCCTGACGCCGGACATCCAGCTTCGGCGCGAACATGCCGATCACCACCTGGGTTGCAACCGTGGGCGATTCAATGTCCCGGACAGCGCGGGCGAACATCGGCTCCTTCGTCAGATTGAGCCGGTTGATGACAAGCTCGGCGATACGGTCCGAGCGCATCACCGCCATCTGGCTCTCCACCTGCGCCGCCTCGACGCCGCCCGACTGCTCCCGCGCTTCCTCACGGGAAAGCTGCACGGCCTTTGGATCGATCACCAGCTGGGCGGTCGCGGTATAGGCAGCGGGCGTCATCAGCGCCCAGACGGCGCCGATGACCAGCCCCGCCAGCGTCGCCCCGCCAACAAGCGGCCCATAGCGACGCAACAGGGCGCCGATATCGCGCAAGTCCAGAAATTCACGCCGGCCAGGCGCGCGCGCCTGTTCCCGATCACCAGCTTCCGGGACAACTGCGGGAATGTTTCTGCGGTCTGCGGCCATGACATTGTCCATCACCCATATGCGTGATCCCGTCACGGCTGGCGTGGGTGAGCCAGCCCCTCCGACCAGGTCAATCGGCGCCGACAAATTCTAGGTTCACCCCATGCCAGGCCAAACACGCCCAAATGAGGTAAGCGGCGCCGCAACCGGGCGCCCGGCCAGCCGCCAACGCCTTTCAACACGCCGGAAAAGCCGGCCGGCGGCGGCGTGACGCGGGCCAGGCGCGGCGCCGTGGGGCGGCGCGGACGATTTTTGATGAGGCCGCGCCCCTGCGGGACTGGTCGAACGGATAGGACCGCCTGACCATTTTGGCGCGGTGACTTCGCCCACCGGGCCATCGAACATGGCGGAAGGGCGTCCGCGCCGCCGCAGGCCCCGCCACCACACCGATGAATCAGAGGCCTGTCAGGAGGCGTGCATGTCCTGTGTCCTGCCCAAGCGCGCCGCCCGGCGTGACCTGCAACTGACGGCGGCCAGGCGCGCGCGCCGTCCTTCCGGCGCGTCCACTGGAGCAATCCGATGATGTCCCATGGCGTCCGGGGAACCGCAGACCGGCCTGGCGCCAATGGCGCGGCGATGGACGACAGGACCCCAGGCGATGGCGTCACGGTGCTGATCGAACCCCGGACGCTGGTGCGCGAGTGCATCGCCCTGTCCCTGACAGCGCTCGATCCCGCCTCCCCCATGGAGACCTTCCCGGACATCGCCGCCTGGGCGCGGGACGGCGATCCACTGGCGACCACCCTGATGCTGTTTTGCGGCTCCGCCCACGGGTCGCTGTCGGACCAGTTGTCGCCCCACATATCCGCGGCCCGCGAAATCGTACCCGACCTGGCGTTCGCGGTGTTCGCCGCCCAGGACGATCCCCTGCAAGCCAGCGAGGCCATCCGGCTCGGGGCGCGTGGTTACCTTTCGCCAGGCGTTTCCCTTGAAGTGACGGTGCATGCGCTCAAGCTCATTCGCGCCGGCGGCATCTATGTGCCCGCGAACCTTTTGGGCGCCGGGCGGCCCCACGATGGCGCCGGCCCCTCGGACCAGCAACTGCTCAACCTGTTCTCGCCACGGGAACTGGAGGTGGCGCGCGCCATGCGCAAGGGCCAGCCGAACAAGGTCATTGCGGTTGAGCTGAACATGAGCGAAAGCACCGTCAAGGTTCATGTCCGGAACATCATCAAGAAGCTCAAGGTCAAAAACCGGACAGAAGTGGCGTTTCGCACGCAGGGACTGTTTCTTGACGGCGCGTGACCACGTCATTCACCGTCATGGGAGCGTTTGGCCATGGGCATCATCCCGCACGCAATGAAGCGGATCGTTCCTTGACTGAAATCGACAGACCTCGCGCCGCGCCCCTTCCCCTGCGCGAGGCCACAGGCGGCGACGGGCGCGCGCAGGCGTCCATCCGCCACGTCGCCCGCGCCGGCGGCGCGCTGGCGGTTTGCCTCATTGTCTGGCTGTCGCTGATCCCCGGCGCGATGCAAACCCGCACGCCGCTGCCGAAACAGGGGGAGCATTTCCTTGCGTACCTGCTGACCGCGGCGTGTATCGCGCTGGCTCTGGGCCGCCGGCGATCACGCCTGTACGCGGCGGGCGCCCTCATGGCGCTGGCGGGCGCGCTGGAGATTGGTCAGGCGCTTGTTCCAGGACGCACGCCGGGCCTGGGGGATTTTCTGGCGAGTTGCCTCGGCTCCTGGGCCGGCGTTGGTCTGGCGAGCCTGACCATTGCGCTGTTGCAACGCTTCTCCGGGACAACGGACAGGCAATGACCCCGCGCTTCGCGCCATATCGCCAGTTTCCTCGCGACGGCCGGCGGAGCGCTGGTCCCGGCTTCCCTGATTTCTGGTTCGGGTGAAGCCGGCGGCCGGTCCCTCACCGCGGGTCCATGACCTTACGGATCCGTCCGTACGAAAGCCAGGCCCGCGAACATGGGCACATACAACTCGGGATGGAAGGGAATGTCACAGGCCAGTTCAACGACATCCCACGCGTCTTTCAGGGCGTAACCCTGCGCGGTGACCGCGGCGATGAAATCGCTTCTGCGCCACACGCGATAGGGGCAGACCGCGGGCCCGAAGTTCTGCAGGGTCCAGTAATCCGCCGCAGCCGCCAGCGGCAGCTTGTTCAGAACCACGGCCCTTGGCCGTTTCGCCAGCACGGCGCCCAGCGTCCCCAGACCATCGGGCATGTATTGCATGGCCCCGGCGGAGAAGAAGACGTCGCACGCCCCTGCGGCGTCGAGGCTGTCAACGAACGTCACGCCGCCCAGATCGCCCTTCTCCGCCAGGCTGGCGCCGAACCGCGCCACCGCCGGCGTTTCCACGACAGTCCAGTGCACGCCCCGGGGCAGCGGCGCGCGCGCCGTATGCAAACGCTGGGTAATCGCCGCGCCGCCGCCAAGGTCAACAATCCGGTCGCCCGGCCGCAACAGCTGTGACAACCAGAACATGGACGCATAGACGCTCGGCTGTCGCGATAGCGGCGCGTCGAATATGGCGGCGGCCGCGTCATGATCCCAACCGGCCAGCCGGTCGGACGGGATCGCGGCCATCGCCTCATCCCAGGACCCGAAGCAGCCGTTGAATACGCCGCCCACATTGAGGCGGTACAGCGCCCAGCGGCTGTAGGCCGCCCTGACCCCCGGCGCCTGTCCGATAAGTCCGCCAATGCCGCTCCGGCATAACGATATACGCGCAACTGAGGTGAGTGCTGACGTCAACATTGAGCCCCCCGGCTTTTCACGCCTGGCGCCATGCGCGCAGCCGCGCCCGGAACACCTCCGGAACGCGTCGGCGCCTGCGTCCCTTCCCGGTCATGGACCGCCAGCCCGCCGAACGGGCTGGGAAGATGGGCCATGGCCCCGCGTCATACCCACAGCCGTCAGCCGGGGGTCCCCAGACTCTGGGTCAGGAAGGCGACCTCGGTGCGGTTGCGCGCCTTGAGCTTTTTCATGATCGTGCGGACATGCACCTTGACCGTGCTCTCACACATGTTGAGTTCATAGGCGATCAGCTTGTTGGGCATTCCCTTGCGCAAGGCGCGGGCGACGGCCAGCTGTTTCGGTGAAAAAAGGCCGGCCAGTTCGGCTGACCCGGGGGCCTGCGCCGCGTGCGGTCGCGCCGCCGAGGCAAGACAGGACGCCGGAATGAACGCGCCGCCCGCCCGGACCAGATCGAACACCCGGATGGTGGCCTTCAGGCCAAGGCTTGTCGGGATGAAAGCGTTGGCCCCGGCGTCCATGACCTTCTGCACAAAATCCAGATCCTCATGATTTGACATCAACGCCAGGGGCGCTTCGGCCGAGGCCCCGCGCACCGTCGTGACCTGTTTGCCGATGTCCTCCACGCTTCCGGGGGAGACATCGTCCGCCGCCCGCCACAGCACCACCAGGTCCGTCTCCAGCACGGCGTCGCTTTGCGCCCATTCCTCCACGGACCCGAACGCCAGAAACCGGGTTGCCGGAGCCACGTTTTCCAGTGAGGCAAGCACGCAGTCGCGAAAGAAAATCCGTGGCTCGATCACCACCGTGCATGGCGCCCCTGCGGAACTGTCGGCATCCTCATCCACACGCGGCCCCGACGAACCGTCATGCCCCCGATACCGGCCTGCATCGGCGCGCAAAGCCGTCGACCAGCCGTTTTCCAGGTGAGACCGCTTCCGGTTGTCGATCATTGCAGCAGTTTCTGTCACGTTTGCCTCCTGTCGCCGCAATACCGCCGGATGCGCGTTCTTCCCCCGTGAGGCGTGTCAGCCACCGCTGTCCGCAGCGGCGTCCCTGCCCGGGCGACAACCGCCCGGGATGGACGCATGACTGCACGCAGCGACCGTCAATGTCCGGATATTCGCGTCACACCATGTGTGACTTCGCCCCCGGACTGCCCGCACGCCAGAATATCTGTTTCGATGAGAAAACCTGCCCCGGAGCCCCTGAAGGTCGACGCTGGATACCCCATCCCCCTCTCTTCGCGCATCTGGCCTGTGTCGGCACTTTATCATCGCACAAAACAGAAATCACCGACGGAACGGCTTGTTCCGGGCAGAATAACTGTCAAGTTTGGGGGGAATGCCGTAACGGCCACGCTTTGTCGCCGTCTTATGACATGAAATATTTAATCAAATCATGGATCATGTGCACATTTTGACGATAATTGCCTTGATCAATAAAGAATTTAACCAAATTTTAACGAAATTACGTAGATTATATTGCATGGTCAATTTGAGTTCACGGATATTTTATCAGCTAATTTTCCATAGCAGTCCCTGACCCGACCCTGCGAAATCCGCCGCATAACGAAACGGTGATCGCCCGTTTTACTGAATCCGGATCGACAGTTCGGTAAGGGACGCATGGCCGGGTGGCGGCCCGGCGCCTCATTTTTGGCCGTTCACGTTTTCGTGATTACTGTTGAGCTGAAGTTATTAAATTGTTGGCAATTACAATTGCACGCATCAATTCGCCTTAAAAAACAACGTATTTTCGGGAAGTTCGCCGAAATCTGCGTCAAACCCAATCGCGAGTCGTATTAAACGGCGCAAAATGCACATTCTCACGATCTATATACGACTTCCGATAGACTGCGTGTCAACGGACGGGAGCGCGTCTACTTCTTTTGTGCACGCCAATGTGAACGCCCTGATGGTCACCCCCATCGCAACGCGGGCATCGTCAGGGCGCCGGGTCAATTTGCGGACCGCGCGACAACGCCACGTCGCCCGCCGCCCCAGCGCGACCCGCGGCGCACGATGGGAGCCGCGGCGCAGCAAGCGAGCCGCAGCGCGCCCCACCGCCTTTTTTGCCGCCGCGCCGTACTTCATTCTTGTTACGCCGCCGCCCGATAGCCATCGTCACAGGACGTCGCGCCGGCGCCAGGATGCGCATTATCGCATCGCATGGGCGGCAAAATGCAGGTAGACGTTGATTTCTCACTGGCGCTGAATGACCGCACCGGAAAGCTGTTTCTCGGACGGGACATCATCGCCGCGCTGGGCGACAGGGTCGGCGCGGTGCGCTATGGGCGCCTGCGCGCCTGTCCCGCCGGCCATCTGGCGCGGCGCATTGCCGGGCGGCTGACCCACGAAGAAACGCTGGCCCGCGTTTTCCGGCCTGCCCTGCTGGCCCCGTTGCCGGCCGTGCGCGAGCCGCATCCGACGCTGCATCTCGACCCTCTCAGCGTCGTGCGCCACCGGCTTGAAAGCAGGGATATTGTTCTGTGCCATGACGTCGGCCCGGTCACCCATCCGCAATACTATGCGCCGAAGGTCGACCGGCTGTACGCCCACGCCTATGGCCTGATCCGGCAGGCGCGGCCCCACATGGTGTTCGTCAGCAAGACCTCGCAGCGGGAGTTTCACCGGCTGTATGGCGAGGACTATGCGTCGTCGGAGGTGATTTACATTCCAACGCGCCCCGGCGTCACCGAAGGCCCGGAGCAGCAGCCGGCCGGCATTGAAGCCCCCTTTCTCCTGACCGTGGGCAGCATCGGCGACCGCAAGAACCAGGCCCGCTGCATCGCGGCGTTCGCGGCCTCCGGTCTTGCCGGCGAGGGCTGGCGCTATGTGCTGGTCGGCGGGGATGAACCGGGAGCCGGGGCTGCCCGCCAGCTGGCGCAGCGCACGCCGGGCGTGACGGCGCCCGGATACGCGACGGACGCCGAGCTTCGCTGGCTCTATCGCCACGCCTCCGGCTTCGTGCTGATGAGCCTGATGGAAGGGTTCGGCATGCCCGTGATCGAGGCGACGGAATACGGGCTGCCGTGCCTCGTCTCCGCCGGAGGCATACTGACCGAAATCGGCGGCGCGACCATGCTGGAGGCAGATCCCCTGAATGTGACGTCGATCGCCGCCGGCATGCGGGCCATCGCCGGCATGTCGGCCGGGGAGCGGGCGCGGCGCGTGGCGGCGGCGGCAGAGCGGTTGGGGAATTTTGAGCCCGCCGCCGTTTTGGGGCGCTGGCGCAGCCTCATTGGCGGGATTGCCGGCGCCGCATGACCGCCGTTGCTGCTCTTCCATACCTTTCGTGCACGCTGGAGGCACCATGAAACACGCGCGTTTTCTCCGTTTCCGCCAGTCCCTTGCGCCGGTGACGAAGGCGCAGGCGGCATGACGACGCCCGCGCCCGTCGCAACCATCGCCATCTGCACGCATAACCGCGCCAACAGTGTGAGGGCCTGCCTGGCGTCGCTTGCCACGCAGGCGGCCGGGGCCGGCTTTCCGGTTCTGCTCGTCGACAGCGCCTCATCGCCCGGCGAAGCCAGGACGCTTGAGGCGATTGCATCCGCGTCGGGGACCGGCCTGATCCGCTGTGACGAAGCAGGCGTGTCATTCGCCCGCAATCTCGCCGCGTCGCGGGCGGAGAGCGAATGGATCGTCTATGTCGATGACGACATCCTTGCCTTTCCCAACTGGGCGGAAGAGCTCGCGGCGTGTCTCGCGGCGGCGCCCGACAATGTGGCGGTGATTGGCGGGCAGGTGCGGGCGCGCTGGCCCAGCGGCGCCAGGCATGACCACATTGGTCAACGCTGGAAGCTGCTGCTGTCGTGCACGGATGAGCCCGGATCAGGCCCGGCGGCCGACTTCAATATCGTTTGCGCGAACCTCGCCGTCCGTCGACGGGCGCTCCAGACGGTCGGCGGCTTTCCGACGCGGCTGGGCCGGGTCGGCGGGCGGCTGATCAGCGGCGAGGAGGCGTTCTTGATCGAGCGCCTGCGTCAGGAAGGCCTACATGCGCGCTATGATGGACGATTTGGCGTTGAGCATTGTATTCCTCCAGAGCGCCTGACCGTTCAGTGGGCCCGGCGGCGGGCGTATTGGGAAGGCGTTTCCCGCATCTGCATTTATCATGAACTTGGAAAACCACTGCCAAAGTCGTTAAATCCGGTAAAACTTGCCGCGAGCCTGCCGGTGCTGCTCGGACTCTCCGTCGTCAGCCCGGAGTATACGATCCGGTGCGCCATGGCGTGGGGAGCGCTCTCAACCCGGCTCTAGCGCCAGGGAATCCGGCGGCCGATACCTGACGAAGGCATTTTTCCGCAGATCCGCGCCGCGCATGATCATCATTGGAGCCCATCGTGACGTCAGACCAGCCGGCCTCCCGTCGTGACGTCGTCATCTGGCTGTTCAGCCTGCAAGCTCCGGCCCGTGCGCGCGCAATGCTGGCGGGCCTGCTGTCGGCCGACGAGCGGGCGCGCGCCGCGCGGTTCATTCATGATCTGCATCGCGACCGCTATATTGTAGCGCACGGGGCCATGCGCTGCATTCTGGGGGAGACGCTCGGTCGCCCGCCAGGGGACCTGGTTTTCGTCAGCAACGCCTGGGGCAAACCCGGGCTGGCGGAAGCAGGCGCGCCGTTCTTCAACCTCAGCCATACGGAAAATCTCGGCGCCCTCGCCATTGGCTGGCGCTGCCCCCTCGGCGTCGACGTGGAGCAGGTGCGGCCCGTGGAGGCGGACGTGGCGCGCCACTCCTTTTCGCCCGCGGAGCTGGCCGGGCTGTCCCGCCTGCCGCGGCGCGACTGGCTCCAGGGCTTCTATCGCTGCTGGACGCGCAAGGAAGCGGTGATCAAGGCGCTGGGTCTGGGCCTGGCGCAACCGCTCGACGCCTTCGACGTCACCCTTGCGCCAGACGCGCCGCCGCGCTTGCTGCGCCTCGCCGGACAGCCCGAAGCGCCCTCACGCTGGCAGCTTGCTCACTTCGCGCCGGCGGACGACATTGTTGGCGCCTTCGCCGCGCCATTGTCTGGCCACGAGATTTCTTTCAGACGCTGGACGCCGACAGATGCGTTGCCGGGCGCATCAGGCTGCGCCGCCAGATAGCGCTGGAAGAATGCCAGAAGCCGCCCGTTGATCTGCCGCCAGATTTCGGCGCGGTCACGTCCGGAGGGACGAAACGCCTCGGCAAAGGCCGGCATCAGCAGGCGGTCCGTGAAATCCAGATGGGTGGTTCGCTTGATGAAGAAAGTAAAATTGTCCGGCTGCGCCGCCTGCCGTTGCTGAAACGCCAGAACCTCTCCGTCCAGCATACGGTCGAACCGCACCGCGAGATCGGGCTGCGCCAGTTCTTCCGGGGTTGGCGGCCCGATATCCGCCGACAAAAAGAGATAGGGCGCCAGAACGCCGCCGCGCGCGGCCTGCCCCAGAACCAGCCCGTCGAGATTGGCCACTGCGCGAATGCGTGGATCCAGCAGGCTGAGCTCCAGCGCGGCGGCGCCGCCGAATGAAAAGCCGGACGCGCCAATACGGGTCGCATCAATATGTGGCCCCGTCTCCGGGCGCGCCAGCAGCGCTTCCAGCGCCTCCTGGCCGAAGCGCGCCTCCAGTTCCGCCCGCTGCGCCGCCGGAGCCCGCGACGCCTGAAACGCTTCGGGTGACGTAAAGTCAAATGACGCCGCCTGGAGCCTGCCCGCAACGCCCTCCCGCCGCTCCAGGTGAACGATGTCATTCAGGGTCGCCACCACATAGCCATGGCTGGCCAGCTCGGCTGGCGTGAAGGATGTTTCGGTTTCGCGCCCGAACCATGATGGAAAGTGAACGATCAGCGGGAACGGTCGCGGTGTTTCGGCCCAGGGCGCATTTTCCGAAAAGCCGGCGGATGTGGGGCGCAGCAGCCGGCGGCGCCACCGTTCCGCCAGGCCCGCCCGGGAGGCCGCCGCCGGATACCAGAGAACGACCGTGACGCCGCCCCAGGACGGCAGCGTCAGCGCCACCTCACGCCGCCCGACAGCGAACGGCCCGCCAGCCGCCGGGCGCGGGGCGCCCATGAACCAGAGCGCCCGCGCATATTCCTTGACCGGCGCCGGGCCCGCCATCGCCGCCGCGACGCCAGCGCCGCCAATGGCCGCGACGATCGCCGTGACGGCGATCCGCCGGGTTATCCCGCCGCTGGATGCGCTGTCGCCGGCCATGATCTATCCCCGAGCGGCCCCTGTTTCGATCATGCGCCCGAAATGCGTGACGATGCAGGCGACGCCGGGGTCGTCCGGGCCTGGCCTGGCCGGCGGCATGTCGTGAACATGGATGGCGCCGTTGACGACGCCCTTCCATCCCAGCGTGCGGTCGATGCCAGGCCATTTCGGCGTATCCGGGCCAAGGAACTGCATCACCGGGCCGCTGACGCCGCGCGGTTCACAGGCGTCGCGCGCCTGCATCAGGGTCAGCAGGAAATCATCATTGAATTCCGAGCCCGTTCGCGTCGGCGCCCTGTCGATGAGGCCCAGCCGGACGGCGAGCTGGAGCAGTCCGCTAGCTTGCGCGAGACGGTAGTTGCCGAGAAACTCAACAAAGGTTTTTTCCCGTCTGAACACCCGCCGCAGGTTCCAGGACACGTCGTTCAGCCGCACCAGTTGCCGGTTCAGGAAGTTCAGCCTCCGGGCGTAGGTGGGATGCCATGCGTTGACGACGCACACCATCTCGACCACGTCGCCGGCGTCGCGCAGCTGGCGCGCGATCTCCAGGGCAAGGACGCCATGAACACACAGGCCGAACAGGATGTAGGGCCCCTTTGGCTCGACCGCGCGGATGACCTCAATGTAATCGGCGGCGATTTCGGGAAACGTCTTGCCGGCGATGCCATGGGGCTTGCCGGGCTCGAACAGCCGCACCCCAAAAATGTGCCGGTCCTCGCCGAAATCGCGGGCCAGGGCGAACAGGGTTTCCACGCTGTTGACGCCGATCACCGGCGTCCGGGAGCCGCGCGGGCTGACCTCCATGATCCGCCAGTCTTCGTCCCCGTCGTCACCATACCCCGTCACCGGCGCCGATGGCCCGCTGTCGAGTTCCACGCCGAGCCTCTCCGCCAGCCCCGCCAGGGTCGGATTCTGGAAGAACCGCGCCAGGCCCACCCGTTGTCCGAACGCATCGTGGATACGGGCCACCAGCCGGGCCGCGCGCATGGAATCGCCGCCCAGTTCGAAAAAGCTCGCGCCGGGCGGCGGATCATCACAACGCACCGCCGCGCGCCACAACTGCACCAGGCGCTCCGCCCGGACGCTGTTGTCCTCCGCCGGCGCGTCGGGCGACGCGCTGTCCATGACTTCGACAGCAGCGACATCGACCGCAACGGGCCGGGCAGCAGCAGACTGGAGCCGACGCCCGGCGCCGGATGGCGCCCCCATCGGCGGGGTGAAGGGCAGATCGGCGAGCGTCCGCGCCGGGTCAGCGCTGACAGCCGCCAGCAATTCGACGAATGACCGCACGACCCAGGCGACGGTCGCCTCATCAAACAGGTCCGGATCATATTCGCACTGGGCCCGCCAGCCGACTTCCCGCTCCACCAGATAGACGTCGAGATCGCGCTTGGCGCCTGGCGAAAGGCTGGGAAAACCCCGGAGCGCCACGGCGCCGGCGCGGGTATCCTTGAGAAATGCGCTGTTCAGGACCTGGAAATTGACGCCATGCAGCGCGCCCCGGCGATCGCTGGCCGGCAGGGTGATGCGGTCCGTCAGCTTCTCGAACGGCAGCGCGCCATTTTCCAGCGCCTCGCCAACCGTCGCCAGGGTCTCGTCCAGCAGGTCTGCGAAACGGGTTTCCGGCGCGCAGGCCATGCGCAGCGCCAGGGTATTGATGAACGGGCCAACAACGGTTTCGAGCTCGAGTTCATCGCGCCCGGCGATCTGGGTCGTGACGAGGATATCCTGATGCCCGCTCCAGCGATGCAACAGGGCGGCGAAAGTCGCGAGGCCGAAGGCGAAGAATGTCGCGCCCCGCGCCCGCGCCGCCGCCAGCGTCGCCTCCGCGACGCCAGCCGGAACCATCATGCCGAAGATGTCGCCGCGCCGGGTCGGATGGGCCGGCGGCGCGCGGTCTGTCGGAACCATGAAGTTCGCCAGTCCGTCCAGCCGCTTTATCCAGTACTGCTCCACCGCCGCCGCGCCGCCCGCCGCCAGCCAGGCGTTCTGCCACGAGGCAAAATCGCCGAACTGCATGGGAGGGTCTGGCAAATGGGGCGTCGCTCCCAGCGAGAGCGCGTCGCAAATGGCGGCGAATTCCCGCACCAGCGTCAGGTTGGCCCAACAATCACCCGCGAGATGATGCGTGGTGAGCAGCATGTGCGCCCTGTCGTCCGCCTGCTGCAACACCGTGATCCGGAGCAGGGGCGGCCGGAACGGGTCGAAGGGCGCGGCCGCCTCCTCGCGGCCCAGCCGCTCGCTCAGCGCCTCCTGCTCCGGCGGCGGCGCGCCACGCAGATCCACATGCCGGATGCGGAATTGCGCGTGGGGCAGCACGCGCTGCACGAGTTGTCCGTCCTGTTCGACAAACTCCGTGCGCAATACCTCGTGACGGTCCACCACCTGCTGCCAGGCGCGCTCCATCAGCGCGATCTGTATCGGCCCTTCCAGCCGCCAGCGCGCGGCGATGTTGAGGCACGGATCTCCCGGGCTCCGCTGGCAGCGGCGCCAATAGCAAGCTTGCGCGCAGGTCGCTCCGAATTCCAGCGGCTCTGGCAGGCTCAAGGCGGCGTTCCCCTGATGGCTCATGTTCATTGGGTTACCTCCGGCGGAAGTCGGCGAGGCGGGGCAACGGGCCCGCGGGCGCCGCCGCCATATCGCCTGGCGTCGTATCAATGGCCCCGGCGAGCGCCGCGATGGTGCGGCGGCGCAGCACGTCCCTGGCGGCCAGGTTGAGGCCGGCGCGGCGGGCCCGGGCGACGATCTGGAAGATCTGGATTGAATCCGCCCCCAGATCGAGGATGTCGGCGTCGATGCCGACGGCCTCGCCGCCGAGCACTTCCGACCAGATCGCGCAAAGCAGCCGCTGGGTGTCGTTCTGGGGCGGCGCGACAACCAGGGCCGGTTTTGCCGCCGCGCGCTCCGGCTGCGGCAACGCCTTGCGGTTGAGCTTGCCGTTCGCCGTCAGCGGCAGCGCGTCGAGACGGCTCCAGATCGCGGGAACCATATAGTCGGGCAGCGCCTGGCGGACTTTCTCGCGCAGCATCGTTTCATCGAGGGGCTGCCCGCCCGCCATCACCACCCAGGCGGCGAGGCGGCGATCCGGTTCAGCGCCGACCACGCCGGCGGCCGCGTCGGCCACGCCCGGGATGGCCCGCAGGGCGCTTTCGATATCCTCCAGCTCGATGCGGAAGCCACGCAGCTTGATCTGCAGGTCGCGGCGGCCGAGGTGCTGGATGCGCCCGTCGGCCAGCCGTTTCGCCATGTCGCCGGTGAAGTACAGGCGACGCGGCGCGCCATCGTCGAGCGTATGCCGGCGGAAGGCGGCGGCCGTCAGGCCCGGCTGGCCGAAATAGCCATTGGCGAGGCCAAGGCCACCGATCGCCAGTTCGCCAGAGGCGCCGGGCAGCGCCAGCTGGCCGCTGGCGTCGATGACGTACAGCCCGGTGTTCAGCACCGGCGCGCCGATGGTGATGAGGTCATCGTCTGGCCGGACCTGGCCGGCGCTCGACCAGATGGTGGTCTCCGTCGGCCCATAGACATTCCAGAGCGCGCCGGCGCCGCCCGACAGCTCCCGGGCGAGATCACGGGGCAACGGCTCGCCGCCGCACAGCATGATCAGGCCAGGCCAGGGCTGGAAACCCGCCTCGGCCAGCATGCGCCACAGCGACGGCGTCGCCTGGATATGGCTTGGCCGCTTCTCGGCGATCAGCCGCGCCAGGGCGAAGCCGTCCTGCACCGCCTGGCGGTCGGCGATGATCACCCGCCCGCCCGTGACCAGCGGCATGAACAGCTCGAGCATGGCGATGTCGAAGGTGGTGGTGGTCACCGCCAGCATCGAATCCGTCGCCGTGAAGCCTGGGCGCTCCGCGAATGACCACAGCAGGTTGGCGAGCGCCGCGTGGCCAATCTCCACGCCTTTCGGCGTCCCGGTCGAGCCGGAGGTGAAGATGACGTAAGCGGCGGAGGCATCGGCGCAATCCGGCAGCTGCGCCGCGCTGGAATCGGGGGCCGCGCCAGCCCGCACATCCACCAGCGGCGCGCCGCCGGCGATGCTGGCCCGCGCTGGATCATCGCAGACCAGGGCGCAGATGCGGGCGGCGTCAACCACCTGCTGCAACCGGCTTTCCGGATGCGCCGGATCAAGCGGCGTGAAGGCGTGCCCGGCCCGCATGACGGCGAGCATGGCGACCACCATGGCGGGGGAACGCTCCACCAGCACGCCAACCCGACCGCCGCCGCCAGGGGCCACGGCGGCGATGCGCGCCGCCAGCGCGCCGGTCGCGGCGTCAAGCTGACCATAGGTCATGATCTGGTCGCGCCAGACCAGGGCGATGGCGTCCGGGTGACGGGCCGCGACGTCTTCCACCTGCAGGGGAACCGGCCGCAGGTCGAGGCCGTCGCGCGCGGTGGCGTTCAGGCCATGGACCAGATGATCGACCGTGGCGGCGTCCATGAGGCGCAGGGTTTTCACCGGCTGGGCGGCGTCAGCGACGATGGCGCGCAGCGCCTGCTCGAAGTGACCGATCCAGCGGGCGATGGTCGCCGCGTCATACAGCCCGGTGCTGTAATCGCAGGCCAGCCGCAAGCCGTCAGCGTCCTCGATGATGTTGAGGAAGATATCGAAATTGACAAACGCCTTGGCGTTGGTGGCGACCCGGGCGGCGACCTCGCCAAAGTCCAGCCCTTCGCCCACGCGCTCCAGGTTGAACTGAACCTGGGTCAATGGCAGGCGGGAGGGGTTGCGGGTGACGCCAAGCTCCCGCACCAGCGCGCCAAAGGTGTAGTGCTGATGCTCGTTCATATCGAGCATCGCTTTCTGCACGGTTTTCAGCAGGGCCGAGACTGAGGCGTCAGGATCAACATGCGCGCGTAGCGGCAGGAAGTTGACGCAATGGCCGACCAGCGGCCCGCCCTCCGCCAGACTCTGCCCGGCCGTGGGAATGGCCATCACCTGATCGGTTTCGCCGGTGAGCCGCCACAGCACCACATTGAACGCCGCCGCGAGGGTGGAGAACAGGGTGGCGCCCTGTTTCGCGCCGGCCTGCTTCACCTGCTTCAGCAGATCGCCCGGGATGTGGGCGCAGAATGTGTCGCCCGACCAGTCCTTCACGTCGCCGCGGGGCCGGTCGGCCGGCAGGTCGGCGTCCGGCGGCAGCACGCGGAACTGTTCCATCCACCAGTCGCGGGTCGCCGGGTTGACGGTCGACGTCTGCTCCAGCGCATAGCTGCGGAATGGCAGCGGCGCGGGCAAATCCGCCTCGCGACCCTGGCGCCGCGCCTGGTAAAGCTGCGCCAGCTCGTCAAGAATGACGTTGGTCGACCAGCCGTCGCAGACGATGTGATGGGCCGTGAACACCAGCACATGCTCCGTCGGCGACAATCTGGCGAGCGTCGCCCGCATCAGTGGCCCATTGACAAGATCAAACGGCGTGCGGGCCTCATCGTCCGTCAGTTTGCCCAACCCGGCGGCGTCGGCGGAAAAGTCCCGCTCCGCCAGTGGCGTGGGCGCCGGCGCATCAATGAACATCTGCGATCCGTCCGGCGCGAAGCGCGCCCGCAGGGCGTCATGGCGCGCCACGACCGCGTCCAGCGCCAGGCCCAGGGCTTGCCGGTCAAGCGGTCCCGACAGGGTCAGCGAAATGGATTCATTGAAGGCGCAGGACGCCTCATCCCCCAGTTGCGCCGCCAGCCAGACCTCGATCTGCGGCTCGGTCAGCGGCGACGACATGGGCCAGGAAACTGGAGCAGAACCGGGCGAGGAAACGGACGCCGTCGCCGGCGCCGCCACGGAAGCCGCAATGCCTGATCCGGTGAGGATGCCGGCGCCCTGGAGCGCGTCGAGGGTCTTGACGAAGGCATCGTAGATGAACGCCATGTCGGCGTCGGAATGCGCCGTCGTGAAGTAGCAGGGGAAGCCCTCCTGCCAGTGCACGCCCATGAGACGCATGTGATGGTAGAACAGGCTGGCCAGCCGGTCCTCGCCGCCCAGCGCCAGATAAAACCAGCTGCTGTAGCTTTCGGCCCGGGCGCCAATGCCGCGCCGGGCAAGCTCGGCGTTGATGCGATCCGCCAGCCCCAGGGCGCGCGCGGCGAGCTGTTCCTGTAGGGCGGGGCCCTGCTCCTTCAGGTGCAACAGCACCGCCTTCGCCGCCGCCATCACCAAGGGATGGCGCACGAAGGTGCCTGCGAAGAAGGTCGGCGCCACCTCGGGAACCGAGTCGTCGCCATAGCGCCAGGCGCCGCCGTCGAGGGCGTCCATGAAGCTGCGCTTGCCGGCAAGCACGCCAACCGGCATGCCGCCGCCGACCACCTTGCCGTAGGTCGCCATATCGGCGCGAACGCCGAATACCGCCTGCATGCCGCCGGGGTGCACCCGGAAACCGGTCACCACCTCATCGAACACCAGCGCGGAGCCCGCCGCCTCCGTGATCGCGCGCAACTCCCGCAGGAATTCGGCGGGCTGCATGTCCGGGTGGCGGCTCTGCACCGGCTCGGCGATCACGGCGGCGATGTCCTCGCCATGCTGGCGGATCCAGTCGAGGCTTTCCGGCTTCGCCCACGGCAACACCACCATGTTGCCCACCGAGCCGAAGGGGATGCCCGGCGCGATCGGCAGGCCGCGCGGATCGTCATCCTGGCGGGCCTTGCCCTTCACCAGCACCTCGTCGAACTGGCCATGGTAGCCGCCGCTGAACACGACGATACGGTCACGCCCGGTCACGGCGCGCGCCACGCGCATCGCCGCCATCACCGCCTCGGAGCCGGTGTTACAGAAGGTGACGCGCTCGTTGCCGGTCATTTCCGCGAACAGTTCTGCCACCTCGCCGGCCAGCGGCGACTGCGGGCCGATGGCGAAGCCGTCGCGCATTTGCCGTTGCATGGCCTCCAGCACGAAATCAGGCGCATGGCCGAACGCCGTCTGCCCATAGCCATTGACGACGTCGATGTATTCATTGCCGTCCACGTCCCAGATCCGGCTGCCTTTGGAGCGGCTGCACACGATGGGATAAACGATTTCCTTCCATTCAGGACGGAAGCCGGCGGCGGTGCGGGGATCGGCCAGAACGTCGCGACGCGCGTCGGTCATGCGCTTCGAGCCAGGCGTGCGCGCCGTGTAGCGGGCGATGAGATCGGCCAGGAACGCCGCCTGCGCGGCGGTCATCTCGCCTCCGGCCGCGCCGCCGCCGGGGCGGTAAAGCTGATGACGCGATGCGCCAGCGTCCTCCACCGCCTCCGCTGGCCGCGCCGGCGGGGCAGCCGGCGCGGATGGGGCGGCGGCCACCTGCGGCGCGGCCTGAATCGTGGCGGCGGCGGATGGCGCGGCGGCGGCTTGAGCCGTGAACGCGACGGGCGGCGGCGGCGCGCCGCCGGCCTGGCCGAGCAGGATCTGGTTCTGCTGGGCGATGAGACCTTGCAAGGCCGCAAGCTGGTCGCGGAACAGACCTTCCACGCCCACGGCGGCGCCAGGCGCCTGTGGCGCCAGAAGCGGAGGCGCTGCCTGCGCAGCAAGCGGCGCGGAGGTCGTCTGGAATATGGCCTGGGTCTGAACCGGAACTGGCGGCGCTACGGCGGCGACAGCCGGCGCCGGGGCGGGAACCTTGTCGGCGAGAAATTCGGACAGCCTGGCGATGGACGGCATGTCATTCAGCAACTGCCGGAACGTCACCTTGACCTTGAAGGTCTTCTGCACCTGGGTCGCGACCTGGGCGAGGAACAGGGAATCGAACCCCAACTCCAGGAACGGGCTGCCGTAATCGGCCTCGGCAATGCGCTCGCCGGAAAGCTCTTCGAACAGCCCGGCGACCTTGCTGGCGAGCCCGGCCCCGGCGTCGCCGGCGCTGACAACTGGCGTGTGCGTATTCATCTGGACAGGATCCGCTTGCAGGAAGGCTGGGGAGGATGGCGCGGCGGCAACCGCGTTTGCCGGCTCCGCGGTCGTGGCGGGCTCTGGCGCGGCGACCCAGTAACGCTGGCGCTCGAACGGAATGCCGGGGAGCGGAATGCGCTGGCCCGGGCAGGCGCGGGCGCGGTCGAAGCTGGCGCCGTGACGCCAGAGCTGGCCGAGGGCGCCATGGAACGTCGCGATATCGTCGGCCCCGGCGCCGGGATCGGGCAGCGAGGCGACGGCGGCGATGTTCCGCCCCTTCGCGGCGCCCTGCCGGCACAGGCTCAGCAGGGTCGCGCCCGGTCCGGCTTCGAGCAACACCGGCGCCTCGAAGCGCCGCAGCAACGCCGCGACGCCATCGCTGAAGCGCACGGCGGCGCGACAGTGGCGCGCCCAGTAGGCGCTGGCGCCGGTTTCAGCTTCGGTGATCCAGTCGCCGGTGACGCACGACACATAGGGGATCGTCGCGGATTTTGGCGTGATCCGCGCCGCCGCGACGGCGAGATCGGCCAGCACCGGCTCCATCATGGCCGAATGGAAGGCATGGCTGGTGTGGAGCCGCCGGTGCATGACGCCGAGGCCGTTGAGGGCGCCTTCGAGCTGTTCGATGGCGTCGAACGGCCCCGCCGCCACCGTCAGGCCAGGGGCATTGACAGCCGCGATATCGACATCCGCCGGCAGCACCGCCTGGAGTTCCGCCTCCGGCAGCCGCACCGCCAGCATGGCGCCTGGCGCCGCCGCCTGCATCAGCCGGCCGCGCACGGCCACGAGCCCGAGCGCCTCCTCCAGCGTCAGCACGCCGGCGAGGCTTGCCGCGACAAACTCGCCAATGCTGTGGCCGATCATCGCCGCCGGCCGCACCCCCCGGCTCAGCCAGAGTTGCGCCAGGGCATATTCCACCGTGAAGATCGCCGGCTGGGCAAGGATGGTCTGGCGAATGGTTTCCGCCCCCTCCCCGTCACGGGCTCCAGCGCCATACAGCGGCTCGCGCAGATCAAGCCCCAGATCCGGCTTCAGGATGTCGGCGCAGCGGTCGACGGCTTCCCGGAACGCCGGTTCGCTTCCGTACAGGCCAAGGCCCATGGCGGGATATTGCGCGCCCTGCCCCGGGAACATGAAAATCACCGGCCGGTCGGTAACGGCCGCCTCGCCCACGACAATTCCCGCGCCTTCGCCAGCTTCCAGACGGTCAATGGCCGTTGCGACGCTGTCGGCGACGATCGCGGCGCGATGCGTAAAGGCGCCGCGCCCCGTCGCCAGGGTATGGGCGACGTCCGCCAGGCTGGTCCGTGGCGCCGCCCGCAATGTTTCCGCCAGCGCGGCGCGCGCCCGCTTCAGGCCATCCGCGCTCCGCGCCGACAGCATCAGCACGGAATGGGCGGCTTCCCCCAGTGCGGGAAGGCGCGGCGGCGCCTGCTCCAGACAGACGTGCACGTTGACGCCGCCGACGCCGAGCGCCGACACGCCGGCGCGGCGCGGACCGTCCGGCTCGCGCCAGTCCACCAGGGCGCCGGCGATGGCGAACGGGGTTTTCTCCAGTTCGAGGCGCGGGTTGGGGGTGGTGAAGTGACAGGTCGGCGGAATGACGCCGTGGTTGACGGCAAGCGTCGCCTTGATCAGGCCGGTGACGCCCGCCGCCGCGTCCAGATGGCCAACATTGCCTTTCACCGAGCCGAGCCAGGTGCGGCCGGGGCCGCCGCCCTCGCCAAAGGCGCGGGAAAGCGCCGTGACCTCGATCGGATCGCCCAGCGGCGTCGCCGTGCCGTGACACTCCACGTAGCCCACCGTCGCCGGGTCGAAGCCCGCGATCAGCTGCGCCGTCGCCACCACCTCGGCCTGGGCGTCGACGCTCGGCGCCGTGAAGCCAACCTTCGAGGCGCCGTCATTATTGACGGCGACGCCGCGAATGACCGCATAGATATGATCGCCATCGGCGACGGCGTCTTCCAGGCGTTTCAGCAGCACCACCCCGGCCCCGGAGCCGAACAGCGTGCCATTGGCGCCGGCGTCGAACGGCCGGCAGACGCCGTCGGTCGACACCATGCCGCCGTCCTGGGCGAAGTAACCGCGCTTTTGCGGGAAGGTGACCGATACGCCCCCCGCCAGCGCCATGTCGCACTGGCAGAGCAGCAGCGATTGAACCGCCTGGGCCACCGCCGTCAGCGAGGTCGAGCAGGCGGTGGCGATGGTCATGCTGGGGCCGCGCAGGTCCAGCTTGTAGGAGACGCGGGTCGCCAGGGCGTCGGCGATGGCGCCGGTGAGCGTCTCATAGCCGCCCACCTGGAAATCATTGGTGAACCGCTCCGCCGCCGCCCGGTCGCCGCAGACGTGCCGCAGCAGATAGGTGTTGTGGCTGCACCCGGCGAACACGCCGACGGCGCGCCCGGCGAGCGCCTGGGGATCATAACCGGCGTCCTCGATCGCCGACCACGAAATCTCAAGGAAAATCCGGTGCTGCGGGTCGGTCAGCGAGGCCTCGCGCGGGCGCATGCGGAACAGCTGGGCGTCGAACTGGTCAACGTCGGCGAGCAGCGGACGGACGGGGACATAATCGGGCTGCGCCCGCTCATCGGCGGTGAAGCTGTCCTCCAGTTCACCCGCAGCGAAGCGGCTGGCGGAATCGACGCCGGCGCAGATATTGCGCCAGAACGTTCCGACGTCTCCGGCGCCGGGAAACCGCCCGGCCATGCCAATGATCGCCACGCCGTCCAGATTATCCGCGTGCAGATTATCCGTGTTCAGGTCAGCCGCGTCGCGGTTATCCGTCAGGCCTGCCGCCCCTGCGACGCCGTCATGATCGTGGTTCATCGTCCCCCTCCCCTGACCAGCGCCATCCTGCGCAACGCCTCGGCCTGTCTGAGGCCGACCGCCGGCGCGCCATTGCGCCGGCGCGCCGGCGCGTCCTGCGTCTGGCGAAGCAGCCTGGCGAGGCTGGCGACGGTTGGATGGGCGAACAGCTCCACAACAGCCAGGTCCCGGCCCAGCCGCGCCCGGATCGCCGCCTGAACCCGCGCCAGGCCAACCGACGTGCCGCCGGCGTCGAAGAAGTTCTGCTCCGGACTTGCCGGGGCCTGCCCGAGCACGTCGCGCCAGACGCCGAGAACGAGGTTCTCCATGTCCTCGCTGTCAGCTGTCTCCCCGCCCCGCGCCGGCGGCGACGGTTCAGGGGCCGGCGCGGCGATATCTGGCAGAGCCTGGCGATCGATTTTGCCGTTGGGCGACAGCGGCAACGCCGGCAAAGCGTCGAACGCGACCGGGATCATGTGTTCGGGAAGTTTTTCCCCCAGGTAACGCCGCAATCCGGCCTCCGGCGGCATGGCGGCGCCTTCGCGCATCACCAGCCAGGCCAGCAGTCGTGGTTCGGCCGCGCCATCGCGCACCGCCACGCAGGCTTCACGAATGTCGGCGTGGGCGCAAAGCGCGGCCTCGATCTCCCCCAGTTCGACGCGGTGGCCGCGGATCTTGGTCTGATGGTCAAGGCGGCCGAAGAAATCCAGTGCGCCGTCGGCGCGCCAGCTGACCCGGTCGCCGGTGCGGTACATCCGGCCCTCATGGCCTGGAAGCCGTAACGTCATGAAGCGTTCAGCATTCAGTTCCGGCCGGCCGAGGTAACCGAGTCCAACGCCCATGCCGCCGATCCACAACTCGCCCTCCACGCCAGGGCCTACCGGCTGGCGCGCCTCATCAAGGACCGCGAGGAACACATTGTCGACCGGCCGGCCGAGGGGCGCCGGGTCTTCCCAGTTCGCGGCGCCCATCGCCCAGGCGGCGCAGATGTCCGTGCACTCCGTCGGACCATAGCTGTTGAGGATTTGCCCCTGGCACGCCGGGTGATCCAGCCACGGCAGCAGACGCCGGATCGGGATCGGCTCACCGCCGAGCACCACCCAGCGCAGCGACGCCAGCCGCTCCATGCGGCCGGCCGCCGCGCCCTCCACGAGGGGCAGAAACGTGCTCGGCGTGCAGTTCAGGAAGGTGATGGAGCGTTTCTCGACCGTCGCCACAATGGCTTCCGGGTCGAACACATCGAAATCCGGCAGATACAGCGTCCCGCCGGTCAGCAGCGGCGCATAGATATTTTTCTGGGTCAGGTCGAAACCCAGCGCGCTCACCAGCAGCGTTGAATCGCCGCCATTGAGGCCCAGCGTGCGGATGTACCACTGGAGCAGATTGGCGAAGGAGCGGTGCGTGACGGCGGCGCCTTTGGGCTGGCCCGTCGATCCCGAGGTGTAGATGACGTAGATGGCGTCGTCCGGTCCCGACGCGGCGGGGAGCGCATCGCCTGGCGTTTCGGCGATGGCCTGCGCCTGCGCGTCCAGCGCCAGGCTGGCGACCCCGGCGGGCAACCTGGACAGGCCGGCGGAGGTGGTGATCGCAACCCGGCAGCCGCAGTCCCTGACAATGAAATGGATGCGCGCTTCCGGGTACGCCATATCGACCGGCACATAGGCCGCGCCCGCCCTGAGCACGCCCAGAATGGCGACGACCGCGTCCACATCGCGCGGCAGCAGCAGCGCCACCCGGTCGCCGCGACGCACGCCTTGCGCCATCAGCTGACGCGCCAGCCTGTTGGCGGCGGCGTCCAGGCCCGCGTAGGTCAACAGGACGTCGCCGCGCCGCACCGCTGTCCGGTCAGGCGTTTCGCGCGCCTGGCGCGCGAAGGCCAGGGTCACCATCTCCCAGGCCATGGCGCGTAGCGGCCCCGCGCCCATGGGCCCCGTGGCGTCGGCGATCCTTGCGGGCGCCTCTTCCATCCTGACAGAACCAGCCTGTTGCATTGCCTGCTCCATCACCCGAACGTTGTTTCAGTCGCCGGGCCTGCCTTGCGTGAGCAGGCCGGTCACACGCGGCGGTCGCCAGGCTTGCCGATGGCCGTGACGCGCTGGCCCGGCGGCGCTCACGGCGACGTTGCCCCGGTGGGCCACGGCCCTGTCGTGGGGCGCGCTGGCCCTGCACCAGTCTGCGCCAGGTCAGCTGGCGCGCGATGCGGCGCAATGGGCGGACGCGTCTGCGCCCTTTGGATGAGTTCCGGTATCCGCCGCAGGGCGGATTAACGCCTTTGGCAGTAAGGCCCGGCTGTTTGGGGGCGTAGGCTCCAGCGGCGGGCAGCGGCAGACTTGCGACCGGCGGGCGGGCAGACCTGCGGTTTACGGGACGTCCAGATCGCGGCCATCAGCAACAGGCGGGAGAGCGGAGCGTGTCGGCCTCAACATCATTTCGCCCAGCAGTCTCGCGCCGGCTGGCCGCCGCCGCGCTGCTCGCGCTGGGTCTGCTGGCTGGACCGGCCCGGGCTGGGCAGGAGGCTGTTGCCGTCCAGACCCAGGCGCAAACCTCAGCTCCTGCCCCAGCCCCAGCCCCAGCCCCAGCCCCAGCCCCAGCGACTGGAGCGGGCATTGTCTGGGGGGTCAATGGCCACCCCCTCGTCTCCTACCCCGGCGTCTCGCTGGAGCAGCAGGCGTCGTTGCTCGACGAGCTGAAGGCCCGCTCCTACCGGGTGGACGTCACCAATCTGGATCAGATGGAAAAGCTGGCGCGCCTGCGCGACGCCCTGGCGCAGCGCGGGATCGGGGTGCTGCCGATCCTGCTGCCTCCGGTCAGCCTCAAGGATGAGGACGAAGCGACCCTGAAGGCCAGGTCACGCGCCTTCGCCGAGGCCTACGTCCGGCGGTTTCCCGACATTCCGGTCTGGGAGCTGGGCAATGAGCTGGAGAATTACGCCATCATCCAGCCCTGCGAAATGCGGGACGACGGCACGCAGTATCCCTGCGCGTGGGGGCCGGCGGGCGGCGTCGGCGAACTGGATTATTATGGCCCGCGCTACCGCAAGGTGGCCGCCGCGCTCTCTGGCCTGGCTGAGGGCGTCGCCGCGGCCAACCCGAAGGCGCGCCGGGCGCTCGGTTCGGCCGGTTGGGGCCACACGGGCATTTTCGCCCGCCTGGCGAAAGATGGCGTCCCCTGGGAAATTTCCGTCTGGCACTGGTACGCCAATGATTCAGAATGGGCGTTCAAAATTCTGGCGGGCTACGGCAAACCGATCTGGATCACCGAGTTCAACCATGACGCCGGCAGCCATCGGGACGGCAAGGACGGCCAGGCCAAGGGCCTCGCCACGATGATGGAAACGCTGAAGCGGCTGGCCGGCCAGTACCGTATCGAGGCGGCGCACGTTTATGAGCTTCTCGATGAAACCTACTGGGCGCCTGGCTATGAAGCCGAGATGGGTCTGGTGGAGCTTGAACGCGGCGGGGAGCACGGCTGGCGCCTGGGCGCCCGCAAGCCCGCTTTCGACGCCTTCCGCGACGCCGCCGCGCCCCAGGCGCGCGGCCCCGCGCCGGCGCCCTCAAAGGCCGAACAGGGCGGGCGGTGACGCGGCGGGCAACGACCGGCCTTCCCCCTAACGTTTTCCCACAACCCTTGCCCCATCCGCCCGGGGCGCCCTTCATGATCTGTGAATCGGCGAAAGCGGCGCAGGATGCGCTGCTTCACGCGGCTTCATCGCGCCCCATCGGTGGCGGCGACGCGCCGGACGTTGGTCAGGTGAAGGCCCGGAAACTCCACCGATCGACCAGCCTTGCGCCGGCGGTGGTAACCGCCGGCCTGACCAGGCGCGCCGGGAACACGCAAAGGTATTAAGCCGGCGCCCGCAAATCCGGCCGCCATACGCCTTCTAACACCTTGGAGCGGCGACGGATTGGACGCACCTCTGGTCAAGGCTGCTGCGGAGGCGACTGACGGTGCTGAACGACCCCACCACCACGCGCGCTGGCGCATCTTACACCGGCTCCCGTGTCATCGACAGCAAGCCGGCGATCGGCGGCGCATGGAAACGCCTGCTCGACATCACCGTGGCCGTCATCGCCCTGATCGTGCTGGCGCCGCTGATGCTGCTGACGGCGATGGCGATCGCCATGACCATGGGGCGGCCAATCCTTTTCGCCCAGCGACGCGTGGGTCACGGCGGCGCGCCCTTCCTCTGTTACAAGTTTCGCACCATGTCCCGCGACGCGGAGCGACGGCTCAGCGAATATCTGCGCGACAACCCGGCGGCGGCGGCGGAATGGCGGGAGAACCGCAAGCTTCGCCACGACCCGCGCGTCACCTTCGTCGGCCAGACCCTGCGCGTCACCAGCCTTGATGAGCTGCCGCAACTGTTTAACGTGCTGGGCGGCGACATGAGCTGCGTTGGCCCGCGCCCCGTGGTTCCCGACGAGCTCGCGCTTTACGGGCGCCACATCGACGACTACCTCGCCGCCCGCCCTGGCATGACCGGCCCCTGGCAGGTCAGCGGTCGCAACACCCTCACCTACGCCGACCGGGTGGCGCTCGACTCACACTATGTCCGCAACTGGAGCCTGTGGACCGACGTCAGCATCCTGGCGCGCACCATTCCCGCGGTGGCGCGTCCAAACCAGACCTCGTGAGGCTGACGCGATGAACCGCATGGCAGCCATATCCGCTGCGACAGCGCGCGGAGCGCAAAGGGCACAGGGAGCGGATGTTCCGTCCGCCCAACGGCCAGGCCATGCGAGGCGGCGCGGTGCGGATGGAGCCCTCGGGCGTCGGGTCCGGCGGGCGCCGCTTGGCGGCGGGACCAGCCGCCAGCCTGGCGTGGCGACGCCCTGGTTTGGCGGCGTTTCACGGTGTTTGTTGCTAACGGGACCCGCGTCGGGATACGGCGGTTCTGGCCAGCGCGCCCAGGAACCAGGCCATCTGCAGCGTGAACCAGGCGCCAATCGCCATCCAGGCCGCGGCGTTCCAGCCATCATGGCGCGCAAGACCGGCGCCCACGGCGGCGGCGACGACGCCGCCAAGGAACGCCGCCGGATAGCCAAATCCCATGCCGAGCAGGAACCCCGCCGCCGCGCTCACCACCATCCAGACAGCTCCCATGCAATACCCCCTGGAACGTCCCGGCCAGGACCGGATCCGCGCCGGACCGCGACAGGCGCAGCCGTGGCGCCTCGCCGCATCCCGGCACGGATCTCCGGGCGCGGCGGGCGCAAGCCGCCATATCCGGCGTGGGATAATTCCCGGCCGGGCAAGATAGCGTGTTTCCCCCATCCCGTCCTGCGGGAAAACACCGCGGAAGGTGATTTTCGCAAATGATCCCGTCGCTTGCCGGAATACTGGCGTGCATCGCCGTCGCCCTTGCCGGGCGCCTGTGGGGATCGGCGACCCTGGTTGGCCTGCCGGCGGCGCTGGCCTTCGGCGCCACGGCCTTCGCCACGTTGCCGGCGCTCGGCGGGTCATCGCCGCAGATTTACACCATCTTCGCCATGAGCCTGGTTGTCGCGCCGTTCTTGCGACCCGGCGGCATTGCAACGCTCGCATCAGGCGTCCGGCGGACGCCTGTTTCGCTGGTGCTGGTGGTGATGATCGTCCATGCGTCAGCCACGGCGATGATCCTTCCGCGCCTGTTCGCTGGTGAAACCAGCGTGTTCGTTCCATCGCGGCAGACCGGCGAAATCATGGAAACCGTGCTGGCGCCGGTTTCCGGAAATATCTCGCAGACCGCCTATTTCGTGCTCGGCGCCCTGACCTGCCTGGTGCTGTGCGCCACCCTGCCCACGGGCGGGCGGCTGGCGCTGATCCGCCGGGGGCTGATGCTGTGGGCGATCCTGAACGCCGGGCTCGGAGCCATCGACCTTCTGGCCAAGCTCGGCGGCGCCGGCGACGTCCTCGAATTCATCCGCACCGCCAGCTACGCCATGGCCACCGACGTGGAGCACGCCGGTTTCTTCCGCATCGCTGGCGGTCACTCCGAGGCGTCGGCGTTCGGCTCGGCCATTTTCGCCAGCATGGTGTTCTGCATGACATGGGCCCGCATGACCGGCGACCGGCGCGTCGGCCTGCTTGCCGCCGCGTCGCTTGGGCTGCTGCTGCTGTCCACCAGCACCACCGCCTACGCCTGCCTGGCGATCTACGGCGCGGGACTGGCCGGGCTGGCGCTGCTCAATCTGCTGCGCGGCCGGGTCCGCAAGGCGGATCTGGCGCTGCTCTACGCGGTGCTGGCTGGCGCCGCCATCGTGCTGGCGATCCATCTTTACAACAACAACGCGTTCGACGCCGTGCGCAAGCTGCTGGACGCGGCCATCTTCAACAAGGCCAGCTCCTCATCGGCCGCGGAACGCGGTTACTGGAACATGCGCAGCTTCGAGACCTTCCTGGAAACGGGCGGACTTGGCGTCGGCATGGGCAGCTCCCGCGCGTCCAACTGGCTGATCGCAGCCCTGAGCCAGACCGGAGCCGTTGGCGTCGCCTTGCAGCTGCTGCTGGCGCTGGCGCTGTTGCGGCCGCTCCCGCAGAATCGCCCCCATGATCCGCAACTGCGGGCGCTGCATGAAGCGGCGCGCGCCACCGGCCTCGCCAGCATCACCGCGATGATGCTGAACGGAAGCAGCGCCGACCCGGGTATGCTGTTCTTCATCTGCGTGGCCGTCACCCTGAGCAGCCGGCGGGTGTTGCTGGCGCAGCCAGGAGCCTGGCCCACGCCGCGCGCGTTATCCTGGCGCCCGCCTGTTCCGCCAGGCCAGCTGCCGCCAACCCAGCTTGCACACGATCACGGATAGCCCCTGCGCCGGCGCTGTTCCTCAGAAAGCGACCTGCACGCTGGCGATGGGGCCATGCACGGCGACATCGAACAGGAAACCGGATTGCCGGAACTTCACCTGCTGGGCGCGATAACCCAGCGAGGCCGAGAACATCGGGTTGAAACGGTAGCCCACGCCGCCCATCACATCCCACATGTAGTCGGAGCCGCCGCCGCCGGCGAGGGCCCAGCCGCTGAGGAACAGGCTGTCGGTCAGGAAAGCCTGGCCCCGCACGCCGCCAACTGCGTCCACCCAGGTCTTCGTGCGCTGCGCCTCCCGATCGCCGAAGCGAACCAATTCCGCCCCAATGAGGGTCTTGACCGACCAGACGCGGGCGCCGGCCACCAGCTCCAGGCGGCTGCGTCCGTCGTCAAAAATGGCGTAGCCCGCCAGCGGGGTCCATTGCAGCATGCCGACGCCAACCCGCGACCGCGCCAGTCCGATGCGGGACATGGCCACGTGATCGGTGATCCGCAGATAGACAAGATCAGACGACAGCGAGAACCGGCCGTACCGCGCTTCCGCCATCCCCATGGCGGTGAAGTTCAGCGTATTGATGATTTTTGAGAAGTCGTAATCCAGATGGGCCAGGGTGCGATCACCATGGCCAACGTCGCCGCTCACGCCGGCGGCCCACATATAGGGGGTCACGCTGAACTGCCATCCGGCCGACGCGGCGGGCGCCACAGGCGCGGGCGGGTCCGCGCGCGCCGGCAGATCCGCCGCCATGGCCGCCATGGCCGACGTCCCCCACATCAGCCCTATCGCGATAAACTGCGTGAATTTCCGCAACATGATGCCCCCAACGCGCATGCCCGTGACGCCGGTTCCCCAGATATCGCCCGCGCCGGATGATCTGCAGCGCGTCATCCGTTTTTACGACATATCAACGCCGGTTCAAGTAACCGGCAATTGCTGGACACTCTAGATGGCGGAGCAACAAACAGCCATGCGCTCTGGCCTGAGAGGCGCAGGTTTCCTGTCGGCGTTACGCTTTGGCCACGCCCGGCTGATCTCGCGACGCCCGCGATGGTCAGGCGTTGTGCGGCCGGAACAGGCGACCTTTTTCGGTGATGATTACAACAATCAGGATCAATACGCCGCAAATGGCGAACCCCGCCGTCATCGGCACGGTCGTGCCATCGAAGTTCTGGCCGATCCAGAAGCCCGCCAACGCCCCGCCGACCGTGGTGACGAACCCCTGGACCGATGAGGCGGTGCCGGCGATATGTCCCAGCGGCTGCATCGACATGGCGCCGAAATTACCGCTCATCATGCCGAAGCAGAACATGACGCAGGCCTGAAGCGCCACGAAAGTCGCCAGGTTCTCGAAGCCTGCCAGCGCGACAGCGAAATGAACCAGCGCGACGAGGATGTAACCCAGCAACGCCGTGTGGGAGAGCAGGCGCATGCCGAAGCGCTCGACGAGCCTGGCGTTCAGCAACGAGGCCACGGCCATGAAACCGGCGGTCAGGGCGAACATGGTGGTGAACAGATGCTCCGCGTGAAAAACGTCGGAGAAGATCTGCTGGGTGGAGTTGATGTATCCAAACAGCGCGCCCAGCGCCAGGGTGTTGCCCAGCATGTAGCCCACCGCCTCGCGGGAGGCGAAGCACTGGCGCACGGCGGCGAGCACGCCCGCCGGGTCGATGGAGCGCCGGTCTTGCGGGTGCAGGGTTTCCGGCATGCGCAGCAGCATCCACACCAGCACCACGGCGCCGAAAATCGCCAGCAGGCCGAACACCCAATGCCAGGGAGCAAACAGCATGATCGCCTGCCCGAAGGAGGGCGCGAGGATTGGCACCAGCATGAAAATGATCATCGCCATCGACATGACGCGCGCCATCTGGCGCCCGGCGTAACAGTCGCGGACGATGGAAACCGCCAGCACCCGCGTCGCCGCCGCGCCGACGCCCTGGGCGACGCGGGCGATGATCATGGTTTCGAAGGTATTGGCCAGGCCCGCCAGCGCCCCGAAGAGGAAGTACATTCCCAATCCGAAGATCAGCACCGGCTTGCGGCCAAAACGGTCGGCGACAGGCCCGTAAAAAATCTGGGCGCCGCCAAAACCGAGCAGGTAGGCGGTGATGATCCACTGGCGCTGGTTATCGCTGGCCAGGCCAAGGTCATGCCCGATCTCGGCCAGCGCCGGCAGCATCGAATCGATGGCCAGGGCGTTGGTCGCCATCAGGGCGGCGATAAAGGCGACGAATTCCCGGTAACTCATGCGTCCGGGCGGATGCGACTCGCGTGTGGTGCTTTGCATGGCGACGCCTGGGGTAGCGGACGCAGGATGGCGTCCCGATGCGGAGCGCTCCCCGGAGCGCTGCGCCTCAATACGAAAAAACAACTTCACCGTCCCTGCCGGCGGCCATGACGGGGCATTCCGCAGAACAGCCAGCGCACCCGGCGCGACAGGTCCCCGGGACCGCGCTTCGCTGCCGTTCGACGGTTTGCCCTGCCGGGGCAAACACGCCGCTCGTCCCTGAAACGCAAGGTCAGAACGCGCCTGAACGCGCAACGGCAGGCGCCGCCAGAACCTCCAGGACGGGCTTATCGGGTTTTGGCATGCGGCCTGGTCACGACGTTCACTCCAAGGGATCAGCGCCCGCGAAAAGGGCGCCTTCATCCCACTGAACATAACAACTTGCAAGGGAATAACCTGCATGCGCCCATCGCATGACCGCGGATGCGGCGCAGCGGCCACATCCGGGGGTCTGGAACCGTCTCAGGCGTCCGCACTCCGGGCGGCGCGCGCCTGGTTCTGGCGCCAGCGGCTGACCAGCATGGCGGCGATGAACATGACGGCGAGGCACAGCACGATCGTTGGCCCGGGGGCGCTGTCGATATGGTAGCTGGCGAAGACGCCGGCCAGCGCCGCCAGCATGTTGGCCGCGACAGCGATCGGCAGCATGCGCGACAGGCGACGGGTGAGCAGAAAGCCAATGGCGCCAGGGGCGATCAGCAAAGCGATGGCGAGCACCAGGCCCGCCGTGCTCAGGGCCCCGACGATGGCCAGCGAAATCAGCGCCAGCAGGCCATAGTGCAGCAGCCGGACTGGCAGGCCAACGACGCGCGCCTGCACCGGATCGAACGCGTGCAGGGCCAGATCACGCCAGCGCAGCGCCATCACCAGCACGACCAGTGCGGCGATCGCGCCGGAGAGGGCCAGATCCTTCGGGCCGACGCCAAGCAGATCACCGAACAGGATGTGCTCCAGGTGCACGTTGGCGTCGACGGCGCGATAGAGCACCAGGCCAAGGCCGAACATGCCGGCGAACACCACCCCCAGCAGGGTGTCCTGACGGATGCGGCTGTTCTCCTGCAAATAACCGGCCGCCAGGGCGCAGCCCATGCCGGCGGCGAAGGCGCCGACGCCAAATGGAACGCCGAGGATGTAGGCGATGACCACGCCAGGAAAAACCGCATGGGAAATGGCGTCGCCCAGCAGCGCCCAGCCGCGCAGCACCATGAAGCAGGAAAGCAGGGCCGTCGGGATCGCCACCAGCTGGGCGACGAGAAAGGCCTGGCGCATGAAACCGGCGCTGAACGGCTCCGCCAGAAAGGCGGAGAGCGCTGCGAAATCCATCATGGCGCCGGCCGCTCCCGCGTTTCCCCGCCCGGCGAGGTTTCCGCGCCCGACGCGGCCCTGAGCCGCCGCGCCGCCAGCAGGCCATGCCTCGGCGCGAACACGAACACGAGCAGGAACACCAGGGTCTGCAACACCACGATCACGCCGCCGGTGGCGCCGTTGAGGTAATAGCTGATCCAGGCGCCGAGAAAGCTGGTGACGGCGCCGATGGCGACGCTGATGGCCAGCACCCGGCCAAAGCGGTCGCTGAGCAGAAACGCCGTGGCGCCGGGCGTCACCACCAGACAGATGACCAGGAAGGCGCCGACCGTCTGCATCGCCGCCACGGTGCAGGCGGCCAGCAGGGTGAAGAACATCAACCGCAGGGCCGTGACCCGCAGCCCGACGGCGCGCGCATGGGTTTCGTCGAAGAACATGGCGGCCAGATCACGCCAGGTCAGCAGCAGCGCCGCCAGCGACACGCCTGCGATGACGACCAGCTGCACCGTGTCGCCGCGGGTAATGGCCAGAATGTTGCCCATGATGATGGTCTGGATGTCGACCGGCGTCGGCGACACCGAGGTCATGAACAGGCCAAGGGCGAAGAAGGTCGAGAACGTCAGGCCGATAATGACGTCCTCCTTCAACCGGGTGCGCTGGTTGAGAAACAGGATGGCGGCGGCGGCGAGCCCGCCGGAAAAGAAGGCGCCGATGGAAAATGGCAGCCCCAGCATCCAGGCGCCGGCGACGCCAGGCACAATGGCGTGCGACAGGGCGTCGCCAATCAGCGACCAGCCCTTCAGCATCAGGAAGGCGGCGAGAAAGGCGCAGACGCCGCCCACCAGCGCCGACACCCACATGGCGTTGACCATATAGGCGTAAGTGAACGGCTCCAGCAGCGCGCTCACCGGCCCCCTCCCGGTTGGTCATCCCTTTGGGCAGGTGTGGCCGGCAGCACCAGCGCCCGCTCGTCATCGGAAACCACATTGACAGCGCGCCCGTCGACGCCCGGCAGGTCAATGCGGCGCAGGCGTCCGCCAAAAGCGTTGCGCAGATTGTCCTCGGTGAACACCCGATCGATGGGGCCGCTGGCCAGCACCGTCTGGTTCAGCAGCACGGCGCGATCGCAGAAGGTCGGCGCGCCGCCAAGGTCGTGGGTGGACACCAGCATGCTGCGGCCGCCGGCGCGCAGATCGCGCAGCAGGGCGATGATCGCCTCCTCGGCGCCGACATCGACGCCGGTGAACGGCTCGTCCAGCAGGATCAGCCGGGCGTCCTGGGCCAGGGCGCGGGCCAGAAACACCCGCTTGCGCTGGCCGCCGGAGAGTTCGCCAATCTGCCGGCGGCGGAAATCCAGCATGCCGACCCGGCCGAGCGCCGTGGCGACCGCCTCCCGGTCCTGCGGTTTGGGGCGGCGCAGAAAGCCCATGTGGCCGTAGCGGCCCATCATGACCACATCATCGACCAGCACCGGAAAATTCCAGTCCACATCTTCGCTTTGCGGCACATAGGCGACGGCGTGGCGACGCAGGGCCTCGTCCACCGGCGCGCCAAAGATGCGGATGGCGCCGGTGGCCAGCGGCGCGATGCCCATGATGGCCTTGAACAGGGTGGACTTGCCGCTGCCATTGACGCCAACCAGCGCGGTGATCGAGCCGGAGGGCACGACGAACGAGGCGTTGTCCAGCGCCCGCCGGCCGTTGCGATAGACCACGGAGGCCCGATCCACGGAGATCGCCGCCACGTCGGCCGCCATGTCGCTCATTTTTGCGCCCCGCCAGAACCGGTCTTCTGGCCATCATTCTGGGGCGCGGAGAGCCCATCGGCAATCGTCGACGCCGTCACCCTCAGCAGGTCAAGATAGGTCGGCGTCGGGCCGTCGGGTTCGCTGAGACTGTCGACATAGAGCACGCCGCCATAGCGGGCGCCGGTTTCCGCGGCCACCTGACGCGCCGGCTTGTCCGAAACCGTGCTTTCGCTGAACACCGCCGGAATTTGATGCTGGCGCACGGCGTCGATCACCTTGCGCACCTGCTGCGGCGCGCCCTGCTGGTCGGCGTTGATCGGCCACAAATAGATTTCTTTCAGGCCGAAGTCGCGCGCCAGATAGCTGAAGGCGCCCTCGCTGGTCGCGAGCCAGCGGCGGTTTTCCGGGATCGCCGCCAGCCGCGCGCGCACCGGCGCCGCCACCGCGGCGATTTTCTGCTTGTAGGCTTCGGCGTTCGCCCGGTAGGCGGCGGCGTTGGCCGGGTCCTTGCGCGCCAAGGCGTCGCGGATGTTGTCGACATAGATCGCCGCCGCCGCCGGCGACATCCAGGCGTGCGGATTGGGTTTGCCGTTGTAGGGCCCCTCGCCGATGCCGATGGGCGTGACGCCGGCGCTGACCACCACCTGCTCGGCCCCCTTCAGGTGCTGGAGAAACTTCTCGAACCAGACTTCAAGGTCGAGGCCGTTGTTCAGCACCAGATCAGCGTCCCGCGCCCGCATGATGTCCTTCGGCGTCGGCTGGTACTGGTGGATCTCGGCGCCAGGGCGGGTGATCGAGACGACGTCGGCGTGCTCGCCGGCGACATTGCGGGCCATGTCGGCGAGAATGGTGAATGTCGTCGCGACCTTGAGCCGGTGATCCGACGCGGAGGCGGACGGAACGCTGGCCATCACCCCCATGGCGATGGCCAGGACGGGCGCCAGCCGGCGCCAGAAGGACTTTTGTGTCGTCAATGCCGTCGCCTCACGCTCATTAAATGCAGTTGCGAATTAATTGCAAATAACAATGTCTCATGCCCCCGTCAAGCACGGCCGGCAACCGCGACCTGAAAAACACGGCCCGAAAACACGGCCCATCTTGCCCACGCCAATCCCCGCCCGTCGCGTCGTCCCCATCGCTTTGCATTCCGCACAGGGCGCCCTATATGAACGGCTGCGGCGGCGAATGGCCGCTTCCGGAGTTATTTGCGTTGGACCAGTTCTGATCCTGCCGGGCCACATGGCCCGATCCCAAGGACAACAGCCCCAGGCGGCGCCCGGTTCCTGAAAAGGGACCCTGATGCGCGCGGGACTGCACGATCTGACGCATTCCGGATTGCTTCCCCATGTTTCTTACCTTCGATTCCGTGTCGGCGGCGACGCCGGATCATCATGTGCTGTTCCGTGACCTGACGCTCAGCGTCGGCGCCGAGCGCATCGGGCTTGTCGGCCGCAATGGCGCGGGAAAATCCACCCTGCTCGCCATGGCCTCCGGCGCGGTTGCGCCGTTGACCGGCGCCGTCACCCGGCGCGGCTCCACCGGCCTGCTGGCGCAGAACTGGCCGGCGGACCAGAGCATCGCCGGGGCGCTTGGCGTCGCGGAAGCCCGCGCTGTGCTGGAGCGGGTGCTGGCGGGCGACGGCGCGGGGGCAGACTTTGACGCCGCCGACTGGAGCCTGACGGAGCGGCTTGACGACGCCCTGGCGCGCGCCGGAATAGCCGGCATGGCCGTCGATCGCCCCATCGGCTCGCTGTCGGGCGGCGAACGCGTCCGCATCGGCGTCGCGCGTCTGCTGCTTGAAGCGCCGGACGTGCTGCTGCTGGATGAGCCGACCAACAATCTCGATGCGGACGGACGGGCGCTAATTCACCGGCTGGTGCGCGACTGGCGCGGCGGTGTTCTCGTCGCCAGCCATGATCGCGGCCTGCTCGAACATATGGATCGCATTGTCGAACTGACGCCGGTGGGCGTGCATGTGGTGGGCGGCGGCTGGTCAACCTTCACCGCCGTGCGCGACGCCGAACGCGCCCGGGTGGCGGCCGAAGCGGAACAGGCCAGCGCCGCGCTGCGCGCGGCCGGGCGCGAGGCCCAGCGCCAGCGCGAAGCGAAAGAGCGGCGCGACAAGGCTGGACGCGCCTTTGCGGCAAAGGGATCCGAGCCGAAAATCCTGCTCGGCGCCAGGGCCAATCGCGCCGAAAACAGCGGCGGGCGGGCGCGGCGGATCAGCGAGCGCCTTGTCAGCGACGCCGCAACGCAGGCTGAAACCGCGGCGGCGCGGGTGGAAATCCTGACGCCGCTGACGATCAGCCTGCCCGCGACACAGCTGCCGTCAGACGCGGAGGTGCTGACGCTCGAACGGGTGACCGCGCGGCGGGGCGATCGCGCGTTCGGGCCGTGGTCCCTGCACATGCGTGGGCCGGAGCGCGTGGCGGTCAGCGGGCCAAACGGCGCCGGAAAATCCACCCTGCTGGCGATCGCCGCCGGATCGCTTCCGGTTTCTGGCGGCCATGCGCGACGGGCGGACGGGCGCGTTGTGCTGCTCGACCAGCATGTCAGCCTGCTCGACGCGGAGGCCAGCATTCTCGACAACTTCCGCCAGCTCAACCCGCAACTGGAGGTCAATGACGCTTTCGCCGCCTGCGCCCGCTTCGCCTTTCGCAACCGCGACGCCTTGCGGCTGGTCGGGACCCTGTCTGGCGGCGAGCGCATGCGCGCTGGCCTTGCCTGCACGCTCGCAGGCGCGACGCCGCCGTGGTTGCTGGCGCTGGATGAGCCGACCAATCACCTGGACATCGCTTCGGTCGAATTGCTGGAACAGGCCCTCAGGGGCTTCGACGGCGCGCTGCTCGTGGTCAGCCACGACGCCGCGTTTCTGGAAGGTCTGGCGATCATGCGCAGCCTTGACGTGCGGGACATGGCGTAAACTGACGCAAGGGCATTTTCGGGAAACGCGGCGGCGGCGTTTCCCTGAAGAAAATACGTCTTATCAAAGAGAGGGAGCATTCCGGCGAACGGAGTTCCACCGAAAACGCTCCCCCCATAAAGACGGCGGCCCGCCGGCCGCCGCATCGATCACCAAGGCGGACTTTCCCAGGCGAGGCGGCGCCGGCTACGCCTGGAAACGCCAGGGGTTCAGGCCGGGAACATCTCACGCAATTTCAGCTTGAAGAACTTGCCGGTTGAGGTGCGCGGAATGGCGTCCAGCACCTCGTAGCGGTCCGGCAGCTGCCATTTGGCGAACTGGCGCTCGAGAATCTGGTTCAGCTCCTCCGTCGTCGCCGTCTGGCCTGGCTTGAGCACGATGCAGGCCAGCGGCCGCTCGTTCCACTTCTCATGCGGAACCGCGATGACCGCCGCCTCGGCCACCGCCGGATGCGACATCAGCGCATTTTCCATGTCCACCGAGCTGATCCACTCGCCGCCGCTCTTGATCAGATCCTTGGTGCGGTCGGTGATGCGCATGTAACCATGTTCATCAAATACGGCCACGTCGCCGGTGCGCAGCCAGCCATCCGGCGTGTGCTTGTCCGGATCGGCGGGAACGCGGAAATATTCGCCGGTAATGTAGGGGCCGCGGATCTGCAGTTCGCCGGGGGTTTTGCCATCCCACGGCGTCTCCTTGCCCTCATCGTCGACGAGGCGGATCTCCACCAGCGTCGCCGGAATGCCGGCGGTGGCGGCGAAGCGGAATTTTTCCTCTTCGCTGACATCCTCAAGCTCGGGCTTGATGTAGCTGATCGTGCCCAGCGGCGAGGTTTCGGTCATGCCCCAGCCCTGGAACAGGGTGACGCCGCGCTCGGCGAAGGAGCGGATCAGGCTTTCCGGCGCGGCCGAGCCGCCCACAAGGCTGCGCATGTTCTCCGGCAGCTTCCACCGGCCGGGATTGGCCTCCATGAACTGGATCAGCGACAGCCAGATGGTCGGCACGCCGAGCGCCATGGTCGGCTGCGTCTCCTGGATCAGGTCGAGCAGGTCGTCGCCATGCAGGTGCGGGCCGGGCATGATCAGGCTGGCGCCGGTCATCACCGCCGCATAGGGCAGGCCCCAGCAATTGGCGTGGAACATCGGCGTCACCGCCAGCACCCGGTCGCGGCTGCGCAGGCAGCAATGGTCCGGCAGGCTGGTGGTGAGGGAGTGCAGCACCGTGGAGCGGTGCGAATAGGCGACGCCTTTCGGCCGGCCGGTGGTGCCGGAGGTGTAGCACAGGCCCACCGCATCGTTCTCGTCGTGCGGCGCTGGCGTGAACGCCTTGCCGCGATGCGGCGCCAGCAGGTTTTCGTAATTGTGCAGCCCCTCCGGAATGGCGACGTCGCCGCCGAACGGGAACACGATCACATGGTCGAATTTGTAGGCGCGCGCCACCTGCTCGTAGAGCGGCAGCAAGATGTCGTCGACGATCAGCACGCGTGAACCGGCGTGATCGGCGATCCAGGCGATTTCCTCGCCGGACAGGCGCAGGTTGAGCGTGTGCATCACGCCGCCAACCAGCGGAATGCCGAAATAGCATTCAAGGTGGGCGTTGTGGTTCCAGCACAAGGTGGCGACGCGGTCGCCCGGCTTCACGCCGAGCCCCTGAAGCGCGTGCGCCAGGGCGCGGGTGCGGTCGGCGATCTCGGCGTAGTTCTGCACGCGCAGCGACTTGTCCGGCAGGCGCGATGTGATGGTGTGCTTGCCATAAAGCTTGTCGAGCCGCGCGAACATCGTGTTCAGCGACAGCTGCGTCGGCATCATCGTGGATTTCATCGCGCTGGTGCTCCCCGTGGCTGGCGCGGCTCGCCATGCGTCCGCCGCGCCGATTCCCTGCAATATTCGCATAGCGGAAGTGGGGTTTTCCCCGCAACCGCCCCACCCCCCGACTTTCGCCGCAGAGCGCGCGACCCGGCGTCGCTCTCCCGGTCCGCGCCCGCGCCAGGGAGGGCGGACACCCGATCTTTCGACAAACAGGTTTCCAGCCGCGCCGGAATTGCGTAGCAACACGGCAACCAATGTTCGCTGCAAGCATCAACGAACGTCCAACCAGCCAGGTCGACGCCTGGCTGAATTCAGAAGGAAACGCCATGAGCGCCGCAACCGACTTCCCGCTTCCCCATGTCTCGAACGATCTGACCGGCCAGGTCGCCCTGGTCACCGGCGCATCGTCCGGGCTTGGCCTGCGCTTCGCCAAGGTGCTGGCCGCCTGCGGCGCCAAGGTCGCGATCACCGGCCGGCGCATTGACCGGCTTGAGCAGGTTGCCGAAGAGATCCGCGCCGCCGGCGGCGTCGCCCTGCCGCTGCAGCTTGACGTGCAGGACGCTGACCAGCTGCTGGCCGTGGTGAAGAAAGCGGAGGCGGAGCTGGGTACGGTGACGATCCTGATCAACAACGCCGGCATTCCCGACGCCCAGCGCGCGGTGAAAATGTCGGTCGCGCTGATCGATTCCGTGCTCGACACCAATGTGCGCGCGCCCTACATCCTCTCCTGCGAATTCGCCCGCCGCCTGATGGAAGCTGGCAAGCCCGGCCGCATCGTCAACATCGCCTCGGCCGCCGCCTACGAATACGCCGGCAATGGCGCGGCGCTGTATTCCGTGTCGAAGGCCGCCGTCGTGCGCATCACCGAGACGCTCGCCGTCGAGTGGGCGAAGTTCAACATCAACGTCAACGCCATCGCTCCTGGCGCTTTCCATTCCGAGATGCTGGACGGCATGCTGTCGCGCATGGGCGACATCGCCCAGCATTACCCGCGCAAGCGCCTCGGCCAGCCGGCCCAGCTCGACAGCACGCTGCTGTATCTGGTGTCGCCTGCCTCCGAATGCGTCACCGGCACCTGTGTGCGCGTCGACGACGGCCAGCACAGCCGCTGAGGCCAGACACAACAACAACAACAAAGGCGCCTCACGGCGCCTTTCATTTTTGCCAGTCATGCCGCGCCGGAACCGCCTGCCCTTGCGTTACTGGCCCGGGGCGTTCGTCGGGCGCCGGGGCTTATCGCGGCGACGATATCACGCCGCGGCAGCGGCCATCGGCAATCTTGAAGTTCATGGGGTCGCAGGGAAGATTGTCGGTGGGACAGATTTTCTCGCAGACGCGCCCGCCCTGCACGCCGTAGCGCGGATCGGCGCTTTGCCGGGTCTCGGGGCCGCCCCACGACTGGGGCGATGAACTGGCGGCTGCCGCGCCGGACACGCCCAGCATGACAACGCCCGCCGCAAGGCTCATTGCCGGGACAAATTTCTTCAACAACATGGGCGGCCTCCAGATGAGTGTTTCAGGCGGGTGTTTCCAGGCAGGCGTTTTGCTTGCGCGGCGCCTGCCGCCCGCATCAGTTGCCCTTTATGTGGCGTTTCGCCTGTTACTTACAACAGTCGGCTGCGCAACCCCCAATCCGGCGCGGTGTTTTGACCGGCGCATCGCCAGACGGCGCAAGGCGGCGCGGTCAGGCATTCATTTTTGTCGCATCCCGCCCCCGGCCCCTTACGCATACCCGCCGAACCTGCTCTAACGCCCGGGTGTCAGGAGCGCCGGACTGCTGTGCGACGCTCCGCGTAACAACCGTGAGCCGCCTGCCATGTCGTCGCGTCAATACGTCCTGTCCCTCGCCTGTCCCAACCAGCCGGGCATCGTCGCCGCCGTCGCCAATACGCTGTTTACGCTGGGCGGCAACATTCTGGACGCCAACCAGTACGACGACACCGAGACCGGCGTGTTCTTCATGCGCGTGACGTTCAACGTGGTGGTGGGCGAAGCGGGTCTTGAGGAGGCGCGCAGCGCCTTCGCCGGCCCGGCGGCGCGGTTCGGCATGAAATGGTCGGTGCGCGATCGCGGCGTGCGCCGCAAGGTTCTGCTGCTGGCCTCGAAGTTCGACCACTGCCTGACCGACCTGCTGTATCGCTGGCGCATCGGCGAGATCCCCATGGACGTGGTCGGCGTCGTCTCCAACCACCCCCGGGAAACCTACGCCACCGCCGATCTCGGCGACCTGCCGTTTCACTACCTGCCGGTGACGCCGGGCGACAAATCCGTCCATGAGGACGAAATCCGCCGCATCATCGCCGGCGCCGGCGCGGAGCTGGTGGTGCTGGCGCGCTACATGCAGATTCTGTCTGCGGAACTTTCAGACGAGCTGGCCGGACGCTGCATCAACATCCATCACTCGTTCCTGCCCGGCTTCAAGGGCGCGAAGCCCTACCATCAGGCCCATGCGCGCGGCGTCAAGGTGATCGGCGCCACGGCGCACTACGTCACCAGCGATCTGGACGAGGGGCCGATCATCGCCCAGGACGTGGAGCACATCACCCATCAGGACCGGCCGGAAGACCTGGTGCGCAAGGGGCGCGACATCGAACGCCGGGTGCTGGCCCGCGCCATCTCCTGGCACCTCGACGACCGCGTGTTCCTCAATGGCCGCAAGACCGTGGTGTTCAGGGACTGACGCCCGCTGGCGCTGCGTCAGCTGAACGGGGGCGCGGGCGCGGTCCGCTGGCGCCCCCCGTGTTATTTTGACAGGCTCCGGGCCCCGATCCATTTGCGCCCCCACGCTCCCATGCCGACCGTGCTGACAGAGCGGGCGGCCATCCTGAAAGCCAGCGTCTCGAAACTCCCGGGGCGCCCAACCAGCGCCCACAAGCAATAGACGGCGCCAAGGTAAACCGTCAGGAACACTCCCCCGGACGCCAGCAGTTTGACAATAACGCCCGCCTCGAAAAGCTGGGCCTGGGCCACATAATATGCGCTCATGACCGCCAGTCCGTTGGATATGACCGGCCGGTAGAGAACGCCCAGCTGATCAACGATGCGCGCGCCGGCGAAATCCCGGATCAGGACCATGCTGGTCACCGTGGCGATCATCGTCGCCCCCACCTTGGCCGCGATGGCGCCGGCAATGCCCCACAGGGCGATGCCCACGAGCGCCAGGGGAACATAGGCCAGCAACTCCACCATGAGCCTGATCGTCACGGATTTCAGCCGGTTCAGCAGCAAAGCGAAAATCCACATGGCGCTGCCCGGCAGGCGCAGGATGGCGATCAGGCAAAGCGCCTGGAACACCGGCGTGATATCGGCCCATTTTTCTCCGAGAATGAGCCCCACCAGCGGCCCCGCCATGCAGGCCATGAAGGCGAATATGGGCGACATCAGCAGAAAAACGCCGCCCGACACCTTCAGATATGCGTCGCCAAGGGAATCCTGCCGCCCGGCCGCGAGCATCGCGAGAAGCGGCCGGGTCAGGGGGTACAGGAGCGCCTGGAACGGAATGGACACCAGATCAGACGAAATCGTGTACTGTCCAAAGCTGTGCGCGGCGACAAAACGCGGCAGGATCATGCGGTCGAGCTGCCAGTTCATGGATGAGATCAGTTGCGACAGCATGTTCCATCCGACCAGGTCCGAAAAAACCCTCCAGTTCTTCAGGGTCAAACGGATGCGCATGGGCGCCATGCCGTAGGAGGCGACCATCATGACCATCGGGCCGAGGACCGTGGCGGCGACCAGCGCCCAGTAGCTGGCGGTCGAGACCGCAATGGCGATCGCCGCGATCGCCGCAACCACCTTGCCCGACACCTCCATCATCACCTCGGGGCGGAAATTCATCGCCCGGGCGAACATGACCATGCGCGGACTGATGAGGCCCCGCATCACCGGCGCGAGCGCCAGGACGCAGATCAGCCCCACCAGCTGCGGCTCTCCGTAGAGGAGCGCGATGGGCCAGGAAATGGCGGCCAGCAGCGTTCCAATGGTGAGGCCACGCAATAACCCCAGGGTGAACGCTGTTTGCAGGATTTCGTCGCTAATGCCGACGGAGCGGATGAGGGCCGCCGACAAGGGTAGTTCAAAGATGGCTTCGACAATGAAGATTGTCGTCATCGCCATGGCCACCAGGCCAAAATCCGCCGGCCCAAGACAACGCGCCAGGACGAGGAGGCTGGCAAAATCCACCAGCTTCGACGCCAGCTTGGAGCCGATAACCCAAAAGCCGGCCTTGATGGTCTGCCCCGGGCGGATATGTGGCGTTTCAGTCATGCCGCGCCTCAGCTTCAATACCCGGGAGCCGGATCAGGTGGACGGGTCGCCGTCTGGCTGTCAGACCCTGGACCGGCGCGAACACACGCGGCCTGATCCATGCCGCACGCGGGTCCACGAGCGTGCGTGCATCGCCCGCGGGCGTGAGCTCGAACTCCAGACAGGCGTGTGGGAGGAACGGGGCCAGTTCAACTGTCGCCGTCCCGTATGAACGGGTCAGGCTCCATCGCGGGCGTGGAAAGTCTTTTCATGATGTACTCACCCCCAAGCTTCACGCAGCCGGCGGAGGCCTGCATCCGGGCGCGATCGAAGCATACAACGCCTGGGTCCTGGCGCGTGTGGCGGCTATCAGGATGAGAACACGGCGCTTCCCCTCATCCATAAGAAGACGCGGCGGGCGCCATTTACGACCTTTGCGCCGGGGAGCGCGCTGTTGGCCTATGGAGGCGTTCCATTTCGGTAGTCGCAGGCGCGCATCGCCCCGGCCCAATCTGCTGGCGTCTGGACTACCGGCCGGGCGCCTTCGCCGTCACGGGGCTGCGCCACGCGGCAGGTCTTCTGGCGGCCGTAGCGGCGCGCCGGGCTGAAATCTACCAGCCCCCGGGGGAGGCCTGGGAAGGCTCCAGCCCGGAGCTGGTCATGAGGCAGCGCATGCGCATCACCGTTGTCATCGCCACCATCAACCGGCCGGAACTGGTCGCGAAAACCCTGGGCCATCTGGCGGAGCAGCAGCGGCTGCCCGACGAGATCCTTCTGTCCGCCCCAGGGCCGGAGCATCTTGGCGACCTGGCCCTGGCCCGTGGTCCACGGGGCTTCGCCATCCGCTGCCTGTTCGGCGCGCGCGGCTCGTGCGCGCAACGCAACATCGCTCTCGACGCGGCGGAACACACCGCCGACATCATCGTCTTCTTCGATGACGATTTCCTGCCCTCGCCGGACTACCTCGCCAATCTGGAAGCCGCTTTCGCCAGCAACCCCGATTACGCGGTTATCCGGGGGCACGCCGTCATGGACGGCGCCCATGGGGCCGGCTTCACCTTCGGGCAGGGGATCGCCCTTCTGCCTGGCGTTGGCGCGCGCGCCGCCAGCTATCCGGCGGTTCAGGACCTGGCGGGGGGGTACGGCTGCAACATGAGCGTTCGCGCCAGCGCCGTGTGCGGATTACGGTTCGACGAGCGCCTGCCGCTCTATGGCTGGCAGGAAGACATCGATTTCACCAGCCAGTTCAGACCACGGGGCCGCATCGTGGCGCTGGGGAACCTCACCGGGGTGCATCTGGGCGTTAAGGGCGGCCGCGTCAGCGGCCTGTGCTTCGGTTACTCACAGGTGGTGAACCCTGTCTATCTCATCCGCAAGGGAACCATGAGCGCCAGCTTCGGTCTCCGGCTGATCCTGCGCAATCTGGCGGCGAACATCGCGCGCAGCCTGCGGCCGGAGCCATGGATCGACCGTCGCGGACGCCTGCGCGGCAACCTCATCGCCGCGGCCCACGTGCTTCGCGGCCGCATCGAGCCGGAGTATGTCCTCAAGCTTCAGGCCGGGCGCCGGTGAACGGGCCTCGCGGGCTCCACATGCACGCGGCCAAGAACAGGCCGCCACAGACAGAAAACCCGCCAGACAGGGCCTGACGGGTTTCCGGTTGGCAAACCGCTGATCGCGCGCCTCAGTCGGCGGTGATCTTCTCCAGGGTCTTCCAGAGTTTGCCGTCGAACTCGGCCACATAGAGCGTCCTGAACGGCGAGTAGTCATCTGGCTGCGTGTTGTAGGTCACGCCCTCGATCAGCGCCGGCGAGGTGACGTCCTTCAGCGTCGTCGCCTGCTTCAGAACATTGGCCCGCGTCAGATCATCGCCGCACAGCTCAAGGATCTTGCCCATCACCACCGCCTGGGCGTAGCCGGCGAAGGCAAGGTCGTTGCCGGGGTCGACGTTCGGCAGGTACTTCGCCCGGAACGCCTCGAACGCCTTCATCGCCGGATCATCGGCGTACTGGGGATCGCCGGCGTTCTTGCGATATTTCACCGTGACCATGCCGACCGCATTCTCCGGCCCCGCAGCCTGGATGAGGTTGGACGACGTGGAGCCGCTCATGATGACGTGCAGGGGCTTCCAGCCGATTTCCGCCGCCTTGCGGATCGACTGCGACGTAGCCTTGCCCGTGGTGACGTTGAAGAACACATTGGCGCCAGCGTTCTTCAGCTTGATGATCTGGCTGTCGACGGTGGGATCGGACAGTTCGTAGCTCAGCTCCTGCACGATCATCTGGTCGGCCTTTGGCCCCAGCGCGGCGCGCAGCTCGCGGACAAACTCCTTCCCCAGTTCATCGTGCTGGGCGAGAATGCCGATCTTCGGATCCGGCTGCTTCGCCACGATGTACTTGGCCAGGATCTTGGCCTCGGTCGCGTACATGGGCAGACCGGGGGTCGTCCACGGGAAGCGCTTCGGATCATTCCAGCGGCCCGCGCCGGTGTTCAGCAGCAGCTGCGGCACGTTTTTGGCGTTGAGGTACTTCTGGACGGCGCCCTGGGTCGCGGTGCCAAGCGAGGCGAACAGCGCCAGCACCTGTTCGCTTTCAACCAGCCGCCGCGTCGCTTCCACGGTCTTCGGCGGGCTGTAGGCGTCGTCGAGCGACAGCACCGTCACCTTGCGGCCGTTAATGCCGCCCTTCGTGTCGTTGAGCATCTCGAAATAGGCGGTCGCGGCGCGTCCAAGGGCGCCGTACGGCGACCCGGGCCCGCTATGCGGCACCGTATTGCCAAGCTTGATCGTGGTGTCCGTTGCGCCAGGATCATACTTCTTCTCCGCCAGCGCCGGAGCGGCGCCCAGCACGAGCGCGAGCGCAACGCCGCCGCACAGCTTCATCAGCTTCATTGAATCCGTTCCCCTTTGTTATATGGGCGCCCCTGCTGACGGGCGACCGAGGTCGTAACTGGAAGGGGTTCCTTTGACACCGCGGCGCCTCGCCTGGTCAACACCGGGCGACAGGACCCCATTGCATTCTTCCGCCGCCGGCCGCAGTTTCACCGCATGCGCCCATCGGCTTCATCCACACGCCATTCCGCGCCGTGCGCCTTGCTGCGCCGGCTGTTCGACGCGGCGGTCAGCGCGGCCGACCCGGCCCGCGTCGTGCCGGCCGCCCTGCCGCCCCGGCCAAAAGGACGCACCCTCGTCGTCGGCGCCGGCAAGGCGGCGGCGGCCATGGCCCACGCCCTGGAGCAGGCCTGGGACGGCCCGCTGCAAGGCCTCGTCATCACGCGCTACGGTCAGGCGGTTCCCTGCCGGCGCATCCGCGTCGTTGAAGCGGCCCACCCAACGCCCGACGCGGCCGGCCTGGCCGCCACCCGCCAGATGCTGGCGCTGCTGGATGACCTCAGCCCCGACGATCTGGTCATCGCCCTGATTTCCGGCGGCGGTTCGGCGTTGATGACCGCGCCGGCCAGCGGCGTCGCGCTCGCCGACAAGCAGGCGGTCAACGACGCGTTGCTGGCCAGCGGCGCGACGATCAGTGAGATCAATACGGTGCGCAAGCACCTCTCCGCCGTGAAGGGCGGGCGACTGGCGGCGCGCGCCGCGCCGGCGCGCGTGGTCGCGCTGCTGATTTCCGACGTGCCGGGCGACGATCCCGCCATCATCGCCTCCGGGCCGACGGTGGCCGACCCAGGCAGCCGTCAGGATGCGCAGGCCGTGCTGGCGCGCTACGCCATCGACGCCCCGGCCAGCGTCCGGGCGTGGCTGGACAACCCGGAGAGCGAAAGCATCAAACCCGGCGACGCGCGGCTGGCGCATGTCGACACGCGGATCATCGCCGCGCCGGGCCTTTCACTGGCGGCGGCGGCGGATGTCGCCCGCCGTGAAGGCGTGGCCCCGGTCATTCTCGGCGACGCCATCGAAGGCGAGGCGGCCGAAGTCGGCCGGGCCTTCGCGGGCATCGCGCGCCATGCGGCGTCCGCCGCGGCGCCGTTTGGCCGCCCCTGCGTGCTGCTCAGCGGCGGCGAAACCACCGTCACCCTGCGGAAGCCGCTGGACGGCACGGCGCGTGGCGGTCGCAACGTGGAGTTTCTGCTGGCCATGTGCCTGCAACTGGCCGGCGCGGACCATATCCACGCGCTGGCGGCCGACACCGACGGCGTGGACGGCGCGGCGGACATCGCCGGGGCGATCATCCGGCCAGAAACCCTGGCGCGGGCGGCCGCCGCCGGCCTCGACGCGCGCATCTTTCTCGCCCGCCACGATGGGCACGGCTTTTTTGAAGCGCTGGGCGACAGCCTCGTAACCGGGCCGACCCTGACCAACGTCAATGACTTCCGGGCGATGCTCATTGTATAGGGCGCGCCCGTTTTCGACCGGCCGCCCCTGCCCGCCGCGCAACAGCCTGCGCCGCTTATATCTGGCGCTGGACATACGGGACGTTCGGTCCATATCATCACACAACCATAACGTGACGGCGGCCGGACCCATGCGACTTCACGGCGGAATTTTGTCGGTGACCCGCTGGTCTTGCGTCTGTCATGCGTGCGATGCGGCGCTGGTTCCGCATCAACAATTACTTCAGGGGGACGACGCGCGCGATGACGCAGGACACAGCGACCGGGCAAGGGCCGGTAGTCATTGTTGGCGCCGGACATGCCGGCGGATCCGCCGCCGTGGCCCTGCGCCAGGCCGGTTTCGCCGGGCCCATCGCGCTGATTGGCGATGAGCCGCACCTGCCCTACCAGCGCCCGCCCCTGTCAAAGGCGTGGCTCAAGGGCGAGGCGGCGGACAATGCCCTCGCCCTCAAGGGCGACGACTGGTACGCCGCCCACCACATTGACCTGCATCTCGGCGTCAGCGCCAGCGCGGTTGATCCGGCGGCGCGCACCGTCACCCTGTCGGACGGCGTCGTGCTGCCCTATGGCGCGCTCATTCTGGCGACCGGCGCCCGGGCGCGGCCGCTGCCTGGCGTGACGGAGCCGCTGGCGGGCGTGCTGACCCTGCGGAGCCGCGCCGACGCCGACGCGCTGCGGCAGCGCCTTGGGCCCGGCAAGCGTCTCGTCATCATCGGCGCCGGCTATGTGGGGCTTGAGGTGGCCGCATCGGCGCTCGCCGCCGGCGGCGCGGTTACGGTGCTGGAGCGCGAGCCGCGCGTGCTCGCCCGGGTCGCCAGCCCGGAAATGTCTGATTTCTTCAGCCGGCTGCACGCCGCGCGGGGCGTCGACCTGCGCACCGGCGTCACCGTCGCGGGGCTGGAGTCCCGGGACGGCGCCGTGACCGGCGTGCGCCTCGCCAGCGGCGAAACACTCGCCTGCAACGCCGTACTGGTCGGCATTGGCGCCATTCCCAATGTGGAGCTGGCGGTCGCGGCGGGTCTTGCCTGCGATGACGGCGTCATTGTCGACGGCGACGCCCGCACGTCGGATCCGCATATCTTCGCCATCGGCGACGTGACGCGCCGTCCGCTGGCGCTGTACGAACGCATGACGCGGCTGGAAAGCGTGCCCAGCGCCCTGGAGCAGGCGAAACAGGCGGCGAACGCCATCACCGGCAGGCCGGCGCCCGCGAGCGAAACGCCCTGGTTCTGGTCAGACCAGTACGAGGTGAAACTGCAGATCGCCGGATTGCCGTTCGACGCCGACCAGCGGGTGACGCGCGGCGAGCCGGACAGCGGCCATTTCGCCGTGTTCCATCTGGGCGCCGGCCGGCTGCTGGCGGTGGAGGCCGCCAATGCGCCGCAGGAGTTCATGGCGGCAAAAATGATGATCCACCAGCGCAAGTCCGTTGATCCGGCGCTTCTGGCCGACACCGCCTTCACCATGAAGGACGTGATGGCGGCGGCGCGATAGGCGCGCCACCAGGCTGGCGTCTTCTGCTTTGCCTCGCAGACCGGCGCGCCGCCGTCTGGACCTGATGCGTTCTTACCCCTCCACCCAGCCGAAAGAGCGCTCCACCGCTTTGGACCACCGGCCCAGCAGGCGCGTCCGCTCCGCCACTGGCATGCGCGGCTGGAACACCCGGTCGGCGCGCCAGTTGGCGACAATGTCCGCCGGCGTCCGCCAGAAGCCAACCGCCAGGCCAGCGGCGTAGGCAGCTCCCAACGCCGTCGTCTCGGTGACCGTGGGCAGCACCACCTCCGCCCCCAAAAGGTCAGCCTGGAACTGCATCAGCAATTCATTCGCCACCATGCCGCCGTCGGCGCGCAGGGAGGTGACGGCAAGGCCGGAATCCGCGCGCATCGCCTGCAACACGTCCCAGGTCTGGAACGCCGTGGCCTCCAGCGCCGCCCGCGCCAGATGCCCCTTGCTGGCGAAACGGGTCAGGCCGGCGATCACCCCGCGCGCGTCCTCGCGCCAGTGTGGCGCGTAGAGGCCGGAGAAGGCCGGCACGAAATAGACGTCGCCGTTGTCAGGCACGCTGCGCGCCAGCGCCTCGATCTCCTCGCTGCGATTGATCAGCCCGAGATTGTCGCGCAGCCATTGCACGAGGGCGCCGGTGACGGCGATCGAACCCTCCAGCGCATAGACGGGCGGCTCCTCGCCAAGCCGGTGCGCCACCGTGGTCAACAGGCCCGAGCGGGATTGCACCGGCTGCCCGCCGGTGTTCATCAGCATGAAGCAGCCGGTGCCATAGGTGTTTTTGATGTCGCCCGGCGCGAGACACGCCTGCCCGAACAGCGCCGCCTGCTGGTCGCCGAGGATGCCGGCCAGCGGAATGTCGCGCAGCTCCGGAATCCGCGCCTCCGCATAGACGGCGCTGGAGGAGACGATGCGCGGCAGCACCGCCGCCGGAATATCGAACAGGCGCAGGATGTCCAGGTCCCAGTCCAGCGTCGCCAGATTCATCAGCTGGGTGCGGCTGGCGTTGGTCACGTCGGTGACATGCAGCCCCCCTTCGGGGCCGCCGGTCAGCCGCCACATCAGCCAGGCGTCAATGTTGCCGAACAGCAGGTCGCCGGCTTCCGCCCGCGCCCGGGCGTCAGGAACGTGGTCCAGCAGCCAGCGCAGTTTGAGGCCGGAAAAATAGCTGGCGAGCGGCAGGCCCGTGCGGGCCCGCAACTGGTCCTTGCCGCCATCGCGGCCATAGGCGGCGACCAGATCATTGACGCGCGTGTCCTGCCAGACCAGGGCGTTATGCACCGGCTCGCCGGTGTGGCGATCCCAGAGCACCGTGGTTTCGCGCTGGTTGGTGATGCCGACCGCGGCGAGCCTGTGCAGGCTGATGCCCGCCGCCGCCAGGCCATCGATGATGACGGCGCGGGTGTTGCGCCAGATCTCCAGCGGATCGTGCTCAACCATCCCGGGGCCAGGATAAATCTGCTCATGCTCGCGCTGCGCCACGCCGACAACGCCGCCCTCGCCGTCGAACACGATGAAGCGGCTGCTGGTGGTGCCCTGGTCGATGGCGCCCACATAGTCACGCATGGCGGCTGTCTCCTTGCCCGCTGGCTGCGCGCCAGTCACGTTTTCCAGAAAAGCGGATTCCAGGTTTCACGCAGAAAATGCCTGCAATCAAAACGCGTTGTCATGCCCTGCCCGTTTCACCGGACACCCTCCAGATACGCCTTCAGACGCGCCCTGCCTTCCTCCGGCATGGCAAGTCCCAGACGGGTGCGCCGCCACAGGATGTCGTCCGTCGTCCGCGCCCATTCCCTGGCGACGAGATAATCGACCTCCGCCGCATGTAGATCCGCGCCGAAACTCTCGCCCAGATCGGTCATGGCGGCGCATCCGGCGAGGATGAGATCCATGCGCGTCCCGTAGGCCCGCGCCATGCGCGCCACCATAGCCGGCCGCGCGAAGGCGTAACGCGCCTGCTGGCGGTGGATGAAGGCGGCCAGCCTGTCCTCGCCGGGAGCCGCCGCGCCGAGGTCGCCGCCCGGCAGGGGCGCCGCGCCGGTCCATGGCGCGCCCACTTGCGGCAGCCATGGCGCGAGCTTTTCGAGCGCGTGCTCGGCGAGACGCCGGTAGGTGGTGATCTTGCCGCCGAAAACCGACAGCACGGGCGGCGCGTCCGGGGCGCCGTCGACCGCCAGCACGTAATCGCGCGTCACCGCGCTGGCGTTCGTCGCCGCGTCGTCATAGAGCGGCCGCACGCCGGAGAAGCTGGCGACCACGTCCTGGGGGCGCACCGGCTGCTTGAAGTATTCGCTGACGCAGGCGCAGAGATAGGCGATTTCGCCCGGAGAGATCGCCACATGCGACGGGTCGCCGGAAAACGGCTCGTCGGTCGTGCCAATCATGGTCAGCCCGCTCCGCCACGGTATGGCGAAGACGATGCGGCCATCGCCGTTCTGGAAAATATAGGCGTGATCGCCCTCATACAGGGCGGGAACCGCGATATGGCTGCCCTTGACCAGGCGCAATTGCTCCGGCCCGGCGACGCCAATGGCCTCGCGCAGCACGGAGGCGACCCATGGCCCGGCGGCATTGACGAGCGACCGCGCCCGCACGCTGAAGCCCGTTCCGTCGGCCCGCGCCAGTTGCGCCTCCCACACGTCGCCGCGCCGGGCCGCAGCCGTCAGGCGAACGCCAGTCCAGATGCGGGCGCCGCGCTCCGCCGCGTCGATGGCGTTGAGGATCACCAGCCGGCTGTCGTCAACCGCGCCATCGTAATAGGTGAAGCCCCTGTCGAACCGCGCCTGCAACGGCGCGCCGTCCGGGCTCTCCCGCAGGCGCACGCCGCGCGCGCGCGGCAGGCTGCTGCGCCCGCCCAGATGATCGTAGATGAACAGGCCGGCGCGGATCAGCCATGCGGGCCGCAATCCCGGTTCATGCGGCAGCACGAAGCGCAGCGGCTGGATGATGTGCGGCGCGATCGCCAGCAGCCGCTCACGCTCCTGCAACGCCTCCCGCACGAGACGGAATTCATAATATTCAAGATAGCGCAGACCGCCGTGGATCAGCTTGGTGCTGGCCGACGAGGTCCAGGAGGCCAGATCATCCTGCTCGACAAGCGCGACGCGCAGGCCGCGCCCGGCCGCATCCCGGGCGACGCCGCAACCGTTGACGCCGCCGCCAACGACCAGAACATCAAAACTGGCGTCATCGCCGGCGCCTGGCGCCGTGAGCTGTTCAACCACCTGCGCCATACGCCCTGCCGGACACCCTATCGCGCTTCCCGGCGAAGTGGTCGCCGCCTTGCATCAGGAAACCGCGTGAAATCAGAGATATATGGCAAAATTCCTGCTCAGCCAGAATGGATTTGCCGCCGGTTGCGCGGGGTTGGAAAGGAACACCAGCCCCCACGTATCTCACAGGTTATACGCGGGCTTTTTGACTGGCAATATCCTGGAAAAGGGCTATCGGACGCAACCGAATAACCTTCGGGCTTCCGCGCGGGCCTTGATCAATAGCTGGAAGATCTGTCGCCCACGCGACCGGACGCGCCGGCTGGCTGAACGGCATGAACGCCAGGCGGTCCGTGCCAACGGAGCCGCGCTGGAGCCGATGGGCGCCACGGCCAGATCCTGTCCGGCGGATGCGGCGACCTTGCCTGGACCCGGTCGCCAGCGCGCCCGCGGCGCCTTCCCCCAGCCCGCGAGCCGTCAGCCGTCGAGGCGCACGCCGGCTTCCGCCAACGCCGCCGGCACGGCCGGATTGCGCGCGGCTTCCGCATATTTCTTGCGAAGCGCCGCCAGCGACCGGGCGTGATATTTCTGGGTTTCCTGCGAAAACGGCCCATCGGGCAACTGCACGGAGAAGGTGGCTTCGCCGGCGGCGATCGCGGCGGCGTTGGCCCGCGTCCACGGCAGGAACACGGCGGCGATTTCATCGCGTAACAGCGGCGTCAGCGTCGCCTTCAGGCTGTCCCAGCTTTCAAAGGCCCCTTCGGCCCTGGGATCAAGCATGCGCGCGATCCAGGCCAGGGTGTTCGGCGCGGTGTCCCGCATGATGGCGCCTGGCGTCGGATCAGTGGAGCATTCATAAAGCTGGGCGAACAGGCCGAAATCGCCAAACGCCGGCCGGCCGCCAAACAGATAGGGCCGGCTGGCGAGGTGGCGCTCAAGAATGGCCAGCACGCGGGCCAGGCTGGCCTCGATCAACGGCGCGGTGGCGTCGGACGAGCCGACGAACGACAGGCGCGACACCATGCGCTCCTTGACCCCGGCGACCGCCTTGTCCTTCGCCGCGCCGGCAAGGTCCGGCATGGAGCCGGAAACGATGCGCTCCGCGCCTGACTGCGCGTCAACGTCACGGCGCCAGCGGTATTGGAACATGGGCTTGTTGCCCCATTCGTCGCCATATTCCTCCACCAGCGCCGACACGAAGGCGGCGACCGGATCGTCCGGGTGGATCGACGGCTGCGGATGCTCCGCCTCCAGCGCCTCGATGATGGGCGTGGAATCCTGCAGGCCCTGCCCTTCCGGCGTGATCAGCAGCGGAATGAGCGGCAGTTTGGCGTATTTCTGAAATTCGTCCTGGCTGGCCGGCCCGCGATTGATCCACTGGTGCGGCAACTGCTTGTAGCGCAGATACGAGCGCACTTTCACCGAATAGGGCGACAGTTCAGCCCCGATGAGACGATAGCTCATGTGTTTCCCCCACGATCCGGGCGCGCGCCCTCATTTTCACATTACCGCAACGCCCACCGCCTGCGGCCGGACGATGTCCGCGCCAGCCGATTTGCCCTAATAGGCGGCGCCGGCCACCACCACGTCCTGCGGCTGGCGGCCCGCGGCGAAGGCGCGGATATTGGCCGCCGCCTTTTCGCCAAGCCGGACCTGCGTGTCGGAATCGGCCCAGGAAATATGCGGCGTCAGGCGAATTTTCGGGTGGCTGTAGAAGATGTGCCCGGCGGGAAGCGGCTCCGGCTCGGTCACGTCGAGCGTGGCGAAGCCGACAGGGCCGTGATCGAGCGCCTCCAGCAGCGCTTCCTGGTCCACAAGGCCGCCGCGCGAGATATTGATCAGGTGCAGGCCCGGCTTCGCGCCCATCAGCGCCGCGCGGTTGACGATACGGCGACTTTCCGGCGTCAGCGGCAGCGCCAGCACCAGATGGTCGCAGGTCGCCGCCAGTTCCGCGACGGAGCCCGCCGGCTCCACCCCGTCCATGGCGACGCCGCCGCGCCGCCGCAGGGCGCTCACCTTCATGCCGAAGGCGCGGGCGCGGGTCGCCACCGCCTCGCCAATGGCGCCGTAGCCGACAAGGCCAAGGCGCGCGCCATAGAGACCGCCGAGGCGGCGGGCCTTCCACTGCTCCGGGCCAGTGACGGCGAGGCGGTCAAACTCCTTGGCGACCGTCAGCATCGCCGTCAGCACATATTCACTGATCGGCGGCGCGGCGACGCCCCGGCTGGTGGCCACCACCGGACCATTGAACATCCAGGCCGGATAGCCGTCGATGCCGGCCGATCCGAGCTGGATGAAACGCACGGCGCCAGGCCAGCCGGCCGGTTGCTCCGCCGGCGCGCCCACCCAGCATTTCGGCTGGGTGACCACGACATTCACGTCCGGATCGACCATCCAGGGCGGCGTGTGCTGGTCATGCACGCGCACGTCGAGGCCCGCCGCGCCCAGGATGTGGGCGAAGGCGCTGCCCAACTGGGAGGCGACGACGATGGGGCCAGCCCCGGCGGGGGCGCTGGAGTCGGATCCGTTCATGCTGGCGTGTCCTGGCAAGCGGGGCTGGATCAGGCGGTTTCGATGATGGCGATGACGTCGCCTTCTTCGACGGGCTGTTCCACGGCGACGCGGATTTCCTTCACCACGCCGGCCTTGGGCGCCTCCACGGCGATTTCCATCTTCATGGCTTCGAGAATGACAACCGCATCGCCTTCTTCAACCCGCTGGCCGGGTTCGGCGGCGATCTGGAACACGCGGCCGGAAATCTCGCTCTTTGCTTCAACATTGCTCATCTGGGTGTTTCCTCCTGCATGCCCCTGACGCGTTTCCCGTGAGGCGAACGGCGCCACGCCGGCAAGACGCGCCCATCGTGGGGACAGGGCGAAGCCCGGTTCAGCGTGAACGGGCCTGCCCCGTTCGGGGCCTGTTATGTTGCGCCGGCATTTGAAACGTCCCGCAGCCAAATCGCAAGGCCGCGGGGCGCAGGCGTCAGGCGCCGGGCTCTGCCGCCGGCGCAGGGCAGCCCGCTTGTCGCCTGTTGCGCAGGCGCCGCCGTCGCGGCGCCCCTTTCCTCACCTCAGGGCGCCAGCTCGCCGGCGGCGATGCGCTTGCCGAGGGCCCAGCGATGCACCTCGGACGGGCCGTCGTAGATGCGGAACGAACGCACGTCGCGGAAAATGCGCTCCACCATGGTGTCGCGGGTGACGCCGAGGCCGCCGAGGATCTGCATGGAGCGATCCGCCACGCGATAAATCGCCTCCGAGCAGATCACCTTGGCCATCGAGCTTTCATTGCCGCCCTGGGCGCCCTGGTCGAGCATCCACGCGGTGTGCAGGATGGTGAGGCGCGCCACATGGATGTCCATAAGGTTGTCGGCCAGCATGAACGACACGCCCTCGTGCTCCGCCAGCGGCTTGCCGAAAGCAGTGCGCTTGCGGGCGTAGTCGGCGGCGATGTCGTGGGCGCGCATGGCCGAGCCCAGCCAGCGCATGCAGTGGGTGAGACGCGCCGGGGCGAGGCGCACCTGGGCGTAGCGCAGGCCCTGGCCCGCCTCGCCGAGGATGGCGCTGGACGGCACGCGCAGATTGTCGAAGCGCACCACGGCGTGGCCGCCGGCGAAGCTGCAATCCAGCGAGTCGAGGGCGCGCTCGATGATAATGCCAGGCGCATTCATCGGGCTGAGGAACATGGTGGGACGACCATCGCCCTCACCGCCCTCGATCTTGGCCATGATGATGGCGAACTCGGCGCCTTCGGCGCCGGTGATCAGCCACTTCAGGCCGCTGATGAGGAAATCGTCGCCGTCGCGCTTCGCGACAGCAGCGAGCTGGCGCGGATCGGAGCCGGCGCCCGGGGCGGGCTCGGTCATGCAGAAGCAGGAGCGGGCGACGCCGCTGGCCAGCGGCTTCAGGTAACGCTCGCGCTGCTCCGCATTGGCGACCAGCTCCAGCAGATGGATGTTGCCTTCATCGGGGGCGGCGCAATGCAGGGCGACCGGGCCGAGCATCGAATATCCAGCGGAGATGAAGGTGATGGCGCGGCCGACATGGCCGAGGCCAAGGCCGCCAAACTCGACCGGGGAATGCGGACCGAACACGCCCGCCTCCCTGGCCAGCGCCACCAGCTCGCGCCGCATCTCATCTGACGGCCCATGCGAGCCCCAGCGCGGATCATTTTCGTACGGAATGACCTTTTCGCGCACGAAGGCGCCGATCCGGTCAGCGAGATCGGTGAATTCCTGCGGAATGGCGAAACCAAACTGGCCGGCGAACGGCGCGGCTCCGGCGGGTGCGGACATGGACGGCTCCTCCTGGGACGTAACGGCATGTAAAGGCGTTGACGCAAGCAGACATGAAAAAACCGGCCAGGCAAGACCTGACCGGTTTTTTTAGGGTTTCCCCACCGGCTGAACGCCAGCAACATCCCCCACGCGACCCTACGGCGCCGCGCCCGCCACCCGCACCTGCGTCTCCGCCGCCGAGGTGTCGACGCTCGCCACCACTGAAAGGCCGGGAGCGAGGCGCTCAAGCTGCGGCTGATCCGGATCGATGAGAATCCGCACCGGCACGCGCTGGACGATCTTGGTGAAATTGCCGGTGGCGTTATCGGTTTTCAACACGCTGAACTCGGAGGCGGTGGCGGGCGAGAAATTGTCGATGCGCCCCTGGAAGCGCTGTCCGCCCAGAGCGTCAACCGTGAAGCTGGCCGGCTGGCCGACGCGCATGTGGCGCACCTGGGTTTCCTTGAAATTCGCCACCACCCAGACCTGGTCGGGGGCCAACCCCATCAGTTGTGTGCCGGCGGTCACATACTGGCCGACGCGGGCGCCCACCTCGCCCACCCGGCCATCGACGGGGGCGATGATGCGCGTGCTGTCCAGATCAAGGCGCGCCAGTTGCACGGCGGCTTCGGCGCCCGCGACGGCGGCTTCCAGCGACTGCCGGCTGATGCGGGTGGTTTCCGCGTCCTGCCGGGCCACGTCCAGGGCCGCCTCGCCCTGGCGGACGGCGGCGGCGGACTGGTCGAAGGCGGCGCGGGCGTCGTCCCGCTCCTTCTGCGAGGCGACGCCGCGTTGGGCAAGGGCGTTGATCCGCTCCCACCGAGCCTCCGCCGCCTTGAGACCGGCCTCACCGCTGGCGATCTGGGCGGCGGCGGCGCGCACGCGGGCCTCGGCCGTGGCCATTTTCTGCTTCCAGGCGTCAAGCGCCGACTGCTGCACGGCGGCGTTGGCCTGCGCCTGCTCCAGCCGGCGGCGATAGATGTCCGGGTCGATGCGCGCCAGCTCCTGCCCCGCCTTCACCCGCTGGAAATCCTGCACCAGCACGGCGGTGACATAGCCGGAAATGCGCGGCGACAGCATCGCCACCTTGCCGCGCACATAGGCGTTGTCGGTGGTTTCAACGGGGCTGTGGAACGGCGGCAGCCCCCAGGCGTACAGCGCCAGCACGGCGCCGCTCACGCCGATGACGACGGCAATCCAGGAAGCCAGATGGGTTTTGAGGGCGCTCATCATGATGCGGTTCCGTCCGCGGCGCCGGCGCGCCGGTTCGCGCGCGCCTGCAGCGCCAGAAGAATTGTGAGGTGGATCAGGAGAATGAGGGCGGCGCCGATGGCCAGGGCGCCAAACCCGCGAAAAACGTCGGCGTAGGCCAGCGTCATGGCCTGTTGCTGGGCTTTTTGCGCCAGCAGGCTGTATCCGGCGCCGGACGCGCCATGCGCCGACGCGGCAAGCTGCTCCACCCGCGCGCTCACCAGCGGATTGGCCATGGTAAGGTGCGCATACATGGCGTCGAGGTGGACGCGGGTGCGAATGGCGACCCACGTGCCCGTCACCGCCGATCCCAGCGCCCCGCCGAGGCTCTGGGTCGAGAGGAACACCATGATGAAGGTGAACAGGTTCTGTGGACCCTTCGCCAGGGCCGCCTGCAGGCCGATGGCCATGGCCGGCGGCATGAACAACCCCATGCCAAAGCCGATCATCGCCTGGCTCAGATACATCTGCTCCGGGCGGGTCAGCACGGTCACGCCGGCGTCCATCCACGAACCGGCGCCGAACAGCAGCAGCGCCGCGAGGTGCAGCAACGGCGCCAGATGCGGCCTGCGCAGCAGGAACACGCAGCTCAGACCGCCAGCAGCGGTGGCGACCAGCACGATCAGCCACATGGTCCGCATCTGCTCGTTGAGCAGGCCAAGGTTCTGGAACAGGGCGAGGACACCCGACGACTGCTCCGACGTGATCATGCGGAACACCAGCATGACCCCGGCGAAATGCAGCACGCCCGGGCTGGCGATCCAGCGGAAGTCGAGAAACGGCGCGCTGCGGTTCAGCTCTATGACGGCAGCGCCGGCGCAACACAGAAAGGCGGCGGCGATCATCACGCCAAGAAACGGCGCGTCGGTCCACCAGTAGTAGCGACCGACGCCCAGCGTCAGGGCGATCAGGCCAAAGCCGACGGCGATCAGCAGGTAGCTGGCGACGTCCAGCCAGTGGATGGCCTTTTCGCGCGGAACCGGGGTCAGCGGCGTCAGCAGCACCATGGCGCAGGCGGCCAGGGCGGTGGCGGCTGTCATCAGGTACAGGCCATGCCAACCGCCGATATCAAACAGCGGCGGCGACAGCACCCGCGCCAGCGGCGCGCCGATGGACTGGAACGTCAGGGCGACCGACAGCCCCATGGAGAGGCGTTTGTCCGCCGGGGCCGCTTCCACCATGTAAAGAAAGTTGAGCGCCGACAGGGGCGCCGCCGCGACGCCGCTGGCGAATTGCACCAGCATGGCGGAGCCCAGGTCGTCGACGACCAGGTGCAGCAGCGTAACCAGCACAAAAACGAGAATGGCGCATTCGGCGAAACTGCGCAGCCCAAACTGCGCCCGCAGCTTGCGCAGCATCAGCGACAGGCTGGCGTAGGGCGCGATGTAGAGCGCCGTCAGCCAGGCGCCTTCCGTCGGCGTGGCGCCCAGTTGCCCCTGCACCTGTTGCAGGTTGGCGGTGAAGAAGTTCTGGCCCATGCCCTGGGCCAGCGCCAGCAGCAGGGCGGTGACGGCGCAAGCCCAGGGGCGGACGCGCGGCGCCGCCATCCAGGAGGCTGGCGCGGCGAGGCGTGGTCCCGAGCCGGTTCCGGAAGCAGCGGCGTCACGCATTGCGGTCGCCGTCCTCGCCGGCTTTTTCCGCCGTATGCACGCTGGACGAAATCACGGCGACAGCGCGCAGGACCCGGGTGGCGGCCTCCAGATCAGCGGCGGACACTCCGCCCAGCACCTCGGCCCGGGTGGCGCCGGCGATGTCCCGCATGCGCGTCGCCGCCCGCCGCCCGGCGTCGGTCAGCGCCAGCTCCCGCACGCGACGATCGGATGGCGACACCTGCCGGGTCAGCCAGCCGCCCTGCTCCAGCCCATCGAGTATCCGGGCCAGCGTCGGCCCCTCGATGCCGAGGATATCCGCCAGCTCGCGCTGGTTCAGGCCGGCCCTGTCATCCAGAGTCATCAGCACGCGGGCCCGCGCCAGGGTCATCCCCTCAAGGCGCACGCGCGCGTCGAACAGCGTGCGGATGCGGCGCTGGGCGAGAGACAGCGCTTCCATGAACGCGGCGCGCTGACGGGGATCATTGGGGGCGGGAGAGGACTTATCCATGTTAGCCTAATTATTAGCGTGCTAACTGTTAGCCCCGTACTTAACCTGTGGACGGGCTTCCGGCAACGGCGAGCGCCACATGGTGGCCATGACCGCCTGGCATGGCGGGCGGGCGCCCGACCCGGCGCCGCCAGCGTGATCGTGAGTGGGCCTTGCGGCCGCTTCGGCCTATGCCGGAAAAGGGATGGCCGGGGCCGCCGCGATGGTCCGCCGCCTTTCCCGGCAGCGTCCGGTCTGGCGCGAACACAGGGGATACATGTGAAGCTGCTCAAGAAAGTCATTCTGCCGGCGCTGGCTGGCCTGGTGTTGTCGACCGCCGTGATGGCCGCCGACGTGGTCTATCCTGGCGCCGCGGGCGGCGGCCTCGTTCCACCGGCCGGCATGACCGCTTCCAAAAAATTCGCGGGCTTCGAGGACGCCGCCACCGGCTCGTCCATTCTCTTCGTCGACATGCCGGCGGAAGCCTGGCCCCAGCTCAAAACCGGCATGACAGCGGAGGCCCTGAAACATCAGGGCGTCGAACTCTCCGGCCCGCCGCGCGAGGTGAAGCTGCCTGGCGGCGAGGCCGCCATCCTGCTGGCTGGCAAGCAGCGCATTCCCGCCGGCGTGTTCCGCAAATGGATCCTTGTGGCGCAGGGCAAGGACGCGACCCTGCTCATCACGGCGCAATCGCCGGAAACCGCCGCCAGCAAGCTCAGCGACGCCGACATGGAGAAGGCGTTGCTGGGACTGAAGACACGCGCCAGGCTGTCGGCGGAGCAACAGGTGGAAGCGCTGCCCTTCGCGGTGAAGGACAAGGCCGGCTTCCGTCTGGTCAATACGCTGGCCGGCTCGGCCCTGCTGCTGACTGATGGCCCGGAAAACACGGTGAAGAATGCAGCGCAGCCGCTGGTGATCGTCGCCGGCAGCATGGCCGGTTCGCCGCCGGAGGCGCAGCGCAAACCGCTCGCCAGGGCAGCCTTCAGCTCGGTGGCCGGCGTCAACAACATCACGGTGAAGGACGAGAAGGCAGAAGCCGATGGCCGCATCGTCATCTCGGGAACCGGCAAGGACGCCAGCTCCGGGGAGGCGGTGTCGATCATCCAGGTCGTGAGCTTCAACAAGGACGGGTTTATCCGTTCGATCCTCGTCACCCGCGAGGCTGACCTGGCGAAATATCGCGACCGCTTCCTCAAGCTGGCGGCGTCGGCCACGCCGCGATAGGCGATATCCGGCGCGGCCGGATACCCTTTCCGTCATGCAGGGCGGGCGGGCAACCGCCCGTCAGAAGGGCGCCGTCAGAACGACACGGTCACGTGGGCCCGCACGGTCCGCCCCGGCAGCAGCACCTCGTCTTTCTTGAACGAGACGCTGTTGCGCATGCGGTCGTTGAGCAGATTGTCGCCGACGACGCCGAACACCACCTCTTTCGCGCCGACGGCGTTGGCGGGCAGCTTCACGCGGTAGTTCAGCTCGGCTTTCAGGTTGTTGTAGCCTGGCGTGCGGGTTTCATATTCCGCCACGTCATTCCGGGCGAAGGCGTGGGTCAGCAACACCCGGGCGAACAGGGCGTCGCTGCGAAAATAGACGCCGCCGCCAAGCCGCTGCTGCGGCAGGCGCGGGACCCAGGTTCCATCGTCGAACTTGGCGCGCACATAATCATAGCGTCCCTCGACACCAACCGCCCCGTCGCCGAGCTTCGCCAGATCGAACTGGCCAATGAACTCCGCGCCAGTAAACGTGGCGCCCTGTTGCGAATAGACGATCTGGCGCAGTTCATCGTCATGACCGCAGGACGCAAAGGTATGACCGCAGTTCACCCCGGTCAGGCGCTTGTAAATGAAGCCGGAATATTTGGTGTGATAGACACTGCCCTCGAAACGCACCGGCCCGTCCGCCTTCTTGAGGCTGAACTCAATGGTGCGCGCCCGCTCGATCTTCAGGTTGGGATCGCCGATCTCGAACGTGCCCGAGGCATGGTGCGCGCCGCGGGAGAACAGCTCGGCGGCCGTTGGCGCGCGCTCAACGTATTGCGCGTTCAGCGTGGCGACAATGTTGTGCCACGGCAGGGTGTATTGCACGCCGGCGCTGACGCTTTTCGGCGCGAAATCGCGTGATCGCGGCGACAGGGCAAGCTCGACGCCGTCCGGCAGGTAATCGGCCGGGAACAGCGCCGCCGATCCGTCGACATTCACGTAGCCGATGCGTCCGGCGACCTGCAGACGCCAGCTGTCGTTGATTTTCAGCTCCTCGAACAGGTAAGCGGCGATGGAGCGGGTTTCCGCCGGCGAGATCATGCCGCCGCCCTCCCCCGTGGCGTTCAGCTTCTGGCGCGCGCCATGCACGCCGAAAGCGCCGCTCCACGTTCCCAACGCCGAGGACCACGGCGTGTGCTGCACCTCGACGCGCGCCTCCTGCTGGCGGTTGTAGAAGGTGGAGTGCAGCGTCTCGCCGGCCGCCGCCGTGGCGCCGCCATGGTCGTGGTCGTGGTCCTCATGGCCGTGCACGTCGTGATCCTGGTCGTGATCCTCGTGGTCGTGATCATGTTCCCCGTGCGCCAGGCCGTATTCGCGATGGCGATAATTCGAGGCGCCGGCCCAGAAGCGGATGGCGTCGATCCAGGCGCTGCCCGGCCGGTGTTCGCCCTTGAGCACAATCCTGTCCTCGACCATGTCGATGCGACTGCGCAATTCGGCGGATTCGCCGCCTGGAATCTGGTAGTTGCTGCTGAGATGCGAATAGGCGAGGCCGATGAAACCGCTATCGGTGACCATCGAAGCGCCGATGGCGGCGCCGCCGGAATTGACGCCCGAGTTGGCCTGGCGTCCGTCCGGCGTGGAATAATCGCCCGATTTTTGCCGGAAGAAGTCCGCATGCACCGCCACATTGCCGGCGCCGGCGTTGACCTCGCCCGCCGACGAATAACCGCGATTGGACGAACTGACGCCGTTCATGACGCGGGCGTTGACGCCGTTGACCGCCTTGTCCGGAATACGGTTGTTATCGAGGCTGACGACGCCGCCGATAGCCTGGGAGCCAAATCGCAGGGTGGCGGGCCCACGGATCACTTCAATGCGCTCTGCGTTCAGCGGATTGACCGGCGCGGCGTGGTCCTCGCCCAGGGCAGAAACGCCCGAGGCGCCCACGCCATTTTCCTGGATGCTGACGCGAAAATTGTCGAGGCCGCGAATGACAGGCCGGCTGGCGCCTGGCGCGAAGGTGGTGGCGCTGACACCCGGGATATCGGCCACCGCCTCGCCAAGACTCTGCGGCTGGTTGCGCTCGATGTCGCTGCGCGAAACCACTGACACCGGCGCGAAGGAGCGCAGCGGCACGATCAGCATGCCAGGGACGGCCTCCTGACCGGCGCCCGCCGTCTGGCGAACCGTCACGGGCGTATCGGCGGTGACGTCGATGGTTGGCAGATCGATGACCTGGGCGTTACCGCTTCCCGCGCCCTCTTCGCCTGCCGCCCCGCTGGCGTGACCGGCGACGGCCAGGGCAACCACGGCGGCGCCGGCCAGTTTCCCGGCGCGCAGACGGCTGAGGCCGCCGCCACAACCCGTTGCGGTTGGCGCCGCGATCCTGCGGCCAGTGACAGGCGCGGCGTGAGATGACGCCGCAACGGCGGCGGCGGGAAACGGAATGTGCAACGACATGGCGACCTCTTTATGCAATGTTATTACATAAATTGATCGGGGCGCCGTCAACCGGTTAAGCAACAATGTTGCATAATTGTCCACAGATGCGGCGGCGTCGCGATGACGGCGCGCATCCGCCATCCCGTCCTGCCCTGCGCCGGAGACGGCGCTGCCATTACGTCAGTATTATTGACACATCTGGGAAGGCTGTGATTGGTACGGCAACCAACGAGCCGAGGTTTGTCCCGATGTTGAGCTGGGAGCAGGTTTTCGCCACGCGCGCGTCGCGCATGAAGGCGTCCGAAATTCGCGAGCTGCTGAAGCTCCTTGAGCGGCCGGACATTATTTCGTTCGCCGGCGGCATACCGGATCCGGCGCTGTTCCCGAAAGACGCCTTCGCCCAGGCTTACGCCGAGGTGCTCTCCGGCCCCGACGCCGCCGCCGGCCTGCAATATTCGGTGAGCGAAGGCTACCCGCCCCTGCGCGAATGGCTGGTGGGGCAACTGGCCAAACTCGCCATTCCCTGCACCATCGACAATGTTTTCATCGTCTCCGGTTCGCAGCAGGGGCTGGACTATCTGGGCAAGCTGTTTCTGTCGCCGAAAGACACGGCGCTGGTCACCCGGCCGACCTATCTGGGCGCCTTGCAGGCCTTCAACGCCTATGAGCCGACCTATGATGAGCTGAACCTGGGCGGCAACCGCACGCCGGACGCTTACCGCGCGACCGCGGCGCAGGCCGGCGGCCGCGTCAAATTCGCCTACCTGTCGGCGGATTTCGCCAACCCGACCGGCGAAACCCTTGACCGCGCCGGCCGCGAAAAGCTGCTCTATCTGGCGGCGGAACTGGACATTCCGGTGATCGAGGACGCCGCCTACCAGTCCCTGCGCTACGAGGGTGAGGCGATCCCGCCCATCATGGCCCTGGACATCGCCCGTTGCGGCGACATCGACGCGTCGCGGACGATCTATTGCGGCAGCTTCTCCAAGACGCTGGCGCCTGGCCTGCGCGTCGGCTTCATCGTCGCGGCGGCGCCAATCATCCGCAAACTGGTGCTGATGAAGCAGGCGGCGGACCTGCATTCCTCCACCATCAACCAGATGGCGATCGCCCATGTGGCGGGCGGAATTTTCGACGCCCAGGTGGCGAAAATCCGCGCCGTCTACCGCGAGCGCCGCGACGCCATGCTCGACGCCCTCGCCAGGCACATGCCGGAAGGCGTGCGCTGGACCCACCCGGAAGGCGGCATGTTCATCTGGATCACCCTGCCCGCCGGCATGAACGGAGCGGCTTTGCTGGCCCGCGCCATCGAAACCGAGAAGGTGGCCTTCGTTCCGGGCCAGGCGTTTCACGCCGATGGCGGCGGCGCCAACACCCTGCGCGTCAGCTTCTCCTGCGCTGATCCCGCTACCATCGCCGAAGGCATTTCGCGGCTCGGCCGTGTGATCAGTCTCGAACGGCTCGCCGCCTGAAGCGGGAGCCCCGGAACCCCGGAACCCCAGCCCGCCAAGGCCCGGTTCTTGCCCTGGTGGGCCGGAGTTTTCTGATCCGGGACAGGCCGGTTTCTTTCCTCCAGGGACACGCCGTCGGCTCCACAGCAACAAACCCCCGGCCTCACGGCCGGGGGTTTTTGTTTTCGGGATCCAGACGCTTCTGGAAGCAGGGCGCGGCCTCCGCGCCCTGAATGCGTTACGCCGACGGCTTTGGCGCCTCTGGCGCGCCCGTGGCCGGGTGCGGCGCATGCACCGGTGATTCCCCGTGCAACACCGGCGGTTTCGTGCGGAACAGCGTCAGCACGAAGACGAAGAACGCCGGCACGAAGATCACCGCCAGGATGGTGGCCGAGATCATGCCGCCCACCACGCCGGTGCCGATGGCGTTCTGGCTCGCGGCGCTGGGGCCGGTGGCGATGGCCAGCGGCACCACGCCCAGCGTGAACGCCAGCGAGGTCATGAGAATGGGCCGGAAGCGCAGCCGGCACGCCTCGATCGCCGCGTCGCGCAGGCTCATGCCGTCGGCATAAAGGTCCTTGGCGAACTCAATGATCAGGATGGCGTTCTTGGCCGACAGGCCGATGATCGCCAGCAGACCAACCTTGAAGTAGAGGTCGTTCGGCAGACCGCGCAGCATCACCGCGAGAATACAGCCGATCACGCCCAGCGGCACCACCAGCATCACCGACAGCGGGATCGACCAGCTCTCGTACAGGGCCGCCAGCAGCAGGAACACGAACAGGATGCTCATGGCGAACAGGATCGGCGCCTGCGAGCCCGAAGCGATTTCCTCAAGCGTCTGGCCGGTCCACTCGTAACCGATGCCCTGCGGCATCGTCGCGGCGATGCGCTCCATCTCGGCGATTGCAGCGCCCGACGAATACCCAGGCGCCGGCGCGCCGGAAATGCGCACCGAGGGGTAGCCATTGTAGCCGATGATCTGCTGCGGCCCCTTGATCCATTGCAGCTTGGCGAAGGACGAAATCGGCACCATGCCGCCGCTGGCGTTGCGCACGTTCAGGTTCAGCAGGTCCTCGCCCTGCAGGCGATTGGCCGCGTCCGACTGGATGATCACGCGTTGCATGCGGCCGTTGTTGGGGAAGTCGTTGATGTACGACGAGCCCAGGTTGGCCGTGATGGTGGCGTTGATGTCGGCGAAGCTCACGCCGAAGGTATTGGCCTTCTCACGGTCGATAATGACCATGAGCTGGGCCGCGTCCGGCAGGCCCTCGGTGCGCAGGCCGGTGAGGATCGGGCTCTGACGCGCCTCCGCCATCAGCTTCTGCGTCGCGGCGGCGAGCGCCGTCTGGCCCAGTCCGCCGCGATCCTGCAGGCGGAAGGTGAAGCCGGCCGAATTGCCGAAGCCCTGGATGGGCGGCGGCGACAGGGCGAACGACATGACGTCGCTGATCCCGAACATCTTCATGTTCATGCGGTTGGCGATGTCCTGGGCGGCGTTGCCCGGGCCACGCTCGCCCCAGTCCTTCAGGGTGATGAACATGATGGCGGCGTTCTGGCCGGCGCCCGAGAAGCTGAAACCACGCACCGCCACCATGTTGGCCACTGCGGTTTCTGTCCGGGCGATCTGCTCGATCTGCTCGATCGCCTGCAACGTGCGGTTGGAGCTGGCTTCCGGCGGGGTCTGGATGTCGACGATGATATAGCCCTGGTCCTCGTTCGGAATGAACGAGGTTGGCAGGCGCATGAACAGCCAGCCCGTGCCGACGAGCAGCGCAAGGAAGATGATCATCAACCGTCCCGCCCGCGAGGTGGCGCCGGTGACCATGCCGGCGTAACGGCGGGTGGTGCGATCAAAGAAGCGGTTGAAGGCGCCGAAAAAGCCGCGCTTCTCCTCGCCATGGCCGTGCACCGGCTTGAGGAAGGTGGCGCACAGGGCCGGCGTCAGCGACAGGGCGAGGAAGGCCGAGAACAGGATCGACACCACCATCGTCAGGCTGAACTGGCGGTAGATCACGCCCGTCGCGCCCGGGAAGAACGCCATGGGAATGAACACGGCGGCCAGCACCAGGGTAATGCCGACGATGGCGCCGGAGATCTGGCTCATGGCCTTCTGCGTCGCCTTCAGCGGCGACAGCCCCTCCTCCGCCATGATGCGCTCGACGTTCTCGACCACCACGATGGCGTCATCGACGAGGATGCCGATGGCGAGCACCATGGCGAACATGGTCAGCACGTTGATGGAGAATCCCGACCCCAGCATCACCGCCAGCGTGCCCAGCAGCGCCACCGGCACCACGAGCGCCGGAATCACCGTGTAGCGGAAATTCTGGAGGAACAGGAACATCACGAGAAAGACGAGGGCCACCGCTTCCAGCAGGGTGTGCACCACCTTTTCGATGGACGCTTCGACGAACGGGCTGGTGTTGTAGGGGATCGAATACTCAATGCCCTTGGGGAAGAAGCGCGACAGCTCCTTCATCTTCGCCTCGATGGCGTTGGAGGTCGCCACGGCGTTGCCGCTCTCGGAGAGCTGGACGGCGATGGCGGCGCTCGGCTTGCCGTTGAGACGGGTGGCGAAATTATAGCTCTCGCTGCCCACCTCGACGCGCGCGACGTCGCGCATCCGCACGGTTGAACCGTCCGGGTTGGCGCGCAGCACGATATTGCCGAATTCATCAGGCGAGCTGAGCTGGCCCTTCACCAGCACGGTCGCGGTGATCTGCTGGTTGATGGGGTTGGGATCGGCGCCGATCTTGCCGGCGGCCACCTGGGCGTTCTGGGCCCGGATGGCGTTGGCGATGTCATCGGTCGATATGTTCAGACCCAGCATCTTGTCCGGGTCGATCCAGATGCGCATGGAGCGCGGCGCGGCGAACAGCTGGGCCCGGCCCACGCCCTGGATACGACGGATTTCGCCGAGCACGTTGCGGTTGAGATAGTCGCCAAGGCCGACGTCATCCATTGACCCGTCCGTCGAGGTCAGTGAGATGATCATCAGGAAGCCGGCGCCGCTCTCTTCCGTGGTGATGCCCTGCTGCACGACCGTCGCGGGCAACCGCGGCTGCACGCGGCGGATGGCGTTCTGGGCGTTAACCGACGCGATGTCGATGTTCGCGCCAGTCCGGAAGGTGGCGGTGATTTCAACCTGGCCGGTCGCGTCCGAGGTGGACTCGAAATAGGCCAGATTCTTCACGCCATTCAGCTCATCCTCAATCTGCTTCGTCACGCCCTGATAGATCTCGGACGGCGAGGCGCCCGGATACATCGTGGAGATCGTCAGCTGGGGCGGAGCCACCCGCGGATACTGGGCGATCGGCAGGAACGGCAACGCGATCAGGCCGGCGATGGCGATGAAAAACGCCACCACCCACGCGAAGATGGGCCGTATGATGAAAAATTGCGCCATCTCCGGTCCTCAGTTCTTCTTGCTGGCGTCAGGCCTGGGAGCCTGATCGGGCCTGGGCGGGGATGACGGCTGCTCCGCAGCGGCTGATTTGGCGCCGACCGGGCCGCCCCATGGCTTCGGAACCACCTTGCCGCCGGGGATGATCTTCTGGAATCCCTCGACGATGATCCGGTCGCCCGGCTGCAGGCCGCCGCGCACCAGCCAGCGATCGCCCGTCACCTGACCCAGCTCGATCTGGCGGGTCTGGGCGACGTCGCCCTCGCCAATCACGTAGACCTGGGCGGCGCCGCTGGCGTCGCGCATCACCGCCTGCTGGGGAATGGCGATGGCCTCGTCGACCCGGCCCTGTTCAATACGCACGCGCACGTACAGGCCTGGCAGCAATTCGTTTTTGGGATTCGGAAATTCCGCGCGCAGGGTGATCTGGCCAGTGGTCGCGTCCACGGACGCTTCCGAGAACAGCAGCTTGCCCTTGTAGGCGTAGCTCTCGCCGTCATCGAACAGCAGCTGAACGGCGGCGGCGTCCGGCGCGACCTTGGCGATATTACCGGCCGCCAGATCCTGACGCAGCCGCCGCACCTCGGTCGACGACTGGGTGAAGTCGGCATAAACCGGATCAAGCTGCTGGATCACCGCCAGCGGCCGCACCTCCCCGGTCGTGACCAGCGCGCCTTCCGTCACCAGGGCGCGGCCAATGCGGCCGGTGATCGGGGCCCGCACCTCGGTGTAGTCCAGATTGACCGTAGCCTGCTCCAGCCCGGCCTGGGCGGCCGCCACGTCAGCCTCCGCCTGGGCCAGGGTGGCGACGGCCACGTCGTATTCCTGGGCCGAACTGACGTTACGCCGCTGCAGTTCCTTCTGGCGATCGGCTTTCTGCTGCGCCAGCACCCGGGCGGCCTTCGCGCGCTCCAGATTGGCTTTGGCGCTGGCGACGGCGACGCGGAACAGGGTCGGGTCAATGCGATACAGCACGTCCCCTTCCTTCACGATCGACCCCTGCCGGAACACGCGCTCCTGCAGGATGCCGCTGACGCGGGGCCGCACTTCGGCGGTGCGGACGGCCGCGATGCGACCGGGCAGGTCGCGGGTCAGCGGCACGGCTTCCCGGGAAATGGTCATGACCTGCACGACCGCCGGAGGCATGGCGTGCTGGGCGCTGGCGACCGTGGTGAACCCGGACACCGCCACGGCGGACAGCCCCGCCACGGCGGCGGGGGCGGACAAGGCCATGGCGAACCAGGCGGGAGCTTTTCTGGAAGAGTTTCGCATTGAGGCCATATCCGTCACAGATCGTCGAAAAGGGTATTCGGCATCCGGGTGAGTTTTCCGATTCCGGAAAAAATCTGCTCGCGGATGTCAGGAGAAAATGTACAGAAGTCAAAGCAGGTCAGGCTGAGATAGCCCTGCAACGCCAGAAAAGCCATGAGCGGCCCCAGCCCGGAAACGGCGTCGCCTTCGCCAAGAAAGGCCTTCTGGTCCTTCCCGACGAAGTCACGAATGCGCATCCGCACGGAATCATCCGCAGCCATGGCGAGACAGACCGTCATCACCGAGGCGCGGTCCTGCGTGTCCGGCATGGTGGCGGCGAAACGGATGCGACCGGCCAGCTCCGGGTTGGCGACCTCCGGCGCGTCAGCCGCAACGGCGATGCAATCCTGCAACCGCTGGTCATCGGCCTGCATCTGTCGGGTGACGAGGGCGCCGATCAGCGCGTGCTTGGTCTTGAAATCGTAAAGAACCGTCGCCTTGCTGACGCCCGCTTCCTCCGCGACCGCGCTGATCGTCAGATTGACGGCGCCCTCGCGCTGGATCACGCGCTCGGCCGCATCCAGCACAGCGTCACAGCCAATAATGCGTTTCCGACCCATGGGCAGCGTCCATTCATTTCCAACCGGACGGTTTAATATTGCCGCGGGGAACATCCGTCAAACGGATCCGCCGGCTTTTGGGGCCGAATTGCACAGGATCACGGTCGCCAATGTGCGCAAGCGCACGTCCGGACGCCCCAGGGCGTCCGGAACGGCATTTTGAACCGCAAACATGTATTTTCGTGACATCCGCCGGGAATTGACAGCTCAGGCCAGGACTTGACAGGTCCTGGCCGGCGCCCGTGGCTAGAACGCGTAGCGCGCGCCGACGCGCACCGTGCGCCCGGAGCCTGGATAGAACACCGCGACCCCGCTCGCCGGCGCCGTGGCCGCATTGGCGATGGTTGACAGGTCCGAAACATGGCGACGGTTGGCGAGATTGCGGGCGTCGATGAAAAAGCTCAGACCTTCATCCGCCTCCAGCCCGGCTTCAAGGTTGAGCAGCACGTAGCCTGGCGTTTTCAGGGTGTTGGCGTAGTCAGCCCAGGCGCCGGCCGGAACCCAGTCGATCGACGGCGTCACGTAGAACCCGTCGAAGCGCCGCCACGACAGCGACGTGCGCAGGACATGCTCCGGCGCGCCGGCCAAGCGGTTGTCGCCATAGACCGGATCGCGATCGAAGCGGAAATCATTCCATGTCCACGCCTGACGCAGAACCAGCCGGGAGCCGGACGCGTCAAACCCCATGGCCCGGAAGAGATCAACGCTGGCGGCCAGCTCGACGCCCTGATGCGTCGTGCGCGGCGCGTTGAAGACATTGGCCGGAATCGACGGGTTCACGGTGTAGGCCAGCATCTCGTCGCGAATGGCCGAGCGGTAGAAGGTCGCCTCCCATGCCACCGGCCCCATGGCCCCGCGCATCCCGGCCTCGGCTGTCCAGGCTTTCTGGGCGCGCAGCGGCGTGAATACCGTGGTTCCCGCGAATGTCTGGGTCAGGTCGGTGAAATCCGGCGCATCGACGCTCCGCGTCAGATTGGCGAACAGCTGCACGTCCGGCGTCACGCGCCAGAGCAGGCCGATCTTCGGATTGACGCCGGCATAGCGGGCGCTGTCGTCGCGCGCGGCCCAGGAGGGGCGCAGCGCCGCGTTATAGGGCTGGCTGTATTCCCGCAGGCTGTTGAAGGCCTTGACGCCCGCCACGAGGGCCAACTCCCGCGTCAGCCACAGATTGTTTTCCGCCCATGCCTCGAGGTTTAAGGCGTCCTGGACGCCGCTGACCGTCAGGGCGCCGCGTCGCCCGGCCAGGTTCACATACTGTTTCGCATCTGTCGAACCGCCCGACAGTCGCGCGCCAACCACCAGCTCATTGTCAAAGCCGCCCAGGCTAAAGCGCTGCGCGTAGCGGGGCGAGACACCCCAGGTCCAGCCGTCCTGGGCGAGAACCTGGAAGATCGGATGATCGAGGGTCTTGCGGATCGCCCATGTCGACAGGTCGAACTGCCCGGCGTCGAGCTGCACCGTGGTGGTGTTGGCGATGCGGAACGCCCGCTCCTCGCGCGACTGGTTGCCCGTCACCGCCGCCAGCGACGCCTTGCGGGGCGCGTGCAGCGCATCATACAGCGACAGGGAGCCTGGCAGCTTCTGGCGTGTATCGAAATAGCCAAGGTAGAACCGCGTCTCGACCCGGTCGCTGATTTCCCAGCCGAGGTTGGCGTTAAACTGCCGGTAGATGCTGGCGGAATGATCGCGGTAGCCGTCCGAGCTGGTCCACGAACCGCTGACCAGCATGTCAACCGGGCCGGAGACTTTCGAAACCCTCAGATGCTCCCGCAGGAAGCCGTCCCCACCCGCCTCGACCTGCGCCAGATTGGGCGTGCGCGCGGTGCGCGCCGTCTCGCTCACCACATTGACGGCGCCGCCAAGCACGGTGGAGCCAAAAGCTAGCGCGGCCCCGCCGCGCCAGACCTCCACGGCCCGGGCCGACAGGGGATCGGTCTGGTACAGGGAGCCGCTGCCATCGGCGTTGTTCACGGGAATGCCGTCCTGCAACACTTCAACGCCGCGCAGGTGGTAACCCCGCGCCAGTCCGGCGCCGCGAATGGACAGGCGCTGCTCCTGGCCGTAGCGCTCACCGGTCTGGACGCCGGGCGTATCCTTCAGCATGTCGCGCATGGTCAGGGCCGACCCGTGGGCGAATGTCCGGGCGTCGACAAGGCTGACGGCTGACGGGCGGCGCGCCAGGGCGGCCGCGAGCGCCTCATTGGCGGGCGCCGTCAGGGAGCCCTGCTCCGCTCCCTTCACGTCAATCGGCGGCAATTCGACGTCGGCGGCGGCGTCTGGCGCCGTCTGCGCCAGGGCGGCCTGGCCGCACGGCGCCTGGATGATCGCGGCGATGGCGGATGACGCCAACAGCCATGCCGCGCGGCGGCGCGCGGCGATAAAAAGAAAGTGCATGGATCTGCTACCTGCGCCCGGGCGGCGCATGACCGGCTGGCGTTGGCGCGCCGGCCGGTATCGGGACGGCGACGACGCGCGCCATTGCGGACGCGCGAACGTTTGCCAGTGATGGACTGGAAAGGCCCTGCCGTTCAGGCAGCGCCAGCACAACGAAAGCCCTTGCAGGTCCCGGCCGGCCGACGTCGGCGCGCCCCGCCAGCAGGAAACAGGCTCTCAGATTGCGCCCAGGGGCGGTCCCCGCGCCTGAAATCGCCACGCGGCGGGATTGCGGGCGGCGCCGCGCCAGACAAACGGTCGCCATGCCTGTTCCGCCGGCCGCAACCGGAGCGCCAGCACGGCAAACACCAACGTTGCAAGAACGGCGAGTTGCAGCTGGCAGTGCAGCACACAGCAACTGGCGTCATGGGCGTGGGCTGGCGCATCGGGAGCGCGGGACGCCTCCTGGCCATCCGGCCCCCGCTCCGCCGCGACGGACGGCAGGCATAACACCGCGCCCACGAACCCGGCGGCTCCCCTGCCGGCAAGCGTTCCCGCCGGCGCCAGCGGCGCCGCGAGCACAAGCACGGTCTTGACGAGAAACGCATAGAGGATCACCAACGCCGCGAAGCGGCCGGCTGCCCCCACGCTTCGGGCCCGGAGTTCCATGAAAAGATGCATAGGATGTCATGTTGACCACGACAAGCGTCTGCATGCGCGCGCCACAGGCTGTGGACGCGCGCCAGCCGCCCGCCCCAGAATGCCGGAACGGCCTGGGCAGCCTTGCCTTGCGTGACGCAACCGCCCTTGCGCCATGGCGGCGCGCCGCCATGTGGCTCTGCGCGGGCTTCCCGCCCGGACCGGCGCCTGACCTGGCCCGTTAGTCCACCGGCCAGTCCGACATTCCATGAAACGCCAGAACGTCAGTCTTCTGGCCAGGGTCGTCAAACCGTCCCTGGCGCTTCAGGCAGGACCCTTTTGATGCCCGCCCGGTCTCCCTTTCAGCTGTTCAGACCCATCATCGCCGGCGCCACCTTGCGTGAACGGCTGCTTGCCTGCGCCGGCGCGCTGATCGGCATGGGCCTCGCCAGCCTCGTGACCCGCCTCATTGTCGGCGGCGATCTGTCCCTGCCGTTCATTGTCGGGCCTATTGCGGCTTCGGCGGTGCTGGTTTTCGTCGTGCCAACCAGCCCGCTGGCCCAGCCCTGGCCGGTGCTCGGCGGCAATCTGGTGGGGGGACTGGCTGGCGTCGCGCTGGCGCAACTGTTCGGCGCGCTGGGCTGGAGCGGTCCGGTCATCGCCGCCATGGCCGTGCCGGTCGGCATCGTCGCCATGAGCCTGTGCCGCTGCCTGCATCCGCCAGGGGGCGCCATGGCGCTGCTGATGGCCCTGACAATGAAGGACGCGGCGGCGATGGATATCTGGCGGTCGCTGGCGCCCGCCCTGTTGAACATTGGCGTCCTGCTCGCCTGCGGCATGGTGTTTCACCGCATGATGGGGCGGCGCTATCCGCACCAGCCCGAGGCGGCGCCGCCTGGCGTCCATGGCTCGAAAGACCCGCCAGCGGCCATGCGCAATGTTGTTGACGCCGCTGATATCGACGCTGCCCTGGCCAGCCTCGACGCCAGCTATGACATCGACCGGGATGACCTGCTTCGCCTCGTCCGCCAGGCAGAACTGGCCGCCGTCGCGCGATCCAGCCCCGACATCCGCTGCGCCAGCATCATGTCCCGGGACATCTTCAGCATCACGCCGGACATGCCCGTCAGCGCCGCGCGCGAACTGCTGCTGGCGCACAATATCCGCATGCTTCCCGTACTCGATCGCAGGAAACATATCGTCGGCTCCATTGGCCTGCGCGAAATCGCCACCCTCTATGCGGCGCGGGAAAGCGCCGCGCCCGTCGCAGGCGCCGCTGCGGACACCCCCGTGGGCGACGTGATGACAACCGCCGCCATCGCCCGTCCCGAAACGCCGGTCGCCGAGCTTCTGCCCATCCTGACGGATGGCCGTGGGCACGCCGCCGTTATCGTTGACGATGACGAGCACGCCATTGGCCTGGTGACCCAGACTGATCTCCTGTGGGCCATGGCCCGGGCGGTGAGCCACAACAACTGACCGGCGTCGCGCCTCGCGGGCGGACGTTTTCACCGGCCCCAGGCGTCGCGATGACGTCATGGCGGCCACACAGCGGCGTTTTCGCCTCGAACGGCGCGTTTCCCTCATGGACAGGCCGCCGCTTGCAGGCGCGTCAAACCCGGCGGGATCGGGGCAAATGGCCGGGGCCGCGTTTGATCGCGGGTCTCATCCCGGTCCTGGCTACGGCCAGGGGTTTGATCAAGGATTTGATCAAGGATTTGACCTGGGATCTGGCCTGGGATCTGGCCGGGCGTCTTGTCAGGAGTCTGACTCCGGCGCTGGTTCTGGCTGGGGTCGCCTGGCAAGCGTCCCATCCGTTCGCGGGCCAGCGCCAGCAGCATGGGCCTTGCTGAAAACTGCCCCGCCCGCAGCCTGTCGTTCAGGTTGCGCAGATAACCGCCTGGTCGGCTGATACGGTCCCGCCGCTGCAATATGGCGGCGATGACGGTTGCCGCCTGGTCACCGCCTGCCTGTTGACGGAAGGCGTTCCAGATGTCCGGGCTGATGCCCATGGCAGCGCGGGCGATGGCGGCGGCGCCATGCAGCTCGCGCCAGCTGTTGATCGGGCTGGTGGCGAAATCATGGATGTCCGGGCAGGCTTCCAGAACGGTGGCCAGCTCGATTGGAGCAGTGTTGCCCCAAGAAGTGTTGTTCAGTTGAGAGCGCTGGGATGGTTCTTCAATATACAGGATTTCTTTATCTGAATTCTGTATGTGCCGCCCAGTTTGGGATTCACTGCCGCTCATTTTTTCTGAAATTTGCTGCTCTTTCAGAAACTTCCCGAGCTCCGCGGCAATATCGTCCCTCAGGGCGGCAAGACTGGAGGCGAGAAGGTCCAGCAGCTCCACACAGGCGGAGCGCGCCGGGCTGGCGGCAAGCTGTCGGTAGCGGACATGGAACGCTTCCCACGTCTGGACGTCACAGTGGGGTGCGCCGGTTTCCAGCAATTTCGCGCAATCACGCCGGGCAATGGTGATGCGTTCGCGCAGCAGCTGGCGTTGCCGGCGACGTGCGGCCACGTCAGCGGCCAGGGCGCTGAATTCGTCCGCCCGCGCCACGAGGGGCGAGAGGTCGAACCCGTAGGCTGTTTCGATCAGGCCCTCGCGACCCTTGCGGGCGTACCGTTTGCCGTTGGGACTGTCGCGGCGGATAATCAGCCCCGTCTGCACCAGCACGGCCAGGTGGCGGCGCAACGTCGCCGGCGCCATGCCGTGAGCCCGGGCGGCAAGTTGTGCGTTTGACGGAAAGACGACAAGGTTAACCCCGGGCGTCATCACCGTTTCTGGCAGGAAGGTCAGCAGCGCGTTCAGAACCACAAGCGACCGGTCCGATGGACCAAGCATCTCGCGGGCCTCGCAGATGGCGCGAAACACCTGCCATTTGTGCACGGCGCTGTCCGCCGCCGCATGTTGCGTCGCAATCTGGCTCGCCGCCATGGCGAGCGACATCGTTCGCCGCCCAAAAGGCGTCGTCAAAGCATGGTGCGTCATTGTTCCCTGCCTTCGGGGCGTGGGAAATCGACCGCCAAAGCGACGTCATGCTCTTGACTGCAATTTTCGGAAGTGCGATTCTCAGGTTGTCAGACCAATGAGAAGGGCTTCCGGAACATCGTTTCGGGGGCCTTTTTCTTTGCCGCTCTCTCCTGTTGTGGCGTCCGTTGCCGGCGCCGGTTGCTGTGGGCCAGCGGTTTGTGGCCACCGGTTCCCTGAAATCACTGCCCGCCTGGCGCTCGCGCCGGGGGGCGGATCATGCGCAGGGCGGTTCTCCGCAAGCGCTGGCCGCCATGCTGTGTGGGCGGCGGCCGGATTTCACCTGCCGGACAATATGTCCGTCTGGATCACCGGACGTTCGCCCCCTTGCCGGGGTGCGCGCCGTTTTCCGGCAATGCGGGTTTGCCTTGCCGGAAAATGCCAGGGGCCTTGACGTGAAGCCGGTTCACAACAAGCCCCATCCCTTTCATCTTGCGCACCTTTTGCATGAACAGTGAGCGCCACTGTTCGTGAAAGCACCCTAGAGGCCCGCGCGCTGCATCTCCGCGAACACGCGCGCCAGTTCCGGCAGTTTCTCGCGCACGAAGGCGCTGAACGCTTCATTGGCGAAAACCAGACGCCCGCCTTCCCGGCCAGGCTCCAGTCTCGCCAGGGGCGCGCCAGATGGGGCGGACACCTCAAGCGCGCCATCCGCCGCCATGGGCGATGCCTGCGCCGGCGTCTCGCGCGACAGGACGTCCAGGGCCATGGTGAAGCGCCTGTCGCTCGCCGCCGCGCGGAATTCAGCGCTCGCGGCCAGCGCGGCGAAACGCTCCTGGGCGTACGGCTCCGTGAGAATGGCGGCCAGACGGCTCCAGCGCGGCCGGCCGGCGCGTGGCGCCGGCCCGATGGCGTTGACGATGTCGGGCGGCAGCGAGGCCGCCAGCGTCAGCAGCCGCGACAGGTCCGCCTTGTCGACTCCCAGCGCCGCCATCAGCGTCGGGCGGTCGAACTGCTCTTCCAGCCGCCGCGCGAACATGGCCTTTTCAATATAGCTGAGGTCACGGCGCTCGAGGTTTTCCCGCGCCTGGGCAATGACCAGCTCCACATCGCTCAGCGGCCGGACAATGGCCCGGACCTTGCCGCCAAGACGGGCCACGGCGCGCAGGCGGCGATGGCCGTAGGCAACCTGATAGCGGCCGCTGTCGCCCAGCGGGCGCACCAGAATTGGCACCTGCTGGCCCTGCTCGGAAATGCTCTGCATCAGGCTGTCGAACGACGCGTCAGCCGTTGCTTCCTCGCCAATGCGGTCGCGCACGAACGAACCGTCGATCAGCGTCGGATCAAGCTCGACCACCCGGTCGCCCGCGGCGATCATCGCTTCCAGATCCCGCGCCTTGCCGGCGTCGGCGGAAAGCTTTTCGAGCGACAGGCCCATGGCGCGCAGGGCGCCCGATCCCACCGGCGCGCCGAGTGAGGCGGAGCCGCCAGCCGCCCCCCGGGACAGCGGTTGCGGCGCCGGATCCGGCGCGGCCTTCATCAGATCTGCAAGGGTGTTCTTCCGGCTCATCAACCTGCCCTCCGCCAGCTCGCGCGGATCAGACTTTCAATTTCGCCATTGACCAGATCGAAGGATTCCAGCGCCCGTTCATAGGTTTGCCGGTTGATCTGGTCGCGGCTGATCTCATAAATCGTCTGCTTGCGCAGACCCGCCTCGGTCACCGCCGTCGTCTTCAGCGCCGTCTGGGTCAGCACCTGATCGCCAAACAGGTTGCGCAGGAAGCCGACGACCTGGGCCTGGGGGCCGTCGTTCGGCTCGAAGCGGGTGATGCAATACCGCAGGAAATCATACTCCAGATTGCCGCCCGCCCGCCGCACGACGCCGAGCAGACCCGCGGTCATCTGCAGGAACTGCGACATGGAGGCGACGTCGAGCATCTGGGGGTGAATGGTGATCAGCACGCCCGTGGCCGCGCACAGGGCTCCAAGGGTGAGAAAACCAAGCTGCGGCGGGCAGTCGATGACCACCACGTCATAATCCTGGTCCACCGTTCCCAGCGCCTGGGCGACCCGGGCGAAGAACAGGCCGTCGCTGCGCTCGCCCGAGGTGAGCATCAGCGGCGTTTCGTGCTCATACTCATGCAGCTCCAGGTTGGCCGGAACCAGATCAAGCCCGTCGAAATAGGTGCTGCGGATGATGTCCCGCAGCGGACGGCGCTGGTCGTCGTAACGGATCGCGCCGTACAGGGTCTCGTTGGGCCGGATATCGAACTCGGGCTGGTAGCCGAACAGGGCCGACAGGCTGGCCTGGGGATCGAGATCGACCGCCAGCACGCGATAGCCGCGCATCGCCAGATATTGCGCCAGATGCACGCTGACGGTGGTCTTGCCCGAGCCGCCCTTGAAATTGGTGACGGCGATGACCTGCAAATGCTCCTGACCGACGCGGCCAGGAAGGTAAGCCGGCTTATGCTGACTGAGAAGCCGGCGAATTTGATTGATCTGCGGCAGGCTGTAAAGCCGGCGGCCCCCCGGGCCGCGCTCGGCCTCCGGGCCCTCCCCGGCCCGCGCCAGCTGGCGCAGGTAAGCGTCGGTGACGCCGATCAGCCGCGCCGCCTCGGGGGAGCTGAACAGGCGCAGCTCCTTTTCCGTTGCCGGCGAAAACAGCCGGGAGCGCAGCGTGTGAAGCTGCGAAGAAAGCACCCGCGCGTGTTCGTCGATCAGTTCGTCGATCGAACCGGTCACGTTTCGCTGTTGAGCGGAATTTTCCGTTACAGTGCTCATCTACGCCAAAATACCGCTGCTGGATAATTTTGCGTAGCCTGATTGGATTCGTAAGACCCGTCAATGACGAATGGGTTAACGAGACGTTAAGCGCTGCGGCTTCTGGAGCGGATGCGAACAGCATTACGGTCGGCCGCCGCCGCCGCCTGCAACAGATCCGCGCCGGAAAGGGCCGTAAAGCCGAAGCTCATGGCGAGGCGCGGAAAGGTCGGCCGCGCCGCGATCCCGGTCAGGGTGTCCAGGATTGTCTGGTAATGTTGCGTCGCTGACCCTCCGTCCTGTCCCGTTACCCAGATCAGACGATCAACCCCTGCGCGGCGCACTTCGACCAGACCTGGACCTGCCGCCGTCAGCGCCCGGGCAAGGTCATCGATATCCTGCGCGATGAATTCCTGAACAAGCGCGCGCCCCATGAACAGCCTGTCCAGCCGCAGCGACCAGAGGGCGCCGGCCGCGGGCGGATGTCCGCCGGGGGCGGGACGGCCCCGCGACATTCGCGCCTGGAGGCGGTCCATGAACGTGCTGAGACGCGGCAGGGCGTCGGAAAGCGCCAGATTGACATAACCGACGCCGACGACCGAGGCCGCCACCATGATGAAATAGATGACATGCCACGCCGACGCCGCGTACCGGTTCTCCAGCCCCTCAAGCACGCGGGGGGTGTCGATGCCGCGGACAAGTGTCGAAATTACGATGAAAATCCATAGGGTTAGCCACACTTTTCGCCCGCTGAGCGCCAGCCCGCCACGGATCAGCGAATAGCTGGCGAGGACGGCGGGCGCGGCGCATAGCAAGGAAAAAAGCACGAGTCGCTGCTGGGCCGACTGCTGGAAATGTTCCGACATGCAGGCGAGGCTCCAGACGGCGCCGGGCAGGATGATTTCCAGCCACGCCGGTGATTTTCCGTCCGCGGCCCGCACGGCCTGCGCCATGCAGGCGATGCCGGTGATCATGGCCACATTTGCCGCGACGATGGTGGTGAAGAACGAGGCGTCGAAATATCGCGCGCCGGAAAGGCCCGCGCCGAATCCGACAATGAGGATGCCGATGCCAGACCACCATAAATCCCGGCTCTCTGGCGTGCGGTTCCACCGGTAGATCAGCATGCCGCCCTGGATCAGGCCCCATAATGATATGGCGGCCAGCATGATGGCGAGATCCATGTGCGCCCCCCTCCCCTCACAGCTTTGGTTGTAGCGCGTGGATTATACATGCCATTGCGTGTGGTGCGTCCAGCTTTCTTTTGCCGGCGGTTTCAGGTTATTCGTCAATCGTTCACAAGCACGCATAGGGAGCCGAAATGTCCAACCTTCTTGTCGAAAAGTCCGACGGCGTCGCGACGATTACCCTGAACCGCCCTGACGCCATGAACGCCCTCTCCCGCGCCCTTCGCGCCGAGCTGGCCGAGGCCGTGAAGGCGATCAACGCTGACAGCGAGGTCAGGGTGGTGATTTTGACGGGGGCCGGCAACCGCGCCTTTACCGCTGGCCTCGACCTGAAGGAACTGGGCAGCGACGCCTCCGCCCTGGGCGCCGCCAACGCCACCACGGCTGACATGAACCCGGTGAAGGCCATTGAAACTTGCGTGAAGCCGGTTATCGGCGCCATCAATGGCGTCGCCATCACGGGCGGGTTTGAACTGGCCCTGGCCTGCGACGTGCTGATCGCTTCGGAGAATGCCCGCTTCGCCGATACGCACGCCCGCGTCGGCATCATGCCTGGCTGGGGTCTGTCGCAGAAATTGTCGCGGTTGATTGGCCTGTACCGGGCGAAAGAACTGTCGTTGTCCGGCAATTTTCTTGACGCCCAGACCGCGGAACGCTGGGGGCTGGTGAACCGGGTGGTTCCGGCTGAGGAACTGCTTCCGGCGGCGCGCAGGCTTGCGGCTGACATGGCCCAGATCGAGCCCGGCATGATGGGCCGTATGAAAAAGCTGATTGATGACGGCTTCCGGCTGTCGTTCACCGACGCCATGGCTCTGGAGGCGGAGATTTCGACGAAGAACAACCAGGCGGTGAAGCCCGAGGATGTGGAAGCGCGGCGCGGCGCAGTGCTGGCCCGGGGCCGCACCCAGTAAACAGGCGTGCGAATTGAAAAAGGCGCCGGCGGGCATGTCCCGCCGGCGCCTTTTTTGTGACGAATCGGCTGCGTTGGGAGCTCCCAACACACGCCGCTCAGATAAGCAAGTCTGCGATCATCGGGGCGTCGGTGATGTCCTGGTATGGCATTCCGGCCAGTTCGAGCTGCCGGTACAGGCTCTCAAAATTGCCGGCCTGAGTGGTTTCGATGCCGATGAGGATCGAGCCAAATTCCCGCGCCGATTTCTTCAGATACTCGAAGCGCGTGATGTCATCCTCAGGCCCGAGCAGGTTTAGGAAGTCCCGCAGGGCGCCGGGCCGCTGCGGCAGACGAAGAATGAAATATTTCTTGCGGCCTTCAAAGCGCAGGGCCCGCTCCTTGACGTCCTGCAGGCGCTCGAAATCGAAGTTGCCGCCGGAAACAACCAGTACGACGGTCTTGCCGTAGATCTCGTCCCGGATGTCGTGAAGCGCGGCGGTTGTCAGGGCGCCGGCAGGCTCAAGCACGATGCCTTCCACATTCAGCATTTCCAGCATGGTCTGGCAGATGCGGCCCTCGGGCGGGGTCAGAACGTCGTCAGCCGAAAAATTTCGCAGCATATCGAAGGGAAGCGCGCCAATCTCCGCGACGGCCGCGCCGTCGACGAAGCCGTCGATATGCGAGAGGCGAACGCGTTCTCCGGCCGAGAGGCTTGCCTTCAGGCTTGCGGCGCCGGCGGGCTCCACAAAGATGAGTTTTGGCGCTTCCGTCGCGCCGCGCCAGTAGCCGGCTACGCCGGCGGCCAAGCCGGCGCCGCCCACCGGCAGGAGCATCAGGTCAACCGGCATCCCGGCGACCTGGCGGTCCGCTTCCAGGGCCAGGGTTGCCTGCCCTTCAATGATGTCGGGGTCATCAAAAGGCGGGGCCATGATGGCGCCTGTTCGTCCGGCAAACTGCTGGGCTGCCCGGTAGCAATCATCAAAAAAATCGCCGACCAGTTCAATCTCGATGGCGTCGCCGCCGAACATGCGTGTCTTGTCGATTTTCTGTTGCGGCGTCGTCACCGGCATGAAAATGCGGCCATGAGCCCCAAAGTGACGGCAGGCGAACGCAAAGCCCTGGGCGTGATTGCCAGCGGAAGCAGCGCAAAACGAAAGATGGGCGCCGCCCGCGGCGCGCCGCTTGCGCATGAAGTTGAACGCGCCGCGCAGCTTGTAGGAGCGCACTGGCGTCAGGTCTTCGCGTTTCAGGAAAATGCGCGCGCCGTACCGGCGGGACAGGTGGGCGTTGAATTGAAGCGGCGTCGGGGGAAACAGCGCCCGCAATTCGGCTGCCGCCTCGGCGACGCCCTGCCGGAAGCTGGCCTCTGATAGCGTCATGCGCGCACTCCTGTCAGGATGGTCGGAGAAATCTGGACGCAGCGTTTTGCGCCCGAATGTGTGGCATATCAAGGCGGAGGCGCTGAGGTCCATGGGCGCGATCCCGGCGTCAGTCGCGTCGCTACAAGGTTAACGAAAGGTTAACGAACACTGACAAAAAGCAATGGCGGGCTGACGGTTGCCCGCACTGTGACTGGCCCCATATCGTATCGCATACGCGGCCAGAAAATGCGGGTTCCAGCCGCCGGCAGGACCTGAGAGGGAGGACAGAAACATGAGGCAAAACGCCAATCTGCCCACGTGGCGGCGTCCAGACCCCGCATCGTCCCCCAGGGTAAAGAACAAGCGGATTTCCGTCATGGTCCGGGCCGTGGTTATCGCGGCGGTGGTCATGGTGGGCCTGCCATGCCATGGCGCATTTGCCGCCGCCCAGGCCGGAGATGCAGGCGAACAGGTGTGGGATCTGGCCTCCCAACGCGGCATCGCGCGGGATTTCAACGCCGCACGGCCCAATGCCCGCGGACAAACGCCGGCGTTCCCCAACCAGACCCGCGCGCCTGTCATCAAGGACGATGTCCGCCTGCAAACCCGGGTGATCGCGTCAAGTCTTGAGCATCCGTGGGGCATGGCGGAATTGCCTGATGGACGGTGGCTGGTGACGGAGCGGCCAGGCAGGCTCCGCATTGTCAGCGCCGATGGCGCTGTTTCGCCGCCGGTGAAAGGTTTGCCGGCGGTTGATGCGCGAGGGCAGGGCGGTTTGCTCGATGTGGCGGTGCGCGACGATTTTGCCGGAACCCGCCGCGTCTGGTGGAGCTTCGCCGAGCCGCGTGGCGGCGGGACCAACGCCACGGCGGTCGCGACCGGCGTGCTGTCGCCCGATGGCGCCGCCATGTCGGATGTGCGCGTGATCTTCCGGCAGGAGCCGCCGTGGAAATCGACGCTGCATTTTGGCTCCCGGCTGGCGTTCGCGCCCGATGGCGCCCTGTTCGTGACCACCGGCGAGCGCTCCCATAACGAGCCGCGCAAGCTGGCGCAGGATGTGACGGCGCTGCTTGGCAAGGTGGTGCGCCTCGATCCGGAAGGCGGGCCGGCCAGGGGCAATCCGCACATCCCTGGCGGACGCCCGGAAATCTGGTCCTGGGGCCACCGCAACCTGCAATCCGCCGCCATCGGACCTGATGGCGCGCTCTGGACGGTGGAGCACGGGCCGCGTGGCGGCGATGAGCTCAACCGGCCGCAGGCTGGCCGCAACCATGGCTGGCCGATCATCACCTATGGCGTCGAGTATAGCGGGCAGAAGGTGGGGGAGGGGCGCACCTCGCAGGAGGGCATGGAACAGCCGGTCTATTACTGGGACCCGGTTATCGCTCCCAGCGGCCTGGCGTTTTATGACGGCAAGCTGTTTCCCACATGGCGCGGCAGCGCTCTCATCGGCGCCCTGCGCGATGAAACCCTGGTGCGGCTCACCCTGAGGGACGGCAAGGTCACCGGCGAGGCGCGCTACCTGAAAGGCATTGGCCGCGTGCGCGATGTACGCGTCGCCCGCGACGGCGCCATCATGCTGCTGACGGACGCCAATGATGGGGAGATCATCCGCGTTACGCCAGCGCCCTGATACAATCCCGTTGCTTCGGCCATTGCGGCGAAGCCTCTTATCGCTCTATCTGACGACAGTCGCCGGTGGAATCGTTTCCACCGGTCATCGTCGTCAGACCGGTCCGGCCACGCAACCATTTGGCATGCCCATGGCCGGGGCCGGGGCCGGTGGTTGAGGAAGCACCCATGTCGCGTTTCACCGAAGAACAGAACCTGTTCCGCCAGTCCTATCGCAAGTTCCTAGAGACCGAGATTGCGCCGAACATGGACGCATGGCGTGAAGCCGGCATTGTTGATCGCTCGGCTTTCAAGAGGGCTGGCGACCTCGGCTTCCTGATGATCTGGCCGGAAGAAAAATACGGCGGTATGGGCGATTCCGACTTCCGCTATGAGCAGATCATCATCGAGGAAACCGCGCGCGTCGGTTGCCACGAGTGGTTCAACACCCTGCACAGCCGCCTTGTCGGCACCTATTTTGAACGTTTTGGCACCGAGGAGCAGAAGGAGCGCTTCCTGCCGAAGTGCGTCAGCGGCGACACCATCCTGGCGATCGCCATGACTGAACCGGGCGCCGGCTCCGATCTCGCCGGCATGCGCAGCACCGCCGTCGACGCCGGCGATCACTACGTGCTCAACGGTTCGAAGACCTATATTTCCAATGGGTTGAACGCCGATGTGGTGATCGTCGCCGCCAAGCTTGGCAGCGCTACCGAGCGCCATTCCATGGTGCTGCTGATTGTCGAGCGCGGCATGGAAGGCTTTGAGCGCGGCCGCAACCTGAAGAAAATGGGCATGCCGGCGCAGGACACCGCGGAGCTGTTCTTCCACGATGTGAAGGTTCCCAAGGCCAATGTGCTCGGCGTCGCCGGTCGCGGTTTCTACCAGCTGATGGAAGGTCTGGCCGAGGAGCGTCTGATCTCCGCCGTCGGCGCCTCGGCCAATGCCCGTCGCGCCTTTGATCTCACCCGCGCCTATTGCATGGATCGCAAGCTGTTCGGCAAGACCCTGGCTGACCAGCAGAACACCCAGTTTCGCATGGCGGAAATGGACGCCGAGATCGATCTGATTCAGGTTTATGTTGACCACTGCGTCAAGGCGCTGAACGAAGGCCGCCTCAACGCCAATATGGCGGCCAAGGCCAAGATGATGGCCAGCGAGATCGAGTGGAAGATGCTGGACCTCGGCGTGCAGTTGCATGGCGGCGCCGGTTTCATGGACGAGTTCCCGATCAGCCGCATGTTCACGGACGCCCGCATCAACCGCATTCTCGCCGGCAGCTCGGAAGTGATGCGGCTGATTATCGGCCGCGACGTATTTTCGGATCGCTACAGCAGCATGCTGGACTGACGGCGGAGCCTGGGCGGGTTTTCAGAAAAAACAGCGCCCCCTGTCGTCAGAAAAGCAGGTTATTTCAACGGGATGAGACGTCTCCGGTAAGCCGGATTTTACCAGAGACGCTGACGCAGCCGTTCTGTCGTCACCCTGTTTCTACTGCTGATTATCCGGTCCCCGGAGCGGCCCTGCGCCGTCATGGGTCGGGATCACGCCATGTGGCGCCGGCGACTTCTGTTGCCGGCAATGCTTCGCCGCGTCCCATGTGATGACGGCGTTTCGGTTGCCGCCGGATGCGCGTTGCGCCGGCGCCAGCGTGGTCACGTGGTCACGTGGTGGATGGACCGTCCGGCTCCAGCAACCTCTCCAGCGTCGTCAGTTCGTCCGCCTCTCCGGGCGGTTTGTCCCAGCGGATGCGATGGATGCGGGGAAAACGCATGGCGACGCCGGATTTGTGGCGCGGCGAGCGGCGCAGGCCCTCAAAGGCAATTTCCAGCACCAGACCCTGATCCGCCGTATGGGTCACCTCCCGCACCGGCCCGAACCGGTTGATGGTATTGGCGCGTACGAAGCGATCGAGCTGGCCAAGCTCCTCATCGGTAAAGCCAAAATATGCCTTGCCCACCGGCGTGAGCAGACGCGCGCCGTCGTCGCCGGTCCGCCAGACACCGAAAGTGAAGTCTGAATGGAAGGATGAGCGTTTTCCATGCCCGCGCTGGGCGTACATCAACACCGCATCGATCAGGTGCGGGTCGCGTTTCCATTTGAACCATGGGCCCCTGGGACGGCCGCTGACGTAAGGGCTGTCGCGACGTTTCAGCATGCAGCCCTCCACTGCCGCAGCGTCAGGGCCGAGATCGGTGGCGGCTGGCGCCGCCCGGGCAGCGGCCAGTTCATCCCAACTGGCGAACGCCACCAGCGGCGAGAGGCTGATGCGGGATGAATCGAGGCGCGAAACCAGCGTTTCGAGCCGGGCGCGCCGTTCGGTCCAGGGCAGGGCGGTGAGATCGTCGCCGTTCAGCGCCAGCACGTCCCAGGCGCGGATATGCGCCGGATATTGCAGCTGGAGTTTTGACGTGGCGCTCTTGCGGTTCAGCCGTTGTTGCAAAACGTTGAAGCTCTGCACGACGCCCGCGTGCACCACCAGCAGCTCGCCGTCGATGGAGCCGTCAAAATGGGCTTTGCCGGCCAGTTCGGCGATGAGATCGGGAAAGGCGGCGGAAATGTCCTCGCCGTTGCGCGACCACAGCCGGGCGATGGGCGCGCCGTCACCGTCCGTTCCCGCCGCCGCCTGCACCCGGATGCCGTCCCATTTCCATTCAGCGACGAAATCTGGCGGATGCAGCTGGCGCAATTCCGTTTCATTGATGGGCTGGGCCAGCATGGGCGCGCGAAACGGGGCGATTTCCTGTGGCCCTGGACGCGGACCGCGCCCCTCCAGCCAGGCAAACAGGGTCAGATAGGGCGGCGTCAGCCCATGCCAGACCGCCTCGATCTCGTTCACGTCGCGATTGGCGTATTGCGCCAGGGCCATGTGGGCCAGCCGGGCTGAAATGCCGATACGGAAGTTGCCGGTGACCAGCTTCAGCAGGGCCCAGCGACCGGTTTCGTCCAGTGCGTCCAGCCAGCTGGCCAGCAAATCAGCCATCTGCGGGCGCAGCGCCGCGGCCATGGTTTCGACGACGGCGCCAAGGGAAAGATCATCGCCGACCTGCTCCCCGGCGTCCGGCCAGAGCAGCGCCGCCGTTTCGGACAGATCGCCCACGTAGTCGTAAGACATGGAGAACAGCACAGGATCGGTGCGCTCGCTGATGAGTTGCCGGATCAGGGAAGGTTTGGCGCTGGCGAACGACAGGCCGCCGGTCAGCGCCGCCAGCGCATAGCCGCGGTCCGGGTCCGGCGTCGTGGCGAAATAGTCGCGCAAGATCCGCAGGCGGGCGTTGCGCCCGCGCTCGAACGACAGGCGGTCGATGAGACCGGCGAAGCGCTTCATGACGCCGCTCCGCCCGTGGCGGCGCCGGGCGCGGTTTCCTCCACGGCAGCCGCATCGTCATCACCATATCCCAACAGATGCAGGGGCAGGGCGGTGAGGCCGCGTGTGGCGCACCAGTGGGCGAGGGCGTCCTCCTGGCCGTGAGTGATGCGAATTTCCTCCGCGCCGGTTTCGACCACGGTGCGGCACAGGTCCGGCCAGTCGGCATGATCGGAAATCACCAGCGGCAGCTCGACGCCGCGCTGTCTGGCCCGCGCCCGGGTGCGCATCCAGCCGGAGGCCAGGGCGTGCGCTGGATCGGCGAAACGCCGGCTCCAGCGGTCCTGCAAGGCGCCGGGCGGGCACAGGACAATGGCGCCTGGGAGGTCCCCGCCGCCACGCCCGTCGCGCGCAGGCACAGGGCGCACATCGCCAAGATTGATGCCAAATCTTTGATATAAAGCGGTTATTTTCTCAATGGCGCCGTGCATGTAAATCGGGGCGTCATAGCCCGCCGCGCGCAGCAGGGCGATCAGGCGTTGGGCTTTTCCCAGCGCGTAGGCGCCAACCAGATGGGTGCGTTCGGGAAACAGATGCAGTGACTGGAGCAGACGCGCGATTTCAGCGCCCGCTGGCGGATGCCGGAAAATGGGCAGGGCGAAGGTGGCCTCAGTAATGAAGATATCGCAGGGAACCAGCTCGAATGCGGCGCAGGTGGGATCTGCTTCCCGTTTGTAATCGCCTGACGCGACAAGCCGCGTCAGCCGGCCGGCGGCGTCGCGCGCCTCGATCAGGATCTGGGCCGAGCCGAGCACATGGCCAGCGGGAAAAAAGCTGACTGTCGTATGGCCAATGGCTAGCGAAACGCCCGGCGCCGCTGCCTGCGAGGACCCGGCAAAGTTTTCACCGTAACGCGCCGCCATGATGGCCAGCGTTTCCGCTGTCGCCAGCACATGCCCATGGCCGGCCCGGGCATGATCCGCATGCCCATGGGTAACCAACGCCCGCTCCACGGGCCGCAACGGATCAATATGGAAGCCGCCCGCCGGACAATACAGCCCCTGTGGCGTAAGCATCAGCAGGTCCGCCGTCCGCCCCAGGGGCCCGGCAGGCGCCGGGTCCGGAACGTCATGCTGTGGGGGCTCGCCCGGCGCCCAGGACTTGCGGATTTCGTTCCCCGTCGGGCCCTCGCCTTGTAACCCTTGTTCAGGCAAATCCGGGCGTCGCGCCATGCCCTGGTCCTCTCCACCGCCGGTTTGGAGTGTCAACCGGCGTCATGGCGGTCAGGTTCCCAGGTCCAAGTTATCCCGGGGACCGCTTAGAGCCAGATCGCGGCGTGGCGACGCCGACGGGCTTGCCTTTGATAAGAAGCGGCGTCGACGGGAACCTGTGGGGCGAGCGTAAAACAACCGCCGCAAATCACCCCCGGTCCTGGGGCTGTTTCGTTGGGGCGTCCGCCTTGGCGGGCAAGCCGGCGCGCCAGTCAACCACAAGCGGATATCGCCGGACGCCGCGGAACTCCCGGGCGCCGTTCTGATCAATACTGGCGATGTAAGGTTCGCGCAGGGCAATATCCCTGAGTTGGGTCAGGCTATGGCCACGAAATTTCAGGTCGCCGAGGGGAGCCTCACATCTCACGCTGTCAAAGCCAACGATGAGGACGGCGTCGTCGCCCAGTTGCGGTCGGGCCTCCAGGTTCTGCAACAATGGCTGGGCGCTTTGCCCCTCGCAGGTGTCAACGGAACCGAGAACATGGAGTGTTCCATCACGGTCGACGTGCAGGAAATTGAGGCCCCGTTCCGCAAGTTCAACAGGCTCCTGCCCATCAACCCTGACGTAAGATATCGCTCCCCCTTCAAAACCGGCGGAGACAATTTTGATGCGGGCAGGCGTTTTTCCTGAAGCGGTTACACTATGGAACATTTCCGGAAACGTTCCATGCGCGGCGTAAAATCCAAGCCGCTTTAGGCCCGCCTTCTGGAACGATTGGGGGAGCCGTCCGCGCGCCATCAGATCAGCGGGCGCCAGCACGGCGCCGGTCGGCAAAGGCGCGCTGTAGAGTTTACCGCTGTCATAATAGACATAGCAATCATCGCGGGGGGCCAGATCAGCGCCAAATATGTCGGCGTTGATGACGGAGCAACTTCCCGCAATCAAAAAGGATTTGGTGGGGTTGAGCGCAGATGCGGCGGCGATGGCGGCTGTGCCGAACACCGTTTCGATGGCGTCGTTTTTTTTGTCGCGCACGATGGTCAGGGGCAGATTTGCGCTTTGGGCGCCAAACCGGATCCGCTGGTTCTCCCGGTCAAACTGGAAGCCCCGCCACGGGGTGGAATCGTGCCAGAACGCCATCAGGGACGGCGCCCATTGCGGCAGCGCCGCGTTCAGGCTGTCGATATCGCCAGCCGTTTCAAGCAGCGTCGGGGATTGACCGAAAAGATCGACGCCGAGGCCCTGGCGTGATGAAGAAAATCCCAGTGCCGTTGCGACCGTGGCGCCGATATCCAGCACGGTTCCCGCCCGGTTGATGTCGCGGGCCGGGCCCGCGCGTTCGTGCGCGTTCCAGATCATGAACGCGTTGCGCCGATCCGTGGTATAGGCGTATTCGGTGAGCGTATTGCGCATCATCGGATGGTCGGAACCGAGAATAATCACGGTTTCGTCAGCCTCATCTTCGCGCAGGACGGTTTCGATAAAGTCCGCAATCAACGCATCGGAGCAGGACAAAGCCGCCAGCATGCCGCCGCCCCCAGACGCATCCTTGCACCCGGGGCCAGGATGGCCGGAGGGCGGATGCGTATCGACGGTCAGGACGACAAGCCCGAATGGCGTCTCCGATTGCCGCAATTCCCGATAGCGTGCGAGCGCGGACTTGAAGGTCGCGGCGTCATGGCGCCCCCAGGAGGAGAGCGGCTCGTCGGGGCCGGCCAACTCATCCAGGCCAAAAGTATGGCTGAACCCGTGTGATTTGAGGTACGCGCCCTTGCCGGCGAATGACAGGGGCGCGCCCTGGATGAAAGTCAGATCATAACCGTTCTTTTTGAGCTGATCGGTGATGCAGGTCGCCTCTGGCAGGAACGCGCCAAAATTTCCAAAATCGTTTCCAGCCATGGGAGAGGCGACAAGGGGAATGCCGCACTGGGACCCAACAATTCCGGCGATGGTCCAGCCAGCGCCCCACGGCGACATGATATTGGTGAAGTTGATCGCGGAGGTCTGGAGCTTCCTCAGGCGCGGCAGGGTTTGGGCGTAGGCTGGATGGTCAAAAAAGGTGCGGTCCAGCCCTTCTGCATAGATATAGATAAAATTCTTGCGTTTCCCGGGCGCTTCGAGACTGGTGGTATTCGCGTGGAGTTGGTTGAAATCCAGCGTACGCCCGTCAGGCAGGATGGCGATGCCGCTGCTGTCATGGCTCAGCAACGGAGAGACAGCCGCGTAGGTTTGCCAGAGCGCCGGATTGGCGAGCAGGCAAGCGCCAAGCGCGAGAATAGCCAACCAGCCCCTGGCGCCGCGGAACTTGCGGAAGAACGCCAGCTTTGATGTCGCTGCCAGCAGAACGACAAGAAGGCAGACGTAGCCAACGGCAAAAATGACGGCCGGGGCGAGAATGCGCCAGCTCAATCCGGTGACGCCAACCGACAACTGGTAAAATACCGACGAGTCGATCCCCACGCCGGTAAAATGGTTCGCAGCGGCGAAGAAAATGACCAGCGTGATGTTCAGAACCAGCAGCAGGAACAAAAGAGGCCGCATATCCCTACCTGAAGACGTTATTCAGTCTGGAATAGTTCTACCCTGTGCGCCGAACGCCCCAAAAACGAAATGTGACGGTTTTGTGTAATGCTGGCGGAATGTCGCATTTTTGACACAAAAAGCCCCGCCGGATCGGCATCCGGCGGGGCGCGGTCTGGTGGGGAGATCGTTGGAACTGGCCGTCAGGCCAATCGCTCTCCGGTATGGGAGTTACTTGCCCGTCCACACCGGCTTGCGCTTTTCGGCGAAGGCTATGGCGCCTTCGCGCGCGTCCTTTGAGGTGAACACCGGGGCGATGTAGGCTTTCTGCTTTTCCCACATCTCTGAGGCGGACCATTCCTGCTGGTCGTTGATGATCTGGCGCGACACGGCGACGGCGAGCGGGCCGTTTTCGGCGATGACGCGGGCCAGCTTTAGCGCTTCCTCCAGCGCCTGGCCGTTCGGCACGACGCGGTTGATCAGGCCATAGCCCTGCAGGGTCGCGGCCGGCACCATGTCGCCGGTGAGGGCCAGCTCCATGGCGATGCGATAGGGAATCTGGCGCGGCAGGCGCATCAGGCCGCCGGCGGCGGCGACGAGACCGCGCTTCACTTCCGGCACGCCGAACTTCGACCCTTCGGTGGCGACGATCAGATCGCAGGAGAGGGCGAGTTCGCAACCGCCGGCGAGGGCATAGCCTTCAACGGCGGCGATCAGCGGCTTGCGCGGCGGCGCCTCGGTCAGGCCCGCGAAACCCCGCCCTTCGATCGAGACGACCTCGCCCTGCACGAAGGCTTTCAGGTCCATGCCGGCGCAGAACGTGCCGCCGGCGCCGGTGAGAATGGCGAGACGGATGTCGTCGCGGCTGTTGATCTCGTCGACAGCGGCGGCGACGCCCTTCGCCACTTCGGCGTTGACGGCGTTCTTCGCCTCCGGGCGATTGATGGTGATGATGGCGACGTTGCCATCAACCGTGAATTCAACAGCGCTCATTCATTATCCTCCCATGGCCGCCCCGGGGCGGCGTGACGATACAGGTTCCCTATCAGATTGCCTGGGGGCCTCGCCAGAGGCGGCGGCGCATATCAACCCTGATGTGCTGCGCCGCGCATCCCGTTGGCGCGGGAAGCGCCCACGGGCCGTTGAACCGCCGCCAGGCGTCAGGCTGATTGTGCCTCCGCCAGTTGCGGCGCCGGCATGGGCGACAGCCGCAGCGCCAGCGCCCCGGCCAGCGCCGCGAGCACCGAGCCGACGATGATGCCAAGCTTCACTTCATTCTGAAGATCAGGATGACCTTCAAAAGCCAGCAGGCCGATAAACAGGCTCATGGTGAAGCCAACGCCGCAGAGCAGGGCCACGCCAAACAGGTGACTCCAGCGTGAATTGGCCGGCATCTCCACAAACCCCAGCCGGATGGTCGCCCACGCGAAGCCGAAAACCCCGGCCAGCTTGCCAACCAGCAGGCCGCTGGCGACGCCCAGGGTCAACGGATCCCACAGGTTCCTGAGGGTCATGCCGGCCAGCGACACGCCGGCGTTGGCAAAGCCAAACACCGGGATGATGACGAAGGGCGTGACGTAATGCAGGGCGTGTTCCAGCCGGTGCAGGGGCGAGGCGGGCAGGTCGCCGCGCAGGCCGGGCGAACGGCGCAATGGAATGGTCAGGGCCAGCAGCACGCCGGCGATCGTGGCGTGCACGCCGGATTTCAGAACGAAAATCCACAGCACGACGCCCAGCAGCAGGTAAGGCCACAGGATGAGCACGCCGCGGCGGTTCAGCAGCACGAGCGCCGCCAGGGTGAGCGCCGCGCCGCCAAGCGCCGGCAGGGACATCTGCGCCGTATAGAACAGGGCGATAATGATCACCGCGCCAAGGTCATCAATGATCGCCAGGGCCGTGAGAAATACCTTCAGCGCCGCGGGGACCCGGTTGCCAAGCAGGGACAGCACGCCAAGCGCGAAGGCGATGTCCGTGGCCGTCGGAATGGCCCAGCCGCGCATGGTCGCCGGATTGTTATGGTTCAGCGCCGCATAGATCAGCGCGGGAACGATCATGCCGCCCAGCGCCGCCACCCCGGGCAGGATCCGCCGCGGCCAGGTGGCGAGCTGCCCGTCGAGCATCTCGCGCTTGATCTCCAGCCCGACGAACAGGAAGAACACGGCCATCAACGCGTCGTTGATCCAGTGCGCCACGCTCAGGGGGCCGAGGTGCGTTGCAAGCGCGCCGAAGTAGCTGGCAGACAGGGGCGAGTTGGCGACAACCAGCGCGGCGGCGGCGGCGAACATGAGCACGATGCCGCCGGACGCCTGATTGTCGAGAAACGCCCGGAACATTGAGAACGGGCGGATACGGAGCCTGCCTGCCATTACCTTCCTCTTGGTGGCGCACCCCGTCAGCGATTTTTCACGGAACGGGATGCGATGGAGCCGGCCGCAACACGACATGCGCGCCGTTATGTGATGTCAACTGACCCGAAAAAGCCGATTTCGGGCGTTTTTCAGAGGCAGCAATTTTGCGCCGCCTGAACAGGGATGTTCCAGCCCGCCTTTTCACCGGGCCCAGGAGGCGCGCCGCCGGGTCCGTCTCAGGTCCCGCAAAATGTTTTGAAACCGGCTGGTCCCGACTGCAAGCAGGCCGGGTCGCCCCGGAAAGGTTCATAGGGATGCGCCAGGGCGCCGAGCAGCACCTGCAACGGCGCCAGATCGCCGCCGGTCGCGGCGGTCAGAGCGTTCTCGACCACATGATTGCGGGGAATGACGGCCGGATTCGCCGCCTGCATCATCGCCTCCGCTTCCGCCAGGGCGATCGGGTTCCGGTCGCGCCGCGCTTGCCAGCGCGCCCGCCATTCCGTGAAAGCCGTGTCGGCGAACTGCCCGGGCCGGGGGGCGTCGTGATCCGAAAGCGCCCGGAACGTGTTGGTGTAATCGGCGCCGGCGGCGCGCATCCATTGCAGCAGGTCGCCCATCAGCGCGGCGTCGCTTTCCTCCTCCCCGTCAATGGCGGCCAGGCCGAGCTTGCGCCGCATCATTGCCTGCCAGCGGACCTGGTAGAGGTCGCGGAAGCGATTGAGCTGCTCTTCCGCCAGCCTGATGGCGGCGTCCCTGTCCGGGGCCAGCAGCGGCAGCAGCGCCTCCGCCAGCCGCGCCAGGTTCCACTGGGCGACGCCTGGCTGGGCGCCAAAGGCATAGCGACCGCCCTGGTCAATGGAGCTGAACACTGCTGCGGGATTGAAGGCGTCGATAAAGGCGCAGGGGCCGTAATCGATGGTTTCGCCAGAAATCGCCATGTTGTCGGTGTTCATGACGCCATGGACGAAACCAATGCGGATCCAGTTCAGCACCAGGTCCACATGCCGCTCCACCACCCGGCGCAGCAGGCCGAGCGCAGGGGCAGGGGAGGCCTTCAGGTCCGGGTCATGCCGGTCGATGGCGTAGTCCACCAGCGACTGGAGCAACTCCGGCTGGCCAAGCGCGGCGGCGTACTGAAACGTGCCAAAGCGCAGATGGCTGGCGGCGACGCGGGTGAGCACCGCGCCGGGCAGCGGCTCCTCGCGAAAAACCCCTTCCCCGGTCGCGACGACCGCAAGGCTGCGCGTTGTGGGAACGCCCAGCGCGTGCATGGCTTCGCTGATGACGTACTCGCGCAGCATCGGGCCAAGCGCGGCGCGGCCGTCGCCCTGGCGTGAAAACGGCGTCGGCCCGGAGCCCTTGAATTGCAGGTCGAACCGGCGCCCGTCGGGGGTGATCTGCTCGCCGATCAGCACGGCGCGGCCATCGCCCAGCATGGTGAAATTGCCGAACTGGTGCCCGGCGTAGGCCTGGGCGATGGCGGCCGCGCCATCGGGGAGGGCATTGCCGGAAAAAACCTGCGCCAGCGCGTCCGCATTGGCATCGGCGCCGTCCGCCAGCAGGCCGAGGCGGGTCGCCAGCGGCCGGTTGAACATGACCATTCTGGGCGCCTGCACGGGGGTGGGCGCGACGGCGGTCCAGAAGGCTTCCGGCAACCGCTGGTACGTATTGTCAAGCTTCCAGGCGAGGTGATCGCCGGGCGTGCGACCGGAAATCGGGCCGGCGGAGCCGGCGGCGGCGTCAGTCATCAGAAACTCCAGCGCCCGGCGTCCCGGGAAACCAGCCCCGGGATCCCGCCATGCGCGCAACACTCCATTTACGCGACATTATGGGCGAGGAAGCGACGCGGCCAGAAAAACCGGTCGGGCAATGGCGTTTTATGCGGGAAATACGCGGCGGCAGCGGCAGCGGCGGGGGAGGTGGGCGCAGGCGGGTGGGCGCGGGTTTGTTGTTTGCTCCGTTGTTATTCTGATCTCGCAGCGCGGTTCGCCATCCCCGGGGCGCCGCTGGCGCCCCGGGGACGGCTGGATGGTTTCAGAAGCGCATCGCGGCCTTGAGGCTGAACTCCTGATTGACGAAATCCTTGCCCAGCTGGGCCTTGTATTCGCCGCGCAGTTCATAGACGCCGTGGGCAAGGACTTGGACGCCGGCCGCCAGGTCGAGCAGGCGATCGGGGATTTCCGAGCGCGACGTGAACGTGACGCCGGGCGCGCCGTCCTCGCTGAAGGACACCCGCTGGCGCAGGCCGCTGCCGCCGTTCAGCGTCATTCCCACGCTGGCGTAGGGGCGCAGCCAGCTGGTCTCGTCCAGATCAATCCTGGCGCCAAGCTCGACGCCTGGCTTGAAGGCGGCGGTCCACGACCGCATGCCCTGGGCGTCCAGCACCGCCCCGTCGCCGGAAAGCCGGTAGCCCGGCATCAGGGTCTGCACCAGATCAAGGTCGGCGAACGGGCGCACATACCAGTTGGAAAAGGCGAACTCATAGGCGCCGCGCAGCCGCAGGCCCGCCGTCCAGACATTGGACGTGTTGAGCGCCTGCCAGGTGCTGTCGCCCATCTGGAAGAGGCTGACGGAATCATAGCTGCCATAGCCAAAGCTGACCGCGCCGGCGAACAGCCACGGGCCGAGCTGGCGCTTCACCGCGATGGCGATGTCGCCGCTGTCGCCCTCGATGCGGCTGTTGCGGTCTTTGGTCGTCAGCTGACTGGCGTTGTAGCCGGCGGTCGCGCCGACGAACCATCCAGGAGACACCTCCCACTGGCCGCCGAGGCGGTAGCTCGTCCCCGTCTGGCTGAAGCCGTCCGTATCACGGCCGGCGGTGGCCACGGTGCGCGAGCCGATCACCTGACCCCAGACGCAGCTTCCCTCGCGGATCATGACGCCGCCGCCCACATAGGCGGGGCAGCTCATGGCGTAGCCATGCGCCTTCGAACTCGCCATCGTCTGGCCCGCCGCCGGCTGGCCAAGGCCTTCCGACAGCGTCATGCTGTTGATCATCCGGTCGTATTCGCTGGCCGTCGCGACGTTGGCCATGTCGGCGAACGTGCCCGCCATGCCGCGCGCGCCCGTCTCCCAGGCAGATTGCAAACTGCCGAGGAACGCCTGTTCTGTCGCGGTCACATTGCCTGGCGCCTTGCCGGCGAAGTCCGCGGCGCCCGGGGCAATGGTAATGCCGCTGCCGGTTGTCGAAACATTCCAGGAGATCGGGCTGGCCTCGCTCGCGCCCGAAACCGCGTTGCGCGGCCCGACCGGCCAATCTGAATCGACCGTGACAGAAGTCGCCTCCACGACCCGGAAACTGTTCGACGGCAGCAGACCTTCAATGGCGTGAGGCTTTACCGCCACGCTCCGGACCCTCAGGTCTGTTGTCTTCAGAATGTCGTTCGCTTGGGTTCCGGCGGCGGCCACGCCGTTGACGTCCGCCAGCAGCGTTCCCCGCAGTTCCGCGTCGCCATTGCGAACCTCGGCCGTCGCGATCCTGCCGACGCCGCCCACATCGAGAACACCATAGTTGGTGAAAACGCTGCGGCCCGTCGCCGCCGGATTGGAGAGATTGATCAGGCCGCTGCCGGCGGTCTGGTAGGTTCCGTGGTTGTCGAAGGAGTTGACCTCGTCCTTGCGGGCGCCGCGAACGCTGAGGTTCACATCGCCGATGAGTTTGCCGTGGTTGGCGACGTGGTCCGAGCCAAACGACGCAAGGATCGCCTTGCCAGAGGCGGCGCTGACCGTCGAGCCGGCATTGATGGTGATGGCGTTGACGCGGCCGCCGTCAATGGCGATCGCCGCGCCTTCGCCGGAGCCGCCTTCGATTTTTCCAGCGAAATTGATGGAGATGTTGCCGCCCAGCCGCGAAGGGTCGAGCATTCCCATGACGTCCTGGAAGCCACTCTGGGCAAAAATCCCGATAGCATTGGCTCCGGTGGTGCGGATTGTCGCGCCACTCAAATCAATCGCGATCCGGTCGCCGGTCCCCCTGGCGTTGAGCCGCGCCGCCGCCATGGCTTTCAGCTCGTTCTCGTTTTGCCTCAACAGTTCGTCTTCTGTCTTCTTGACGTTAGCCTTTTTCAGCTCCGCATCCATCTCGCGCCACAGGAAAGAGGCCATCCGCTGTGCTTCTGGCGGATCGTCGTACTGTTCAGCCCAGTTCGTGGGCCGGCCGGTGTAGACCATGGCGTCGTAAAAGCCCTTCACCGACGGATCGTCCTGGATGCCGCGACCCAGATAGCCACCCCCGCCTCCAAGAGACTGGGCAATGACGCCATGCGCGCCCCTGCCGGAGGTCTCGATGGTCAGGCCGGAGCCGGCATTGCTGATCAGGACCGCGCCGCCATTGCCGATGGAGCCGCCGCGCCCCGACGCCAGTCCCTGCGCCGCGCCGGTGAGCAGCCCGGCGCCGCCAAAGCCGCCGCCGCCGCCAATCGACTGCGCCAGCACGCCGACGGCGTGGTCGCCGGTAGTAGTGATGCGCGCCGCATTGTCGAAACGCAGCTTTACGTCGCCGCCATCGCCCTTCGCGCCATGAGCGCCGCCCAGGAGCACCGCGCCATTGACCGGAAGGGACGTGGCTCCATCGGCGACCAGGCCGCCGCCGCCGCCGATCGACTGGGCGATGACGCCAAAGGCGCCGACGCCGGAGGTGCTGATCGATCCGCCGATGGCGAGGCTCACCTCGCCGCCGGTCCCCGAGGCGCCGTCCGCGCCAAGACGCACCTGCTCCACGCCTCTCAGGTTGCGGGCGCTCATGGTTTTGGCTTTTGCCAGATCGCCGCGAATATCGATGCCTGCCGCGTCGAACATGTCGATTGTTGTCTGTTCCCCCAGCGCCCTGCTGATTTCCAGCAGGCCCTGCTGGTCGAAGCTGGCGTCGGCGATGACGCCGCCGCCGCCGCCCACCGACTGGGCGACAATCCCGTGCGCCTGACCGCCGGTGGTGACGATCGATCCGGCGTGGGAGACGGAGACATTGCCGCCATTGCCCGCCGCGCCATTGGAGCCGCCGAGCGTTTCAACGCTGGCGAGCGCGAGTTCGCCGGCCTGCAAATCCCGTCCGGTTGTCGTGACGCCGCCGCCGCCGCCGATCGATTGCGCCAGCACGCCGAACGCGGCGTTGCCATAAGTGCTGACTTTGGCGGTCTCCCCGAGCTCAACCCGGACAACGCCGCCTGTTCCGCCGCCGCCGCCATCGCCGCCCACGGCGGTTTTGCTGCTCCACATCTTGCCGGCGCCTGCGGCGGCGGCGCCCCCCTTGCCGCCGCCGCCGCCCACGGACTGCGCGACGATGGCTGTCGCCGCCGCGCCCGAAGTGGTCAGTGTTCCGTTCGCCCACACGCCCGTGGGCGCGTCGGCCGTTCCGCCGCCGTCGCCGCTGGCCCCGCCCTTGCCGCCGACGGCGGATTCCCACGCCAGCGACAGCGGAACCGATGGCTTCAGCCTGCTGTAAATCCCCTTGTTGCTGGCAAGTTTTTCCGCCGTTGTTCCAAAGTTCTTTGCCAGGAACCCGACCAGCGCGTCGCCAGCCTTGCCGACGATGTTGGAATTCTTGTACTGCGCCGCCCATTCCTTCAGTTGCGGAAGCGCTGCCTTGGCCACGTTGACAAGCTGCGCCTTGGTCTGGGATGCGCCATAGGCGTCATAAACCTCATTGCCGCCGGAGGTCGCCATGGCGGCGCCGCCAATGCCGCCGCCGCCGCCCACCGACAGGGCGTGAATGGCGTATGAGCCGGCGCCCGTGGTCGCGATGGCGGCGCCGGCGGCGTTCGTCACCTTGACCTGGCCGCCGTGATTGCCCGAGCCGCCATTGCCGCCAACCGAGTCATTGACCGTGAGGTTCGCCGCCGCGTTCAGCACGGCGGCGCCGCCGGCCCCGCCGCCGCCGCCGACGCTCATGCCAACGACGCCGGAGGCTCCCTGACCGTAGGTGGTGATGGAGCCGCTGTTGTTGATCTCGACCAATCCGCCCTTGCCGCCGGAGCCGCCCCTGCCGCCGGTCGCGTTATTGAACGAGAAATCGACTGAGCCGGAACGGAGGCCGGCCAGCCAGGAGGTCAGGCCGGCGACGCTGAACGTGGGAAGCGGAATGACGCCGCCGCCCGCGCCGCCGCCGCCGCCCACGCTCATGGCCATGACGCCGGCCGACCCATAACCGGACGTGACGACGGCGGCGGTGTTTGTAACCTTCACGGCGCCGCCGGCGTTGCCGTCTCCTCCCTGCCCGCCGACACCGCTGGTGATGGTCAGACCGGGGATTCGCGGATCGATGGCGACCGCTGTCGCCTTTGCTGTCGCCGAGCCGCCATTGCCGCCGCCGCCGCCGATGCTCATCGCCAGCAGACCAGGCGCCTGCAGTCCGCCGGTCACGACATTCAGCCCGTTGAGAATGGTGACGCTGCCGCCGGTGGCGCCCTTGCCCCCCACGCCGCCCACTGCCCGCGCATAGGAGATGTGCGGACCAATGCTGACGGCGGTCGCGTCGCCGCCATTGCCGCCGCCGCCGCCAACGGATTGAGCGATGATGCCCGCGGCATGAGCGCCTGACGTGCTGATCCAGCCTTTGGGGCTGGTGAGGTCGCGCGCGATATTGTTGACCTCGACCGCGCCGCCGCGCGCGCCATTGCCGCCATCGCCGCCCAGGGCCACCGCCCCGCCGATCCCGAACGCCTTGGCTTCGCCGCCGGCCCCGCCGCCGCCGCCAATGCTCTGCGCCAGAATGCCGGAAGCATCGTCCCCGGTCGTCGTGATCGTTCCACGATTGGTGACGGAGACCGATCCGCCGGCGCCGCCGGTGCCGCCCTGACCGCCCGAACTGAAAAATGGCGAGAGCGGACTGCCGCCGGCGCCGCCGCCGCCCGGGCTCACAAGGCCGCTCTGGAAAGCGTTGCCGGCCTTGCCGCCGCCAATGCTTTGCGCAACGACGCCGAAGGAGCTTTTCCCGGTGGTGCTGATGGCTCCCGTTGTTTCAACCTTCGCGGTTCCGCCGTCGCCGGCGTTGCCGCCCGAGCCGCCCGAGAAAATGCCGCCGCCCCCGTAACCGCCGACGCCGCCGACCGACTGCACGATGACGCCGGGCGCGTAAGCTCCGGTTGTCGTGATGGTTCCATACAGCAGCGCCTCGGCGGTCCCGCCATCGCCGCCGCGCGAGCCGCCGGCGCCGCCAACAATCGCCGAGTTTGTCCCGCCGGCGCCGCCAATCGACTGGACGATGGCGCCGGCGGAGTTCGCTCCCGCGCTGGTCAGGCTGCCGGCCATGGTCAGGATGGCCTGGCCGCCCTTGCCGCCGACAGACGGCGGCAGCCACACGCCCTGGCTGTCATGCGAGCCGCCGGCGCCGCCGAGTGATTGCAGCACGAGGACAGGGGACGATGCGCCGGCTGTCGTCATGCTGACGGACGCCCCGATCTTCACATCGACGACGCCGCCCTGGCCGCCGCTATTCCATTTTGACGAGGTTCCGCCATCGCCGCCCTTGCCGCCCTTCGACACGACCCACGCGCCGGCGAAATTCGCGCCTTCGGTGGTGAAAACCAGCTGGGCCCCGGCGCCCGCTGGCGCGCCGTCGCCCAGCCGCAGCTCCACCCTGCCGCCTTCTCCCCCCTGGCCAGGGCTGGTCATGCCATAACCGCCGGCGCCGCCGACCGAGTACAGCTGGAAAATGGCGATGGGCGCTGGCTGTGAGCCGCCGGCATCGGCAGGGCGATAGCCCTGGATGCGCGTGACGCCGGCGCCTGAAGGGGTGTCCAGGGTGTAGGCGACCCGGCCGCCGTCTCCGCCTCGGCCGCCGGGCTGATGATATGGCGGTCCCCGCTCCTGTTCGACAGACTTGCCGTCGCCGCCGTTGCCGCCAACCGAGCCAAGCAGGATCGCGCTCTGGCGGTCCACGCGGAACGCGCCTACGGGCACGGTGTTGCCGTAGACCAGATTTTCTGCCGCGCTGCCCGACGTCGGCGCTTTCGACGCCCCCCAGGGCCAGTACCACGGCGGCGCAACGCCATCCTGGCCGTTGGCGCCGTTCCTGATGATATACGGCAGTGTGTCGCTGGCGACCGCGCCCGGCGCCGCGGTCATGCAGGCCGCCATGCTGGTTCCGCCGAGCAGCAGAACCGTCGCGCTTCCCCTGGAGCGGCGCCGCGCCGGATACCTTTTCACGATCAGTCCCCCAACCCCAAACACAGCCGGCTGAATTTCCTGGGCCTCCCGCAGCGGACAGGGCTGCCAGGGACGCATCAGCGTTTAATCGTCATCCTGAGTTTATGACGCGGGGAATGGGGGGGATACGAACGAGTTGGAACCGTTTGGAACAAATTGAAACGGTCGCCGGCCGAAAGGCGCGGCGACCGGTCTGGAAACGGCCCGGACCAGCTTCGTGACCCCGTCTCCAAAGTCAGTCCCGGCGGCCAGATCAGGCCAGCCGCGCCCGCAATGATTTGCGATCGAGCTTGCCGACGGCCGTCTTGGGAATGGCGTCGGCAAACAGCACCCGGTGCGGCTTTTTGTAGGACGCGACCTGGCCGGCCACGTGGGCGATCAGCTCCGCTTCCGTCGCGGTTTCGCCAGCGCGCAGTACGACGAACGCCGTCACCGCCTCGACCCATTTGGGGTCCGGCGCGCCAACCACGGCGCATTCCAGCACCATGGGGTGGGTCAGCAACGCGTCCTCCACCTCACGCGGATAGACGTTGTAGCCGCCGGAAATGATCATGTCGGAGGTGCGGTCGCGCAGGTGCAGGAAGCCCCGGTCGTCGAACACGCCGACATCGCGCGTGTGCGCCCAGCCGTCCGCATCAAAGGTTTCCGCCGTCAGTTCCGGGGCGTTGAAATAGCCGGCGACGGACATTGGGCCGCGCACGAGGATTTCGCCGGGCTCTCCTTGCGGAACCGGGGCGCCGTCAGCGTCAACCAGCCGGATTTCCACATCCGGCGATGGCCGGCCGCAGGCGCCGAGCAGGTCGCCCACATGGTCTTCCGGCCGCAGCACGGCGAGGCAGAGCGGCGCTTCCGTTTGGCCATAGTACTGCCAGAAGCGGTGCTGGCCGAAATGGGCCATGGCGCGATCAATCACCGCGCGCGGCATCGGCGAGGCGCCGTAGATGATGTGCCGGAGCGACGACAGGTCGTGGGCGTCGAGGTCCCGGTGCTCCAGCAGCATTTGCAGCATGGTGGGCACAAGGTTGATGGCGGTGGCGCCATGGGCGGCGATCGCTTCCAGGAACGGGCCGGGGGTAAAGCCGGGCAGCACCACCGTGCGCGCGCCGCGCAGCCAGAACGGCAGCACGAACGTGCCGCTGGCGTGGATCAGCGAGGCGGCGTGCAGCATCACGTCGTCCTCGCCTATGGGAAACAGGTTGATGAGAATGTTGCGGCAGACCGCGGCGTAAGACCCCTGGGTATGTTGCGCCGCCTTGAGCACGCCGGTGGTGCCGGAGGTGTAGAGGGTGAGCAGGATGTCATCCGGCCGCACGGTGATGTCCGGCGCCGTGGCGGGCTGGCTGGCGGCGGTTTGCAGCAGGTCAACGCCGCCGGGCAGGGCGGCGCCGAGGCCGTGGCAGGCAAGGCCGGGGCACAGGCGCTGAAGTTCGCGGGCCCGCTCCATCAGGTCGTCGCCGAACACCAGCACGGCGCACTGCGCCTCCTGCACCATGCGCGCGTGCTCCGCCGCCGACAGCCGGGCATTGAGCGGCACGCGGTTGATCCCGCTTTTGACGCAGGCGAAGTCCAGCGGCACGCTGTGCGGGCCATTGTTGACCAGCAGCGCCACGCGCTGGCCCTGCGCCGCGCCCGCCGCGGCGAGGGCATGCGCCAGCCGGTTGGCCTCAGCGTTGACCTCGGCGAAGGTCCACGACCGGTCGCCCCAGACCAGCGCCGTGCGGGCGGCGTTCTGCCGGGCGCCGCGTTCGATCAGTTCAAGACAGGTCGCGCCTGAAGCGGACATGGCCAGTTTCCCCCTGCATGTATTGTCACTGTGGCCGGCGCGTTCGCCGCATTTTACTCGCCAAAGCGGCCGTGCCGGCCGGCGCCGCGTTCGAAGCGCATCGCTCCGGCCTTGCCTTCCATGGCGACGATGGGCGCGCCGTCCCGGCCCTCCTGGCGCAGGGCCTCCGCCAGCGGCATATCCCACTGGGCGAACGCCGATTTGCGATCCGCCAGCATGCAGGCCTGGGGAAAGGCGGCGATCTGGCGCGCCAGCTCCTCGGCGGCGGCGCGCGCTTCTCCCTGCGCCACGACGCGGTTGGCGAGGCCCATGGCCAGGGCTTCCTGTGCGTCAACCGGCCGGCCGGTGAGGATCATGTCGAGGGCGCGGCCCATGCCGACCACGCGCGGCAGGCGCACGGTGCCGCCGTCGATCAGCGGCACGCCCCAGCGCCGGCAGAACACGCCGAAAATCGCGCCTTCCTCGGCGACCCGCATGTCGGCGAGCAGCGCCAGCTCCAGGCCGCCGGCCACCGCGTAACCCGACACGGCGGCGATCAGGGGTTTCGATAGCGCCATGCGCGACGGCCCCATCGGCCCATCGCCGCCGCCCTCCCGATCGAGATCATGGGTGCGGGCCGGATCGTTGACGGCGGTGAGGTCGGCGCCGGCGCAGAACACGCCATTCTCTCCCCAGAGCACGGCGACGCGCTGGCTTTCGTCGGCCTCGAAATCGTGGAAGGCGGCGCGCAGGGCGGCTGCCATGGGGCCATCGACGGCGTTTCGCCGTTCGGGCCGGCTCATGATGATCGTGGTGACGGGCCCGCTGCGTTCAACCCTCACGGCCGGGGAAGGATCGGTCATGGGTCGTCTCCTTTTATTTCATTTTTCATACATAATCGGCAAATAATGAAATTTTGCACCTGACCCGTCAAGCGGTGACGCGGCGGCGGTGGTTCCGTATGAACGACCGGCGTCGTCAGCGTTCGTAGATGGATCAGGAGACAGGCCCCGCATGGATGCGCCCCCGCCCAGCGCCACCACCGTTGTGCTCGATCTGCTCGCGGCCCACGAAGGCCGGCCCATGTCCGCGCGCGATCTGTGCGAGGGTTGCGCCATCATCGGGCACGGCGAAGCGGTGGCGCGCGTCGCCATCACCCGGCTGTTGCGTCAGAAAAAAATTCTGCGGCAGGGGCGGGCGCTCTATGCCCTCAACGTCGCCGGACGGCCGTTGCAACGCGATGTCAGCGCCTGGCGGCGGCGGATAGACGCCATGGCGACCTGGTCGGGTGGATGGATCGCCGTGCACGACGCCGGCGTCAGCCGGCGCGACCGCACCCTGTTGCGACGCCACTGCCGGGCGCTGGATCTGCGCGGTTTTCGCGGCTGGTCTGGCGGGCTGTGGCTCCGCCCCGACAACCTGCGCGGCGGCGTCCTTGCGCTGCGCGCGGATTTGCAGGCGCTGGGGCTTGGGGAAGGCGCGCAGGTGTTTGTCGCCAGCGGATTCACCCTGGAGCAATGCGCCGGCATTCGCGCCCTGTGGGACGTGCGGGCGCTTGCGGCGGACTATGCGGACCGGCTGCGTCTGCTCGAAGAAAGCGGGCGCAGGCTGCCGGCGCTGGAGCCGCGCGCGGCGGCCCGGGAATGCCTGCTGCTTGGCCGCGCCCTGATCGGCCAGATGCTGCGCGACCCGCTGTTGCCAGCGGAAATGGCGCCGGACGCGCCGCGCCGTCATCTGGTCGAAGCGCTTGAGGCGTATCAGGCGCGCAGCAGGGATATCTGGCGCGCCGTTCTCAACCCCGCCTGAATCCGCCATCATGGCGGCGATGATGGTTCAGGCGGTTGCTGCGGGTCGTTCGGACGGGCAGTGACAGGCCAGAGGGAGCGAACGCCATGTTCATGTGCACCGGCTTTGCGGCCAGGGATTCAAAAACGCCGCTGGGCGCCTTTTCGTTCAATCGCCGCGATCCCGGCCCATCCGACGTGCTGATCGAAATCCAGTATTGCGGCGTCTGTCATTCGGACCTGCACACGGTGCGCAACGAGTGGGGCGGCGCGCTCTATCCCTGCGTGCCGGGCCACGAGATTGTCGGGCGGGTGACGGCGGTCGGCGACGACGTGAAGAAGTTTCGGGTGGGCGATATCGCCGCCGTCGGCTGCCTGGTCGATTCCTGCCGTTCCTGCGAGAACTGCCGGGAGGGGTTGGAGCAATATTGCGAGAAGGGCGCCACCGGCACGTACAACGGCAAGGACCGGGTCAGCGGCGGCCACACCTTCGGCGGCTATTCCAGCCATGTGGTGGTGACGGAAGATTTCGTGCTGCGCGCGCCCCAGAACCTTGATCCGGCCGGCGTCGCGCCGCTGTTGTGCGCCGGCATCACCACCTGGTCGCCGCTGCGCCATTGGGGCGCCGGGCCTGGCAAGACCGTCGGGGTGGTGGGTCTTGGCGGGCTTGGCCACATGGCGGTGAAATTCGCCCATGCGCTGGGGGCGCGCGTCGTGCTGTTCACCACCTCGCCGTCCAAGGTCGCCGACGGCAAACGTCTGGGCGCCGATGAGGTGGTGTTGTCCACCGACAGCACGGCGATGGCGGCCTGGCGTTCGAAGCTCGACCTGATCATCGACGCCGTCGCCGCGCCGCACGACGTCAATGTCTATCTCGGCATGCTGCGCCGCGACGGCACGCTGGTGCAGGTGGGCGCGCCGGACGCGCCGCTGCCGGTGAATGTCTTCAGCCTGCTGCCGAACCGGCGCCGGTTCGCCGGCTCGATTATCGGCGGCATCGCCGAAACCCAGGAAATGCTGGATTTCTGCGGTGAGCATGGCGTCACTGCCGATATCGAAATGATCGCCATGGACCAGATTGAAAACGCCTATGCGCGCATGCTGAAGAGCGACGTGAAATATCGCTTCGTCATCGACATGAAGACGCTGCCGGGCGCGGCCTGAGGTGGGCATTGATGCGGGAGCGGCGCGCGTCGCGGCGGTTTTCCCCGCCGCGACAATGGGGTTCAGCCGCCAATCCTGTCCTGGGTCTTTGTGTCGAAATCGGACGCGTCGTGCCGCTCGTGCAGCTGGTTTTCCGGCTTGCCGTTGACGTTGTTGACCATCCGCCCGCGCCGGACGGCCGGGCGCGCCAGAATCCGGTCGGCCCAGGCGATGACGTTGGGATATTCGTGCACCGACAGGAATTCGCCGGCGGCTCCGTAGACCTGGCCTTTGGCCAGGGCGCCGTACCAGGGGAACACCGCCATGTCGGCGATGGTGTAGGCGTCGCCGCCGAGCCAGGGCGCCTCCGCCAGCCTGCGGTTCAGCACGTCGAGCTGCCGTTTGGCCTCCATCGCAAAACGGTCGATGGCGTATTCGATCTTTACCGGGGCGTAGGCGTAGAAATGGCCGAAGCCGCCGCCAAGGTACGGGGCGCTGCCCATCTGCCAGAACAGCCACGACAGGCATTCGGCCCGCGCCGCCGGCTCCGTTGGCAGGAAGGCGCCGAACTTCTCCGCCAGATAAACCAGAATGGCGCCGGATTCGAACACGCGGATGGGTTTGGAACCTGAACGGTCGAGCAGGGCCGGAATCTTTGAGTTCGGATTGACCGCGACAAAACCGCTGCCGAACTGGTCGCCCTCATTGATGCGGATCAGCCAGGCGTCGTATTCGGCCCCGGCGTGACCAGCGGCCAGCAGTTCCTCCAGCATGATGGTGACTTTCTGGCCATTCGGCGTGGCCAGCGAATAAAGCTGGAGGGGATGCTTGCCGACCGGCAGCTCCCTGTCGTGGGTGGGGCCGGCGACCGGCCGGTTGATATTGGCGAAGGCGCCGCCGCTCGGCTTGCTCCAGGTCCAGACTTTCGGCGGCGTGTATTCGGACGCATCGCTCATGCGGGGCTCTCCCATGGGTGCGAATCTGGAGCCTGGATGCTTCGCTGGCTCCCTGAAGGGCAGCATCATCGCCACCAAACGCCGCCATTGAAAGCCCCGGCGCATGCCCGCCGCGCATGGCTGGCGGCCAGCCAGACGCCGCCCTGGTGGCTTGAAATCGCCTCAGGCCGTCACCAGCACCTTCAGCGGGCCGCTGCGGCGCAGCACGTGCACGATGGATTGCCGCCCCGACACCGCAATGTCGCAGGAGGCCTCGCCGATGCGCAGGTTGCGGATCGTGACCTCGTCGAGGAACGGGGGCAGCAGCGGCTCGGTGAAGGAGATGGCGTTGCCGGCCGGGTCGAATGAAACGCCAAGGCAGGCCTGCAACATGAACAGGGGGGCGGTCGCCGCCCAGGCCTGGGGCGAGCAGGCGACCGGATAGAAGGTGGGGCCCTGGCCGCGCTGGCGGGCGAAGCCGCAAAACAGTTCGGGCAACCGGCGCATCTCGATATAGGTGGAGGCGGCGAACAGGCCGGCAAAAATCTGGCCGGCTTCCGCCCTGTAGCCATAGCGACGCAGCCCATAGGCGACCAGCGCATTGTCATGGGGCCAGACGGAGCCGTTGTGATAGCTCATGGGGTTATAGCGCGCCTCGGTTTCCGGCACCGTGCGCACGCCCCAGCCGCAGAAGCTGCCGGGCGCCATCAGGGTCTTCGCCACCGCCACGGCCCGTTCCGGCAGGGCGAGGCCAAAGGTCAGCACGTGGCCGGCGTTGGAGGCGCGCACCCGGCAAGGTCGCTTGTCGCCGTCGAGGGCCAGCACATAGGTGCCCAGTTCCTCATCGAAAAACGCGGCGTCGAAGGCTGTCCGCAGGTCGCGGGCCCGGGTCTCGCAGGCGGCGGCGGTCGCGCCGTCGCCCAGCGCCGCCGCCATGTCCCTCGCCGCCTGCCAGGCGGCGTAAACATAGGCCTGCACTTCACACAGGGCGATGGGGCCGTGCGCCAGCGCGCCGTTGGCGTGAAAAACGGAATCGAAGCTGTCTTTCCAGCCCTGGTTCACCAGCCCGTCCGGCGTCTGGCGGCCATATTCAACAAAGCCATCGCCATCCCGGTCGCCGGACGTGCGAATCCAGTCCAGCGCCGCCACCACATGGGGCCACAATTGCTGGATGGCGCGCACGTCGCCTGTACGCCGCAGATAGGCGCCGCACAGGGCGACGAACAGCGGCGTTGAATCAACGCTGCCGTAATAACGGCGAAAGGGCACCTCGCGCAGCTCGGCCATCTCGCCATGGCGGATTTCGTGCAGGATCTTGCCCGGCTCGGCGTCGGCCAGCGCATCGGTTTCCGTCGCCTGGTTGCGGGCGAGATGGCGCAGCACGCCCCGCGTGATCTCCGGGTCCAGCCACAGGGTTTGCAGGGCGGTGATGAGGGCGTCGCGCCCGAACACCGTGCTGAACCAGGGAATGCCGGCGTAAGGGTAAGGGCCGTCCTCCGTGTCCGTCACCAGCATGTAAAGGTCGGAGACGCTGCGCCGCAGCGCCTCGTTGAACACGTCGTTGGAGCTGCTGACCGCCGCCGCGCGTCCGGAGAGCCGCCGCAGGTCGCGCCGCGAATCCCGCAGGGCGGTGAAATAGCCCTGCGCAGGCGAACGGTTGACGCCCGGCGTCCTGCAACTCACCTCCATGTAAAGGGTGCGGCTCTCGCGCGGCGCCAGGGTGAACTCGAACACGGCGCGATTGCCGGTCAGTTGTGACGGCTCGGGGTCGAACCCCAATGTCGTCACCCGCACCCGCTGGTCGAGCCCCGTGTAGGACAGGCGGACGTGGTTCGCGGCGGGTTCTGGTGGATGACGCTCGCCCCGGTGCTCGCGCCGGGAGCCGCGCACCTCGAACAGGTCGGCGAAGTCCGCGGAAAAGGTGATGGCGATCATCACCCGATGCGGCTTCTGGTCATAGTTCTTCACCACCACCCGCTGGTGGCAGGCGGCGTTCCACAGGAAGCAGGAGCGCCGGATATGCAGGGCGTCCCGCGCCATGCGCAGTTCGCCGTCCTGGTCAAACACATCCGGATTGGTCAGGTCGCATGTCAGCGTGGCGTTATCGTCGCGCAGGATCGAGGACAGCAGCATGGGCCGGCGCCCGCATACGGTCATGGCCAGATGCGACAGGTGCCGGGTATCGCGCCAGAACAGCCCTTCCGGGCTCCTGGGGCCCGAGAGGGCGTCGCCGTGATGGTCAAACACTGCGAAGGCGTCGCCCTGCTTGAGGGCGCGCGGCTGCGTCTCCTGCAGGGAGGCGTCGCTTTGCACCGACCACAGGTCGGTCTCAGGTTCGCTGGAAGCTGCGCCGCTGGCCATCGTCTGGGACGGCGTCAGCGACATCGGTCGGGCGGTTTCCATGATGGGCCTCCTGGAAATTTCCCGGGGCTTGTTCAGGCGGCGCAGACGCCGCCCCGTGGTGATGGAAACGCGCAAGCAGCGCGCCATGGGCGTCGGCGGGCAGCCGGACAACAGGCATGCAGCCAAACAAAAACATGCAGCAAAATTCTGGCCATGCCAAAAATCCGCGACCGGCCCGCGCCGGAGCCGCTCGGGCGCTATGGGTCAGGCGATCAGCAGCGGCGCGGCGGGGCGGGCGTTCGTGAGGCGCTCGTAAACCGCCAGATAGTCGCGGGCCATGCGGGCGGCGGAAAAGCGTTGCTCAAACCTGGCGCGGACCTTGTCGCGGTCCAGTTCGCCAGCCATCCTGACCGCCGCCACGGCCTCATCGATCGAATTGACCAGAAAACCGGTGACGCCGTGGTCGATAATCTCCGGCGTCGAGCCGCATGGCCAGGCGATGACCGGCGTTCCACAGGCCATGGCTTCAATCATCACCAACCCGAACGGCTCTGGCCAGTCGATGGGAAACAGCAGGGCGCGGGCATTGCCGAGGAACTCCGGTTTTTCGGTTTCGCCGATTTCACCGCGGAACGTCACGCAGTCGCAGGCGCGCACCATGGGCTCGATGGTTTCCGCCCAGTAGCAGGCGTCGGCGCGGTCGATCTTCGCCGCCATCCGCAAGGGCATGCCGGCCCTGGCGGCGATGGCGATGGCGCGGTCTGGCCGCTTTTCCGGCGAAATCCGGCCGAGAAAAGCCAGATAGTCGCCGTCCGGGCTGTTCTGCGGCGTCAGCAGCCGCTCCGGCAGGCCGTGATAGACATTGGCGGCCCACGTTACCCCGGCCGGCATCGGCGTGCGTTGGGCATGGGAAATGGAGACAAGCGGGAATTCGGGGAACTGCCGGTAAAACGGCGGCAGATCGGGCAAATCCTGACGGCCATGCAGGGTGGTGATGGTTTTGTGGGCGATGTCCCGGAAAATCGGAAAATGCAGCAGATCCACGTGAAAATGCAGCACGTCGAACTCGCGGGCCTGGCGCCGCACCCGGTCCACCATCGCCAGGTGCCAGGGCAACTGTTCCTGGACGTCGGGATCGAGCCGCAGCGCCATCCCGGAACACCCGCGCAACTGGGCCGCGGTGACGGAATCGCCGCTGGCGAACAGCGTCACATCATGGCCCATATCAACAAGTTGTTCGGTCAAATAGGAAACAATTCTTTCAGTGCCTCCGTAGAATTTCGGAGGACAGCGCTCGGCCAGGGGCGCGATCTGGGCAATTTTCATGGCGTCACCGTCAGCACTGGGAAGCCGCGGACACGCGGCGCAGAACCTCTCGGGCCGGCTGTCTTTGCAACGGCAGCGGCAACTGTTTCTGGCAAGCCAACCGGACAACGGCGTTAACCATGAAAACGTTCCACCGGGCGTCGTGGTATGGCGCTATGTCGCACGGGATGCGGCGCGGCGGCGCGGCGCCGTTCTGATTGACGCGCCCGGCGACAATAGCCGACACTCCCGCCACAAGCCGGAACACCGGCGCAGGTAAAGATGACAGGTGGAGGAAACGGGATGGCCGGCAGAGGCAGAATCCACGCAATGCTGCGCGCGGCGCGGACAGGAACGGCGCTGTGCGCCGCAGCGGGCGCGCTGGCGCTGGCGTTGGCGGGCGGCGCGCAGGCGCAGGACAAGCCGGCTGGCAAGGACGAAATCCGCATCGGCAACGTCAACGCCTACAGCGGCCCCGCCGCGGTCTATGCGGTGCTCGGCAAGGTTCCGGCGGCCTATTTCCGCATGATGAACGATCAGGGCGGCGTTGGCGGGCGCCAGATACGCTTCATCACCTATGATGACGCCTACAGTCCGCCCAAGACCGTGGAGCAGACCCGCAAGCTGGTGGAAAACGATCAGGTGGCGGTGATGTATGGATCGTTGGGCGCCCCGACCAGCTCCGCGACGCTGAAATATCTCAACGGCCACAAGATTCCGCACATCTTCATCGCCTCCGGCGCGACGAAATTTGGCGACCAGGCCGCATGGCCATGGACCATGGGCTTCCAGCCCAGCTACCAGACCGAGGGCAAGGCGTTCGCGGCGAATATTCTCCAGACCAGGCCGGATGCGAAGATCGCGGTTCTGTATCAGAACGACGATTTTGGCCGCGACGTCCTCAAGGGCTTCAAGGATGGTCTTGGCGACAAGGCGAAGATGATCGTCGCCGAAGCCTCCTATGAATCCACCGATCCGACTATCGATTCCCAGATCGTCAAGCTGAAAGCCTCTGGCGCCGACGTGTTCATGAACATGACCACGCCGAAATTCGCCGCCCAGGCCATTCGCAAGATCGCTGAACTGGGCTGGAAACCGACGCACTATCTGGGTAGCAACGCCAATTCCATCGCTGCCGTGCTTGGCCCCGCCGGACTGGACAATGCAAAGGACATTATTTCCAGCGCCTATCTGAAGGACGCCAACGATCCGGAGTGGAAGGACGATCCGGCGTTCAAAAAATGGAATGCCTTCTATGACAAATATCTGCCCGACGCGGACCGCAAGGACGCGCTGACCGTCTACGCCTATGTCGCCGCCCAGACGATGGAGCAGGTGTTGCGTCAGGCGGGCGACGACGTGACCCCCGCCAACATCATGAAGCAGGCGGCCAATCTGAAGCATTTCCGCTCCGATCTGCTGCTGCCAGGCATCGAGATCAACACGGCGCCGGACGATCACTATCCGATCGAACAGTTGCAGCTCATCCGCTTTGACGGAAAGCAGTACGTGCGGTTTGGGCCGGTGATTGATTCATCGAAAAAACGCTGACGGCGCGCCGGCTGTTCATGGGGCGCCGCCATCCCTGGACGTCGCCGGCAAGCTCTCCAGCGAAAGGACACGGGCAGAACCGTTCAGGCCGGACAGGTTCTGCGCCACCGCATGTTTCGACGCGTTTTCCTGACACAAGGCGGCCTCCGCGCCGCCGGAGAACGCCCCAGGGCAGGAACGCCGCCATGAACCGCATCACGCCGGAGACGCTTGCCGCGCCCACGGTTTTCGCCATCTTCCGCAACGTCGCCTCGCTCTACCCGGACAATGCGTTCATCGCCGTCGGGCCGCTGGCGACGCGGCCGTATCTGCCGGAGGGGGTGGAATACACCTACGCCGCCACCCGCGCCATTGTCGATGATCTGGCCGCCCGTTATCGCGCCGCCGGCTATGGGCCTGGCCATCGCGTCGCGGTTCTGCTGGAAAACCGGCCGGAGCATTTTTTCCATTTTCTCGCCCTCAACAGCCTCGGCGTATCGCTCGCGCCAGTGAACCCGGACTACCGGCCCGACGAAATGCGCTATCTGCTTGAGCATGCGGAAGCATCGTTGCTGGTCGCCTTGCCCGAGCGGCTGGAGCAGGCGCGGCGCGCGCTCGACCTGTGCGCCGACCCACCGCCGCTGCACGACGTCACGTCGGACGCGCCATTTGCGCCGGCGCGCACCCCGGCCGGACCGGCGACGCCGGATCTGGATACGGAAACCTGCCTTTACTACACGTCGGGCACCACCGGCCGGCCCAAGGGCTGCGTCGCCACCAACCAGTATTACGTCAGCGTTGGACGGGGCTGCTGCGGCAATACCGGCCTCGGACGATATCGCGAGGGGCTGGAGCGCATCTACAATCCCCTGCCGCTGTTTCATATCAACGCCGGCGTGTTCAGCTTCATGGCGGCGTTGATGACCGGCGGTTGCGTCATCCTGCCCGACCGTTTTCATCCGCACAGCTGGTGGAGGGAGCTGGCCGACAGCCGCGCCACCATCGCCCACTATCTCGGCGTAATCCCCGGCATGTTGATGAAACTGGAGCCGACGCCAGAAGACCAGGCGCACGGGTTGCGCTTCATGCTGGGCGCCGGCGTCGAGCCGGAGATTCATGGCGCCTTCGAGGAACGCGTCGGCGCGCCGCTGCTCGAACTGTGGGGCATGACCGAAACCGGCGGCGGCTTCTTCGCCGATACCGAGCCGCGCATGATCCACACCCGCGCCATGGGCCGGCCCCTCGGCCGGCCGGGGCTGGACCTCGACGCCCGCGTCGTTGACGCCGACGACCATGACTTGCCGGTGGGGCAGGAGGGACAGTTGCTGGTGCGCCGTTGCGGCGATAATCCGCGTCTTGGCATGTTCCGGGAATATCTCAAGAACCCCGAAGCGACGGCGGAGGCCTGGCGCGGCGGCTGGTTCCACACCGGCGACGTGGTGCGCCAGGACGAAACCGGCATGCTGTATTTCGTCGACCGCAACAAGAATATCATCCGTCGCTCCGGCGAGAACATCGCGGCCGCCGAGGTGGAGGCGACGCTGCTGGCGCACCCGGACGTTGCGGAAGTGGCGGTGGTGGCGGCGCCCGACGAGGTGCGCGAGCAGGAAGTTTTCGCCTGCATCGTGCTGCGGGCGCCTGAAACCGCCAGCGAGGACACGGCGCGGGCCCTGTTCGCGTGGGCCAACGAGCGGCTGGCCTATTTCAAGCCGCCGGGCTGGGTGCTGTTTCTGGATGCGCTGCCCAAAACCAGCACCCAGAAGGTGCAAAAGAGCGAACTGTTCGCCGCCGGGGCCGATCCGCGCAAGGCCGATGGGACGATCGATCTGCGGGGTCTGAAAAGGCGGGGGTAGGCGGCGGGGGGAGATGCTAACGCCGTCTCACACCACCCGGTACAGGTCGGCGCGGGTCGGCGGCAGGTTGGACGGGCCCTTCAGGCGCTTCTGGCCCAGCGTCTGGTATATGCCGACATTGTTGCGCTCGAAGGCGATGGAGCAGGCGGCCAGATACATCAGCCAGACGCGGTATTTCACCTCGCCGACCTCGGCGATGGCGGCGTCGCGATTGGCCAGCAGCCTGTCGTGCCAGGCGCGGCAGGTGCGCATGTAATGCTCGCGCCAGCATTCCACATCGCGAATTTCAAAGCCGCCGCGCTCCATGGCCGTCAGCGTGCCGCTGAGCGTCTCCAATTCGCCGCCGGGGAAAATGTAGCGGGTGAGGGCGGCGAAATCCGCGCGCTTCTTCTTTCTGGTGGCGCTTTTGCCAGGCCGGACAATGCCGTGGTTGAGGAACAGGCCGCCGGGTTTCAGCAGGCGCTGCATCGTACTGAAATAGGTCGGATAATTGGCGATGCCCACGTGCTCGATCATGCCCAGTGAACTGATCTTGTCGAAGCGCTCCGCCCCGGGCAGCTTGCTGTAGTCGATCAGCTCCACCGTGCAGCGGTCGGCGATGCCCAGCGCCTCGAACCGCGCCCGCGCCAGCTGCGCCTGCTGTTCGGACAGGGTGACGCCGTGCGCCGTGACGCCGAAACAGGTCACGGCGTGCGCCATCAGCGCGCCCCAGCCGCAGCCGATATCGAGGAAAGTCTCGCCAGGCTGCAAACGCAGCCGCCGGCAGGTCATGTCGAGCTTGTCGACCTGGGCCTGTTCCAGCGAATTGGCCCAGTCCTTGTAATAGGCGCAGGTATAGACCATGCGCTCGTCAAGGAAGAGCCGGTAAAAATCATTGGAGACATCGTAGTGATAGCTGATGTTCTTGCGGTTCTCGCCAGCGTCGCCGTCGCTCGGCGCGGATCTGGCGATGTCTTCCAGCGGCCATGGGCCGCCGCGCGGCGTGAACAGGAACTGCGCGCCGGCGCGCAGGGCCAGCTTGCGGTCGAGGGTGCGGCGGAACTCGCGGGTGCGCACGGCCGGTTTCGCCGCCACCAGATCGAACACGTCGCCATTGCGGATATCGACCCGGCCCGCCGCCCACAGGTTGGCGAGGGTGGCGACCGAGGGGCGCCGGACCAGCGCGCCAACCACGCCCTCGTCGCCCAGATAAACGCCGAGGCCGGTTTCCGGGTAGTCCGCCGGAACCCGCGACCCGTCCCAGAGGAAAAATCCTGGCTTCAGTTGCAGCCGCTCCCGCACGTGGGTCAGTAGCTGTTTCAACGTGGCGAGGCGTTTTTCGGCTGACATGTCGGTTCCTGTATGGCCGCCCGGGACCGGCGCCGCGACCGGTCGGACTGAACCGGTTTCGGCTCCGTCTTTTTGTACCGCCGCGTTCGCGAACGCAACGTGGCGTCGCGGTTGTTTCCGCTCCAGCTGGTGGGCGCCGCGCGTGAGGCGTCGGCCGGGCCACATGACCCGCCGCCCCGGGGCGGCTGAACGCCCCGGAGCCTTTCATGAAAGCCGGCTTGTCGACGAAACCGCGAAGGAGGCGCCAGGCGCGCCTAGCGCATCGGCGGGGCGTAGAGCACGCCGCCCATGTTCCAGAGCTGGTTCAGGCCGCGCGGCACGCCGAGCTTCGAGCCGGAGCCCAGGTTGCGCTCGTAGATTTCCGCGTAATTGCCTGTGGCCTTCACCGCGCGGATCGCCCAGTCGGGGTCGAGGCCCATCGCCTTGCCGAAATTGCCTTCGGCGCCGGTGAAGCGGCGCACTTCAGGTTTCTGCGATTGCAGGGCCTTCTCCACGTCGGCGGCGGCGATGCCCAGTTCCTCGGCGTTGACCAGGGCGAAATTCACCCACTTCACCACGTTGAACCACGGGAAGTCATCGCTGCGCACCACGGGCCCCAGCGGCTCCCTGGAAATCACATCCGGCAACACCACGGCGTCGGCCGGCTTCGGCAGCTTGAGGCGCTCGCCATGCAGCGCCGACTGGTCGCGGGTCAGCACGTCGCATTTGCCGTCAGCGAAGGCGGCGGTGGCCTCGGCGGCGTTCGGGAACACCTTTTCTTCATAGGTCATGGAATTGGCCTTGAAGAAGTCGGCGAGGTTGAGCTGGCTGGTGGTGCCGGCCTCGACGCAGACCTTCGCCTTGTCCAGCGACAGGGCGCTGTCGACGCCCAGCGCGCGCTTCACCAGGAAACCCTGGCCGTCGTGATAGGTAATGCCGGCGAAGGCGAGGCCGAGCCCGGCTTCGCGGCCCAACGTCCACGACGTGTTGCGCGACAGCAGGTCCACCTTGCCGTCCTTCAGGGCGTCAAAGCGCTGGCTGGCGGACAGGGGGGTGAAGGTGACCTTGCTGGCGTCGCCGAGCGCCGCGGCCGCGACGGCGCGGCAGAAGTCGACGTCGAAGCCGCGCCAGACGCCCTTGTCGTCTTTCTCCGAGAAGCCGATGACGCCTTCGCTGACGCCGCAGTTGAGCGTTCCACGCTGTTTGACCGTATCAAGCGTTCCCGCCTGGGCCGACATGGCGAAGACGCCGGCCATCACGCCAGCGGCGACGCCGCTGAAACGGCGCAGGCTGGTCCATGGGGACTTGGACATGGCTCCCTTTCCCTTTCGCATATTTGCGGTCTGGAGCGGACGCCGGCCTGCTGGCGCCGGGCCCCTCCTCAATGTTGAGAGACGTTTGGGGGGCGTTGGCTTCGCCCGTCGATGCGCGGCTTACAGCGTCGCCTTGTGGCGAATGATGACCTTCGTGCCGACCGGAACCCGCTCGTACAGGTCGATGATGTCGCCGTTGGCGAGCCGGAAGCAGCCGGACGAAATGGCCTGCCCGATGGTTTCAGGCTGGTTGGTGCCGTGAATGCGGAACACCGTGGAGCCCAGATAGAGCGCGCGGGCCCCCATGGGATTGCCAGGGCCGCCGGCCATGAAGCGCGGCAGGTACGGCTGGCGCTTCAGCATGTCCGGCGGCGGCCGCCAGTCCGGCCACTCGGCCTTGCGCGTGACCTGAACCTTGCCGGACCAGGTGAAGCCTTCGCGGCCCACGCCAATGCCGTAACGCAGCGCCCGGCCATTGCCCTGCACGACGTAGAGAAAGCGCTCGTCGGAATGGATGATCACCGTGCCCGGGGCCTCGCTGGTGCGGTACAGCACCATCTGGCGGGCGAAGGGGCCGTCGGTGATGCGCACCTCCTCCGTGGAAATGCGGCCCGGCTCGTCGCCGATATCCATGGTTTCGCGGATCTCGGCCGGCGGGCGCGGCGGTTGCGGCGCCGCGAAGGCGGGCGCGGCGGCCATACAGGCCAGCGCAAGACCGGACATCACAAGGCCGGGCTTCACAAGACGATGGAAGATATTTCGATCGGATTTCATGACGCGCTGCTCCCCGTCAGCTGCAACGGACGAAGACAAAGGTGCCATAGCGCCGGTGCGCGTCGGGATCGACAAACCGCATGGTCAGCACATTGGGGGTGATGGACAGCAGCTCGCGGTCCTGCGGATCGCCGGCGGGGGATTCAAAGCCGACATAGGTCCGGCCGTCGGGCCCGGCTTTCAGGCGCAGCTCATAGAGCTTGGCGTCATCCGCCACGTGCATCATCACGCCGTCATTGGGGCCGCGAACGATCTTGTACGGCTGGCTGCACTGGGCTTTGGCCTGGGCCTCGGTGCGCTTGCGGTCCTTGTCGGTGTGGAATGAGGCGATGCCCCAGCTGCCCACGAGCGCGTCGCGCGAGACGCCGGTTGGGCTGGGGGCCCGCGCCGTCGGCGACAGGCTGTCGCCCAGGCTGCAGGCGGCCAGCACAAGCGGCAGCGCCACGGCGCAGGCGCGGGCGGCGAGTCCTGGACGCTTCATCCACGCGTCCTCGTCGCATGTCTGTGTCATACGTTCCCTCTCCCACATGATGATCATCCGGCGCCCGGCTCCCGGAAACGGGCAACGGCGCGCCAGCTGTTTGCCGCATCCTGGACGGCGGGGGGCCGGAACGCCAGAGCATGATCCCAAAAAGTGGACATCTCCTTGCGGAAACATCGCCGCCGCCGCTCCGGCATCCGCGACCTGGCCGATGCGGTCTCCCGGTTTCAGGGGGCGTCCTGCGCGCCAGCCCCGTTCGCCTGACAGGTCCCCGGGGCTGGCGGATTCGCAAGCAGGTTCGCGTGTTCCTCGCAGACCACCTCGCCGATCTGCGCGAACCGCTCCGCCAGCGGGTTCGTCTTGCGCCAGACCATGCCGATGGTGCGCGACGGGCGCGGTTGCGCCAGCCGGACCGTGCTCACATCAATGGAAGCCGTTTCCGGCGCCACCGCCATTTCGGGGATCAGGGTGACGCCGATGCCGGCGCCGACCATGCGCACCAGGGTTGAGAGCGAACTGCCTTCCATCAGGTCCTTCGGCGCGCCGGGCGCCATGTTGCAGAATGCAAGCGCCTGATCGCGGAAGCAGTGGCCTTCTTCCAGCAGCAGCAGCCGCATTTCCCGCAACGCATCCGCGCAGGGGGGAGGTTTCATCCTGTCGGCGGACGGCCGGACAAGGACAAACTCCTCCTCGAACAGCGGCAGCTCCTGCAACACCGGCTCCAGCACCGGCAGGGCGACAATGGCGACGTCCAGCCGGCCGTTGGTCAGATCCTCGATCAGTTTTTGCGTCACCGCCTCGCGCGGCCGCAGGTCCACCGCCGGGAACAGGTCGCCGAGCCGCCGGATCACCGCCGGCAGCAGGTAAGGCGCCACCGTGGGAATCATGCCGATGCGCAGGTCGCCGGCCAGCGACTGGCTGGAGGCGCGGGCAAGATCGGCGAGCTCATCCACGGATCGCAGGATATCGCGGGCGCGGCTGGCGAAAGCTTCGCCCAGGCTGGTGAGCCGGATCTGCCGGTGGTCGCGCTCCACCAGCGGCGCGCCGAGCAGCTCCTCAAGGTCCTTGATTTGCAGGGAAAGCGCCGGCTGGCTGATGGCGCAGGCGTCGGCGGCGCGGCCGAAATGGCGATGGTGGGCGAGGGCGGCGAAATAGCGGAGATGGCGGATCGATATCATTTGAAATAATTATCGACGCTATTTGAAAATTCAAGTTCTCATTATGACCGCATTTGCCTAGAACCATTCAAGGCAGACGTCGCCAGCGGATCCGGTCGCCTGGACATGACGCGACGTCAACGCAGCAGGCTCTGAAGGGAAATGGCATGGATGGCATCGAAGCAAAAAAGGCCGGCAAATGTCCGGTCATGCATGGCGGACTGACCGTGACCGGATCCTCGGTCACCAACTGGTGGCCGAACGCGCTGAACCTGGACATTCTTCACCAGCACGACGTCAAGACCAACCCGATGGGCAAGGACTTCAACTACCGCGAGGAGTTGAAGAAGCTCGACGTTGAGGCGCTGAAGAACGACCTTCGCGCCCTGATGACCGACAGCCAGGACTGGTGGCCGGCTGACTGGGGCAACTATGTCGGCACCATTGTGCGCATGACCTGGCACGCCGCCGGCACCTACCGCATCGCCGACGGTCGCGGCGGCGCCGGCACCGGCAACCAGCGTTTCGCGCCGCTGAACTCCTGGCCGGACAACGCCAACACCGACAAGCCGCGTCGCCTGCTGTGGCCGATCAAGAAGAAATACGGCAACCGGATCAGCTGGGCCGACCTGATCGCGCTCGCCGGCACCATCGCCTATGAGAGCGCCGGCCTGAAGACCTACGGCTTCGCCTTCGGCCGCGAGGACATCTGGCACCCGGAAAAGGACATTTACTGGGGCGACGAGAAGCAGTGGCTGGCGCCAAGCGACAGCCGCTATGGCGATCTCGCCGACGCCAAAACCCTGGCCAATCCGCTGGCCGCCGTGCAGATGGGCCTCATCTACGTGAACCCGGAAGGCGTCAACGGCCAGCCGGATCCGCAGAAAACCGCCAACATGATGCGGGAAACCTTCGCCCGCATGGCGATGAACGATGAGGAAACCGTTGCGCTGACCGCCGGCGGCCACACCGTCGGCAAGGGCCACGGCAATGGCGACGCGGGGCTTCTCAGCCCGGCGCCGGAAGGCGGGGCCATTGAAGATCAGGGGCTTGGCTGGCTGAACCGCACCAGCCGCGGCGTTGGTCGCGACGCGGTCGTCAGCGGCATCGAAGGCGCCTGGACCACGAACCCGACGGTGTGGGACAATGGCTTCTTCGAGATGCTGTTCAAGCACGAGTGGACGCTGACCCGCAGCCCGGCCGGCGCCTATCAGTGGGAGCCGATCACCATCGCCGACGCGGACAAGCCGGCGGACGTCGAAGATCCCTCCATCCGCGTCATGCCAATGATGACCGACGCGGACATGGCGCTGAAGGTCGATCCGATCTATCGCGAAATTTCGCTGCGCTTCATGAACGACTTCGAGGCGTTCACGGATGCGTTCGCCCGCGCCTGGTTCAAGCTGACCCACCGCGATCTGGGACCGCGCTCGCGTTATTTCGGACCGGACGTCCCGGCCGAGGAGCTGATCTGGCAGGATCCCGTGCCGGCTGGCCGCACGGACTATGACGTGGTCGCCGTCAAGGCGAGGATCATGAACAGCGGCCTTTCGACCGCCGACATGGTGGCCACGGCCTGGGACAGCGCCCGCACCTTCCGTGGTTCGGACAAGCGCGGCGGCGCCAATGGCGCGCGTATCCGTCTGGCTCCGCAGAAGGACTGGGCCGGCAACGAGCCGGAGCGCCTGGCGCGGGTGCTGTCGGTGCTGGAGCCGATCGCCGCCGAAACCGGCGCCAGCATCGCGGACGTCATCGTGCTGGCCGGCAACGTCGGCGTCGAGCAGGCGGCCAAGGCCGCGGGTTTTGACGTCACCGTTCCGTTCACCCCGGGCCGTGGCGACGCCACCGAGGCCCAGACCGACGTCGCATCCTTCGCCGTGCTGGAGCCGCTCGCTGACGGTTTCCGCAACTGGCAGAAGGAGGACTATGCGGTCATGCCCGAAGAGATGCTGCTCGACCGGGCCCAGCTGCTGGGCCTGACGGCAGCGCAGATGACGGTGCTGGTGGGCGGTCTGCGCGTGCTCGGCGCCAACCATGGCGGTTCGAAGGACGGCGTGTTCACCGACCGGGTCGGGGCGCTGACCAACGACTTCTTCGTCAACCTGACCGACATGGCCTACAGCTGGGACCCGACCGGCGCCAACCGGTACGACATCCGTGATCGCAAGAGCGGTGCGGTGAAGTGGACGGCGAGCCGCGTCGACCTGGTGTTCGGCTCCAACTCGGTGCTGCGCGCCTACGCCGAAGTCTACGCCCAGGACGATAACGCCCGGAAGTTCGTCGACGACTTCGTCGCCGCCTGGGTGAAGGTCATGGACGCCGACCGTTTCGACGTCGCGTAATCCCTGGCGTCCAGTCCAGGGTGGCCCGCCGGTATTCCGGCGGGCTTTTTTTATGCGCGGCGTTCGTCCGGTCCGGTGCATGGCGCTGGCGGCGCTGGCTGGCCAGGTCATCGACAGGTCCTGCGGAGCCTGGTCTGCAGACACGCGCCGGCCACCCCGTGATCCGGGGCGGGTTATCCGTGTTCCAGCAGCCCGTCGATCATTCCGCCGGCCAGCTGGCCTGCGATCACCCTGTCGCTGTCGGTAAACCGGCTGCGGTCGAGGATGGACAGCGAAATCGCCGACTGGTTCGACAGGGCGGTCAGGGATGACAGGAACATGAGCGCCGCAGTCTTGTCCCTGTCGGTGGTTGCGTCGCGACCGGACGCGATGGCCAGCAGGTCCGCCACCAGCAGCACGCCAGGTCGCCACAGTTCCTTCATCAGGTATTCATAGGCCGGCCCCCGGTCGCTCAATTCCCGCGACACAAAACGACTCTGGTGTGTCTCGCCCGCCTCCTGCATGAACGCCTCGATCAGGCCTTGCATGATCTCGAGCAGAATGTCCCGTGCTCCAGCGGCCGTGAGCGCGCCGGATCGCACGGCGGCCCGCGCTGCGGTGACTACTGGCGACATGCGGTCCTGGTAGCGGCCGAGAATGACCCGGGCGCAGGCGTGATGCAGCCCTTCCTTGTTACCGAAATGATAGGCAATCGCCGGCAGGGTGACGCCGGCCTCCGCTGCGATCGCGCGTGTTGTGGCGCCGGAAAAACCCCGCTGCGCGAAACACTCCATCGCCGCGTCCAGAATACGCGGGCGCGTGTCGGCCGGCGGCTGGCGCCTTGGGCGCGCCGCCGTTCCGTTTTTCCGCCGCTGTCGTCGGACGTGCTGGTGTTCTTCAAACATTGAGTTCCCGCCTTGCAGCGCTTGCGCCCGGTGGATTCTCTTCATATAGTTCGTATATCAAGTGATAGATCAATTATAAAAAGTACGAATTTACAAGGCGTTGCCGAACGTTCGGCGGATCTCTCACATGTTCCCGCGGTCGCCGGCGCTGGCCAGGCAGCCTGGCTTGATGCCTGCCGCGCGACAGGCTCCAGGTTCACGCGGCGCAGGCTGTGTGAGAAAAGTGGAACGCGTTACAAAACTGGGTTAAGCCAGTGGCGCTCTGGCGTCGTTTCCGTCGTCCATGGCGGCCTCCGGCGACAGACCGCAAAAAATGAAAAAGTCAGGGTTTGGGAGGACCAGCAATGAAATTTCTGCGCACCGCCACGGCTGCGGCGGCCGTACTCATGTTTGCGGCCAGCGCCGCGCAGGCTGAGAAGAAGTACGACACGGGCGCCAGCGACACCGAGATCAGGCTCGGCAACACCGTGCCCTACAGTGGGCCGCTTTCAGCCCATGGCATTCAGGGCCGCGTCGAGCAGGCCTACTTCCGGATGCTCAACGAGGAGCAGGGCGGCATCAACGGCCGCAAGGTGCGGCTGATCTCGCTGGACGACGCCTTTTCGCCGCCGAAGACCGTCGAGCAGACCCGCAAGCTGGTGGAGCAGGACGAGGTGCTGGCCACCTTCGCCAGCGTCGGCACCGCGGCGCAGACATCCGTGCAGCGTTATCTGAACCAGAAGAAAATTCCGCAGCTGATGGTCAGCACCGGCGCGTCGAAGTTCAATCAGCCCAAGGCCTTTCCGTGGACGACGCCAAGCAGCATCAGCTACATTGATGAAGCGGTCATCTACGGCAAGTATCTGGCAAAGGAAAAGCCGGATTCAAAGATCGTCGTTCTGTATCTGAATGATGACTTCGGCAAGGATTACGTGGCGGGCCTCAAGCGCGGTCTTGGCGACAGGGCTGACAGGATGATCGTCAAGGAGCTCACCTATGAACTCGCCGATCCGACAATCGATAGCCAGATCCTGGCGGCGCGCGACACCGGCGCGGATGTGTTTTTCAATGTGACGCTCGGCAAGGCGACCTCGCAGTCGCTCAAGAAGCTGGCCGAGATCAACTGGAAGCCGATGCATTTCATCTGCAGCCCGTCCGCCGGGCGGGTTTATCTGAACGCGGCGGGACTGGAGAACGTCCAGGGTCTGCTCACGGCCAGCGCCATGAAGCAGATCTCCAGCCCGAACTGGGCCAATGACCCGGACGTCAAGGGCTATCTGGCGTTCATGAAGAAGTATCTGCCAAACGAAGATATTTCCAATGAAATCGGTTTCTCCATGTACATGCTGTCGCATGTCATGGCCCATGTCCTGCGCGAGGCGGGCGACAACCTGACGCGTGAAAATATCATCAAGATCGCCACCAACCTGAAGGACGTCAAAATCCCCGGGCTGCGGCCAGGCGTGAAATACACCAACAATCCTGAAAATTTCGCGCCCATCCGTGAAATGCAGCTGATGCGCTTCGAGAAAGACGACTGGGTTCCGGTCGGCGACGTCATCAGCGCGCGATAATCCTGATGCTCCGGACGCGGCCGCTGTCCGGGGCGTTTCCCGCCCTCCAGGCCTCCTGTTGAGAAGACCCATGCAGAACATCAAGCTTCACGATGACCTGACGACGCTGGCGGATATCCCCCGGGTGCACGCGCGCGAGCGCGGCGATGCGATCGCGACCGAGTTCGAGGGGCGGTTCACGACCCATGCGGAGCGTGAGCGGCACATCAACCAGATCGCCAACGCCCTGATTGCGGCCGGTCTGAAGCCGGGGGACCGCGTCGCCCATGTGGGCAAGAACTCGGACCTTTATTTCGAGCTGGTGTTCGCCTGCATGAAGGCTGGGGTTGTCCTCGTTCCGGTGGTCTGGCGTCTTGCCCCGCCGGAGGTGTCCTACATCGTGCAGGACTCCGGCGCAAAGCTGCTGTTCGTCGGCCCCGAATTCATCGACCTTGGCCGTCAGGTGGCCGCTGAATGTTCCGGCCTGCAGGGCGTCGTCGCCATGGAGGGCGGCGCGCCGGAATGGGCTGACCTCACCTCATGGCGCGCGGCGCAGCCGGATACGGATCCGCATCGCGAGTGCGCCCTCGGCGAGCCTTTCCTCCAGCTCTACACCTCCGGCACCACCGGACGCCCGAAGGGGGCCCTGCTGACCCATAACAATTTCCTCGGCATGCGGCGGTTGCAGGATGAGGCCGAGGACGAATGGATGCACTGGTACGAGGACGATATCGGCCTCGTCGCCATGCCCAACGGTCACATCGGCGGCACCGGCTTCGGCATCTGGGTGATGTATTACGGCGTGAAGGCCATCATCACCCGCGAATTCGACCCGATGCAGGTGCTGGACCTGATCGACAAGGATGGGGTCAACAAGTTCTTCATGGTGCCCGCGGCGTTGCAGTTCGTCGTGCGCCAGCCGCGCGCCCGGGAGATCGACTACTCCCGCCTGCGCTCAATTTCCTATGGCGCCAGCCCCATGCCGCACGCCCTGCTGATGGAGTGCATGGAAGTGTTCAAGTGCGGTTTTATCCAGGCGTATGGTCTGACCGAGACCACCGGCACGGTCACCGTGCTGCCTCCGGAAGATCACACCATGGAGGAGACGCCGCGCATGCGCTCCGCCGGCAAGGCCCTGCCGGGAGTCGAGATCGCCATCCTCGACGACAATGGCAAGTCCTTGCCGCCAGGCGAAATCGGTGAGATCGCCATCAGGTCGCCATCCAACATGGTGGGTTACTACAACCTGCCGGAAGCCACGGCGGCGGCCATGACCGCTGACGGCTGGTTCAAGTCCGGCGACGCTGGTTATATGGACGAGGACGGCTATCTCTACGTCCACGACCGGATGAAGGACATGATTATCTCCGGCGGCGAGAACATCTATCCGGCGGAAGTCGAGAACGCCATCAGCAGCCACCCGGCGGTGGCCGAGGCGGCGGTGATTGGCATTCCGTCGCAGAAGTGGGGCGAGGAGGTGAAAGCCATCGTCGCCCTGCGGCCGGACAGGGAGGTGACGGAAGAGGAGCTGATCGGCTTCGTGCGCACCCGGATCGCCGCGTTCAAGGCGCCGAAGTCCGTCGACTTCATTGACCTGCTGCCGCGTAACGCCTCGGGCAAGATCCTGCGCCGCACCCTGCGCGAGCCCTATTGGGCCGGTTATTCCCGTCAGGTGAACTGAACGGTCTCAACGGGGAACACGCACTGTGCGCCGGCGCCGGTTTCGCGCCGGCGCTTTTTTATGGGCGGAGGACGCGGGACGCGCCGCCTGGATGCATCAGGAGGCCGGCATGGTCGCTCCGCACGTCGGGCGCGTTGATCGCGCGCCGATTTACGGAACGGCAAATTCGCGTCGCCGTGTCTTTCAAAATGAGCGAGATTTGATGAGTTATCCACAGAAAATATCGAATCTCCTGATTTTTATTGAAATAATTCCAAATCTAATAAGAACAAAATTCATTTAGATTCAAAGATCTAATAATTAGTTCAATTTAGAATAGATATACATCTGTTCTATTCTAAAAGATAAACGTTGTTCCTGTCGCGGACTCCCGTTTTAAGGCTGCCAGTATTACGGAAACCGGCAGGGGACGTCAGGTGACGCAGATTTATGGGGCGGCAGGTTACCTGTCGCGGGGCGCGAGCGTGGCGGCGCTGATGGCCGCTTTCATGGCGCCGGCGATCGCACAGGAAACGGGGAGCCGGACGGCCGGCGGCGCGGCCGCGAGCGCGGCTCCCGCCGCGCAGCCGCAAAAACCCCGGCAGGGACAGGCGGCGGTTCCAGACCAGGCGTCTCCGGCAGCGGAAACGCCAGCTGGCGCCGAGATCCAGCTCGACATGATCTCGGTCACCGCCACGCGCCAGCCGACGCAGTTGCTGGACATTCCCGGCACGGTCAATGTCATCAGCCGCGAGACCATTGACCAGCACCAGATCAACAACAATCAGGAACTGGTGCGTTACCAGCCCGGCGTCTCGGTCGACCGTCAGACGACAGCCACCGATCCCTGGGGCAATCTGGGCGGCTTCACCATTCGTGGCGTGGGCGGCAACCGGGTGCAGATGCAGATCGATGGCGCGCGCATCCAGGAACGCATCACCGACGGCAACCGCAATTTCACCGACATGCCGACGCTGAAGGCGGTGGAGATCGTGCGCGGGCCTGGCTCGGTGCTGTGGGGCGCGGACGCGCTGGGCGGCATCGTCGCCTTCCGCACGCTTGATCCGGACGACCTGCTGGGCAACAGGGGCAAGCCATGGGCTGGCCGTGTCGAAACGTCATTCGACAGTTTCGACAATTCCTTCAGCAAGACAGCGATGTTCGCGGCCCAGTTCAATCCGCAATGGCAGGGCATCGTCGTCGTCAACCAGAAAACCTACAATGAGGGCAAGCTGGGCCGCGCCCGCGCCGACGGTGGGTTCTGGGGGTGCCCCCGCCTCGCCGACGCCATTCGCTGCAATGAACTGAACCCACTCAGTGGGACCACCTGGAACATGCTGTCCAAGCTGGTGTTCCGCCCGACAGCCGATCACGAGTTCAAGCTGACTGGCGAAATGTTTTCGTCAGACGCCACCGTATTCCAGATGTATGACTACGGCCGGCAGGGCGCGATCGCCTACAATGGCGAGTATAACCGGAATCAGGACCAGACGCGTTACCGCATCGCGTTCACCCATGACTGGAAGGTCAATGCGCCCTTCCTCGACAATGTGCGCTGGAACGTCTCCTATTCGCCGCAGAAGCGGGCGCTCGACAGCTGGCGTCACCAGATCAACGCGTCGCGCCAGTATGTCGTCACCAATGATATTCTGGATTACCAGGAAGACTTCCTGCAGGGCGACGTCCAGTTGTCTTCGCACTTTGACCTGCTGGGCGCGCGCCACAACCTGACCTACGGTTTCCAGGGGGACTACACCACCACGGATTATTTCCGTCAGAGCACGGTCTACAATCGCACCCGCAACACCACGACCGAAACCCGCGCCGGTGGCTTCAATTTCGCCAATTCCGACACCTGGCGCGCCGACCTCTACATCCAGGACGAGATCAGAATGTTCGGCGACCGGCTGATCGTCACGCCTGGCGTGCGGTGGGCCAACTACAATATCAGCCCACGCCCGGATAGCGATTACAAGATCGTGCAGGGACGCGAGCCGCGTGAACTGGATTCCAGCAAGATCATTCCGCAAATCGGCGCTGTTTTTAAATTGACGGAGAATTTCTCGATCTATGGCCGCTATGCGGAAGGCTTCAAGATGCCGACCGCCCAGCAATTGTTCTCCTCGCTGCCGTCGGTCTCCTCGACCATTATTCCGAACCCTGATCTGAAGCCAGAAAGCGTCCGGTCCTACGAGGCCGGCCTGCGCGGGAAGTTCGAGAAGGGCTGGTTCTCTGTCGGCGCGTTCAAGGCGGATTACACCGATTTCATCCAGAGTTTCTACGAAATATTCCCAAATACATACACCTATCGTAATCTCAGTTCGGTGAAGATCTGGGGTATCGAGGCCTCCGCCGAATACCAGTTCAACGAAAACTGGGCGGTGAATGGCGCGTTGTCTTACCAGTATGGCAAGCAGAAATACGAGGCGGGCGACGCCTATGTTCCCTATGATTCCGTTTCGCCGCTCAATGGCGCGCTTGGCGTGAAGTGGATGAAGCCGGAATGGGGACTTGAGGCGGAATTGCGCAGCATTCTGGCCCAGGGCGTGAGCCGCGCCAGCACGGACAGCATTTACAGGCCGGGCGGCTATGCGGTGTTCGACGCCTACGTGAACTGGAAGATCAACGACACCTTCACGATCCGGGCGGCGATGTTGAACATGTTCGATCGCCGGTACTTCAAGGCGCCGTTGTGGGGCAACTACGCGCTGGTTCCGTCCACCGCCGTGGCGATCCAGAACCCGCTGGAACTGCAGACCGCGCCAGGCCGCACCTTCCGCATCAGCGCCGTCGCCAATTTCTGACCGACGCAAGACTGAAGGCAGGAGCGTTTGCCCTCTCGGCAGACGCTCCCGCCGCCGGCGTCGCCACCGGTCGGTCAACCTCCGGACAGGCATGGCGCCGCCGGCGTCCTCTCCCGAAAGCCTCCTGGGGCGTGAACGCTTCGTTCCGCGCCCGCCCACAGTTTGCGGATATGCCGACATGACCACTGCTTCTGAACGCACCCTCATCAACGAAACCGCCTTTGACGTGCTGCGGCGCGTGCCGGCGATTCCACGGGTGATGCAGGTTTTCCGCTTCGGCGGCGCCACCCACGAGCGCATCGGTCGCCTGGAAACTGTCGCCAGGGACGGCGACGACATCGTCTGCGGCGGCGCCTGCCATGACGCCCGCGTTCGCGCCAGCGCGATCGCCTCCGTCATTGCCGACCGTTCGGGGAAGATGAAGGACCTGGAATTGCCGCGCATCGATTTTCGCGACAAATCCGGCGAGGTCATCTTCAGCATTATCGTCATGGAAGGCGGCCTGAAGAGCTTCAACGCCGCGCTCGAGGGTCTTTCGGAAAGCGCCGCGCCGGCCGCCGATCCCCGGGAAACGCCTGAGAGAAAGGAACTGGATGAACAGGATCCAGGTCTGTCGCCTTTCGCACGCGCCGTTGAGAAGGCGGCCCCGATCACCATCGCCGTGCAGGGTCCGGGGTTCCGCCAGGCATGGAGCGGGATTGCGGAGAGCGTCAAACCCGGCATGGGTTTCATCAATGTGATGCGTCCCGATTTCCATCTGCACCTGAAGGGCGGGGCCGTCGCGGACTGGCGTCGCGAAGGCGCCGGTGGCGAGGCGGTCTGGACGGCCCTCGACGCGCATGGCGCGCCGACCGGTCTGACCGTGCGCGGCGACATCGGCCTTTGAGGCCATGGCCTGGGGCGGCCGCCATGCGGCGGGCGCTCCCGACCCACGGTTACCCGAGATCGCGACCAGGGCGGGGCCGATGTCAGCCCCGCAGCCGCCAGTTCCTTCATCGCACAGGATGTCGCCATGACCAGCCAGGCCGTTTCCCCGTCACGCGCCGCCCATGCGCCCGCCACCTGGATCTCTCCGGACACGGGCCTGCAGATTCCACAGGACGCCGTGCTGCGGGCGATGGCGAGCAAGAGCGTGGTGCTGCTCGGCGAAACCCACGATATCGCTGAAATTCATCGCTGGCAGACGCACATGTGCGCCTTCCTGCATACCCTGCGCCCGCATATGGCCGTGGGGTTCGAGATGTTTCCGCGCCGGCTGCAGCCCGTACTGGACGAATGGGTTGACGGCAAACTGACCACGGCGGAATTCCTCGTCGCCAGCGAATGGGACGCGGTGTGGGGCTTTCCGCCGGAGATCTATCTGCCGCTGTTTTATTTCTGCCGGCAGCAGAAGGTACGCATGCTGGCGCTGAACTGCCACCGTCCGCTGGTCACGCGCGTCGGCGTCGAAGGCTGGGACGCGATCCCGGAAGGCGAGCGCGATGGTCTTACCCCCGCCGCGCCTGCGACAGCGGAATATCGCCGTTATCTGTGGGGTCTGGGCGTTCGCCGCTCCGCCGTCTCTGGCCCGGATGACCCGGCCTTCGCGCGCTTCTGGCGCGCCCAGCAGTGCTGGGACCGGGCTTTCGCCTGCAACATCGCCAACGCCCTGACGGCTGATCCCGGCCTGCTGGTCATCGGCGTCATCGGTCGTGGCCATCTGGAGTTTGGCCACGGAACGCCGTTCCAGCTGAGGGATCTCGGCGTTGACAGCATCGGCGTGCTGCTGCCGGGCAGCGCGGACGCGATCGCGCTGGAGAAGACCCGCGGCATGGCCGACGCCCTGTTCCGGCTTGATCCGCCAGAGCCGCCGGCGGAGCGCAAGCCACGGCCAGTTCCGGCAGGCGGCCAGGCCGCGTCATGAAAACCCTCGTCATCTGCATCTGGGGGCTGTTTCGCCTGTGCCTGTCAGGGTCGGGGGGCCGGGCGGGCCTGATCTGTTTCGGCGCGGTGCTCGCGCTGAACCTTGCCGGCGTCTACATCAGCGTGCGCATGATCGCGTGGTACGCCGCGTTCTACAATGCGTTGCAGAAGATGGACGCGGCGGCGGCGCTGACCCAGATCGGCGTGTTCCTGATCCTGATCGCGCTGGGGTCTGGCCAGGCGCTGCTTGCCATCTGGGTGCGCAAGATCGGCATCATGCACTGGCGCAAGGCCCTCACCAGCGCGATGCTGGACGCCTGGCTCAACTCCCGCGCCCATTGGCGCCTGGCCCACGCCGGCCACCCGGACAATCACATCGACAACCCTGACCAGCGCATTGCCGAGGATTGCGAGATTTTCGTGCGCCGGCTGCTGAATGAGGCGCTTGACGTCATCACCATGGTGGTGGGGCTGTTCACCTATTTCAGCGTGCTGTGGTCGCTGTCGACCTTCTCGCTGCCGCTTGGCTTCATCGGTCTCGACGTGGAAATTCCGCGCTACATGGTGTGGGCGGCGCCGGTCTATGTGCTGCTGTCCAGCCTCGCCACCCATGTGCTGGGCGCGCGACTGATGACGCTGAACATGGAACAGCAGCATCGCGAGGCGGATTTCCGCTATGCGCTCAGCCGGCTGCGGGAAACCAGCAGCGCCGTCAGCCTGCAGGCCGGCGAACCGGCCGAGCGGCGGATTCTCGACCAGCGCTTTGGCCGCATCGTCGATAACTGGCGCCACCTCATCCGGCGTGAGTTCATCGTTGGCTGCTTCATCCGGCCCTACATGATGTCGACCATGCGCCTGCCGCTGTTTCTCGCGGCGCCGGCCTACTTCGCCGGCAATGTGACGCTCGGCGGGCTGATGCAGCTCAATGTCGCCTTCCAGCAGGTGACCCAGACCATGTCGTGGTTCATCTTTTCCTATCACGACCTGGCTGAGTTCGTCTCGGCGGCGCGGCGGCTAGATGGTTTCCGCATCCGCATGGGCGACGCGGCGCGCGCGCCCTCCGGCATCGCCGTCACTCATGGCGATGTTGAGCGGCTGGAGACGCGCGGCCTTGCCCTGACATCGCCCCACGGCGGCGTTATCGCGCGCATTCCGGATTTCACCGTGTCGCGCGGCGAGACGGTGTGGCTGCGCGGCGCCTCGGGGCGGGGAAAATCCACCCTGTTCAAGGCGCTGGCCGGCATGTGGCGCCATGGCGAGGGCCACATCGTCTGCCCCTCGGGCAGAACGATGTTCCTGCCGCAACACCCTTATCTGCCCCTCGGCGATCTGCACCAGGCTGCGGTCTATCCGGCGCGCCTGCTTGCGGAGGGTGAGATGGCCCGGCCGGGAGAACGGGCGTTCACCATCGCCGAGGCGGAGGCGCTCCTGCAACTTGTCGGCCTTGGCGGCCGCGCCGCGACCTGGGCGCCGGCCAGCGCGGAAACCGCCTGCGCGCACGGCCGTTGCATCGCCCACAGCAGTCCGCAGGGGCTTTCTGGCGGCGAGCAGCAGCGGCTGATGCTGGCCCGCGTGCTGGCCTCGGCGCCGGACTGGGTGTTTCTCGATGAGGCGACCAGCGCGCTTGACCGGGAGGCCGAGCGCGAGCTGTTCCAGTTGCTGAGACGCCGTCTGCCCGGCGCGACCCTGGTCATCGTCACCCACCGGCCGCCGCCCCTGTCCGGCCCGGTGCGGACCATTGACCTGTCCTGGGCAGAGCCGGAGGAGGCCGTGGATGTAGCCCGGCTCCGCGCGGCGACGGCATAGGGCGGGAAGGCGGCGATTGCGGAAGGCTTCCGGGCAAGGCGGGCGCCGCTTTGCCCGGTCCTGTCTTTGGCGATCGCGTCGCCAGCCGTTGCTGCGCCGGCGGAAACGTTGCAGCTGCAATTCATGCCGCCTTGCGCGCAGGCTATGGACAAATCTCAGGTATGATGTTCAGTTTAAAACGTCATACTTGGGGGCAGGGCATGTTGCGTTGTTTTTCGGCTGTCGCCAGCCTCGCCATGGCGGGCGCGCTGGCGTCCAATCCGGCGGGCGCGGAGGAGCAGGGCGGAACCGCCGCGGGCGTGATCGCGCTGGACACCATTTCGGTTACCGGTCAGGGGCAACCGGGGCCAGGTCTCAATCTCAACACGCCGACCCAGGCCGGCAGCCGCCTCAACCTCACGCCCATGGAAACGCCGGCCAGCGTCGATGTCATCAGCGGCCAGACCATCCAGGATCGCGGCCAGACCAATATTGAACAGGCCATCACCCAGAACGCCACCGGCGTGACGTTCATCGGCGAGCCCGGCAACGGCGGAACCGCGCTGTCCATGCGTGGCTTCACCGGCGCGACCTCCATCACCCGCCTCTATGACGGCGTGCGCATGTATGCGGGCGGCGGCGCCATCACCTTCCCCTTCGACACCTGGACGGTGGATCGCATCGACGTGCTGCGCGGCCCCGCCTCGGTGCTGTACGGCGAAGGCGCCATCGGCGGCGCCATCAATGTGATTCCGAAAAAGCCGCAGTTCGACAAACGCCGCAATGAAATCATGACGTCGGCCGGTTCCTTCGGCATGTTTGGCCTTGGCGTCAGCAGCAATGGCCCCATCAACGACCGCGTCGCTTACAATATCGGCCTGGTCACCCGGGGCAGTCGCGGCTGGGTCGAAGGCGACGACACGCGTTCGCTCGCCTTTTCGGGGGCCATCGCCTGGAAGGTCAACGAAGACCTGCAACTGACCCTGTCGGAAGACTATGGTTACAACGAACCGACGGCCTATTACGCAACGCCGCTGGTCAACGGCGAACTGCTTTCCAGCCTGCGCAAGCGTAATTTCAACGTTGCCGACAACGACCTGCGCTTCAAGGACAATCTCACCCAGCTGCACGCACGCTGGACGCCTTCCGACACCGTCGAGGTGAACAGCCGCACATATTACGTCTCCAGTTACAAGAACTGGCGCAATGTCGAGAATTACACCTGGCAGCCGGCGACGCGCGACATCATCCGCAATGACTATATCGCCATCCGGCATGAATTCGGGCAGATCGGCAACCGCACTGACGCAACGGTTCGCAGCAATATCCTTGGCATGGCCAACGAGACTGTCGTTGGTTTCGACGTCAATCACGTGGATTTCCGAAAGTACGACAACTCGCCCTATCCCGGCTCCTCGATCGTGCCGCTGTTCGGCGGCGCGCCGGGCTTTTTCGGTCCCTATACGATCAAGCAGACCATCGACGCGACGCTCGACCAGTATTCGCTGTTCGTCGACAACCGGCTGAAACTGAATGAGCAGATCGCCATTATCGGCGGCGTCCGTTACGACAGCCCGCATCTGCGCCGGGACAATCCGTTCACCGGCGATACGCTGACGAAAACCCTGGATTCCGTCAATTGGCGCATTGGCGTGGTCTGGACGCCGGTGAAGGATCTCGCGGTCTACGCCCAGTATTCGAAGGCGAGCGACCCCGTCGCCAGCCTGATTTCCTTTACGGACGCCCTGAAAGACTTCAAGCTGCCGCAAGGCGAGCAGATCGAGGGCGGGTTAAAGGCGACGTTCCTCGGCGGGCGGGGCGAGGCGACGTTTTCAGCCTATCACATCGTCAAGAAAGACATGCTGTCGCGCGATCCGCTTGACTACAACATTGTGCGCCAGGTCGGGCAGCAGTCGTCGGAAGGCGTCGAGGCCGCCATCGGCTTTGATCTGGGGCACGGCCTGCGCATCGACGCCAATGGCGTGATGCTGCGCGCCCGTTATGATGACTTCGTCCAGGCCGACGGCGACTATACTGGTAAAACGCCCGCCAATGTGCCGCGCCGGGTCGCCAACATCTGGGCCAGCTGGACATTCCTCGACAACTGGACCGTGTTCGGCGGCCTGCAATACGTCGGCAAGACCTGGGCCAATGACGCCAACACCATGACGCGGCCCGCCTACACGGTGGTCAACGCCGGCCTGCGCTGGAAGCCGCACGAGATGTTGCAGCTCGACTTCAACGTCTCCAACCTGTTCGATACGATCTACGCCACCTCTGGCGCCGCGCATCACGAACTGTCCTCATCCATGTGGCGTCTCGGCCCGCCGCGCACCGCCTCGCTGACCCTGCGCATGACGTTCTGACGAGCGGCCTCGACAGGGCGGCGCCAGGCCGTCGCGCCAACCGGAGCGCCGAGGGAGGCTCCGTTTCCATGCGGGCGGCGTTTGATCCCGGGCCGCCGCCGCCAGGAATGGCCCGGAAATGGAATGGCCCGGAAATGGAATTGACCTGCAAATGAGCCGGGGATTATCCCGCCATGGCGCGCCGGGGCGGCATGGCTGGCAAGACGGCGTTCTGGAGCGCGCGGCCCTCCCTTGACGTCAGCGCGAAGGCTCCGCCCACTCTGGTTTCCTCGACAATGCGTCCGTCGTCCATCACCAGCACGCGGTCGCAGAAGCGCTCCGCCAGCCGCAGGTCGTGGGTGATGAACAGATAGCTCACGCCCCGGTCAGCCTTCAGGCGGGCGAACAGGTCCAGCATCTGGATTTGCAGATGCAGATCGAGGTTCGAGACGGCTTCATCCAGAATCAGCAGTTGCGGCTGCGCCGCCAGGGCCCGGGCGATGCAGACCCGCTGCAGCTGGCCGCCGCTGAGCTGTTGCGGCAGCCGCCCGGCGGCGTCGGCCGGCAGGTCCACCGCCCGCAGCAACCCCTGTATCTGCTCCATTGCCGCCGGACCGGTCAGGCCGCGCAGATGGCGCAGGGGCTCGGCGATAATCTGCGCCACGGTTTCGCGCGGGTTCACCGCCCCCACCGGATCCTGGAACACCAGTTGCACCGCGCGGCGGAAGGCGCGCCAATCGGCCTTGCCGAATGTCGGCAGCGGCCGCCCGCCGAAGCGCACCTCGCCGGCGTCGGGTTGCTCCAGCCCCGCCAACAGGCGCGCCAGGGTGCTTTTGCCGCAACCGCTGCGGCCGAGCAGGGCCACGCATTCGCCGGGGCTCATATCCAGGGTGACCTGGTCGAGCACGGTCCTGCGGTCACGCCCGGTGACCCCGCTGCGGTAGACGCGCGACAGCTGGCGCGCGGCGAGAAGGCTCATGCCGCGCTCCTGTCGCGGTAGAGGGAAAGGTGGGCGTCGCGCAGGCCGCGCGTCACCGGATGGGCCGGGCGGTGGAAGATGTCCATCACCGCTCCGGTTTCGACGATGCGCCCGGCGTCCATCACCGCCACCCGGTCGGCCAGCGCCGCCACGACGCCCATGTCGTGCGTCACCAGCAGCACGCCAAGGCCCTGCTCCCGGGTCAGGCGCAGCAACAGGTCCAGGATGTCGCGCTGGACGATGAGGTCGAGATCGGTGGTCGGCTCGTCGGCGAACAGGAACGGCGCGCCGCTGGCGAGCGCCAGGGCGATCATCATGCGCTGCAACATGCCGCCGCTCATTTCGAACGGGTGCAGCGCCAGAATGCGGTCAGCGTCTTCCAGCCCCGCGTCCGCCATGGCGACGCGGATGCGCTGCGCGCGGCCGGACGCCGGAACGCCGCGCGCCGCCGGGCCTTCCATGGCGTGCTGGCGCATGGTCCGCACCGGATTGAAGGCGCTGCGCGGGTTTTGCAGGATGGTGGCGACGAGCCGGCCGCGGATGTCCGCCGGCGCCTGTTCAACGCCGTCGATGGCGATGCTTCCGGCCGTGCGCCGCACCCCTGGCGGCGCGGCGTCAAGGCTGGCGGCGCAGGTCAGCGACTTGCCGCAGCCACTGGCTCCGACGAGGGCAAGCGTTTCCCCGGCGCGCACCTCGAGCGACACGTCGTCGACCAGCCTGACGGCGGCGCCGTGGCGCGTGGTTTCCACGCCCAGACCGCGGATGGCGAGACAGGAAGGGGTCAATGTCCGTGCTCCGCGCGCAGGGAGGGATCGAGGCGATCGCGCAGGGCGTCGCCGAGAGTGTTCAGCGCCATGACGCTGATGAACAGCGCCAGGCCCGGCCAGAACATCAGCAAAGGTTCGGTCCAGACATATTCGCGGGCATCGGCGATCATCACGCCCCACTCGGCGGTTGGCGCGCTGACGCCAAGGCCAAGGAACGACAGCCCCGAGACGTGCAGCATGATGTGGCCGATATCGAGCGTGGCCAGCACCAGCAATTGCGCCATGGTCGCCGGCAGCAGGTGACGGATGAAGGTTTGCGTCGGACTGGCGCCGGCGAGGCGCGAGGCGGCGATGAAATCCCGCCGCCGCAGCGACAGCACGATGCCGCGCACCATGCGCGCGTACCAGGCCCAGTGCGTCACGGCGATGGCGATGATGACGTTGGTCAGGCCAACGCCGAGCACGCCGACCATGAACAGGGCCATGACAATGGTCGGGAAGGTGAGGAATACGTCCGCCACCCGCATGATCATCTGATCGACGCGCCCGCCGGCGAAGCCGGCCGTCCCGCCGAGGATCACGCCGGCCGTCAGGATCAGCGCCATGGCGAGCGCCACCGAACCGAGGGACATGGTGGCGCCGGCCATGAGGCGGGAAAGGATGTCGCGCCCCAGATGATCCGTGCCGAGCCAGTGCGCCGCGTCGGCCGGTTGCAGCCGGATGGCGAGATCGACGGCGTCCGGGTCGTGTGGGGTGATCCACGCGCCCAGCAGCGCGATGAGCGCCAGGGCGCCAACGACAAGGGCCGCGATCCGCGCCGGCCAGCGCGCCTCGCGCCAGAAGCCGCGCCGGCCATGGGCATGCGGCGGGATCAGGTCATGGCTGGCGAGATCGCCCGCCAGTTCTGCGTCCAGACTGCTCATGGCGCGCCCTCCGCCGCCAGCCGCACGCGCGGGTCAGCCCACGCGTAGATAATGTCGACGATGAGATTGCAGATGACGAAAATGGCGACCATCAGCAGGGTGAAGCACTGGATCACCGGATAGTCGCGGTTGAAAATCGCCGAAACCGCATAACGTCCGACGCCTGGCCAGCCGAAAATGCTTTCGATGACCAGCGCGCCGCCGATCAGTTCCCCCACATACATGCCCGTGGCGGTGATCACCGGCAGCAGGGCGTTGCGCAGCACGTGCGACCGCTCCACCGCCCGCGGCGACAACCCGCGCAGCCGCGCCCAGGTCACATGGCGCTGGCCGGCCGCCTCCAGCATGCTGGCGCGCAGCAGCCGGGCGTTGATCGACAGGGTCATGAACGAAATGGCCGCGGCGGGCATGATCAGCGTGCGCCAGCCGTCGCGCCCCATGGCCGGCAGCCAGCCAAGGTGCACGGCGAACAGCAGCGCCAGCAGAAATCCCAGCCAGAAGTTGGGCATCGACACGCCAATGGCGGCGATCAGCCGGACGATCTGGTCCGGCAGCCCGTTGCGATAGCGCGCGGCCCACACGCCAAGTGGAGCTGAAATGGCGAGGGTGATGACCAGGGCCGCGCCGGCCAGTTGCAGGGTCGCGGGCAAATAATGCAGCAGATCCGGCAGCACCGGACGGCTGGTCACGTAGGACTGGCCAAAATCGAGCCGCAACGCCTTCCATAGCCAGTCGGCGTACTGGGTGATCAATGGCAGGTCGAGGCCAAGGGCGCGCCGCGCCTCATCGAGCGCCTGCGGCGTCGGCGGCACGCGCGACAGGCGCAGGTAATCCAGCGCCGGATCGGACGGGCCAAGCCGCAACATCAGGAAGATGACGACGGACGCCGCCAGCAGCATCACCGGCAGCAGCAGCAGGCGCCGCACGATGAAGCCGGCCATGGTCCAGTCCCGCCTGCGCCGGGCTCTCACATTCAGGTCTTCTGTATCCCGGTTTTTTGCGGCGAGGGCGCTCATGGCCGGCTCTCCGGCGTCTTGCCCATCTGGTCGAAGGGGATTTCACTGGCCATGGCGCCGAACGGCGTGGGGCCAAGGCCCGGGCGCGCCACGGCGATGGCGGTGAGGTGTGTCAGCGGCAGATACACGGCCGCTTCATGCAGGCGCGTGAGAATGTCCCGGTACAGCGCCCGACGCTCCGCCTCATCCCTGGCGCCAAGCGCCTTGCCGATCAGCCGGTCGATGTCGGCCTTGTCCGGCAGGCCGCGCTGCGCCTGGTAATCGGCGTGGGCCGGCGCGCGCATGGAGCTGACGAAGGCGTGGGGGTCATAGGGCGGCCCCCAGGTGCGGCTGAAGATCATGCCGAAGCGGCCGTCGTGCTGCCGGGCGTTGATGCTGCTCTCTTCTTCGCCCACCAGCCTGACCCGCACGCCGGTTTTCGCCAGATCCGACTGGATGACCTCGGCCATGGCTTTGGACTGGGCGTCCGTGCCGGTGAAGGCCAGATCCACCTCCAGCGGAACGTCGTCGCGCGTTCGCACGCGCGCCCCTGGCGCCAGCCGCCAGCCCGCGTCATCGAGCAGTTTCGCCGCCAGCGCCGGATCGTATGCGTAAGGCTTCAGGTTGATGTCGGCGTATGGCGTGTCCGCCGAAAACAGCGCGTCGGCCCGCGTCTGGGTTCCGTGCAGCACCCGCGTCACCAGCGCGTCCTTGTTGACGGCGTGGTTGATCGCCTTGCGCACGGCGATGTCATTGGTGGGCGCGGCGTTGCTGTTCAGGGCGATCACCAGCGTCTCCATGGGTCTGGAAACACTGGCGGCGACGCCCTTCATCTGGCGCAACCGCGCGAAGGCGTCCGGTGAGACGGCGCCTTCAGAGCCATAAATCAGATCGATGGCGCCGGTCTGGAAGGCGAGGGCGCGGCTGTTGGCGTCTGGCATGACCTTCACGTCGACCTCCGCGAAACCCGGCCGGGCGCCCCAATAGGATTCATTGCGCCGGAACAGGTCGTGTTCGCCAGGCGCGCTTTGGGCCAGAACCCAAGGGCCGGTGCCGATGGGGGCAATGACGCCGCTCTTCGTGCCGCCGTTGCGGAACTGGGACGGCGCGATGAAACGGAACGGCCGTGGCAACGCCAGTTCCTGCAGGGCCGGATAGTACGGCTCACGCAGCGTCAGCCGGACCGTCAGCGGACCCGTCGCCTCCACCGAAGCGATACGGTTGGCCAGCTCCAGCCAGGCGTGGCTGGCGCGGTTGTCGAGCACGGCCCGGATATTGGCGACAACTGCGTCGGCGTTGAACGGCTCGCCGTTGGAGAAGGTGACGCCGGGACGCAGATGGAAGGTATAGACCTTGCCGTCGTCCGAGATGTCCCATGACGTGGCCAGCCAGGGAATGATGGCCCCGCCAGCCTGGTAGCGCACCAGCGGCTCATACACCATGGCCTGGGCGAACATCTGGTTCGGCGCATAAAGATGCGGATTGAGTGGCCCGACGTTGGTTGGCCATGCGAAATTCAGGCGCGCCTGGCCCTCGGCGCCGGCTGGCGCGGCGATCGCGGAAGGGCCGGCGCCCGGCGCGAGGCTGGACGCGAACAGGACGGCGATGATGAGGCGTTTTATCATGCGGGATCCCGGTTGGCGCCCGTTCCGGCGCAGGCGTGCGGGAGGCTGTTTGCCCCATAGTATGCATTTTTCAACGAAACATCATATGGGTGGCGCGTCCATCCCCGCATTCCGAAAAACCACAGACCAGGCTATTGATTGAAGGTCATTGACCGGCGCCGCCATGACCGGATGGGAATTGCGGTTCGCGGCGTCGCGGCGTATGCCGCCGGCGCGCTGGACAGGACCGGGCTGGCGATCCGGTCCGGATGCAGAGGGCGCCCGCAACCGGGAGCCGACAGTTTCCGGGCCCGGCGCGAACAGCGGGCGCGGGTATTGGGCCACTGACCTGAAGGAGGCCGCGCCGGCATGCAGCGGATCACCATCACCATCGATGACGACCTTCTCGTCGAACTGGACGAGATGATGCGCCGGCGCGGTTATCCCAACCGTTCCGAAGCGCTGCGGGACCTGGCGCGCGCCGGCATGAAGCAGGTCGCGCTCGACGAGGGCGAAATGGGCGCCTGCTTCGGCGTTCTGAGCTACGTCTACGATCACGAAGCCCGCGATCTGGCGCGCCGCCTGACCAGTTCGCACCATCATCACCACGATATTTCCGTGGCGTCGCTGCACGTCCATATCGATGCGGGCCGCTGCCTGGAAGTCAGCATTCTCAAGGGCTCCGCCGCCGACGTCCGCCATTTCGCCGACGGGATCACTACCCAGAAATCGGTGGCGCACGGGGAGCTGAAGATCATCCCCCAGCAGGGCGACTGAGGGGTAGCCGCGCGCCGCTGCAATCTGCGGCGCCGGCAGCAATGCCGCCGCCGCGTTGCCCCCCTGCAAATATGGACGTTGTATCGCCCGCGCCGGGGTGCATCCTGCGGAATGATCGCGGGCGGCAACGCGCTGGCCCGGGAATGACAACGCACATGCGCAAAGCATGGCGTGGCCCGGGAGCGACCGTCAGACCCTGATGGCGCCGGGGTCCTGGGGGAAACGAAACCATGGCGTTGCTGCGAGTCCTGCGTCCCACATTGCCGATCCTGATCGGCGCCTCCCTCATGCTGACGCTCAGCATGGGCCTGCGGCAGAGCCTTGGCATCTTCATGCAGCCGCTGACCCGGGACATCGGCATTTCGGTTTCCGATTTCACCCTCGCGGTGGCGGTGCAGAACCTGGCGTGGGGCTTCCTGCAGCCGGTCGCCGGCGCCCTGACGGTGCGTCATGGCTTCCGGGCGATCATGGTGATCGGCTCCCTGTTCTATTGCGCCGGGCTTGTCCTGCTGGCCACGGCCCATGGCATGATCAGCGTCACCATTGGCGCCGGCGTGCTGATCGGCGCCTCGCTGGCTTGCACGGCGACGGGCATTGGCATGTCGGTGACCACGCGCGCCGTGCCGGAATCGGTGCGCTCAACCGTGCTCGGCATCGTCTCGGCGGCGGGTTCGCTGGGGGCCCTGGTCTCGGCGCCGCTTGGCCAGATGCTCATGGACGGTTTTGGCTGGCGCGCGGGGCTCGCCGGGTTCGTCGTCCTGTCGCTGCTGATGCTCCCGGCAAGCTGGTATGCCGGCCGCGTTGACAAAATCCCATTGCCGAAACCGTCGGCGAACGAGCTTGGCGCGGTCAGTCCGTTCACGGTGGTCAAAACCGCCTACAGCAACATGTCCTTCGTGGTCATGAGCGTCGCCTTCATGGTTTGCGGCATGCAGCTGGTGTTCCTGACGACCCATTTGCCGTCCTACCTGACGATCTGCGGCATGGACCCGATGCTGAGCGCCCAGACCCTTGGCATGATCGGCGGCTTCAATGTGCTCGGCAGCCTGTTTTTCGGCTGGGCCGGCCAGCGCTGGAACAAGCTCGCGCTGCTGGGCCTGATCTATGTGCTGCGCTCGCTGACCCTGGCCTGGTACTTCATGTTGCCGCCGACGCCCGGCTCGACGCTGCTGTTCGGCGCCATCATGGGCTTCCTCTGGCTGGGCGTCAGTCCGCTGGCGGCGGGCGCGGTGGCCGAGATGTTCGGCATCCGCTGGCAGGCGATGATCCAGGGGCTGTCGTTCATGGTGCACCAGCTCGGCAGCTTCCTCGGGGCCTTCGGCGGCGGGCTGCTGTACGACGCGTCCGGCTCCTACGACATGGCCTGGCGCCTGGGCGTGGCGCTTGGCCTGACCGGCGGCGTCGTGCAGATCACGTTCGCGCTCATCCGGCCGTCGCGCCCGCCGGCGTTGCGGGCGGCGTGACCGGCGCGCCCCGACCCTGGCGGGCGCGCGGGGCGTGGGCGCTGGCCGCACATGGCGGTCAGGCGCGCAACGCCTCCCATTGCGCGTCCGTCCAGGCCAGCAGTTCACTGGGGCCAGCGCCGCCGAGAAAGCGTTTGCCGCCGTCAATCACCACCGCCTCGCCCGTGATGTAGCCGGCCTGGTCCGAGACGAGGAAGGCGCAGAGATTGGCCAGTTCGGCGTGTTCGCCGTGGCGGCCAAGGGGAATGGATCGGCCGAGCGGCGCCTTCCGCCGCTCCTCCGGCATGAGCTGCTTCCATGCCCCCGGCGTCGGAAATGAGCCCGGGGCCACGGCCACGAGCCGTATGCCATGGCGGCCCCATTCGACAGCGAGGCTGCGGGTCATCGCCAGCACCCCGGCCTTGGCCATCGCCGACGGCGCGGTGAACGGCGCGCCCTGCAGGGCGGACAGGGTCAGGATGCTGAGCACCGCGCCCGGGCGTCCCTCCGCGATCCAGCGCCGGCCGCAGGCAATGGTGCAATAGGCCGCGCCGTGCAGCACCGTGTTCAACACGGCGTCGACGGCGCGATGCGACAACAGCTGTGTGCGCGCCAGGAAGTTGCCGGCGGCGTTGTTGACGAGGATATCGAGCGGTCCATCCTGCCAGATGCGCTCCATCATGGCCTCGACCGCCTCGCCAGAGCGGATATCGCAGGTTTGCGCATCGACCTTCGCGCCGGTCGCGGCGGTGATCTCCGCGGCCGTCGCCGCCAGCACCTCGCCGCGGCGACCGCACAAGACCAGCGATGCGCCAAGCTCCGCATAGCGGTGGGCGATGGCGCGGCCAAGGCCGGTTCCGCCGCCGGTGACCAGCACGCGCTTGCCGGCGAGCAGATCGGGCTGAAACATGGACATCCTCCCGGAGATGATTGCCAAGCGTTGGGTCCTGAGCCGCGCCCACCGGGCGTCGCCCATGGCCGCTGGACCTGTCCCGTCATAGCGCCGGCCGTCGGGGGAGGAAACTTGCATGTCATTTCGAATGAATGTTTCATGTATGTGAAACTGAACAGGGGACGGACACGTCATGGCGGACGACGTCATCAAGACCGCGCGACGGCTGTTCGCCATTATCGAATACTTCGACGTGGTCCAGCGACCGCTGAGCCTGAAGGACGTTTCCAGCTATTTTGACTATCCCGTCTCCAGCGCCTCGGCCCTGCTCAAGAGCATGGTGACGCTCGGTTACCTCGATTACGACCGCTACACGCGCACCTACATGCCGACCATGCGCATCGTGCAGCTGGGCGGCTGGGTCCAGGGCGCGCTGTTTGGCGAGGGCAGCATCATGGCCCTCATCCGTTATCTGAACCGGGAGACGGAAGAGACGGTCATTATCGGCACGCAAAGCGACCTCTACATGCAATATGTGCACGTGGCGCCGTCGTCGCACGCCATCCAGTTTTCCATGCGGCCTGGAACGATCCGGCCGCTGGCCCGGTCGGGTCTGGGCCAGCTCATCCTCGCCGCACGGCCGGAGGAGGCCGTCGACAGGCTGGTGCGCCGGATCAATATCGAGGAAGACGCGCCCGAAAAACGCATTGTCTTCGCCGATCTGATGCAGCGCCTGCGCGACATCCGCGCCGCCGGTCATGTCATTTCCCTGAACACGGTGACAGAGGGCGCCGGGGTGATCGGCATGCTGTTGCCCGAGCGGCGCCATGGCCGGTTGCTGGCGGTGGGTGTTGGCGGTCCTTCCGAACGATTGCTGGAAAAGCAGGATCATATTCTCAACGCCATGCGCGACGGCATCGCCCGGTTTCTGCCGGGGGAGGACATGGCCCATTAATTTTCAGATATATGCAAATGACGACATCGACCTGAAAAAGGTGGATTTGCCCGCCGCTTCGCCCCATGCTGCCCGCAACATCGCAAGTAAACAGATGATGATAGTGGGAGAAGCGTCGTGAGCGCGCGAAAAAAGCATATATAGATCGTTGCTGGGCGATGTCTGCGCAAAGCAATAACGGAAATGCCGGCTGTTCCTGGCCGCATCGTTGCACTGCTATCTGGCGGCGATGACGCGCGAAGGCTGACGGAGCGCGGTCTTCAGCCCCAGCTTCATCATATCTCCCGTAAATATTTTGCAGGGTTGGTTACGCCTGCCGTCTGCGACGGCGGCGCGGCGGCTGGCCCGTTTCGTGAAGGAGCGCGCGCCATGGCGACCCGGCGCAACATGCCGCTTGACGGCGTGAAGGTCATCGACCTCGGGCAGGTTTACCAGGGTCCATATGCCGCCTGGCTCATGGCGAAGGCCGGCGCGGACGTCATCAAGATCGAACCGCTGACCGGCGAGCCGGTTCGCCAGCGTAACAGCGTCAGCCGCGGCGCTGGCGCGCCCTTCGCCATGCTCAACGGCCACAAACGCTGCATCACCCTCGATCTCAAGTCGCCGAAGGGCGTCGCGGTGCTGAAGCGCCTGGCGCGCGGCGCCGACGTTCTGCTCGAGAACTTCGCGCCGGGAGTGATGGACAGGTTCGGGGCAGGCTGGTCCGAACTCAGCGCGCTCAATCCGCGTCTCATCTATGCGTCGGGAACCGGCTACGGACTGTCTGGTCCCGACCGGGACAACCTGGCCATGGACATCACCGTGCAGGCGGTGTCTGGCGTCATGAGCGTCACCGGCTTTCCTGATGGGCCGCCGGTGAAGGCGGGGCCGGCGCTGGCGGATTTCCTCAGCGGAACCCACCTTTACGCCGGCATCGTCACCGCGCTTTACGAGCGCCAGTTCACCGGCGTTGGCCGGCTGGTTGAGGTGGCGATGCAGGAAACGCTGTTTCCGACGCTCGCCTCCAATCTCACCTTTTTCTACAACAACGGCGCAACGCCGCCGCGCACCGGCAACCGCCACGGCGGCCTCGCCGTCGCGCCATACAATGTCTACGCGGCCAGCGACGGCCATATCGCCATCATCGGCGTCCGCGAGGCCCACTGGGACAACCTGTTGACGGCGATCGGGCGGGAAGACCTGCGCGATGACCCCCGCTTCGCCACGCGCACGGCCCGTGTCCGCAACCTTGAGGAAACCGACGGGCTGATCGCCGGCTGGATGAAACATCTCACCCGGGCCGAGGCTGGCGACATCCTGCGGCGGCACAAGGTGCCGTCCGCCCCGGTCCGGGACCTTGTGGAGGTCGTCAACGATCCGCACATGCACGCGCGCGGCATGCTGGAATGGATCGACCACCCGGAGCACGGACGCATTGTCCTGCCGGGCAATCCCATCCGTTTTCATGGCGCGGACCGCCTGCCGGGCGCGATTTCGGCGCAGCTCGGCGCCGATACGGACGCCGTGCTGGCGGACGAGTTGCAGATGTCGGAAGCCGAGATCGCCGCGCTGCGGGCCGATGGCGTGATCGGCCCGCTTCCCGAACAACAGCCCGCCGGCGCCAGCCCGGCGTCATCAGGAAAATAACATGGCGGATACGGACAGTTTCATCGTGGACATGGCGGACAGGATGTTCGCCGACCTTGCCGATCTGCAAACCATCATCCTGTCGCGCTCCGACGCCTGGAAACAGCGGCTGTGGGCGGAGCTGGAGCAGACGGGCCTGACGCGCGCCTGGGTTCCCGAAGCGCTGGGCGGCGCCGGCGCGCCGCTCGATGAGGCGTTCGGCGTATTGCGCGCCGCGGGCCGGGCCGCTCTGGCGGCGCCGCTGGCGGAGACCATGCTGGCGGGATGGTTGCTGGCGCAGGCGGATATGGCCGCGCCAGCCGGTCCCATGACCGTGGTTCCGGCGGCGCCGGACGCCGCGCCCCTGCGTATGGACGCCGAGGGGCGCCTGAGCGGCTCCGCGCGCACAATCCCCTTCGGCGCCCAAGCCGGGCATTTCGCCGTGCTGGCCCATGGGCCGGACGGCATGGCTGTGGCGCTTGTTCGCGCTGCGGACGCGAAGGTTGCGCCGGGCTCCGGCCTCGGCGGCGATCCCGCCAATACCGTGTCGTTCACGGCTGTGGAGCCTGTCCAGTTCGCGCCGGTCGATATCGCCATCGAAGACCTGATGCTGATGGGCGCTGTTGTCCGGGCCCAGCAGATTGCCGGCGCCCTGGAAACCATGCTCGCCCTTTCGGTTCGCTACGCCATGGACCGGGTGGCCTTTGAAAAGCCGATCAGCAAATTTCAGGCCGTGCAGCACAACCTCGCCAGGCTTGGCGGCGAGGTTGCAGCCGCCGTCGCTGTCGCGGCGTCGGCGGCGGACACGGTCAGTGAAACGGGCGTCAGGGGCGATGCGGCGCTGCTGGAGGCGGCGTCGGCCAGGATCCGGGCCAGCGAGGCCGCCGGGACCGGATCGGCCATCGCCCACCAGGTGCATGGCGCCATCGGTTTCACCGATGAGCATGTGCTGCATCGGCTCACATTGCGCGCGCTCGGCTGGCGCGATGATTTCGGCAACGAAACCTGGTGGAGCGTCCGGCTTGGCCAGTTTGTCGCCACGGGCGGCGACCAGCGGCTCTGGCCGCTGCTGGCCTCACGCTGACGGGCGCGCTTTGCAGACGCAATGGCCGCCATTTCTTGAAAAAATTATGCGTTAATTCAATCAGATATAGCAAAAGCTGGTTTCATGTGAACCGGTTCTGCTCCAGGGGACTTTCATGACCACCGCGCTTCGCTTCGATCCCCTTCGCCTGCCGCCGCGCTGTCAGGAACTGCGCCGGGAGGTGCGTGAGTTCCTCGCCGAAGAAATCGCCAATGGCGTGTTCGATCCTGACAATCCTGAAAGCGGCTCCGCCAACGCCGATGCGTTCGCCCGCCGGGTGGGCGAACGCGGCTGGATCGGCATGACTTGGCCGAAGAAATATGGCGGCGGCGAACGCAGCTTCCTGGAGCGCTACGTCGTGACCGAGGAGATGTGCGTCGCCCGGGCGCCGACCCGCCGGTTTTTCGTTGTTGACCGCCAGAGCGGGCCCACCCTGATCCGTTATGGCAGCGAGGCGATCCGCCAGAGCATCCTGCCGCGCGCCGTGCGGGGCGAGCTCTGTTTCTGCATCGGCATGAGCGAGCCCGGCTCGGGATCGGACCTGTTCGCCGTGCAAAGCCGGGCGACGCGAACGGAGGGCGGCTGGCTGCTCAATGGCAGCAAGATCTGGACCAGCAACGCCCACCAGGCCGACTACATGATCGGCCTGTTCCGCACCGCGCCGCCGACGAAGGAAAACCGCCGCCACGGCCTGACGTCTTTCCTGATCGACATGAAGACGCCGGGGATTGTCTGCAATCGCATCGGCATGATGACCGGTCACCGCGATTTCAACGAGGTGGCGTTCACTGATGTGTTTATCCCGGACGATCATGTCATTGGTGAAATCGACGGCGCCTGGAAACAGGCGACCAGCGAACTGGCCTACGAACGGAGCGGGCCGGAGCGTTTCCTGGAGACATACGGGGCGCTCGCCGGCGTGACGCGCCTGGCCGGGACGGAGCCGGACGTGCGCGTGGCCGCCGGTCTTGGCCAGCTGACCGCCCAGCTTCATGCCCTGCGCCGCATGTCCGTCTCGGTCGCCGGCATGCTCGAGCAGGGCCGCGAACCGGTGGTCGAGGCGGCGATCGTCAAGGATCTCGGCACGCTCTGGGAGCAGGCCCTGCCGCAACGGGCGCGTGAGCTTTCGGCGCTGATCCCGCTGGCGGACGACGACGGTTGGCGCGAACAGTTCGGCCAGCGGCTGTCATATTATCTGAAGGCCGCCCCCAAGCTGACCATCCAGGGCGGCACCACGGAAGTGCTGCGCGGAATTATCGCCCGGGGCCTCGGGCTGCGGTGAACCCCCGTCATCCGTGTCATTGCGACCCGCAAGAAGCGCCATCATGCCAGTCAGCCACCACGCCAGGGTCAATCCGGACGGGCCGGCGCTGATCTTCGAGCCCGGGGGACAGACCGTATCCTGGAGCGAACTGGAGATGAACAGCGCCCGCCTGGCCAATCTGTTCGCGGGACACGGCCTCGGCAAGGGTGACCATGTGGCGCTGCTGATGGAAAACCATCCGCGCTTCATGGAGGTGGTGCTGGCGGCCGTGCGCTCCGGCCTCTATGTGACGCCGGTCAACCACCACCTCACCGCCGGCGAGGTCGCCTATATCCTGGCCAATTGCGGCGCGCGGGCGATCGTCACGTCGCCAGCCCATGTCGCCGTGGCCGGCGCGGCGCTTGCCGGCAACGCCCTGTGCGGTTTGCGCCTGGTGACGGACCAGGATGGCGCCGCCGATGGCTTCGTTGGCTATGAGGCGGCGATCGCTGGCGCTTCGCCCGATGATCCGCCGCAAACGGCTGGCGACGTCATGCTGTACAGCTCGGGCACGACCGGGCGGCCCAAGGGCATCAAACGCCCGTTGCCGGACGGTCCTTTCGGCGCGACCGCTGACCTGGCGGGCCTGTCTGTCTATGGGCTCGATGACCGGTCGGTGTATCTGTCGCCGGCGCCGCTCTATCACGCCGCGCCGCTCGGCTATGTTCTGGCGGTGCTGCAACTTGGCGGAACCGTGGTGGTGATGGAGCGGTTCGACGCGGAGGAGGCGCTGCGGCTGATTGAAGCCCGCCGGGTCACCCACAGCCAGTGGGTTCCGACCATGTTCGTGCGCATGCTGAAGCTGCCGGATTCGATCCGCCTTGCCCGGGACCTGTCCAGCCATCGCGTCGCCATCCACGCCGCCGCGCCCTGTCCGGTGGAAGTGAAGCAGCGCATGATCGCCTGGTGGGGGCCAATTCTATGGGAATATTATTCGTCGACCGAACGGATTGGCCGTACGCGCATCGACAGCCAGGAATGGCTGGCTCATCCGGGGTCGGTGGGTCGGCTCGCCGGGGGCGGGGCCATCCACATATGCGACGACGGCGGCGAGGAGTTGCCGCCAGGCAAGGCTGGCGTGATCTATTTCGAGCAGCCGGCCGGCGCCAGCTTCGCCTACCATGACGACGCGGAGAAAACGGCCGCGTCCCGTCACCCCCGTCATGACGACTGGCTGACCGTCGGCGACATCGGCCGGCTCGATGGCGACGGCTATCTTTATCTGACAGACCGCAAGAGCTTCATGATCATCTCCGGCGGCGTCAACATCTACCCCCAGGCCATCGAGGATGCGCTGGTGATGCACCCGGCGGTGGCCGACGTCGCCGTCATTGGCGTTCCACACCCGGAGATGGGCGAGGAGGTGCGGGCAATCGTGCAGCTGCGGCCGGGCGAGGAAGGCGATGACGCCATGGTCGTGCGGTTGCTCGCGTTTCTTGGCGACAAGGTCGCGCGTTACGCCCTGCCGCGCGTGATTGCATTCATGGAGGAGTTGCCGCGCCTGCCCACCGGGAAACTTTACAAGAAGGCGTTGCGCGACCAGTATCTGGCCAGCAATAACTTGCGATAACGCGCGTTTGCGTGCGCGAAAAGCAAAAACAATTCAGGGAGAACGCACAAATATGGCAGACAGTATTCTCAACGTCGGCGGACACACGGCCCTGGTGACGGGGGCCGGCCAGAACGTGGGCCGGCAGATCGCCCTGCACCTGGCGGCGCACGGCGCCCGGGTGATCGTCAACGATTACTTCGCGGAGCGGGCCGAAGAGGTCGCCCGGGAAATCACCGCCGCGGGCGGCGAGGCCATGGCCGTCGCCGCCGACATCACCGATCGTGACGCGGTGAACCGCATGGTGGCGGAGGGGGCGGCGAAGTTTGGTCCGGTGAGCATCCTGGTGAACAATGCCGGCAACGCCGGCGCCACGCCCACTGGCGGCGCCCGCAAACCATTCTGGGAGGCTGACCGGGCCGACTGGGACTCGTTCATCGGCGTCAATTTCTATGGCGTGCTCAACGCCTGCGCCGCCGTCATCCCCGGCATGATCGAAAAGAAGGACGGCCGCATCGTCACCATCATTTCGGACGCGGGGCGGATGGGCGAGGTGCGCCTCGAGGTTTATTCCGGCGCCAAGGCCGGGGCCGCGGGTTTGACCCGCGCCATGGCCCGGACGTTGGCCCGGCACAATATCCGCGCCAACAACGTGGCCATCGCCGCCATCAACACGCCTGGCGTGGCGGCGGCCCGCGCCGGTAATCCGGAAATGGCGGCGAAGATGCTGAGCCATTACGTCATCCGCCGTATGGGCGAGCCTGACGACATTGCCAACATGGTCCTGCTGCTCGCCTCCGACGCCAGCAGCTGGGTGACCGGGCAGACCATCCCGGTGAATGGCGGCTATTCATTCGCCCTGTAGCGCGGAGAAGCGGACCAGGCAGGCCGCGGGCGCCGGTTCCGGCGGCTCCAGCCTGCCCACGTTCCGCTGCTTTCATGTGTTGTCCGCCGATCCTGGGCTGACGGTCAGGGCAGGACGTAGTTCATGATGGCCTCCTGCCGGAGCAGGACCTTGCGGATGATATGGCTGGCGAGCACGCGATCCGTGTAGATCGCGGCGGAACCGACGCTGCCGGCCGGTAGCTGGCGGGCGATGTCGGCGTTGTCGAGGGTCAATTTCACCACGAGCGGCGACGCCTGCAGCGCGTGCGGGGTGACCGCCGAGCCGGAAACCTGCGTCTGGCCCGCCGAAATCGCCTGCAACACGCTCTCCACCCTTGCGGTGAAGATCTGCCCCGGAAAAAACTTGAAGGTGACCTCGGCCGTCTGGCCCGGCGCGATGTAGCGGGCGTCATTCTGGCTGATCGTGACGCCAAGGAAGGGCGCGGACGTGTCGATGAACGCCATGACCGGCGACAGCGGCAGGTTCGACACGCGGGCGCCCTTGCGCAGGGCCACGTTGGTGACGAAGCCATCGGCGGGCGCGCGCACCACGGTTTTGTCGAGGTTCCATTGCGCGGCGTCCTGCTGGGCGCGCAACTGTTTCGCTTCCGCATCCCGCTGCTGGACGTCAAACGCCCGTCCCGTGTCGGCGCGCTGCAGGTGCTGCATCTGCGTCAACCGCAGTTCCGCCAGCGCCACCTGGGCCTGAACCGCTTTCAGCTGCGCTTCATAGGGGGCCGGATCGATACGGAACAGCACGTCCCCGGCCTTCAGGGGCATGTTCGGCTGGGCGGGCACGTCGATGACCTCGCCGGCGACGTCGGGCACGATGGCCACGGACTGGCGCCCCAGCAGCGTGGCGCCCGACGGCGCGCCCCAGCCCATGGGAATGAACAGGCCGACCATCAGCAGCAGCAACACGATGAAGGGCGAGCATTTCCAGAACAGGTTGAAGCGGACCAGCCCCACCTTCACAATAACGAACAGGATAACCAGGTAGACGTTCAGCAGAAAGACGATCATCGGCCAGCCTCCCCGGCGCGGGCGGCGGGCACGTCGACATAGGCCCAGATCAGGGCCAGCGGCCAGAGGGCGAAGCCGAAGAACAGGGTGACCCAGCCGGCGACGCGGACAGCCTGGGCGTTGGGATGACCCCGCTCGCTGGCGATGTGGCCAGGCAACCAGCCGGCGATGCAGAAAACGGCGATTGTGCTGGCCGCCAGGACGATCAGGACAATCCAGGCGAAGATATCAAGCCCACTCATGGTCGCCTCCGGCAGTCGCTGCATGGCGTCGGGCCATGCCGGCGCATCAGACGGCGGGCGCGCCCGCCCGCCATTTTCGTCAAACCGCGCTCCATATTTCCCGGGCCCAGGCCTTCAGTCATCATGCAGGGCTGCGGGCGTCGCCGCCGGGGCGCCTCCTGGCGCCGCCGGCGCGCCAAGAGGCAGCGCGATGGTGAGGAGGGCGATCGCGCCGCGCGGACGGTTCTCCACCTTGACCTCGCGCAGAACCTTGAGACGGGTGGACACAGGCACGCCCGCCACGTTGAGCGTATATGCAATCGTTCCGCCAATGGCTGTCACGCGCCCGCGATAGGAGCCAAGGTGATTGCCGGCGCCGCTGTCGCGCGTCACCTGCTGATAGTGGGCGGCCAGAAAACCAATTGACAGATCCTTCGTCAGATACTGGCTGACGGCGAGATCGGCGTGGACGGCGTTGCCGCTGGTGTATTGGGTGGCGTAATTGCGCCCGTTCATTTCATAGCCGGCCGACCCCGACACCTCCAGGCCAATCTTCGGATCAAGCCAGGTGGCGGCCACGTAAAGGTCGCCGATCAGCCGGTTGAACGACAGGTTCGACAGGGCGTCGTCCCGGTAGGAGCCGGAGGGAATGCTGGCCGACGCGCCGATCTGCCAGTTGAAGTTGCCCTTGCGCCAGCCGATGAAGCTGGTCAGGACGGGGTCGCCAACCAGAAACTCCGAATCCCGCATTTTTCCGCCGAGCACCCGGCCGAAGCGGGGCGCGACAACCAGGGCTCCGGCGCTCACGCGCGGATCGCCCAGCGGCAAGGTTGCGGCGAAGCCGAGATTGCCGCCGAGGATTTCCGCTGGCGTCACCCATGTGGCGGTGAGGAAGCCCGCGCGCGCCTGCACTTTGACATTGGCGAGGACAGCGCCGCCCAATTGCGTGGTTTTGCCTGCCGAAAGCCGGCCGGAATACGAATATCCGTCGGCTTCGAAGTAAAATCCCGGCGGCGGCGTGATGCCCGCGACCGCGCTCTTGAAGCCGGGCACGTACAGGCTGGCGCCGCTTTCAGTGGCGTGGGCCATGGAGGGGGCGAGGCTGATGCAAGCATACGCCAGAGCGCAGGCAAGAAATTTGTCATGCGCTTTCATCGGCTTTTTACCCCTATACGCCATCTGTTGTTCCATCATGCGATGGTTCACCAGTACACGGGAAGGCTCACACAAAAAAGTGAAGCTCCCGGCCCGGCGCCGTTCAGCCGGGCCTGACTGTTGCCGCCGCCGCGTAATTTTCCTGTTTTGCCAGCCCCTTGCCGGGAGGCGCTGGCGCATGGTGCGCAAACGGGCGCGCCGGTGTGAAATACCGGCGACGCGCCCTGTTCGGGAGATCACGCTGTAATCGATGGCGACGGCCGCGACGTTGTGCGAGCCTGCTCCGGCGCGCCGCCGCGGCCCCCAAACGCCAAGCGGACCCACGGTGATCTGGACCGGCGCGATTCCACGAGCAGGAGTACTGTCCCATGAAACCACACACGTTTCTGGCGGCGGCTGCGACAGCGATCGTCGTTGGTCTGGGAGCCGGCGGGGCGAAAGCCCAGGCGCCCGCCTCCGCGCCCCCCAACATCCTTGTCATCTTTGGCGACGACGTCGGCCAGTCGAATATCAGCGCCTATACCCATGGCCTCGTCGGCTACAAAACCCCGAACATCGACCGGATCGCCAAAGAAGGCATGATGTTCACGGATTATTACGCCGAGAACAGTTGCACCGCCGGGCGCTCCACCTTCATTACCGGCCAGGCCTGCATGCGCACCGGACTGTGCAAGGTGGGCGTTCCGGGAGCGCCAGTCGGTTTGCAGAAGGGCGACATCACCATCGCCCAGGCGCTGAAGGCGCATGGCTATGCGACCGGGCAGTTTGGCAAGAACCATCTCGGCGATCGCGACGAATATCTGCCGACCAATCACGGCTTCGACGAGTTCTTTGGCAATCTGTATCACCTGAATGCAGAAGAAGAGCCTGAGCGTCCGTATTGGCCGAAGAATGATCCCGCCTTTATCAAGGCATATGCGCCGCGCGGGGTGTTGAGAGCGTCCGCCGACGGCAAGATCGAAGACACCGGGCCATTGACGCGCAAGCGCATGGAAACGGTGGATGATGAAACCACCGGCGCCGCGATCGATTTCATGCAACGTCAGGCAAAGGCCAACAAGCCGTTCTTTACCTGGATGAATTTCACCCGCATGCACATTTTCACCCATGTGCGTCCGGATTTTCGCGGCAAGAGCGGCATGCCTGGCAATGAATACGCCGACGGCATGTGGGAGATGGACCAGAACGTCGGCAAGCTTCTGAAAGCTCTGGACGACATGGGCGTTTCAAAGAACACCATCGTCATTTTCACCACCGACAACGGCCCGAACGCCTTCACCTGGCCTGACGCCGCGACGACGCCGTTCCGCTCGGAGAAGGACACCAACTGGGAGGGCGCGTTCCGCGTGCCGGCGATGATCCGCTGGCCGGGGCAGATCAGGGCTGGCGAAATCAGCAATGGCATTGTCTCGGGTCTTGACTGGTTCCCGACATTGCTGGCGGCCGCTGGCGACACGGATGTCAAGGAGCGGTTGCTGAAGGGCTGGCAACCCAGGGGCAGCCAGACGACATTCCACAACCATCTCGATGGCTTCAACCAGCTCGACTACCTCACCGGCAAGGCGGACAGGAGCGCCCGCAACGAGTTCTTCTATTTCAACGATGACGGCGATCTGGTTGCGACCCGCACCGGGGACTGGAAGTTTGTGTTCGAGAAACAGGAGCAGCCGGGCCAGTTCGACGTCTGGGCCCATCCATTCACGAAACTGCGCGTGCCCAAGATGTATAATCTGCGGATGGATCCGTACGAACACGCCGACATATCCGGCAGCGGCTATGACCAATGGCGCGTCGAGAACGCCTACCTGGTCTTCAATGGCGTGATGAAGGCGGCTGAATTCCTGCAGACCTTTGTCGCCTATCCGCCCAGCCAGCGGGTCGCCAGTTTCAGCATTGACCAGATCCGTCGCGGCGTGGACGAGAAGATTGACGAGTCCTTCAAAAAACGCGGCCTGCAATAGCCACGCCGCTGGTCGCCCCCTTTGGGCGGCCAGCGCTGTTGTCTCCCAGTGATGAGGGTGGGCCATGGGACGGGGGCGGCGCGCGGCGCCACAGCGGACAACGGCGCCAGAACCGCGCCAACAGCGTCAACGGCTCGCCGGCGCCCTGTTGTTCCTGTCGGGCGTGGCCGCCCTCGTTTTCCAGATTATCTGGATCAAGCAGCTTTCCCTGGTCGTCGGCGTTGACGTTTATGCGGTGACCACCGCCGTCAGCGCCTTCTTCGCCGGGCTCGGCCTCGGCGGCTTCGTGCTTGGCCGGCTGGCTGACCGCGCGACGCGGCCGGCGGCGTTCTATCTGGCGCTTGAACTGGCCATCGCCGCTTGCGCTGTCATCACCACCCTTGTTCTCGCGCGCTTCGCGCCGGCCTTCGCCGCCATGGAGCAGTGGTTCGCGCCGCTGCCGTGGGCCTGCGTGTTTGTCCTGGTGGGCGCGCCGGCGTTTTTGATGGGCGGAACCCTGCCGGCGCTGGCGCGGGCGCTCGCCCCCGCCGCCGGTCGCGCCGGCTTCGTGGGCGGCGCGCTCTACGCCGCCAATACGGCCGGCGCCGTCGTTGGCGCCCTGGCCCCGGTATTCATCCTCATCCCGGTCTTTGGCGTGCAGGGCGCGGCGCTGGCGGCGGCGGGCCTCAATGTGGCGGCCGGTCTGGGCGCGCTGCTTTTGCCGGCGCCTTCGCCGACACCCGCTAAGGGGACGCTCGCCGTCACGGACCGACCCACGGCCCGATCCACGGCCAGACGCGCCCCGGCGCCGACAGGCGCGGTCATGTCCGCCGACGCCCGGCTGGCGCTTGGCCTGTACGCCATCGCCGGCGGGCTGGCGCTCGGTTATGAGGTGGTGTGGTCGCAGGTTATCGTGCAGTTCATCAGCACCCGCGCCTTCGCCTTTTCCGTGGTGCTGGCCACCTATCTGGCCGGCCTTGCCGTGGGCGCCGCCATCCTGGCGCGTTTCGTCGACCGGATCCGGCGGCCGTGGGCGGTCTTCGGCCTGTTGCTCGCTGGCGCCGGCGTGATCGCGCTGGCGGAGGTCGCCTTGCTTGGGCGCTGGCTGGCCGGAACCCAGACCGCGGCCGAAGCCATGATGCTGACCTGGACGGGCAACGCCCTGGCGGGAGCCAGCGCCCGTTTCCTTGTCGCCGCGAGCTGCATTGTGCTGGCGCCGACCCTGTTGCTCGGCGCGGCGTTCCCGCTGGCCTTGCGACTGGTGGCCGGCGGCCAGGCGGGGCGCACCGGCGGCCATGTGGGCGCCGTCGTCAGCGTCAACACCCTTGGCGGCGTCCTTGGCGCGCTGGTCACCGGCCTTGTGCTGGTCCCGGCGTTTGGCCTGGTGCGCACGCTGGCCCTGCTGGCGCTCGCCGCCGCCGTGCTGGGGCTGCTGGCGGTCTGGCGTGAGAAGCCGGCGCTGCGCCGGGCCCGGGCGGGCGGCTGGGGTGCCCTGGCGGTCGCCGTTTTGCTGGCGACGACGACGCCCGCCGGACGCCTGGCCGAACTGCTGACGGAATCGCGGCGCGGCGCCCTTGTCGCCTATGAGGAGACGCGTGGGGCGACGGTGGCGGTGCTGGAGCAAAGCATGGGCCGCAACCGGTTTCGCCGGCTCTATATTCAGGGCGTGTCCAACTCTGGCGACGCCATGCCGTCGCTGCGCTACATGCGCCTGCAGGCCCTGCTGCCGCTGGTCATCCATTCGGGCGAGCCCAGATCCGCCCTGGTCATTGGTATGGGCACCGGCATCACGGCGGGCGCGTTGTTGCGCTATCCGGGGCTGGAAAAGCGCGTCGTTGCTGAGCTGTTGCCGGCGGTGGTGCGCGCGGCGTCGCAGTTCTCCGGCAATTATGGCGTGGCCGCCGATCCCCGCGTTGACATCCGCATGCGGGATGGCCGGCGCGAACTGCTGCGCAGCAACGACCGTTATGATCTGATCACCCTGGAGCCGCCGCCGCCCGCCGCCGCCGGCGTGGTCAATCTGTATTCCCGCGATTTTTACGCCCTTGCCCGCGACAGGCTCAACGCCGGGGGCATGGTTGCGCAATGGCTGCCGCTGGCCACGCAGAATGGCGAGGACACCCGTTCCCTTGTCCGGGCCTTTATCGATGTATTCCCGCACGCCTCGCTGTGGACCACGGATTTTCACGAGATGCTGCTCGTCGGATCAATGACGCCAATGGAGCTGGACGCCGGCCGCATCGCCAGCCGCATGGCTGAACCACAGGTGGCGGCAACCCTGGCCGAGGTCGGCGTTGCTTCGCCAGCGGCCCTGCTGGCGACCTGGGTGACCGACCGCAAGGGGCTTGCCGCATGGGTCGGGGATGTCCCGGCGGTCACCGATGACCATCCGCGCATCGAATATGGCGCATGGCTGCGGCCCGGCGTCTTCCAGCAGACCTTGCCGTCGTTGCTGGCCCTGCGGACGCCGCCGCCCGTGGTTAACCCCGGCGACGAACTGACCGCCGCGATCGCCGCGGAAGGGGAACGGCTGGATCTGTTTTACGCGGCGGGCCTGCATGCGCAGGCCGGCGAGCGCGAGGCATGGCGGCGGGATATTGTCCGGTTGATGCGGCTCGACGGCGACAATCCTTACTACAGCTGGTTCACGGGCGGGCCCCGCCGGCCGGGGGGATCAGCCGCCCCCGGCGGCGCGGGGGTAAGGGGCCCCGGCGCCGGGTGAGCGGCGTCAGCGAGCCGCATCGCGGCCGGCAGACGCCGTGGCGGCGAAACGGCTCAATTTGCCGTTTTCTGTGCTGACAGTCGGAAATTCCCGCCCTAGCATGCGAGCCTTAATAAATATGGAGGACGCTCATGAAAATGAAGGCGGCTGTACTCAATGCCCTCAATGGACTATTTGACGTTGAGGAAGTTGAGGTCGACGCCCCGCGGGGGCGGGAGGTTCTGGTTGAAGTAAAGGCCTCTGGCCTGTGCCATTCCGATCTTCATTTCGCCGAGAACAATTTTGGCGTCGTCCTCCCGGCGGTGCTGGGCCATGAGCTGGCGGGCGTCGTGAAGGAAGTGGGTCCCGATGTGCGTGAGTTCGCCGTCGGCGACCACGTGGTCGGCTCACTGATCCAGTATTGCGGACAGTGCAAGGCCTGCCTTGCCGGTAAAACCTACCAGTGCGCCCATCCCGAGGCGACCCTGCGGACGCCGGAGGAGCCGCAGCGGCTTTCCCGCGATGGCCAGCCGCTCACCCCGGTGTTCGGCACCGCCGCCTTTGCCGAATACGCCCTTGTCCATGAAAACCAGCTCGCCAAAGTGCCCAAAGCCCTGCCGTTTCCGCAGGCGTCGATCCTCGGTTGCGGCTGCATCACCGGCATCGGCGCGGCGATCAATACGGCCAGGGTGCGGCCAGGAGACACCGTCGCCGTCATTGGCGTCGGCGGCGTTGGCCTCAATGTCATATCGGGGGCGAAGCTGGCGGGCGCGGCGCGGATTATCGCCATCGACCTGCAACCGTCGAAGGAGGAGCTGGCCCGCCGGTTCGGCGCCACCGACTTCGTCAACGCCGGCGCCGGTGATCCTGTGGCGGCGACGCGGGCCCTGACCGACGGGGGCGTTGACCATGCGTTCGAGGTTATCGGGTTGCAGCAGACCTCCGAGCAGGCGGTCCGCATGCTGTGCAAGGGCGGTGAGGCTTACATGATCGGCCTGCACAAGCCGGGCGGGAAAATCAACATCGACGTGCTGGCCGAGCTCATCGCCAATCAGGGCGGCGTGCGCGGCGTTGTCATGGGCTCCACCAATATCAAGCACGACATCCCCATGTACGCCGAGCTGTATTTGCAGGGGCGCCTGAACCTGGACGATCTGATTTCACGCGAAATCAACATCTCGCAGATCAACGAGGCCTATCAGGAACTGAAGCAGGGCGCGATCGCCCGAAGCGTCATTACCTGCTTCTGATCGCCGACGGGTTTCCTGGAACCCGACGTGGTGGGAGATGCGCTGGAACAGCAGGCGCGGCCCGGCGCGCGGGCCGCGCCTGTCGCGTCAACGCTCCGCGCTGGCGATGGCGTCGCCGGAGGGGGCGGGTTGCGCCTGCGGCCCGTCCTGCGGGGTTTTCTCCGGCGCGGCGCCTTCCGCAGCGTGCTCCTTGCGCCCGAAGAGGCGCATCACCACCACGAAGAACACCGGCACGAAAAAGATCGCCAGCACGGTCGCGGTGATCATGCCGCCCATCACGCCCGTGCCGATCGCCTGCTGGCTTTGCGAGGCGGCGCCGGTGGCGATGGCCAGCGGGACGACGCCGCAGATGAAGGCCAGCGACGTCATGACGATCGGACGGAAACGCAGCCGCGCCGCCTCCACCGTGGCGTCGATCAGGGATACGCCGGGCTTCCAGAGTTCCTTGGCGAACTCCACGATCAGGATGGCGTTCTTGGCCGACAGGCCAATGATGGTGATCAGGCCGATCTTGAAATAAACGTCGTTGGGCATGCCGCGCAGGTTGACCGCGAGCACCGCGCCAACGACGCCGAGCGGAATGACCAGCATCACCGCGAACGGGATCGACCAGCTTTCATACAACGCCGCCAGACACATGAAGACGATGACAATCGACAGCAGAAGCAGCAGGCTTGCCTGCGATCCCGCTTCCTTTTCCTGTTGCGACTGGCCAGTCCAGGTGTAGCCGAAGCCGCGCGGCAACTGCTTCATCAGTTGCTCCATCTCGGCGATCGCCTGGCCCGAGGTGTACCCCGGGGCCGGCTCGCCGGTGAAACGCACCGACTGGTAGCCATTGAAGCCGACGATCTGCGCCGGGCCCATGCTCCATTTCAGTTCCGCGAACGATGAAATGGGGGTCATGGCGCCCTGGGCGTTCTTTACCCCGTAATTGAGGATGTCGGACGGGTTGAGGCGCTGCATGTCAGCCGACTGGACGATGACGCGCTGCATCTTCCCCCGGTTGGGGAAGTCGTTGACATAGACCGAACCCAGATTGACCTGGATGGTGTTGTTGACGTCCTCGAAGTTGACGCCCAGCGCTGCGGCTTTCTCCCGGTCGATCACCAGTTCGGCCTGGGGCGCCGGCGGCAGGCCCTCCACATAGACGTTGCGCAGGATCGGGCTTTTGCGCGCCAGCGACAGCAACTGCTCCTGGGCCGCCATCAGGGCGGAATAGCCCTTCTGGCCGCGATCCTGCAGACGCAGGCTGAAGCCGGAGGCGTTGCCCAGGTTATCGATCGGCGGCGGCTCCAGCGCCTGGATCACCGCATCCTTGTAGGAGGCAAGCGCCTGGTTCGCGCCATCGACCAGGTTCTTCACCGAATTGGCCGCGTTTCGCTCCTTCCACGGTTTCAGCGTCACGAACGCCTGCGAGGTCATCTGCCCCTGGCCCGAGAACGAGAAGCCGTTGACGATGGTGACGCTGGCGACGCCTGGCTGGGCCAACAGATGCTCCTCCACCTTCTTCACCGCCGCGAGGGTGCGGTTGAACGAGGCGCCTGGCGGCGTCTGGATATCGACGGTGAAAAAGCCCTGGTCCTCCAGCGGCAGGAAGCCTTCCGGCATGCGCACGAAGGCGTAGCCGAGGCCCATGAGCAGGATCAGGTAAACCACCATCACCCGGCCGGAGCGCTTCAGCAGCCGCGCCACCCCGGCGCCGTAACCGGCGGTGACGCGATCGACCCAGCGGTTGAACCAGCCGAAGAAGCCGCCCCTGGCGTGGCCGTGGCCCTTGGGGACCGGCTTCAGCAAGGTGGCGCACAGGGCCGGCGTCAGCGTCAGGGCGAGCAGCGCCGAGAAGGCGATCGACGTCACCATGGTCACCGAGAACTGGCGATAGATGATGCCGACGGAGCCAGGGAAAAACGCCATGGGAATGAACACGGCGGTGAGCACCAGGGTGATGCCGATGATGGCGCCGGTGATCTGGCCCATGGCCTTGCGCGTCGCCTCCTTCGGCGACAGGCCCTCCTCGTTCATGATGCGCTCGACGTTCTCGACCACCACGATGGCGTCATCGACGAGAATGCCGATGGCCAGCACCATGCCGAACATGGTGAGCACGTTGATCGAGAAGCCGCCGAGCATCATCACCATGGTCGTTCCCAGCAAGGCGATGGGCACGACGATGGTGGGGATCAGCGTGTAACGGATGTTCTGCAGGAACAGGAACATCACGATGAAGACGAGGACGACGGCCTCGACCAGCGTCATCAGCACCTTTTCGAGGGAGGCCTCGACGGCCGGCGTGATGTCATAGGGGATGTCCCACTTCACATTGTCCGGGAAGAACTGGGACAGTTCCTCCATGGTGGCGCGGATGGCCTTCGCGGTTTCCAGCGCGTTGCCGTCGGGGGCCAGCGTCACCGAGATGCCGGCGGCCTCGCCGCCGTTGAGCCGCGTCGTGAACTTGTAGTCGTCGCCGCCAAGCTCAATGCGGGCCACGTCGCGCAGCCGCACGGTCGAGCCATCGGGATTGGCGCGCAGCACCACGGCGCCGAACGCCTCCGGCGTCGTCAACTGGCCCTTGACGATAATCGGGAAGTTGACCTTGTGGGTCGCCGGGCTCGGCTGGGCGCCAACCGCGCCGGAGGCCACCTGCACGTTCTGATTGCTGATCGCTTTGGTGACGTCCGATGCGTTGAGCGACAGGCCGCGCAGCTTGTCCGGGGCAATCCAGATGCGCAACGAACGCTCGGTGGAATACAGCGTGGCGCGGCCGACGCCGGGAATACGGCGAATTTCGTTGATGACATTGCGGATCAGGAAGTCGCCAAGGCTGATTTCATCCATCGAGCCATCGGTGGACTCCAGGGTGATGATCTGCAGCGTGGCGGCGGAGGCTTCCTCCACCAGAATACCCTGCTGGCGCACCTCCGCCGGCAGCCGCGCCTCGACGCGCTTCAGGCGGTTCTGCACCTCGACGGACGCATTGTTTGGATCAGTGCCCGGGGCGAAGGTGGCGTTGATCTCGATGACGCCGAAGGAATCCGTTGCGGATTCAAAGCTCTGGATGTTGGCCGCGCCATTCAGCTCATCCTCGATGAGGCGCGTCGTGCTGGTGTAGAGGCTCTCCACCGGCGCGCCGGGGAAGGCGGTGGACAGGGCGATCGACGGCGGCGCGATGATTGGGTATTGCGCCACCGGCAGCTTGAAGATGGCGAGCACGCCGCCAAGACAGATGAAAAAGGCGATGACCCAGGCGAAAATCGGCCGGTCAATGAAAAAGCGAGCCATGAGGTCGGGTTCTCAAATCGGTTCGTCGCCTGGCCGGCAAGGCGGGCCTGGGGCGACGGCGACATCGGGGCGGCGCGTCCGCGTCCGCCGCCATCAGACGGAGGTCTTCCGGGGACGGCGGGATGCGTCTGCGCAGGCGCCTGCCGGCGCGCGAAGATGGCGGATGGGCGCGGAAGCTGGCGCTCCGCCGCGCGCTGGCCCAACCGGGGCCGGGCGGCGGAGACCATGGGCGCCGCTCAGAGCCCGCGGGCTTCCCGCGCCGCGCCGGGCGCCCGGAAGCCGGAAAGGCTGGCCTGCCTGGCCGCTGGCGTCAGCGCCACCGGCTTCACTTCCATGCCGGCGGAAATCTTCTGGACCCCTTCGACCACCACGCGCTCGCCAGGCTGCAGGCCGGCGTTGACCAGCCATGCGCCGCCGACCACCTGGCCCACATCGACCGGCTGTAGCGCCACCTTGTTGTCGGCCTTCACCACCCACACCTCGGCGCGGCCATCGTTGCTGCGGTGCACCGCCTGCTGGGGCACGGCGATGGCGTCGGCGTCAACGCCCTGGGCGACGCGGGCGCGCACATACATGCCGGGGAACAGTTCGCCATCGGGATTGGGCATGAGCACCCGCAGGGTTACCTGGCCGGTGCCGGGATCGGCGGTAATGTCGGAGAACAGCAGCCGGCCGTTATGGGCGTAGACGCTGCCGTCATCCATGATCAGCTCGACGTTGGCCCCATTGCCCTCCAGCCGGGCCAGTTCGCCGCTGGCGAGGTCGCGGCGCAATTTGTTCAGTTCGCCCACGGACTGGGTGATGTCCACATAGATCGGGTCGATTTGCTGGATGGTCGCCAGCACGCCGCTGCTGGCGGAGTCGAGCAGCGTGCCTTCGGTCAGCAGCGCCCGGCCGATGCGGCCGGAGATGGGCGCGCGGACATTGGTGTATTCCAGATTGAGCCGCGCGCCGTCGCGGGCGGCCCGGGCGCCGGCCACCTCGGCTTCCGCCTGCTTCTGCGCCGCGATCGCCGCGTCGTACTGGGCCTGGCTGGCGATATGGCGCGCGAGCAGCGTGCTCAGGCGTTCGGCCTGCTGCCTGGCCAGCACCAGGCTGGCTTCCGCCCGTTGCAGCGCCGCCTCGCTGCGGGCCAGCTCCACCTGATAGGGGGCAGGGTCGATCTTGTAGAGCAGATCGCCTTCATTGACCTTGCTGCCCTGCTCGAAGGCGCGCTTCACCACGAGGCCGCTGACGCGGGCGCGCACCTCGGCGACGCTGCGGGCCGTGACGCGGCCCGGCAACTCGCGGACCAGCGGAACCGGCTCCTGCCGGACGGTGATGAAGGAAATTTCGGGTGGCGCGGCGGTGGCGGCGGCAGCGTTGGCGCTGGCTTGCGGCTGGTCGCAGGCGGCGGTGGTCAGGGCGAGGGCGACGGCGAGGCAGGGCGCGCCAAAGCTGGCGAGCCGGGCGCGCGAGGCATTGATCTTCATGAGACTGTCCGTCCGGTCCTTGATGATCGCCGCAGGGCTCAGGGCGACGCCAGGCCTCCCGGAATGGGGGCGGGGCGCGCCGGGCGGGCGATCGCATGCAGGGAGAATTGTCGGGTTGATTGCGGGCGAACGGCGGGGCGGCGCGCTTTTGGCGCGCGCGACCTGACCGGCGCGGCGGGATCAAACCCTAGGCGGACGTTCCTGGGGGTACTGGAAGCCGGATGGGCGCCGGCTTTGCGGCTGGGAGGCCAGAGCCTGGAAAACAACCGGCGTGATCGCAGGCGCCGGCAGATAGAAAATCAGGTCCGGGCCGCCGGGATCGGGACAATAATGCCGGGATTCCACGTAGCGTTCCGGGATGTCGCCCCGGGTTTTCTCAAGCACCTGGATCCTGCTGGAGAACGATGCGGCGCCCATGATCCGCCCGACGTTCATCAGCGGGCGGATATCCTGCGCCGGCGGGGCAGCGGCGACGCGCTCCACCGTCCCGGCATGCGCCATGGCTGGCGCAAGATACTGCGCTGACGGGAATATAATTCCCACCATGAGCAGCAGCATGATGCTGAGAATGGAAAGGCGCGTCCGGATCATTTGCCCGTACTTACGAAGAGTAAGGCCATGTCACAACGGACCTGCGGCGTTCTGCCGCCGCCATGCCCGCCTGACGACCCATCTTCTCCCCCCCAATGCTTAAGCAATGATGAACGCCAGCGGCGTCGCGGTCGTCGCCGCCCGGTTCTGGCGCGGCCCGTTATGACGCGGGCGAGGTTTCCGCCGATCGCGCCGCAAGGCGCTGGCGCAGGTCGCGCAGCTCCGCGAAACGGGCGCTGACGTCGCGCAGAACGCTGACGACGCCGGTGATTTCGCCGGTGGGCGCGCGCATGAACACAATGGTGAATTCGACGGATATGCGCCTGCCATCGGCGGTGACGGCGGGCACCGACAACAGGTCGCCCGCCCCGTAGCGCGACTGGCCCTGCGCCAGGGCGTGGCGCCAGCCTTCCCAATGGCGCGCCCGCAGGTTCGCGGGAATGATCAGGTCGAGCGAGCGCCCCAGCGCCTCATCCCCGGCAAAGCCGAAAATACGCGTCGCGCCGGGGTTCCAGAAGCGGATGACGCCGTCACGATCGGTGGCGAGGATGGCGTCGGACACCGCGCCAAGCAGCGCTTCGGCGACCTGGCTGGCAAACTCTGGCGGCGCGATGTCCTGCCGGGATTGTGTCGTCATGGGCTCCCCTCCCTCTGGTTTTCCCGCCGCCGCTCCGGCGCGGAGCCCTGGCGTGGAATGCCCTGGCCGGGCCCGGCGAACGGGTTGCAACGCAGCCAGGGGCAGCTTCGCCCCCGCGACAGATGGCGGGCCGTGAGTCGTCCCTGGCGGCCAGCGGATATTGCGCCGCCCGGAGGCCCCAAGGGAAGGCCGGCAAACCGGACGTCAGGCAAGGCGCGGCCATTTGGCGCGATGCGGCGATGACAGGGACTGAAGGCGCCGGCGGGTGGCCGCCGCGGACGGAGGCGGCGCGACGATGCCGCCGGTCAATCCGCCCCGGTCATCCAGCCTCCGGCGGGCGGTCGGTAGGCAATGCAGCTTCATGTTGCAACGCCGGGTGCGCCGGAGCGCCTGTTCGCCAGAACGGGCGTCCATGGGTTGGCGGCGTCAGGGGGCCACGCCAATCTTCGTGGCGGCCAGTCGCTGTCGGAGCCATTGCGCCGCCGGGCCAGAGGGCTTTTGCTTGTGCCAGACGACTTCCAGGGCGACCGGGTGATCTCCCCCGGCGAATTCAGGCTCGGGGAAAGCCAGGTCGCTGGCGACCGGCGAATTTTCGACGATGTGGGCGGGGATCAACGCCCAGCCGATGCCGTGCTTGAGGATCTGCATGATCACCCAATGGCTTTCCACCCACCACACCTCGGCCGCCACCCGCAGCCTGTGGCGCTCGGCGCTTTCAGTGCGCACGGTGACCATGAGCTGGCGATGGCGCTTCAGCTCCTCCCAGTCGACGCGCATATGCGCCAGGGGGTGGCTCTTGCCGCAGACCAGCTTCAGCGGCGCCCAGCCGATGGTTTTGAAACCCAGCTCCGCCGGCAGGTCCTCCTGCCGCCACATCACGCCGATCTGGGCCTTGCCGTCCAGCACCAGGCGGCTGACGTCCTCCATCATGGGAAATAGCAGCTCCAGCTCCACATGGGGGAAATGCCCGGCGAATTCGGCGCACAGGGCGCCCACCATGGCCTCCGGGTAGAGCTCATCAATGGCGACCACCAGCCGCTTCTCGACACGCGCCTCAAAGCTGCGGGCGATGCCGATGAAGTGGGCGCGCCGGTCGAGGATGATCCTTGCTTCCGGCAGCAACCGCGCGCCTGCCCCCGTGAGCGCGGGCGTGCGGCCGCTGCGGTCAAACAGCGGCAGTCCCAGATCGTCTTCCAGATTGGCGACGTGCGTGCTGACTGCGGACTGCGCCTTGCCCAGCAATCGGGCCGCGCCCGAGAAAGAGCCGGCGCTGGCGGTGGCGACAAAGGCCTCCAGCTGATCCATGGAAACGGACATCTATCGCTTTTCCAGATGGTATCCAACTTTGAACGCCAGAAGTATCAGATAGAACAGCGCCCGCACAACACGAAAGGGTTTGATGATGACGCGGTCCTTCTCCGACCGGGTTCGGCACGCGCTGCTGTTCGAGGTGATTGGCCTGGCGATCTTCATGCCCGGGTCCGCCTGGCTGTTCGACCAGCCGGTTGGCCACATGGGCGTTATCGGCGTCGTCTCGGCGACGGTCGCGACGGTGTGGAACTTTGTCTACAACGTGGGCTTCGACAGGGCGATGATCCGCCTCACGGGGCGCGTCGGCAAGACGTTACGGATCCGCGTGATCCACGCGATCCTGTTCGAGGCTGGCCTTGTGCTGCTGCTGGTTCCGGCCATCGCCTGGTATCTCGGGATCTCCGTGTGGGCGGCCCTGGCCATGGACGTGGCGATCGTGACGTTCTACCTGGTGCATGCGTTTGTCTTTAACCTGGCCTATGACCGGATTTTTCCGATCCCGGCGGCGGCCCCTGTCGCCCCGGCGCATGGTTGACAGCGCCGCGCCTGGCGGGGAGGGCGGCGCGCGATCAGTAATGGATCGCGGCGCGCAGGCCAAAGATCGCCGCGTTCCTGATCCGCGCGCCAGCCGGATTGCGTGGGTTGGCGACGCCGCCGCCTGGCCGGAACACGTACTGGAAGTCTGGCTGCACCGTGACGCCGGGCGCCAGCACGGCCTGATAGGTAAGCTCGAGCACGGCCTCGCTACTGCGCCGGGGGCCTGGCTGCCGGAAGCGCAGGATCGCATCCGTATCCAGTCCGCGCGCATCGCGGGAAATCCGCGCGAAGGCAAACCCCAGGCCGATGGTGTCATCGGAGCGGCCGCGGAACAGGCCCCGGTAGCTCACGCCCGCGTCGACATAGAGCTCGACCAGATTGCGATCCGATGGTGAAGCCGCGACGCGGATGAAGGCGGAGGCGCCGTCGTTCGGATCGCGCGCTTCACGATAGATCGTCTGGTCGATCATGGCGTAGACGCCGCTGTCGCCGCGACGGCCGCGCGCGGGCCCGGCGCCTGCCCCAGCGGTCACCGACGGCTCCGCCGCGCCCGGGCGCAGGTCGTTGAACCGGCCAGAATGCGTCCAGCCGCCGACCGTCACGGTTCCAGGCATGGTCCTGCCATGCGCCCCGAGGCCATAGGCGTAAGCCGCTTCCGCGATGATGAAGGGCGGGTCGCTGGTGCGGAAGTTCGTTCCCGTGCGGTTGAGCCGCTGCGGGTCGGCGTCCCCGCGTCCGACGCCGGCCGGATCGCCATTGAACAGGCCGACCTGGAAAGAGAAATGCCTGTCCGGCGTATATTTGGCCCGGATGCCCGGCGTCGCGAGAGGATAGGCCGGGCCGCCCCCGGGCAGGTTGGCGGCGAGGCCCGCCGGCCAGCCGAAGGTTCCATTGATGAACAGCGTGGCCGTCTGGCTGACGGCGAACTCCGTGTCGGCTGCGAGTTGCCCGGCGCGGATGCTCAGGACGTCACTGAACAGCTTCTGCTCGAACCAGAGTTCGTAAAGACGGGTTGACGGCAGGGCCTCAAGGCCACTGACCGTGAGCACGGCGCCGACATGGGAGCGCGACAGCCCGGCGCCGTGAATCTGGTACAGGTTGGCGTGGATGCTGGCCCCGCCCCAGCCCAGCAGCCTGTCGAGATCCGCGTCAGCCTGAAGCTCGAGGCGGCCGCCGTAGGCGCCGCCGCGCCGCATGCCGCCGGAGGCGTCGCCCAGAACCTCGCCGATATAGGTGAGGCTGTAACTGAGGCCGCGTTTCAGGAGCCAGGCGCGCATGCCGCCCGGATCGCCCCGGGGACCGAGGATGTCCTGAATGGAGGTGGCCAGATTGGCGGAAGGCTCGGCGGAGGTTTCCGGTTGGGCGACGGAGGTCTGGATATCGCCGCCCGCGCCATCGGTATTTTTAACGAACGGCGTTTCGGATGCGATGCGCCGTCCTTCCGGGGCCGGGGCGGGGGCCGGCGCAGCGGGCTGCGCGTTCGCCGGCATGATGGCGGCGACAAGAACGCCGCACAAGGTTGCAAGGGGCCGGATCCAGGTCACGCAAAACTCTCTGGCGAATTCTCCGGCAAGATATTTTCAGCCTGCCGCACAAGCCCGTGCGCCCGCCGCCTTGAAGCGCAGCTTTATAACATGCGTGTGACAGCGAACCGGAGCAAGCCAGCCGGTTGGTCGCGTCATGCCGAACCGCGCCGACCTGGCGACGCGGACGACGGACCTCAGGGGAACTCTGCCGCATGGGGCCGCGCGGGCATGGGGACCCGGAAGGGCCGCGCGGGCATGGAGCCGGCTTTGCCGGAGGATACGCGCCGCTGGCCCCACCCGGAGCCAGCCTCCCCCTGAAAGCAGAAGGGCCGGCGCAGGCCAGCCCTTCCCCTGTCGATATATGGCGCGTGCGCTCAGAAGCGGACGGCGAAATTGCCCTTCACCGAATTGTCCTGGGCGCGTTCGGCCAGCTGGCCGGTCCACGCCACGCCGAGGGTGACATTGGCGGCGATGTTCATGTCCAGCCCCGCTTCCAGCAGCAGGCTGTTGCGGGCGATGGGCGCGCCCGTGACATTGAAGGAGGACGCGCCGCCCGCCAGGGACATCCAGCTGCGTGGATCAACGTCGCCGAAGGCATGACGCCAGCCGATCGTGCCCCGCGCGGTGACGGCGTAACCGTTGGCCATGGCGAAGGTGTGCGCGACCCGCGCCCCGAGCGTGGTGAACGCCGTGTTCATGTCGGCGGTCTTGCCCATGAGAGCGGCCGCGCCGCCATACTCGTGGAAGCGGTCGCTGTCCAGGTTAACCCACGCCACGTTCAGGAACGGCTCGACAGCCGTGGCGCCAAAGCGGGCCGCATAGCTGGTTTCGCCGAACACCTGGGCGACGCCGGAGCGGTAAGAGCTGCGCGTGCTGTCGGCAAAGCCGGGGAAAGCGACGCCGCGACGGGCATCCGCGTCGTTCCAGGTGTAGGCCGCGCCGAAGCGCACGCCGATGGCGCCAAACGTGCTGCCGCCGTACAGGGCCAGGTGGTAGCTGTCCACCGAGGCGGAGGAAAGCCGCTGGTCCACGTCCACCGAGGTGCGGGCGTAGCCGGCCGCGAGGCCCAGGCGCCAGGTGTCGAACACCGGCGCGTCGACGCCAGCGAGGAAGCCGGCGGAGGAGCGCTCAGCCCTGGCGCTTGCGCCATGGGCGGCGCTGGCGTGACCCCAGGAGCCGAAACCCTGGCCCCAGACGGTGGCGTTGAGGCCAGTGATCGCCTGGGTGCGGGCGCTGTTCGCCGTCGCGACGGAGCCGCCAAACGCCTGAAGCAGGCGATTGTTCACGGCGTCGCGCACCTGGTGGCTGTCCTCAACGAGGGCGCCGGCGAGCGACGCGTGAGCCTCGCCGGAGATCGCGTCAAACGCCTGGCGGGCGCCCGTCGCGGAGGTTTGCAGCGCAACCTGTCCGAACAGCGCGTTGGTGACGGGCAGGCGATCGATGGCGCCCGCCGCGGCGGCCTGGTTTGGGGTCAACGCCACGGAGGCCATCGCGATGTCGCTGCGGCCGACCGTGACGTAGGCATTGTGCGCGTCATAGCTCAGCGACGGCGCGAGGAAGATGTATCCCGCGCCATTCGCCCAGGCGGCGCCGTCGAAGGACGTGCCGCCGAAGCCGCCGCCCGCGGTCACGATGGTGTAGGGGGTTCCGATAAGGAAGCCGCCATTGGCCGGCCAGGACGAAACCTCGACCCGGCCCGCGAGGTTGGCGACGCCAGCCACGGCGATCAGGTCCGACTGACCCGCGGCGTTGATCTCCGCCCGGTAAACGGAGGTTCCGACCAGGTTGAGGTTGCCGCCGACCTGAACGAGGCCGATCGAGTTGCCAGGCGTCACGACGCCCTGGTTGGTGAGATTGCCGGCAATGCGCCAGTTGCCGCCCTGAACCGAGGACGCGTCCACATCGACGTTTCCGCCAACGATGATCGGCGCGCCAACCGATCCGCCGGTCGAGGATGACTGGCCGGTCAGGGCGACGTCGCCGCCAATGATCGCGCCGCCTGGACCGAAGGTCACCTGGGTCTGGCTGACAGACAGATCACCTTCGATGACGGTGCCGTCACCAAAGTTCATCGCGCCGCCGCGCTGGTGCGAGGTGAAGTTGCGGACGCCGTAGGCCACGCCGCTCCAGCTCGCCTCGGCGCCAAGCTCCACGTCGGTATAGCCGGTGGTCTTCCCGCCCTGGTCAATGATGTCGCCGCGCGAGGTCGAACCATCGGCCAGGGTCAGCGAAACCTTGCCGCTGTCGCCGCCGGCGCCGCTGCGGTCAACCGCGAGCAGCACGCCAGAAGCGCTGCCGAGTTGCGCGCCGGGGCCAACCAGGACGCCAACGTTCTGGTCAGCCTTGCTGAACGAGGTGGCGATTGTCGCGGTGGCGCCCTGAACGACGACGTTGTTCAGCACCAGCGCAGCATTGTTCTGGATGCGGATGGCCGCGTCCTGGGCCGAAGTAATGGCGCCGCCGTTGACCGTGGCCGTCGCGTCATCGGCGAGCGCCAGGCCCGCGCCGCCCACGCCGCGCGCCATGAGCGAGCCGCCCGTCATGTTGATCTGGCCGCCCTTTTCGGCAACGGCGCCATGGGCGTTTTCGCCCGAGACAGCAATCGCCGTGTTGGCAAGGTTGATGACGCCGCCGGTCGCGCCGGCCTGGTCGTTGTTGGCGACGACGCCATGGGCGCCGGCGCCCGTGGTGGCGATGCTGGAATTGGCGAGGTCGATGCGGCTTTCGCTTTCGACCTGCGCGCCGAAGCTGGTTGCGCCGGACGTGGCGATGGCGACGCCGCTGGCGTTGATGACGCCCGCGTCGACGGCGTGCAGGCCAAGGGCGTAAACGCCGCCGGTGGCGATATGGCCGCCGGTGAGATTGATGGTTCCGGCGCTGCCGGTGGGGTAGATGGCGCCGCCGGTGCCATTGGCGCCGGTCTGCACCGCGTGGGCATTTTTGCCTGTGGTGGTGATGTCGGCGCTGCTGTTGATGACGGCGCCCTTGTCAGCCAGCAGACCGTAGGCGCGCTCACCGCTGGTGGTGATCTTTCCGCCGTTAAGCGTGGCTTCAGAACCGGCTCCGGTGGCGTAAACGCCATAGGCGCTCTTCTGTTGCGTGCTGATGGAGCCGCCGGTCATGTTGGCCGAGCCGCCCGCCGCTACGACCAGGCCCATGGCGTTGGCGCCGGTGACGGTGATCGTGGTGTTGGTGAGGTTGACCACGCCGCCGGTCGCGCCGACCCGGTCGTTGTTGGCGACAACGCCATGGGCGCCGGCGCCTTCGGTGGCGATGCTGGAATTGGCCAGGTCGATGCGGCTGTTGCTTTCGACCTGCGCGCCGAAGCTGGTGGCGCCTGTGGTTGTGATGTTTACGTGGTCAGCGTTGATAAGGCCCGAGTCGACCGCGTGCAGGCCGAGCGCGTATACGCCGCTGGTGGCGATGGCGATAGCGCCGCCGGTCAGATTGACGACGCCGGCGCTGGAGCCATCGTAAATGCCCTCGACGCCAGTTTTTCCAGTGCCATTGGCGCCGGCCTGCACCGCGTGGGCATTTTTGCCTGAGGTCGTGATCTTGGCGCTGCTGTTGATGAAGCCGCCGGTGTCAGCAAGCAGGCCATAGGCGCGCTCACCGCTGGTGGTGATCTGTCCACCGTTCAACTGAATGGTGGATCCCGCTCCAGTCGCCTGCGCGCCATAAATCCACGCGCCGGTTGTGGTAACCGACGGGTCGTCAACGGTTACGGTTTGCCCGCCGCTCGCAATGATGGAATCAGCCAGGGCGGCCGTCGCAAAAATGGACATCACCGCCGATGACGCCAACAGAAGCGCCCGGCGCCGACGAAGCGCATTTGCCGCAAGATTCCGGCGCGCGATCGTACCGCTGTCAATCATAAGAATTATACCCCATACCCCAATTAGGATTCGAGTCATGGCCATTTGGCCAGATTGTGTCAACGGTGAATGGAAGCATCAGGAAACGTGTCGGGGGGCGTATGAATTTTGACACAGCCAAAGCAACCTCATTTGGCGTTGGTCGCGTGGATGTGCGTAGAATTTCTATAAGAAACAAATTACATATATTATTAATATGAGGTAAATATATATTAATATCAACTTATCATAATAATTTTGCAAATATTAATACGTGTGAATATCTGTTGAGATATAGCAATGCCCGGCGATTTGACGGGCCAGGGTTCGCGTGTCCGATGTCACAGATGTCGCCGCAGCAGGACGGCGCGTTGCCCAGGCCATGCGAGAACCGTGCGGTCACGCGCCATTCCGCGCCATCTCCCCAGCTGGCGCATGCTGCCGCGAACGGTCCTCACCTGACGCGGCGTCATGCGCCAGCAGGCTTCAGCGCCTAAAGCAGGTCGAGACTTCCCAAAGCCAGGGCCTGGCGGGCGGGGCGCTCGGCCATCACGGCGAACATCTCGTCGCCGCGTTCCGTGCGCGCCACGCTCATGGACGCGAACACCGCCATGAAGTAGCCGCTGAGGGCCCCGATGCGGTAGTCGGTCCACAAACCGTCAATATCCGGCGCGACGCCCGCGGCCGAGAGGGCGTCGATCCAGTGCGCGAAGGCTGGCCGGTCCGCCGCGGCGCGCTCGCCGGGATCCGCGATGCTGGTGCCGACCAGGTAAGCGATGTCGGTGGCGCCGCTGCCGCGTCCCAGGGTCTGCCAGTCAACCAGCCAGCATTGTGGGGCATCCGGCGCAAACAGCACGTTGTCGATGCGCAAATCGCCGTGGACCAGGGCGCGCGCCGCGTGCGCCCGGGTCAAATAGGCGTCCAGGCGCTGGACGAGGCCGGCGCCGAGATCGAGGACCTCGGGCGCCAGCCGGCTGGCGTAGCGCTCCCTGAAGCCTTCATAGAACCTGGGGAACAGCGCCCGAACGGTATCGCTGCTGTCCCGCGCCAGCCAGGGCAACTGATCGAGACGCGGATCGTTCCATAATAACGCGTGCAGCCGCGCCGCGGCCGTGATGCAGGGTTTCAGGCCCGCCAGCCCCTGTCCGGCCAGCTGGTCGCCCTGCCGGGCGGGCGCGAGATCTGACAGGATCAGGATGAAATCAATCTGGTTGGGCGCGATGTCGGCGTGGTGGCAAACCGGCGCGGGCACGCCGCTTCCGGCCGCAAGCTCCCGGTACCAGCTGACTTCCTTCACGTAGGTTCCGGTCAACGCCGCGATATTTCGGCTGGCCTCATCATGGCTGGGACATTTGGCGATAACGCTGGCGGGGCCTGCCCCGGCGTCGCGCCAGTCGAGCGTCAGGCGAAAACTGTCGCACATCTGCCCGGTGCCGACCCTTTCCGCGGAAAAACCGCGCAGGGAGCCGGCGCCACGTCCCAGCGCCGTCGCCAGCCACGCCGGGCTCATGCTTTCGGGAGTGGTGGGGAAGCTCATGGCGCGGGCTCCATCAGGCCGGAAAGTCCCGTGGGCGCGTGCGGGCCAACGAACAGCTGTTCCAGCACGCCGATGCCCAGGCGTTCAGCGTCGTCGCCGCCCAGCCGGGCGGTGACAGGCGCCTGGATGTGCATGGCCAGCGGATTGGTCCAGTTCCGGCCAGTTTCATCCAGCGCATCGTGCGCCACGGCAAGGTTCGGGCCGTGGTCAAGGCCATGGCCCCATTCCGGGTGGGCGTAACCGAGGCCGCTCATGGCGAACACCGGTCCCGTGGGCGTGAGCGTCAGGACGCGGCCAGGCTCAAGCTCCGCGCGAAGCCGGGCGATGCGGCGCGTCCCGGCCTGCCAGTCAATGGAGAACGCCGTGGCGTCGTAGTGATGCTCGGCCCCGCCGTCGACGGCAACGACCGCCCGCCGGTTCCACGCCTGGCCTGCGGCGTCGTCATTGGTGTGGAAGAACAGTGAGCGGTCATCGAAATTGCACGGCGTCCATAGCCAGAAGAACTGCGAAAAATTGCCCTCTGGCGGCGGCTGGGGCTCGCGCGCGCCAACCGGGCGGATGCCCCAGCTGCGATCGCGCGTGCCGCTCCAGCCGGGGCCCGCCGCCACGCGCGCGCCGTCCACCGACAGCCAGCCCTGCCAGTGGCCGTTCTGGGTCATGCGCGTGTAGTCCATGAACAGGCGCGTGCCGTTGCGGCGGATGAAACGGGGCTCCTCGATGGGGAAATGCCGGCCGGTGAACGTCAGCTCCGCCGCAAGCGGGCCGTCGTTGGCGGCGATGCGCAGGGTGATCACTTCCAGCGGCGCGTCGATGGAAATGGCGATGGGGCCGACCGTCAGATCGAGCCGCTCCCCGGCGGAACGGCGGCTGGCGCGCAGATTGTACTGGACGCCGCCGCTCAGCACGCAGAAGGCGGCGTCGACAATGCCAAGCTGCGGATAAAAACCCATGGCGGCGCCGAAGAACACCGACCCGTCCGGGCTGTAACCGTTGAAGAAATAGCGATCGTAGAAATTGCGATCCGTTCCGGCGAACGCGACAGGCTCGCTGGTTTGATGCAATGGAAAATCATCGCCCCTGGTCAGCATTTCCTCATCCCTTTCGTTTGAACTGGTTTTGTTTTTGTTTCCTGGCTAGTGCAGCCATTTCGGCCAGGCGCCGGATGTTATCCCGCAGTCTGGCAGTCGGCGCGTTATATTTCCCTGCAAGGCAAATACGATGCGGCGACATGGCGATGGTTACGCCGGAGCCGTTCGCGGGTGCGGCCTTTCCGGTGAGAGACGGCCGTTGGGTTCCCCAGGGGGCTGTTTCTGCCGGCGTCCGTGAAGGTGGGCGGGCTCGCGGAGCCATGGGGCAGAAAAATCCGTAAATTCAGGATCATGGTGGAATTTCGGTCGCGTCAGGTCTTCAGCCTGCCCTGGCTTCGTCAACCTGGCCAGCTTCGGGCGTCAGGGCGGCCAGGGCGCCTGTCGCCCGGGCGAAGCGCACGACCTGACGTCCGATCGTCTGCAACTGGGCGCGGGCGCCGGCGTCGAGGCCGGAATCCGGCTGGGCGGTGTTGACGGCGCCGCCCAGAGGTGTGGGCCAGCCGCGCAAGGCATGGACGACGGAACGCAGGCTGACCAGCGTTGAGCCCGTGGCCTGCCACCCGGCGGCGCAGGCGATGCACCCGACCGCGCGGTTTTCAAGATAGGGCTGCGGGCTGTCGCGCAGGTCCTCGACGTAATCGAGCGCGTTCTTCACGAGCCCTGAAACGATGCCGTGGTAGCCGGGCGAGGCGATCACGAGGCCCTGGCAACGCGCTACGAGGCTCACGAAGCGCGCGGCCTTTGGCGAGCGTCCAGGATCGTGCGGCGCATACATGGGGAAGTCGAGGTCTTCGCCCACCAGCGCGATGGTTTCGGCGCCGGCTTCGGCGGCGCTGTCGAGGGCGATGCGCAGCGCCCTCTCGGTGGAGGAGCCCGGACGGGTCGCGCCGCCGACGCCAAGGATCAGGGGGCGCTTCCAGTCCGGCGGATGCGTCATGTTCATGCACCGTCTCCGGCGTGCGGCCGCGCGCCGGGCAGGCTGGCCAGCAGGCTCCCCGGGGCGGATATGAAGATGGGTTGCGCGGCGCGGCGGCCGCGGGTCTCCGGCAGCGGGGGGCGTTACTGGGCGGCTTCGGGCTTGTCGCCCATGCCCATGGCCTGGAGGATTTCCGGGCTGATGTTGTCCGCGCCCTTTTCGGCGATGTGCCGGGCGACGCGCGCGCCCACCGCCTGCACCTGCTGGCCAAGGAATGCGGCGTGATTATCCCGCGCCCAGTTCATGGAGGCTTCGCGGTTGACGTTGAGCTGCTGGAACCTTGGCGCGACGTAACGGGCGAACAGTTCATAGGACTTTTTGGTATTGTCCCAACTGGCCCAGTTGTGGGCGAGGTGCAGATAGGCGCCGAAGCCGCCTGACTGGCCCACGAGGCGCTCGATTTGGGCGATGGCGTCGTCCGGCGTGCCAATCACCGCCAGGCCCGTCGCGTTCATGGCGTCAACCGGGTCCACCCCTGCCTCAACCGAAATTGGCAACGCGGCCACCTCGCGGAAGTAGAACAGCCATTTTTCCAGGCCGAACTGCACGTTGGCCCGGGCCTGCTCGCGAGTTTCCGCGATGTGCATGGGGCCAACCAGTCGCCAGGCGTTACGGTCCATGGCCTTGCCATGATCGGCGGCGGTCTGTTCCCCGATCGCCCAGTTGGATGACAGGGCGTTGAAGCCGCCGGCGCTCGTCGCGCCCAGCGACAGGATGGCGGCGCCGTGGCGCCCGGCCGCCCGCGCGCCGGTGGGCGACACCTGACTGGCGACGGCGATCTCCACGGACGGGCGGGAGTACGGCGTCATCTGCAGGCGCGCGTCCTGCAGGGTGAACCAGTCGGTCTTGCGGTTGACCGTTTCGCCGCGCAGCAGCGGAACCAGCGCGTCCAGCGCGTCGTCCATCATGTCGCGCTGCTTCGCCACCTCGATGCCCATCATGTAGGCGTCGGAGGGCAGAGCGCCGGGACCCACGCCGAACATCACCCGGCCGCGGGTGATGTGGTCGAGCTGGTTGATGCGGTCAGCCAGCATCAGCGGATGGTGATAGCTGAGCGATGAGACGCCGGTGCCGAGGCGGATATGCCGGGTGCGCTCCGCCACGGTGGCGATGAACAGCTCCGGGCTGGCGATCAGTTCATAGCCGGCGGAATGGTGCTCGCCGATCCACGCTTCTTCGTAGCCGAGCCGGTCGAGCCACTGCACCAGCTCAATGTCCCGCTCGAGCGCGAGCGTCGGATTCTCATCCGGCGGATGGAACGGGGCGATAAAGGCGCCAAAACGCAATCTGGCCGGCAACGACGTGGACATGAGCAACCTCCCCTGGCGCCTGCGCCTTGCCGGCAGGTCGCCGCCTGTTGATCCGTGTGGGAGGGCCGCCCGCGCTGGCGCCCGCCAGCAAGGGTCCGCTGCCGGATCCCGGTCGCCGGAAGCCGGAACAGTGCGCCTGACGCCGCAGGACCTGAGCCATGCGGATGCAGCGCGGGAAGAATGCTGTCGCAAGGTTTCCGGACGCGCCGGCGGCGCGGCCCGGGCCAGCAAACATCATATCCTCCAGGCGGGTCCTCCACGCGGGCGTCATCTGCGGACGCTCCCCGATGTTCAAACGCTATGGCGAACGCATCAAGTAGTCAATCGTGACTAGAAAATTTGCCCTCATGCGATAACGGCCTTGCCAGCGGGCGTGACTTGCCGGCAGGAGTGACTTGCCAGCAGGAGTGACTTGCCGGACGTTTGACCGCTGGGTGGCGGTGATGCGGGCGGGGATGCGGCGGCGTCGCCGGCAATCTGCTATGACCGGGCGGTTGAAGACGCAAACCGTGAACAGGCTGATGACTGCGCAGCACAGGGACAGACGGGCCGGGATGACTGGCGATGGGGATGTTCTGGTCGACGCCAGGCGTCGGGCGCTGACGCCCCGGGGCCGGGATACACGACGGCGGCTGCTGGAGGCGACGGTTTCCTGCCTTAACGCCGTCGGCTATTCGGCGACCACAACCCAGGCGGTTACGGAGGCGGCTGGGGTAAGCCGGGGCTCCCTGCTGCACCAGTTCCAGACCCGCACCTACATGATGGCGGCGGCGGCGGGGTTCGCGATGACCGGGATGATCGATTCTGGTCGCAGGCGGTTTGCCGTGCTGGAGGAGCCCGTCGCTCGTCTCCGCGCCCTTTGCCGGATTATCGAGGAAGTTCAGCGTGAGCCGGCGGCGTTCGCGTTGAACGAGATCCTTCTCGCCGCCCGTTGGGAGCCGGAGCTGGCGGCCTGCCTGCGCCCGCTGGCCGAAAACATCGAACGCGTGATGGACGCCGACATCGTGCGCATGGCGGCGGAAGCCGGCGTCGCGGACCCGGAGCCGCTGCGGGTTCGCTCGCGCGCGCTGATCGCCGCCATGCGCGGTTTTTCGATGGAGCTGATGTTCAACGCCGACCGGGCGGCGATCCACCAGGCCATCCGCATGACCCGGGCCGATTACGACGATTTCCTGTCGCGCACGCTGGAAAACGTCGCCTGAGGTCCAGCGCCGTCAGAGGTCGCTTGGCGGCGGACGGGTCAGTTGGTTTCGGAGTTGTCAGTGATGATCGCGCCGAAGCGGACTGAACCGCCCCGGGTTTGCCGGAGGCTCCAACCTCCAAATAGGAGGGAGCCATGACGAGCAAAACTTCGAGCAAATTCCCGGCTGAGGAGCGTCAGCGAGCGGTGCGGATGGTGATGGATCACGAGGTGACCATTCTTCCCGTTGGACGGCGTGTCAGTCGATATCGGCGAAGATTGGTTGCCCGGCGCACACGCTGCTGGATTGGGTGAAGAAGACGGAGGCAGACGCCGGCAAGAGAGCTGGCGTGCCGACAGACGTGGCCGAGAGAATGAAGGCTCTTGAGCGGGAGAACCGTGAACTCCGGCAGGTCAATGAGATCCTGCGCAAAGCGAGCGCCTGTTTTGCGCAGGCGGAGCTCGACCGCCCATTCAGACGATGATCGCGTTCATTGACGATCACCGTGAAGCGCATGGGGTCGAGCCGATCTGCAGGGTGCTGCCGATCGCCCCGTCAACCTGCCACGCTCACGTCGCCAGTCGCTCAGATCCCGGGAGGCTGTCCACGCGGGCGAAGCGGGATCTGGCGCTCAAGCCGGAGATCGAGCGTGTGTTCGTCGAGAACTTCGATGGCCGACCTCAGCCTGCACGGCGCCATTCGCGGCAAACGCATCCGCACCACGGCGCCGGACAAGGCGACGCCATGTCCTCGCGACCATGTGAACCGGGTCTTTCATGCCCCGGCCCCGAACCGGCTATGGCTTTCGGACTTCACCTACGTCAGCACCTGGTCAGGCTTCGTCTACGTGGCCTTAGTCATTGATGCATATGCCCGGCGCATCGTCGGCTGGCGCGTGAGCCGGACAGCGCATGCGGGCTTCGTGCCCGACGCTCTCGAGCAAGCCCTGCATGAACGGCGGCCTGTGCACCGGGGCGGCCTGGCGCACCATTCGGACAGGGGATCGCCATATGTCAGCATCCGCTACACCGGGCGTCTGGCGGAAGCTGGAGTCGAGCCGTCTGTCGGCAGTGTCGGCGACAGCTACGACAACGCTCTCGCCGGGACGATCAACGGCCTCTACAAGGCCGAAGTGATCCACCGGCACACGCCATGGCGAAGCTTCGGGGCGGTGAAGTTCGCAACGCTGACCTGGGTCGACTGGTTCAACAACCGCCGGCTGCTGGAGCCTATCGGCAATATCCCGCCGGCAGAAGCCGAGGAGCGCTACTACGCCATGCTCGACCACCAGCCAGTAGCCTGACTTGAACAAAATTGCCTCCGGCAAACCCGGGGCGGTTCAAAACGGCAGCAGGCCACAGTCGGCTTAACGCGTTGGAGACCGCCGGTTGTGACAGCCCCAGTTCCGAAGCTGCGGCTGAAACGGGGCCGTGCCGCATTACCGCATCGAAAGCTTTTAGCAAGTTTAGATCGAGCGAATTGATTCGTAACCGAAAGATACAATCAGCATTATCAATTTTGAGAATGCCACAGCAACGGGTAACCTATCAACGGATCACAGCACATTTTCCCATTGAGCTGTTCGATTACGCCTGATCGGTCTCTTCATGCGGAGTTGCCACGATGTCATCCATCGCCCGAATTGATACGCATCAACACCTGATACCACCCTTTTACCGCAAGCTGCTCGACGATCGCGGCCTCACTGCGGGTGGTTGGCCCACCCCAGCCTGGGATGAGCAGGCGGCGATCGCCATGATGGACAGAGAGTCGATCGTTACCGGCGTTCTTTCTCTGAGCGCTCCAGGCGTTCATTTAGGTGACGATGCGGAGGGGCGCACCCTGGCGCGCCAGGTAAATGAATATCATGCGAATCTGGTCAAAAGCCGGCCTGATCGCTTCGGCCAATTTGCTTGCTTACCGTTACCGGATGTCGACGGTGCGGTTGCAGAGGCAAGATATGCCCTGGACGAATTGCATGCCGATGGTGTGGTGCTGCTTTCCAATGCCGGCGGCAAATATCTGGGCGACAGTAATTTTGAGCCTTTATGGGCCGAACTCAACGCCCGCTCTGCTGTCGTTTTCATCCACCCGACAGAGCCACCGATCGAAATGCTTAAGGGATTACCGAGTCCGTTGCTTGACTATCCCTTCGATACAACACGTACGGCGATTCACATGATCGTCAATGGAGTGATGAGCCGATACACGAACATTAAAGTGATTCTGTCGCATGGCGGAGGATTCCTTCCCTACGCGGCCTACCGGTTCACCGGCGCTGCGCCGTTCAATCCTGGCACGACGCCCGAGGGCATCATGTCCGATATGAAGCGGTTCTATTTTGACACCGCCCTCTCTTCCAGTCCGACGGCGTTGCCGTCGTTGCTCGCATTCGCCGATCCCACGCGCATCACTTTCGGAAGCGACTTTCCTTTTGCCCCCATCAGCCATGAGTTCAACGCGGCGCTGGACGCTTACCCGCTGAACGAGAAGCAGCGATATGCGATCAACCGGGGCAACGCTGAAACGCTGTTTCCGCGACTTGCAAAATCCAGCAGTCCGACATTTTGATGTTGCTTAAGGCACGATACCCTTTCGGGGATTGCGTGGCGTGGTGTCCATTCACCTCGACGGCTACTGGATTACGCAGGCCCATAACCTGCCGCTGGCCCGCAAGCGTGGCTGTTTGCGCGCCGACTTTGTGCGTGACGCTGCTGTGCGGGCGGCCGAGGACGTGTTGATGGAAAACCGGTCATCCGCATGAGTCCGGACGGATTTCCGGCGTTCATGGACGTGCTCGCGGGTCCGGCTGCACCTGTCCCTGAAATGGTGGAGATGGCCAGGCCGCCGGCGCCTTGGGAGGCTGGTGGCGAAGCAAAGCGGTAATGCTGTGGTTCTGTCAGCTCCGGAGCCGTTTTCAGCCTGGCGCGACGTATCTGGTTTCTCATGCGGCAAGCTTACGCTTGACCACTGGCTGAAGATGCGCGCCCTCGCCAACCAGCAGAAGGGATTCACTGCTGTTCCTGTTTTCCATGAGGCGGGGCGTGTCGCTGGCTACTACGGTTTGGCTCCGACTGCCATGGCGCCAGCCGCCATGCCGCGTTCGATACGCACCGATCAGCCGCCGGATCCCGTTCCGTGTCTGCTGCCTGGTCAGCTTGCCACGGATGCAAGGCGAGCGGGGCAGGGGATCGGGACAGGTTTGGTCAAGCACGCGCTCGAACGTTGCGTTAACGCGGCGGCTCTGGTTCGGGGGGCGCGCTGATGGTCAATACGATTGACGAAGGAGCTGCCCGGTTCTGGCTGCGCCGGGATTTTGTGCCTCCAGGGATGACGCGCTCGTTCTGTTCCGCGCGATTGCGGATATTGCGGCGTCGTTGGCAAGGGTCTGACGCCGGACTGGCAAACTGTCTCCTTGGGCGGCTGGCGCGTTCATCTTCGGCAGTTGACGAAACCTTGGGACCAAAATTTTCTGGCCGCATCTCCTCCATGTGGGCGTCCGCCCGGTGTCGGCCGGCAATCATTTGCCGGGAGCGTCATCAAGAGTTGTTTTTTACGGTTCTAAAAAACGTCATCATTCAGAAGGGCGTACGGGATGTTTGGCCCGAGACGTCCACAGGCGTGATTTGTGGGATGCGCTGATGTTGTGACGGGTCGTTGACATTGGGGCTGGGAGGGTCCTATAAGGCGGACATCGGCGGCGGGGTTCACCTGCTGTTTCAGCCAGACCCTTCTGAGAGAAG
>NZ_SLWL01000008.1 GCF_004342915.1 Camelimonas lactis
AAAGCTTCCAACAATTGCCGCGGGGTGGAGCAGCCCGGTAGCTCGTCAGGCTCATAACCTGAAGGTCGCTGGTTCAAATCCAGCCCCCGCAACCAGAACATAAAACCCCCGTCCGCTCCACGCGGACGGGGGTTTTTGCTTGTGGGGGCATTCCCCTTCAGCGCCAGCCAAGCCCGGGCGCCACATGCTTCAGGATCGCCCCGATGACATGCGCGTTGTAGGCGCCCCCAAGCTGGTTGGGGACTGTCAGCAAAAGCGTGATCATGCGTACGGGAGAGAAGCTTGCCACCCTTGTTTGGGCGGCGGATTCACGTGGCGTCGGGCGCCAACAGGATTGCTATCACTCAATTGGCGCTAGTTTAAGCACCTGGGTATCGCCCCAATTCAAAAGGCGACCATCTCGCGCGCGCAGTTCCAGCCGGGCCACGGGCGCCCTGCACCGGGCATCAACTAGGAAGGACAGCGGCTCGTCTGAAAGATAGAGATGCTCTTCGCCCCATTGGCGCAGTGCGATGATGACCAGATGCAGACCGCGCCCTTTTTCAGTCAGGACATATTCCTTGTAAGCGCTGCCGTCGGACGCTGGCGCGGTTTCCAGTATGCCGCGTTCGGTCAGGGATCGCAGCCGCGTCGCCAGCATTCCCTTGGCGATACCCAGCCCCTTCTCGAATTCGGTGAAGCGCCGCACCCCATCGAAGGCATCGCGAATGATGAGCAGCGACCACCAGTCGCCAATCACATCCAGCGCCCGCGCCACGGGGCAACCGGCATTCCATAGACTGACCCGTTTGACCATGACTATCGCTTCCTGCCATCAATTCTGATTCTAAATTAGAACTAGATATTGATCCGCGCAAGTGGTCTCAATTTGATACTACATAAATTGTCACAAGCAGGATCGCCATGCAGCACGGAAACCAGGCCACGAGGAAGTATGGAACAGGGCAGGGATTGTCAGGATTGGATACGTTAATTTTCGCCGTCGCCGCCGGCCTTAGCGTGGCCAATATCTATTATGCCCAGCCACTACTCGGTTCGATGGCGAAAAGTTTCGGGATTTCACCAGCATCCGTTGGTCTCGTGGTGACGTTAACCCAGATCGGATATGCGCTTGGATTGATCTTCATCGTTCCTCTCGGAGATCTGATCAATCGCCGGCGCCTTGTTGTCGGTCAGGGCGCTTTGTCGGTCATCGCGCTGGTCGCGGTTGGAATGGCGCGAACCGAAGTGGTCCTGTTTGCAGGCCTCGCAGCAATGGGGGTGCTTGCCGTCGTGGCGCAGATCCTGGTGGCGTTCGCCGCCACGCTTGCGGCGCCTGGTGAACGTGGCAAGGCCGTCGGCGCAGTAACGGGCGGCATTGTTGTCGGCATTCTCGCCGCCCGTCTTGTGGCCGGGGTCCTGGCCGATCTTGGCGGCTGGCGGGCGGTCTATCTGACGTCGTCCATTCTGACGGCAGGCATGGTTGGGGTGCTCATGCGGATTCTGCCGCGCCAGCTACCGCCCGAAAGCAGCGATAGCTATGCCGCCGTGCTGCGCTCCATCCCGCTTCTGTTCCTGCGCGACCGCATACTGCTGGCGCGCGGCTTCCTTGCTCTGCTGATCTTTGCATCATTCAGCACATTCTGGACGGCTCTGGTCCTTCCACTCAGCGCGCCGCCATTCTCCTGTTCCCATAGCCAAATTGGCCTGTTCGGCCTCGTCGGTATGGCAGGGGCAATCGCCGCAACAGGCGCTGGGCGCCTTGCGGATCGCGGGTTTGGGCAATGGACCACCGGTTTGTCGCTGGCGTTGCTGCTGGCGTCATGGGCGCCAATCGCCATGCTGCCAACGTCGCTGCCGCTGCTCGTGATTGGCGTTGCGCTACTTGATCTCGCCGTGCAAGCCGTTCACGTCACAAACCAGAGCGTCATCTTCAACCGGCGCCCTGAGGCGCGCAGCCGTCTTGTTGGGGGCTACATGGTGTTCTACTCCATCGGCAGCGCAGTCGGAGCCATCACCTCGACAATGGCCTATGCCCAGGCTGGATGGTCCGGCGTGTCGATGTTGGGAGCCGTTTTCAGCGCCGCCGCCTTGCTGGTTTGGGCGGTGACCTCCGGCTTGCAGGCTTCCAGAGACGGCCTCATATGCGCCGACGGCGGGTAAAGGCGACCGGGTGCAGCTTTTCGCTTCCTTTTGTCCGAGCTTTGGCGTTGCCGATCCCATGTGGTCCAGCCCGGAAGTGGCGCAGGGCGCGCGCCCCGTTCCATTCAATACGCGCGCGGTGCGCCCCTTTCCATCTTGTCAAAGGAGGGCGGCGACTTTCCTGGCGGTTGCTTTCGCGGACCAGGGGTTCTGCCCGGTTACCAGCCGGCCATCGGCGATGACATGGGAGATGAACGGCAGGAAAGCCTTCTCGTAGCGGGCGCCCCGGCGCTGCATTTCGGCCTGGGCGTTGTAGGGCAGGTATTTCGCGACGCCCGCCAGCACTTCTTCTGTCCAGGAGGAGAAGCCGGTAAGCCGCTTCTCCTTCACCAGCAGTTCGCCACCGGCCAGCCTGACGTTCAGAAGGCCACAATACCCATGGCAGACGGATGAGACGACGCCGCCGCGCTCCCATATGGCGCGCGTGATGTTTTGCAGCCCCTCGCTGTCTGGAAAGTCCCACATGACCGCATGGCCGCCGGTAAAATAAATCGCATCATACTCCGCCGGGTCGATTTCATCGGGACGCGCCGTATTGGAGAGAAGATCCATCCGGCTCCGGTCGGCGAGCCACGCCCTGGCTGAGGCGTCCAGAAGGGGCCATTTGAGCGCGCGGGGCTCGAGGGGCGATGCGCCGCCTTTCGGACTGACGATGCGCTGCGTGTAACCTCTTCCGGCGAACAGATCATAAGCATGCGTCAATTCCGACAACCAGAGGCCGGTGGCATGGGACGGGTCATCGTAGTGGGCGACATTGCTGACCACATGGAGAATGCGCTTCGTCATTCTCCGGACCTTACCGGATCCGCGCGCGGAGCCCGACTGACGTCGTTGTGAGCGACTGTCGGGGTCTGGGGGAACGTTTGCCGCGTCGCCATCCAGCGCCGGTACCGGCGGGCGCTGCACGTGGCCTGGAGCTGCGAGGTCAGCAGCGCCCACGCGGGCGACACATCCGGGGTCGTGGCCCGACGCTGGCTGAGGCGGACCATCTGGTAGCGGACAGCGGCCATGTGCGCTGATGAAGCCACCGGTTTGTTTTTCCAGGTGATGGGTCTCAGCGCCGGCGCATCGTTATTTCCCCGTTCCCAGTTACGCGGCAGGTTGGGCTCGATGGCGAGCGCGGTCGCGATCCCGGCCATGGCCACGCCGCTTCCGATCACCTTCTCGGCCACCTCGCGGCGCCGTATGCCGCCCGTGACCATCAGCGGCATCGTCGCGACGTCGCTGATCTCCCGCGCGAAGTCGAGGAAATAGGCTTCGCGCCCCAGGGTGCGATCGTCGCGCGCCGCGCCCATCATCGCCGGGGCTTCGTAGCTGCCGCCTGACAACTCAACGAGGTCGACGCCGGTCGGGCCGAGCATTCGCACAACGTCCCGCGCATCCTGGGGCGAGAAGCCGCCCCGCTGGAAATCAGCCGAGTTGAGTTTGACGGCGACCGCAAAATCGGGAGAAACCGCCGCGCGCACGCCGCGCACGATATCCAGCAGCAGGCGGGCGCGGTTCTCAAGGCTGCCGCCCCAGCGATCGGCGCGGTGGTTGGCGAGCGGTGAGAGGAACTGGCTGAGCAGATAGCCATGGGCTGCATGGATCTCGACGCCGTTGAAGCCGGCCCTCGCGGCGAGAAGCGCGGTGTTGACGAAACGGCTGGCCACATCGGTAATATCGGCCGGCGTCATCTCCCGCGGCATGGGAAACATCCTGGACTGCGCGCCGAGATCGAGCGCGATCGCCGATGGCGCCAATGTCTCCTGCCCCAGCCCCTTCGGCATCTGCCGGCCGGGATGATTGATTTGCAGCCACGCCTGCCCGCCGCCCGCGCGCGTTGCTTCCGCCCACGCCTGGAAGCGATCGAGGCAGCGGTCATCTTCCAGCACCACGCCGGCCGCGCCCGTCATGGCCCGTGCGTCCACCATGACGTTGCCGGTGATGATAAGCCCGGCGCCGCCCCTGGCCCAGGCGCGATAGAGGCGGATCAATTCGTCCGAAGGCGCATGGTCGTTATCCGCCATGTTCTCCTCCATCGCCGCCTTGGCGATGCGGTTCGGAATGACGGCGCCGTTTGGCAACCTCAGCGGGGAAAACAGGGTCATTCGGCTCTCCGGATTTCAGGCTTGAGCCGAGCATAACCTTTGAGTTAACTTTAAGGTCAAGCGTTGGCAGCGGGGGTATCGCGATGAATATCGGAGAACTGGCGAGGCGCGCCGGGCTGACCAGTTCACGCATCCGCTTCTATGAGCGCGCTGGTCTGTTGAAGACCGTGGGGCGGCAGCCGAACGGATACCGGACGTACCCGCCGGAAGCTGTGCTGGTGCTCGAGCTGATAACGAGCGCCCAGCAGGCTGGCTTCAGCCTTGACGAGATCCGGACGCTGCTTCCGCCCGACCTGGAGAACTGGCGACATGACGCGTTGATCGAGGCGCTTCGCCGCAAGGTTGCGGAGATCGAGGGGCTGCTTCTGCGGCTCCAGCAAAGCAGGAAGCAGCTGGTTGCGCTGATCAGCGACATCGAGGCGAAGCCCGATGACATCGATTGCGCCGCGAACGCGCGGCGGGTGCTGACGAATATGTTGGGCAAAGGGGCCGAAGCTGGGGGCGCGGCGGTTGGCGCCGCAGCTCGACGCCGCCCTGCCTGACGCCTGCCCGGCGCCGGCAAGACCCGTTAACGCTGCTCAGGCGATAACCAGTCCGCCCATGGCGGGCCGCCGGCATAGGGGAGCGCCGCGGCGGCATGGCGCGCCCAGAGATTTGCTCGCTCCGGGCCACGGCCATCCGCCCGCCCGGTCCTGCGGGATACCTGGGCGCGGTGGGATACCTGGGCGCGGTGACGTTGCGATGGCCAGATGCGCCTTGCACAGCGTTGGCGGGCGCGGTTACTCCGCCGCGTCGCGTTGGGGCGTGTCCGGCGCGTCGGGATGACCCGGGTCGGTTTCGCAACCAAGATCCGGGAAGGCGAGAATGCGTCGTCCATGGAAATCGGTGCGGGCGATGAGAAGACCCCGTTCCTCGAAATAGGCCAGCAGGCGCTGCGCCCTCCGGGGCGAATGGCTGCCGTAGGCGCGCGCCAGGGTGGCGTCGGACGGGCAGGGGTCCTTGTTGATGGCGGCGCGGGCGACAAGCAGGAACATGCCCTGCAAGTCATCGGGCAAGGTTTCGGAGAGCGACAGGGCGATGGCCCAGGTCTCCCCGCCAGTGCTTTCGTCAACGCCAGCGCGGGCGACCGCCAGACGCCGGCGGAAGGCCGGAAGCGCCAGGGGTTCGCCTGGCACCCGCCGGATGCGGCAGCGCACGAGAAAGTCCTGGTAAAGCACGGCGTCGGAGCGGAAGGCGGCGTCCGGGTCCTCAAGGATCTCCCGCAACACCGTGTCGATGCCGGTTTCGCGCTCCGTCTCGTCGATAATGGCGAAGACCGGCTGGGCGGGGGGCTCCGGCGCCGGTTTCGGCTGGGCCAGCTGGGTGAGAATATCCGCGGTCGGCACAGGCCGCGGCGGCGGCGACCGCCGCACGGCCAGGGCGGCCTCCTCCGGCCCCGGCGTGAAGATCAGGTCGCGGGCGTCCCCGGGCGCCTCGGGGAGCGGCATCAGCTTCGGGCTGGCCGAACGGGCGGAGGTTTCAACGGGGCCGATAGTGATCTTGAGCGGTCGGCGCGACAGGGCCGGGCCCAGCGCGACAAAATTCCCGCGCCCCAGGTCGCGGAACATCTCGGCCTGACGGCGATCCATGCCGAGCAGATCGGCGGCGCGCGCCATGTCGATGTCGAGGAACGTGCGGCCCATCAGGAAGTTGGAGGCTTCCGCCGCGACATTCTTGGCCAGCTTGGCCAGTCGCTGGGTGGCGATAACGCCCGCCAGGCCGCGCTTGCGGCCCCGGCACATCAGATTGGTCATGGCGCCAAGCGAGAGCTTGCGCGCTTCGTCGGACACCTCGCCGCCGACGGCGGGCGCGAAAAGCTGGGCCTCGTCGACCACGACGAGCACCGGATACCAATGGTCGCGGTCTGCGTCGAACATGCCGCCGAGAAAGGCGGCGGCGGCGCGCATCTGTTGCTCGACGTCGAGCCCCTCAAGGTTGAGCACGACGGAGACGCGATGCTGGCGCACGCGGCCGGCGATGCGCGTAAGCTCGGCTTCGGTGCGGGCGGCGTCGATGACCTGATGGCCAAATCTGTCCGCCAAAGTGACGAAATCGCCCTCGGGATCGAGAATGCACTGCTGCACCCAGGGGGCGCTCTGTTCCAGCAGGCGGCGCAGCAGATGCGACTTGCCGGACCCGGAATTGCCCTGCACCAGCAGGCGGGTCGCCAGCAGCTCTTCCAGATCCAGCTCCGCCACGGCGCGGCCGGCCGCGGCGCCCATGTCGATGTTGACCTTCATCCAGCGCCCTTTCGGGCCTATCCTTACCACCGGCGGCCGGCAACGCGAAACGTCGCGCCGGGATTCCCACAGCATGGCGTTTCCAGGGGCGCCGGTCAGGCCCGCCATGGCGGTGCTTTCAGCCGCCGGCCGCTGGCGTTGGCGCGCGGCTTTTCTGCGCCAGTGACGGAAATGCCGATGTGCGCTGTAAAAACGCGCCTCACGGCTGTGGCGTCGGGGCGTTGGTCCGACTAATAAGGCGTTCCTGAAATTTTCCGATGGCTCCCCTTTGACGCCGGACGACAACGCGAGACAGGCGGAACCAGCCGTGCCCTTCATGACGACAAATCCGGCTCTTGCCCATGCCCTGGCGGAGCGGGACTACAACAATCCGACGCCGGTGCAGCTGGCCGTGCTGGCGCCCGAGGCGTCGGGGCGCGATCTTCTGGTGTCCGCCCAGACCGGCTCGGGCAAGACTGTCGCCTACGGCCTCGTCATGGCCGAAACCCTGTTGGGCGCCGAAGAGCGCTTCGGCTACGCCAGGGCGCCGCAGGCGCTGGTGGTCGCCCCCACGCGTGAACTCGCCCTGCAGGTGCAGCGGGAATTCACGTGGCTCTACGCCGCTACCGGCGCCCGCATCGTCTCCTGTGTCGGCGGCATGGATCCGCGTCAGGAGCAGCGGCAGCTTGAGCAGGGCGCCCATATCGTCGTTGGCACGCCGGGGCGTCTGCGCGATCACCTGGAGCGTGGCCGTCTCGATCTTTCGGCCTTGCGTGTCGCCGTGCTCGACGAAGCTGATGAGATGCTCGATCTTGGTTTCCGAGAGGATCTCGAGTTCATCCTTGACGCGACGCCGCCAGAGCGGCGCAGCCTGCTGTTTTCCGCCACCATGCCGCGCGGCATCGCCACGCTGGCGCGGCGCTACCAGCGCGACGCCCTGCGCATTGAGGTGGCGGGCGCGGAAGGAGGCCACGCCGATATCGAGTACCGCGCCATGCGCATCGCGCCCACCGAGGCCGAGCATGCGGTGGTCAATGTGCTGCGCTATTACGATACGCCGACCGCCATCGTGTTCTGCAACACGCGCGAGGTGGTGCGCCGTCTGCACGCCATGCTCCAGGAGCGGCAGTTCTCAGCCGTGGCCCTGTCCGGCGAACTGACGCAAAAGGAGCGCAACCACGCCTTGCAGGCGCTGCGGGACGGGCGGGCGCGAGTTTGCGTCGCTACCGACGTGGCCGCGCGCGGCATCGATCTGCCCAACCTGGGCCTGGTGATTCACGCGGAGTTGCCCAGCGACGCCGAGACGTTGCAGCATCGCAGCGGCCGTACCGGCCGCGCCGGGCGCAAGGGCGTGAGCGTGCTGCTGGTTCCGCCCTTCCGTCGTCGCCGCACGGATGATTTGATGCGCGGCCTCGGCGTCACCCCGACGTGGTCAGGACCACCCACCGCCGAGGAGATCCGCAAGCTCGATCACGAGCGCATGTTGCGCGACGCGCTGATTACCGAGGAGCCCGGCGAGGAGGACGCCAGCGCCGGGCTGGCGTTGCTCGCGGCCTATCCGGCGGGGCACCTGGCTGGCGCCCTGGCGCGCCTCTACCGCTCCGGTTTGCCGGCGCCGGAGGAGGTGTCCGACCCGGGCGAATCGCGCACGGCGCGTGATCGTTCCGCCGACCGGGATTTTGGCGGGGCTTCAGGTGGCGGGGTCTGGTTCCGGCTCAATGTCGGCCGCCGCCAGAACGCTGATCCGAAATGGCTGCTGCCGCTGATCTGCCGGCGTGGAAACGCGACGCGCAAGGATATTGGCGTCATCCGCATTTTTGATGAGGAAACGGCGTTTGAGGTCAGTCCCGCCGTTGCGGCCCGTTTTGCCAAGATTTCGCGCAAGATGGATGGCGAGGACGTGATGATCGAGCCGTTGCCGGGCGGTCCCCCGGCGGGTGGCCCGAGGCGTCCCGGACGCGGGGCGCCTCGCGGCAAGCCGCGTCATGATCGGGCGCCCTACGAAAAGCCCTTCAAAGGCAAGAAGTTTCGGGACGAGCCGCCGCAAGACAGGGGCGGGGAAGGCAAGGCGGGCGGGGCGAGAGCCACGCCCTGGAAGGCGCGCGAAACCGGTCCCTCAGGCCAGACAAAGGGCGCGCATCCGCCCAAAAGCCGCCGCCCGCCCGCTGCTGGCGACAAGCCCAAGGGCAAGCGGCCGCGCTCTTCCTGACTGTCCGCCGAGGCGGACTTCCGGCCTGGCGGCGCGAATGACAACGCCTGGCGTCCGGTCCTGGCCGGCGCCGCCCCGGGTTCCTCTCCACAAGGGCGCGGCTTTTGTTCATGGCGCGACCGCGCGCCGATGCAAGAACAGATGAAAGAATAAAAGCCGCGCCCAGGCCTGCCTGAAAAGGATGCGCCGCCCTGCAAGGGGCGCGGCGATGGCCCGCCCGGCCGGGCAAGACGGCCGGACAGGCCTGCATTGACTTGGCCAGCAACCTTGACAGGATTTGTCGCGAGGGTCGTGTGAAGGCGATCAGGCGACTGATTGGTGAAACGCAACGCCCTCCATAACAAAACCCGGTCATGAGCATGGGGAGGACGGTATGTCGGAGCCAGTCTGGCAATGGTCGGCTGTTGATACCGCGCGGGCGATCCGGGCCGGAGAAATCAGTTCCGCGGCGGTCGTCGAAGCGCATCTGGCGCGCATGGACGCCGTTAACCCGGCGATTAACGCGGTGGTTGCGCCGCTGCATGACGAAGCCCGGAAAGCGGCGCGGGACGCCGATCGCGCGCAGGCCAGCGGCGCTGCCCTCGGGCCGCTGCATGGCGTGCCGGTGACGCTCAAGATCAATGTGGATGTCGCCGGTCAGGCCAATTCAAACGGCGTCGTGGCGTTCCGGGACAATATTGCGCGCGAGGATTCGCCCGTTACGGCCAACCTGAAGCGCGCCGGCGCCATTATCATCGGCCTGACCAACACGCCCGAGTTTTCGATGCGGGCCTTTACCGACAATCCGTTGCACGGGCTGACGCTCAACCCCTGGGACCAGACCATCACCTGCGGCGGATCGTCTGGCGGCGCTGGCGCATCCATCGCCGCCGGCATCGGCGCCATCGCTCACGGCAACGACATTGGCGGGTCGCTACGCTGGCCGGCTTATTGCAACGGCGTGGTGACCATCAAGCCGACCCAGGGCCGCATTCCGGCGTTCAACCCCAGCGCCAGCGAGGAGCGACCGCCCATGGCGCAACTCATGTCAGTCCAGGGGCCGCTGGCGCGTTCGGTGGCGGACGTCCGCCTCGGCTTCGAGGTCATGGCTGCGCCTGATCCGCGCGATCCCTGGTATGCGCCAGTTCCGCTGGCCGGACCGCCCGTGTCGCGGAAGGTCGCGGTGGCCCGCATACCCGATGACATGGCGTGCGATGATGATGTGATTGCCCTGTATCGCCAGGCTGCGGAACATCTCGCGGATGCGGGCTATGAACTGCACGAGGTTGAGGTTCCGGAACTCAGCAAGGTCTGGACGCTGTGGCGCGATCTTCTGTTTACGGAGCTCGCGGTCATGCAGGCGCCCCTGATGCGACAGGTGGGCAGCGGGACCTTCGTACGCGGGATCGAGGCGGCGTTGAGATCGGCCCCCGTGATGGACATCGAGGGCTATATGCGAAGCGTTTCGGAACGGACGCGGCTGCTGCGGCTCTGGATGACGTTCCTTGACGAATATCCGGTGCTTCTCACGCCCCTGTCCGTCCGGCGGACGCCCGGTCCCAACGCCGATATTGACGGCAGCGGCCGCAACATCATGTGGGAAACCCTGCGCTTCCTGTCCTCAATCAATGTTCTGGGCCTGCCGGCCGCCATTGTGCCGGTGGGGCTGGCGCGTGGGGCGCCCGTCGGGGTCCAGCTTGTCGCCACCCGTTACCGGGAGGATCTCTGTCTCGACGCAGCGGCGGCGATCGAGCAAAGGGCCGGGCGGCTGGTTGAGAACCTGTGGAGCATGCTGGACAAGCGCTGAGCCGGTCGGAAAGCTGTATGGCTTCCGGCAAACGGCCTCCCAGCGTGTGAAAGCGTGAACGGGGGAGAACGTGACCGGCGTCGCCGGCTCCGCCCTGTGAGCCGACGGGGACCGGACAGCTGGACGGCAGATGTAAAAAGGGCCGCCCCGATGGGGCGGCCCTTTATTTTGTCGTGGCGCCGTCAGGCGGCGGTTACCACTGGTAGCGGACGCCGCCCTTGATGGAGCTGTTGGACAGGTCGCGGTTGAACTTGTAGCTCGCGCTGACGAAGCCCGACCACCCGGTGTTGGCGCCGTACACGTTGAGCGTTCCCGCGATCTCGCCAAACGCGCCGCGGAAATTGTCTTCGACGCCAAGCGGAACGCCGTCACTAAGGATCAGCGCCTTGTTGACGCCCCGGAACTCGTTCCAGACGCGTCCGGTCAGCGAGGCCTCCAGACGGTAGGCGTCGTTCAGGACCATGTTGCCGCCGACGCGGGCGCCGAGGCTGCCGCGCAGGCTGTCGTTGGAGCCGAATTTGGCCATCGCGCCAGGCAGCGCCAGCAGGCGGTCGAGCGTGGTGCGCGCATAGGAGAGTGTGGCCACCGGTTCGATGAAGGCGTTGGCGCCCAGGTTGAAGCGATACCCGGTGTCAACCGTGAAGCCGAGCGTCGTCGTGTTCAGCCCCTGCATGGTCGCGAGCGATGGCGCCCGGTAGTCCATGTTCAGCAGGTCCACCTTGGCCAGCGCGTCCACGAAGAACCCGCTGTTGAGATAGGTGGCGTAAACGCCGGCCGTGCCGCCCTGGTAGTTGGCGCTGGTCGGCGAGGTCTTGAAGTCCAGGTTCGACGAGATGTAGCCGCCCATCAGACCGAACACCAGCGCATCGCCAGGCCGGGCCACGTTCTCCTGCCCGAAGTCGACGCCGCCCAGCAGACCGAACGTGTTGCGGTTGTAGCTGGTGTTATGGTTGTAGAAGCGGTTCAGCAGGGTCGTGGACGTGCTGTTGTCGCGGTTCTCCCACGAGCCGACCGCCTTCGCCCAGACGCCGGGGGTGACGTTGCCGGGCTTGCCAGGATTGGCGAGGAAATTGCGCAGGTCAGCCTGACGGTCGAGCCACACGCCGGTGGTGTCGTGCCAGATGCTCTGCGCGGCGGAAACGAGGGACGGCAGTTCGTAAGCTTCGCTGTCGGGCGCGCCGACCAGCACGAACTCCTGTCCGCCCTGTGCGCCCGCCTTCAAGGCAACGTCGTAGAAGAACAGACCCTTGTCGATAACGTTACGGCCGGCGCGGACGCTGTTGGCGCTCGACGGATCCAGCACCACGGCCTCCGGCGAGGTCGCGCCGCCCTGGGCGACGACGACCGTCACGCCCTGCGGGTTAAACCCGGCGGGGCCGCTGTTGAGGTCGTTCACCACCAGACGGGTCACGCCGCTGACCGTGCCGCCAACCACGAGCGTGTCGGACGTCGTGCCGGGACCTCCGAGCCAGGCGTCAACCACGAGGCGGCCGTTACCGACGCCGGAGTAGTTGTCGCTGGTTTGCAGCGTATCGCGCTGGGCGCTGGCGCCAAGAGAGGCGCCGGGACGCTCGTCCTGCATCAGGATCAGGCCAGCGCCGACGCCTGCCGGATCACCGTTGTTGAAGGTGGCGAGGTTCTGGAACCGGGCGGTTTCCGCGACGCCGCCCTGGAAGGCGGTGACGATACGACCGGTGTTGTTGAGCGTCGAGGCGCCGCCGCCGAAGTTGCTGTCGCCGGTGACGTACCAGCTGTTCGAGCTGCGGTTGTTGAAGACGCTGGCGCCGCCGGGCATGTTCACCCGGCCGACAATGACGCCGTCGTTGCCCAGATTGGCGCTGGCGCCGGTGATGTTGACCGCCAGATCGCCGGTGGCGCCGATGAAATCGGTCGCCATGCGGCTGGAGGCCACCGAGCCGCCCGCCGCCACCGTCACGGCGGCGCCGGAGCCGCTGTCGATGTCAATGACCGGCGTGCTGGCCCCGCCGGGACCGCGCACCGAGCCGCCGATTTCCACGTTCGCAGTCTGACCGGCCCGGACTTCCATGCCGGAGGCGCTGAGCGAAGCGATGGCGCTGCCAGCGCTGGTGAGCACGCTCACAACGCCGTTGCTGCTGGCGGCGAAGACGCCGGTGTCGGCGGCGGTGACCGTTCCGCCAATGGCGACGTTGACGCTGCCGCCGGCTCCCGTGGTGGCGGCCGCGACGCCCACGCCTTCCAGCGCAGAGATCTGGCCGTTGCCAGTGACGTTGATCGCGCCGTTGTCGCCGGCGACGAAGGCGCCGACGCCGAGATAGCGGGCGTTGATCACGCCGCTGGCGGTGACGCCAGTGACCGCATCGTTGCCTGTCGTGGCGGCGAGCACGCCGGCGCCATTCGAGGTGATCGCCCCGGAGGTGTTGATGGCGATCTGGTTCGACGCGCCGTTGGCGAATGCGCCAATGCCCATGCCGTCAACCACAATCCGGCCGCTGTTGTCGAAGTTCAGCGCGTTGCCAGATCCGCTGGCCACCGTGGTCAGACCGAAAACGCTGGCGTTGATCGCGCCGGTGTTCTCCATCACAACCTGGTTGCCATTGCCGTTCACATAAGCCGCAGCGCCAACAAGAGCGTCGATCTGGCCGCTGTTGCTGAGCTTTGCGTCGTTGCTGGCCCCATCCACATAAGCGGCGGCGCCGACGCCGCCCGCCGTGATGGCGTTTTCGTTGCGGATACGCAGACGGTTGTCGTCGCCATTGACGCCGCCGGCAAGGCCCGCTGCCACGGCGTTGACCGAGCCATCGTTGTCGATGGTCAGGCGGTTCTGGTTGCCCTCGGCGAAGCCCGCGGCGCCGACAACGCCGGCGTCGATGGTTCCGTCGTTGCCGACAAACGCGCGGTTCTGGTCACCGTTCACATAGGTCGCCGCGCCAGCGAGGCCAGCCACGACGTCGCCGTCGTTGATGACCGCCGAGCGGTTGCCCGCGCCGTCCACATAGGCCGCCATGCCGGCGCCAACCGTATGGATCTGGCCGCCGGCCTCATTCACGGCGTTGAGCCAGTTGCCATCGCCATTCACATAAGCCGCGGCGCCGGTAGCGCCGGCGTCAATGTGACCGGCGTTGCGGATTTCGGTCTGGTTGCCATTGCCGCCCACATAGGCGCCGAGGCCGACCAGGCCGGTGTCGATATGGCCGGTCGGGCTGTTGCCGACGAACAGGCTGTTGTTGTCCCCGTCGACGTAAGCGCCGGCGCCCAGGGCGAGTGAGGTGACGGCGCCGTAGTTGACGACGGCCGTATCGTTGCCGGCGCCATTTACATAGGCAGCCATGCCGGCGAGGCCGGCTTCCACGCTGTCAGCGTTGATCACCGCGGTGACGTTCTGGGTTCCGTCCACATAGGCGGCCATGCCAAGGCCAAGCGGCGCGGTTTTGATTCCGCCCTCATTCAGCACGAGGGAGTCGTTGTTCGCGCCATCCACATAGGCGCCGGCGCCGAGCACGCCGGCGGTGATGTCGCCGGAGTTGTAAACGTCCTGCATGTTGCCGGCGCCGTTGACGCCGCCAGCGATGCCGACGCCGACCGCGTTCACCGTCCCGTCATTGTCAACGATCAGCCGGTTCTGGTTGCCCTCGGCGAAGCCGCCAACGCCCAGAATTCCGGCGTTCACCGTTTCATCATTGCCGATGAACGCGCGGTTCTGGTCGCCACTCACATAAGCTGCCATGCCGGCGAGACCAGTGTTTACGAAGCCATCGTTGGTAACCGCGATGCGGTTGCCGTTGCCATCCACGTAGGCGGCCATGCCGGCGCCGACCGTGTGGATATTGCCAGTGGCTTCGTTGGTGGCCTCTAGCCGGTTGTGATCGCCGTTCACATAGGCGGCGGCGCCCACGAGGCCGGCGTCGATGTGACCGCTGTTGATGATTTCAGCACGGTTGCCTTTGCCGTCGACATAAGCCGCCGCGCCGACGCCAGCGGCCTTGATGCGATGTTCGTTGTCGACCGTCAGGCGATTGCGGCTGCCATCGACGCCGCCGGCGAGGCCGACGCCGATCGCATCAATATTTCCGCTATTGTCAACGGTCAGACGGTTGTGGTCGCCATCGGCGAAGCCGCCGGCGCCGAGCACGCCAGCCTTGATCTCGCCGGCGTTGCCGACCGAAGCGCGGTTGCGGTCGCCATCGATGTAGGCGGCCATGCCGGCGCCGACCGTGTGAATCTTGCCAGTTGTCGCTTCGTTGGTGGCCTCCAGCCGGTTGTGATCGCCGTTCACATAGGCGGCGGCGCCCACGAGGCCGGCGTCGATGTGACCGCTGTTGCTGATCTCCGCGCGGTTGCGGTTGCCGTCGACATAAGCCGCCGCGCCGACGCCAGCGGCCTTGATGCGATGTTCGTTGTCGACCGTCAGGCGATTGCGGCTGCCATCGACGCCGCCGGCGAGACCGACGCCGATCGCATCAATATTTCCGCTATTGTCAACGGTCAGACGGTTGTGGTCGCCATCGGCGAAGCCGCCGGCGCCGAGCACGCCAGCCTTGATCTCGCCGGCGTTGCCGACCGAAGCGCGGTTGCGGTCGCCATCGATGTAGGCGGCCATGCCGGCGCCGACCGTGTGAATCTTGCCAGTTGTCGCTTCGTTGGTGGCTTCCAACTGGTTGCGGTCGCCATTCACATAGGCGGCGACGCCCACGAGGCCGGCGTCGATGTGACCGCTGTTGCTGATCTCCGCGCGGTTGCGGTTGCCATTGACGCCGCCGGCGAGGCCAATGCCGATCGCGTCGATTGATCCGTCATTGTCAACGACCAGACGGTTGCGGTTGCCTTCCATGAAGCCGCCGGCGCCGAGGGCGCCCGCATTGATCTCGCCGTCATTGCCGACGAAGGCGCGGTTCTGGGCGCCGCTGGCGTATGTGGCCATGCCAACGCCAAGCGGATCGGCGTTGATGACGCCGTCCTGCGCGTTGACCATGGCGATGCGGTTGCTGTTGCCATCGACATAGGCGCCGGCGCCGAGGCCGAGTGCATCGACCTTGCCGTTGTTGGCGACGGCGGTGTTGTTGGCGTCGCCCTTCACGTAAGCGACAAGACCGGCCAGACCCGCGTCAACCTCCCCGCCATTCAGCAGGGCGGTATTGTTTTGCGTCCCGTCCACATAGGCGGCCATGCCGACGCCGAGCGACGAGGTCTTGATGTCGCCGCCAGGGGCGTTGAGCAGGGCGGTGTCGTTGCTCTCGCCCTTCACATAAGCGCCAAGGCCGAGAACGTTGGCGTCGATGGAGCCGAGGTTGAGCAGGGCGGTCTGGTTGTCGCTACCGTCCACATAGGCAACCGCGCCGGCGATGCCGGACTTGATGTCGCCGCTGTTGCTGACCAGCGTGCGGTTGTCCTGGCCGTCGATATAGGCGCCGGCGCCAAGCACGCCTGCGTTGATTTCATGCTCGTTGCGAACGCGCAGACGGTTGTCATCGCCATTGACGCCGCCGGCCAGGCCAATGCCGATCGCGTCGATCGATCCGTCATTGGTCGCGCTGAGGCGGTTGCTGTCGCCGTTTACATAAGCGGCCACGCCAATCAGGTCGGCGTTGATGTGACCGCCGCCGCTGTTGCTGATCCGCGCGCTATTGCCGTTGCCGTCCACATAGGCAGCCACGCCAATGCCGGTCGCCGTAACGGCGTTCTCATTGCGAACGCGCAGGGCGTTGCCATCGCCATTGACGCCGCCGGCCATGCCAACAGCGGCCGCCGTGATGGTTCCGTCATTGTCGACCAGCAACTGGTTAGCATTGCCATTCATGAAGCCGCCAGCGCCGAGCACGCCAGCGTCGATGGTCTTGTTGTTGGCGACGACAGCGTTGTTCGTGTTGCCGTCGACATAGGCGGCCATGCCAATGCCCAGCGTGGTGGTCACGCTGCCATTGTTGGCGACGACGATATCACCGTTGTTGTTGCCCTTGACATAAGCGGCCATACCGATGGCGCTGGCGTTGATGCTGCCGCTGGGCTGGTTCAGCACCTTGACGGAGAGGTTGTTGTTACCTTCCACATAGGCTGCGGCGCCGATCAGGCCGTTGGAGATGGATCCGTTATTGCCAACGCTGACCGTGTTGCCGTTGCCAATGCTGACGCCAGCCAGACCAACCACGTTGGCCTGAATGTCGCCGCCAAAGCTGTTGCTGACGTCCAGCTTATTGCCGTTGCCATCCGCGACAACGCCGACAACGCCAGCGACGCCCGCCGTCACATTGCCTGTGTTGCCGGCGATTACCACATTGTTGGCGCCGACGCCGACACTGGCCAGACCAACCATGTCGCCGTGAACCAGACCCGACTGGTTGTGCACGCTGACGGTGTTTCCATCACCCACGCCCACGCCGACAAGACCGGCGAGGCCGGCGTCGATAAAGCCGCCGCTGGGGCTGGAATTGTTCGTGACCTGAACACTGTTGCGATCGCCAACCGCGACGCCTGCGGCGCCAACGAGGTAGTCCTGAATCGTGTTTGTGTTGGTGACAACGACGTCATTGCCAACCCCGTGGTCGCCAACCTTGACGGCCGCCAGTCCAACGAGGCCGGTCCCGGCAGAAGTATTGATCGTGCCTGAATTGAACGCTTCGGCCTTGCCGTCGCCGACGTCGACAGCGATGGCGCCGATCAGATCGGCGTCAACGGTTCCCGTATTGTTGACGGTCGCCGTGCCGCTTCCGATCTTGAGCGCGCCCATGCCGATGAGCGGCGGGTCGATGACGCCATTGTTGGTGACGGTGACGTCGCCGCCGCCGAGGCCTACGGCGCCGATGCCGAGGAGGCCGCCCTGGTCGATGTGGACCGTGCTGCCGGCGCTGTTGGTAAGGTTGACGTTGCCATCGGTGTTGAAGCCCAGCACGCCGATCAGGTTGCTGTTAACGCCGCCATTGGTGGTGACGTTGACCTCGCCGTTGCTGCCGATCGAACCTGCGAGAATGCCGACGCCATTGGTTGCGGTAACTATTCCGCCGGTTGTGACATCAACTTTGTTGTGGTCATTGCCAAGGCCGAGCGCGATCACGCCTGCATAGCCACCGGTGATGTCGCCGGTAGTGTCGACGGTGACTTCTGCCTTGCCGTTGCCGAGCAGGGAGGTGAGGTTGTTGAGATCGATGCCGCCACTGATAATGCTGGACGGATCGACGGAAACACTGCCGGCCACCGCCAGCACGCCGACCTGGCCGCCCGTGATATCAGCGCCGCCAGTCACATTGGTGGTGGCAATGGGCGCGCCGGTGAGGGCGCCGCTGACCGTAATGGCGGAAATGCCAATGCCGTTCGTGCCGGTGACAGACTGTCCGTTGGCATGGATGGTGGTGGTGGCGTTCATGTTGGCGCCGAGCGTCAGCGCCGTGATGCCGTTCTGGGCGCCGATCACCTTGGTGGCTTCGGACGTGCTGATATTGGCGACGCCGCCAAGGCCAGCAGCGCCGATCGTGGTGAGGTTGATGCCGTCGCCGCCCAGCCCGTTGACCACGGCCGTGTCTTTGACGGTGACGGACGCGTTGCCGCCGGTGATCAGCGCATTGACGCCGTTCTGCCCGCCGGTGATCTGTGTAGTACCGTCAGCGGTAATGTTGGTGGTCACGCCAAGGACATTGACGCCGTGCCCGGCCGTGCCGGTGACTTTGCTGTCCTTCAGGTTGAGGGTGCTGCTGAGGCTCTGGACGTTAATGCCGTCCTGAGCGCCAACGATCTTCGTGTCGGATTTGGTCGTGATGCTGGCAAGGCCGCCAGTGGTGCTGATGCCATCGCCCGCAAGGCCCGTGACCTTGGCGCCGGTCAGATCAATCGTATTGCTGGCGCTCAGGGCGCTGATGCCGTTCTGGCCACCTTCAATGGTCGTCCCGTTGGCCGTGATACTCGCCAAGCCGCCAGTGGCGTTGATGCCATCGCCGGCGGTGCCTTTAACCGAGCCGTTGGTCAGATCGAAGGTGTTTGAACCACCGAGGGCGCTTATCCCGTGGGTTTGACCGACAATTGTCGTTCCATTCGTAGTCAGGTCGGTAGCCAGGCCATTGACCACAATGCCATTACCAGTCTGACCAGTTATCGTTCCGCCGATGAGGTCAATATTGTTCAGGCTCCCGACACTCAACAGGCCGGTTACCTTGATGCCATCAGTGCCGCCGGTGACATTCGTGCCATCGGTGTCGATGGTGTTTAGAAGGCCGTTTGTCGCGATGCCGCTACCGGCCAGGCCCTTGATATTGCCGCCGGTGAGATCGAGGGTATTCGCGCCGCTGCTGGCGTTGATGCCGTTCTGACCGCCAGTAATATCGGTATTTTCGGTTGTAATCGATGTTGAAATGTTGCCGGACTTAATACCGTCGGAGGCAGTGCCGGTGACTGTGCTGTTTTCCAAGTTCACAATATTAATTGGGCCATCGAGCACGATGCCATTATTTGCGCCAGTAATGGTTGTAAAAGTAGCATCTACAGTTGAAGTGCCAACAACCGGAGCCGTGGCTTTAACATAGATGCCGTCGCCATTCGCGCCGTTAATAGTAGACGGCTTTGCCGATGTGCCATTCACATCAACTGTAGCAATAGCGCCAATGACACTAACGCCGCCGGTCCCTCCGTTTACTTTTGAGCCAGCGGCACCAATATAGGTTGCCGTGCCAAGCGCTCCGTAGCCTTCAACGTCTACGCCATTAAAGGTCGACCCCGCGTTGTTGTTGATGGTCCCGTTGTTTGTGACCAATCCATGTATGCTTAGGATGTTATATCCAGCACCATTGTCGGCACCTTTATTTGATACACCATCGCCAGATATGGTTTTATTTGATTCAATTGTTAAATAATTGTTGGGTAAACCAAAAAATACACTGTTAGTAAACGTTCGATTGCCGCTATTTGTTGTCTTGTTGCCCCAGCTTTCGGCTCGCGCGCCGGCGGCGGACAATGCGATGCCAGCAAACACCGCCACACCAAGCGTGGTGCCGGAGAGCAGGGCATTGCGAATGGCTGCTCCTGACGGTGCCACCACCTGCTCCGCGCGATTCTCCAGACGCCAGGCGTCCATCAGCGTCATGCCGCCACGTGCGCCTGCTGCGCCGCCGATCTTCGCGCCGGAAATACCCATAGCTTCCCCCAACCCCTGACGACTTACGCCGCTTAGAACGGATTGCGCTCTTTTGCGCAAAATCTACCTAATTGTGCGTGGTAGCATTAGGGAATTGTCAAAAAAAGGGGGTTAAACCGCTTCAAAAGCATATAGAATTTTGCAATTAATTTTGAGATATTTTGCGATTATTGATTTCATAAAAGGAGGCGCGGATATTTATATTGATCGCGGAATTGTGTGTTATTTTTCGTGGGCGCCGTTGGGTAGGGGTGGCGAAGTTGATTAAAAAATTCTGGAAATAAATTTAAGATACAACTTATCAAAATTCATATATTTATGAGCCGTTGCAATAAGTCCGGTTATGCCCCGCGCTTCCGGTAGGGCATGTAGCGTTTTTCAGGCCTGTAACGTTTTCGTATCGCGTCTTGACAGGTGAGGGTCGTGGCTTGCCGACGTCGGCCCGGCCTTCCCGGTGGGGCCCGTGCGCCGTCTGGCGCCCGGCGAGGCACTTTGGCCGGCGTCCGGCGACGTCAGGGCGCGCGACTCAACTGTTCGCTTTCGGAGGGCTGGCGGGCGACTGCCCGCGCCTGGGGCGGCGCGAAGGGGCTGACGCGCGGGCGGGCTGCGCGCCAGGATGTCATGAGTGGTGTGTAAGGGCGGCTTCCGGCGCAGCGCCCTGGCCGCCTGAACAGCGCGTCCCGGGGCGCTGCGCGAAAACCGTCTTTTCCGGAAACGGATTACTGGCCCCGCAACATCTCGCCAAAGCGGCGGGTGCTGCGTTCGATGATGTCCTGCGCCACCGGCGACCAGCGGCCCATGTCGAAGAAGCCGTGGATCATGCCGGGGCCGGGGATCAGCTCCGCCTTGCCGCCCGCGGCCCGCAGCGCTTCGGCGTAGGCCGCGCCTTGGTCGCGCAGGGGGTCGAACTCCGCCGTCACCACCAGGGCGGGCGGCAGGTTGGCCAGGTTCTCTGCCTGGATGGGGGCGAGGCGGGGGTCCATGGTTTCGGCGACGCCGCTGGCGTAGTGGTTGTAGAACCAGGTCATGGTGTCGGATTCGAGGAAATAGCCCTTGCCGTTCTGTTCGGCGCTCGGGTATTCGGCGGCGGCGTGATCCACGGCGGGGTAGATGAGAAACTGCGCCGCCAGGTTGATGCCCGCGTCGCGCAACTGCTGCGAGACGACCGCCGAGAAATTGCCGCCGGCGCTGTCGCCGGCCACGCCGACAATATCATTGCCGCCAAGCTCCCGGGCATGGGCCACCACCCATCTGGCCGCGGCGATGGCGTCCTCGATGCCGGCGGGGAAGGGGTGCTCGGGGGCGAGGCGATAGTCCACCGCCACCACTACCGCATGGGCGCCGCGACAGACATCGCGGCACATGTTGTCGTGGGTGTCGAGATCGCCGATGACGTAACCGCCGCCGTGAAAATAGACCACGGTGGGGAAGGGGCCGGCGCCTTCCGGCCGGTAAATCCGGGCCTTCAGCGGGCCGGCGGCGCCATCGACGACGGCGTCCGCCACGCTGGCCACCGGGGCGATCTGCTCCGGCGTGCGCGTGCCGTGGGTCAGCGCAAGATAGGCGGCGCGGCCTTCTTCCGGCGAGCCCTCGTGCATGGGTTTGGCGGCCGGGTTGGCCATCATCTGCAGAACCTGGGCGAGATGAGCGTCAAGCGCCATGGGTGTTTCTCCCTTTATAATATATGTCCTTGCGACAGGCGGCGGGCGCCCGTCCTAGCGATAGGCCAGGGCGGCTTCATCGGCCTGCACGGCGGGCAGGGCAGCGATCTCCTCGCCATATTCCAGCTGATGGCGCCATGGCGCGCGATCGCCCTGACGAAACAGCTGATCCTGGGCGCGCATCACATAGCCGGCGTTGAAGTTGTCCGGGTCCATCCAGGGCAGGCGCGGCATGTCGGCGTCGTCGGCCGTGACGGTGGGCGCAACCACGGCGCGGCCCTCGCGCCGCATGTGCGCGATCACCCGGCACACCAGATCGCTGATCAGGTCCGAACGCAGGGTCCAGCTGGCGCGGAAATAGCCCAGCACATAGGCCATGTTGGGCACGCCCTCGATCATCATGCCGCGCCAGGTGACCCGCTGGGTGAAATCCACCGGCTCGCCGTCGACGCTGAACGGGGCGCCGCCGAAGAACTGCATGTTGAAGCCGGTGGCGGTGACGATGATGTCGGCGTCGAGATGTTCGCCGCTGGCCAGCTGGACGCCGCCGGCGTCGAAGCGTTCGATGGCGTCGGTGACCACCGAGGCCTTGCCGCTGCGGATGGCGGCGAACAGGTCGCCATCCGGCACAACGGCGATGCGCTGCTGCCACGGGCGGTAGGCCGGGTTGAAATGCCGCTCGACGTCGAAGCCTTCGGGCAGATGGGCGCGGGCCTGGTCGAGGAAGAAAGCGCGCAGGTCGTCGGGCTGCTCGAATGACATGCGGACAACCTCGCCAGCCTTGGCGATGTGGGCCCGTCGCATGATCTCGTGAATCCAGTCATCCGGCAGGTCAAGCGCCCGCAGCGGCGCCTCCAGCGGGTGGGCGCGCGGGTCGGCGGCGAAGAAGGTCGGCGAGCGTTGCAGCATGGTGACGTGCGCCACCTCGTCGGCGAGCGCCGGGATCAGCGTCGCCGCCGTGGCGCCGGAGCCGATGACGACCACGCGCTTGCCGGCGCAGTCCAGATCTTCCGGCCAGTGTTGCGGATGCACGATCTGGCCCCTGAAGTCCGCCATGCCGGGCCATTCCGGCGTATAGCCCCTGTTGTGATCGTAATAGCCGGCGCACATCCAGAGAAAGCCGGTGGTGAACGTCAGCGTTTCGCCGGTGTCGGCGCGGCTCACCGTCAATGTCCAGCGCTGGTCCCGCGATGACCAGTCGGCCGCCGTGACCTTGTGGCCATAGCGAATGCGCGGCGCCAGATCGTTCTCGGCGATCACTTCGCTGAGATAGGCGCGGATTTCGCCGGCGGTGGCGATGGAGCTGCCGCGCCAGGGCTTGAAGCTGTAGCCGTAGGTGTACAGGTCGCTGTCCGACCTGGCGCCTGGGTAACGGTGCGTCCACCAGGTGCCGCCAAAGCCGGCCATGGCGTCCAGAATGACGAAACTGCCTTGCGGAAAGCGCTTGCGCAGGTGGCAGGCGGCGCCAATGCCGGAGATGCCGGCGCCAACGATGAGAAAGTCGAAGTGCTCCACGTCCGCAACTGGCGCGGCCTGGCGGCTGGTTGCCGAATCCATGAGAACTGTCTCCTCCTGATATTGGGGCGAGCATTGGCCCAGCAGAAAGGATAGGTTCAAACCCGCGACGGTTCTTGCTTTCATGCGACAGGATTTTGATCTTGCGCGACACGCAGGAGGACCGGATGTCAGACGATCCATCGCATCTGAACAGCGTCCGCGCCGCGGCCCTGGCTTGCTTTGGCGATCTGGTGCGCGACCTGGGCGGAGACGCCGCCGCCATCCTGCGATCCTGTGGCCTCACGCCAGCGGTGCTGACCGACCCCGAGCGCTCCATTCCTTACCGGAATGTCGTGCAGGCGGTCGAGGCGGCCTCCCGCATTCTCAACGCGCCGGATTTCGGTCTGCGCCTGTGCGCCATGCAGGACATCAACGCCCTCGGCCTGCTGGCCCTGGTCATGCAGTCGGCTCCCAGCGTGCGCGAGGGGTTGATGCTGGGGGCGCGGCATGTCCGCCTGCATAATCCGGCGCTGGGATACCGGACTTTCATGGACACGGACAGGGGGCTGGAGCATCTGGCGGTCTTCCAACGCCTTGAGCCAAACGACGACATGCTCCAGGCCACGGAGATTTGCGTCTCATACATGCGCCGCACGCTTGAGCTGCTGTCTGGCGGCGCGGTGCAGCCGGTGGCCATTCACTTCCGCCATGCCCCGTTGGGCAGCGAGGCGCAATATCGCCAGCATCTGGGGCAGACGCCGCGTTTCAACGCCGCCTTCGATGGCGTTTCAGTCGACGCCCTGGCGATGCGGCGACGCTCGCTACGGCATAACCAGTTTCTGGAGCGCTTCGTCGGCGGCTTTCTGGCGGGACTGTCGCCGGCGCCTGAGCAATCCGCCGCCGATCAGGTGCGTCATGCGCTGGCCAGTCTGGTGCGGCTGGAGATGGCGGACCTGGGCACGGTGGCGCGGATTCTCGGGCGTCATCCCAGGACATTGCAACGGCGATTGCACGCTGAAGGCGTGGGGTTTGAAGAATTACGCGACGTGGCGCGAAAAAACTGGGCGCGTGAGCTGCTCGGCCAGCAGGAGCTTGGCCTGGTCCATATCGCCCACCTGCTCGGCTTTGCCGACCAGTCGGTGCTCACCCGCGCCTGCCAGCGCTGGTTCGGCGCGACGCCCCGGCAATTGCGCCGGAACGCCGGGGCCTGGCCCAGGGCGGCGCTCTGAAGGCTCAGGCCAGGCCTGGCCAATAGAAGGCGTCGCTGGTTGGGCGCGCGCCGAAGATGGCCTGGCCAACCCGCACGACGCTGGCGCCTTCCTCAATGGCGATTTCGTAGTCGCCGGACATACCCATGGACAACCCGGTGAGCCCGGGATGAACCCGGGCGGCGCGATCCCGCAGGGCCCGCAGCAGGCGGAAACATTCGCGCACCCGCTCCACGTCGGCGCTGAAGATCGCCAGGGTCATGAGGCCGCGCGGCTTCAGCCGGGGATAGTCCGGCAGGCGTTCGACAAACGGCAGGAGCGCTTCGGGATGCAGACCATATTTGCTGTCCTCGCCGGAAGTATTGACCTGGACGAACACGTCAAGATCGCGCCCCTGGGCCTCAAGGCGGCGGTTCAGTTCTTCGGCCAGCCGCAAACTGTCCAGGGCGTGGAACGCCGACGCCAGCCGAACCAGATATTTCACCTTGTTGGTCTGGAGGTGGCCAATAATGTTCCAGCGGATAGGCAGATCAGCCAGCGCCGCCTGCTTGTCGCGCGCTTCCTGGAGTTTGTTTTCGCCGAAATCGGCGATGCCGGCGGAGAAGGCGAGGCGCAAGATGTGGGCGGGCACTGTCTTGGTGACGGGCAGCAGCCGCACGCTGGCCGGGTCGCGGCCGCAGCGGCGACAGGCGGCGGCGATCCGCGCCTGGACGGTTTGAAGGTTGGCCGCGAACGTTCCCGCCGGATCCGCGCCGAAACGGGCGATGTCGTCGGGTGAAAGCGTGGTGGCTGCGTGTGTTGTCATGTCCATCCTGCTCCTGCCGGGCCGCCAGGCCGCTGCGGGCTCCCCGCGCGGGCGCCGGCGGCTTTATCGGGGGACACCTGTCCGGTTCCGCCAGCCTTCTGGCGCACCATGCGGTCCGCCTGGGGGTTCTCCCCGGGGCGCGCCTGGCCCGCAAGCGCTGGCGCCGTGCGCCCTGGTAAACGCGTCATGGTTTCTGGGGGGCGGTTGCATCGTCCGCCCGCATCAGCCATGGAAAGAACCGGCATGGAGCAGTCGCCGTCGAATGTCGAGCGGATGCGCATGGGCGTGGGAGGAAGAAGATGGGCGGCGTCATGACGGCTCGGAAACAGAACGACATCGCGCGGGCGGATTTTGGACCGGTCACGGTGTATTTCGGCGACAGGAACGGCAAGTATCCCGATGGCAACCAGGTGATTGTCCGGGGCTCGGATTCCGTCGCCGTGTTCGACACGCCGATCAGCGCCAACGCCATCGGTCCTGACTTCACCAACGCGGATCTGTGCATTCTCGGCCATGTGCACGAGGATCACATGGCCGGCCTGCATCTGCTGCGGGGCAAGCCGGTTTATGCCCATGAGGCGGACGTCGCGGCCGCGCGCTCCTGGGAAACGCTGGCGGATGTGTTCGGTTATGAGGGGGCGGAGCGGGCCCGTTCCCGCGCCCGCTTCGAGAAGGACTTCCACTACATCGAGGCGCCGGACGCCATCGCCTACAAGGATGGCGCCACATGGGATCTGGGCGGCGTCACCGTGCGCGCCGCGCACATGCCGGGTCACACGCCGGGCCATTGCGCGCTGCTGGTGGAGCCTTATGGCCTTGCCTTTATCGGCGACATCGATCTGAGCACCTTCGGCCCCTATTACGGCGACACCAATTCCAGCCTGCATGATTTCCGCGAAACCTTGCGCAAGGTGCGGGACCTGCCGGCGAAAGTGTGGGTCACCTTCCACCACAAGGGCGTTTACACCGATCGCCAGCGCTTTCTGGATGATCTCTGCGCCTATGAGGCGCGGTTTGACGCGCGTGACGCGCGCCTTCTGGAGATGTTGGGCGCCGGGCCGCAAACCGTCGGGCAACTGGCGCAGGGGCGCATCCTTTACCCGGCGCATGTCAACGAGCCGTGGGTCGATGGCGTCGAGGCGCGCTCCATCGCCATGCATCTGGATGACCTGATGGGCCAGGGGCGCGTCGCCCGCGACGGCGACGGGCGCTATCGCCTGGTCTGAGGAGAGCGACGGTCAGCCGGCGCGCAGGTCGTCGTATTCCGGGTGGCGGCTGGCGACGGCGCGCACGTAGCCGCAGCGGGGAACCATGCGGCGGCCGCTGGCGCGGAGCATGTCGAAAACGCCGAGCACCAGCTGGCTGGCGACGCCTGTACCACGCAGCGCCGGCGGCACTTCGGCATGATCGAGGCTGACGACATCTCCCGCCTGGCGATAGCTGACGAAGGCAAGGCCCGCGTCGGTCAGCATTTCAAATCTGCCGGTCGCCGTGTTGTCGCGAATGTCGGGGTGCAACTGGCTCATGGCCGGGTCCTTTCTGAAACGATCCGGGTGGTTCACGGGGGCCTGCGTCATCGTCCCGCGTGATTGTGTTCCGGCCGCGCACGGTCGCACGGCCCTGGCCTGCCGCGCCCGTGACCGCCTGTAACAGGTTGCGACGCGGACGCGGCCGCGATCCGCACGCCGGCATGGCGCATGTTCCCGCCGCAGATGCATGCGCCTGGGTTTAATCAGAACCCGGCGTTGGCCGGGGCGTCAGTCCGGCAGCGGAATGTATTCGGCGCGGTCGGTTGGCGGCAGGTCGAACTGTCCCTGGCCCCATTTGCCGGCGCGCCATTCGGCCTTGGCGTGTTCGATCCGCTCCTTGCTGGAGGCGACGAAGTTCCACCAGACATAGCGTGGACCGCGCAGGGTCGCCCCGCCCAGCGCCATCAGGCGGGCGCCTTGCGGGCCCGCCGCCACGGTGATGAGATCGCCGGGGCGAAACACCATCATCCGGCCGGCTTCGAAATCCTGCCCGGCAATGGTCACCGAACCCTCCATGATGTAGAGGCCCCGGTCCTCGTGCTCATCCGGCAGGGGAAACAGCGCATGGGGCGCCAGCGCCACGTCGAGATAAAATGTCTCGGAATACAGTGTCGCCGGCGCCGCGGCCCCGTAGGCCGAGCCCAGCACAAGGCGCGCCTTCACCCCGCCATCCTCAAACACCGGCAGCTTGTCCTTGCCAAAATGCTCGAACGCCGGCGCCACGTCCTCGGCTTCATCCGGCAACGCCACCCAGGTCTGCACGCCGAACAGCGCGTGCGGGTTGGCGCGGGTTTCCGCATCGGTGCGCTCGGAATGGGTGACGCCCTTGCCGGCCACCATCCAGTTGACCTCGCCGGGCTTGATCGGCTGTTCGCTGCCCAGGCTGTCGCGGTGGTGGAACTGGCCGCGATACAGGTAGGTGACCGTGCCAAGACCGATATGCGGATGCGGGCGAATGTCGATGCCGCCGCCGGTGAGAAACTCCGCCGGACCCATCTGGTCGAAGAAAATGAATGGCCCGACCATCTGGCGGCGCGGGCAGGGCGCGCCGCACTTCAAAGCCCCCCAGATCGCGCGCGCGGGGGATGATCAGCGTTTCGATGCTGTCGACGCCAATGGCGTCGGGGCAGCCTGGCGTCAGCGCGGGGTTCCAGCTCATCCTCACCTCCCTGGTTGATCCCGCCTGGGCCGGTTCCGGCAAGAAGCCGGAATCCTGGTCCCAACAGGTCAACGCCCCTGGCGCGGCGCCGTTCCTTCCGGTTTGACAGGCCGCCGGTTGACAGGGCGCGTCGGAAAGCGCGAGTCATGGCGTCTTTCCAAAACGCCCCCAAGCGAGGAGTCGACCATGAGTCTGGAGAGCGTCAAGGCATTTCTGGCCGAGCGGGCTCCCGATCTCGCCGTCATCGAAACCGGGCAACGCACCGCCACCGTGGCGGAGGCCGCCGCCGTGCTCGGTCTGCCGCCAGCGCGCATCGCCAAGACGCTGTCCCTGCGCAAGGGCGACGAGGTGTTTCTGGTCGTCGTGCGCGGCGATGCGCGTCTCGACAACCGCAAGGCCCGCGCGGCGTTCGGCGGCAAGGTGCGCATGCTGGATCTGGCGGAGGTTGAAGGCCTGACCGGCCACCCGGTCGGCGGCGTCTGCCCCTTTGGGCTGGCGCAGCCCCTCAAGGTATATTGCGACGCCTCCCTGCGGGATTTCGACGAGGTTGCCCCGGCCGCCGGCTCCATTGACAGCGCCGTGCGCCTCAGCCCGATGCGCCTTGCGGAACTGACCGGCGCAGTTTGGGTGGATGTGTGCCAGGAAATTCAGGAAGCCGCCGCCTGATCCTGGCGCGCGTGACACGCCGCGCCGCCTTTGCTACCGAAATAACAAATATAAAAACGGCGCCCGGCGTCGCGGAGGCGGCGGCCGGCAAGGAGGAAACATGAACGCGCATAGCGGAACCGCGCCCGCCTACGGCGGAGTTTTGGCGCTGGCGGCGTCGGGCCTGACGGTGGGCGGCCTGTTCGCCGCGGAGGCGTCGCGGGGGCCGGAGCGGCCGGCCCTGCAACATGAGGGACGGCTGCTGAGCTACGGCACCCTCAATGCGCGGGTGAACCGGCTGGCCGCGACGCTCGCGGCCCATGGCTGCGTGCGCGGCGACCGCGTCGCCATCTTCGCTGAAAATCGCCCGGAATATGTGGAGCTGCAACTGGCGGCGGCCAAGCTGGGGCTCATTGTCGCCTGCCAGAACTGGCGCCTGGCCCAGGAAGAGCTGGAGCATTGCCTGTCGCTGGTCGCGCCGCGCCTCACTTTCGTCTCGGAGCGGCACGCTCCCATGTTGCAGGGGCTCAATTGCGATCCCGGCAAGGTTCTGGTGTTCGGCGAGGCCTATGAGCGGCTGCTGGACGCCCATCCGGATCATGAGCCGCCCGCCGATGTGGCTGCGCCGGAAGACGGCCTGGTGATCCTCTACACCAGCGGCACCACGGGCCTGCCAAAAGGCGCCGTGATCAGCCAGCGGGCGATGATCGCCCGTTCGCTCATTGGCCAGATCGACAGCACCTTCATTCCTGGCGCCACGTTCATCGCCTGGGCGCCCATGTTTCATATGGTGTCCACCGATAACATGCTGGCCACCCTGATGACCGGCGGCAAGGTGGTGGTGATCGATGGCTTCCAGCCGGACGCCATCGTCGCCGCGGCGGCCGGCGAGAACATTGGCTGGCTCCAGGTGATGCCGGGGACGGTGGAGCAAATGCTCTCCGAACTGAAAACCACGGGGCTGCGCCCGGCCCGGCTCGGCAGCGTCGGCTGCATGGCCGATCTCGTGCCGCGCCAGCAGATCGCCGAACTCACCGACCTGCTGCAGGCGCCTTACATCAACAGCTTCGGCTCCACCGAAACCGGCAGCCCGCCAGCGAGCCGCAATCTGTTGCCGCCTGGCCATGCGCCCGCCCGCCTGCCCAAACTGCAGAATTCGCTTTGCCGCATCCGTCTGGTCGACCCGGACGACCGGGACGTCGCCGATGGCGAGCCTGGCGAACTGGCGTTTCGCGGCCCGACCCTGTTCAGCGGCTACTGGCGCGTGCCGGAGGAGAAGGATTTCCATGGCGGCTGGTTCCACATGGGCGATGTCTTCGTTCGCAACCCGGATGGCGGGCTCGAATTCGTCGACCGCCGCAAGTATCTGATCAAATCCGGCGGCGAGAACATCTATCCGGCGGAGATCGAGCGGGTGTTGCTGGCCTCGCCGCGCATCGCCGAGGCGGTGGTGGTGCGCCAGGCGGATGCGCGCTGGGGCGAGGTTCCCGTGGCCTTCGTCGTCGCCAACGACCAGACCCTCACCGGCGAGGAGGTGATCGCCATGTGCCGGGGTAAAATCGCCGGCTACAAGCTGCCGAAGCGGGTGCGGTTCGTCTCCGACGCCGAGCTGCCGCGCAGCACCACGGGCAAGATCAAGCGCCACGAGCTGGAGGACGTGCTGCGCGCCGAAGCCGCCGGGTGAGGCCAGCGGTTTAACGCGCAATGTTGATCGTCCCGCCTGGGCGGAGAAACGGGTCAAAAACGGGACGGTCAACGGAGGGGGCGTGCTGCCGCGCAATGGCGTGACCAATCAGGCCAGCGGCGGCCCGGGCATATTCCAGAAGGATGAAGCCCGCTTTGGCTTCAGGTCAAAGATATGGGGGACGTTCCGCGCGACCTGGTTTCGCCGGGAGCCCGCCAACGACCCGGTTCGGCCAGCCGCGCCATCCGGACCGGCCAGGCGGGGCGTCCCCCCCGGGATTGGCGTTCGTCAATTTCATGTCGCCAGGGTAGCCTGGCCGGGCAGGCCGCAGTACGAAACATCCGGCACAACACATCAACAACCCAAACGGGAGCAGAACGCCCATGACGGCACAAGACATTGCGGTGAGCCGCAACGGCAACGTCGCGACCATCGAAATTCGCCGCCCGCCGCTCAATTTCTTCGACCTGAAGCTGATCCGCGCCATCGCCAGCGCGCTCGAGGGCTTCGACGCGGAGCCGGAAATTCGCGCCGTGGTGCTGTGCGCCGAAGGTAAGGCGTTCTGCGCCGGAGCCGATTTCTCTTCGCCGGATAACGGGACGCCCGCCGAGACTGATCTGCTCGACACCACCGATCACCTTTATCTGGAGGCGGTGCGGATTTTCCGTTGCAAGAAGCCAATTGTCGCCGCGGTGCAGGGCGCGGCCATCGGCGGCGGCCTTGGCCTCGCCCTTGCCGCCGATTTTCGCGTCGCCTGCCCCGAGGCGCGGTTCGCGGCCAATTTCACCCGTCTTGGCTTCCACCCCGGGTTCGGACTGACCGTGACGCTGCCTGAGGTCATCGGCAAGAACAACGCCGAGCTGATGTTCTACACCAGCCGCCGCGTCACCGGCGAGGAGGCTCACCGCATGGGTCTCGCCAACGTGTTGACCACGAAGGAGAAGCTGCGCGACGCCGCCCATGCGCTGGCGGCCGAGATCGCCGAATGTTCGCCGCTGGGCCTGCTGTCGACCCGGGCGACCCTGCGCGGCGACCTGGCCGACCGGGTTCACGCCGCCACCCGGCACGAGCTCGCCGAGCAGCAGCGTCTGCGCCAGACAGCCGACTTTGCGGAAGGCGTCCGTTCGACCGCCGAACGGCGTCCGGCCAATTTCATCGGCAGGTAAATTTTATCGGCAAGTCATTGTCGTAGCCGGCCGGAAACAGGCCTCGAGCCGACCGGCCCTGGCGCGACGGCGCCGGATTTCATGCCCAGGACGCGAAGGATGCGGACGCATCCGCGCCCCGGGCGGTTCAGGCGCCGGGGCCTGGCTGATGCGCGACAGGTCTGACCCGTCGCGCCCTGGCGTCAGTCCATGTTCACCCACTTCTTGCCGTCGAAGCGCTGCAACTGCAGCGACTGGTAGGCGGAGAAGTTGTCGGGGGTGGTGTGCAGCACGATCTTCTTTTGCTGCATCGGCAGGCGCTCATTGTTGATGCTGCCCACCAGTTTCATGATGTTCTCGCGGGTCAGGTTGTCGCCGGCGCGCTCAAGAATGCGCTTCATCATGTTGCTGATGATGTAGGACGACAGGGCGTAGAAGTCGTTCGGATTTTCCTGGGCGTTCCATTTTTTCATGAACGCAACGTAATCCTTGACTTCGGGATCATTGGCGAGATCGGGATCGTCGGGCGCCTTGGCGTAATTGGCGGTGATCACCCCCGTGGCGGCGTCCGCGCCGGCGGGGATCAGCACGTGGCTGACGGATGCGGAGGCGTTGGCGACAAACTGCAGGGGCTTCCAGCCAATCTCATGCGCCTTGCGCATCGCCTGGGCAGCGAACTTCGGGGTCGTCGCGCTGATGAACACGTCGGCGCCGGAGTTTTTCAGGTTGAGCATCTGGGAATCGACCACGGCGTCGGAGGTTTCATAAGCCTGGGCGCTGACAAGCGCCTTCGGCTTGCCGTGCGCCTCAAGCGCCGCGCGGACGCCGTGCAGATGGTCCTTGCCATAGTCATCGTTGGCGTACAGCACGCCGATTTTCGCATCCGGTTTATGCTTCAGGATGTAATCGACGTAGGTTTTCTGTTCGATGGCGTAGGACGGCCAGAACGGCATGGTCCAGGGATAGGTCTTCGGATCGTTGAACTTGCCGGCGCCCGTGGCGATCAGCACCTGCGGCACCTGTTTGGTGTTCAGATACTTCTGCGTCGCCGTATTGGTGGGCGTGCCGGAGACGCCATAGATCAGCAGCACGTTGTCGCTTTCCACCAGCTTGCGCGTCTGCTCCAGCGCCTTCGGCGGGCTGTAGGCGTCGTCCAGGCTGATGTAAGTGATCTTGCGGCCGTTGACGCCGCCGTTGGCGTTCACCATGTCCCAGAACGCCTTGGAAGTGCGGCCGCCAACACCAAAGGCGGAAACCGGGCCGCTATAGGCGGTGGTGTGACCAAGACGGATTTCCTTGTCGGAAGCGCCCTGGCTGTAAGCCGGCTTCTCCGCCGCCATGGCGGAAAACGCGGTGAATGTGGCCCCCGCGACGGCGATGCCTGTTACACCCTTCAATAACCGTTTCATTGATGCCCCTCCCATGATTCCGGTGACCGGAATGGCTTTCGGCCCAGGCCGGGATGCCCGGGCCGTTGTTGAGGGTGAAACGCGGCTGGAGAAGCGCTGTCAGGGCCAGCCTGAAAGCAGCTTCTGCTTTATATTATTGTTCCAGTGTTCCACCATCATCTCACGTGTACGGCTTCATTGGACGAAATGCAGATCACACAGGTAAAATCTAGACTGTTTCGCGATGTTACCGCCCCCTGAAGACCGGCGCACGCTTTTCCACGAAAGCGCGCGCGCCTTCTTTCAGGTCTTCGGAAACGAAAGCCAGGGTCTGCATGTCGGCTTCGTGATCCAGGGTTGCCGGCAGCGGCGCGCTCCAGGCAGCTTCAAGCTGCGCCTTGATCAGGCCGAGGCCGATGGCGGGCCCGTCAGCGAAACGGCTGGCGATCCGCCAGGCTTCATCGGCCAGCGCGTCATCGTCGACGCAGCGCCAGATCAGCCCCCATTCGGCGGCGGTTTCGGCCGGCAGCGGCTCCGCCGTCAGGGCCAGCGCCCGGGCGCGGGCCACGCCGATGGAACGTTGCAGGAACAGCGAGGTTCCCGCATCCAGGGCGGCGCCCAGACGGGCGAAACTGAGGATGAAGCGGGCCGATCTGGCCGCCAGCACTACATCGCCAGCCAGCGCCAGGCCGACGCCGGCCCCGGCGGCGGGGCCGTTGACCGCCACGACAACCGGCAGCCGGCCGCCGCGCAGGCGCTCGAGAATGGGGTGCAGATGCTGGCGCATGCGGGCGCCAATCGTCGCGCCGCTGTCAAACACATCGCCGCCAAACTGGGCGCCGGCACAAAAGCCCTTGCCGGCGCCTGTCAGCAGGAGGGCGCGCACGCTGTCATCGGCGCAGGCCTCCGCCGTCGCCTCATCCAGATCGCGCATCACCTCAAAAGAGAGGGCGTTGTACTGGTCCGGGTTGTTGAGCGTGATGACGGCGACGCCGCCGCGACGCTCCAGCAATGCTGCGCTCATGCGTTGTCCTCCCGTTGAAACGCGCCAGCCTGTTGGCGACCGGTCGCAGGCCGTCCTGACCCTGGCCAGAACGCCATTTCCCGCCGCCGGCGGCGCCATTACGGCGCCCGCAACGGGGAGGCGGCCAGCCGGGCGCGAGCCGGCGGGCCGATGGATATCCACGCTCCGGCGGATCAGGGACGACGCGCATGGCGCGCCTGCCCCGGGGCGCGACCTCCGGGCGTGAAACTTCCGGCGCCGTGAAGATCGCGAGGCCTGGTGAATTCCGGGCCTGGCGAATTTCGGGCCTGGCGAATTCCGGGCCGGATGGCCGGGACAGGACCCACAACGGGTCCCGTCCCGGGCTGTCACATCAGAATGCCGCCGCCGCAGACCAGCACCTGGCCGCTGACATAGTCCGACTCCGGCGAGCAGAACATGTAGACGGCGTTGGCGGCTTCTTCCGGCTTGCCGGCGCGGCCGAGCGGGATCATCTTCGCCATGGTGTCGAGCAGGGCCGGCTGCACGCCCACCTTGATCTTCTTGCCTTCGATGTCGACGGTCTTCTGCTCGGCCTCGATGGCCTGGGTCAGACGCGTCTCGATCAGGCCGAAGGCCACGCAGTTGACGTTGACCTTGTAGCGGCCCCACTCCTTGCACATCGTCCGGGTCAGGCCGACGAGCGAGGCCTTGGCGGAGGAATAGCTGGCTTGGCCGGCGTTGCCGTAAAGGCCGGCGATCGAGGAAATGTTCACGACCTTGCGGAACACCTCGCGTCCTTCCGCCGCTTCCTTCTTGGCCATGATGCGGATTGGCTCGGAGGCGGCGCGCAGGATGCGGAACGGCGCGATCAGATGCACGTCCATCATCGCCTGGAACATCTCGTCAGTCATGTTGCTGATCGTGGCGTCCCAGGTGTAGCCGGCGTTGTTGACGATGATGTCGATGCCGCCGAACTGGTCCATGGCGGTCTGCACGAAGCGCTCGGCAAAGCCGGCGTCCGTCACGCTGCCATTGACGGCGACGGCCTGGCCGCCAGCGGCGACGATCTCGGCCGCGACGGCGTCGCCGGTCGGCGGATCCAGGTCGTTGACGACGACTTTCGCGCCTTCCGCCGCGAGCTTGTGGGCGATGGCGCGGCCGATGCCCCGGCCGGAGCCGGTGACGAGGGCGACCTTGCCGGCGACGCGGCCCTCGGCGTAGATCTTCAGCGCGGGTTCGCTCATGCCCTGTCTCCCTGGGGCAGCGCAACCACGGCTTCGCCCTTCAGCTTCACATCATTGTTCTGGTCGCGGGCGGTCAGTTCGAGGCGGGCGCGGCGCTCGCCGTTCACCTCCTCGATCGCGGTGACCTTGCCCTCGCAGGTGATCCGGGCGCCCACCTGGGTGATCGAGGCGAAGCGCACGCCGTATTCGCGAATGGCCGCGGTGGGGAACACCGCGTTCAGCGCCATGCCGAGGCGCGCCATCACGAACATGCCGTGGGTGAACACGTCCGGGAAGCCGGAGGCTTTGGCGAAGTCGCTGTCCACATGGATCGGATTGTGATCGCCCGAGGCGCCGCAATACAGCGCCAGCTCATGGCGGGTGATCGGCCCATAGGAGCGGCTGACCGGCGTGTCGCCAACTTTCAGGGCCGCAGTGGTCGTGCTCATCAGGCGGCTCCCTTTTCGTCCTGCGGATTACGGATCACGAGGGTGTTGGTAATATCGGCGATATGCTCACCCTGACCGTTCTCCACCCGGATGTCCTGGGCGACCATGGTCAGGGCCCCGCCTTTCTTGTCGACGATAGAACCAATGCGGGCCTGGAAGACCAGCTCGTCGCCGACGCAGGCGGCCTTGTGATAGATGAACTTCTGTTCGCCATGGAGGATGCGGCCGATGTCGACGCCCAGCAGCTCCAGAATTCTGTTGGGACCCGGATTGTCGAGCGACTGCAGGCAGAACATGTAGGTCGGCGGGATCGGGATATCCCGGAAGCCGGCGGCCCGGGCGGCGGCGGGATCCAGATAAACCGGATCCTTTTCGCCAATGGTGTCGAGGAAGAACTTCAGCCGGCGCGGCTCCACGAAGGCGCGTTGCTGGGGCAGTTCCATGCCAACGAGGGTTTGCGGATCGACCGCGAACTTGGGCGCTCCCATGGTCATGCCTTTTCGTAGAGAGTAACGACGCAGGCGCCGCCGAGGCCGAGGTTGTGCTGCAGCGCCAGGCGGGCGCCGTCGACCTGGGTGGAGGCCGCCGTTCCGCGCAGCTGGCGGGTCAGTTCATAGCACTGGGCAAGGCCGGTGGCGCCAAGCGGATGGCCCTTGGACAGCAGGCCGCCAGACGGATTGGTGACCACGCGGCCGCCAAAGGTGTTGTCGCCGTCGTCGATGAACTTCTCGGCGCCGCCTTCCGGGCACAGGCCGAGCGCCTCATAGGTGATCAGTTCATTGTGGGCGAAGCAGTCATGCATCTCGACCACATTGATGTCCTGCGGCGAAACGCCTGCCTTCGCATAGACCTGATCGGCGGCGGCCTTGCTCATGTCGTAGCCGACGAGCTGCATCATGTCGCGCGCCTCGAAGGTGGAGGGCGTGTCGGTGGTCATGGCCTGGGCGGCGATGCGCACGTCGGTGCGCAGGCCGTTGCGGCGGGCGAACTCGTCCGAAACCAGAATGGCGGCGGCGCCGCCGCAGGTGGGCGGGCAGGCCATCAGGCGGGTCATCACGCCTGGCCAGATCGGCGTGTCGTTCAGCACGTCATCCGCCGTCACTTCCTTGCGGAAGATCGCCAGCGGGTTCTTCGCGGCGTGGCGGCTGGCCTTGGCGCGGATCTTGGCAAAGGACGACAGCGGCGTGCCGTGCTTCTTCATGTGGCTGAGGCCGGCGCCGCCGAACAGCCGCAGCGCCGCGGGAATGCCGCGCGCGTCGATCAGGTCATCGGCCAGGTTGTCGAACAGCTCCATCGGGCCGGGGCGATCCGTGAACACCGTGCCGAGCGCGCCGGGCTTCATCTGTTCGAAGCCGAGGGCGATCACGCAGTCGGCGACGCCGGCCTCGATGGCCTGGCGGGCGAGAAACAGCGCCGACGAACCGGTGGAGCAGTTGTTGTTGACGTTCACCATCGGGATGCCGGACATGCCGACCTGATAGAGCGCCCGCTGGCCGCAGGTGGAGTCGCCATAGACGTAGCCGACATAGGCCTGCTGCACCTGCGAGAAATCCACGCCGGCGTCGGCCAGCGCCAGGCGGGCCGCTTCAGCGCCCATCACATGATACGGCTCGCTGGCTCCCGGTTTCGAGAACGGGATCATTCCAACGCCTGCGACATGAACCGCACGGGACATGATTTCCTCCTTGGCCAGCGGCGTCATCCGGGGACCATCCCGCTGGACTTTTGATTACCCATGGGTAATATCCATACCAGCGATCGGACGTCTGTCAATGCGTCTTCCTTCCGATGGCGGCGCTCTGGTGGCGCTCTTGCGTCGCGACAGGTGGGCGGGCTTTCCCATTGCAGGAATTTGCCGCATGACTGGCAAACTGGTCATGCCGCATGACGCTGTTTCTGGAGCATGGGGGGCGCCGCCTCCGCATTGAAAACCCGGCGCGTCACGTATTGGGAGGGATGTTCTTTTGACCGGGTCCGCCGCCAATGAAAACGCATCCCCCTGGCTGCCGGTTGAAGACCGGGAGAAGGCGCGCGACCAGAAGATCGAGGCGGTGCAGGACATGGCGCTCACCCTGTTCATCGAGCAGGGCTATCATCACGTCACCATGAACGAGGTGGCCGAGCGGCTGAATGTCACCAAGCCGGCGCTCTACAATTACTTCAGAAGCAAGGAAGACATCCTGTATTCCTGCTGGATGTCCGGCCATGAGCGGTTGCAACAGCGCGTCGGCGCGGAACTGGGCGAAGGCTCCGGTCTTGCCCGCCTGCGCCGGCTGATCCGCATCTACGCGGAAACCATGACAACGACCTACGGCAAGAGCCTGGTGTTGCTCGATGACCGCGACCTGGACGAGATCAACCGGCGCGCGATCCTTGAGCGGAAGCGGAATCTGGATGGCCTGTTCCGGAAACTGATCGCCGACGGCGTCGCCGATGGCTCCATCCGGCCCACGGACCCGCGTATGGCGGCTTTCGCCATCGCCGGCGCCCTGAACTGGATCGGGCACTGGCACCGGGTGGATGGCCCCATGACGCCGGAGAAAATTGCTGAAGACTTTGCCCAGCGGCTGACCGCGGGGCTGGAAAGGGACGACGGATAACTTCAGAATGCCGGCTGGCTCAAAGAAGGGTGAGAAAACACCCGCGCCAGTTTCAGGTCAAAGGGAGGGTTCACGATGAACACGACGCTTGGATTGCGAAAATTTCTTGACGACAATCCCCAGGGCATCGCCACCATCTTTGGCGACCGCCAGCGCACCTGGGCCGAGATCGGCGAGCGGGTGCAACGCTTCGCCGGCGCCCTGCACGGCCTCGGGGTGAAGCACGGCGACCGCGTCGCGGTGATGTCCCAGAACAACGACAAATATTTCGAGGTTTATCTGGCCGTGGCCTGGGCCGGCGCCGTCATCGTGCCGCTCAATGTGCGCTGGAGCCAGGCGGAAAACGAGGACGCCCTGCGCGACTGCCGCGCCAGCCTGCTGCTGGCCGATGACGCCTTCGCCGCCATGGCGCAGGCGCTGTCACAAACGATCGGCGACCTGCCGCTGGTCTATATGGGCGAGCAGTCGGCGCCGGAAGGGTTCGCCGACTATGAGCGCCTGATCGCCGACGCGGCGCCGGTGGACGACGCCATGCGTCAGGGGACCGATCTCGCCGGCATCTTCTACACCGGCGGCACCACCGGCCGCTCCAAGGGCGTGATGCTCAGCCACCACAACCTGATGCTCAACGCCGTCAACTCGCTCGGCGCCAACCTGATGGGGCAGGGCTCGCGTTACATGCACGTGGCGCCGATGTTCCACCTGGGCAATGGCGGCGTCATGTACGCCAACATGCTGCTGGGCGGCTCCAACGTCATGCTGCCGGCCTTCACGCCAGGCGCCGTCGCCGCCGCCATCGACAGATACCGGGTGACGCACATCATGCTGGTGCCCACCATGATCCAGATGCTGGTGGATTCGCCCGACATCGACGGACATGACATCTCGTCGCTGGAGCAGATCATCTATGGGGCGTCGCCGATCAGCGAGGCGTTGCTGGACCGCGCCATGCAGCGCCTGCCCGGCGTCAGGTTCGTTCAGGCCTATGGCATGACGGAGCTGTCGCCCATGTGCACGCTGTTGCGGCCGGAAGATCACCTCGGCGAGAACCGGGCGAAGGGCCGCCACCGCAGCGCCGGCCGCACCGTGGCGACCTGCGAACTGCGCATCGTCGACGAGAACAACAATCCGCTGCCGCGCGGCGAGATCGGCGAGATTATCGTGCGCGGCGATACGGTGATGATGGGTTACTGGGAGCGGCCGGCCGAGACCGCCGCAGCCATCGTCGACGGCTGGATGCACACGGGCGACGGCGGTTACATGGACGCGGACGGCTATGTCTACGTGGTGGACCGCATCAAGGACATGATCATCTCCGGCGGTGAAAACGTTTACTCCATCGAGGTGGAGAACGTGCTCGCCCAGCATCCCGCCGTCGCCCAATGCGCCGTGATCGGCATTCCCAGCGAGCGGTGGGGTGAGCAGGTGCATGCGGTGGTGGTGCTGCGCCCGGGCGCGGACGCCTCGCCGGAGGAGCTGATTGGCTTCTGCCGTGATCGCATCGCCGCCTACAAGTGCCCGCGCAGCGTTGATCTGTCGGCCGAGCCGCTGCCACTGTCGGGCGCGGGCAAGATCCTGAAGCGGACCCTGCGTCAGCGCTACCTGGACGCCGCCTGATATGCGTGGGCGGCGCGCAGGACGATTGCACATGGGCGGGCGCAACGGCGCATGCTTATTCCAGGGCGCGGATGCGATGGCGTTTCGCGCCCTGGCGTGAACCGGGCGGACGGCGCCATGGCGCGAGAAACCGGAGGGGACCTGTCCGCCCGGAAGGCCGGGCGGCTGAACAGGCCGCGCAATAACCAGAAAATGGGGGATTCAAATGCAGCGCGCACTTGGCCGCATGCTTGTCGGCTCATATCTCGAAACAGCGGCGATCCGCTTCCCGGACGCGCTGGCGATTGTCTGCGCCGACACGGGGCGGCGCTTCACCTTCGCCCAGATGGAAGAGCGCGCCAACCGGCTCGCCAACGCCATCGAAGGGCTGGGGCTGCGCAAGGGCGACGTGCTGGCCTTCCTGGTCAGCAATCGCGCCGAGATCATCGATATCTATTTCGCCCTGGCGCGCACCGGCGTCATCGGCATTCCGCTGAATTACCGCCTGGCGGCGCCGGAGATCAAAAGCCTGGCCGAGTCCATGGGCGCCAAGGGCATCATCTATGAGGATCGTTTCGCGGCGCTGGCCGCCCCGACGGCCGCCATCCTGCCCACGGTCATCCGCATTGGCGCGGGTCATGGCGCCGGCGAGCACGATTACCAGGCGCTGACCGACGCGGCCTCCACCGGGCGGATCGAGCGGGATATCCGGGAAGAAGATCCCTATTATTTCAACCTGACCTCCGGCACCACGGGCCTGCCGAAGTCCTATGTGCTGACCCAGTTCAACAACAGCGCCATCGGGCCGATGTTCAATGCCTTCGACATGACGCGCCATGATGTGGTGATGACCGTGTTTCCGGCGTTCGGTCGCGTTGGTCTGGCGTGGATTCTCGGGGCCATCATGTATGGCGTGCCCAACGTCCTGACCAATTTCGCGCCGGAGCGGGCGCTGGAGCTGATGGACAGCGAAGGCGTCACCATTCTGAACCTGGTGCCAACAATGGCGGCCATGCTGCTTCAGGCGCGGGCGGCCGACCGGCCGCGGCCCCGCGCCCTGCGCGCCATCGTCTTCGCCGGCGCCAGCCTGCCGCAGCCCGTGCGCGAGCAGACCCAGGCGCATTTGTGCGAGGACCTGTACGAATATTACGGCATGCAGGAAACTGGCGCCCTGGTCGTCAGCACGCCGGAAGACCGCAAACGCAATCCCGCCTCCCAGGGCAGGCAGACGCTGTTCTCGGAAGTGCGCATCGTCGATGACAGCGGCGCGCCGCTGCCGGCCGGCAGCCATGGCGAGATCATTGGCCGTTCGCCCAACGCGGTCACCGCCTACTTCGGCAACCCGGAGAAAACGGCCGAGACCTTCCGTAATGGCTGGGTGCATACCGGCGACATCGGCTTCATCGACGCTGAGGGTTTTCTCACCATCAGCGGTCGCAAGAAGGAGATGATCGTCACTGGCGGCCAGAACGTCCATTCGGCCGAGGTTGAGGAAATTCTTCTGGCGCACCCGCGGGTGGCGGACGCCGCCGTCTTCGCCTTGCCCGATCCGATGTGGGGGGAGAAGGTCGCCGCCCTGATCGTGCCGGAGGCGGGCGGCGAGGCGAGCGACGCGGAGCTGGAGGCCTGGTGTCGCGAACGGCTGGCCGGGTTCAAGATCCCCCGCGCCATCTTCCGCCAGGCGGAGCCGCTGCCGCGCACGCCCACCGGCAAGGTGCAGAAGTTCCTGCTGGTCGAACGGTTCGCCTGAGCCGGTTGGCGGAGGGGCGGCGCGCCGCCCCTCCGCCAGAGCATTTCCCAATGACGATCAGTACCCTCTGAACGCCGGCGCCCGGCGCTCCCGGAAGGCGGCGACGCCTTCCACGAAGTCCTGGGTGGTGAAGGCGATCGCCTGGGCCTGCGCCTCATGGGCCAGAAATGAGTCGAGCGAACCTTCCTGGCCGGCGCGCATCATGGTCTTGGCGAGGCTGAGCGCCCGGGTGGGGCCCGCGGCCAGCTGGCGCGCCGTGTTCAGGGCTTCTTCCTGCAGCGCCTCCGCCGCGACGACGCGCGACACCATGCCGATCTGCTGCGCCTCTTCCGCCCGCACCACCCGGTTGGTCAGCAGGATGTCGCTGGCCCTTTGGTAACCAATGGCGCGGGGCAGGGTGCGGGCGAGGCCGAGATCCGGCGCCGCGCCGATGCCGACGAAGGCGCAGCGGAACACCGCCTCCGGGCTGGCCAGAACCACGTCGCCCATCATGGCCAGCGCGAACCCGGCGCCGACCGCGGCGCCGTTCACCGCCATGACGATGGGCTTCTGCGCCGCCAGCAGCAGCCGCACCCACAGGTGGAACTCCTCCATGGAGGCCAGCATCTCGGCCGCCGGCCGCACGCCCATGCCGGAGATATCGCCGCCAGCGCAGAACGCCCGGCCCGAGCCGGTGACGAGCAGGCAGCGCAGGTCGGGATTGGTGGTGAACGATCGCGCCGCCCCGGCCAGGCCGTCGGAGATGCCGGCGCTGAGGGCGTTCATCGTTTCCGGCTCGTTGAGTTGCAGGCGCAACACGCCGTCGATCTGCTCGCTGATAACCGCTGTCATGCCGTTTCGCTCCCTTGTCGCCATTTATGGTTGGTGGTCTTCAGGCTTTTTCCGCCCGCGCGCTTCGCGGGGCGCCACGCCGGTTTTGTCGCCGGCTGGCGTCTGCGGTTGTGGCTCCGCGCCGCGCAAACCGTGGGCGACGAATTTCGCATAGGTCCTGACGGCCTGCTGGATGGTTTCGGCGGCGTCGTCGCTGCGCGCCACCTGCTGCGAGTAGACGTAATCGCGGGCTGACATCAGCAGGAACGCCAGCGTATCCAGTTCGCTGGCGTCGTAACCGGGCATCTCGCCAGCGTCATGGGCGCGCCTGAGCGCCTTGCGGTAGCGGGTAAGGATATTGTTGATGTGGCGGTGGTGGCCGTCCGGCGCCGCGACCTGGGCTTCGTGCAGCAGCCGGAAGAACCATGGATGCTTCTGGACGTATTCGAAGAAGCCGAGGAACCCCCGGTACTCCATGTCGATGAAGTCAGGGGCGCCGCGCACCCGTTCCTGGACGAAACCCAGCACCTCCTCGCCCTTCATGGGCAGCAGGGCGTCGAACAGATCCTGCCGGCTGTCGAAATAGGCGTAGAAGGTGCCGTGCCCCAGGCCGGCGCGCTCCATGATGCGGGAAATGGAGGCGTTGGCGTAGCCATATTCGCCAATCACTTCGGCCGCCGCCTGACAGATCGCGGCGCGGGTGCGTTCCGATTTTTCCTGACGGCTGAGGCGGGGTTTGCGCGGCGCCCGCGCCCGCGCGCCAGTGGCGGCGACTGTGGTTGCGGCTGCGGCGGCGGAAGCGCTGCCCGTGGCTGCTGCACGGTCGGCGCCGGAATCTGCCGGCCGTATTCTTGAACGCGCCATAAAGCGGGATCCGTTCCTTTGCGGTGCGGCCGGAACGGCGTTGGGTTGACTCCGTTCACGACCAGGCAGGCAGCCCGGCAATGGACCGCCCGTGATGAAGCTGGCGACGTATGGAGCGCCGGAGCCGTATGCTGGCCGCCGCCGCCGGGTCTGTCCTCTAGAGCAAAACCCCGCCGCACTGAATGGGAATTTCGCTCCCGCCTGCTGAATGGCCTGCTTTGCCGAAGCGGCCCGGGCGTCCGTTCCGCCGGCAAGCCCCGTCATGACGCAGCCATGCGGTCAAACGGGCTGTCGCGCAGGGCGCTGGCCGCGCCGGGAGCGGGACGGCCAGCGCCCTGGAGCATTTGCCACGGGCAAACGCTCCAGGCTTTGCCGGCGGCCGGATTATTGCTTGACCAACGGGCAGGCTCCGTCCGACAGCGGGCGGAAAGCCTGTTCGCCAGGGATTTCGCCGGTGATCTCATAATAGTCCCAAGGGCCTTTCGAGGCTTCCGGGGTCTTCATGCGGGCCAGGTAGACCTTGCGCAGCAGGCGGCCGTCCTCGCGCAGGCGGGCGTTGTCCTGGTAGAAGTCCTTGACGGGATTCCTGCGCATTTCCGCCATGACCTTCGCCGGGTCGGTGGAGCCGACCGCCTGCACGGCCTTCAGGTAGTGGGCCACGGCGCTATAGACGCCGGCGTGCGCCTCGTGCGGCATGCTCTTGTTGCGCGCCATGAAGCGTTCGGAGAACTTGCGCGCCTCCGGGTTCATGTCCCAGTACCAGACCGACGAGAACTGGATGCCCTGGGCCATGGCCGGGCCGAGGCCATGGGCGTCGGTGAGCAGGAAGGCGAGGGCGACCAGTTGCTGGCGGCCATCGGCGCCAAGCCCGAACTCCTTCGCCTGTTTCACGGAATTGGTCAGGTCGCTGACCGCGTTCAGGAACGCCACCGCGTCGGCGCCGGAGTTCTGCGCCTGTAACAGGATCGACGAATAGTCCTGCAGGCCCGGCGGATGGCGCACGGCGCCGACGATGGTTCCGCCGCCCGCTTCCACGACCCTGGTGACGTCGCGCTGCATGGCGTGGCCGAACGCCCAGTCCTGGACGATCAGGAACCACTTCTTCTTGCCTTCAGCGACCAGGCGTTTGGGCAGGGCGTTGGACCACATGTAGCTGTCCTGGCTCCACTGCGCCGTATTGGGCGAGCAGGCCTTGCCGGTAAGGTCGGAGCTGGAGGCGCCGACGTTGATGGAGATCTTCTTGTGGCTTTCGACCAGCTCCTTCACCGCCAGGGCGACGGCGGAGGCGCCGATGTCGGCGATCATGCTGACATTGTCCTGCTCGAACCAGCGGCGCGCGACGCCGGCGCCAATGTCCGCCTTGCTCTGATGGTCGGCGAACACCAGTTCGATCGGCTTGCCGAACATCTTGCCGCCGAAATCTTCAATGGCCATGCGGGCGCCGTCCACCGAGCCGGCGCCGAGGCCCGACGACAGCACGCCGGACATGTCGGTGAGCACGCCGATCTTGAGCGGCGGCATGTCCGGCTGTTTGCCGTCCTGGGCCATGGCGGGCCCGGCCGCCATGGCGGCGCCGGCGATGGTCGCCAGCGCCAGGCGCCGCAGGGCGCCTTTCCCGCGGATGCGTTGCAGTCTCTCACGCATGATCATGTCTGTTCCCCCCTTGATGGTTCCTGCCTTCAGGCGAAGCCATTCGCCTCAAGACAGGTCTGAACGTGTTCGCCTCCGGGCGGACGTTCCTTTGGCAGCCCGCCAGATCCGGATCGTCCGTCCGGCCCGTTATTGTTGTTGTCGCCGGGCGCGGCCCCGCATGCGCCGTTTGGGCGTGGCTGGGGTCGTGGCCAGCGGATGGATTTTTTCAATGTCCCGATGGACATGTCAATTAAAATCGACTAGCGAATCGAAAATCAGATTACGTAGCCGGAGCGCGATGACGATCTCCGGAGCGCGCGGGAGCCAGCACGGCCTTCTGGCGCTGTATCTGTGAAGCCGGCGGACATGCGAAGCCGGTGGACATGCGCCGCGCCGGAGCGCCGGGATGTCCTGGTGGGCCCGTTCCCACCGGGCTTTCGTCCCGGCGCGGCGTGAACGACACAACAGGCAGGAAACGCGAATGAACCAGCAGGATTACAAGGCCATCACCTTCAGCCGGCGCGGCCGGGTGCTGACCCTGACCATGAACCGGCCGGACAGCCTCAACGCCGTCAACGCCGTGCTGCACGAGGAACTGTCGCGGGTGTTCACCGACGCCGCCAAGGATCCCGATTCGGACGTGATCGTGCTCACCGGCGCCGGGCGCGCCTTCTGCGCCGGCGGCGACGTCGACTGGATGCAGGACGCCATCGACAATCCCGACAGCTTCGAAACCACCGTCGCTGAGGCAAAAGCCATCGTGTTTTCGCTGATCGACTGCGAAAAGCCGACCATCGCCCGCATCAACGGCCCGGCTGTCGGCCTCGGCGCGACCATCGCGCTGTTCTGCGACGTCAGCTTCGCGGCCGAAAAGGCCATCATCGCCGATCCGCATGTCTCCATTGGCATGGTGGCGGGCGACGGCGGCGCGGTGATCTGGCCGCAGCTCATCGGCTTTGCCCGCGCCAAGGAATTTCTGCTCACCGGCGATCCCATCGCCGCGCCGCGCGCCGCCGAGATCGGCCTGATCAACCACGCCGTGCCGGCGGAACAGCTCGACGCCGCCGTCGACGCTTTCGCCGACCGGCTGGCGGGCGGCGCCATGAAGGCGATCCGCTGGAGCAAGGTCACCACCAACATCGCCCTGCGCCAGCTCGCTGTCGCCATGATGGACACAGGCCTCGCCTATGAGGCGCTGACCAATGTGAGCGCCGATCACCAGCGGCTTGTCACGGAATTCCGCGAGAAATCCGCCGCGCGCAAAAAAAGCTGAATGTGGGAAACGTCCAGGGAAAACAACAATGTCTGAACTGATGGATTTCAGCGGCAGGACGGCGCTCGTCACCGGCGGCGCCGGGGGCATCGGCATGGCGATCTGCCGGACGCTGGCCGGGCTCGGCGGCGACGTGGTGCTGGCCGACCGCGACGGGGCCCGCCTCGACGCCGCCCTCACCGAACTGAAGGCGCAATTTCCGCAACGCGCCTTTTACGCCGTGGCCGGCGATATCGGCGAGAAGACCGGACCGGACGCCATGGTTGAGGCGGCGCTGGCGCTGGCCGGTGAGATCGACGTGCTGGTCAACAACGCCGGCGTTGGCGAGCCGATCGTCCGCACCATCGACCAGGACATCGACGCCTGGCAGCAGGTGATGGACATCAACCTGCGCGGCACGTTCCTGGTGTCGCGCGCCATCGGCCGGCACATCCTGGCGCGGCGCGGCCGCGGCGCCATCGTCAACATCGCCTCCATCGCCGGCATGATGGGCATTCCCGGCTCCAACGCCTATGCGGTGTCCAAGGCGGCGGTGGTGCATCTCACCCGCTGCCTCGCCAGCGAATGGGCCGGGCGCGGCCTGCGCGTCAACGCCATTTCTCCGGGCTACATCGAAACCGCGCTGGCCTTCGGCATGTTCGAGAAGGTCGGCGTCGAGCGCGCCCAGATCGAGCGCAAGCTGCCGATGCGCCGCATGGGCCACCCGGAAGAAATCGCCAGCGCCGTCGCGTTCCTCGCCTCCGGCGCGGCCTCTTATGTGAACGGCGTCATCCTGCCCGTCGATGGCGGCTGGATGGGCTTCGGCGGTCCCTGAGGAGACAGCGATGACCGATCAGTCCCACCTGACGGCGGAGCACGAAGCGCTGCGCCAGTCCGTCGCCCGTTTCATCGCCCGCGAGATCGCCCCCCATTACAGCCAGTGGGAGCGCGACGGCGCCATGCCGCGCGAGCTGTGGCGCAAGATGGGCGACGCCGGTTTTCTCGGTTGTTGCCTGCCGGAAGCGTGGGGCGGCTCGGGCGCCGGCATTCACCACGCCCTGGTGATTATCGAGGAGTTCGCCCGCGCCTTCATCGCCCTGCCGGGGTTCTACACCCACGCGGAAATCATCGCGCCCTACATCGTCCATTACGGCACGGAAGAGCAGAAGCAGCGCTGGCTGCCCGGCTGCGCCAGCGGCGATGTGGTGCTGTCCATCGCCATGACCGAGCCGGGCGCCGGCAGCGACCTGAAGGGCACGCGCACCATCGCCAGGCCGGACGGCGATGATTTCCTCATCAGCGGTCAGAAAACCTTCATCACCAACGGCCTGCACGCCGATCTCATCATCGTGCTGGCCGGGATCGAGGGCGATCCGCCGGGCAAGAAGACGCTGTTCCTGGTGGAGGCGGACCGTACCGGCTTCAGTCGCGGCCGCGTGCTGGAGAAGCTGGGCCAGAAGGCGCAGGACACGGCGGAGCTGTTCTTCGACAACGTCCGCGTCCCGGCGAGCAACATCCTTGGCGTCCGCGGCGAGGGCCTGCACTATCTGATGGCGCAGCTGGGCCGCGAGCGACTGATGGTCGGCATGACCGCCGTGGCGGGAGCCGAGGCGGCGTTCCGCGAGACCCTGGCCTACACCAACCAGCGCCAGGCCTTCGGCCAGTCGATCAGCCAGTTCCAGCACCTGCGCTTCAAGCTGGCCGAGATGAAGACCGAAGTGACGGTGGCGCGGGCCTTCCTGGAGCAGTGCGTATCGCGCTTCCTTGACGGCGCCCTGCCGCCCGAGCACGCGGCCATGTGCAAATACTGGCTCACCGACGTCGAGGCGAAGGTCCTCGACCAGTGCGTGCAGATGCACGGCGGCTATGGTTTCATGCGGGAGTATCCGGTGGCGCGGGCTTATGCGGATTCACGCGGCCAGCGCATTTATGCCGGGACCAATGAAGTGATGAAGGAAATCATCGCGCGCACGCTCTGAAGGGGCGGCGGTCGTCGCTGCGTGGAGGGAAGCAGCGCAGATGAGCCATGCCGGGATGAAAGGCGCCGTGGCGAACGTTCATCCCGGCGCGGGCAGCTTAGAATTTTACATACGGGGGGAAAACATGAGAACTCTGGCAACAGCTTTCAGCAGAAAACTGACCCACGCGGGCCTTGCCGCGGGTGTGGCCGCTGGCCTGACGCTCGCCATGGCGGCGGGGGCCGGCGCCGCCGAAACGCATGGCGTGACCGACACCGAAATCAAACTCGGCAACACCGCGCCTTATAGCGGCCCGGCCTCGGCCTATGGCACCATCGCCAAAGCGGCGGTCGCCTATTTCGACATGGTCAACGCCCGTGGCGGCGTGCATGGACGCAAGGTGCGCATCATTAGCCTGGACGACGCCTTCACGCCGCCCAAGGCCATCGAGCAGACCCGCAAGCTGGTGGAGGGCGAAGACGTTCTCGCCATCTTCCTGCCCATCGGCACGCCGACCTCCTCGGCCACCCAGGCCTGGCTGAACAGCAAGAAGGTGCCGCAAATCTTTGTGTCGTCCGGCGCGTCGCGCTGGAACCAGCCGAAGAAGTTCCCGTGGACCTTCGCCTGGAACGTCGATTACCCGACGGAAGGGAAAATCTACGCCAAATATATCCTTGAGAACGTCAAGGACCCGAAGATCGGCGTGCTGTACCAGAATGATGACTACGGCAAGGACATCCTGCATGGCCTGCGCGAGGGGCTCGGCGACAGGAAGAACGCCATTGTCGAGGCGATCGCCTACGAGCTCTCCGACGCCACGGTGGATTCGCAGATTTCGCGCCTGCGCAGCGCCGGCGCCAATGTCTTTATCAGCGCCACGACGCCGAAGTTCGCCGCCCAGTCGATCCGCGCCGTTGATGCATTGGGCTGGAAGCCGGTGTTCATCGTGCCGAGCGTTTCCAATTCGGTCGATCCGGTGCTGACCGGCGCCGGTCTGGACAAGTCCGTGGGCATCATCTCCACGTCCTACGTCAAACAGCCGACCGATCCGCAGTGGAAGGACAGCCCGGACTACAAGGCTTGGGAAGCCTTCATGGACAAATACTACCCCTCCGGCGCCAAGAACGACTGGCTGAACCCCTACGCCTACGGCATGGCCTACGCCATGGAGCAGGCGCTGCTGCGCGCCGGCCCCAAGCCGACCCGTGAAAATCTGGTGGCGGCGCTGGAAGGCATCCGCAACATGGAGATTCCCATGCTGCTTCCCGGCGTCACCGCCACCATCACTCCGGATGACCATGGGCCGCTGAAGGCCATGCAGATGATGCGCTTCAACGGCAAGTCATGGGAAGCGATCGGCGAACTGGTGTCGGCGCGATAACCCGGGACAGACCGCGTCGCCATATCCGGCCCCGGAGCGTCGCCGCATCCGGCGCCGGAAGGCGACGCCGATCGCCGCCGCGTCATGCCCGGGCCTGTTCCGGGCATCCACGCGTTGAGGCTGGATTTGTCGCGGGCGGTTTCATCAGCGTTTTTTTGGAGTGTTGTTGTGTGGCATGGACCGGCGCAAGCCCGGCCATGCCGCAGGCAGGCCAGCTTCAAAATAGCCGCACATCGAGAACGAACGGCTCCACCGCCCGGATGCTGATGCGCGTCGCGTCCGGGTGCCGGTGGTTGATGAGCATGTTCATGTCCGGCGCGTCCGCCAGCGGCACGATGGCGGAGGGAACGCACAGCAGCGGCGCCGTCATTTCCCGGCTCCACTGGTCGCCGCGCCGTTGGGTCCAGCTTTCCTGGCGACGCCAGGCTTCGGGCAGGTCGCCGGGCGTCAGGGTTTCGATGGCGAGATCGTCGGGAATGTCGTAGCGCACCATGGCGAGGGCCGGCAGCAGATCCGGGTCTTCGACATGCACCAGCTTCTCCAGCACGCAGAGCGACGGCGAGGTGGCGCAATAGGTGACCGGATGGCCCGCCGTGTTCCAGCGGCCGTCATACAGCTGGCCATAGCCGCCATCGAAGGCGCGGGCATGAATCTCGCCCGACAGGCGCCACAGAATCATCGCTCCACCATGGATGGCCCGCCGTCAGGCGGCCGCGCCCCAGGCGATTTTCGCCAGAACGGTTTCGATCACCCGGGCCCCGGTTTCCGTCTGGGCCACGTCCAGCGGCGTTTCGCCGTCGAGCGCCGCCAGCGGGCGGCGCAGCCAGCGGCTGGCCTTGTCACGGTCACCAAAGGTGTCTTCGGCCAGGGTCTGGATGCGCAGCAGGCGCACCGCCCGGTCGGATTCATCCACTGTCAGCGGCTGCTGGCGGTCGGCGCGATGGCGGCGCGTGCGCTGCGGGATGACGAAGCGCTCAATCTCCTGCTCGGAGATGCCGGCCTGGGCGAGGCCGCGCAACGCCTGCAACGGCAGGCGGCCGCGCACCGCGAGCGCAAGATCGGCCTGGGAGCGCACCTGGCGCCCCAGAACCGGCTGTCCGCCAAGTTTGCGGACGACTTCCTCGATGACCGCTGACATTTCGACCTCTGACGATCCCGCGCCGGCAGGCCATCGAATGGCCGCTCCGGCAACATGCCCATAATTTACTGGCAAATTGCCGGATTTCAAGAGGGCCGCCAGAAAGCAGGGCTGGATCAGGCGCCTGGCGTCGCCGCCTGATCCAGCGGCGATGGCCCCAGACGGTCTGGACCGGCTATTTGGCGAAGCGGGTGGCGTCGCGGGAGGTCGACACCATCATGTTATAGTCGCGCACCAGCCAGTCGAGATCGCGACCCGCGCCCTTGCGGGCGTCGCCCTTCGACTTTTGCAGCTTGTCGCGGAAGGTGCGCAGCTTGCCGAGGAAATCACGCGGGCGCGATTCGAAGACGAAGAACGAACCCGGGTTGGCGGCCGAATAGGCGTCCATCTCCTTCACCGCCGCCGCATAGGCCAGCACGGCGGCCTCGAACGCCGGCATGTCGACCACCGGCCTGTTCTGCGACGGGAACAGGTCCACCGCCTGGCGGGCGCGCAACATGACGTTCGCCACCTGCCAGCGGGCTTTTTTGCCTTCGGTCTGTTCGATCAGCGCCAGTTCCGCCGCGTCGGCCTTCGCCTTTTCCACGGCGAGCAGGGCGTCAACGCGGGCGCGCTCCTTGCGAAAGGCCGCCATGGCGGGGGCGAGACGGGCGTGCAGTTCCTTGCCGCCGGCCATTTTGTCGTCGGTGTAATCCTTGCGGGTGTAATAACCGTCGGCTTCAGTGACCAGCGGCGCCAGGGTTTCATATGCCTTGATGTAATCGGCAATGGCGGCGTCCAGCGCCGGCATGGGCGGCGGCATGGCGATGGCCGCCTTCGCCTTGTCGATCTCGCCGCGCACGTCATACAGCGAGTACAGGCCGTAGATGATGCGCTCCTTGCCGGTGGGGCCGGTGTTCATGTTCACCCAGCTTTCATAGCGGGCGATCGAGTCCGTGGCGCGCATGGTCCGGTTGAGCAGGGCGACATAGGGGTTCAGCCTGGCGATGACCGCCCGGGTCGCCTCCGCGTCGACCGGCGCGGCGGGCGCCGCCGCGGGGGCAGGGGCCGCTGGCGCCTGCGCCAGGGCGGCGGTCGCGCATCCGAGAAAGAGGCCAAGCGTTACAGCGCGCAATCGGTTCACAGTCAGCTCCGTCGATCCGTTCAGATCCGGCCGGCGCCAGCCGCTGCGAACATAAGGGTTGCGCGAGGCTCACGACTCAACCGGGCGCCGACACTTATCATGTAAAGGCCGCATGACGGCTCACATCACCGCCAGCCGGGAAGGCGCCGGCGCGGCCCCGTGGCGCCTGCGCCGGTCTGAAGCGGAAGAGGCGACCAGGCAGCCAGGTTCTGCCCGTTAACCTGCCGGGTTAACCTGCGCGGTCCTGACGACGCTGCTCTTCCTGTTGTTGCAACAGGTCGTCCAGCAGTTTCTGCTGGGTGGCGATGCGCTGGGCGGCCAGTTCTTCATCCGCCGCGCCGGAGAAGGCCGCGGCCTGCTCGGTCAGCGCCGCAAGGTTGCGGCGGGCCAGCGCGATACGCTCCTGAAGCTCAACTGCGGACAAGGTGTCTGGCATGACGCATCTCCCGTTGCCGGTGGCGCGGGCGCCTTGGCCCGCCGCCAGTTGTCGTTTCCAATCAGTCATATGGCGCGCAAGCCCATGACCTGCAACAATATGACCTGGAGACTGGCCGGAACAAAATGGCCGGGCGTTGGGGCGCGCCGGTTACTGTCCCCTGCCGATCCTGTTCAGCGCCTGCACGTCGCCGGCCAGCTTTTGCGAGTCGGCGTTCAGTTTGCCCAGCAGGGCGTTGACCTCTCCGCGGGCGCCGGGATCGCGCGCCTGGAGGGCGCCGCCGCTGAACGTGACCCTGTCCTTGTTGGCCTCCAGATAATCGATGAGCTGAAGGCCATCGCCGATCACGGCGTTGCCGCTGCCGAACAGCTTGCGGGCGGCCGCCACCGGGGTGGTGATCATCTTGTCGAAGGCCTTGTCGTAAACGGTCTTGAGGTCTTCAGGCTGCTTCAGCGCCGCCCGGGCGCCGATGGCCTTCTGCTCCGCCGTGTCCATGGCCGCGCCGGCGGACCTCAGCACGTCGCGCGTTTCCTCCAGCGCCTTGCGGCTGGCCGGCAGATCGTCGAGCTTGCGCAGGGCGGCGTTGTTCATGACCTTGGGAATGGCGGCGAAGGTGGTGTTCAGGCTTTCGTGGAAATTGCTGATGATGTCGAACTGGGCGTTGTAGGTTTCACCCAGCTTCGCCTTTTCTTCATCGTTCAGTTTGGGCAGGCGCACGCCGGCCGGCGTCACCACCCGCTGGTCGAGCAATTGGATGAACGCCTTGCGCTGTTCAGGCTCCCTGTCGCCGCAGGCCGCCAGTAACAGCGGCAGGGCGAGCGCCGCGACAAATGCCCGAAACAATGGACCCATGATCTCAGTTTCCCCACATCAGGACGCGCCGGGGCCGGCGCAGATTCGCAGATAAGCCAGGACGACCGTCCCGCTTAAAGCACCAACCCAGGATGAAAGTCTCCTCTAAAGCATTTGACGCCGGGCAGGCGCCTCCCGGGGCGCCATGAACGCCGACAACCGGCCATGGGCGCGCTGGCAAGCCGGCATGCAGGACGACGACAGGCGATCGCTCCGGTCGCCCGGGCGACCGCGCCGGATCATTCGCTTGGTCTGTTCGTGCGGATAGGCCAGGTTGTCGGCGCACGGGGCGAAATCCACCACGGATGGATGGGTTTGGCGCCGGCCAACCGGCGCGACGCGCGCCATGGCGTGGAGGCGATTTGTGACATCTGGGCCTGAGCCTGACCGGCGCTGGATTCTTCTGACGCGGACCATCGTGGTGCTGCACCGGGTGCTGGAGCGGGTGGCGCAGACGCACGCCCTGACGGTCGCCCAGTACCGTTTTCTCCTGATGCTAAAACGGGGTCCACGGCGGGCGAGCGAGCTGGCCTCGCTCTCCGGCATCGGCCGTCCCACCGCCTCCGTTCTCGTCAACGCCCTGGAAAAGCGCGGGATGGTCGAGCGCTACGCCGATCCTGACGATGGCCGCGCCGAAATGCTGCGCCTCACCTCGCCGGGTCTGGCGGAATATGCGGCCTTTGAACGTGAGCTTGCCGGAGAGCTGGCGGCATATCTTGACATGCCCGACAGCGAGCCGCTGCTCGCCAGCATCGAGGAGCTGGCCCACCTGATTGATCGCAAGCGCCAGCGCCCTGTCGCCGATTGACAGGATTTTCCCCGGTCATATAGTTCGCATAACGAACGGTATCATATGAAATCAGATGCGGAGGAAACATGGCGTCGCAACTGTGCGAGATGCTCGGAATCGAGTTTCCGCTTCTGGCCTTCAGCCATTGCCGGGACGTGGTGGCGGCGGTCAGCCGCGCCGGGGGATTTGGCGTTCTGGGCGCGACGGCGCACACGCCGGAAACGGTCCGCGAGGAATTGAAGTGGATCGACGATCACGTCGACGGCAAACCCTATGGCATCGATGTTCTGGTTCCCGAGAACCTCGCCACCCGGGGGGAGGGCAGCGTTTCGGCCGCCGCGCTGGAGCAGCGTATTCCCGCCGCGCATCGTGAGTTCGCTGGCCACCTGCTGGCCGACGCCGGCGTGACGCTTCCTGATGACGCCAGCAGCCGCTACCGCAACCGCGCCCAGCCGTTCGATCCGGAAACCGCGCTGCGCACGCTGGAGGCGGCCTTCGAGCATCCCATCCGGCTGATCGCCAATGCCCTTGGCGTGCCGCCGCCGGAGATGATCGCCATGGGCCGGAAGCACGGCGTGCCGGTGGCCGCGCTGGCGGGCGCCCGCGAGCACGCGGTGCGGCTGGTCGAGGCGGGCGTCGACATCATCGTGGCGCAGGGCACGGAGGCGGGCGGCCATTGCGGCGAGGTCAGCACGCTCGTGCTGGTGCCGGAGGTGGTTCGCGCGGTGCGGGCCATTCGCGACGTGCCCGTGCTCGCCGCTGGCGGCATCATGACTGGCGAGCAGATGGCCGCCTGCATGGCCATGGGCGCGGCGGGCGCCTGGACAGGCTCGGTGTGGCTGGCGACGCCGGAAAGCGAGACTTCGCCGATCTTCCGCGAGAAAATGGTCGCCGCCCGCAGCCGCGACGCCGTGCGCGTGCGCAGCCGCACCGGCAAGCCGGCCCGCCAGTTGCGCTCCACATGGACGGACGCCTGGGAAAGCAGCCCGGACAGCCCCGGCCCCCTGCCCATGCCGTTCATGAGCCTGGTCAGCGAAAGCGCCCTGCGCGCCGTGGACCGCGCCGCCGAAAACGGCAATGACAAGGCGCGCGACATGGTCACCTATTTTGTCGGACAGGGCGTGGGTCTCATCGAGGATGTGCGCAGCGCCGGCCAGGTCGTGCAGGACTTCAAGGAAGGTTATCTGGAAGCCGTTGAACGCATGAACGCGCTGCTCGACGCGTAGGATATGCTGGCGAAACCGGTTCACCGGAACGTCCCATTGTTCCTGATTTACGGCGTTTCCTTCATAAAAAGCAGGCTCTGCTTTTCCAGGGAATGCCCTGGCGCGGTCCGGCCAGCGGATCTCTGACGGGGCTTCCGCTTCAGCCGCTCCGTCTTCGCCGGGGGCGGGCCTGCTCCGGAAGCCAGCGTTCTCCACGCCGGGCACGCTGGGCGCCGCAGGGGAACTGCCTGACCTTCCGTGCGGGCTGGCGCGAACCAACGATAACAGGCCGGATAAATGGCGCGGCGGCGGGCGCGAAGAAACCGCCGCCCCTGGGAGAGAGACGCTGCATGACGCAGGTAATGACACATGAAGAACGGACCGCCCTGCGCGACAGCGTGCGGCGGCTGCTCGCTGACCGCTGCGCCGAAGCGGACGTGCGGCGGCTCATGGACACCGACACGGGCCATGACGCCGCCCTGTGGCGCGCGCTTGCCGATCTGGGCGTCGCCGGCATGCTGGTTGGCGAGGCGCATGGCGGCTCGGGCCTCGGGCCGGTCGAGCTTGAGCTGGTCATGGAGGAAATCGGCGCCGCGCTGTCGTCGGCGCCAATGATATCGACCGCTATCGCCGCGAAACTGCTTGACGGCGACCGGGCCCGCGCCCTGGCTGCCGGGGAGCTGATTGTCGCTGTCGCCCCCCTGGGAGCATGGGACTGGACCGGCCAGAGCGCGGTTCGCATCAGTAATGGCCGGGCGCAGGGCGTCGCCCGCTTCACGCCGGACGGGCAGATCGCCGATCTGGCGCTGCTGGCGGGTGAAGACGGCGTCTACGCCGTGGAGCGCGCCGCCTTCACCGCCACGCCATTGCCGGTCTTCGACCGCACGCGCCGTCTGGCGGACCTGCATATTGACGGTCCGGTCGAGCGGATTTGCGATGGATCACGGGTGGCCGGCGCGCTGGCCGTCGGGCTGGTGGCCCTGGCTGGCGATCAGGCGGGCGGCGCCCGGCGGGTGCTGGATTTCACCGTGGAATATGCGCGTGAGCGCCGGCAGTTCGGTCGGGCCATCGGCAGTTTCCAGGCGATCAAGCACATGGCCGCCGACCTGCTGCTGGAAGCGGAAAGCGCCACCAGCGCCGCGCGGCACGCGGCGGCGCAGCTTGCGGGCGACGGGGCGGACCGCGAGGTCGCGCTGGCGCTGGCCGGTTTCGCCTGCGCCGACGCCTACGTGCGCTGCGCGAAGGACGGCGTTCAGATGCACGGCGGCATCGCCTTCACTTGGGAACACCCGGCGCACCTGTATCTGCGTCGCGCCCGTTCCGGCGCCCAGCTGTTTGGCGACAGCCGCCACTGGCGCGAACGTTTCATCCAGGCCCTGGAGGCGCGGTCATGACGGACGAAGAACTGAAGGCGGAAGTCACGGCGTGGCTGGCGGCCAACTGGCGCGGCGCGCCGCCGCGCACCGAACGTTTCGGGCGTGATCCGCGCGCCGAATGGCTGGCGAAGGTGCGTGACGCCGGCTGGGCCGCTCCGCGCTGGCCGGCGCAGTGGTATGGCCGCGGCCTCAGCGACGCCCAGGCGCGCATCGTCGAGAACTGCTTTGCCGAAGCCGGCGCGCCGGGAACCGGCCAGGACCGCTCCAACCTGTGGGCCAACACGGCGTTGGCTCACGCGTCCGAAACCTTCAAGCCACAGATCGTGCCGAAGCTGCTGGCGGGTGAGGTGGGCATGTGCCTGCTCTATTCCGAGCCCGGCGCCGGCAGCGACCTGGCCGCCATCCGCACGCGCGCCGACAGGGTGGAGGGCGGCTGGCGCGTCACCGGCCAGAAAGTGTGGACCTCCGGCGCCCATATCGCCGACTACGGCATGCTCATCGCCCGCACCGACTGGAGCGCGCCCAAGCACAAGGGCATCAGCTTCTTCTTCATGCCCATGCGGCAGAAGGGCGTCGACGTGCGCCCGCTGCGGCAGATCACCGATGAAAGCCACTTCAACGAGGTGTTCATCGACGACGCGTTCATCCCCGAGGAAAACCTGCTTGGAAACCTCGGCGGCGGCTGGGGCGTGCTGCAGACCGCGCTGGCCTATGAGCGCTCGGTGATGGGCGACGCGGCGCGCGGCGCCAGATCTGGCGCGAAGGAGGCCCACGGCGACGCCGCCCTGCTGGAACTCGCCCGCGAGGCTGGAAAGCTGTCGGACCCCGTGGTGCGCCAGGACGTGGCCCAGGTCATCGCATGGCGCATGCTCAACAGCCTGAACACCCGCCGGGCCAAGGCTGAGCTGGGGCAGGGCACGTCCTCGTCGATCATGTCGCTGGGCAAGCTGGCCATGAGCCGGATCCTGCACGAGGAGGGGCGGGTGCGCACGGAGCTGCTCGGGCCGGAAAGCCTGTTGCAGGGGCCGGACCATCCGCGCGCCGAGGACGCCAACTTCCTCAGCCTCAACGCTTACTTCACCTCCATCGGCGGCGGCACCGACCAGATCCAGCGCAATATCATTGGCGAGCGCGTGCTGGATCTGCCGCGGGAGCCGGAGGTGGATCGCGACGTGGCGTTCTCGACGGTCATCGCCGGGAGATGAGACGCCGGGGCGGAACGATCCGCCCCCGGGGGTTGTCCGCGGATCGGCGAATGACAGCGCTGGCGAAGGCGGGACCTGCGGCATGGACCGCGGGTCCCGGGGAGGACGGGAAGGCGCTGGTCGCGGCGCCGGCGCCCGTTCACATGTCCCAGGCGATGCGACCGCGCCCGGTCATGGCCGCGGCGGTGTCGGCCGCTTGCCTGATCTGCGCGAAGACCAGCGATCCGGCCATCTCCTGCAAGGCGACAAATTTGGGCAGGATCTCGATTGCCTGACCACCAGGCGCATGGATGACGAACAGGCCGCGCGCCTGCCCCGCTTCGACCATGCGCCGCACGTGACCGCGCGAAACGGTGAAACTGGCGGCGAGGCGCTCGTAAGGGCAGGTGATGATGCGGGAGCCGTTGTCCTGCTCCACGAAGGCGAGCCAGAGCCTGAACATGATCTGGCGACCGGCGACCTGACGCATGAAATAGCTGACGTCCGGCGCGGCGCGGAGCGCGCGGACGCCGCCCAGATACTGGTTGACGGCCCCGGCGGCGAACCGGCCCTGGAAATCCGGATCGGTTTGCAGCAGTGTCAGATAGTCGGCGCCGCTGGACAGCAGCTGGACCGGCGTCAGGGTCGTTCTGGCGTAAAGTCCGGCAAGGTGCTCGCCTTTTGCGGTCGGTTCGAGACGTTTGATGCGCCGGTCTTCGGACACATCCACCTGGCGCCAGTGGCCCATGCGTTTCTTCAGGCCGATGAGGGCCGCCACGCGGCTGGGGCTGGCGAGGCCGGTGCGGGCGGCGAAAACCTGGGCGCGGGTCAGGGTCGCCCCGGAGCGGGGGTTGGCCGGATCGCGCGTCAGATGCATCGCGGACAGGGCGATGCCGATGAGCAGCAATGCTTCCTCACTGGCCACACGCACGCGGTCGGGGGCATTTTCGAGCTTTCTGGTCATCAGCCCGGCGTAAGTCCGCAGTGCGTCCTGAAAGGCCGGATGCGCCCGCAACGTCGCGGCGTCCCGCGCCAGCCAGCCCGGGAGTTCCTGCATCGGAGCGCCATCAGGGGCGCCGGCTGAAGGATCGCGCTCCTCCTCGCGCGGCGTCGCCACGCGGGTGACCTCAGACATGTTTTCCTCCCGCACCCATGAGGACCGCCAGCACAAAAAGTCTCCGCTCCGTGAGTGACGAATTTTGTTTGCCAGAACGGATCTCCGCTTCGCGCGGAGGCATTTCAGTCCTTCGCGATGTAAAGCGTTTGTGACTGGAAGGCGAAATCCGCGCCGTGACCGTGCACGATGTCGATAATGGCGAGGTAGACTTCCTGTTGCGCCGCCAGCCATTCGGCCCAGTCCGTGGTTTTCGTGAAGCAATACACCAGGATGTTCAGCGACGATCCGGCGAATTCTTCAAAATAGACCAGCAGCGTATGGTCATGATCAATCTTGTCGTTGCCTTGCAGCATGGCGCGAATGTCGTTGACGACGGGCTGCACCCGCTGGGCGTCTTCGTAGCGCAGGCTGATCGTGGTCTTGATCCGGCGATTGGTCATCTGCCCCGGATTTTCGACGCTGATCGCCGAGAACACAGCGTTCGGCACATATAACGGGCGATGGTCGAAGGTGATGATCCTGGTGAGGCGCCAGCCAATCTCGACCACGGTGCCCTCGATATTCCGGTCCGGCGACGACACCCAGTCGCCAATGCGGAACGGCCGGTCGAAAAACAGCATGATGCCCGAGAAAATATTGCTCAGCACCTCCTTGCTGGCCATGCCGATGGCGATGCCGCCAATACCGCCAAAGGCCAGCAGGCCCGACAGGCCGATGCCGAAGTGCTCCCCGAAGAGCAGCACGATCAGACACCCCGCCGCCACCTTGAGCGCCCGCGCGACGGCGCGCGCCGAGGTTGGGTCGCTGCCCTTGCTGATCTGGGCGCTGGTCAGCCGGTTGATGAGCTGGAGCAGCTCGCGCAGCCACAGCAGGGCGATCGCCAGCGCGGCGATGATATTGATGGTTTCCTGACTGACATGCAGCCTGGGGTAAAGGGAGAGCGCCAGATAGACTGTCTGGCGTAGCGTCAGCACGATCAGGGTCAGGCCGCCGACGCGGCAGATGTGGGCCAGGACGTTGCGCGACCACGCCCGCTTGCGGCGCATCATCCACCCAAGGGTAAATGTCGCGCCGCCCAGTGCGACAAGCACGACCGCAGCGATGCTGAACTGCGCGATAACCCCGTCCGTCATTCCCCCTCCCATCCCTGCGTCTTCTTCCGGATTGTCCCCGTCAGGATTAACGAAATGGTGAAATTGCGTGCGCGCCGCAACGATCCGCACGGGAAGGCGCCGCCCATTCCTGAAACCGGCCGCCTGCGCGACTGGGACAGGCCAGCCATCGCACGCCTTCCGGCCATCCGCTTTCCCGGCCGTTGGCCCGGCGTGGCGCCGTCAGGCCGCCGTCCTGTCCCGATGGCGCGGTTCCGTGAGGGAACGCGGTCCTGCTCCATGCGTGGGCGACGACGCCTGGTCAAGCGCGAGCGCTCTCCCCGGCGTGTTGCGCCCTTGCTCGCGGGCCCGGGCCCCTGTTCCGCAGAAGTCATCCGCGCGACGGGCGGGCTGTTCAGTATAGCGAAGTTTACGGTTGTCCTGAGGCCGGCGGAATGGGTGTTTTGTTGCGCATTGTTTTAATGAAACAATATGATCTCCCGCGCAATTTGTCATACGCTGCGCCGGGATGGGCGATTTTTCCCGGCCCGGAAGGCCCCCGACGTGGATACACCTGAAATTGACCGGAGGACGGGCGCGCGGGCGTCGCCCGTTGAAAGTCCAAGGATTACAGATGCTAACGACGCGCTTTTCTCCATCTGGCGCGGGCGCGACGTCAAATCCATGATGCGACAGGCAGTTTGACGTTGGCTTTCGGTCATTTGTCTCTGGTAGAGAGCGCTGGCGTGGACCAGAATGCTGAACGCGCGAGGGCGCATGCCCAGGTCGGCAAGGAGGCGGCAGATGCACTTTACCCCCCGGGAAATCGACAAGCTGATGATCTATACGCTCGCCCAGGTGGCGCAGAAGCGTAAGGACAAGGGGCTCAAGCTCAATCATCCCGAGACCGTGTCGTTGATCGCGACCGCCGCCCTGGAGGGCGCGCGCGAGGGCAAGACCGTCGAGGAAGTGATGGAGCTGGCGCGCAAGGCCATTACCCGCGACGACGTCATGGACGGCGTGGTCGAGATGATCCCTTACGTGCAGGTCGAGGCGGTTTTCACGGATGGCAGCCGCCTCATCACCGTTCATGATCCGATCAAGTGACGGGAGCGCCGAAGATGGCCAAGGATGCAAACACCACGCCCGTCGGCGGCCTTGTGCTCGCGTCGGATGATATCGAGATCAACGCCGGTTATCCGACTACGACCCTGAAGGTGCGCAATACCGGCGACCGGCCGGTCCAGGTCGGCTCGCACTTTCACTTCTTTGAAGTGAACGCCTCGCTTGAGTTTGATCGTGAACAGGCGTTTGGCAAGCGGCTCAACATCCCCGCCACCACGGCCCTGCGCTTCGAGCCTGGCGATGAGAAAGAGGTGACGCTGGTGCCCTATCAGGGCAAGCAGCGCGTGCTCGGTTTCAATGGGCTCGTCAACGGCTGGGTCGGTGACGAAAACTACAATGATTACCGGCCGCGCCTGGCCGACGCCATGGAGCGCGTCGCGCGCTACGGCTTCCGCAACAAGTCCTGAGAGGCGCCTCGCGGCGCCGGACATTCCGGCGCGCGACGGCGGCTTTGCGTAACAGCAGCAGATAACAGGCGTTTCCATGGGCCTGCCCTGACGGAAACGCGCCAGAACTGGAGCTCCGGGATGGCGAAGATTTCAAGACGGCAGTACGCCGACCTTTACGGCCCGACGACTGGCGACAAAATCCGTCTGGGCGACACCAATCTGTTTGTCGAGATCGAAAAAGATCTGCGGGTTTATGGTGAAGAAGCTGTCTACGGCGGCGGCAAGACCCTGCGCGACGGCATGGGCTATGACAACGAACTGACCAGCGCCGCCGGCGCGCCGGATCTGGTTATTACCAACGTCACCATCATTGACGGCGTTCAGGGTGTCCTCAAGGCGGATGTGGGCGTCAAGGATGGCCTGATCTGCGGCATCGGCAAGGCGGGCAATCCGGCCATCATGCCGGGGGTGACGCCAGGGCTGGCGCTGGGCGCGGGCACGGACGCCATCTCCGGCGAGCATCTCATTCTCACCGCCGGCGGCATCGACGCGCACGTCCACTTCATTTCGCCGCAGCAGGCGGAAGCGGCGTTGAGCAATGGCGTGACGACCCTGTTCGGCGGCGGCATCGGTCCCTCCGACGGCACCAACGGCACCACCATTACCCCCGGCACGTGGAACATCGAGATGATGCTCCGCTCGTTCGACGGCTGGCCGGTTAACGCTGGCGTGCTCGGCAAGGGCAACTGCTCGGCGCCAGCCCCGATGATCGAGCAGCTGCATGCCGGCGCCATGGGCTTCAAGATCCATGAGGACTGGGGCAGCACCCCGGCGGCCATCCGCGCCTGCCTTGGCGTCGCCGATGAATACGACGTTCAGGTCTGCATCCACACCGACACGCTGAACGAGGCCGGCTTCGTCGAGAACACCATCGCCGCCTTCGAGGGGCGCACCATTCACACCTACCATACGGAAGGCGCTGGCGGCGGCCACGCGCCGGACATCATCCGCGTGGCGGGCGTCTCCAACGTCATTCCCAGCTCGACCAATCCGACCTTGCCTTACGGGATCAACTCCCAGGCCGAATTGTTCGACATGACGATGATCTGTCACAATCTCAGCCCGAAGATCCCCACGGACGTGGCCTTCGCGGAAAGCCGCGTGCGCGTCGAGACGATCGCCGCCGAGAACGTGCTGCACGACATGGGGGCGATCTCGATCCTCTCCAGCGACAGCCAGGCCATGGGTCGGGTCGGTGAGAACTGGGCCCGCGCCATCCAGACCGCGCATCTGATGAAGGCCCGGCGCGGGGCCTACGCGGGCGACGCCTCGGGCAACGACAACGCGCGCGTGCTGCGCTTCGTCTCCAAGGTGACCATCAACCCCGCCATCGCCCAGGGCGTCAGCCAGGTGATCGGCTCGGTCGAGGTCGGCAAGATGGCCGACCTGGTGCTGTGGGATCCGGCCTTCTTCGGCGCCAAGCCGAAAATGGTCATCAAGGGAGGCATGATCTCCTGGGCGCTGATGGGCGATCCCAACGCGTCGCTGCCGACGCCCCAGCCGGTGCGCTACCGGCCGATGTTTGGCGCCATGGGCTCCGCCCTTGCGAAGACGCGCGTGACGTTCACCTCGCATGCTGGTTTCGAGGACGGGATCGCGGAGCGTTATGGGCTGCAGTCGCAGGTCATTCCGGTCTATGGCACGCGCACCATCAGCAAGTCCTCCATGGTTCGCAACGCCACGTTGCCGACCATTGAGGTCAATCCCGAAACCTTCGCGGTGACGGTGGATGGCGAGCATGCGACGATCGAGCCGGCGACCCATCTGCCGTTGACCCAGTTGCACTTCTTCAGCTGAGCCGCCGGCGCTTCCGGCGGGCGGACGCCCTGCCGGAAGCGCTCAATCAACAGGACAGGCTCCGGTCCGGCCGGACCGGTGTTTGCGCCAGCGGCGCGGTCCCATGATCGCCGGCGCGCGATCGCGCCTGCACGGACGTAGCGGAGGAAGCATGATCCTCGTTGAGAAGAAGCTCGGCCATATCAATGATCCGGCCTGGAGCGCGCGCGCCCGGACGGCGCGCATCGACCACCTGGTGCTCGAACAGTGGGAAGCGCCGAAGAACCGCCTGCGCAAGGCCAGCGAGGGCGGCGTCGAGCTGGCGATCTCGCTGCCGCGCTCCGAGCACCTGCATGACGGCGACGTGCTGTACGCCGACGACGCGCAGAACGTCATTGTTGTCGCCCGCGTGGCGCTGAAAGAAGTTCTGGTCATTGAACTGGAGGGGCTGGAAAGCCTGTCTCCGTCGGAAATCCTCCGGGCCAGCTTCGAACTGGGCCACGGCCTCGGCAACCAGCACTGGCCAGCCGTGATCAAGGGCAGCACGGTTTACGTGCCGCTGTCGGTGGACCAGAAGGTCATGGCCTCGGTGATGCGCACCCATGCCTTCGCCCATGTGAGCACGCGTTTCGCGCCGGGGGAGGAGATCGCAGCGAAACTGGACGCCCGCGAGGTGCGGCTGCTGTTCGCCGGCGCAGACGCCACGCCGCATCATCACCACGGCGGCCATGAGCATGCTGAGGGAATGACTCACGCGCACGCCCACAGCCACCAGCACAGCCATGAACATGCGCACGCAGGCGGCGAGCGGCATGCGCACGCCCACAGCCACACGCATGCGCATGAGCATGGTCACGACCACGATCACGCCGGCCACTGCCACGGCGATCAGGACCATGCCCATGCGCACGGTCACGATCATGTTCACGTTCATCCCCACCCCCATCCTCACGCCAGGGAGAGCTGATGTCGGAGGCGAGGTCTGACGGGCTGTCCGCGCCGCGCGACATGACGCATCTGGCGCGACTGCTCCAGTTTTCGGATTCCACCCTGCCGGTCGGCGCCTTCGCCTTCTCGAACGGGCTGGAGTCGGCGTTGCAAACCGGCGTGGTGACCGATCCCGCCAGCCTGCGGGAGTTTGTCGAACTGGCGGTGCGCCAGGCGGCGCGCATGGACGGCGTGGCCTTGCTGCATGCCAGCCGGGCCATGCGGGCGGGGGATTACGGGGCGATCCGCGCCGCTGACGCCGCCCTGTGGAGCCGGCGGGTTGGTGAGGAACAGCAGATGATGCTGGCCCGCATGGGCAAGAAGCTGGCTGAACTGGCGCTGAAGATCAGCGATTTCCCGATGCTGGAGCGCTGGCTGGGCGACATCCGGGCCGGCGCGACGCCCGGTTGCTTTCCCGTCGGCCAGGCCATCGCGCTCGCCCATATGGGGGCGGACGAGGCGGAAACCTTCGTCATGCATCAATATGGCGTGGCTTCGATGATCCTCAGCGCGGCGGTGCGGCTGATGCGGATTGATCATCTCGATACGCAGCGCATCCTGTTTACGACGCAACAGCGCGTGCAGGAGGATTATGAGGCCGTGCGCGATCTGTCGCTGGATGAAATGTCGGTGTTCGCGCCGGTGTTCGACGTGCTGGTGGCGCATCACACGACGACGCACGTCCGGCTGTTCATGAACTGAGGGCCGGCGTCGCGCCGCCCTGCAAGAGGTCAGGCACAATGAAGAAGATCACCCGCATCGGCATTGGCGGTCCCGTCGGCTCCGGCAAGACGGCGATCATCGAAACCATTACGCCGCGCCTGATCGACATGGGCGTCAAGCCGCTGATCATCACCAACGACGTGGTGACCACCGAGGACGCCAAACAGGTGCGCCGCACCCTCAACGGCGTGCTGATCGAGGAAAAGATCGTCGGCGTGGAAACCGGCGCCTGCCCGCACACGGCGGTGCGCGAGGATCCGTCGATGAATATCGCCGCCGTCGAGGAGCTGGAGGAGAAATATCCCGACAGCGACGTCATCATGATCGAGTCCGGCGGCGACAACCTGACCCTGACATTCAGCCCGGCGCTGGCGGATTTCTACATCTACGTCATCGACGTCGCGGCCGGCGACAAGATCCCGCGCAAGAACGGCGCCGGGGTCTGCCAGTCGGATATCCTGGTCATCAACAAGAAGGACCTCGCGCCCTACGTCGGCGCCAGCCTGGAGGTGATGGACCGGGATTCGAAGCTGATGCGCGGCAAGAAGCCGTTCGTCTTCACCAACTGCAAGACCGGCGAGGGCATCGACGACCTCATCGCCCTCATCATGGACATGGCCCTGTTCGACGTGCAGACAACGCCGGCCAGAACGCCCGCGTCGACGCCTGTCGCCGGGTGATGGCCATGACGCTGCACGAGCGCCTGGGCCGGCTCGACGCCGCCCGTGAGGTGCAGGGTTACCAGACCCAGCCCCGGCAGATGCGCGCCGCCGCGCCCGGCAAGGTGGGTGAATTGCGGCTTGGCTTTTCCCTGCGCGACGGGCGCTCGGTGTTGCATGATCTCTACCGGGTGGCGCCGTTGCTGGTGCAGCAGGCGCTGTACTGGGACGAGGCCATGCCGGAGCTGCCGATCTGTCCCATCATTTCGGTGGGCGGCGGGGTGTTGCAGGGCGACCGTTACCGCATCGACATCTCGGTGGAGGCCGGCGCCTGCGCCCAGGTGACGTCGCAGAGCGCCAACCGCATTCACCAGATGGACGCCAACTATGCCTCGCAGCACCAGACGGTGCGCGTGGCCTCCGGCGCCTATCTCGAATACCTGCCGGATTTCACCATTCCCTATAAAGGCTCCCGTTTCATCAACGAAACCGAGGTGACCGTCGCTGAGGACGCCACGGTGCTTTACGGCGAGATGCTGATGAGCGGCCGCAAGCACCACCATGAGGACGAGCGCTTCGGGCTCGACCTGCTATCCATGGCGGTGTCGGTGCGGCGCCCTGGCGGACGGGAGCTGTTCGCCGAGAAGCTGCTGATCGAAAAGGGCGATCCAACGGTGAACTTCGCCGCCGTGATGCGCGGCTTCGACGCCTTCGCCAGCATCATGTGCCTGACGCCGCCGGACGTGGCGGCGCGCATCCGGGAGCGTTTCGGGACGCTGTTCCCGGCGGAGGAGCGGCGCGCCATCGCTGGCGTCAGCCGTCTGCCCAATGGGGCCGGCCTCATGCTGCGGGTGGTGGGCGTTGAAAGTTACGACGTGCGTCAGGAAGTGCGCCGGTTCTGGCGGATCGTTCGTGAGGAAGCGCGCGGGCGCACCTTGCCGGAGGAGTTTTTGTGGCGCTGAGCGGCTGCAGGTTGGCGGCCGCCGGATAAGCGTGGGCGGCGGGGGCCAGACACGTGCGCGAGGACATGTGCGCCGGCTGGTTTCAGAAAGCTGCGCCCAGGGGGCGGCGCGCGACAATGGAGCGGAAGGCGCCGAAGGCGGGATGGGCCGGCTTTCAGGCGACGATTGACGCAAGAGACGTTGTGCGACGCAAGACAACCGGAAAGGGGCGGAGCATGTCGGGAGAGAGAAACGACCCATTAACAGTGTGCCTGCGCGGGGCCAGCCAGGTGTTCTTCATGGAGAACGCCCTGACAGGCGTCCTGTTCTTTGCCGCCGTGGGCTGGGCGTCTTATGCGTCCGGCAATTGGGCGACGGTCATCGGCGCCGCGATTGGCGTGGTGGTGGCGACCCTCACGGCATGGCTGCTGGATTGTGACGGGCCGTCCATCAGGGCCGGCCTGTTTGGCTTTAATGGCGTGCTGGTGGGGGCGGCGTTGCCAACCTTCATCGCGGCGTCTCCCCAGTTGTGGGTCTATGTGATTGTTGGCTCCGCCGCCAGCACCGTGGTGACGGCCGCCTTCAGCGCCACCCTCACCAAAAGCTGGGGCATCCCGGGTTCAACCGGGCCGTTCGTGCTCACCGGCTGGTTGATGGTGGCTGGCGCCTATACATTTGGCGGCCTGCAGGTAACCGGGGATGCGCCGAAGCTCGCCGCGGATTATGTGCAGGGCGCGGTCGCCATTCCTCCCGCGCTGGATCTGGTCCGCATCTTCTTCCGCAATATTGGCCAGGTCTTCCTGCTGGGCAACGAGATCAGCGGCGCGATTATCCTCGCCGGCATTTTCATCGCCTCGGTTCCGGCCGGCGTCGCCACGGCGGCGGGGTCGTTGATCGCCATGGTCGTCGCCATCGGCATGGGGGCCAATCCGGCGACGGTCGCCCAGGGGCTGTATGGCTTCAGCCCGGTGCTGACCGCCCTCGCCGTGGGCGTGATCTTCCTCAATCCGTCCATGAAGGCGGCGCTTTACGCGTTGCTCGCCACGGTCACCTGCGTCTTCGTTCAGGGCGCTTTCGACGTCATCATGCCGCCGTCCGGCCTGCCGTCGTTCACGGCCCCCTATGTGCTGACCATGTACCTGTTCATCGCGCCGAAGTCATTGCTGGCGCCGCATCCGCACCGCCCGGTCAGCGGGCATCCGGTGGGCGACGCGCCCGCCGCCAAATGACCCGACGCGGCGGCTTCCGGGCCGCCGCGCCTCCAGTGCCTTCGGCGGGACTGTCCGGCAGGGCGCTCCCGCCCTTCTGCCAAGGGTAAAAGACCATGCAAGGCATCAATGCAGGCGACACCGCCTTTGTTCTGATGTGCACCGCCCTGGTGTGCATGATGACCCCCGCGCTCGCCCTGTTCTATGGCGGGCTGGTGAAGCAGCGCGACATGCTGTCGATCATGATCCAGAACTTCGTCTGCATGGGCGTGGTCGGGCTGATCTGGGTGTTTGGCGGCTTCAGCCTCGTCTTTGGCCCGGACATTAACGGGGTGATTGGAAACATCTCCACGTATTTCGGCATGTATCACGTCGGCATTGGGCCAAATCCGGCCTATGCGAAGAGCGTGCCGTTCATCATGGTGTTCGCCTACCAGATGATGTTCGCCATCATCACGCCGGCGCTGATGACCGGCGCCTTCGTGGGCCGCTTCCAGTTCGGCGCCTATCTGCTGTTCATCGCGTTCTGGACCGGCCTGGTCTATTTGCCGGCGGCGCACTGGATCTGGGGCGGCGGCTTCCTTGCAAAGATGGGCGTGGTGGATTTCGCCGGCGGCATTGTCATCCACACGGCGGCCGGCTTCTCGGCGCTGGCGACCGCCGCTTATCTGGGCAAACGCAAGCTGGGCGTTGGTGAGAAGGAATCGATGCCGGCCAGCCTGCCGCTCGTGGCGCTGGGCGCGGGCCTGCTCTGGTTCGGCTGGTTTGGCTTCAATGCCGGCGGCGCCTATGCGGCGGATGCGCTGGCGGCCTATGCCTTCACCAACACCATGCTGGCCGGCTCCATCGCCATGCTGGTGTGGATGTTCTGGGAATGGCTCGAAACCCGTCGCCCGTCGTTCTCCGGCGTGCTGGTCGGCGCCGTGGCCGGCCTCGCCACCATCACGCCGGCTTCGGGTTATGTCGAACCCATGGCGGCCCTGCTGATCGGCGCCGCCGGCGCGACGGTCTGCTATTACGCCAGGTATGTGCAGAAATGGCTGAAGATCGATGACACCCTGGAGGTCTGGCGCGCCCATGGCGTTGGCGGCGTCACCGGGGCGTTGCTGATCGGCGTCCTCGCCAGCTCCCACATCAACCAGGTGCAGGCCAGCGCCCATCAGCTTGGCGTTCAGGCGCTCGCCGTGGCGATCGTCGCCGCCTGGGCGGTGATCATCACGCTGGTCCTGCTGAAGGCGCTGGACGCCATGGGCATTCTGCGCGTGCCGGAAGAAGTCCAGCTCGCGGGTCTGGATGTGGCCGAGACCGGCGAGCGCGCTGTCAATCTCTGGAACATGGACAGCAAGCGGGCTGAATGAAGCTGAATGCGGTCGCATCCGCATCCAGAAACGCCCGGACATCGCGTCATGCCGGCGGCGGCGTCGCTCGCCAGCCGGCATGGCGCCCGAAAACCTGCCGCCCGGTCATCGATCCAGCCGGGCGGCGCCGTTTTATTGCGCGTTGCGAAGCCTCACCGGATTGCCAGAACGCGCCCGACCCCAGGAATGCTGGATGAACGTCACCCTCATCATCTTCATCCTGGTTTACGTCGCCATGGCGTTCGGCAAACTGCCGGGTCTGCGGGTGGACCGCACCGGCGCGGCGGTGGTGGGCGCGCTGGCCATGATCGTCTTCGGAGCGATTTCGCCGAAGGGAGCCTGGGAAGCCGTCGACTATCGCACCCTGGGCATGCTGTTTGGCCTCATGGTGGTGTCGACGGCCTTTGTCGTATCGGGTTTCTACGCCTGGCTGGCGCAGCGCGTCGCCATCATGCCGGTCAGTCCGCCCATGCTCCTCGCCATATTGATCGTGGTCGGCGGCGTGCTGGCCGCCGTCCTCACCAAGGACGTGGTGATGGTGGCGATGACGCCGCTGCTCGTGTCCATCACCATGGCCCGCAAGCTCAACCCCGTCCCGTTTCTGCTCGCCTTCTGTTTTGGCGTGAACACCGGATCCGTGGGCATGATCAGCGGCAGCCCGCAGAACATGATCGTCGCCCAGGGGCTTGGCCTGTCCTTCAGCGGCTTCATACGGGTGGCGGCGCTTCCGGCGCTGCTGTCATTTCCTGTCGTGTGGGCCGTGGTCGCCTTCATGTATCGCGGACGCTGGGCGCTGCCGGCGGGTCAGGACGCGCCCCTGCCGCCGGCTGGGACGGTTCCGCCGCTGGACAGATGGGAAACCATCAAGGCCGCCCTGGTTACGCTGGCGGTGATGGCGGCGTTCATCTCCGGTCACTGGCCCCGCGAGATCATCGCGCTCACCGCCGCCGGCGTGCTGCTGCTGAACCGCAAGATCGCCTCGAACGACATGCTCGGCCATGTGGACGGCAATCTGCTTCTGCTGATCATGGGGTTGTTCGTGGTGAACGCCGCGCTTGACCTGACCGGCCTGCCGCAACAATGGCTGCATGATCTGCGCAATGCCGGCGTCGACCTGAACAATCCGGTGACCCTGTGTCTGGTGGGCGGCCTGCTCAGCAACGTAATTGGCAACAATCCGACGGTGATGTTGCTGACGCCGTTCCTGCAACCGGGCGTGGACGCCGATGCGCTCGGCGCGGCGCTGGCTGTCGGAACGGGCTTTTTCAGCAACCTCGTCGTGTTCGGCAGCCTGGCCGGCATCATCGTCGTCGAGCAGGCGGCGCGCTGCGGCGTGCGTGTTTCCTTCATGGAATTCTCGCGCGCCGGCGCCCCGGTCACCGTCTGTTGCCTGGCGATCGCCCTGGCCTGGATCATGTACCTGACGTGAACAGGAGGCCCGGTTCAGGCGGCGCCCCGCAAGCCCAGCCGGTAGCCGGTCCAGACCGCGGCGTAGCCGATCAGCAGGCTCGCGGCCAGGTAGGCGAGGGCGACCGTCATGCCAGTGGCGGAGGCGCCCATCACCACGACGGCGCCGTAAACGAAGCTTGAGAATGTCGACAGGCCGCCCATGACGCCGGTTCCGACCAGCGTATTGACGTCGTCGGTGACAGCGCGGCGCTGGTGCAGGCCGGTGATCAGGCCCAGCAGGAACGAAGCGACGACATTGGCGACGAAAATCGGCATGGGAAAGCCGTCTGACGGATCGGGGACCCCGAGCATGAGAAATTCGCGCCCCAGGGCGCCCAGGGCGCCGCCGATAAAGACGAGGATGATGGCGTTGATCATGGCGACGCTCCTCAACCCTGCCAGCGGGCCAGGCCCGCGCCGCCGGCTGCGGCCAGCAGGCCGGCGACGACAGAGCCGGCGAGATAGGCGATGGCGGTTGTGGCGCGTTGCGCGTTGCTGAGCTTGAGCGCGTCCAGCTGCATGCTGCTGAACGTGGTGTAACCGCCCAGAACGCCGGTCAGCACGCCAGCGTTCAGCGGCGCGCCGAACCGGTCGCGCCAGTCAACGGAGAACAGGACCGACAGGTAGCCAATAACGAAGGCGCCGCTGACATTGATGAGGAATGTGCCGAGGGGGAAGCCGCCGTGGTAGCGTTCGCCCACCAGGCGGCCGATTTGCCAGCGCAACAACGATCCGGCTCCGCCGCCAAGACCGACCCACATGACGTCAAGCGGCCGCATGATTGTTTGCTCCACAGTCAAGTTTACGATAATTCAGGCTCAATTGCTGATATTCTGGCGTCGATAACTCCGCGTTGCTGATCCCATGCGGGGCATAATGAGATTTCCATGAAGAAATCACCCGCATAAATTTATGGTTTCCCGCCGGGTTTGAAGTCAAGTTGTCGCCAGCCGTATTTACGTCCTTGTGATGCGGCGGGCGCCGGCGCGCGACGCCCGTTAATGCTGGCGCCCGCCAAATCGCAGCGGCCATGGCCAGCGTCTGGCGTTGATGGCGGCGCGGGGCCCGCCAGGCGCCGGCATCGGGAAAGCTTCTGGTCATTTTGGCAGGTTTCCCGGTGATCGACTTGTCGCTGGGGCAGGAAATGTCTAAGCACAGCTTTATCTGGTCGTGAGCCCGCTTGCGTCTTTTCCCGGATACAGCATGCTTCAGGATGATCCCTGAGGCGCTGTTGCTCCCCATGGTCGTTCCGGTGGAGGTTTCTTGCCTGTCGTCCAGGATCATCCTCAAGGCATGTGCATGCGGGGCGTCCGTTCTCTCCCGCCGGCCGCATCTGGCCCGGCCTGGCGCGCCATGATGGCGGCGGTGTCCCGCGCACGCCGCATTGGCCCCGGCCGTGGGGCGCGCCGTCTTGCGACGCGATCGACAATCCTGACGCTGGGCGCGGGCTCCATGGCCGGCTGCGCCCCCGGCGCTCCAGGCGCCCCGCTGGGCGCGCCGGCCATTTCGCTGTTCGGCGCTTACTTCCCGGCCTGGCTGCTGTGCGCTTTCATCGGCGTCATTGGCGCCGTGCTGGTGCGCGTCGTGTTCATCCGCGTTGGCCTTGACGACATGTTCCCCGTGCGCCTGCCGGTGTACGTGGCGGTCGCCGTCATCATCGGCCTTCTGGTTTCCTTTTTCGGCTTTGGCAGGTAACGCATGGCGCAGGCGGGCAAGCAGCGCGCGCTGAAGGTCTGGGGAACGCTGGCCGGCCTCATCATCATTGGCGTCGCCGTGCTGGGCAGCGAGCGCTTCCTGCGCCAGGCCGATCGCAATCCGCTGTCGCAGGACGCCAGCCTGAGCGCGGAGACGGTGGCGGTTGCAGCCAGCGTCCCCGGCCGCATCGCCAGCTTCCACGTCGTGGACAACCAGGCGGTAGCCAGGGGCGACCTGCTGTTCACCCTTGAGAAAGAGCCCTACCAGCTGGCGCGCGACCAGGCGGCGGCGGATCTGCGCATCGCGGAGGCGGCGCTGGCGGACAGGCGCCGCGCCGTCGTGGCCGAGCAGAACAACGCCATGATCGCCGATGAACAGATCGCACGGGCAAAATCCAACCTGGCTCTGGCCACGCAGACCCTGGCCCGCCTGACGGCGCTGCGCCCGAAGGGTTATGTCAGCGCCCAGGAGGTGGACACCGCCCGCACCGCGAAGCAGGACGCGGAGGTGAGCCTGCGTCAGGCCATGCGCCAGAAGGATGCGGCGGACGCTTTGGTCGGCGGCCTGACGGCGGCGGCAGCCCTGGTGGACGCCCGCCGGGCGGCGCTGGCGCTGGCGGAGCGGGCGTTGGCCAACACCGAAGTGCGCGCGCCTTTCGCCGGCAAGGTTTCCAGCCTGAACACCGGCATTGGCGCGTATGTGATCCCCGGCCAGTCGGTGTTCACCCTCATCAGTACGGGCGCATGGTTCGCGATCGCGCCGTTCACCGAGACGGAATTGCCGGCGATCCGCGTTGGCGACTGCGCCGTCGTTTACGCCCTGTCCGACCGCAAGCGGATGATCCGCGGCCGGGTGGAGAGCATCAGCTGGGGCGTGGCGTCGGAGGATGTGATCCGCATTCCCCGCGGCCTGCCAGTGACGCCCAGGAGCCTCGACTGGGTGCGCATCGCCCAACGTTTCCCGGTCCGTATCCGGCTCATCGATCCGCCCGACGATCTGATGCGCGTCGGCGCTTCCGCGACCGCGATGGTGCACCATGGCGACGGCTGCTGACGCCCCGTGGCGGATGATCGCCCGGCAGGTCTGGAGCGATCTTCAACCGTTCGAGGGGCGCCTCGGCCTCACCTGGCGCGTGGCGTTGCTTTGCGCCATCACCGCCGCCGTGGCGATGATGCACCGGATCCCGGAATCAGCCATCAGCTGCTATCTGATCATCTTTCTGATGCGGCCCAACGGCGCCGAGTGCGTCGGCCAGGCCATCGGCCTGATCATTCTGGCCACCCTTGTGGTGTTCGGCATGGCGCCGCTGATCCAGGCGCTGGCGGAGACGCCGTTGCTGCGCCTGGCGGTGATCGCCGGGGCGACGTTTCTTTTTCTGTTCCTGAGTTCGGCGTCGCAGCTTGGCGAGATCGGCGCCATCATCGGTCTGGTCATCGCCTTTATCCTGACCATGGTGGATCTGGTTCCGGTCGGCGAGATTGTCACGCGCGGCCTGCTCTATGCCTGGGCGATGGCCTGCATGCCCATGGCGCTGATGATCGGCTTCTGTCTGGTGCTCGGAACCGGCCCGCACACCCTGCTGCGCCGGACGGTGGCGGAACGTCTGGAGGCCGCCGCCGGTTTGCTGGAAACGGGTGACCGGCGCCAGGCGACGGCGCTGCTGGCGGAAGGGCAGGCCGAGGTCGACAAACGGGTGCTGATGACCCGGATTTTTTACACCGCCCCCAAAGCCGAGGCGCAATGGCTGGCGGGCGCCGCCGCCGCCGCCTACCGGTTGCTGCTGGCCGCCGCCGCGGCGCCGGCCGACGCCGGCGGCGACGCCGCGCGCCGCTCCCTGGCTGATGGATGCCGCCGCGCCGCCCTGGCGGTGCGCCGTCGCGCGCCGCTGCCCCTGCCCATGGCGCCGGAGGGCGCAACGGGGGGCGCGCCGGCCCTGGCGGTGATCTGGCGGTCGCTGGCCGGTCTCGCCGCGCCGGACGGCGGCATGGCGACCACCCCGGCGAAGGCTCCGTTCCTGGCGCCTGACGCCTTCACCAACCCGGATCACCAGCGCTACGCCCTCAAAACCACGGCGGCGGCGGTGTTGGCCTATCTGATCTACTCCCTGCTGGACTGGGAGGGCATCGCCACCGCCATGGTCACCTGTTACGTGGCGGCCCTGGGCACCACTGGCGAAACCGCGCACAAGCTGACGTTGCGTATTGTCGGCTGCCTGATCGGCGCGCTGATGGGCATTCTGGCGATCCTGTTCGTCATGCCGCATCTCACCTCCGTGGGGGGGCTGATGGCGCTGGTGTTCTGCGCCATCCTGCCTGCCGCCTGGGTGTCGACAGGAAACGAGCGGATTTCCTATGGCGGCGTGCAGATTGGCCTCGCGTTCCTGCTCACCGTTCTCAACGGCTTCGGTCCCAGCCTCGACATGGGGTCGGCGCGGGACCGGATTATCGGCATCCTGCTCGGCAACACGCTGGTGTTCATCATGTTCACTAACTTCTGGCCCAGGAGTGCGGCCGTGGAAGTCCGCCGTCGCCTCTCGGGCGCGCTGGAGGCGCTCGCCCGTCTGGCGGCCCTGGCTCCCGCCGCCCGGGTCGACGCCGTGAATGACATCGCCGCTGTCGCCACGGATACGGCCGCGGCCAAAATGGCGCTGGACATGACGCCGTTCGAACCGCGCGGCCAGAGCCCGGCCCCAGCCGAGTTGCGTCGCCTGTACGGGGTGATCGATGAAATTGTCGCCCTGCTGCCGGCCGTGACCTTCAGCGACCGGCCGCACGATGACGAGGCCCGCCTGTTCCGGAGCGCCGCCGCGACGTTCGAGCCGGAACGGGACCCGGCGTTGACCCCGGCGCCGGCCGCCGTCATGACGGACAGTGATGCGCCTGACACGCTGGCGCGGGCGCGCCACATCACGCAGCTTGCCGCCGGATGAGAACATGACGTTACAGAACGCCTGCTGGCTCATCATGAAACGCATGAACCGCCACCTGCGGTCGGGCCTGCTGATCGCGGCGGCCGGCAGCCTGGCGGCCTGCGCCACCAGCGCGCTGGAGAATGCGCCGGAACATCCCGCCGCGCCCTGGAAGCCAAAGGACGGGCAGGCGGCGGAAGCGCCTGGCGGCGCGCCGTCGTTCAGCGTCACGCCACAGCCGGAGGTGGCCGCGCTGGAGGCGACGCCGGATATTTCGTCCAGGCGGGCCCATGACCTGCCGGAGCTGATTGACATCGCCCAGAGCCGCAACCCGGCAACGCGCCTCGCATGGCAGCAGGCGCGTCAGGCGGCGTTGTCGGAAGGCATGGTTGCGGCGACCTATCTGCCGGTGATTTCCGCCAGCGTCATTGGCGGGCGCCAGCGGGTGGGGAGTAGCGCCGACGCCGCCCTGCCGGGCCTGCGCGACCCCAGCGCCACTGTCGGCGGCGTCACGCCGATGGTCACGCTGCAATGGCTGCTGTTCGATTTTGGCCAGCGTCGCGCCCTGCGTGACGCCGCCCGGCACAATTCGGCGGCGGCCAATGTGCTGTTCAACGGCGCGCACCAGAAGATCATCTTCGACGTCACCCGCGCCTATTTCCTCTATGGCGCGGCGCGCAGCCGCGTGCGCATCGCCACGCAAACCCTGGGCAACGGCCAGGCCATCGAAGCCGCCGCCGTCGATCGCATGGAAAAGGGGCTCGGCAACACGGTGGAGGTCGCCCAGGCGAAACAGCAGGTCGCCCAGGCGCGCTTTGGCCTGGTTCAGGCCCAGGGGGCCGAACGCGGCGCCTACCAGGCGCTGCTCGCCGCCATGGGCGTCTCGCCGATGACTCAGATGCAGATCCGCGACGCCAGCGGCCGTGCGCTGTCGGCCAGCTTCCAGGCGCCGACCGACGCCGCCATCCGCGCCGCTTTGGCGCGCCGTCCCGACGTGCTGGCCAGTTACGCGGCGATGAAAGCCAGCCGCGCCGGCGTCGCCGCCGCCCAGTCGGAGTTCATGCCCAAGGTGTTCCTCAGCGCCGTGGCCGCCAGCGGCTCCAACAGCCTGAGCGCCACGGGCCTGCCGACCATTGGCCAGCAGGGCTCCACCACCGGCTTCCTGGTGGGCGCGACCATGCCGATCTACGACGGCGGCCTGCGCGCCGCCCAGTTGCGCAAGGCGGAGGCGCTGGCCGATTCCGGCGAAACCACATTCAACCGGGTGAAGAACGACGCGGTGCGCGAGATCATCGTCGCTACCGACACGTTGCGCTCGGCGCTGGCGTCCTACAAGGCGGCGTCGGCGCTGGCCGATGCGGCGCGGGTTACCTATGACGCGGCGTTCGCGGCCTGGAAGTCTGGCGTCGGCTCCATCACCGCCGCCACCGCCGCCGACAGCGGCCTGCTTGTCGCCCGCCAGGCCCAGGCCGACGCCCACGCCGCCTCGCTGGTCGCCGCCGCCAATCTGGCCTTCGTGCTGGGGGCCATGACGTCGCGCGATACGGCGTCTGGCCTCATGCATCGATGATGGCGCGGAATATGACCATTTTCCTTTTGCCGCGGATCATGTACCGCTTGATATAACAAGGCCGACAGGGGGATTTCTGGATGTGCACGTCGCTTGTCTACAAGGACGCCGCCGGCAAGGCCTACTTCGGCCGGACGCTCGAACTGACGGTGGCCCTGCCTTACCAGCTCGCCGTTTTCCCCAAAGGCGCGCAGTGCGTTTCGGAGGTCGCCGGGCATCCGCCGGTCACGTTTGGGCGGCTGCACGATTTTGTCGCCATCACCATGCCTGGGCGGGCGCCGACGGCAGCGGCGCCGCTGGGGCCGGATGATCTCAAGGTTATCGAGGGCATGAACGACCAGGGGCTGACCTTCAGCCTGCTGTCCTACCCGTCGGCCGGCGGCGCGCAGTCGCTGGACATGACCCGGGCCGCCTTGGCCGCCTCCGATCTGGGCGGCTGGATTCTCGGCAGTTTCGCCACGGTGGCGGAGGTGCGCGCCGGGCTCGGGCGTCAGCCCGTGTTGCTGGAGCCGCTGGCCATGCTCGGCGGCGCCGTGTCGCCGTTCCATTATGTCGCCCACGACCCTTCCGGGGCGGCGCTGGTCATCGAATTCACCAAAGGGGCGATGCGCCTGTTCGACAATCCGGTCGGCGTCATGACCAATGGGCCGGAGTTCGACTGGCACCTCACCAATCTCAACAATTACACCTTCCTGAGCAACGTCGACCGCTCGAGCGCCACCTTCGGCGCCCTGGCGGCGCGGCAGCCGGATTCGGGCATCGCCACCGCTGGCCTGCCGTCTTCCAGCACCTCGGTCGGCCGCTTCGTGCGGGCGACGTATTACGCGCAATACACCGAGAAGGCCGCCAACCCCGACGCGGCGGTGCGGACGCTCGCCCATGTCATGAACAATTTCGACCGCCCACGCGGCGTCTCCATCGATTGCTCCGCCAATGGCGGCGGTCTGGAGGTGCAGGGGCTCAAGGCGGCGGAACCGGAGCCCTATGCAACGGAGTTTACTTCCTGGACCAGCATGAGCGATCTTGATCGCAAGCTGTTTTTTGTGCGCGACTATAACGGCCTCAATTTCGTCAGCGTCGATTTGACGGCGCTGGCGGGCCTTGGTGGCCCATGCGTGCTTCCGTTGGCCAGGGTCGCGGATCAGGCGGGCGACGTGAGCGGCCTCCTGCGCGCCGCCGGAAAGGCGCAGCCGCACGCCTGAGCCAGGCCCGCCGGGCCGGAGCTGTCAATTGTCCCCTTCGGGGACTCAGGGACTTCAGGACACAGGGAGAAGAGACTTGAAGAAAACCCCTTTCATCGCCGCCGCGCTTGCCGTCGCGTTCGCCGCTCCAGCTTTTGCCGCTGACCGGCATTTTGAATGTCCTGCGATCAAGGCGGGCGAGGAGCCGGCCGCGGTGAAGGATCTGCGCCTGAGCTTTGGCAAGGAGGACCCGCTGAATGTTCCGGACGCCCTTAACGCCGCCGTCGACCGGTTGCGCAAGGATGGGGCGAACCGCACCCTGGTGATCGACAATCTCATCAGCGCTTACTGCCCGGTGGTCGCCGCCAACAGCGCGCTGACCGACCAGCAGAAAGTGGCCCGCGTGCAGCGTTTCGCCACGATTGTCGTGCCGCTGGTCTATGGGCTGGAAAGCGCCGAGGAAATCATCCTGAACGTGCCGCTGCCGCCGGCGGTGATCGACGCCGTCAATGAGAAGGCGCGCGCGGTCAAGATCTCGCCCGAGGAGTGGGCGGCGGGCGCCGTTGAGCGCGCGCTCGGCGGCAAGTAAGCCCCACGCGGCGGCCCGGAGCACGAACCCCGGGCCATGAAAGGCGGTCCCTGTCGCTGACGACAGGGACCGGGGAAGGCTGCGGCTGGTTTCGGGGGAGGGCGCCGGGCTTTATGGTGGGGTCACAGACATCGCAACAGGCGGACGCTCCTTCGCTGAATGATGCGGCTTCGGTGCGGGGCGCGGGCGTCTACCAGTTTCTTTTCGTGGCGCTGGCGGCGCTGGTTGGCGCTGTCATCGGGCTGATCGGCTCCGCTTTCCACCTTGCCATTGATCATTTGTCCGCCTGGCCGCAATGGCTGGCGACCCGGGTGGAGCCTGACCAGCGCATCTGGTGCACCATGGGCGTGACCATGCTGGCGACGGTGATCAGCGTGATGCTGGTGCGGCGCTTCGCGCCGGAGGCGGGCGGCAGCGGCGTTCAGGAGCTGGAAGGCGCGGTTCAGGGCATTCGCCAGGTGCGCTGGCGCCGGGTGCTGCCGGTGAAATTCGTCGCCGGCATTGCGTCGATTTCTTCTGGCCTCGTGTTGGGGCGCGAAGGTCCCACCATTCACATCGGCGCCGCCGTTTCGGCCGCGGCGGCCGGGGCGACCCGGTGCACCGAGGTGGAGCGGCGCGGCCTGCTGGCCGCCGGCGCCGGGGCGGGCCTTGCCTGCGCCTTCAATGCGCCGCTGGCGGGGGCGCTGTTCGTCGTTGAGGAAACCCGCAAGCAGTTTCCCTATACATTCCGCACATATATGGGCGTGATCGCCGCGGCGATCACGTCGACGATCGTGACCCAGGCGATCGCCGGGAGCCGCATTGATCTGCCGGTGATCGGCCAGCAGGCGCCGCTGGCCAGCCTGCCTGCCTTCGCCCTGCTTGGCGTCGCGCTCGGCGCCATGGGCGTGGCGCTGAACGCGGTCGTGCTCGCGACGCTGGACATGGCCGCCGCCTGCAACAGGCGCGTTCCTTATCTGTGGCCGGCGCTGGTTGGACTTGGCGTCGGCGCCCTGCTGACCGCGGCGCCGCAAACGGTCACCGGCGGCGAAACCGTGATCATGCAATGGGCTGCCCAGACGCCGGCGCTGCCGATGCTGCTGGTGTTCGTCGTCATGCGCTTTGTCACCATGGTCGGCAGCTATTCGGCTGGGGCGCCAGGCGGGGTTTTCGCGCCGATCCTGGCCCTGGCGGTTTGCTCCGGCATGGCGTTCGGCGCCATTGTCGAGCTCACCGTTTCCCAGCTGGGGCTGGGCGGCGCCCTGGGGGACAGCGCCTCGCCGTTGGCTTTCGGCATGGCGGCGATGGCCGCGCTGTTCACCGGCTCGATCCGCTCGCCGCTTGTTGGCGTGGTGCTGGCGCTGGAACTGACCGGCTCCTATGGTCTGACGCTGGCCATGCTGTGCGCCAGCCTGACCGCCAACCTGACGGCGCAGTGGCTCGGCGGTCGTCCCCTGTATGAGCAGCTGCTGGAACGGACATTGCGTCTCGAAGGCAAGGCCCCTTCGCCCAGGCGCGCGGCCGTGGGACTCGCGTCCTGGACGCGGGACAGGCGCGCGCGCAGGCGGGAGCGGGGCAAAGGCTGAGCGCGGGCGTGTTACTTTTTCGCGCGTTATCCTTGCGCCCGCGGGCTTGCGCCTCTCCGGGACGCCCCCGTCGCTGGGCATCGGTTGCATGGGCGCGAAGCTGGCGCTGCTCCTGGCGGCCTCCCGTCGCCTCCCTGTTTTCTCCCCACGTGGGGAGCGATTGTGCGGCAAGGCGTGGACGGGCGCGGTCAGGCGTCCGCCCAGGCGATCATGTATCGCCAGCGCGATTTTCATGTACGGTGTCGCAAAGGCGCGCTCCAGTCGCGCCGGCGGGGAGGAACAATGGTCAGCAGTTCTGGCAATCCGGAATTCCGGATGATCGACGCCAATGGCGTCCGGTTGCGCGCCGCCGTCGCCGGCGAGGGGCCGCTGGTGGTGCTTGTGCACGGCTTTCCGGAAAGCTGGGCGGCATGGCGGCATCAGATCGGCCCTATCGCAGAAGCCGGTTTCAAGGTTTGCGCCATCGATTGCCGGGGCTATGGCGGCAGCGACAGGCCGCACCCGGTGGAGGCCTATGATCTGGAAACGATGACCGCAGATATCGCTGGCGTCGTCGCCGCTGAAGGCGGCGGCGCGCCTGGCGTGCTGATCGGTCACGACTGGGGCGCCCATCTGGTGTGGCATACGGCCCTGCTGCACCCGGACAGGATCAGGGCGGTGGCGGCCCTGTCCGTGCCGTTCCTGGGCGTGGCCGAGCGGGCGCTGATCGATGCGGTGCGGCCAGCCTACGGAGATCGCGGCAAATTCTTCTACCAGGAATATTTCCAGAAAGAGGGCGTCGCGGAAGCGGAGGCCGAACGCGATCTGAACGCCTTTGTGCGCCGGTTCTATTTCTGGTTGTCCGGCGAGGCCCCGGATGGCCTCGGCAACGGTCGCCCCGCCAGCGGCGGCGTGCTCGACGGTCTTCCTGATCCCGATCCATTCCCTGGCTGGATGACGGAGGAAGACATCGCCTATCTGGTCAGCGAATTTCGCCAGAGCGGCCTGCGCGGACCCTTGAACCGCTATCGCAACCAGCATCGCGACGTTGCGTTCCTGACCCCCTGGCGCGGTCAGAAGATCCAGCAGCCTGCGTTCTTCATCGGCGGTGAGCGGGACCTGGTGCTGTCGATGGTTCCGGGCCTCGACATGATCGCCGCCATGCGCCGGAATGTGCCGAACCTTACCGGCGCCGTGATGCTGGAGGGCTGCGGTCACTGGACCCAGCAGGAGCGCCCGCAGGAGGTGACGGCGGCGCTGGTCGGCTGGCTGAAGGGGCTGCCGGCGTAAGAGCGCGAAGGCGCGACGGCGCCCACGCCCTGAGGCCTGGCCGCGCGCCTGCCCATGGGGGTCGCGCGCGGCGGGTTTCCGGCGCCTCATTCGTGCAGCGCCAGCGGGCGGGCGACGTGCTCGAGCGGCCGCCGCTCCGCCGCCACGCCCCAGCGCCATGCGATGACGCCGGCCGCGATCATCAGCGCCGCGCCCAGCAGGTAGCCGCCGAACACGCTGTTGCGCGAGCCGCTTGCGATCAGCACGCCAAACAGCGCCGGCCCGGCCACGCCGCCAAGGCCGGTGCCGATGGCGTAGAACGTGGCGATGGCCAGGGCGCGAATCTCCAGCGGAAAGGTCTCGCTGACGGTGAGATAGGCGGAGCTCGCGGCGGCGGAGGCGAAAAAGAACACGATGACCCAGGCCAGGGTCTGGGTCTGGGCCGTCAGCAGGTTACGCTGGAACAGCAGCCCGGTGATGGCCAGCAGCACCGCCGAGGTGATGTAGGTGAAGGCGATCATCTGCCGGCGGCCAATGGTGTCGAACAGCCGGCCGAGCAGCAGCGGTCCCAGAAAATTTCCGGCGGCGAAGGGCAGGATGTACCAGCCAATGGATGCGGCGGGAACGCCGAAGAAATCCGCCAGCACCAGCGCATAGGTGAAAAAGATCGCGTTGTAGAAAAACGCCTGGGCCGCCATCAGCGCCAGCCCCACGAGGGCCCGGTCGCGGTGGCGCCGGAACAGCACGTCGAACACTTCCCGGATCGGCGTGTGGGTGCGGGAGCGCAGCCGGACCTTCTCCGTGACCGGGGCGAGCGTGTGGCCGCTGGCGATGAAGCGCTGTTCGATGTCGGCGACGATCGCCTCCGCTTCCGCGACGCGGCCATGGGTCATCAGCCAGCGCGGACTTTCCGGCAGCCACATGCGCATGAACAGCACAATGGTTCCCAGGACGGCGCCGAGACCGAAACAGGCGCGCCAGCCCAGTTCGACGCCGAGGATATGCGGGCTCAGCAGCACCACCGAGCCCACCGCCCCCAGCGCCGCGCCGATCCAGAACGAGCCATTGATGACCAGATCGGTCCAGCCGCGCACGCGCGCCGGCGTCAGCTCCTGGATGGTGGAGTTGATGGCGGTGTATTCGCCGCCGATGCCAGCGCCGGTGAGGAAGCGGAACAGGCAAAAGCTCCACAGGTTCCAGGAGAACGCGGTCGCGGCGGTGGCGAACAGGTAGACGGCGAGGGTGATGAAAAACAGCTTCTAGCGGCCGAGCCGGTCGGTCAGCCAGCCGAAAAACAGCGCGCCGAGCACGGCGCCAGTGATGTAGACGCTGCCGGCCATGGCGACGTCCAGGCCAGAGAACTGCATGATGGCGCTCTGGCGCAGCGCCCCCGCCACCGACCCGGCCAGGGTGACTTCGAGGCCATCCAGGATCCAGGTGACGCCGAGGGCCGCCACCGCCAGCGTGTGGAACCGCCCCCATGGCAAACGGTCGAGCCGGGCGGGAATGTCGGTTTCCACGATATCCGCTGTCATGTCTCTCCCCTGTCCACGTTCTGTTATCGGCGGCGCTTCGCGCAGGGCGTGCGTGGACGCAGGCCAGACGTGCGAATTGATCTGCCGACCTGCCCTCCAGCCGCTGGACGGGGATCAGATCACATCGCCCCTGGGCGCGCTGTCTCCAGCTGGGAATTGCGTGATCAAAGGCTCCGCAATGTCCCGCCGGACAGCCGCCGCCGGACCATGCCTCAAACCCGCCCGAGGGCCAGGGCGACGCCGCCGAGCGTCAGGCCGATGGCCGCCATCTCGCGCACGCCAAGCGGCTCGCCCAGGGCAACGGCGGCGGCGACAGTGGCGATGACCGGCACAAGCAACATGCCGGCCGAGGCGCCGGCCGGCGGCAGGCGGCGCAGGGTCTCGAACCAGCTCAGGTAACAGACCGCCATGGGGATCAGCATCATGTAGACGAGGCAGGCGAGCCCCGCCGCCGAAAGCTCCAGATAACGCGGCCCCTCGAACACCATGCCAAGAACCAGCATGACGAGGCAACCGAGGCCAACCTGCCAGGCGACCGCCGCGAGCGGCGGCAGCGGCAGCGGTTTTCTGTTCAGGATATTGCCCAGCGCGAACAGAATGGCGGCGGCCAGTGACAGCCCGATCCCCAGAAGCCGGTCGCCGCTGAACGGCGCGCCGCCGCCGCCGCCCAGCAGCAGGGCGACCCCGGCCAGTCCAAGGACAACCGCGGCGACGTCGCGCAGCGCCGGGCGCATGTTGCGCAGCGGCCAGGCCAGCAGCAACGTCCAGATGGGCATGGTGTAGACAATGAGCGCCCCTTCGCTCACCGGGATGAATTTCATCGCCACCGTGGTCAGCCCCATCCAGGCGAACACGTTGGTGAAGGAGGCGAACAGCAGTTGCGGGATGATGGCGCGCGGCGCGGCGAGCGACTGCCCCCGGCTCGCGGCGATGGCGGCGAGAATGCACGCGGCCGCCACGCCGGCCAGGCCCCGGGAGAACAGGGGCGGCCAGTCGCGCAGCAGAATTTTCATCAGCGGCCAGTTCAGCCCCCAACCAACCGCGGTAATGCCGAGACAGGTGAGGCCCGTGAGCCGCGCGCGCGCCGCGTCCATGTCGGTTGCATCAGTTTCCGAAGTCATGGAGCGCCTGGGAGCATTTCGCCGGGGACACGCAAGATCAATCGATGTCTTCCTGGTTCCATTTCTGGCCGTCGAACACTGAAATGTAGAGTTTCCTGAACGGCGTGTAATCGTTCGGCGTGATGGCGTAGGCCACGCCGGGCAACAGGGCCGGGGCCTTGACGCCGTTCATGCTGGTCATCTGCTTCAGCAGGTTCTTGCGGGTCAGTTCGTCGCCACACCGCTCCAGCCCGAGCGCCAGCACCGTGGCGGCGGAATAGGCGATGAAGGCGAGGTCGTTGTCAGGGTCGACGTTGGGCAGATACTTCTTGCGGAAGGCGTGGAACTGCAAAATCTCGGGATCATTGGCCCATTCCGGGCTGCCGAGACTGCGGAAGGTGCGGGCGGTCGTCAGGCCGGCGGCGTTCTCCTTGCCGGCGGCGTTGATCATCGGCGCGCCCACGGCGGTGGACGAAATGAGGTGGAGCGGCTTCCAGCCCAGCTCCGCCATCTTGCGGATGGCCTGGGAGGACGCCTTGCCGGTCGAGGCGTCGAGAACGACGTTGGCGCCCGACTGGTAGAGTTTCAGCACCTGGCTGTCGATCGTGGGGTCGGTCAGGTCGTAGGAGGCTTCGGAAATGATCAGGCTGTCAGCCCGGTCCCCCAGCGCCTCGCGAAACCCCTTGACGTAATCGCGGCCGAATTCGTCGTTCTGGTAAAGCAGCGCCACCCTGGGTTCAGGGACTTTCTTCAGGGCGTACTTCGCCAGGATGTGGCCTTCGGTCGGGTAGAGCGCCTGACCTGGCACGGTCCACGGGAATTCCTTCGGATTATTCCAGCGCGAGGCGCCGGTGAACAGGTACAGCTGCGGCACGCCCTTGCTGTTCAGATATTTTTGCACCGCCAGCTGCCCGGCGGAGCTGGTGCTGCCGAACAGCGCCAGCACGCCGTCCTGCTCCACCAGCTTGCGGGTCTGCTCCACGGTTTTGGGCGTGCTGTAGGCGTCGTCCATGCTCAGGAACACGACCTTGCGGCCGTTGATCCCGCCCTTCGTTTCATTGAGCATGTCGAAATAGGCCTTCATCGACCGGCCGATGACGCCATAGGGCGCGCCGGGACCGCTGTGGGGGATGGTTTGGCCAATCCTGATTTCAGTATCGCTGGCGCCGACGTCATACGCCTTGCCTGGCGACTTGCTTTGGGCCCAGGCAGGCGCCGACAGGGTCATGACGGCGGCGATCAGGCCGGTAACAAGTGCGCGCATCTCTTCCTCCCGTAATCTTGTCGGCGACGTCTGCGTTTGAACAACAGGCCAACGTGTTTTCCGCAGGCTAGAAGCAGTGGATGCGCAGATCAATGCGCGCGCTGGCATGTCGGTGCTGCATGGGTGCGCATCGACGCCTCCTGGCGATCTGGCCCGGATCTCTGGCGGGATGCGTCGGTGAGCTCGCGGACACGGCGCGCCATGGAGCAACGGGCTCTGATGCAGGCGCTTGCCAACCATTTGAGTTCAGGACGGAATTGATGGCGCGTCCCGTTATCGTTCAAAAAAAACCGGCGTGAACGTATACGAGATTTGTGATTTTTCTTTACGGCGACCTCATGACGTAATCTGATGGAGGTTGGGTGACGGCTGGATGCTTCGGTGATCCGGCCGGCCAGGGGCGGCGTCAAGGGCGGCGTCAAGGGCGGCGTCAAGGCGGCCCAAAGGGTCGGCCCGTCCTGGCGATGGGTTCACATCGCTGGTTCGCCAGGGCGGTCAAACAGCCCGGCGCGGGTGGAAACAGACAACGGGGCGGGCATGACCCAGGCAGACATCACCGTCGGCCGTCGCCAGTCGGCGGCGGCGGGCCGCAGGAAGTTTCAGTCTCAGGAGATGGCGATTTTCGCCATCGCCGCGGCGCTGGCGGTGCTGTTCGCGTTCATGCTGCCAGGCTTCGCCACCATCAACAACATGCTCACCCTGGCGCGCAGCGTCTCCGTGCTTGGCGTTCTAAGTCTCGCCATGGCCCTTGTGGTGATTGGCCGGGGGCTCGACCTGTCGCTGATCGCCAGCATGGCGGCCGGCGCGGCGACGGTAATGGCCTTGCAGGGCGCTGGCTACGCCTTCCCGCTGGCCATCCTGGCCGGGTTGGCGGTGGCGATGGCGATCGGCCTCGTCAATGGCTGGATTATCGCCTTCATTGAGGTGCCGGCCCTGTTCACCACGCTGGCCATGTCGCTGCTGGTGTTTGGCGTCGCCCGCTTCGCTTTCAAAAGCGTGCTGGTGTATCCGCCGGCCGACGCGCACGCTTTCCTGTTCCTGGGTCAGGGCAAGCTGTTCGGCGTGCCCATGCCGATCATCGTTTTCGCGGTGCTGGCGGTGGCGATGCACCTGTTCCTGTCCCGCACCACGCCTGGTCGTTTCACCTATGCGCGCGGCGACAATCCCGAGGCCGCCCGGCTGACTGGCGTGGACGTGCGTCGCGACATCATCATCTCCTACATGCTCGCCGCCGGCCTGAGCCTGCTGGCCGGCCTGGTTTCGGCTTCAGCCACCGCCAGCATGAACCTGCAGATCATCACCGGCACCATGATCTTCGACGTGGTGCTGGTGGTGGTGCTGGGCGGCGTCAGCCTTGTGGGCGGGCGCGGCAGCGTGCTTAGCGTCCTGGCCGGGGCGTTGCTGATCGGCGTGCTGCTCAACGGCCTCACCATCATGAACGTCAACAACCAGATGCAGGACATCGTGCGCGGCCTGGTGCTGCTGGGCGCCATCATTCTCGATAACCGCCTGCACCCGCGCGACGAGGAAACGGCCCGTCAGGGCGACTGAAACCGTCAGAAACAACAAAATCGGGGGAGACTTCCATGCGCGTATCCAGAGCATTTTCCAGCGGCGTCGCCCATGCGTCCGGCGCCTTCCGGCGCGCTGTCGCCGGCTCTGTCCTGGGCGGTTGTTTCGCCCTCGCGGCGTTGTCAGACCCGGCGACGGCCGCCGATGCGCCGAAACCGTCGAAGAACGCGCTGGAATTGCAAGCCCGGGCCGAAAAGGCCCTCAAGGGAAAAACCATCGGCTGGGTGCCGGTGACCCTCGGCATTCCGCTTTCGGACGAGTGGACCGCCACCATGAAGCAGGAGGCGGAGAAGCTTGGCATGAAACTGGTGGTGCGCGATCCCGGCTGGAACGCCACCGCCCAGTTGCAGGCGGTTTCCGCCCTGATCGGCGAGAAAGTCGACGTGCTGGTGGTGCAGAACCCCAATGTCCAGCTGCTTGCCCGTGAACTGAAACGCGCCAATGAGGCCGGCATCTACGTGGTGCAGGTCAACATGGCCTCCAACTATGACGGCGACGCCTATGTGGGCGGCGACTTCATCCGCATCGGCCAGTTGCTGGGCGAGGACGTGGTGAAGGCCTGCGGCAAGGGCTCAGGCACATCAGGCAAGGTGCAGATCATCCAGGGCGAACTCACCGCCACCGCCAGCCTCGACCAGCTCGCCGGCCTGATGGAGGCGCTGAACAAGGACGACACGATCAAGGTCGTTTCCAACCAGGCCGCCAACTGGGACGCCACCAAGGCGCTCGACATCACGTCATCAGTCATCCAGCAGCACCCGGACCTGTGCGCGAGCGTCGGCTTCTGGGGCGTCATGCAGCGCGGCGCTTCTCAGGCGCTGAAGACCGCCGGCAAGCTCGATCAGGTCAAGAGCTACGCCTCCGGCGAGGGCGGACCGGCGGATTGCGACATGCTCCAGCAGGGTCTGCTGTACAAATATCTGAACTACAACGCCCGCCTGCAGGGGCACGACATCATCCAGACCATCAGTTTCCTGCTGCAGAATGGCGACAAGCCGGGGACGAAGCACATCGCCAATTTCAGCCAGCTGGTGATGCTCGACAAGGAGACCGGCAAGGGCGACGCCTGCTACAGCGCGCGCAAATAGGCGCGTCCCGTTTTCCGGGCCGGCGCGTGACGCCGGCGCGGTCGTTCCGGGCGTTTGCATCGGCCATTCAGGCCGGCGGCGCCGTGTCCCGCTGATCCGCGTCTTGCCGCGAAGCCGCCGCCGCGCAGCCATGCGCCGAAGCAGAAAGAAGCCGCGCGATCCGGTTCCGCTGACGGAACCTGATCCGGCCTCCGCAGGAAAATCTTCATGTCGGTCGTGACGTCGCCAACTCCGCCCCGTTCATCATCCAGCGATACGCTGAAGGCGCTGCGCTACCGGTTCTCCGCCAAGCTGTTCCTGTCGGAGCTGCTGGCGAAGAACTGGATGGAGCCGATTGTCCCGTTCACGCTGATGCTGGCGCTGCTGGGCTATTTCGCCGCTACGGTGCCGGGATACCTCTCCGTCGACAATCTCCAGCAGATGCTGAACCTGTTCGCGGAGATCGGCCTGGTGTCGATCGCCATGGGTTTCGTGATGATTTCGGGGGGCATCGACCTCAGCGTCGGCGCCATCTTCGCCGTAACCAATCTCGCCGCCCTGATCATGTTCAAGATCTTCGGCTGGCCGGTTCCCGTCGCCGCCGTCTGCACGCTGCTGCTCGGCGCCGGGCTGGGCGCCGTCAACGGCTGGCTGGTCGGCTATCTGAAGGCGCGGCCGTTCCTGACCACCCTGGTCACCCTGATCATCCTGCGCGCTGTCTTCGATATGGTCAGCGGCCGCTACGCCACCGATTTCGCCACCTCCGACGTGGAAAGCCCGGTGTGGGATTTCCTTGGCGCCGGCCGGATCCTGGGCGTGCCCACCAACGCTGTCGCGCTGTTGCTGGTTATCGTCATCGGCCACATCTATCTCAGCCGCTCGCGCTGGGGCTGGCACATCACCGCCGTCGGCTCCAGCCGCAAGGCGGCGCGCCACGCCGGCATCCGGGTCGAGCGGGTGCTGTTCGGCGCCTATGTGCTCTCCGGCGTGCTGTGCGCGCTGGCCGGCCTGTTCTACGCCGCGCGCCAGAACAGCGCTGGCTCCGACACCGGCCAGGGCTGGGAAATGCAGGCGCTGACGGCGGTGGTGCTCGGCGGCATCTCGCTCGCCGGTGGGCGCGGCACCGTGTTCCGCGCCTGCCTCGGCGCCATCATTGTCTTTCTGCTGATCAACGGCTTTGTGCGCCTTGGCCTTGAGGGCTATCTGACCCTGTCGGCGCTGGGGCTGGTGCTGCTGGTCGCCGTCGGCGTCGACGTCAAATGGGCCAAGAACCGCGGCAAGGCGATCCAGAAGATCTACGTCAACCCCACCTGGCTGAAACTGCCGCCGACGCCGTCGATCGCACGCGGCTCGGATTCGCCCTTCGCCGAAAATGATCGCCTGTCCCACGCCGAGCCGATTGGCCTTGGCCAGGTGGAGGGGCCGGAAGACGTCATCCTCGACCGGCAGGATCGGCTCTACACCGGCACCCGAGAAGGCTGGATCCTGCGTTTCTCCGGGCCGAAGTTCGAGCATCGCGAAATCTTCGCGCGCATCGGCGGGCGACCGCTGGGCATGGCCTTCGACAGGGAGGAAAACCTGATCGTCTGCTCCGGCGGCATGGGCGTTTACGGCGTCAGGCCGGACGGCGAGGTCTTCAAGGTCACCGACGAGACCAACCGCACCTGGGGGAAGCTCAACGACGACTCGCGCCTGCGTCTCGCCGATGATCTGGACATCGCCCCGGACGGCAAGATCTACTTTTCCGAAGCCACCATCCGCTACGAGATGCACTCCTGGGACATGGACGGCATCGAAGGGCGCGGCAACGGCCGCATGATCTGCTTCGACCCCGCCACCGGCCAGACCCGCACCATCATCAAGAACCAGCGCTTCCCCAACGGCGTTTGCGTCACCCACGACGGCCAGTCGGTGCTGTATTGCTCCACCTGGCTGTGCAAGGTGTTCCGCTACTGGATCGCCGGGCCCAGAAAGGGCCAGGTCGAGACTTTCACCGACAATCTTCCGGGCTACGCCGACAATATCAATCGCGCCTCGGACGGCGGCTACTGGCTGGCGCTGGCCGGCATCCGCTCCCCCGCCTACGACCTCGCCATGCGCAACCCGGACTTCCGTCTGCGCATGGTGAAGGAAATTCCACGCGACGAGTGGCTGTACCCTGGGCTCAACAACGGTTGCATCGTCAAGCTCGACGCCCACGGCAAGCCGGTTGAAAGCCTGTGGGACCCCAGCGGCGCCCTGCATCCCGCCGTCACCTCCATGCGCGAACATCGCGGCTGGCTGTACATCGGCGGCCTCGAAAACAACCGCATTGGCCGCGTGCGGCTCGAGGGCGCGGACCCGGACTGGACCGGCCAGGATTCCTACTGGGGCAAGCCCTCTGACCAGAACGGACGGGGGGAGAACTGAGCATGGCCTTCTACAGTCACATGCTGCGCAACATGCGCCAGATCCTGTTCCGCGACGAGGACCAGCACGCCATTCCCTCCATGGACGGCCCGCTGAGCCCGAACAATTACCTCGACGCCTTCACGCCGGTGTTCGATGATCTGACGGATGTGGACGATGTCGTCGCCGGCCCTGACGGCCTCTACGTCGCCAGTGGTCATGACGTCGTGCTGGTGGGGAAGGACGGATCGCGCGCGACCATCGCCCGCTTCGAGGCGCCGTGCGGCGCCCTGGCGCTGCATCCGGACTATCGCGTGCTCGCCTGCGTCGCCGGCCGGGGGCTCGCCGCCGTGCGCGCCGACGGTGAGGTGATCTGGCTCACCGGGGCGGGCGGCGTGGCGCTGACCTGTCTGACAGCGGTCGCGGTGGCCCCGGATGGCGCGATCGTCGTCGCCAATGGCAGCATCCGTCATCCCGCCGCCGACTGGCTGTGGGATCTGATGGAGAAGAACGCCAGCGGCCAGATCGTTGTCTGTAACCCCGGACTCGGTGACGCCCGCATCGTCTTTGACCGGCTGGCCTGGCCGCATGGCGTCGCATTCTCCCATGACGGCGCCAGTCTGTGGTTTACCGAGAGCTGGGCCCATCGCGTGAGCCGCGCCCCCTGGTCGCCGGACGGCCCTGGCGCGCGCGAGATCGTCATTGGCAATCTTCCAGGTTATCCGGCGCGGCTGTCCGCGACGGCGGAGGGCGGCTTCTGGCTCGCCCTGTTCGCCCTGCGGACCCATCTGGTGGAACTGGTGCTCACCGAGGACGGCTTCCGCAAGGAGATGATGGCGACGATCGCGCCGGAGCTATGGATCGCGCCGCAATACGCGTCCGGCCGCAGTTATCTGGAGCCGCTGCAGGGCGGCGGCATGCGCAAGCTCGGCATTCTCAAGCCATGGGCGCCGCCGCGTTCCTACGGCTTCATCGGCCATATCGACGGCCATGGTGAGTTTGACCGAAGCCTGCAAAGCCGCGTCGGCGGTCAGAACCATGGGGTCGTCAGCGTGGTGGAGAGCGATGGCGACCTGCTGATTGTCCCGAAGGCGCGCGGCCAGGTTCTGGGCGGGCAACGTCAGGGTGGGGAGAGCCGGCAATGAACAGCCCCGTCGATCACCAGAAAACCGCAACGGAACCGCGCGGGAACACGCCGGTGCTTGAGGTGCGCAACGGCTCCAAGATCTATGGCGGCGTGCACGCCATCGAGAACGTGAGTTTCGACCTGTATCCTGGCGAGGTGCATGCGCTGGTTGGGGAGAACGGCGCCGGCAAATCCACCCTGTGCAAAGCCATCGCCGGCGCCATCCAGCTGTCGGCCGGGGACATCCTGATCGACGGCAAGCCGGTGAAGTTTTCCCGGCCAGGCGACGCCCTGGCCGCCGGCGTCTCCATGGTCTACCAGGAAACCTCACTGGTGCCGACGATGACGGTGGCGCAGAACCTGGAGCTGGGCAACGAGCCGCTGCTGACGCGTTTCCGCTCGCTCAACATCCAGGCGCAGCAGCTGTTGCAATCGCTGAATTTCCATGTCGAACCCACGGCCTATGTGGCGAGCCTGGGCGCCGCCCGCCGGCAGATGGTGGAAATCGCCCGCGCCGTGAAGCACCAGGCGCGGGTCATCATCTTCGACGAGCCGACGGCGACGCTGACGCCGGAAGAGATCATGCACTTCTTCCATCTGGTGGAGGATCTGCGCGCCCGCGGCGTGGCCATCATCTACATTTCGCACGCCCTGGAAGAGGCGTTGAAGATCTCTGATCGCATCACCGTGCTGCGTGATGGCCGCCACGTCATCACCGCGCCGACGCGGGAGCTGACCCGGGCCGACATCGTGCGCCATATGGTGGGCCGCGAAGTCATCCAGGAGCGGCCGCAGCGCCTGCCCGCCGCCAGCGCGTTGCGTGAAAAAGTGTTGACCGTCGAGAATGTCACCATGGGCACGGCGGTGAAGAACATGTCCTTCACGCTGTATGCCGGCGAGGTGGTCGGCATGGCCGGGCTGATCGGCTCCGGCCGCACCGAGATCGCCCGCGTGGTCGCCGGCGCGCTCAAGCGCAACCTGATCAATGGCGGCAAGATTTACCTGCGCGGCAAGCCGATCCGCTATCGCACGCCCCGCCAGGCCATCAACGACGGGATTGTCTACATCACCGAGGACCGCAAGGTTGACGGCTTCTTCGAAACCATGGCGATCGACGACAACATCTACATCGGCCGCCTGGCGACGAAACAGGGCTGGACCTTCGCGCTCAACGCCGGCGATCGCAACCGCATCGCGTCGGAACTGATCCGGCGCCTTCGCATCGCGGCGCTCGACAGCCGGGCCAAAATCATCGAACTGTCCGGCGGCAACCAGCAGAAGGTCGTCGTCGCCAAGGCGCTTGCCCAGGAGCCGCAGGTGGTGATTTTCGACGAGCCGACGCGCGGCGTCGATGTGGGCGCCATTCCTGAAATCCACGCCGCCATTCGCAAACAGGCGGAGGAGGGCAAGGCCGTGCTGGTGATCTCGTCCTATCTGCCGGAAATCCTCTCTGTGTCGGACCGTATCCTGGTGACCCGCATGGGCCGCATCGCCGCCGAGATCGACGCGGCGGAGGCTGACGAGCAGAAAATCATGTACGCCGCGATCCACTGACGCCATCCCGCCAGATGAACCGTTGCGGCGGCTCCGGGGGGAGCTTCCTGGCGAGGATTGCTGATCACAATCATGTGGAGACATTTTCGCGCTCCAGCTGATTTCGGACCGGTTCGGCCGATGGCTTGCGCTCGCGTGTCGTTGCCTCGTCTGGGGCTGCATCCGGCCTGGTGGCGGCGTCGGTTGACATGCCCGGTCAAGCAGGTTGATATCAACATATATCGCGAAAGACCCTACCGGGAGGAAACCATGAAGATTGTCACCAGCCTCAGTTTCCAGGGCCAGTGCCGCGAGGCGTTTGAATTCTACGCAAAAGTGCTCGGCGGCAAGATCACCGCCGCCTTCCCCTACGGCGACGGGCCGCCCGGCATGCCAATCACCGACGACAAATACAAATCATGGCTGATGCATTGCTGGCTGGAGGTGGGCGATCAGGCGCTGATGGGCGCGGACATGGACGTTGCCTGGGCGTCAAACATCGACAAACCCAAGAATGGCTTCGACGTCACCCTGCATACGCAGGACAAGGCCGAAGGGAAGCGCTGGTTCGATGAACTGTCCGCTGGCGGCGCGCAAATGATGCCGTTCGGCGAAACCTTCTGGTCGCCAGGCTTTGGCTCGCTGGTCGACCGTTTCGGCATTCCGTGGATGATCAACACCATCCCGCCGGCTGGCTGGACGCCAACGCAGCAAGGCTGAAGCGACGGCGCGGGTCTGCGCCTCCTGCCCGTGGTGCAGGACGACGTTGGCCCGCAGAAGACGTCGCGCGGGACGCGGGGAGCCTGGAGGACGCCATGACGCATTCCTATCGCTGGGTGATTGTCGCGGCCGGCGGCCTGTTGGGCTGCGTCGCGGTGGGCGCGATGTTCTCGTTGCCGGTTTTCCTGCGACCGATGGCGCAGGACACTGGATGGTCGATCACCGGCATTTCCACGGCGATGACCATCGGCTTCCTCGCCATGGCGGCGGCGAGTCTGGTCTGGGGCGGCCTGTCGGACCGCTTCGGGCCCCGCCCGGTTGTGCTTGCCGGCTCCATTGTTCTTGCCGCCAGTCTTGCTCTCGCCAGCCGGGCCGGGTCGCTTTTCGCGTTCCAGCTGCTGTTCGGCGTCCTGGTGGGCGCCGCGACCGCGGCGGTGTTCGCGCCGATGATGGCCTGCGTCACCGGCTGGTTCGACACCCAGCGCGGGCTTGCCGTGTCGCTGGTTTCCGCTGGCATGGGCATGGCGCCCATGACCATGTCGCCGCTGGCGGCGTGGCTGGTCACCGCCTACGACTGGCGTGTCGCCATGCAGATCATCGCCGGCATCGCCGCAGTCCTGATGATCCCGGCGGCGCTGCTGGTTCGCCGTCCGCCGGCGCTGGAAGGCACCCAGACCGGGGCAGGCGCCGACGCCGCGCAATCCGGCATGACGGTGCGACAGGCCATGGCCTCGCCGCAGTTCATCACATTGATGCTGGCGAATTTCTTTTGCTGCGCGACCCACTCGGGGCCGATTTTTCATACGGTCAGCTATGCGGTGACCTGTGGCGTGCCGATGCTCGCGGCGGTGTCGATCTACAGCGTTGAAGGCGTGGCCGGCATGTTCGGGCGTATCGGTTTTGGTCTGGCCGGGGACCGGTTCGGCGCCCAGCGCATTCTCGTTCTCGGTCTGCTGGCCCAGGCCTTCGCCGTCCTCGCTTACGCCTTCGTGAGTCATCTGGGCGCTTTTTACGCCGTCGCGGTGATGGTGGGCTTCATCTACGCTGGCACAATGCCGCTTTATGCGGTGATCATCCGCGAGAACTTCCCGCTGCGGATGATGGGCGCGATCATTGGCGGCACGGCCATGGCGGGCAGCCTCGGCATGTCCACAGGGCCCTTGCTGGGTGGGTTGATTTACGACCATTTCGGCAGCTATGCGCCCATGTATGCCGGTTCATGGGCCATGGGCCTCGCGGCCATGATGATCCTCATGACGTTCCGGCCATTTCCGCAAGCGCAGCCGGCGGCCGTCGCGGCCTGACGCCAGGCCCGTCGGCCTGCCATTGGGCCAGCCAGGGGGGCGGGGCCCCACAATCGCGTGTGGCTGGTTCTGTCAGCCGGGCCGGTGATCTATAGGTGTGCGGTTTCCAGCCGGTTGCCCGGGAGATGACCGTGGACCTTGCTACGCTCGTCGCCGCCATCGCCCTGTGGTCACTTGTGCAGGGTGGCATTTTCCTTGTCCGGTGGAACAGATTGCCCGATGGTCGGGAGCTCTTCTGGTTCGGCGCCGGCTTCATCAGCGTTGGGGTCGGGGCCGGCCTTCTGGGCGCGCGATATTTCGGCTTTCCATATGTATTGACGAACACGGCCGCGAATATCCTGCTGCTGACAGGCACGTCCCTGTTTATCCAGGGGACCCGGGCGGTCGATGGCCTGAAGCCGGTTCCCCTGTTGCTCGTGGCGCCCGGCGCCATCTGGGCCATCGCCAGCATGTCGGAGAGTTTTCGGGCGGACACCCACATGGCGGTGCGCCTGTACTCCCTGCTGTCGGCGACCCTCGCCGGGGTCGCGGGGGCGCAACTCATATGCGGCGGGCTGGCGCTCTGGGGGCGGCGCATCCGGCTCGGGCTCTGGTGCTTTGTGGCCGCCGCCATGCTCATCCGCATCGTCCATGCCGACGACATGGTTCCCGGCCTCCGGGACCGGTACGCGGCGACGACCTGGCACGTGATTTTCCTGAGCATGTCGGCCGCGTCCATCGTTTCCATTGGCTACGTCAACCTGGCGCTGTCCGAAAGCCTGGGAAGGCTCGGCGCCTTCACGCGGGCGCTGGCGCGCGATGTGTCGGTTCTGGCGGAGGGAGGCCCGACGCCGCATCAACGCGCCTTCGTCTGGTCGCTCCGCATCGATCGTCTGCTGTTCGAAAGCGCCTCGACGGGGGAATTTTGTGACGCGGATGTCCAGGACATGGCGCGGGCGATCGGCGCCTGCTGTCCCGGGATTGTGGCGCTCCGGCGGGTTGGCGCCGACAGGTTTGTCTGGTGGACACGGGACGGAACTGGCGGCGAGGCGGAACAGTTGCGCCGCCTGGCCGGGGCATTGGCGTCAGTCGCGGCGCGCCCGACTTTCCCGGGCATTCCCATGAGTTGTGGCGTCGCGCCCGCCAGCGGAAACGATCTTGCCGACGCCGCGACGGCGGATCGCCGGGCGCTGGTCATCCGCGCCGACGCGCCATCCTGGCGAACGGCAGGCGCATGACGGCGCGCTGGAGCCGCCGGCGTGGGTTTTGTCCGTTAAAATGTCAGGAAGGTGGGTCTGGTTCCGGCTGAACCCCACCGCCGCTCAGGCGCCGGCGGCGGTGGGCGCGGCGCGCATCAGCATGCCAAACAGGTCGCGCGGGTCGTCCGGGTCGGCCAGCAGGTCCAGCTCCTCATAGAATGCCGGCGTCAGCTGGTCGCGAACATAGCGCAGGGCCGAGAAATCCTCGATGGCGAACCCAACGGAATCGAACAGCGTAATCTGCCCGGCTGATGTGCGACCGGGCGCGGCGCCGGCCAGCACGCGCCACAGTTCGGTGGCGGGGTAATCTGCCGGCAGCTGCTGGATCTCGCCTTCGATGCGGGTTTGCGGCAGGTGCTCGACGAAAATGTCGGCGCGCAGCAGCAGTTCGCGTTGCAGCTCGGTCTTGCCGGGACAGTCGCCGCCGACGCCGTTTATATGCGCGCCAGCGCCCACCATGTTGTCGCTCAAAATGACCGCGCGCTGTTTGCTGGCGGTGACCGTGGTGATGATATCGGCGCCGGTCACGCATTGCTGGGTGCTGTCGCAGATCATGATGTCGAGCCCGCGCTCGTCCAGGTTGCGGGCGCACTTGATGCTCGCCGTCCTGTCGATGTCATAGAGCCGCAACCGGTCGACGCCGAGCAGGGCCTGGAAGGCAATGGCCTGGAACTCCGCCTGGGCGCCGTTGCCGATGATGGCCATGACGCGCGCGTCCGGCCGCGCCAGATAGCGGGCGGCCATCGCCGAGGTCGCGGCGGTGCGCAGGGCGGTCAGCATGGTCATTTCGGTCAACAGCATGGGGTAGCCGCTGCCGACATCGGCCAGCAGGCCAAACGCCGCCACGGTTTGCAGTCCCTGGGCGGCGTTGCGGGGGTGGCCGTTGACGTATTTGAAGCCATACAACGTTCCGTCGCTGGTTGGCATCAACTCGATCACGCCGTTGCGGCTGTGCGACGCCAGGCGTGGCGTTTTGTCGAAAACCTCCCAACGCCGGAAATCCTCCTCCAGATAGGCGCCAAGGCCGGCCAGAAAGGCGTCGACGCCGATGGCGTGAATCAGGCGCATCATGTTGTCGACGCTGACAAACGGCACCACATTGCGGGCAGGAGCGCTCATGTGAATTCCCTGGTGGGTCGGTCCAGCACGCGCCGGCCGAGCAGACTGGCGACGAGATCGACCATCAGCGTCGCCGTGCGGCCCCGCTCATCGAGAAATGGATTGAGTTCGGCCAGATCGAGGCTTCCGACCAGGTTGCTGTCGCATAACATCTCCATGATCAGGTGCGCCTCCCGCACCGTCGCGCCGCCAGGCACGGTCGTGCCCACCGCCGGGGCGATGGCCGGGTCGAGGAAGTCCACGTCGAGGCTGACGTGCAACACGCCGCCGGCGTCCGCGACCCGCTCAAGAAATGCCCGCAACAACGGCGCCAGGCCATGTTCATCGATCGCCCGCATGTCGTGGGTGATGGCGCTGCTCCGGGCGATGGCGCGCCGTTCACTGGCGTCGACGCTGCGCAGCCCCATCAGGCAAACGTTGGCCGGATCGACGCGCGCCCGAAGATCCGGGAAGTATCCGGCAAATCCAGGCAAGCCGCAGGCGTAGGCGAGCGGAACCCCATGCAGATTGCCGGAAACCGAGCTATCGAGCGTATGAAAATCCGTATGGGCGTCGAGCCACAGCACGAACAGCTCGCGCCCGCTATCCGCGCACAGGCGCGCCCGGCCGGCCAGGGTTCCAGCCGACAGGCTGTGGTCGCCGCCAAGGCAAATGGTCAGGCCCGCATCGCCCGCGCGCCAGACGGCGTCAGCGATGGCCCTCGTCCAGGCGGCGATTTCGGGCAGGTTCCTGAGGGCGGGATTGGGATGCGCCATGGGCAACGGAAGGAGGGAGGCAGGCCGGATATCGCCGTGGTCCACCACCGTATGGCCCAACTCCGCGATGACATCGATCAGACCAGCGGTGCGGTAGGCCGCTGGCCCCATGATGCAGCCGGGCCTGCCAGCCCCGTCTTCTACCGGGGCGCCAATAATGTTGCAGACAACGTTTGTACAACCGTTCATGCCAGGGCAACCGTCATGGAATTCATGCATATGCCCTGAAAATATAGCATGATCTGGATCAATGGACCGTCTCCAGAAAAAGGCCCAGGGGGCGGCCATGACTGGGCGGGCCAGCAGGACTGGCCGCAGCGTCTTTCAACGGGGGCGGCGCGACCTGCCAGAATAACCCGCCATGGCAAAAGATAAGCCAAGCCTGAGTCCTGTTTCTGAACGGGCTTTACGCTGCTCAGGCGGGCCCGGCGCCCGCGTCCAGCGTCAGCAGGCCCGGATTGCCGCCGGCCGCCGCGCGATTGATCGACAGGGCGGTTTCGTGCAGCAGCCGGTCCAGCGCCCACAGGTCTGGCCGCGCCGCGATCGCTTCCGGGGTCGCGGACAGCGCCGGGACGACCGGACCCGCGCGCATGGCGAGGCGCCGGCGCAGGGTCCTCAGCCGATCGGGCGCCCCCTCGATCAGCGCCGCGCCCACGGCGGTGAGGCCGTCGATGTCCGGGCGCCATGTCAGACAGGCGGCCACTTCGGGCGGCAGGACCGGCTTCGGGAAATCGTCGATGATGATTACGGCGCGGTTGCCCGTGGCGAGCGTCGCGGCGATCATGCTGTACAGACCGGCTGTCGTGATGGGCGCCAGCAGAACAGTTCCGACAGGTCCGATGCGCAGGCTGTTGTCCTCGCCGGCCGGGCCGGGCAGGGCCTCACGCCCCTGCGGCCGGGCGCCTTGCGCCATGCGGCGGGCCGCCGCGCCAGCCGATGCGTCGCCCTGGCGATCAAGCCATGCGGCGAATGCCGCCGCGGCGCCCGTACAGCCGCCGCGTCCAGGCGAAGCCGGCGCGGCGAGCAGGGCGCCGACGATCAGCGGCCCGCCAGCCTTGGGGCCCGTGCCGGAAAGGCCGCGGCCGCCGAAAGGTTGGGAGCCAACCACGGCGCCGATCATATTGCGGTTCACATAGATATTGCCGGCCCGTATCCGCGCGGCGACCCGGGCGACGGTCGCGTCAAGGCGCGTGTGCAATCCGAAAGTCAGGCCGAAGCCCCTGTCGTTGATGGCGTCAATCAGGGCGTCCAGCCCGGGACGACGCCAGCGCAGGATGTGCAGAACCGGGCCAAAGGCCTCGCGGGGGGCGTCGTCGAGACTGTCGATTTCAATGATGGCTGGCGCGACGAAGGTCCCGTGCGACGCCTCATCCGGCAGGGGCAGGCGATGGACGCGTTTGCCGGCGGCGGCGAGGTGGGCCACGTGCGCCTCCAGGGTGTCCCGGGCTTCGGCGCTGATCACCGGACCGACATCGATGGCGAGCCGGTCGCTGCGGCCGACGCACAACTCCGCCATCGCCCCGCGCAGCATGGTCAGGGTGTGATCGGCGATCTCCTCCTGCAGGCACAACACCCGCAAGGCCGAGCAGCGCTGTCCGGCGCTGTCGAACGCCGACGTCAGCACGTCCGTCACCACCTGCTCGGCAAGGGCGGAGGAATCGACGATCATGCAGTTAACGCCGCCGGTTTCCGCGATCAGCAGCGGCGTTTCGCCCGCGGCGCCCACGCGCTCCGCCAACTGGAGGTTGAGCTTCCGGGCGACGGCGGTTGAGCCGGTGAACAGCACGCCGGCGACGCCAGGCTCCGCCGCCAGCGCCGCGCCCACGGCGCCGTCGCCCGGCGCCAGTTGCAGCACGGCGCGCGGCGCGCCAGCCTCATGCAGGATGCGGATCGCCTCGGCGGCGATCAGCGGCGTTTCCTCAGCCGGCTTGGCGATCACCCCATTGCCGGCGGCGAGGGCGGCGGCGATCTGGCCGACGAATATGGCGAGAGAGAAATTCCATGGGCTGATGCAAAGCACCACGCCCAGCGGTGCGGCCCCGGATGGCAGATCGCGCGCCTGCGCGCCGTAATAGCGCAGAAAATCAACAGCCTCGCGCACCTCCCCCAAGGCATTGGCGGCGGTCTTGCCGGCCTCGCGCATCAGCAGCCCGGCGAGCGTCAGCCCGTTGGCTTCCAGCAGGTCCGAGGCGCGGGCCAGATGCGCGGCCCGCTCCGCGCCGGACGCGTCCGACCATGCGCGGGCCGCCGCGACCACCGCTCCCGCGCTTTCGGGGGTAAGATCACAGGTCACGCCCACCCGGTCGCGATGGTCGCCCGGGTTGACGATGGTCCGCTCCGCTTGGGTTGCGATCATGTCGGCGACGGTGGCGGGGGCGCAGCGCCACTGCCGCCCGGCCGAGGCGTTCAGACCCCGGCACAACGCCGCGAGATCAGCCTCGCTGGCAAAATCCATGCCCATGGAGTTGCGCCGCGCCGGCGCGAACAGGTCGACTGGCGCGCGAATACCCGGGTGCGGGGCGCCAGGGTCCGCCATCGCTTCAACCATGGCGACAGGGTCGGCGATCAGCGCCTCAACCGGCGTTTCCCTGTCAGCGGCGAGATGCACGAAGGACGAGTTGGCGCCGTTCTCCAGCAGCCGCCGGGCCAGATAGGCGAGCAGGGCGTCGTGGGGGCCAACCGGCGCGTAGATCCGCGAGGCGAGGCCCACGGCCAGCAGTTGGTCATGCAGCGGCTCGCCCATGCCGTGCAGGCACTGGAATTCAAAGGCGTCATGGTCGCGTCCGGCGGTCATGGCCAGCACCGCGGCGACCGAACGCGCGTTGTGGGTTGCGAATTGGGGGTAGATCGCGTCTCCCGCGTCCAGAAGCTGTCGGGCGCAAGCCAGCCACGACACGTCCGTGTAAGCCTTGCGGGTGAACACCGGGAAACCCGCAAGACCGGCGCTCTGGGCCCGCTTGATCTCCGTGTCCCAATAGGCGCCCTTCACCAGCCGCACCATGATCTGTTCGCCGGAACGGCGAGCGAGATCGACCAGCCAGTCGATGACGCGCGGCGCGCGTTTGCCATAGGCCTGGACCACAAAGCCAAGCCCGGGCCAGCCGGCCAGTTGCCGATCGAGCCGCACGCCCTCGAACAGGTCGAGCGACAGTTCGAGCCGGTCGGCTTCCTCGGCGTCGATGGTGAGGCTGATGTCGTGGCGACAGGCAAGCAGGGCCAGCGCCTTCAGTCGCGGCGCCAGCTCCGCCATGACCCTGGCCGTCTGGGCCCGGCCGTAACGGGGGTGCAGCGCCGACAGCTTGACCGATATGCCCGGACCCCGTTTGCAGCCGGCGCCGTTGGCGGCGACACCGACCGCGCGAATGGCGTGCTCATAATCGCGGTAATAGCGTTCCGCGTCGTCCGCCGTGACCGCCGCTTCGCCCAGCATGTCGTAGGAGTGCCGGTAGCCGCGCCGTTCGCGCGCCGCGCCATGCGCCAGCGCCGCCTCGATGGCGTCGCCTGAGACAAACTGCGCGCCCAGCGCCCGCATGGCGAGGTCCATCCCGGCGCGGATGACTGGCGCGCTGCCCCGGGCAAGGACCTGGTCCAGCATGGTCGCGGCGTCCCCGCCATGTCCGGCGCCGGTGATCCGGCCGGCGACCAGCAGCCCCCATGTGGCGGCGTTGACCAGCAGCGGCCGGTCCAGCCCCAGGTGTTCCTGCCAGCGCCCGCCGGAAATGGTGTCGCGCAACAGGGCGTCCCGCGTCGCGGCGTCGGGAATGCGCAGCAGCGCCTCCGCAAGGCGCATCAGCGCCAGGCCCTCATCGCTGGCCAGCGAATATTCCTGCAACATGGCGCCGAAGCCGCCGGCCCCCCCGGCGCGCAGGGCTTCGGTCAGCTGGCGCGCCCGGGCGCGCACGGCGGCCTCGTCCGAACACCGGGCGGCGGCGAGGAGTGGCGGCAGGCACGTCCTTTCAGGCGTCAGGCACGCCGCCGTAATCGCCTGCCTCAGGGCGCTGGCCGGCTGTACGGGCGGCGCGAAGCACGAAAAGGGTGGCAGGAATTCGCCGGACGGAAAGCTGGCGGCTCGCGGCTGCATGAAGCGCCTCCAGAATGCCTGACGCCGGGGCTGTTCATACTAGAACATTTTTGAGGAAAGGGGAGCCGGCGCGGGGAGGAAACCGTTCCGCGCCAGGCGGATGGGAGAGACGGATTGTTTTCCGACAAACCTGCCCCCGCTGAGACGCCCGCCGGCCAGGTTCCCGTCGCAATCGTTGCCGCTTGTCCAGGACACGCAGAGCTGCAGCTGGCGAATGGCTCCGCTTCGCCCACCAGAGGCGCCGCGGCATCCAGGTCGACGGGGGCCTTATCGAAAGCGCCACGCCCAGTGCGCGTCGCCCAGGTCGCGCCGCGCGATCACCTCCACGCGCATGAAGCGGTCGTGCGCCAGCCCGGCGCCGACCCAAAGCTCGTTCCAGGCGTCGAAGACGCGCGGCGACAGGTTCTTCCGCTCCGCCATCAACCGCCAGGATGTCTGGCGAACGATCAGGGCGTCGCCCTCGCGGCTGATCTGCGCGTCGTCGCCCTGGCCGCGGGCCAGCCGGACAAATGCAGCTGCAAAGCCTTCCTTGCCCGGCGCGACGCCGCCCAGCAGGGCGGCGACGTCATCGAATGTGTGCATGCCGATGAGCCGGGCGGCCGCGCCGGCCATATGGCCGCCCTGCTCGGGGCCAAGCGCCGCCACGGCCTCGGGAACGATCGAGGTGATGTATTCCATCGCATAGTTGCGCAGGGTCTTCTGAAGCCGCTCTTCCGGCCAGTTACCTTCCGGCAGCCGCGGCGCCATCGCCGGGTCGAACGCCGGACAACGCTCGCCCGGCGCGAACTGCAGCCGCTCCTCCGGCGCCAGATCGTGGTCCCATTCCTTATAGTAGCCTTCGAGGCCGGGCTGGCCGTCGACGGTCTGGCCGGTGCAGACAAAGCCAATCCTCGGGTTGCCGAGCACGACGCCATTGTTGGCGTGCCAGCCCCACAACATGGCGCGCGACACCTCGGAGGGGACGCCGCAGATGGCCGTGCCGGACCAGATCCACCGTGGCGGCGGATAGCGCACCCACGCCTTCCGGTCGTTTTCGTAAACATACTCGACCTTCACGCCGCCGACCTGGTTGGACAGATAATGATACTGGGCGCAGGCGACGGCGTGGGGAAGGTGGTCGAGACCAAGCTTCTTCAGGCCGGGAAGGAACCGCGCGCGTTGCTGGCGGCGGAACGTTCTGAAAACAACCTCGGCCGCAAGCCGCGGCCCCGCCCGCGACACCAGCTGGAGGATCATGCCGGTCAGATAGGCGTGATAGATCAGCTCAATGGCGCGAAACGCCGCGACGTCAGGCGCTGGTCGGGGACTGTTGGTCAATGTCGGCGCTCCCGCATGGGTTTTGGGCGGATTTTCCTGGAGTTGTACGGTGGAATTGCGGTGACGGCTCCAGCCGGCCCTGCATGGGCGGTGTGGCGCGCCGGACATGCCGGCCCCATGGCGCGCCCCAGCCGCCAGACCACGGCAGCTTCACGCATTCCGCACGGGCGCCGTGTCCAGCTGGAGGGCGGCGCGCGTTCAACTGGAAGGCGCGTCCGGCAAGAGCCGGGCGGCGCGCTGGCCCGCCGCCGCCAGCAACCGGTTCAGTCGACGAACTCCCAACCCTTGCCGTTGAACTTCTGTAGTTTCATGTAGGTGATGACCGCATGATTGTCCGGCGTGGTGTTGATCCGCCCCTCCGGCAGCAGGAATGGGTTCTGATAGTCCTTGATATTTGACGCCTGTTTCATGATGTTTTCGCGCGTCAGGTTGTCGCCGGCCATTTTCAACACATGCTCCAGCGCCATGGCGTAAGAAATGCCAGATGAATACATGGAGTCGGTCGCATCTGCGCCCGGCATGTTTTCCTTCATCCAGGTGAAGTACCACTGGACAACGGGGTCGTTCTTCCACTGCGGATCATCCGGGTCCTTCCGGAATCCCGCCGTCAGTACGCCCGCCGACCGGTCGAGGCCCGCCGGCTTGAAGGTCGAGCCGATGGAGGCGGAGCCGAGATGCAGGAAGGTCATCGGCTTCCAGTCCAGATCTGAGCGCTTGATCAGCGCCTGGGCGCACTGCTTCGCATATGCGAACAGGAACAGTACGTCGACATTGGCGTTCTTGAGAATAACCATCTGGCTGTCGATGGTCGGGTCCGACGCCTGGAAGCTTTGCGCGCTGACAATCATCTTGCCGGCCTTGTCGCCAAGCCCGTCTTTCAGGCCGCTGAGCAGGTCCTTGCCGAAATCATCGTGCTGATACAGCACGCCAATCCTGGCGTCCGGTTTTGTTCTCAAAATATATTTGGCGTAAAAGGCGGCCTCATCGTGCAGGCTTGGCTGCCAGCCCATGACATAGGGATAGTTTTTCGGGTCGTTGAACGCCGACGAACCGGCCGCGATAAACAGGAGCGGCACCTTTTTGGCGTTGAGATAAGGACGCACCGCCATGTTGATCGGCGTGCCGAGATTGCCAAAGACCACCGCGACCTCATCATTCTCGACGAGGGCGCGGACATTCTCGACGGCTTTCGGGGTCTGGTAGGCGTCGTCGCGGCTGATGAAGGTGATCTTGCGGCCGTTCACGCCGCCTTTGGTTTCGTTCAACCATTTGAAGTAGGCGGCTTCAGCCTGGCCGAGCCTGCCGTAAGCCGAGGCTGGCCCGCTGTGGGCGATGGTCTGGCCGACCTTGATCTCGGTCGCGGATGTGCCCGGACCATATTTGGCCTCCGCGAGGGCGTGCCCGGCCGCCAGCATGGCGCCCATGAGCGCGGCGAGACCAAGCCAGGTCCGCGCGCGCGTCGAATAACCCGACATGCGTTTACTCCCGATTGCGGCGATTATTCTTTTGATCTCGCCGTATTTCCCGCCATGAGAGGCATGAATCGCCAGCCTGTCAAATCACCACGGACCAGCCCACGCGCCTGCTTCCTGGTTATGCCGCCGCCAGGCCGTTCGGGCGGGGGAATGTCCTTTGGCGGGTTCACGGCTGTTTTCGTGGGAAGATAACTGGCAGGGTGAATATACAAAGCGTCATGGCCAGAACCGGGTAGGACGTGGCAAGGCCAAATGCGGCGGCCGGCGCCTGCGCTTCCCCGGTGTGACGGGCCAGCATGCCGAAATACAGCAGGCCGGCGATGGCGACGCCAAAGGCGCCGCCGACCTGCTGGGCGGTGGACACCACGCCGGACGCAGACCCGGCTTTCTCCGGCGGCACATTGGCCAGCACCACATTCAGCATCAGCGGCATGAAAAGGCCCTGGCCGCAACTGACGACCAGCAGGCCAAGCCCCAGCCAGCCGGCGGCTATCGCCGGGGTGGCGTGGGCGATAAGGATGCACAGCAGATAGCCGGTGATGGCGAGCGCCGCGCCCATCAGCATGGTGACGCCCATGCCAATGCGCGGCGCCAGCCGGTTGCACAGCATGGATGCGAAGATGAACGAGACGCCCGCCGGCGCAATGATCAGCGCGGCGTGGAGCGCGGAATAGCCAAGGCCGACCTGAAGATACATGGCCTGGATGAAAGGCATCGAAACGATCGTCGAGTGCAGCAGGAACGCGATGACGACGCCCCCTGCCACGGGGCCACGGGCGAACAGCCGCAGATCGACCAGCGGATCCCGGCCCGATCGCGCTTTTGCCGACTGATCGCGCGCGAACAGAACGAAGACTGGCGCCGCCAGCAGGGGCAGGACAAGCAGCCAGACCGGCCAGCCCAGCGCCCGCCCCTCCACAAGGGGAAACAGAACCAGCGCGAAGCCGATGGCCGACAACGCCACGCCCGCCAGATCGAGCCGCGCCTTGCCTGGCGCGCGGCTTTCGGGAATGACGCGTTGACCGAGCGCGCAGGCCGCAAGGCCGATCGGAATGCACAGCACGAACACCCAGCGCCACGCAAGATCGTAGATGTTGGCGCTGATCAACAGCCCCCCCAGCAGTTGCGCCATCACGCCCGACAGGCCAAGCGTCACGCCAAATGCGGAGAGATTGCGCGCCCTGGCGGCGTCGCTGCCGGACGCCACGCGGATGATGGACAGGACCTGCGGAAACAGCAGCGCCGCGAACAGGCCGGCGGCGACGCGCGCGACGATGATCATGGTCAGCGACGACGCCAGCGCGCAGGCCAGCGACGCCAGGGTGAAACCGCCCATGCCGATGACGAACAGCCGGCGGCGGCCATACAGGTCGCCAAGACGTCCGCCGGTGATCAGGGCAAGACCATAGGCCAGACCGTAATAGGCGATGATTGACGAGATGGCGGGATTGGCGCCGAACTCCGCCTGGATGCTGGGAATGGCGATCGACACGATGATGCCGCTCATGACCGACAGGAACGCCCCGGTCAGAAGCGTCACCAGCCCGATGCCTTGCAAATCCGGCTGCGCGGCCGCCGCGCCCATGGGCGCGGCCATGTCCGATGCGCTGCTGTTCAGCATGTGTCCTCCCGCTTTTTCACAGCATCCGCACGATGGCGCCGCCGCGCAAGAGACGCTGGACGCATGGCGCCCGCCCATAAATGCACGCCATGGCCGCAGCGCGCCGCCCGGGTGGCGTCAGGTTTCGGGGGGCCGCGGGGCCGGAGAGCGACGCTTTCTGACGGACGGAGCCGGCGCGGTGGATGGCTGGTCAATCAGGGTGGGAATTTCGTTTCTCATCGCCACCCGTGCGTCTATGCTCGCCGGCGCAATCCGGATGGCGGCCCGCTGGGTCCCCGGAAAACGAAAGAGGAAAACGCCAGATGACCGAAGCATGGATCATCGACGCCTGCCGCACGCCGCGCGGCATTGGCAAATATCCCAAGGGCGCCCTGTCCGAAATTCATCCCCAGCACCTCGGCGCGACCGTGCTGAAGGCCCTGGTCGATCGCAACGGCTTCAACACCGCCGACGTTGACGACGTTATTTGGGGAACCAGCGCCCAGGTTGGCCCGCAGGGCGGCGACCTTGGCCGCATGTCGGCGCTGACGGCCGGTTACGATGTCACCAGCAGCGGCGTTACCCTCGACCGCTTCTGCGGCTCGGGCATCACCGCGGTCAATTTTGCCGCCGCGAACGTGATGTCGGGCATGTCCGATCTCGTGGTGGCTGGCGGTTGCGAGATGATGTCGATGCCGCTGCGCCGTAGCGCCGGCGATGGCCCGCCGGTCATGGACCGGGGCAATCTTGAGCTGCGGGCCATGCATCCGCAGTCGAACCAGGGCGTCTGCGCCGACGCCATCGCCAGCCTTGAAGGCATCACGCGGGAGGATACCGACCGCCTGGCGCTGGAAAGCCAGCGCCGCGCCGACGTGGCCATTCGGGAAGGGCGCTTCAACCGCAGCCTGATCCCGGTCTATCGCCAGGACGGGACGCTGGCGCTGGACCACGAGGAGTTCCCCCGGCCGAACACCACGCTTGAAGGGCTCGCCGCGCTGAAGCCGTCCTTCGAGGCGCTGGCGGATATGGCGATCGACGATAGCGGCGCCACCTACCGCAGTCTGATCCTGCAGAAGTATCCCGGGCTGAACATTGTGCCGATCCACCATCCGGGCAATTCGTCCGGCGTTGTCGACGGCGCCGCCGCCCTGCTGCTCGCCAGCCCGGAATATGCGAAGGCGCATGGCCTGAAGCCACGGGCGCGCGTCGTGGCCATGGCCAACCAGGGCGACGACCCGACGCTGATGCTGAACGCGCCGGTTCCCGCGGCCCGCCGGGTGCTGAAGAAGGCCGGGTTGACCGTCGACGACATCGACCTGTTCGAGATCAACGAGGCGTTCGCCGTGGTTGCGGAAAAGTTCATCCGCGACCTGAAGCTTGATCGCGACAAGGTCAACGTGAACGGCGGCGCCATGGCTCTTGGCCACCCGATTGGCGCCACCGGCGCGATGCTGATCGGCGCCGTGCTGGACGAACTGGAGCGCCGCGACCAGAAGCGCGGCCTCGTGACCATGTGCGCCGGCGGCGGCATGGCCCCGGCGATCATCATCGAGCGGATCTGAACGCTCCGGCCCGCAGACATCTGTACATGCGCCCGGTCATCATGACCGGGCGCATTCTGGCGTCAGGGTCGCGCCGCTCCAGGGCGCGTCAGATGGAAACGGCCTCTCCGGTTCCAGCCGGATCACGGCGGAACAGAAGCGGGTAACCCTTCACAGGCGGATCGCAGGGGGGGCGATCCGGTGTTCCGGCAACTTTTGAATCGTTCTATATTATTGTTTTTAATTGTAAATTTCGTTCATCGGTGTATCCCGGGCCTGTCGTGAGGCGAGGGATGCTGATGCAACCAATCCGGGGCGGCGGCGCGAGTGCGCCTGGCCTGAACCTGTTTTCGAGACAATTGCAGCTGTCGGCTGGCGCGCTCGACGTCGTTCCTGGCGCGCAGACGGTCGGCCCCATGCGGCGCGGCCTGAAGATTGGCGTGCTCCTGGATGGCGGCGTATCGCTGACGCTCGACGACCAGCCGACGTTGCAAATTCGCGGCGCCGCCCTGTTCATCGCCGCCAACGCCGGCGACAGGGTTCAGCAGCGGGCGGGTTTGACCGAGGGCGTCATGCGTTATGTCCTGACGCAATTCGCGCCCAACTTTGTCGTCGATGAATTTGGCGGCCAGGCCGCCGGCCTGCTTGAGGCCGCGGGCCCCGATGACGCGCGCGTCTGGGTGCGGCCTGCCGGTCCCGCCGTGCGGTCCGTCGCCCTGCAGATGGTGGAGTGCCCCGTGGCCGCGCCGTTGCGCCGGCTCTATCTCGCGGGCAAGGCGCTGGAACTGGCGACCCTGGCCCTTGACGCGTTCAGCGGGGGCGAGGTCGCGGGGCGGTCGCGTCTGTCGCGGCGCACCCGCGAACAGGTGCTGGCGGCGCGGGACATGTTGCTGGCCGGCATGCAGCAACCGCCCGGGCTGGCGGAACTCGCCCATGCCTGCGGTCTTAATCCGACCCGCCTGACCTCGGCGTTCCGGACAGAATTCGGCATGAGCGTGTTTGCCTATCTTCAGGAGCAGCGCCTGCTGCGGGCCCATGACATGATCGCGTCGGGGGAGGCCAGCGTCGCATCCGCCGCGTTCCATGTGGGGTATACGCCAGCCTATTTGTCGGTGCTGTTCCAGAAACGCTTTGGAATATCGCCAGGCAAGCTGCGGTAAAGCCCGACCTGTTTCCCGTACTCTGGATTCATTTCAAATTCTGTCAAAAGAAATACTGCCGGAATCGAAAGTCATCCGCGTTGCCCGCCTGCGCGCGCCCATGAGACAACCCCGCCGGACACAAGGCGTTGACAGCGCGCAAGGGTAGGGTCATGGCACGAGCAATCCTGGAAAATCGCAACGCCCTGATGACGGGGGCCGCCTTGGCGGCGATCGTCGCCGGCTGGTCGGGCGCGGCGTTCGCGCAACAGGACGCCGCCATCAATCTCGACACCATCAGCGTGCAGGGCGAGAGCGCCGCCGGGCCGGTGAATGGTTATGTGGCCCGCCGCAGCAGCACGGCGACCAAAACCGACGCGAGCATCATGGAGACGCCGCAATCCGTCACCGTGGTGACCCGCCAGCAAATGGATGACCAGGCGGCGCAGACCGTGGGTCAGGCCCTGCGCTACACCGCGGGCGTGCTTGGCGAAACCCGGCTCTCCGCCGGCCGCTACGACAGCGTGTTCGTGCGCGGTTTCGGCGGCTCCGGCAGCGGCGCTGGCTATGTGGGCTATCTGGACGGGCTCCGCTACCTGCGCGGCGTCAACTATCTGGTGCCTTCCTATGACCCCTGGGGACTTGAGCGCATCGAGGTCCTGCGCGGGCCGGCCTCGGTGATCTTCGGGCAGGTCAAGCCTGGCGGCGTCGTCAACATGGTCAGCAAGCGCCCGCGCGACGTCGCCCATGGCGAAGTCCAGTTGCAGACCGGCAGCTACGGCCGCGCCCAGGCGGCGTTTGACATTGGCGGGCCCGTCAACGCCGACAAGACCCTGCTTTACCGGGTGGTCGGCCTCGGCCGCGCCGCCGACACGCAGGTCGACTATACCCGCGAGGAGCGCATATTCATCGCCCCGTCGCTGACGTGGCGGCCTACTGACGCCACCAGCCTGACCATCCTGGCTTCGTACCAGCGCGACCCGGAAACCGGCTTTTACCGCTTCATTCCCGCCGTTGGCACGGTGCTGCCCAGCCGCGCCGGCCGCATTCGCAGCAATTTCTTCCCCGGCGAACCGAATTTCGAGGGCTACAGCCGCAATCAGGCCAACCTCGGCTACGAATTCTCGCACCGGTTCAACGATGTCTTCACGTTCCGCCAGAACGTGCGCGTTTCGGATATGAAGTCCAACTTCCGCACCGTGGCCGTCGCCGGCATCGGCGCGGACCAGAAAACCCTGAGCCGCCGCGTCACGGCCTTCGACGAAAAGGCCCAGACGGCGACCATCGACAACCAGTTGCAGGCCGACTTCGCCACGGGTCCGCTGACCCACAAGCTGCTGCTCGGCGCTGACGCCGCGTGGACCGACGGCTGGTCCAACGGCGGCTTCCCGGGCGTGGTCCAGTCGCTTGATTTCACCACTCCCATCTACGGGCGCCAGCCGTTCTCCCTGTCCCGGAAAACCCTGACGACGCAGACGACGAGCCAGTATGGCGTCTATATCCAGGACCAGATCAGGCTGGGCCGGTTGATGTTGCTGGCTGGCGGCCGTTTCGACTGGGCGGACTCAAGCACGCGCGATCACGCCAAAAACACCATCACCCGGCAGAATGACACGGCCCCGTCCGGCCGTGTGGCGCTGATGTACAATTTTGACAACGGCTTCGCGCCGTATGTGAGCTACTCGACCTCGTTCGAGCCGCTGGCGGGCGTCAGCTATGAGGGGCAGGCTTTCAAGCCGACCGAAGGCGAACAGTATGAGGCGGGCTTCAAATATGAGGCCCCTGGCTCCAACATCTTCTTCCAGGCCGCCGTTTACCAGATCCGCCAGACCAATGTGGCGACCACCGATACGGCCCACCCCGGCTTCCAGATCCAGACCGGCGAGATCCGCGCGCGCGGCGTCGAGCTGGAAGCGCGCGCCACGGTGCTCAAAAATCTCGATCTGGTCGCCGCCTACGCCTACACCGACGCCGAGGTGACGAAGAGCGCCGGGGTGGACCTGAACAGGCGGCCGCCGGTCGTGCCGCGCCACATCGCATCGCTCTGGGCGCACTACACCTTTGACAGCGGCGCGCTCGCTGGCCTGGGGCTTGGCGTGGGCGTCCGTTACGTGAGCAAGGGCGCCGGCGACGCCGGGAACACCTTCTGGACGCCGGCCTATACGCTGGCCGAAGCCGCCATCAGCTATGATTTCGGCGTGGCGCGGCCGGCGCTGAAGGGCTGGAAGATCCAGGTCAACGCCCATAACCTGTTCGACAAGGAATATATTTCCGGCTGCTACTCCGCCACGGGTTGTTCCTTCGGCTTGCGCCGCACGGTGCTGGCGACGCTGTCCTACAAATGGTGACCGGTGCGCGCGCCGAGGCTCCGTTTGTCCTGCCGGGCGCCCGGGAGTTCGCATACGCCGCGCGTGACGGCGCGGCGTACAGCCTGCTGGTCCATATCCCGGAGACGCCGCCGCCAGCGGCCGGATTTCCGGTCATCACCCTGGTGGACGGGCGCGCGCTGTTCGCCGCCGCGGTCATGGCGATGCGACTTCAGTCTGGCCGCCCCGGAGTCACGGGCGTCGCGCCGGCGGTGATTGTTGGCGTCGGCTATCCGGGCGAGGCCCTGTTCGACGTCGGGCGCCGGAGTGGCGACCTGTTGCCGGCGGATGGCGGGGCTGACCGCTTTCTCGCCACGCTGCTGGATGAAATCCTGCCGTGGGTCGGCAGGCTGGCGCCGCTGGATGCGACGCGGCGCGCCCTCGCGGGCCATTCCTACGGCGGCCTGTTTGTCCTGCACGCCCTGTTCGCCCGGCCGGAGGCTTTCGCCGCCTTCATTGCCGGCAGCCCGTCCATCTGGCGGGCCGCCGATCTTCTTCATGCGGCGGAAACGCGCTTCACCGCGCATCATGGCGACGCCCAGCCGCGGCTGCTGGTCACCGTGGGCGGCGATGAGCAGAAGCGTCAGGCCGGCGACAGCCCGGAGCGCGCCGCGCGCCGCCTCATGGCGCGCATGCACGACAACGCCGCCGGGCTGGCGCAACGCCTGTCCGCCAGCGGCGCGGCGGCGTGCACGTTCACCGTCTTTGCCGACGAGAACCATATATCAGTGATACCGGCGATGCTGTCGCGGGCGGTTGCTTTCGCCCTGCGCCATACCGGAACGCCTGGAGAATGCAGCCCATGAGCCCAGGTTTTTCCCGCCGGTCGTTTGCTCTGGGCGCCATGGCGGCTTCGGTCATGGCGGCGCCGGCCATGGCGCGCGCCGCCGCGCTGGCAGGGGCGCGGTCAGGCGCGGTCAGCGCTACGGACGTGATCGGGCGCACGGTGACCCTGCCGGCGCCCGCCAGGCGGATCGTCCTGGCGCAGGGGCGGCAGCTGAATGCGCTCGGCTTCATCCATCCTGATCCGGTTTCGGTCCTCGCCGGCTGGGGCTCCGATTTCGCGCGCCAGGTTCCAGACGCCTTTATGCGTTACAAGGCGCGGTTTCCGGCCATCGCCAATGTCCCTGTCGTCGGCGATGGGGCGACGCCAGGCGGGTTTTCGCTGGAACGCGTCGTGGCGCTGGCGCCGGACCTGGTGCTGGCGCCGCGCGGCGGGGCCAACGCCGGCGCCGGGCATGGCGATCTGGTCGCCCGCCTGGAGGCGGCCGGAATTCCCGTCGCGGTGGTGGATTTTTTCAACCAGCCGCTCGCCGACACGGTTCCGAGCCTCAGGGCGATCGGCCGCCTGACGGGCGAGGAGGAACGGACGGAGCGGTTCATCAGCTTCTACGAGGGCCGGCTGCAACGGGTCGCCGGCAAGCTCGCCGGGGCGCGGCGTCCGCGCGTCTTCATGCACGTCCACGCGGGCGGCACGGAATGCTGTTCCTCGCCCGGGCGCGGCACGCTGAATGATTTCATCCAGGCGGCTGGCGGCGACAATGTCGCCAGCGCGCTGCTGCCTGGCGCCTCCGGGCAGATCAGTCTCGAACAGTTGCTGGTCGCCAACCCGGACTGTTACGTGGCGACCGGCGGTCGTCATCTGGAGAAAAGCGGCGGCCTGGTGCTCGGGCTCGGCGTCAGTCGCGCCATGGCGGAGCAGAGCTTCGCCAGGCTGCTGGCGACGCCGGGCATCGCGGCGCTCGGCGCGGTTTCGGGGCATCGGGCGTTCGGCCTCTGGCACCTGTTCAACGACACGCCATTGCACGTGGTCGCCATCGAGCGTCTGGCGGCGTGGCTGCACCCGGAGCGTTGCGCCGGCCTCGACCCGGCCGCCACCCTGGCTGAGGCGGCGGCTTTCTCGGCCATCCCCCTGGACGGCGCGCTCTGGATTGGGCCGGAGCGGTCATGAACGCAAGCGGCAGCGATAATCCGGGCGATGAGGGCGCGCGCATCCTGGCGCTGTATGGCGCCCGGTTGCGCCGGCGGGCGCTGCTCGTCGGCGGGCTGGGCGCCCTGGCCGTTCTCGGCCTGCTGCTGGACATGATGACGGGTCCGGCCGGCCTGACGGCGGCGCAGATATGGGCGGCGTTGACATGGGGCGACGCGGAGCGGGCGGTGCAGGTCATCGTCTGGCAGGTGCGGTTGCCGGTGGCGCTGATGGCGGTGTGTGTCGGCGCGGCGCTCTCGCTCGCTGGCGCGGAGATGCAGACCATCCTCGACAATCCGTTGGCCAGCCCGTTCACGCTTGGCGTTTCCGCCGCCGCCTCCTTTGGCGCGGCCCTGGCCATCATTCTTGGCCTCGGCCTCAGCTTCGCGCCGGCTGGCGTTGCTGTTTCCGTGAACGCCTTCCTGTTCGCGTTCGGCTCCGTGCTGTTGTTGCAGGCGCTGGCGCGCCGCGCCGGCGGCGGTCAGGAGGCGCTGGTGCTGTGCGGCATCGCCCTGGTGTTCACCTTCAATGCCCTTCTGGCGCTTGTGCAGTTTCTGGGCACGGCCGACGCCTTGCAGCAATTTGTCTTCTGGAGCATGGGCAGTCTCGCCCGGGCCGACATGCGCGCTGTCGTCGCCATGGGCGCGGTGATCGCGGTCACCCTGCCGTTTTCGCTGGCCGCGTCATGGCGCATGACGGCGCTGCGGCTGGGAAGCGAACGGGCGGCCAGCTTCGGGATCAATGTCGGGCGTCTGCGTTTCCTCTCGCTGCTGCGCGCCAGCCTGCTGGCGTCCACGGCCGTGGCTTTTGTCGGGGTGATCGGTTTTGTGGGACTGGTCGGTCCCCACATCGCGCGGATGCTGATTGGCGAGGATCACCGCTTTTTCCTGCCGGCCAGCGCGCTCACCGGCGCCGTCGTGATGTCGTTCGCGTCCATCGTCAGCAAGATGGCGACGCCGGGCGTGGTGCTGCCGGTCGGGCTTGTGACCTCGCTGATCGGCCTGCCGGTGTTTCTCGCCCTGATCCTGCGCCGGAGGCAAACGTGAGCGCCGACGCCGCGACGTTTCGCATCACCGACGTGAGCATCGGCTATCCGGGACGCCCGGTGATTGACCGGCTGAGCCTGGCGCCCCTGCCGCTGGCCAGCATGACGACCCTTGTTGGCCCCAACGCGGCGGGCAAATCGACGTTGTTGCGCGGCGTCGCCGGGCTGTTGCCGGCGCGGGGCGACGTGCGGCTTGGCAACCTCACGCTGTCCGGCGCGACGCGCGGCGCATGGGCCCGCCGCGTCGGCTTCATGCCACAATCCTTGCCGGCCGGCGCGCGCCTGCTGGCCCTGGAGGCGGTTGTCGCAGCCCTGGCCGCGAGCCCGCCGGAGGATGGCCCACCCCTGTCACAGCCTGCATTGCGCGCCCGCGCCATGGCGACGCTGGAGCGCCTTGGCGTCGGGGGGCTGGCGCTTGAACCGCTCGACGCCCTGTCCGGCGGCCAGCGCCAGCTCGTTGCCCTCGCCCAGGCCATCGTGCGCCGTCCGGCGGCTTTGTTGCTCGACGAGCCGACCAGCGCGCTGGACCTGCGTCACCAGGAGCAGGTGATGCGGGTGGCCCGCGATCTGGCGGCCAGCGGCGTCATCGTCGTCGTGGTGTTGCACGATCTGGCCCTGGCGGCGCGCTGGGGAAACCACATGGTGGTGCTCAACCAGGGGAAGCTGGCCGCCGAGGGGCCGCCGGACGAGGTGCTGACGCCGGCCTTGCTGGCCGAGGTCTATGGCGTTGACGCCAGGGTGGAGCTCTGCTCGGCCGGGCGGTTGCAGATCATGGTTGACGGCGTCATCGATCGCGCCGCTTCCCCCTCTGGCGGGATGCGCCGGCCGCTTCGCCCCTGCTGACATGATGTTTCGCATGGCGCGCCGGCCCGGATGCTGGACGCGGATCGCGCGCCGGGTTTGCCCTGCTGAGGAGTTCCCATGTTCACGACGCGCAGCCATGTTGCAGTTCCCGATCCATCCAGATTGCTTGAGCGGCTTTGCGCCCATCTGGCTGACCACGACGTGTCCGTCGCGGTGGCGGACGACGCGGCGCGTGTCGTGCTCGGCCGGGCGCGGGGGACTGTCCGCGTTGCCGGCGCGGGACTGGAGGCGACGGTTTCCGCGCCGGACCTTGCCGCATTGCGCGCCCTGCGGGCGACGATCGCCAGTCATGTTCTGGAATTCACGCCATCGGGAACGGCGCCGGTCATCAGCTGGGAGGGCGACGGCTGCGGAGAAGGGCCGCCGCCGGATTTCCGCCTGCTGACGGTTGTGGGGACGCAGACGCTGACCCCGCACATGCGTCGCATCCATTTTCGTGGCGAGGGACTGGGCCATCTCGATACGCTGGAGGCGCTGCACGTGCGCCTGTTCCTGCCGCCGCCGGGCGTTGGCGAACCCGCGTGGCCGGTGATGGACGAGAACGGCCGGCTCCTGGAGCAGCCGGCGGAGCGTCGCCCGGCGATTCGCAAATACACCATCCGCAGCATCAACGTTGATGCAGGCGATCTCGCCATTGATTTCGTCCTGCATGACGATGCGGGGCCAGGCGCGGCGTTCGCCGCCACGGCGCGTCCCGGCGATGTGATTGGCGTCGCCGGCCCCGGCGGTCGCGGCCTGCGTCAGGCGGAGCGCTATGTGTTTCTGACGGACGAAACCGGCCTGCCGGCGGTGGCCCGCATGCTGGAGGCCCTGCCGGAAACGGCGTCGGGCCTGGTGCTGGCGGAAGTGGCCGACGCGGCGGATGTCCAGCCCCTGAAGGCGCCGGACGACGTGACGGTGCGGTGGCTCTGTCGCAATGCGCGGGGAGGGGCCCCCCTGGTGGAGGCATTCGGCGCGCTGGTCTGGCCGGAGAATGGACCAGGCGTCTATCTGTGGGCGGCGTGTGAGCACGAAGCCGCCAGCCTGATCCGCGCGGGCGCCCGGACGCGCCTGAGAGCGGGGCGGGACCAGCATCTCATCGTCAGCTACTGGCGCGCCGGCATGGCCGAGGAGCAGCACGCCAGGCGCAAACTGGCGACGCGGGAGGCCCAGGTCGCCGCCGGCGCGGCAAATCCACGCTGATTGAACCGCCATGCGCCATCCGGGCTTTCCCAAAACCCGGTGAAGCAGATTCAAAAGCTCCGGCAAACCGGGCAGGCGGGAGCGCGCCGTCGCGCCCTGTCGGGCGGCGTGGCGACATATGGCGAGCCGCCGGATCGCGCGCCGGTCATCCCTGGCGTCGCGAAGCTGCTATGAAGGGGCTTCCGTGATTCCCGTGTTGCCGCCGATGACCGCCGCTCTCGATATTCTCAAAACCGTTTATGGCTACGATGCGTTCCGGGGACCGCAGGCGGACATCGTCGCGCATGTCATTGAAGGCCACAACGCCTTCGTGCTGATGCCGACGGGCGGCGGCAAGTCGCTCTGTTACCAGATCCCGGCGCTGGTTCGCGCCGGCATGGGCCTGGTCGTGTCGCCGTTGCTGGCGCTCATGGCCGATCAGGTGACGGCGTTGCGACAGGCGGGGGTGCGGGCGGCCGCGCTCAATTCCGACCTGCCGTGGGAGGAGCGGCGCGCCCTGTGGCGCGACATCCGGACGGGCGCGCTCGATCTGCTTTATGTGGCCCCCGAAACCTTGCTGCGGCCCGACGTGCTGGAGCTGCTGGACAGCGTGAAGCTGTCGGTCATCGCCATCGATGAAGCGCATTGCCTGTCGCAATGGGGGCATGATTTCCGGCCGTCGTACCGTCAGCTCGACGCGGTCGTGGCGCGCTTTGGCGACACGCCGCGCATGGCGCTGACGGCCACGGCGGATGAGCCGACGCGCGCGGAAATCCTGTCGCATCTGGCGATTGCGGAAACCGACGCCTTCATCGCCGGCTTCGATCGCCCCAATATTCGCTACGCCATTGAAGAAAAAGATAATCCGCGTGCGCAGATAAAGGCGTTCCTCCAGCGCCACGCTGGGGAGAGCGGCATCGTCTACTGCCTGTCGAAGCGCAAGACCGAGGAGACCGCCGCCTGGCTTCAGGGGCTTGGTTACGATGCGCTTGCCTATCACGCCGGCATGGACAAGGCGGCCCGCGAGGCCAATCAGGTCCGCTTCCAGCACGGCGAGGCCGTCATCATGGTCGCCACCGTCGCCTTCGGCATGGGCATCGACAAGCCGGACGTCCGCTTCGTCGCCCATATCGATCTGCCAGGCAGCATCGAGGCCTATTATCAGGAAACCGGCCGGGCAGGCCGCGATGGCCTGCCGGCCGAGGCCCTGATGCTCTACGGCTACGAGGACATCGCCCTGCGCAGCCGCTTTATCGAGGAATCGGAGGCGCCCGACCAGCGCAAACGCATGGAGCGGCAGAAGCTTGACGCGTTGCTGGGGCTGGCCGAGACGGCCGGTTGCCGCCGCCAGGCGCTGCTGTCGTATTTTGGCGACCATTGTCCGCCGTGCGGCAATTGCGACACCTGCGCCGAGCCGCCAGAACTGTTCGACGGCACGGTCGCGGCGCAAAAGGCGCTGTCATGCATCTACCGCACCGGCGAGCGCTTCGGACAGGCCTACATTGTCGACGTGCTGCTCGGCGTCGACAATGAACGCATCGCCCGGCTTGGCCATGACCGCGTCTCCACCTTCGGCATTGGCGGCGAGCATGACAGTCGCGCATGGCGGGCGATCCTGCGCCAGCTGATCGCGCTGCGCCTGGTCGACGTCGATCTTTCAGGTCATGGCGGCCTGTCGATCGCGCCCGCCGGCCGGGCCTTTTTGCGCGACAGGCCAATGCTGATGCTGCGCGCGCCGGCGCCAGCCCGCGCCAGGCGCTCCAAACTGGCGCGTGGCCCGGCCCTGGCAGCGGTGTCCGATGGCGACCAGGAGCTGTTTCAGGCGCTGCGTCGCAAACGCGCCGAGATCGCGCGCGCGCAGAACATGCCGCCCTACGTCATTTTCCACGACAGAACCCTGATCGAACTGGCCTCGGCGCGCCCCACGTCACCCGCGCAGATGGCGAAGGTCGCGGGCATTGGCGAGGCCAAGCTTGAACGTTACGGGGCCGCGTTTCTGGCTGTGATCGCCGGACATGCGTGATTGTTGGGGGCAGGCGCTGTTGCGGAACCGCGTTCGCGCAATGCATCGGCCCAGATGTGAAATTCCGCCTGCCTGACCTGTCCAGATCACAGATGTTTCGCTCACATTGGCTCAGGCTGACGTTGGGGATCGCGCTGGAAAAGCGGGTGCACGCAAAGTGAAACCGCGCCGTTATTCGCAATGAGAGGCAAAGTTTCATTCCAGTTCCGGGGAATATTTCTCCTGTGCGTTTCCAGTCAAATCCAGGTTGCCGGAAACCCGCAAGCTTTTCAGTTCAACACATCTTGTTCACGAAAAGTGGAGTACACTTTTCCTGGAAATGCTGTAGGCTGGGGTTCTCGTGTCAGATGTAATGGAGAATGACGATGAAACGCCTGGCCCTGGCCGTTGCGGGAATCCTGTGCGGGTCGTGCATTGCCTTCAGCGCGGGCGCCGCGCCGCTGGCTCCCGCTCCGCTGACCGCAACTTCAGATATTGAGCTGGCCCAGCACCGCCCGCCTCAGGCCCGGCCGCGCCCGCCGCATCATGCGCATCCACATGTCAGGCATCGTCATCCCCATCACGTCCGGCGCCATTGCACCACGCGGCGCGTGGTCGTGCGGAACCGTTTCGGGCATCCGGTGCGTGACCGCTTCGGCCGGCCGGTTTTCCGGCATGTCCGGGTTTGCCGCTAAAGCATTTTCACGGCAAGGGAGCCCGCTTCGCGTGAAGCGGGTTCCATTCAGGAGGCATGGCGCTTTCCCTGGCGCGGTTTTGCCGAAGTGCTCCAGCGAACCTGACGGCAGGCCTGTGCCTGCGGCTCAGGCTGGCAGGACGACAACCTTCGTCTTGACCGGCGTGCGTGCGTAAAGGTGGATCATGTCCTGGCTGAGGAGGCCGACGCAGCCGCTGGTGACGCCCGTGCCGATCGATTCAGGGTCGCTGCTGGCGTAGATCGTATAGAGCGTGTACGCGCCGTTCTGGTAAAGATACAGCGTGCGGGCGCCAAGTGGATTGTCGAGGCCGCCCGGCATGCCACGGGCGTATTTGGCCGCTTCCGGCTGCCGCTTGATCATTTCTTTGGGCGGCGTCCAGGTGGCCCATTCAGCTTTCCGTCCGACATAGGCGTCGCCGCTCCAGCGGAACCCGTCACGGCCAACATTGGCGCCATAGCGGGTGGCGGTTCCATCGTCTTCGACGCGGTAGACATAATAAGAACCGGGATCGACGATGATGGTTCCGGGCGCTTCTTTGGTTTCGTAGCGCACGGTGCGGCGATAATATTTCGGGTCGACCTTGCTGACGTCGACGGCCGGGATCGGGAATTTTTCCTGGGGTACGGCCCCATACACCCTGGCGGCCTCGGCATGGCTCATATGGTCGGATGTGGCGCAGCCAGCCAGGCCCAGCGCGCCAAGACCGGCGGCGGAGCCAAACAGAAACGCCCGGCGGTGAAGCAGCCCAGGGCGAACGTCGGCCAGGCTTTCGTTGCGCGCCGCGTCAGCGGCGGTGATTTCTCGGTCCGTGATCATGATTTCGAAGCTTCCATGTCGCGTCGGCGGACCAGGAATCACTCCGGCATATCCGCGCTGAATATCCTGGCGGCCAACATTGCCGTCAGGCGCGCCGATTGGCAATCGTACCTCGCCGGCGGCCGCGCGGCTCGCGGCGCCGCCGATATTGGCGCATGCGGCGGGTTCAGGTTTTCCGGTCAGGCGTTCCTGCCGATGACGACTGGTTCACCCTGGCCCAGCAGATGGGCTGACGTGCGCCACGCATGGCTGGCGATCTGGTCCAGACGGCGCATGGTTTCGATCCGCGCGAACGCTTCCGATGCGGTGAGGGCGCCAGGCGCCACGGCGGCCAGCACGCTGGCGCGGCCCTCGCGCTGCATCGTCTGGAGCTTTCTGGCGGCCGCGGCCATTTCAGCCAGCGCCGTATCTTCCGCCGCTGACATCCCCCAACCGATGGGCGTGGCCTGGGCGCTGAGGGCGCTTTCGGCGGTAATCGCATCGGCAATGAACTGCGCGTTGCGCAAGGTGATGTCGCAAAGCGCGGCGGCGTCGCCTTCAGGCGAGCCGGGCGCGGCCACGCCGCGCAGTTCGCCAGCCGCCACCGCCTCGGCCAGGCGCGCGGCGTGGTCGAGGGCGTGGAGCGTGCTGGTCAGGCGGAAGCGCTCTTCTCCGGTTTCCGGCGGCTCCTTCAGCGCGGAGAGAAACCGCCGCACGTCAGCCAGCGTGGTCGCCGCGGTCGCGGCGTCCGGGGCGTCCCGGTGGCCCGCGAGGGCGGCGGACGCTGAAGCGGCGGTGGTCCCCAGCACATCCGCCACGACCCGCCGCGCGGTTTCGATGGCGATCACCGGGCTGGCGAGGGCGCTTGGGTCAAGCGCGCGCTCCAGCGGCGTTTCCCGGGATGGCAGCATCCGGGTGACAGTGCGGGCAAACCACCGGGTGGCGGGCAAAAGCACGGCGACGCCCACGACGTTGTAGGCGGTGTGATAGGCGGCGAGCAGGGTCGTGCCGTCGAGCGTCGATGACAGGCCCTGCATCAACCGCGTGGTCAGCGGAAAAGCGACGATGGCGATGAGCGCGGCGATCAGCTTGAACAGCACATAGGCCAGGGCGAGGCGTTTGGCGGTGACGCTGGCGCCGATGGCCGCCAGGGCCGAGCTCGTCGCCGTGCCGATGTTTTGGCCGATGATCAGCGCCGCGCCCTGCTCAAGGCTAACCGCTCCAGCGAAAAAGGCGGAAATGGTCACGGCGATGGCGGCGGTTGACGACTGCATCACCGCGGTCATGGCGAGGCCGACGAGGACCAGCGTCAGCAGGCCGCTGACGCCGGAAAACCAGCTGACCCCAGGCATGCCCAGCACAGCCGGAAGGTCAGCGGGGTTCAGGCTTTCGGCAAGACCGCCCATGCCCTGCTGGAGGGTCGTCAGGCCATAGAGCACCAGCGCGAAGCCGGCGAGGGCGCCGCCGCCCGCCGCGATCCGTCCGCTGGCCAGCAGCCGCGTCAGCGCCCCGACAAAGATCAGGGGCAGCGCATAAGCGGACAGCGACACCCGCACCCCGATCAGGGCCACCAGCCAGCCGGTGCCCGTGGTGCCAACGTTGGCGCCAAACACCAGGCCGAGCCCTTGGGGAAAAGTCAGAAGGCCGGCGTTGACCAGGCCGATGGTCGTCATGGTCACGGCGCTTGAGGACTGCACGAGCAGCGTGACGATCGCGCCCCAGAAGGCGCCGGAAACCGGCGTCGCCGCAGCCTTGCCAAGCACAGCGCGCAGCGAGGAGCCCGCGAGGGATTTCAGGCTGTCGGTCATGACGGTCATGCCGAGCAGGAACAGCCCGACGCCGCCGAGAATGGCAACAAGTGTCGTCATGCGCGCCTTTCCACCCGATCCGGGCGAGCTGGCGTTCTGCGCCAGGCCGGCATTATGGCCGTGGCCTTGCCGTGGGGCCAGACCCCTTCCGCTTCTCGCATACCGGCCATGAAGCCCTGATCACGATTTCCGGGCGAGGCATCCGGGCGTGCAGGCGTCCTGCGAACAGAACGACGCCGTCCGCCATTTGCGCGAGCGTCGCCAGGGCGCGGCGACGCGGTTGATGCGCTCGGCCTGGGTTCAGCCATCCACGTGCTGGCGCTGGCGCAACAGATCGAGCGCCAGGGCGGTGAGCGCGCCGTCGGGGCGGACGAGTTCCTGGAGAATGGTGAAGTGATTGGCCCCCACGATCGGGGCGGTCACGCAGGGCCGGCTCACGGCGGCGCAGGCCCTGGCGAAAGCCCCGGACTGGCGTTGCAGTTCCGGCAGTTCATGCGTTCCCCAAGCCAGCGCCAGGGGCGTGGACTTCCCCGACGTCCGGCGGGACAGGTTGTTGATCGGGCTGAGGCTGGCGATCTCGCCCGGCAACAGCCGCAGGGCGTCGTTCAGATGACAGGCGGCGACGGGCGCCAGATCGTGGATGCCCGAAATGGCGAGCACGGCGTCCACTTCCGGCATGTCGAGGCAGGAGGCGGCCAGATGGCCGCCGGCCGACCACCCAGACGCCATCAGCCGGCCCTGCGCCACATTGAGCGCGGCGCCATCGTTGCGCAGCCAGCGGATCGCCGCGCGAATTTCACCGACGATCTGCGTCAGCGAGGCTTCCGGCGCCAGCGTGTAGCCGGGCAGGGCCACATCGACGCCATGGGCCAGCAGTCCCTCGGCCATGCAGGAGAAAACCGCCTTGCTGTTGCGCTGCCAGTAACCGCCGTGGACGAAGACGAACAGCGGCGCATTGTTCTGGCCGCAGCGGAAGATATCGAGGCGGGTGCGATCGCCGGGACCATAGGGAAGGTCGAGCAGTTCTGGCTGTCGCGCCCTGAGCGCCGCGCTCCGCGCCGCCCATTGCGCCAGCCAGGCGGCGCTGTCGGTCACGGCGGCCGAGTTGTCGTAGGCGGCGTCCAGCTCCGCCTTCGTCCAGTCGCGCCAGGCCTCGTCCGGCCGCGGGCGCGGGACGTCCCGGGCTGCTGCATTGGTCATGACCACTCCTGCGGTGGCGGTGCGGAGGCCGTTTCATCATGCGAAGCGCGCGCCGCTCCGCATGATCGCTTGCCATGGCATGATCACTTGCCATGGATGGCCGCCATGGATGGTTTGCCGGATCACGCCGCCCTGCGGGCATGGTGGCTGTGCAGGCGCTGGTTCAGATCGCCGCGAATGGCGTTGAACGTGGGCGAGGCGACGTCGCGGGGGCGCGGCAGATCCAGCTGCAGTTCGCTGTCGATGCGCCCGGGTCCCGGCGACATGGCCACCACGCGGTCGGACAGGAACACCGCCTCCTCGATGGAGTGGGTGACGAACAGCACGGTCAGCCCCGTGCTGGCCCACAGCTCCAGCAACTCGTCCTGGAGGCGGTCGCGGGTCATGGCGTCGAGGGCGCCAAAGGGTTCGTCCATCAGAACCACTTCCGCGTCGTTGGCCAGCACACGGGCGATGGCGACGCGCTGCTTCATGCCGCCGGAGAGCTGGTGTGGCCAGGCGTCGGCGAACTTGCCGAGGCCGACCATGTCGACGTAGCGGCTGACCGTGTCCTGGATTTCGGCCTTCGGCCGGCCGCGAGCGGCGAGGCCGAAGCCGATATTGCCGCGCACGGTCAGCCAGGGAAACAGGCCGTAGTCCTGAAACACCATGCCGCGCGACGGGTCCGGGCCGTCGATTGGCTTGCCCCACATCAGCGCCTCGCCGGAGGTTGGTTGCTCGAAACCGGCGGCGATGCGCAGCAGCGTGGACTTGCCGCAGCCCGAGGCGCCGATGAGGCAGATGAATTCGCCCTTGCGCACCGTGAGGCTGGCGCCGGAGAGCGCCTGGATGCGCTGCCCCGAGAAGTCGAACGTCTTGCTGACATTGCGCATTTCGAGGATCGGAATGGTCGGTTCAGACATGGTTCGGACTCCAGGACAGCAGGCGGCGGCCGAGCAGCATGACGAGGCGGTCGGAAATGAAGCCGAGCGCGCCGATGGCGACCATGCCGGCGATGACGATCTCCGTGCGCGAGAGCTGGCGGGCTTCCATGATGATGGCGCCGAGGCCGGTCTGGACGCCGGTCATCTCACCGATGACGATCACCACCCACGCGAAACCAAGGCCAAGACGCAGACCGGTGAAGATCGCCGGCAGCGAGGCCGGCAGCACCACGCGGGCAAACTGCGCCGGCCCCTTGCAGCCGAGCATGCTCGCGGCTTCGAACAGCCGCGCCTCGACGGCGCGCACGCCGAACACCGTATTGACGAGGATGGGATAGAACGCGCCGAGAAACACCAGGAAGAACGCCGAGCGCGGACCGATGCCGAACAGGATCATCGCCAGCGGCAGCCAGGCGGTCACCGGAATTGGCCGCAGCAGTTGCAGGGTCGGGTCCAGCATCTGGCGCACGAACGGCACGCGGCCGATCAGCAGGCCAAGCGGCAGCGCTGCGAGCACGGCGAGACCGAAGCCGCCAAGCACCCGCCCCACCGACGCCAGCACGTGGGTCAGCAACGTCTGGCTGAAGGCGTCGTCGTTAATTCCGCCGAAGGCGAGGTCCCAGAAGGCGCGGGCGACTTCCGCCGGCGGCGGCACCAGGCTATAGGCTTCGCCGGCGGTGGCGAAGTGCCACCCGGTCAGGATGGCGGCGGGAAAGGCCAGCGCCAGGGCGACCTGGCCGGCGCGGCCGCCGAGCGCCCGCAGGCGCGCCGTGGAGACGCGGCCATGACCGCGCATGGCGGGCGGCGCCCCTTGCATGACGATGCTCATGCGCGTCCTCCAATCTGGTCAATGGCGGCGGTCTGGAAGAAGGCGGCGAAATCCGGCAGCCGGCGGATCTGCTTCAGATCGAGCATGCGCTGGGCATAGGTTTCGCCGCGCTTGCGATCCTCGGGCGTGAAGTCCCACACCAGATCGACATTGGGCACGGAGCGGGCGATGGCGTCCGGCTTCTGGCCCAGCTTCGCCACCGCCATCGCGGCCATGCGGTCGCGGTTGGCCATGGCGAATTCGCAGGCCTTGCGGTGCACCTCCAGCAGCACCTTCACCTGCTCCGGCCGCGCCGCCAGCGTGTCCTTGTGGGTGGCGGTGATCATGTTCAGCGCCCCCAGCGGCGTGCCATAGGGGTATTCGACGATCTTGCCGACGCCAGTGGCGAGGCTGACGCCGGGACCCGGCTCGGCGCCCACATAGGCGTCGACGTCGCCCCGGGCGAGCGCCGCGTGCATTTCCGAGAAGGAAATGCGCACCGGGGTGATGTCCTTCACCGACATGCCTTCCTGGGAAAGGCGTTCGAGGATGAACATTTCCTGGGTGGAGCCGGGCCAGATGGCGACGCGCTTGCCCTTGAGGTCCCGGATGGAGTTGATCTCGCTGTTCTTGCCGGCGACGACGCCGACGCCCTTGTTGCAGGCGCCGGCGATCAGCGCCACGGGCTCGCCGGCCGAGGCGCCGAGCAGCCCGGCGGCGATGCCGAACATGCCGAAATCGACGGACTTCGTGACCACGGCGTTCTTGCCCTCGGTAGGGCTTTCGAACGGCACGACGTCGATGCGGTAACCGGCTGGGGTGAACTGCTCGTAGAAATACGGCGCGATGGAGTGGATGAGCTTGAGCGCGCCCATGCGGATGACGACCGGCTTGCCGGACTGGGCGCGGACGCCGGTGCTGATGACGGCCGGGGCGGCGAGGGCGGCCATGGCGCCCATCAGGAACTGTCTGCGCTGGATCATGATGTGGCTCCTTTGCCTGGATTCAGGCGGGTTTCGGGCCTGGCGCCGGTCAGGCCGCCCTGGCGGCGGTCAGGAAGGCGCGCCAGCCGCCAAAAATGGTGATGTCACGCGCGCCAGCGATGGCGTGGGGTTCGCAGAGAAAGCCTTTCACGACGGAGCCGTCCTCCAGTTCCACCGAGCCAATGCCCAGTGGCGCAGGTATCCCAGCAACAAACGTGCCAAAGGCTTCCGGTGTGAGCCGCCACAACTCCAGGGCGACGCCGCCCGCGCCGCCGTCGCGCAACAGGCCAGGCTTGGGCGGCGTGGTTCCTGCAAGTGCATAAAGGCTGTAGCCGGCGCCTGTTTTTGCGGCGCCCAGAAATTCGGCGTTGCGATCGGTCAATTGCCAGTTCAGTGGCTCGCCGCGCAGATGGGCGCCGACGACAGCCAGCGTGACGCCGGCGCGTGGCGATGCGGCCACTGGCGCCGTCGCCGCCAGCGCCCGCCGGGTCGCCCCGAGAGAGGCCGCCGGCACGGCGCGGTGCAGCAGGTCGCCGATGGCGGCGAGCCTGCCATCGCTGAAGGCGGGACCGACAAGGGTGACGCCGGCGGGACGCCCGGCTGAGGTCAGGTCGGACGGAACGGCCAGGGCGGCCAGGTCCATCAGGTTGACGAAATTGGTGAACAGGCCAAGCCGGGCGTTGAGGCCGACGGGGTCGGCCAGCATGGCGTCGATGGATGGATGCTCCGGCGCGGTCGGGGTCAGGACGATATCAACGGCGTTCCAGACCGTTTCAGCCTGGCGGATCAGCGCGGCGAGCCGGTATTGCGCCTTGAAGGCGTCGGCGGCGGACCAGTTTGCGCCTCTGGCGATGACGTCGCGCACCGCTGGATGAACCTCAGGCGCGTTGTCAGCCATAAATCCGCCAACCGCCGCCAGTCGCTCGGCGACCCATGGGCCATCATAGAGCAGGGAGGCCGCGTCTCGCAGGGGCGCCCAGTCGATGGCCACGGCGGTTCCGCCCATGGCTTCCAGCCGCGAGATGGAGCGGGCGTAAGCCGCCTGGACGACGGCGTCGCATGACGCCAGGGTCGCTGCGTCCAGAACGCCAAAACGGAAGGGCGCCACGGCCGGCGTCGCCAGCGCATCCGCCGGGGCGCGGCGCGCATACGGGTCGGCGGCGTCAAAACCTGTGATGATGCGGGTGACCAGCAGGGCGTCGGCGACGGTCGCCGCGAACACGCAGACGCAATCGAGGCTGCGGCAGGCTGGCGTCACGCCGGTCGTGCTGATCAGGCCCTTCGTGGGCTTCATCCCGACCACATTGTTGAAGGCGGCGGGAACCCGGCCCGAGCCGGCCGTGTCGGTGCCAAGGGCAAAGGGGACGACACCTGCGGCGACGGCGACGGCCGAGCCGGAACTGGATCCACCGGAAACCCGCGCCGGATCGAGCGCCGACGCTGGAATGCCATAAGGAGAGCGCGTGCCGTTCAGCCCGGTGGCGAACTGGTCGAGGTTGGTCTTCCCGACCGGAATGGCGCCGGCCGCAACCAGACGGGACACGGCCGTTGCGGAGGACGCCGGCGTGAAAGCGAAAGCGGGGCAGGCGGCGGTCGTCGGCAGGCCGGCGACGTCGATATTGTCCTTCACGGCGAAGGGGACGCCATATAGCGGCAGGTCCTCCCCGGCCTTCAGACGGCGGCTCGCCGCGGCCAGCATTGTTTCGATGACAGCGAGCGGCGTCACGGAAATCCATATGTGCGAACTGGCGGCGGCGGTGATCGCCGCGTGAATCGCCCGCAGATCGGCAAGCGCATCGCGGCCGGCCCGGTATGCGGCGACCCGGGCTGGCAGGTCGGCGAACGGCAGGTCCTCAAGATCGGCGGGCATGGACGTCTCCGGCGTGATGTGATCGCCGGAACAGGGTGGGTTACCCGCGTGTTGCAGTCTATTGCTTGTTTTTGAACAATGTGTTTCATAAAACGCAACACGTCAGGACGATGGATGAAAACGGTGGGTCCGCGATCAGGCTTCAGGGAAGCGGGGACAATGAAACATCTCAGGACGTTCGCCTGCATTCTGGATGTGGCGAAGAGCGGCTCGATCCGCAAAAGCGCCGAGCGTCTGGCGCTGACGCCTTCAGCGCTGACCCGCAAAATCCAGGATTTCGAGCAGGAGATGGGGGTAACCCTGTTTGAGCGTTTGCCCCAGGGCATGCGCCTCAATCCGGCGGGCGAACTTGTCGTGCGCCATATCCGCGACCAGCTCTCGGATTTCGACCGTATCCGCTCGCAGATCGCCGATCTGTCCGGCGAGCGGCGGGGCCATGTGTCGGTGGCCTGCAGCCAGGCGTTCGCCCACGAATTCCTGCCAGCGCAGATCGCGCGCTATCGCGCCGCGCATCAGCTGGTTTCGTTCAGCCTCATGGTGCGCGACCACGCCCATGTGGTTTCGGCCCTGACCGCGTTCGAAGCTGATCTTGCTGTTGTCCTGCAACCGCCGCCCACGCCAGAATTCATGCCATTGCTGGTGCTGGAACAGCCTGTTTGCGCCATTGTCGCCGCCGATCATCCGCTGGCGGCGACCGCCGGGCCGGTGCGGCTGCGCGACTGTCTGCGCTGGCCGGTGGTCATGCCTGATCGCAGCCTCGCCATCCGGTATCTGCTGGACGCGGCGCGCACGCGCGTCTCCCTGCCGGCGCAGGTGGCGCTCGAAACCGGATCATTCGAGGTGATGCGTGGTTACGCCATGCGCGAACACGTGGTGACCTTCCAGATTCGCGCCGGAGTTCCGCGAGAAGATCAGCGGCTGGTTGCCCGTGAGATCGACGCCAGGGACATGGCGCCCGCGCAGACCGTGGTTGGCCAGTTGCGGGGGCGCACCCTGCCGGTCGCCGCCGCCCGCTTCACTGAACAGGTAATCCGGGCGCTGGCTGGCTGAAGCGGGCCGGGCGCACGCCCATGTCGCGAGGGGCGCCCCACACGGGCGTTCGACGCAGGCGGCCTTCCGCCATGCAACTGGACTGTCCGGCGTTGTTGCGGGTCGACAGTCTTGCGCCATGACCATGGGGCAGCCCAGAATGCCGGGGTCAGAACGCCGGTTCCGGCGCGCTCGCCAACGATTTGCATATGGGTTGTGCTGTTGTCCCGGCAATTGAAACCTGGAATGGCGCCATGATGGTTCGCGACAAACGTCCTGTCATTATCGCAGGCGGGGGGCCAGCCGGAATGATGGCCGGGCTGCTGTTCGCGCGCGCTGGCGCGCCAACCGTCGTGCTGGAAAAGCATCGGGATTTTCTGAGGGATTTCCGGGGGGACACGGTTCACCCCTCGACCCTGGATATCTTCAGCGAACTTGGCCTTCTGGATGGCCTGCTCGCGCGTGAACACAACGAGGTGGAGCGCATCGGCGCGGTCATCGGCGGCCATGAATACGGGATTGCCGATTTCAGCTGGCTCCCGGGTCCCGCGCGCTTCCTGGCCATGATGCCGCAGTGGCATTTTCTCGATTTCGTGGCCGGGGAGGCGCGGCGGTTTCCGGCTTTCTCCCTGCGTATGGAAGCGGAAGTCGTCGGGTTGATCGAGGGGAATGACCGGATCGAAGGCGTCCGGCTGGCTTCAGGCGAGATGCTTGAGGGCGCCCTGGTCATCGCCGCTGACGGACGCGACTCCGTCCTGCGTGAGGCCGCCAGGCTGCCCCGGCAGGATCTGGACGCGCCCATAGACGTGCTCTGGTTTCGCGTGCCCAAGGCGCGCACCCCCGACAATCGCACCCAGGGTTATATCGACAGGGGCGAGATGATCGTGACCATTGATCGCGGCGATTATTTCCAGTGCGCGCGCGTCATCGAAAAGGGGGGCGCTGACCGCGTGCGCGCCGGCGGCCTGGAGCATTTCCGGGCGGACGTCACGGCGACGGCCCCGGTTCTTGCCGGGCATATCAGCGCCATTACCAGCTGGGATGAGGTGAAGCTTCTCACCGTATCCCTTGACCGCCTGACCCGCTGGAGCCGGCCCGGCCTGCTTGCCATCGGGGACGCCGCGCACGCCATGTCGCCCGTGGGCGGCGTCGGCGTCAATCTCGCGATCCAGGATGCGGTCGCCGCCGCCAATATCCTGGCCGGGCCGCTCGCGCGCGGCGCTGATCCCGATCCGCTGCTGCACCGCGTGCAGAAGCGCCGGATGCTCGCGGTCAGGACAATCCAGGCCATACAACGCACGGTCCACCGCAAGGTCATTGGCGCAGCCCTGCGCGAAAAGGCGCCGCGCGCGCCGGCGGTCGTGCGCCTCCTGCAAATCATTCCGCCGCTCCAGGCATTGCCGGCATGGTTGCTGGGGCTTGGCGTGCGGCGTGAGCATGTTTCCGCGCCGCGGGCATTGCCGGATCACTGATGGGCAACACGGCCGGCAAGTCGGTTTCAGGCTGAACGGCCGCGTCGCACTGTTCCTATCCAGCTTCGCGATCACGGTTTTTCCGGCTTCCGGCCCCGGACACGCGGCGTTTTCCGGAGGCTCGCAGGTGGGGAAGGCGGTCCGGTTTCAGCGCCGGCGGCGCCGCGCAGGCCGTGCGCCACGAACTTTTTGTAGGTTGCCGCAGCTTTCCGGATTGTCGCAGCGGCGTCGTCGCTCCCCGCCACCGAGTGTGAGTAAACATAGTCGCGGGCGGACATCAGCAGAAACGCCAGGGTGTCCAGTTCATTTTTATCGTAGCCAGGCATTTCCCCGGCGTCATGGTGACGTCCCAGCAGTTTGCGATAGCGCACAAGGAGGTTGCTCACATGACGGCGGTAGCCTTCGGGGGTCGCCACATGCGCCTCATGAAGGAGGCGGAAGAACCATGGATGCTGCTGTACATAGAAAAAGAAGTCCAGAAATGCGCGCGCTTCCAGTTCAACAATTCCGAGCGGGCTGTTGGCGGCGGCGTTCAGGGCGTCGAGAACTTCTTCGCCTTTCATCGGCAGCAACACATCGAAAAGGTCCTGACGGCTGTCGAAATAAGCATAGAAAGTTCCGCACGCGAGGCCAGCCCGCTCCATGATGCGGGAGATGGTGGCGTCGGCGTAGCCGTATTCACCAATAATTTCGGCTGCGGCCTCGCATATCAGCGCGCGTGAACGTTCTGACTTTTCCTGACGGGTCAGGCGCGGCTGGCGCGGCCTGGTTGCCGGAGCCGTCATGTTTTTGGAAAGCCGCCCTGTTTCAGTCCGCGTCGTCTTTGTATGCGCCATAAATCACGATCCGTAACAGGGGCTGGCCAACGGGCTGCGCCAGCAGACGTCTGGCGGGGGGCTGATTTTTCCAACTGCGCCCGGGGTCATGTGATCATTTACGACGGTTGGCGGAGCTTGAGCAAACTGCCGGCCCCGGAAGGGCGGGGGCCGTAAGAAAAACAGCAACTGGTCCGCCTGCTGGGCGGAGCCGCGCCACGGCTTACGCGTCACGCGGCGCGCCAGTAACGCGATGCGCCCGAAGGCGCATCGCTTGATCACATTTCCATGGCGCCAGCCATCCGCAGCCAGCGCGCAACCAGGCGGAAGTTGCCGATGCCGGGCGCGACCTGGCCTACTTTTTGTTCGCCTTCGACTGGAAGTTCTTCATGAACTCCGCGTCGATGAACGAGCCGTTCTGGTGCAGGCGATAGTGCGTGTGCGCCAGGTGGTGGGCGTTGAAGGCCGCCCGCTGCACATTCTCGAAGCCCTGCGCGTGGAACACGGCGTTGAGCGCGTCCTTGGCGAGTTTGAGCGCAAATGCAGGCTTGTCCGCGAGGCTGCGCGCGAACGCCAGCGTTTCGGCCTCAAGCGCATCGCGCGTCACCACCCGGTTCACCATGCCGGCGGCCCGCGCCTCTTCAGCGCTGATCGGCTGGCCGGTCATCAGGAACTCTTTTGCCTTGCGAATGCCCAGCTCCCAGGCATGGGCAAAATATTCGACGCCAGGAATGCCCATGTACATGGTGTTGTCCTGGAACGTTGCGTCGTCGCTGGCGATCACGAAGTCACAGGGCCAGATCAGCATGAGGCCGCCGGCGATGGCCTTGCCGTGAACGGATGCGATCGTCGGTTTGGCGAGATCGCGCCAGCGTCGGCAGAACCCTTCGTAAATCTCCTTTTCCCGGGCATAATAGGCTTCCGCGCCGGCCCAGTCTGCGGGCCCCCAATTGTCTGCTCCCCAGGAGCCGACCAGCTTGCGTTGGCCTTTTTCGACATCCTTCTCCCGCAGGTCATGTCCGGCGGAAAAGTGCTGGCCCTTCGCCGCCAGGATAACCACTTTCACCTGGTTATCGGCCATGGCCGCGTCGAAGGCGTCGTTCAGCTCGTAAAGAAGCTGGGTGTCCTGGGCGTTGCGGGCGTCCGGCCGGTTCAGCCAGATGCGGGCGATGTTGGCCTCGGGCTTTTCGTAAATAATCGTGTCGAACGTGGGCATGTGGGGTTCCGTTATGAAACTGGTTTGAGCGGGCTCTGTCTGGGTGGCGCCCTGGCGTCTGGACCCGCGCCAGCGCAGGGCGAAGCGGCGTCCGGGAACTGGCGCGTGATGGTCCACGCGCCAGACCTGGTTCAGTCGATATTGACCCACCGCTTGCCGTCGAATTTCTGCAATTGCAGCGACTGGTAAGCCGAGAAGTCGTCGGGCGTGGTGTGCAGCACGATCTTCTGCGGCTGCATTGGCATGCGTTCATTGTTGATGCTGCCGACCAGTTTCATGATGTTTTCGCGGGTCAGATTATCGCCGGCGCGCTCGAGAATGCGCTTCATCATGTTGACGACGATATAGGTCGAAGTCAGATCCTTCGGGTTCTCCTGCGGCGCCCATTTCTTCATGAACGCGAGGTAGTCTTTGACTTCCGGATCGTTGACGAGGTCCGGGTCGTCGGGCGCTTTGGCGAAGTTCCCGGTGATGACGCCGGTTGAAGCTTCGACTCCGGCGGGCGTCAGCACATGGCTGATGGAAGCGGAGGCGTTGGTGACAAACTGCAGCGGCTTCCAGCCGATCTCGTGGGCCTTGCGCATCGCCTGGGCTGCGAATTTCGGGGTCGTGGCGCTGATGAACACGTCGGCGCCGGAGTTTTTCAGGTTGAGGATCTGCGAGTCGACGACAGGGTCAGAGGTTTCATAGGCCTGGACGCTGACAAGCGCCTTCGACTTGCCGTGCGCCTCAAGCGCCGCGCGAACACCGTTCAGGTGATCCTTGCCGTAGTCGTCGTTGGCATGGAGCACGCCGATCTTTGCATCCGGCTTCTGCTTCAGGATGTAATCAACATACGTTTTCTGTTCGAGCGCGTAGGATGGCCAGAACGGCATGGTCCATGGATAGACCTTGGGATTATTGAACTTGTTGGCTCCCGTGGTGATCAGCACCTGGGGCACCTGCTTGTTGTTCAGATACTTCTGTGTCGCTGTATTGGTCGGGGTGCCGGAGACGCCGAAAATCAGCAGAACATTGTCGCTTTCAACCAGTTTGCGCGTTTGCTCCAGCGCCTTTGGCGGACTGTAGGCGTCATCAAGACTGATAAATGTGATCTTGCGCCCATTAATGCCGCCATTGGCGTTGATCATATCAAAGAACGCCTTGGCCGTGCGGCCGCCCGCGCCGTAAGCGGAGACAGGCCCGCTATAGGCTGTGGTGCTGCCCAGGCGGATTTCCGTATCGGACGCGCCTGGGCTGTAGGCTGGCTTGTCCGCCGCCGTGGCCGGCGCAGCTGCGAACATGCCGCCCAGAAAACCGGCCAGAACGGCCGTCTGCGTTATTGAATGCTTCATTGCTGTTCCCCCGTTTGTTGTTGAATGTCACGGTGCGCGCCTGGCGCATGTTGTTGGTGAAGCAATCCCGGCGGCGGCGCGTGATGCACGTGGTGATCCTGTATCTGCTTCCGGCATGGGCCGGGATTACTGCCAGACGAGCAGCTTTTTCTCGATCCAGTTCATGGCGACGGTGATGGAGAGGCCGAGCAGGGCGAGCAGCAACAGCAGGGCCATGACGCCGTCCATGTCGAAGGTTGATTGCAAATAGGCCAGCACCTGGCCGAGCCCGTGCTCGGCGGCGATCAGCTCCGCGCCAACCACGCCGAGCAGGGCGTAGACCAGCCCGAGCCTGAGGCCCGAGAAGATCACCGGCACCGCCGACGGCAGCGTCACCTTGAAAAAGATCTGCCCCGGCGTTGCGCCCAACGCCCGCGACAGCACCAGATGGTCGCTGTTGACGCCGCGAATGCCCGCGACCGTCGCCGCCAGCACGATGAAAAAGGTCAGGCTGACGGCCACCGCGATCTTGGAGCCGATGCCAAGGCCGAACCAGAGCAGGAACAGCGGCACGAGGGCGATGCGCGGCATGGCGTTCAGCAGCGAGAGATAGGGCTCGCAGGCGCGGTGGAGCCCCGGCAGCATGGTGAACAGCAGGCCGGCCAGGATGGCGGTGAGGCTGCCGCCGACGAAGGCGATGGCGGCGGCGGCGAGGGTGTAGGACAGGTCGTTCCACAGGTTGCGGTCGGTGATGAAGCCGCGCCACAGATAGCTGGCGATGCCGGAGGGACGGCCAGCGAAGGTGGGGTCAATGACGCCGCGCGCGCCCAGGAACTCCCACAGGGCGACGAGCGCGACGATGAAGACGACGTGTCCAGGGACGCGAGCCCGGGTGATGCGGAACGGTTTACTCATGGGCGGCCGCCCCCTGTTCAAGCAGGCGCCAGAGTTTGGCGTAGAGATCGTGGAAGCGGTGATCGGTCTGCAGCTTGCGCACGTCGCGCGGGCGCGGCAGGTCGATGGCGACGTCGGCGACGATGCGTCCCGGGCGGGCGCTCATGACGATCACCCGGTCGGACAGTGCGATGGCTTCGGCGAGATCATGGGTGACGAACACGACGGTCTTGCGATGGGCTGACCACAGCTGCATCAGCAGGTCTTCGAGGGTCAGCTTGGTCTGGGCGTCGAGCGCGCCGAACGGCTCATCCATCAGCAGCACCGGGCTGTCGAGGGCGAAGGTCCGGGCAAGGGCGCAGCGCTGGCGCATGCCGTGCGACAGGGCCTTGGGGAACTTGTCGGCGAAATCACCAAGGCCGACCTGCTGCAGCAGGTCGCGCGCCCGGCTTTCGCGCTCGCGCCTTGGCAGGCCGCGCACCTCCATGCCGAAGGCGGCGTTGTCGAGCGCGGTGCGCCAGGGCAGCAGGCTGTCGCGCGCCAGCATGTAGGCGATGTCGGGGTTGCCTTCACGCGGCGGCCTGCCGAGGACGCGGACGTCGCCGTCCGCCTCCTCCTTCAGCAGCCCGGTCAGCAGGTTGAGAATGGTGGTCTTGCCACAGCCGCTTGGTCCGACCAGCGAGACGAACTCGCCCGGGGCCAGCGACAGGGAAACATTGTCGACGGCGAGCACGGCGTCCGCCGTGCCGGCGCCGAAACGCATGGTCAGGTCGCGGATGGCGATGGTTGGCGGCAGGTTCACGGCGGCAATATGCTCATGGGCCGGCGCCGTCTGGGCCAACCCCACGGGCCGGCTCATTGGCCGCCTCCGGCCAGCGCGGCCTCGTTGTAGACCAGCGTGTCGGTGTCGAACGGCTGCGGCAGCTGGCCCACAGTCGTGATGTTGGCGGCGATCTGCTTCAGGGCCGCCCGGGACAGACCCATTTTGAGGGAGGGCAGCACAGCTTTCAGCGAGGCCGCCAACACCTCATCACCGTGTGGTATATTCATCTTTGAATTTTGGCTGGCGATGGCGACGACTTCACCAAAGTTCGCCGGGTTCTGTATGAAAGTCTCCGCTTCATGGCCCGCCGCCAGAATGGCCCTGATCGTGGCTGGCGCACGCGCGATCATCTCCCCGGTGACAAGAAGCAGCGACGAGGCGCCGTTGGTTCCGGTGATTTCCTTCGGCCCGGTTGCCCGCGATCCCACATAAACCACCTTGCAGTCCTTGATGACCTCACAGATGGACGCTGAAGGCTCGAAGGTCATGCTGGCGTCAATCTGCTTCGATTTGAGCGCGCCATAGGACGTGTTGGGCGATCCAACCGCGACGAAGGTGTAGTCACCCGCCTTGAGGCCGGCGAGATTCGCCATCATGATGAACATCAGCTCGCCGGCGCCTCCCCGCACGGGCACGCCGATCTTCTTGCCCTTCAGGGCCTGCATCATCGGCTTGAAGTCCTGATCACCGTCAGGAACGTCAAGCTCGGGGCGGACAACGATCTGCAAGGGGGTTCGCTGCGAACCGGCGCCGATGGCCTTGAAATCCGCGCCTTTGGCGGCCGCGTTGATTGTGACTTCCGGCGAGGCGAACGCCACGTCGATGTTCTTCGCCAGCATGGCCTGAATGCCAAGCGGCACGGTCGGAATTGGCTGCATCTGGCAGCGAATTCCATGCTTCGCGCAAAAGCCCTTCGCGGCCGCGACCCGGTACAGCAGGTTGCCGAGGCCAGGGTAATCCTGAATCCGGACCACGGTTTCGGTTGCGGCTGGGGTATTCCCCTCCTGGGCGCCGGCGCCGGTCACGGTCATTGCCGCCGCCAGCACCGCTCCGGTTATCATCCGTTTCCTCATCGTTTCCCCCTGACGTCATGTTTTGCCTCCGGCCGGACGAGCGGACTCAACCCAGCCAGGCAGCGGCCTCCGCCGCCGCCAATGCGCTCCGGCGAAACAGGCGAAGAAGCGGTGGCCGGCGCCAAAATGCTCCGGGCGATCGGGCGTTGATGGGAAGGCGTATCGAATCCGGCCTTACCGTGGCGCATGCCCGTTGTCCTTATGCAGGGATGGCCTGGGCGGCAGCCTTACGGGCCCAGCCATAATCGGCCTTGCCGGCCGGGCTGCGGACCACGGCTGCGACGCGGATGATCGCCTTTGGCAGCTTGTAACCGGCAAGTCGCCTGCGGGCGCCCGCGAGCAACTCCTCGTCCGACGCATCCTGCCCGGGCGCCAGCTCGACAATGGCGACCACTTCCTGACCCCAGCGTTCGCTCGGCCGTCCGACAACAACCACATCCCGGATGGCGGCGTTGTCAGCCAGCGCATCCTCGACCTCCTCGGCGAAAATCTTCTCTCCGCCGGAGTTGATCGTCACCGATTCACGGCCGAGAAGCTCGATCATCCCGTCCGCGAGACACCGCGCGCGGTCACCGGCCAAAACCATGCGCACGCCATCAATCGTGGGAAACGTCCGCGCGGTCTTGTCCGGGTCCCCGAGATAGCCAAACGGAATGAACCCATGCCTGGCCAGCCAGCCTGTTTCCGGGCTGTCCGGCTCCAGAATGCGGCTGTGATCATCGGCCACCACGCAGGCGCCAGGCGCCGGGGCAAAAACGCCGGAGGTCGCCGGGGCCTGACTGTCGCTCTGATTTGAAAGTTGCGAACCTGTTTCCGACGAGCCCGCCACGTCACCGATAACGGCGTGGGGCAGGAGGCGCAGGATGCGGTCCTTGACCGACGCGCTCGTCACGGCGCCGCCGACGCCGATACGCTGTAACGAGCCGCCATCATAGCCGCCGCGTTCGTATGCGTCGCACATGGGGGTGGCGAAGGCGTTGCCGACCAGGTTCACGAACTGCACGCGTTCCTTGTCGATGATCCGCCACACTGAATCGGGATCGAGCCGGTCGACGACATCGGGGAACACCATGAGGCTGCCGGTCATGAAGGCGGCCATCGCCATCCACTGGGCGGCGGCGTGCATCAGTGGCGGCAGCGGCAGCAACACGCGCCGGTCGGCCGCCGCGAGCATCGCCACCGCATCGGCGAGCGATGGCGCATTGAAAATGCCCTCGGGAAGCCCCCCCGCCAGGGCGCCTTCAATGATATTGCCCTGGGACCACAGGACGCCTTTCGGCATCCCTGTGGTGCCGCCCGTATAGACCACATAGAGGTCGTCAGGGTCCGGCGTCGCGGCCGGGCGGGCAGGGCTTGATGCAGCAAGCGCTTCCTCATAGTCGAGGGCGCCAGGAAGCAGCGCGTTGCCCGAGTCGTCCGCCACCTGCAGCAGAAGTTTTGGCGCCTCACGCAAGGATCCAAGCGCCTGCTGGAGAACCGGCGCGAACCGCGCGTGGTAAATAATTGCCTTCGTCGCGGCGTCGTTCAGCAGATAGGCGAGTTCAGCTTCGACATACCGGTAGTTGACGTTGAAGGAGGCCGCGCGCGCGGTTGCCGCGCCGAGCATGCCTTCAACGTACTCATTGCCGTTGTACAGGTATAGCGCCACATGATCCTGCCCGGATTCCCAGGGGCGCAGTTCCGCGCGCGGCCGCTGTATGGTGACGCCGTGCGACAGCAGCAGGTTCGCCAGGCGATTGACGCGTGCGGCCACATCGCCGTAGCTCAGCCGCAGGTTCCGGAAAACGATGCAGTCGCGCTCCGGCATTTCCGCCGCGACGGCGGCAAACAGTTCAGCGTAGTTGTAGCGCATAAGGGTTTCCTCGCGGCGCAGGCAAGAAACAGGGATATCCCGGGAGATCAGATGCAGCGGACGTCGACCAGCGCCTGACGCCGCTCTTCCCGGACAACGCGAAGCGCTTCGGCCAGAGCGCTTTTGAGTTCGCTGCGCTGACGCACGGTCACGCCGTGGCCGCCGGAGGCGATGCAATAAGCCGCGAAGTCTGGCGATGGCGCGAGATTGGAAAAGCGGTCTTCGGCTTCAGCCCTGCCGTCGGGATAGACAAGCTGCGTCGCCAGATCCACGGCCCACCAGTGGCTGTTATTGGCCAGAACAGTCAGCACGGGCAGATCGTGCTTGGCGGACGCGTGGTGGCACGCCGCCGGATTGGCGAACATGTAGGCGCCGTCGCCGAGCGTCGCGATAACGGTCCGCTCCGGCGCCGCATATTTGGCGCCGAGAGCCGCGGGAAGCCCCCATCCCAGGCCGCCGGAGGCAGGCAGAAAGTAATAGGTCCCCGGCGCCGTGCGGTTCAGTAGTTCAGGCGTCGCCACGTATTCGTTGAAGACAATGTCGTCTTCCCTGAGTAATTCGCCAAGGAAGGCGGAGATGGTCGCCCGGGTGATCGGCGCGTCCGGCGCGGCGTCCGTCTCAGTTTTCCGCTGGGTTTCCACCGTCTGCCGGTGCGCGCCGGCCATCGCGCGGATACGCTCTGACCGCGCCGGGTCAATATTGCCGGCGCGTTTCTCCAGGGCCGCGATCAGTTCTGTCAGGAATGCTCCCGGCGTGGCGCCAATATTGAGATCGGAACGATGTGATCTGACCGGATACGCGCAGAACAGGGGATCAACGCCGACCTGGGCAATGAACATATCCTGTGACGGTTTTGCCCACGCCTCTATCCAGGGAACGTCGGACTCGAGAAAAACGACAACGTCGGCCTGGTTCAGAACCGTGGTCACGTCCGATCCCACCCGGTGCGGATGATTGGAAGGAATATTCAGATAGCGGGCCCACGGATCGGCGACCCCAATCCCAAACCGGGTGCAACACGTTGCCAGCAGATCGACGGATTCCCGCTCGGCGCCGCTTGCCGTGGTGACAAAAACCGGAAGCCTGGCGGATGCGAGCCGGTCCGCCAGCAGCGCAATGGCCGCGGGATCAGGCTGTACAATCGCCGGAACGGGGGTGCGCGGCGGTCTGCCTGGCGCTATTTCCGCCGGTTCAGCCAGGACTTCGCGCGGCAACGACAGATAAACCGGGCCCCGGGGGTGGGCGGATGCAAGGCTGATGGCCCGATCCACCACAGCGTCCACCTGGCGCGGATCGCGCAACTCATAGTCCCATTTGACAAATTCCCGAACCAGGCCAGCCTGGTCAAACATTTCCTGGGACCAGTGAATGGGCAGATCGCGCGCGCCGGTCGCGCCGCTCTCGAGAATTGGCGAGCGACCGGCGGTGACAAGCAGCGGAATCCGGTCACGCGCGGCGTTGGCCACCGCGCAGGCGGCGTTGGCGGTGCCGACATTGACATGGAGCATGATCGCCTGCGGCCGGCCCGACATGAGGGCGGCGCCATGCGCCATCCCGCCAGCCAGGTTCTCATGCGCGCAGATCACCGGCCTGGGCAGAGCTGGTCCGCCGGCTTTGCTGTTGGCGGCGTAGGCTTCGACGATCGGCGCAAAGTCCGTTCCCGCGTTGACAAAGATCGAGTCTATTCCGTGCCCGGCCAGGGCGGATAAATAACGGGCGGCAGCGGTCGTCGACATAGGCGTTCCCCTGACTGTGCTGTTTTATTTACGCACCAAGCTTTGGCATGGCGCGGAATAGCGAAAAACTTGTATTTCTGCGTAATTCATTTTTATTTATATATTTGCGAGAGGTAATTTTTTATAATTATGCGCCTCGATACAATGAGGGATGATGCAGATTGTGAGTGATTATTACGTCTTGCAACTCATTTGATTGAGTTGAATTCATGATAAATTATAGCGTATAGCAAATAACGCGCGCCATTATTCTGAGTGACATGGGAATGCAACCTGAAATTTCTTTGGGCCGATTTCAGGTTATCTGCAATCTTTCATGTTAATTGCCTGCTTTCATCCCCTGAACGTAATCTAAATTGCAGCGGATACCTTGGCCGGTTGATCTGCCGGCCGGGTGATGGCGACGACGTCTTGCTCTGGATGGAACATTTCAACGTCCCGGCAGCCATGTCAATCATAAAATGAATATCGAGTCGAAATTCATTTTATGGCCGGCGCCCCTGCCTGGTCAGCAGGCGCTGGCCTGCTTCCAGGTGAAGCCCGGGAGCCGCCTGCGCGTCCTGCCCGCCATATCCAGATGTCCATCAGTTCATCGTTATGGGGCGCGATGATCCAGGCATGACGCGAGCCGGGGCTTGTGATTTGGCCCGCCCACGCGGTCGGTGTGGCCCCTCACAGGAAGGGGGCGCCTGAGGTCGCGCCAGGCCGCCGACAGGAGCGCGGGAACAGTTGCGCCTCCGCCGTGTTGGTATCAGGAGAAATCAGCACGACGAAGGAGGCGGATCGCCATGATGACATGCGACCAGTGCGGCAACCATTACGACAAGACCTTCCGGGTCGCGATGGCGGGCCGTGAATACCATTTCGACTGCTTTGAGTGCGCAATCACCAAACTCGCGCCGGTTTGCGCCCATTGTGACTGCCGGGTGATCGGCCACGGCGTTGAACAGGGAGACGTGATTTACTGCTGCGCCCATTGCGCCAGCGCCAGCGGCGTCACCGGCCTTGCCGACAGGCCGCCGGAGGAGGCGCGATCGCACTGATCGCCCGGGGAGTGGGGCATGGCCCAGCGCGCGTTCTGGAAGGGATATCTGAAGCTCTCGCTCGTCACGTGTCGCGTGGCGATGACGCCGGCGACGAGCGATCGCGAAAAGGTGCGGTTTCACACCCTCAACGCCCGCACAGGCAATCGCCTTGTCAGCCGCTATGTGGACGCGGTTACCGGGAAACCTGTCGACCCGGAGGACGAAGCGCGCGGCTACCCCCGGGGCGAGGACGACCATGTTCTGATCGGGGACGACGAACTCGACGCCGTCGCGCTGGAAAGCACCCACACCATCGACGTGGACGCCTTCGTGCCGGCCGACAGCATTGGCTGGCTCTGGTATGACCGCCCGCACTATCTGCTGCCCGATGACGCCGTGGGCGAGGAAGCCTTTTCCGTGATCCGGGAAGCGATGCAATCAACCGGGATGGTCGGCGTTTCGCGCCTTGTTCTCTATCGCCGCGAGCGGGCGGTGATGCTGGAGCCGCGCGACCAGGGCATCGTGCTGTGGACATTGCGCTACGGCGATGAGGTGCGTGACGCCAGCGACTACTTTGCCGGTCTGGATGAGGACCGGCCCGACCCGGAGCTGATGAAACTGGTGCTGCGGCTGATCGACGAGCGCACCCGGCCCTGGGACCCGGACATGGTCCACGATCCGGTGCAGGAGCGGCTGCTCGATCTGATTGAAACGCGCAGGAAAGGCCGAAAACGGCCCACCAGAACGCCCGAGCCGGCGGAGGAGCCGGCGTCCAACGTCGTCAGCATCATGGATGCGCTGCGACGCAGCATCGCCTCGGAAAGCGCCTCACGGAGGAAATCCCGTAAATAGCATGCCTCCCGTCCCCGCGCAGGGCAAATGCAGCCTGGAGGGCTGTCGCTTGCCGGTCAATCGCGCGCCCTGATGTCTGGGGTGCGGAACTGCAGCCCGCCTGGTTTCAGGCCCGCTTCGCTTTTGCCCCGGCTCCGCCGGTCCGGCCTTTCACCTCCAGCGGCGCCGCGGCGGCGCGAAAATCCGCCCAGGGATCACTGGCGAGCGCCGCCAGCCGTGTCGGGATATTGGTGACGGTGAAGTAGGCCGGCCCAATCTCCGGGCCCAGTTCACTCCACGCCAGCGGCGCCGAGACCGGCGCGCCTGGCCGGGCGCGCGTCGACCAGGCGGCGACCGCCGTGGCTCCGCGCTGGTTGCGCAAATAGTCGATCAGGATTTTGCCGCGCCGTTTCGATTTGGTGATGGTGGCGACGTAGAGATCCGGGCTGTCGGCGGCCATGGCTTCGGCGAGGGCTTTCGTGAAGGCTTTCACCGCCGGCCATTTCGCCGCCGGTTGCAATGGCGCAGCGACATGCAGGCCCTTGCCGCCGGAGGTTTTGACGAACGGCGATAGCCCCGCGTCGCGCAGGCGCTGCCGCACCTCCTGGGCGGCGTCTATCACCGCCTGCCAGGCGACGCCTTCTCCCGGATCGAGGTCCATGACGATCATGTCTGGCCGCTCCCAGTCCGCGACGGTGGAGCCCCACGGGTGAATCTCCAGGGCGGCCGACTGCACCAGCCCCATCAGCCCGTCCAGATCGTTGATGCTGATCAGCGGCGCGTCGCCGGTTTCCTGCGGATCGTGAATCAGGGCGACCTTGGGATTGAGCCCCTTCCACGCGTGTTTCTGGAAGAATTTCTCGCCAGTAATCCCGTTGGGGCATCGCAACAGCGCAAGCGGCCGCCCCACCACGAGCGGCGCCATGCGCCGCCAGACTTCGGCGTAGTAATCGGCCAGGCCTTCCTTGGTGACGCCCTCGTCCGGCCAGTACAGACGGTCCGGGTGGGTGAGCCGGACGACGCGGCGCTGGGGCGGCGGCTCCAGGGCGCCGGCATTCTGGCCCCCTGCATCCTGGTCGTCCCCGTTCCGGGCTCCGGTGCGTTTGTCTGACGCCTTGCGCCCGGCTTCCGGTGTTTCCCGCACGATGTCGCGGGCCGCCTTGTCCTCGCGCAGGCCCCGGAAAGCGGCGTGCCGCAGATGGCCATCCGCGGTCCAGGCCCGGAATTCGACTTCCGCCACCAGTTCCGGCCGGACGAAGGTGACCTGCCGGCGCTCCGTCGCGGTGAGCAGCCCGTCGAATGGGCTCCTGTCCGCGCGCAGCGCCTGCAACCGGCTGAACAGCTGTTCCGCCATGGCGGCGCTGAAGCCGGTTCCCACCCGGCCCACATGGTGCAACGCATCGCCCTCGTAAACGCCAAGCACCAGCGAGCCGATGGCCTTGCGCGCCACGGAGGAGGGGGTGTAGCCGCCGATGACGAACTCCTGCCGCGCCGAGCATTTCGATTTGATCCAGGTTCGCCCGCGGCCGCCGCGCCAGGGGGCGTCGCGCTGTTTGGAGACAACGCCTTCGAGGCTGAGGCGGCAGGCGTGGCGCAGCACCAGCTCGCCGCTTGCGTCGAAATGGCCGCTGTAGCGGATGACGCCGTCCGCCGCAGCCACCAGCTGCTCCAGCTGCTGCTTGCGCTGGATGAGCGGAACGCGGGTGAGATCATGGCCGTCGAGATAGAGCAGATCGAAAACGTAATAGACGAAGCGATCGGTGCGGCCAGCGCTGAGGTCGGCCTGCAGCGCGGAGAAATCCGAGGCGCCGGCCCCGTTTTCCACCACCAGTTCGCCGTCGATGATCGCCGTGTCGACGGGCAGGGCCGCGAGGGCGTGGGGAATGCGGTCGCCGAACTTCGCTGTCCAGTCGAGGCCGCCGCGCGTCAGCAGGCGGATTTTTCCGTCCTGGACATGGGTTTGCAACCGGTAGCCATCGAATTTGATTTCGTGCAGCCACTGCTTGCCGGCGGGCGGCGCGGCGGCCAGCGTCGCCAGCGTCGGCTCCAGAAAGTCCGGCATCGCCGCCTTGCGCGCGCCTTTGAGCGTCGTCCCGGGCGCCGCGGCAGCGGCGCCGGCTGGATGGTCCGTCGCCGGTTTGGCGGGCTTTGAGGCCCTGGCTTTTGGCTGGGTGTCCTTGCCATTGCTCCTGTCGATGCGCCCGGTTCTGGACGACCAGCCTGGCGTTTCACCGGCGACCGCGGCGATGTCCCGGCCGGTTTTCACCGAGGCTGGCGCTTCTTCCAGAATGTCAGCGGCGTCTTCGGGGCGCGCCCATTCATCGTCGCCCTTGATCAGCAGCCAGTTTTCCCGCTTCTCCCCCGGCTTGCCCCGCATCCGCACCAGATGCCAGCGTCCATGCAGCTTTTCGCCGTCCAGCTCGAAATCCAGATGTCCCTTGGCGTAACCCTTGTGGGCGTCGCCGATGGGCTTCCAGTCGCCGCGATCCCAGACGATCACCGCGCCGCCGCCATACTCGCCTTTCGGGATTGTGCCTTCGAAATCGCCATATTCGAGCGGGTGATCCTCCACATGCACGGCAAGGCGTTTTTCCCCCGCCACCAGGCTGGGACCTTTGGTGACGGCCCAGCTTTTCAGCACGCCGTCCATCTCCAGGCGGAAATCATAATGCAGACGGGTGGCGTCATGTTTCTGGACGACGAAATGCGCGCCCTGCTTCTGCGCCTTGCGTCCGCGCGGCTCGCTGGTGCGGCTGAAGTTCCGCTTTTGCCGGTAGGTTTCGAGCGCCATCTAGCCAGCCTTTCTGCGGGAGGCCGCTGTCCGCGCGGCGGATTTTCCAGCCCTGTCCGGGCCGGATCTGGTTTTGCCCGCCGCGCGGCCAGATGGCCGGGGCGCGCCCATGGCCGCCGCGCTCTCACGCAGGGCGGCCATCAGATCGACCACCTTCGTGGGCTTGGGCGGCTTGCGCGCCGCAATCTTGCGGCCCTCCAGCTTCGCCTTCACCAGATCAGCCAGCGCCGCCTCATAGCGATCCTCGAAGGTGGACGGATCAAACGTTCCGGTTTTCATGCGGATGATATGTCCGGCAAGCTCCAGCATCTCGTCCTTGATCTTCATATCCGGGATATCGCTGAAGGCTGCCGCCGCCGGGCGCACCTCGTAATCGAAATTCAACGTCGTCGCGACGAGGCCTTCGCCGGCGGCGCGGATCAGCAGGATGCGCACGCGGCGAAACAGCACGGCCTGGCCAATGGCCACGGTTTTCGTCTTGCGCAGGCCGTCGCGGATCAGGGCGTAGGGCTCCTGGGCGGCGCGGTCTGAAGGCGCAAGGTAATATGGCCTGTCGAAATAAACGTCGTCGATGTCCGCGCAGGGGACGAATGCGGCAACGCTGATCGTCTTGTCGCTGGCCGGCGTGGCGCTGGCGACTTCCTCCGGCGTCAGGACGACGTAATCGCCCTGGGCAAGCTCGTAGCCCTTGACCTGGTCGTCGCGCTCCACCGGCCGGCCGGTGACGCCGTCGACGAACTGGCGATGCACCCGGTGACCGGTGGCCCGGTTTATCGTGTGAAAGGCGATGCGCTCCGATGTCGAAGCGGCGGTGAACAACGCCACCGGGCAACTGACCTCGGCGATCTTCAGCACCCCTTTCCAGTTCGCCCTGGGCGCCATTGCCAAGCCCCTGTCTGCGCCGCTTCCAAACTGCTTGCCGTGAACAGGTACGGGCGCGGGCCGCGGCGCGTGGCCCGCATCAGGGTTCAACGCGGTGCAGCCGGGGGTGTTCCACCGGCAACCGGAAGCGGCGTTAGCCAGGTTCGCCGACGCCCGGCTGGAGCAAAGGGGAGCCTGGCTGGAAAAAGGGACGCGTCGTCAGGGGCGAACGGTGATATTGTTGTGGAAGCCAGCGCCGGTCATGGCCCGCCTTTCCACCGTTGACGGCGCGGGGACTGTTACACATTGTAACAGAAAGTTGACAGCCCGCCGCCCCACGTGTTGAACCTCCCGGAATGATGATGCGAAGCGTTCTGTCCCCCCGGGTTTTCATCTCGATGGCCAGCCTTGGCCTTGCGCTGCAATACGGTCATGCGCACGCATATGAAACCAGCCTGCGGCCCCAGTTCGAGCGGCTTGAGCCCGATACCCGCCTTGAGGAAGTCTGCGACACGGAAGTTGCCCTGAGGCTTAATCGCGAGCAGCGGGGACTGGCCGTCGACAAGGTGGTGTCTTACACGTTCAGGCAGGTCATTCAGGAAAGAAACAACAAGATCGTCGCCAATGGCGCGGCGTTTCGCAGTCGCGGCAAGTGGTTCCACCTGAAGTTCGAATGCCAGACGGGCCCAAAGCATATGGACGTTCATATGTTGACCTATACGGCGGGGGCGGAAATTCCACGGTCCCAGTGGGCGCGTCACTACCTCTACGATTGAATATATCTGCGTCGCCTGGGATAGAATGCGGTCCGCCAGCCAGGCCGCTTACCGCAAGGCGTCCCGTGGGCCTGGGCGGGGTAGCCATTGCCCGGGGGCCAGGATGGAAGAGCCCGGCTCACCGACCCGCCCGTGCTGGACGCCACGACCTGGCGGCGCCGGCCAAACATGCGCCGCCTTTGAAAAGCGGGCGCCGCTCCGCTGGCGGGGCGCGCGCGGTTGGCATGGTTGTTGCTTCATGATGTGCGTGAAACGCAATCATACGGCTTCCCATGCGCGAAAGAACGCCAGAACAGCAATCCAGGCTCCGCGTCGCCATCGTGGAGGCGAACAGCGTCCGGGCTGCGATTATCGTCGGCGGCCTGCATGATGCCGGGATTGTCGACGCCCATGTCATCTCCGGATCAGGCCAGCTGCTCCGCAGCCTGGCCGATCTGGAGCCGGACGTGGTCGTCATCGGCCTTGAAAATCCCGGCCGCGATGTGCTCACGCAGATGTTCCGCATATCCCGGCTCATTGCCCGACCCGTCGTCATGTTCGTGGATAACCCGGATAGCGACATGACCGGCGCGGCGGCGGAAGCGGGAGTGTCCGCCTATGTGGTGGATGGTCTGCGCCGGGAGCGGATCAGGGCGATTGTCCATATGGCGGTGAGCCGGTTTGAGGTTTTTGACCGCCTGCAGCGCGAGCGTGACGCGGCTTGCGATGCGCTTGCCGCCCGCAAGATCGTTGATCGCGCCAAGGGCATGCTGATGCAGGGCCGGCAGATGACGGAGGCGGAAGCCTATGCGCTGCTGCGCCGCACAGCGATGAACGAAAAGCGCAAGCTTGTCGACGTCGCCCAGAGCCTGGTTACAGCAGCGTCGCTGATCGCGAAGTAACGTCAGCCGGCATTGACCGGTCGTCAACGATTTTGAGCGGCCAGATATAAGGTTCTCAGGTATAGTTGCGTGGCGCGCAGGTTTTGTTGTTGCCTGAGGCCATCGGCTGCGCCAGTTCCGTCAGGCGCTTTCGCGCCCAACATCGGCGCGCCGCGCCATAACCGCGCAATATCTTCCAGCGATAAAGAAACCCGCATATCCGTCACGCGGCCGTGACCTGGGCGGCAAAGCGCTGGCCCCTTGCCCTGAATTCGGGCGCCTCGCTGATGATATGTTGCTCACGGCGCCCAGACTATCCCCTTGAGCGCAATCCATTGCTTCCATATCGTCAAGTACACGACGGGTCCATGACAATGAGGTCATCCGGTCCCGGGCTGCTCCGCCAGATCTGGCGGGCGCAGCATAGTCTACTGACACTGCAAAACGACAACGGCGTCGCACGAACAACCCCGATCCATTTGCGATCTCCGGGTGTGTTCTCGCGGCGTTTTGCGTGTTTTGCATCGAATATTCGCCAGATCACCCATCTGCGCGGAAGGGAGGCCAGAGGATGCCCCGAAAGCTTGTTGTGATCGGCAATGGCATGGCGGCCGGCCGCGTGCTGGATGAGCTGCTGGCGCGTGATCCGGATGCGTATTCGGTGACGGTTTTTGGCGCGGAGCCGCGCGTCAACTATAACCGCATCATGCTCTCGCCAGTATTGGCTGGCGAGAAGGCCTATGAAGATATCCTGATCCATGACGACGCCTGGTATGCGGCCAATCGCATTGACCTGCGGCGCGGCGTCGCCGTTACCCACATTGACCGTGAGGCGAAGCAGGTCACCGGCGCCGATGGCTCGGTCACCAGTTACGACGCCCTGCTGCTGGCGACCGGATCTTCTCCCTTTGTCCTGCCGGTTCCGGGCGCGGACTTGCCAGGCGTGGTGAGTTTTCGTGACCTTGACGACGTGGACGCGATGCTGGCGGCCGCGCGCAGGGGTGGCCGCGCCGTGGTCATCGGCGGCGGTCTGCTCGGTCTGGAAGCCGCGGCCGGCCTGGCGGCCCGGGGCATGGACGTCACCGTTGTGCACCTCATGCCAACCCTGATGGAGCGCCAGCTCGACCCCTCGGCGGGCTACCTGCTGCAGCGGGCCATGGAGCAGCGGGGCGTGACCATCCGGAGCCGGGCCAACACCCACGCCATTCTTGGCGATACGCATGTCACGGGCGTCAGGCTGGATGACGGAGAGGAACTGCCGGCGGATCTGGTGGTGATGGCGATCGGCATCCGGCCAAACGCCGCGCTGGCGCGCGCGGCTGGCCTTGAGGTCAATCGCGGCGTGCTGGTTGGCGACGACATGCGCACCAGCGATCCCGATATCTTTTCAGTCGGTGAGTGCGTTGAACATGGCGGCGTCTGCTATGGCCTTGTCGCGCCCCTGTACGACATGGCGAAGGTCGCGGCGGCGCGCCTCGACGGCGACGCGACAGCGATGTTCACGGGGACGCTCACGGCCACGCGTCTCAAGGTCACGGGCGTCGACCTGTTCTCCGCCGGAGATTTCGGCGAGGGCGACGACCGCCAGGAAGTGGTGCTGCGCGACGTGGCCAGGGGCGTTTACAAGCGCGTCGTGCTGAAGGAGGACCGGGTGGTCGGCGTGGTGCTTTACGGCGACACGGCTGACGGTTCGTGGTTCTTTGATCTGCTGCGCCGGGGAACCGACGTGTCGCAGATGCGCGATACGCTGATCCATGGCCAGTCGTTCGCGACCGGCGCCCCGCAGGACCCGGCGGCGGCCGTCGCGGCCCTGCCGGACGATGCGGAGATTTGCGGTTGTAACGGGGTCTGCAAGGGGAAGATCGTCCAGACGATTGCCGGGGAAGGGCTCTCTTCCCTGGCGGAGGTGCGGGCCCATACCAAGGCCTCGGCCTCATGCGGGGCCTGCACCGGTCTTGTCGAGCAACTGATGTCGCTGACGCTCGGCGCGGCGTTCGCCCCCGCCACCGTGGAGCCCATGTGCGGCTGCACCGATCTCGGCCACGATGACGTGCGCCGGCTGATCCGGGCGGGGGAACTGAAGTCCATTCCGGCGGTGATGCAGGAGCTCGGCTGGAAGACATCCGGCGGCTGCGCCCGATGCCGCCCCGCGCTCAATTATTATCTGCTGTGTGACTGGCCTGAGGAATACGCGGACGACGCGCGCTCCCGTTACGTCAACGAGCGTGTCCACGCCAATATCCAGAAGGATGGCACCTATTCGGTCGTGCCGCGCATGTGGGGCGGCCTCACCAATCCGCGTGAGTTGCGCGCCATCGCCGACGTGGCGGAGCGCTACGACATTCCGGCGGTGAAGGTGACGGGCGGGCAACGCATCGATCTTCTCGGCGTGCGCAAGGAAGACCTGCCGGCGGTCTGGGCCGATCTCAACCGGGCGGGCATGGTTTCCGGCCACGCCTACGCCAAGGGCCTGCGCACGGTGAAAACCTGCGTTGGCTCGGACTGGTGTCGCTTCGGAACCCAGGACTCGACGGGTCTGGGCGTGCGGATCGAGAAGTTCATGTGGGGCTCGTGGACGCCAGCCAAGGTGAAGATGGGCGTCTCCGGCTGTCCGCGCAACTGCGCCGAGGCGACCTGCAAGGACGTGGGCGTGATCTGCGTCGACTCCGGTTTCGAGATCCACTTCGCCGGCGCCGCCGGCCTGCACATCAGGGGCACGCAACTGCTGACCCGCACCGCCACCGAGGATGAGTGCATCGAGGTCATCGCCGCGCTCACCCAGCTGTATCGCGAGCAGGGGCGCTACCTGGAGCGCATGTACAAATGGGCCGACCGCACTGGCGTCGATGTTATCCGCGCGGCCGTCGTCGATGACGCGGACAGGCGCAGGTCGCTTTTCGAACGCTTCGTCATCTCGCAACGCAAGGCGCAGGTCGATCCCTGGGCGGAGCGGGTCGAGGGACACGACGCGCATGAATTCACCCCGATGGCCAATCTGAAACTGCTGGAGGCGGCGGAATGACCGAATGGATTGATGTGGGCCTGGTCACGGACATTCCGGTTCAGGGGTCCCGGGTTGTGGCGGCGCCAGCGGGCGACATCGCGGTTTTTCGCACGGCGGATGGATCAGTCTTCGCCCTGCGCGACCGCTGTCCGCACAAGGGCGGCCCGCTGTCGGAGGGCATGGTCCACGGCCACGCCGTAACGTGCCCCCTCCACAACTGGGTCATCAGCCTGGAAACCGGCCAGGCCCAGGGCGCCGATCATGGCTGCGCCGGGAAAATCCCCGTGAGGATCGAAGGCGAACGGGTGCTGCTCGCCGCCTCGGCCCTCCAGCGCTACGCGGCCTGACCAACTGACAGATCAACGGCGGCCGCGCGCGGCGCGGCCGGCCCCGAAAGGACGCACCATGTCGTACCTGCCCCCGACCGAATACGTCGCCAAGATGGTGGATGCTGGCGAATCCAAGATTTTCATGTCGACGCGCGACACGGTGATCCGCGCCTTCATGGCCGGCGCGATCCTGTCGCTGGCCGCTGCCTTCGCTGTCACAATCAATGTGCACACGGGGCAGCCGCTCGCCGGCGCCATCCTGTTCCCCGTCGGCTTCTGTCTGCTCTATCTGATGGGTTTTGACCTGCTTACCGGCGTGCTCATGCTGTCGCCGCTCGCCCTCATCGACCGGCGCCCCGGCGTGACCTGGGGCGGCGTGTTGCGGAACTGGGGGCTGGTCTTCCTCGGCAATTTCGCCGGCGCCCTCACCGTGGCGCTGATGATGGCGGTGATTTTCACCTATGGCTTCACCCAGGCGCCCGACGCCGTGGGCCAGAAGATCGGCGTCATTGGCGAAGGACGGACCGTGGGCTACGCAGCCCACGGCGCCGCCGGCATGCTGACGTTGTTCATTCGCGGCGTGCTGTGCAACTGGATGGTCGCGACCGGCGTTGTCGGCGCCATGATGTCAACGTCGGTTTCCGGCAAGGTCATCGCCATGTGGATGCCGATCATGCTGTTTTTCTACATGGGCTTCGAACATTCCGTCGTTAACATGTTCCTGTTTCCGTCAGGGCTTCTGCTCGGCGGCCATTTCTCCGTCATGGATTACCTCATCTGGAATGAAATCCCGACCGTGCTGGGCAATCTTGTCGGGGGGCTCACCTTCGTCGGGCTCACGCTTTATACAACGCACGTGCGCACTGGCGCGAAGCGCGCGCCCCGGATGAACCTCCGCCCCGGCGCCGTGCCTGCTGAATAAACAGCTTTCCGCAAGCCGTAATCTTCCCGCCGATCCGGCGGGAAGACCCATGGGAGCGCCCATGCCCCTTGCGATATCGATTGGCCAGCACTCGGACAGGGGCCGGAAGGAGATCAATCAGGATTTCCATGGCGCGCTCATTCCTGCCGGCGCCGCCCTGGCGATGAAAGGCGTGGCCATTGCCATTGCCGACGGCATCAGCAGCAGCCCGGTTAGCGGCATCGCGGCTGAGGCGGCGATCCGTAGCTTCCTGACCGACTATTACTGCACATCCGACGCCTGGACGGTGAAAACCTCGGCCCGACGCGTCATCACCGCGACCAATGCGTGGCTCAACGCCGAAACCCGTCGACACGCCGACGTGGGCGACGCCGACCGGGGCCACGTTTGCTCGTTCTCCGCAATGGTGCTGAAAGGGCGCCAGGCGCACATTTTTCACGTGGGCGATTGCCGTATCGGCCGCCTGCATGGCAAATCGCTGGAGCCGCTGACTGAAGAGCACCGGCTTGTCGTTTCGTCGCGGCACAGTTACCTGGCCCGCGCCCTTGGCGCCCGCCCTGACGTCGAGATCGACTATCGCGTCACGGACCTGCACGTGGGCGACGTGTTTGTGCTGTCCAGCGACGGCGTGCATGAGCATGTAACGGGCGAGGATATCGCCGCTACGCTCGCGGCTCATCCTGACGATCTGGACGCCGCGGCCCGCGCCCTCGTCGGCGCGGCGCTTGCCGCGGGCAGCGGCGACAATCTGACCGTGCAAATCATCCGCATCGAGAGCCTGCCGGACAGCGACGCCGACGACTGGCTTGCGGACGCAGCCCTGGAGCCGGCCGCGCCGCCGGAACCCGGCGCGCTGCTCGATGGCTACCGCATCATACGCGCGCTTCACGTCAGCCACCGCAGCCACGTTTTTCTCGCCACCGACCCCGACACGGGCGAACCGGTCGCCATCAAAACCGCCGCGACGGAAATGCGGGGCGATGCGCTCGCCCTGAGGCGGCTGATGATGGAGGAATGGATTGCGCGACGGCTGAAAAGCCCGCACGTCATGAAAGCAGCGCCCCGTCGGCGGCGCAGCGGTGTTTACGTGGCGGCGGAATATGTGGACGGTCAGACCCTCGCCCAGTGGATGGTGGACCACCCCAAGCCGGACCTGGCGACCATTCGCGATATCGCGGCGCAGATCGCCGGGGGGCTGCGCGCGTTCCATCGCGCCGAAATGGTGCATCAGGATCTGCGGCCGCAAAATATCATGATCGACCGCTTTGGCGCGGTGAAACTGATTGATTTCGGCGCCACCCGGGTCGCTGGCGTAGTGGAAGCAATCCCCATAGCGTGGGAACAGATCCCCGGAACGGTCCAGTACACGGCGCCGGAATACTTTCTCGGTGAACAGGGAGACGGCAGGGCGGACGTGTTTTCCCTCGGCGTCATCGTCTACCAGATGCTGACCGGGCGTCTGCCATATGGGGCGGATGTTGCAAAAACACGCACCCGTCTGCAGCAGGCCCGGCTTGTCTATACCCCAGCCATAGAAGTGCGCCCGGACGCGCCGCCATGGTTCGATCTTGCAATCCGCAAGGCGACGCATCCCAATCCCTGGAAACGGCATCAGGACGCTGACGAATTTATCCACGACCTGCGGCGCCCAAACCCGGATCTGCCTGGCGCCGCCCGTTCGCCGCTGATCCGGCGGCATCCGGCCAGGTTCTGGCAGGGCGTCTCCGCCGGCCTTGCAGCCATCGTCGTCGTGCTCCTGTGGCGCCTCTCCCGCGTCGGTGACTTTTTCTGACGCGGCGCAGCGGGCTTTCCAGCCTGCAGGCCGCCCGTGTCTGTCAAGGTTATCTGGCGGCGCCGGGCCCATCAACGACGCTACACCGGCTTGCAAGAACCAGGCGCCGGTTCGCCGGGAGCGGCTCGCAGACACGAGGCTACGTGGCCGGAACGCGGAACGGAGGGGATGGTCCCCTCCGTTTGCTGGTTTTGCATCTGCGGTCCGGTCAACGGCGGTGGTCCCAGCCGCGGCGCGAGGCTTCAGAGTGGCCCTCGGGATCACCGAACCAGCCGCCGTGACCGCGCCCGCGGTCGTCATCCCGGTCGCGGGCTGAATAGCGGCGATCGTCGTCATCGTAACGGCTTGCAGAGCGGCTGCGCCCCCGCCGATACTCATCATCGTCATCACGGCGGTGGTCCCAGCCACGGCGGGAGGCCTCCGAATGTCCCTCAGCATCGCCGAACCAGCCGCCGTGACCACGGTCGCGGCCATAGTCATCATCCCGGCTGCGGGACGAATAACGGCGATCATCGTCGTCGTAGCGGCTATAGGCGCGTCCACGGCCACGCCCGTTGTCGTCGTCATCGCGGCGGTGGTCCCAGCCACGGCGCGAGGCTTCGGCGTGACCTTCCGGGTCGCCGAACCAGCCGCCCTGGCCCCGGTCGCGGGCCGAATAGCGGCGATCGTCGTCATCGTCGCGTCCACGGGCGGAATAACGGCGATCGTCATCGTCATGGCGGCCCGCAGCCCGGCCAGGGCCGCGCTCGTCGCGCCGCTCATCCCAGCCGCGACGCGAGGCCTCGGAGTGCCCCTCCCGGTCGCCAAACCAGCCGCCATGACCACGATCACGCGCGGAATAGCGCCGGTCGTCGTCATCGTCGCGACGGCGGTAAGCCTGGCTGCGATCGCGATCACCGCCCCGGGGGCCGTCATCGCTCATGAAACGCCCCTGGTCGTCGCGTTCGGGCATGTTTCTCATCCTGGCCATTTTTTCCTCCATATCCAGATTGAGGCAGAGAAGGTGTGGTTTGTCCGCGCGCCCTTCAGGAGGCGCCTTGAGGCAGGCGTCGATGCGCCTGGCCAGGGCAGCGGGCTCGACGCCGGCCGCCCTGATTCTGGCGAGGAGGCCGCTGTCGGCCTTTTCCTCGCGTCCGGTCATGTCCGTGATCAGCCGCGTCGCAAGTTTCAGACGGGCCGCAGCCGTTTCATCATCTTCTTCGGCGAGCAGGATCGACACCAGGTCGGTCTCGATGGCGGCTGCGATGATATCGTCGCCATCGACGCTGTCCTTGCCGTTCGCCGGCTTGTCGTCCGCGGGCCTGGCTCTGACGGCGCCGAAGAGCGCCGCGTGCAAGGCAACGTGGTGGCGCCAGACCTGGGAAAGCGTCTCCAGATCGTCAGCGACGTCATTTTTCTGCGAAGATTTTGCGATTTTCCCGCATAGCTCCCGCAATTCTTCATGATGTTGCTTCAGAAGTTGATAGCCATCCTGCATATCACCGGAGCGCTCCGCTGATTTTTCGGCTGCCTCCTTGCCACTTTGCGACGTATCGCCGGCTTTCTGTTCGTCCTCCGGGTTGGTTTGGGGTGTCGGTCTAGTCTCGCGCGCCATGATGCGACCTCCATATGTTGGGGCAACGTGGACGGATGAACCTGATGAACACACCGTGGGCGCCGATGTTCCTGAATATTATTTTTTATATTTCAGTATTAAAAATTATATATGAAACACGCTGGATTTCTGTGGTATATATTTGTGGTTTGCTAATAATTTATCATTATGTTCAGCTGAAACCGGCGTGTGCGTCGATTTCCTCAGGGGAGGCTGGCGCGAAGCAGGCCTCTTGCCCGGTTAACGCGACTTTTGATGGTGCCGATGTCGCAGTGCAGGATTTCCGCAGCAGCCCCATAACTTTCGCCCAGGACCCCGATCAATACGACCGCGTCGCGATAGTGCGCGGGCATCCTGTCAAGGACGACGGCCAGTTCATTCTGGCGCAATTTCCATTCCTGCGGCGCCTCCACCCTGGGTTCGGATGATACGCTGTATTCCTGTCCCGCCGTTTCAAGGTTGCGTTTTCGGATATTGTTGAGGAATGCGTTCCGCATGATCGTCAACAACCAGGCGCGCATGTATGTTCCTGGCTTGTAGCGATGTAAATTTTCAATAGCTCTCAGTATTGTTTGCTGGAAAAGATCCTCGGCGTCCGCCCTGTTGGTGCATAGCGATCGCGAGAATGCGCGCAGTTCAGGGCTATACGTCAGTATCTGCCCGGGCGTGGCGAAATTCGGCATGGCTGCCTGCTCCCATCTTGATCTGATCCAGGAGTTCCTGCTCCCGGAACACTGGCGCCTCTCAGGAACCGGACGAAGGCTCATCCATGCGTGGGGCGCTGCGCCCTGGCTGGGCGGAAACCTCTGGTTTTGGTTCCGCCGTTCCGTGCGCGGCAATACCAATCAGTGTCGATTCCCTGCTGGGGTAAGGCCCAAGCACGGGTTGGCCGTCATCGGTGAGCGCCCACCATCCCGGGGGAACTCCGAAGCGTTCGGCCTGCTCATCGCTGAGTTGCCGGGGGTATAATTGCATCTTGCCTTCCCGTCCCATGGCCGCTTTTCCGGGCCATGTTCGCGGTTCCCGTCAAAATGGCTGCAAGGCCGCAGCAGTTTCCCGCTTTGGCGCAGCCCCGCTTGCTGACCGGACGCCGCCTGCATGTCTGGTGAATGGCTCCCGGCTGCCTGAACGGCTACGCAAATGCGCCGGGTTGACTGGATAAGCGGTGGGGAAAGGCAAAGTTCCCGTGTCAATTCTGACCATTTCGCGTTCGAATTGGGTCGCGACCGTGTTGTCCGCCGCCGGGCCGCGACAGCTCCGCGCTTTCCCGCCTCTCTGGCGCGCGCAATCTCCCCGCGGATATGTGCGAACCAAAGCCTGCCGATGTTTCGGGCGCCGTGATTGCTTTTGGAATCCACCGACTCGACTTGTGAAAAATGCCGGGCTTCCTGGAAAATTATCGGCGAGGTCAGATGATTTTATACAATTCATATGCGTTAAAACAGCATGAGCGATAGCTAAAATAATATCGATCGGGAACATCTCGGGATAGCTGGTGTTCATTTCCCATTCTCTCCGAAAGAAGGGATGCCTCAATGCGACAGCAGATGCTTTTTGCAGTAATTTTGTGTGCTTTTGCAGCGCCGGTTGCTGCGCAAACAGCGCCAGCCAATCCAAAGCCCGAAACACCCGCGATCGATAACCGCAAGACATCGCCGCTGGCGCCGGCAAAGGGTGAAAACAGCTTTACCATGGCGCAGGCCAAATCCCGGATCGAGGCGGGCGGGTTCACGGACGTGAACGGCCTGGCCAAAGACAGGGATGGCGTCTGGCGCGGCAAGGCCATGAAGGACGGCGCGACGCATGATGTGGCGCTGGACTACCAGGGCAAGCTGTTCGCCAGGCCAGTCGCCGGCGAACCACAGGGAGGCAGCCGATGACCACCGTTACGGCACTTTTCGATACGCATGGGCAGGCGCTGGCCGCTGCTGACAGGCTCGCCGCGATTGGCGTCGCCCGTGATGACATCAGCCTGGTCGCGAGTAATGCGGATGGCTGGTATGAGCCCGAAAACCACGTCGCGGAAGGGGCGGCGACCGGCGTGGGGGTAGGCGCGGCGCTCGGGGGAGCGGGCGGCTTGCTGGCCGGCCTCGGGCTGATGGCCATTCCCGGCATCGGTCCCGTGGTGGCTGCTGGCTGGCTGGCCGCAACCGGGGCCGGCGCGCTTGCGGGCGCCGCCGCTGGCGGCGCGGCTGGCGGCGTCGTTGGCGCGCTGATGGGCGAGGGCGTGCCGGAGCGTGACGCCCATGTCTATGCCGAGGGCGTCCGGCGCGGCGGAACCATTTTGTCCGCGCGCGTTGACGAAGCCCGCGCCGTGGAAGCGCAAACCATTCTGGACCAGGCGGCGGCGGTGGAGATCGCTGAACGTGAGGAACTCTATCGCAAGGAAGGCTGGACAGGGTTTGACCCGAACGCCCGGCCTTACGTCGCTGACACGGCGACCGACCGGTCCCGGCCGGGCGCATAGTCCGTCAACGACGTGGACCGTGTCCGTTCAAAAACCCGGAAAGTTCGCGCCGATGACTTGCGCGGGCAATTGTGCGGTCATTTCAGCGGGAGGCTGTGATGAAAGACAAGAACCTGGAAGATCTGTTTCACGACACCCTCAAGGATATTTATTACGCAGAGCGGAAAATTCTGCGCTCCCTGCCGAAAATGGCGCGGGGCGCTCACTCGCCGCAATTGCGCAAGGCGTTCGAAACCCATCGTGAGGAAACCCAGGGGCATATCGAACGTCTGCAAAACGTCTTCGAGATTATTGGCAGGAATCCGCGCGGCAAGACCTGCCCCGCGATCGACGGCATTATCGAGGAAGCGGAAGAACTTATGGAGGAATACAAGGGCTCCCGCGCCCTTGACGCCGGCCTGATTTCATCGGCTCAGGCTGTCGAGCATTATGAGATCACCCGTTACGGAACCCTGCGGCGCTGGGCTCAGGAACTCGGGTTGACCGATGCGGAGGGGTTGCTGCAGCAGACCCTCGATGAGGAAGCGAAAACTGACGCAATCCTGACCCAGATTGCTGAAACCGGACCCAACCCGGAGGCTGCGCCGTGATCCCGTTTGCTGCCGTTTCAACCCGGCGAGGAGGAGCAGATGACGACTGATGGTGACCAGCGCCATCCGGTTGCTGAGGGGCGCCGGAAGGCGCAGCCCGGCGGCGCCGGCGACGAACCCGATCCCGGCGCTGCGCCAGAGCCAGACGGCGTCCCCGACATCGCGGAGGCTGATCTGGACGCCGTCGTCAGCGGCGACATCCTGCCTGACAGCGCGCCGCCTGATGCGGGTCTGCCCGGAGAAATGGGCGACGCGCCTGAGGAGGAGGACGACAATCCCTGTCAGCACAGCGATGAGGCGCTGCCAGACGACATTGAGGAAGCAGTGATCCGTCGCAATCCTTCGCGCGAGGGCGGGCTGTTCGACGAGGTGTGAGGCGCGTGTCCGCGCGCGGACGCCTTGCCTGAGGACAGCGCGTCCCCATGTGAGAAAAGGGGGATGGCTTCGCGCCAGCCCCTGCGGAAGGAAGTCAGTACATTCTGGAGGACTGCCATGCAGAGATCGTTGCAGATCGCTTTTCGGGGAATGGACAGTTCGCCGGCGCTTGAGGCGCTGGCCCGGGAACGCGTCCGCCGTCTTGAAGGACAGTTTCCCCGGCTGACCGGCTGCAGGGTCGTGATTGAGGCGCCCCACCGGGGCGCCGAGGCAGCGAAAACGGCGATCGCCGTGTCGGTTGAAGCAGATGTGCCAGGCCGCGGGCCTGTGATTGGCAAGGATGAACAGGAGCGCCGGGAAGCCAAAAATGATCATACGGCGGCCCTGAACAATGCCTTCGAGGCAGTCGAGCGGCAGCTCGGCAAGATCGCCAGCCTGCGCAATAACCCGCCGGCTCCTCACGCGGCAGAAGGACAATCCGGCGTGGTTGTGCGGCTGTTTCCGGCTGAGGAATATGGGTTTGTTGAAATCGATAACGCTCCGGAGCTTCATTTCACGCGCAATGCTGTCGTCGGCGGGAAGTTCGATGAACTGACGACGGGCATGATGGTGCTGGTGACGGTCGCCGCCACGGAGGGCCCCATGGGGCCACAAGCGGCCTCGGTGCGCCTGCTTGATCGCAGCAAGGCGCCCTGAATCCCACGCAATTGCCGCCGGCTTCGCTAACGCCCTGTCACGTAAACAGGCAGGGCCCGGCGCGTTGCCTGACGCCTGAACACGGTGGCCTTCCATATGGACCCGGTGAGGGGGTATCGCTTTCCCTGCCCCCAGGGCGCCTGCCGTTGCCGGCGGCGTCGGGCTTCAGATCATGGGCATTCCGCCGGTGACAGCGATCGTGGCGCCGGAGATGTAACTGGCCCGTGGCTCCGCAAGCATGACGTAGGCGGCCGCAAGTTCCGCCGGCTGGGCCGGGCGGCCCATGGGATAATTCTGCCCGAACGTCTGCACGTCTTCAGCAGACATGGTCGCGGGTATCAACGGGGTCCAGACCGGGCCCGGCGCCACGGCGTTGACGCGGATTCCACGTTTTGCCAGGAGCTGGGCGAGGCCCACGGTGAAGTTAAGAATGGCCCCCTTGGTCGTAGCGTACGCCAACAGGCTGGGATTGGGGCGGTCAGCGTTGATCGACGTTGTATTGATAATGACGCCGCCACGCGGCATGTGCGGCGCCACCGCCTTGCACAGGCAGAACATGGCGTGGACATTCACGTCAAAAGTGCGCCGCCATTCTTCCTCCGGAATGTCCTCCAGTTCCTGGAACTGGGCCTGATGGCCAGCGTTGTTGACCAGAATATCCACTGCGCCGAGTTTCTCGCGCACGGTGTCGGCCAACGTCTGGCAATGACGCGGATCGGCTATGTCTCCGGCAATCGTCTGGCAACGCTGGCCGGCCTCCTCCACAAGCTGGGCCGTTGAAGCCGCGTCCGCGTCCTCGTTGAGGTAGGCGAGCGCCACATCCGCGCCTTCGCGGGCAAAAGCGATGGCGACCGCGCGGCCGATGCCGCTATCGCCGCCGGTAATCAGCGCCACCTTGCCTTCAAGCCTGCCGGAGCCCCGCCAGGTTTCCTCGCCGTGGTCCGGGATTGGGTCCATGCCGGCCAGCCGGCCCGGGGGCGTTTGCGTTTGTTTGGGGAAGGGGGGATGGGGGTAATCTTTCATCACAAAGCTCCGTTGATGGGTACATGCGGACCGGTCGGCGCGCGCCCTTATTTGCCGGGACCGCCCGCCTGCCCACTCTCCGGAGCCGGCGCGCAGGCGATCAGTGTTTCGCCGCCGCGTGTGGCCTTCGCGGCCTTGCGTCCAGATATTCCTGGCGGTCCGGCCTGGCTTTCGGCGGCTTGCGACCGGTTTCATCGACCTGCTCCGTATCGAGCGGAGCGGTCGCGTGCTTCCCGGGCGCCGGGGGGCGGCTGCGGGGTTCGGTCCTGGGCGGTTTGTCGTGCGCAGGCATTTTGGCCCTCCTGCCGGGCTGGAAAGCTCAGGCCCGGCGATCAGAAATTGGAAAGATGCGGACGGGGAACAGCCAATGTCCGTTCCATTGCGGTCTGGCGTCTTGCCGGCGCGCCGACAGACGGGCCTCGCCGCTGTCATTTTGCCTGGGCGCTTCCCAAGGTCGACCAGCGCATGATCCTTGCCCGTTGCGCCCTGGCATAGTTGGCCAGCAACGCCACATGAAGCATGGGCGTTTGATCGTCGTGACGCCGGGAATGTGCGGCGGTTGGCCTTGTGGCGGCCTTAGGTTCGGGCTCGGGATCGGCCATATGGTCCTCCAGTATCATGTCCTGCGCTATCGCACGCCTGTGCATGGAAAATTCATGGCGAACGCGAAGGTTCCGCTTGGTAAATAACAAATTCATCAGGTAAATTCACCCGGCGACCATGATAAGAATAAATGCAATGGATATGTATAAAATTATCCTTTATTGGAACGATGCATCGCGCAACGGGTTTTTCGGCGGAATTCAGACCCGGATAAATATACAGATGAAGGATGAATTTATTCGGCGGCCAGGCCGGCGCCTGCGGCGCCGGGCTGACGTTTTCGGGTTTGCCACAGGCGTGGTGTTGATGCGCCCCCAGGCGCGGGCGTTCACAGGTGTTTGCGGGGAGGCGAGGGGCGCGTACAAAAGCTCCAGATCCGGATGGGGCTGATGCGTAAAATCTACATGGGCGTGCGCCTGCGGCGACTGCGTGAGGAACGGAGCCTGAAGCAGGTCGAACTAGCGGCGCTGCTGGGCATTTCCCCCAGTTACCTCAATCAGATCGAGCGGAACCAACGACCGCTGACCGTTTCAGTCCTTTTGCGCATCAACGCCATTTTCGGCGTCGACGTGCAGCTTCTCTCCGAAGATGGGGAAGGGCGGTTGATCACCGAGCTGCGCGATGTCGTGTCCGACGGCGCCGAAACCATTTCCCTTGCGGAAATTCGCGAGCTGGCGATGAACATGCCGGCGGTGGGACGGACGCTGGTCGCCCTGCACCGCCGTTACCGCGAGGCGGTTGAACAAAGCGAGGCCCTCGCCGCCCAGCTGGGTGATGAATGGATCGCCGGCGGCCCGGCGCGGGCGCCTTTTGAGCAGGTGCGCGATTTCTTTTACGCCCGCCGCAACCACGTGGCGCCGCTGGATGAGGCGGCCGAGCGACTTTATCGCGACGCCGGGCTTGGGCCCCTGTCGGTGCATCCGGGGCTGGCGGCCTGGCTGCGCGAACGACACGGCGTTGCGGTCGTGGTGACAGGCAGCGACGATGACCAGCGCCGGTTCGATCCCGAATCCCGGACCCTGTTTATCTCCGCGGACCTCAAGCTTGGCCAGCAGGCGTTCCAGATGGCCGCGCAGATCGCGGTGCTCGAACTGGGCCCGGTGATCGACCGCCTGACCGATGATCCTGTCCTGGCCAGCCCCGATGCACGGCGTCTGGCGCGGGTGGGGCTGGCCAATTATTTCGCTGGCGCGCTTGTCCTGCCTTATCGAGAATTCCTGACGGCGGCCGAGGCCGAGGCTTACGATATTGAGAAGCTGGGCCGGCGCTATGGCGTTGGCTTCGAAACCGTGTGCCACCGTTTGTCGACGCTGCAGCGGCCCGGCGCCCGCGGCGTGCCGTTCTTCTTCGTGCGGGTCGACCGGGCCGGCAATATTTCCAAGCGGCAATCCGCCACCGATTTTCATTTTTCCCGCGTCGGCGGCAGTTGCCCGCTGTGGAACGTCTATGAAGCCTTCACCCAGCCCGGCCGGGTGCTGACCCAGATCGCCCGCATGCCGGATGGCCGCGCCTATCTGTGGATCGCCCGCACGGTAGGGCGCGGCGTCGCCGGCTTCGGGGCGCCTGGCAAGACATTCGCAGTCGGCATCGGCTGCGATATCCGCCACGCCAGCCGCCTGATCTATGCGCGGGGTCTTGATCTCAACGACCCTGAAGCGGCGACGCCGATTGGGGCCGGTTGCAAGGTTTGCGAGCGCCCCGCATGTCCCCAGCGCGCTTTCCCGCCCGTGGGCCGGAGGCTGGCGGTGGATGAAAACCGCAGCGCGCTCGCGCCCTATCCGGTGGCCTGAGCGTGAGCCTGACGCCGCCCGCCTGCACCATCCGACGTCGTCGCGCCGCGAGGGCGCCGTCCGCCGCTCACGGCAAGCAGTATCCGCCCGGCGACTGGCTTGGACGTGCAGCGAATTAACCGGGCTATCGTTCCAAAGTATGCGATTTCAGGCCGGGGGTAGATGACCGGGTTACGCGGGCTGCAACTCCGGCGTCACGGCAGGGCGATCGCCATCAATGGCAAAGTCCGCTTTACTGACATGCGGGCGCGTAAACCCTGGCAAAGTCGCAGTTCTTGGGGACGTTGTGCTCAAGGTCATCGCGCGGGTTGGCCGATCAGATTCCGCCAATCACACCCGCTTGATTATAGTAACATTACCAGATGTGTCGTCTGCGCGCGCGGGCGGATAATGCTATCCGTATTGGCGTGCTGACGGACCTTTCCGGCCCGCGGCCCGCACCCGGACAACGCCGGGACGTCAATGGGGCTGGAGTAGCGCGGCGCCAGACTGCATTGATGATGTCACCGAAAATTGAATGGGGAAGTTTCTCCATTATTGATTAGATTTGGTGATGATCTATCCCGCTTTTATTCGGGGCCCGGGCTGACATCTGTCTGAGTCATGAATTGGAAGGGCAAAGATGACACGTGTCAGCCAATGCTTTGGTGTGTCCCTGGGGAAGGGAGGCCGGAGCATTCCGGTCACCACGATCTTCGCCACCCTTGCATCCCTGATCCCGGCTTCTGTTTACGCCCAGAGCGTATATGGGCCGAGCCCGCCGACGATCACGTCGACGATCAATGTCCCGACAGGCGCCGCAACGATCGTGGGATCGACCACCGTACAGGTCGGGGGAACTGACAACGCCAGCAATGTCACGGGCGGGACACTCACCCTGGACAGTCTGGCCGGGCCGTCTCCGGGCGGCATCCTTATCCAGACTCTGAACGGCAATGCCCTTCAGGTGTCTTCTGGCTCCATTACAGCTTCGCAAGGCAACGTTACTCTGCTTACCCAGGGAGGGCATGGCGTTCTCGCGAATGGCGCCGCCAGCAGCGCCGCCCTGAACGGCCTCACAATTTCCACGACGGGCGCCGGGGCAGGGCTCGCCGCGATCGGCGGCGCAATTGAGGCCAGCAATGTCGCGATCAGCAACACCGGCGCGGCAAGTGCAAACGCGTCTGCCGGTCACGGCGCTGTTGCTGAAACAGGCGGCCTGATCAATCTGCATGGCGGCGTCAGCATCGCCACCGGGGCTTTCAATGCCGTCGGATTGGGGGCGTCCGGAGCGGGCAGCCGGGTCGTCGCTGATGCGCTCATTCCTGTGGCGATGAACGGACGCGGGGCCATGGGGGTGTACCTCCATGACGGCGGGCAGGTGACGCTGCTGCCTGGCTCCGTAATCAATCTCAACGGAACCAGCAGCATCGGTGTCTCGGTGGACAATACCATTGTGCCGGTGGGTGCGATTGGCAGCGGTCTCACGTTGAACTTCAACGCGACGGGCGTGTCTGGCCAGGCGGGCGGAACGGGCGTAGCTGCTTTCAACAACGGGCAGATTACGCTCGATAATCTGACAGTGAACGGCTCCAACGCAGGAGCTGGCGCCTGGGCGCGGGCAGGTAGCCGCATTACATTGACGGGCCGCAGCGTCATCAACATCAATTCTGAGCAGAACCCGACCTCGTACACACTGGCGACGGCCAATCTTGTCACCCCTAACGGGCCGGTTGGGTCAATCTTCTCGGTAACCAGCGCCATTCCCGTTAGTGGACTTCTTTCGCGAGGCGCCGGCGCCGTCATCACCAGCACAGGAACCACCATCAATGTGTCGACCGGCAATGGCGCCGCGGGCGTCGATGCCGGAAACGACGGTCTTGTCGACATGACCGACAACACCATCACCACCACTGGCTCCAGCTCGTTCGGCGTGAGGGTCGATTCCAGTGGCGTTGTTCTGGGGCGGGGTTCCCGAATCACCACGTCGGGTGGAGGGGCGGCTCTCTTCATCAATGGCGGCGTTGGTCTGATCGATCTGACTAATACAACCTCGCTTGCAACTGGCGCGGGAACCGCCGGCCTCGTCTCCCTCAACCTTACGCCCGGCGCCGCCAATACGGTCAACCTGACCGGCGGCAGTCTGGTGAGCTCTGCTGATACGGCGGTCGTGGCGCAAGGCCCGCTAAACCTGACTGCAAGTGGCGCGACCATAACCGGCGGCGGTGGTTTCGTTCTCGAAGTCTTCGACAATTATGCGGACTTCCAGCCAACGGCCGTGCAGTTCGACGCGTCAAATGGAAGCCGGTTGACAGGCGACGCGAGGGTGGGGCCGCTGAGCACCGCGAACATCAACTTGAAGACAGGGTCCAGCTGGACAGGCGCAGCCTTTGATGTGACGAACGTGAGCGTTGACACAACGAGCCGCTGGACAGTGACCGGCAGTTCGACCGTCACACGGGACACCGCCAACGCCGGTGTGATCCAGTTCACGCCCCCCACTGGCGACCCGACCCTGCTGGCGAGCTACAAGACGCTCACGACACAGAACTATATCGGCGCGGGCGGACAAATCGGCCTCAACACCTATCTCGGCGCCGATGGATCGCCCTCAGATCGCCTGGTTATCAATGGCGGACTCGCTTCGGGAAATTCACCTCTGCTGGTCGCAAACACGGCCGGCCCTGGCGACCTGACCATTGGAAACGGCATCCTCGTGGTCGAGACGATCGCCAACGGCTCAACGTTGCCCGGCGTCTTTACCTTGGGACGTCCGGTGCTCGCTGGCCCCTACGAATATTCACTTTATCGCGGCAGCGTTGACGCCACGGGTCCGCAGAACTGGTACCTGCGCTCTGCTCTTCGGCCAGTTCCACCTGACCCCCCAGTGCCGCCGGATCCCCCTGTGCCTCCCACGCCGCCGACCCCGACGCCCCAGCCCCCGTCGCCAGTTCCGGACTATCGCCGCGAGACGTCTCTTTATTCCGCGCTGCCGGCTATGGGCCTGATTTATGGACGGACCATCATCGACAGCCTGCATGAACGTATGGGAGAAACGCGCCCTCAGGTATCTGCCCCGGTCACGGAAGAGCGCACAATCTGGTGCAAAAACCCTGAGAAGAGCTATCGTTGCACGACAGTTGTGCGGATGCCTGACAGCGCGGTGGCGGCAAGCCGCTCTTACGTTTCCGCAGGGTGGGCGCGGATAATCGGCGCCCATGGCAATCAGGACGGCGGACCATGGGGCGTCTATCGCAATGGTCCAAATTTCGACTACGATATCTACGCCTTGCAGGCAGGCATTGACCTTTACCGGGCTGTGAATGCTGACGGTAGCCGCGACCATGCTGGCGTTTACGCCGCCGTGGGACGAATTCAGGGCGACGTCAGGCACTTCAACGGCATTCATGCGGGCACGAATACCATCGACGCTTATTCAGTCGGCGCTTACTGGACACATTTTGGCGCATCCGGCTGGTATATTGATGGCGTTGTCCAGGGAACGTGGTTTGACGCGGAGGCGGACTCCCGCCGCCTCATCAAACTGAAGCGCGACGGCTTCGGCTTCGCGGCCTCCATCGAGGGTGGGTATCCGGTTGCGCTCGGTGGCGGCTGGATTGTCGAACCACAGGCGCAACTGATCTACCAGACGCTCACCCAGAAGTCCGGTCATGACGGCGTGGCGCTGGTGCGCTTTTCAGACGCTGACTCCCTTGCGGGCAGGATTGGCGCGCGCCTTGCCAGGGACTGGATTGTTGGTGAGGATGGTCAGCCGCGCAAGATCGCTACCTGGGTCAAGGCCAGCCTCTGGAACGAATTCCTGGGCGATCCCAAGACATCGTTCTCGTCAGCAACGGGAATGATTCCGTTCCGCTCGGATCTGGGTGGAGCATGGGGTGAAGTCAAAGTCGGCGCTGATGCACAGATAGCCGGGAACGCCGCGCTTTATGCCTCGGCGGGCTATTCAATTGGACTCGATGGGCGTTCGCACGCCTACGATGGACGGGTTGGCGTCAAGTTTACGTGGTAGACGTTTCCCCCGAGGGAGCGCGCCAGAAGAACCATCAATCAGGGGCCGTCGCGCCGGCTTGTGTTCCAGGAGTTGAGGACGGATCCTGACTACCGTTCTACCCGCCTGTTCCAGCTCAACCAGGCCTACACCCAGCGCATCGTCGACGTGGTGCGCAGCGCCCAGGAGCGTCACGAATTCAGACGGGAGATTGCGCCTGCCCTGGTCCGCGACATGTTGTTCGGCTGCATGGAACACCGCACCTGGGCGTTCCTTCGGGGGGAAGGTGATTTTGACGCCCCATCCCTCGCGGACGAGATAACCGACCTCATTTGTCGCTCAGGCGCCCTGGCGCGGGCGGCAACCGGCCCCGAAGACGGCGCCCGCCAGCACCTTGACCGGCTGGAACGTGTCGCCGCGCGCCTGGAAGCCGCGACGGCAAGCTTCGAGAACCAGATTCGCTCGACAGGGGAGAAGGACACGATTACCAAGAATAAGTGATTGATATAAATGATATATACGCATCGCTTGACGTCGGCGCAGCCGCGGATGCGCAGCGGAGGATGCAAGTTAAAGTTCCATAAGATATCTTCTGCGAATGCGCTGCGCTGTCCGCTCCGTCGCTGCGACGGTCAAACATCCTGGCGGCGATGCGACTGGCCTCATCTCATAACGGTGTAACGCATCCCCTCCAGCGACAGGCGTTCACCCATCATGAAAAAACGGCAGCGACTGTTGTCGTCGCGATCAAACGTGCGAAACGTCGCCAGGGCGCATCACCGACCTGGGCGAACATCTTTCATGCTCGCAATTCCGTCAGGTCGAACAACCTGCCGGAATTGCATTCGTTTGGCATAAATCACTTACTGTGCTGGATTGCCTGGAAACATCGCCCGTAATCGACGCTTTGGAGACCAGGCCAGCGCATTGCCAGCTGATTGTATGTCAGTGATCGAGCATCGGCATATTGTCCGGGTCGAGCTTTAGATCAATGAGCAACGGCCGCCTGTTGCCCCGGATCGCCTCAACTGCGGCGTCGAGGTCCGCGGCGGAGCGCACGGTGACGCCGGCGGCGCCCATTGCCTCCGCGACCGGCGCGAAATCCGGCCAGTCAAACAACGAAATTGACGGATCCATCTGCTTGCTCCGGAACTGGATGTGCTCGGCGCCATAGCTGCCGTCGTTGCAGAGGATGACAATCAGGTTCGCCCCGGCCCGCACTGCAGAGCTAAACTCGTTCAAGCCGTCCAGCATGAAACCACCGTCGCCTGTCACCAGCAGGGTTTGGCGCCCAGGGTGAGCGAAAGACGCTCCTATGGCTTCTCCAACGCCGAGGCCGATGGTTCCCGTGTTGACCGTATAAACCCACGATTGCGGGTCCTGCACGCTGACGATCCGCCATGCATCGATCAGAAAGCGCCCGGTGTCCGTGACGAGGATACGGTCTGGATCGATCACCTTGTCCAATGTCTGCAGCGCCAGCCTGACGCTGACAGTGCCGGGGCGTCCCTTGTCCGGCAGCGGCGCGTAGGAGAACTCCGCAATGGCTTTGCCCAGCTCCGGCGACCGGTTGCGCGAACCCGGGATCTCCGCCTCGTCAAGCAGACGCACCATTTGCGCCGCAGTTCGACCCGGCTCCCCTACAAGTCCCGCATCTGGAATCGCATGGCGGCCGATATCCGCAGGATCGGAACTGATATGGACAAGCCGCTTGCCGCGCAGGAGGCTTCCCTGTGCGGTTGTATACTGGTTCAGGCTTGCCCCGAATGCGATGATGCAATCGCTGGCCATGATCGCATCTGTCGCGACCGGCGTGCTCAGGGTGCCAAATATGCCCAGATTGAACGGATGACCTGCAAAGGCCCCTTTTGCCTTGAGCGTATGGGCCAGCGGGGCTTCGATGCGGTCTGCGAACGCCTGTATGCCCTGCAGGGCTGATGGATCGCACGCGCCACGTCCGCACAGCACAAGCGGGCGTTTTGCCGAGGCCACGATCCCCACCGCGTTCTCCATACCCGGCCCATCAACCACATATTCCAGCCGGGCCGGCGCGTAAGCCGTGTGCGGGGTATACCCGGCGTCCTGCCACTGAAGATCGGCGGGCATATTGACAACGATGGGGCGTTTTTCGATCCGGGCGCGTCTGAATGCCGTCGCCACGTCTTCTCCAATCGTCTTCGGCGAGCGAAGCTGCACGAATCCGGCGCCCGCGGCCTGGAAGAACTCGCGCTGGTCGATATTCTGGAAGTGGTAACGGTCGACCACTGCGGTGTCCCCGGCGAAGAGAACGATGGGTGTCGAGCCGCGCTGCCCTTCTATCAGGGCGGTCAGGGCATTGGTAATCGCCAGTCCATGGGTAATGGTGGCCACGCCGACTTTGCCAGACGCCTGAGCGTAGCCGATCGCCATCAGGACAGCCCCCCCTTCATTTACAGCCGCCTGGTACTTCGCCTTGCCGCTCTTTATGAAGGTGTCCACCATGTACAGATTGGCATCGCCGATAAGCCCGAACATCACCTCAACGCCCTGATCAAGGATGGCTTGCGCAAGCGCCTGGTATGTTTTCATGGCGTCTATCCTCCTGTTTTATTTGCGGTTTGTCTGGTTTCATGGAACAGGCGAGCTGACCCGGGCATGGCCAGCCAGGCCAGGCATTGTTGTAAATGGAAGCGCAGGCTTGCATCCGCGTCCGACGCGAAGCGTTGCGGCGGCCCATCGGCCAGGCCGATGATCGCAGCCGCGGACACCATTGTCTGCCTCCCTTTGTCGTTGACCATCGTGGCGCAGATAATCTCCGCGCGAAGTGACGCGCCAGCGGTAGCTGCACCTAGCTGCACCACTGGATGGCAAGGTTGGCCGATCTTCATTCCAGCGTCGGCAGCGCCGTGACCGTACTGCTTTTCGGCCATGACCGGGCTGGAGCTGACGATGACAGATATCGTAGCGGCCACCACAACTCCCCTTCCCTTCGGCCCCGGCATATCGCTCACCGATCGCCAGCTGATTATGCACCCACCCCCCGCCCCTGAATGTTATGGTCGCGACAATTCGCCTGAGATGGCGCCGTCAGGCTCCGAAGATCGGATGACACCAGCCCCGTACGACTGCCGCCAGGCAACGTTGCATTATATGCGTTGGACAGGGCAGGTTTTGTGTTTGATGGAAGGTCGTTTCTGCCGCCGGCAGTCGAGATTATCAGGGTGGCGTCATGTGACATTGGGCGCCTGGCATAACGTGGAAATCGATGCGGCTTGATCGCAATCGCGCCAGGTTGGCTGCACTGACCCCGTGAAAGTGACCAGTGAAAGAAGGGAGCCTTCAATGACACGCCTCGTTGGAATCTCGGGCAGCCTGCGGAAGGCCTCATTCAACTCGGGCCTGCTGCGCGCTGCAATGGAAGTGGCCCCGGCTGGCGTGACATTGGTCGCAGGGCGCATCCAGGAAATTCCACTCTACAATGGCGATGATGAGCGTGCGAATGGCATACCCCTGGCGGTGCAGACTCTGAAGCAGCAGCTGACGAATGCCGACGGCTTGCTGCTCTTTACGCCTGAGTACAACAATTCGCTGCCGGGCGTCATGAAGAACGCGATCGACTGGCTGACACGGCCAGCTTCCGATATCGATGCGCTATTTGGCGGCAAACCCGTTGCCGTGTTGGGCGCATCGCCGGGCGGCTTCGGCACAATCCTGGCCCAGAATGCGTGGCTGCCGGTTTTGCGCACCCTGGGGACACGCCCGTGGTTTGAGGGACGCATGATGGTGTCGCGCGCGGGTAATCTCTTCGACGACGACGGCAATCTGACTGATGAAGTCACACGCCAGCGTCTTGGCGCGTTCGTCGAAGGGTTTGCCGCTTTCGCCGCCGCCCGCTGAAAGAGACTGCTTTCGGCGTTACCTGTGGTTACAGGAACGGGGATCAGTATTCATTTAACGGTATTGAAAGTTGCTCCATAATTTATGTTCCGCAAATCGATTGCCTGTTGCCAAACTGATGCGGGGGACGCCCCCCGTGATCCAATGCGCCTCCAGAAGCCCCTGCATGTCGAGGCCCCCACGCCTGTCACATCCTTGAAAAAACCGGTCTGCCGGCTGGCTTCGGGATGGACCTTCTGGTTGGTCCCCATCGCCATGACCGGAACGTCTCCAGTCTGGCGCCGGTTCGCCTTTCGGGGCGAATAATTTTTTCATGACGGGCATCAGCGACGCTCGTCGACGCCGACCCGGTTGGCCAACTTTGGATGGCGCCCGGCCTGAAGGGCGGCTACTTTCGGGTTTCAACAGCGAGGGAGCACGCTTGATAACCGCAGTTTCAAGCAGGTCGGATAGCAGGTCACCAGACCGGGCGGGCTGCCCGGCGGCAGGCCGGCCTGCCCGGGCGCGTGGTATTTTTTCCGCTCTGGCTCTGGCCCTGATTCTTTCTGGATGCGCCACGCGGCCCGGTCCCGACGCGCTCAATCCTGTCGTGGAGAAAGCCCGTGGCAATGCGGAAATTACCGTCCTTGCCGTGACCGACCGGTCGCCGGCGTCAACCCCGCCGTCCGCGTTCGGCGGTGGACGCGGGGCGATCAGCTACGAGCAATTTACGATGCAGGCTGTTGCGTCGGCGCCTGGCGGATATTCCGGCGCGGGTGTTGTTCCGCACAACGGCAATCCGAAGAATTTTGTGACGACGGGGCGGCGCGAGCTCGACCGGACGTCCTTCGAACAGTCCGTCATCCGCTTGCAAAAGAACGCCGACATCACGGTTGTTTTTGTGCATGGATACAACACCAGCTATCAGGAAGCGGTTTTCCGCCTTGCCCAGTTGAGCGTCGGTGCGCGCACCGTGCCGATCCTCTTTTCCTGGCCCTCTCAGGCCGATTTCCGCGGCTATGTCACCGACAGGGACGCCACCACATATGCGCGTGACGATCTCGTTCAGCTGCTCACCCTGTTGACCCGGACGCTCCCCAGGGGACGCATCGCCGTCGTCGGTCACAGCATGGGCGCGTGGCTGGTAATGGAGGCGTTACGCCAGTTGCGTCTGGAAGGCCGGGACAACGTTATCGCGCGCCTTCAGGTGGGCCTTGCTTCTCCTGACATCGACATTGATGTGTTCCGCAAGCAGGCGGCCGTGATCGGCCGGTTGACGCCGCCGCTGACGGTGCTGGTCTCGAAGGACGACCGTGCCCTCGCTGTTTCGAGCCAGATCGCCGGCGGCAACCCGCGCCTCGGTCTGGCCAGCGCTTATGATCCGAAAGTGCAGGAGATCGCCCGTCAGAGTGGAACGCAAATCATCGACATTACCACCCTGCCCGCCACCGACAGCCTCAACCACGACCGCTTCGTCGCCTTTGCCGCGCGCTATGCATCCTCGGCGCGCGACAGCGGGTCTGCCGGCGGCTTCCGGCATGCCGGCGCTTTCCTGCTCGATACCACAGGCAGGATCCTGTCGGCGCCCTTCGAAGGAACGGCGCGGATCATAGCCGGATCGCAATAGGTAATTTGAAGTCGATGCGGGTGACAGATTGAACAAATGGCGATCTTAATTTTGCTTATGCGATATTTACATGTAGCACATCGTTGACAGCAATATATTAACATAACTTAACATATATTATTGGTATCATTTCGCGCATTCCCTGACCAATGCGACGCTTTTTATCTGGGCGTAGAGTTCATTCCCTTCCGCAAGCCTGAGGTTTTCCCACGACAGTCTGGTGACCCGCGCCAGGATCCGGCTTCCGGCGCCGGCCGGCCCAAGCCCGAGCACGGCGACGATCTCATGCTCTGCGGCGGGCGTGGCCGACAGTATCCGCACGGGCAGGGTGTTGAGCACCGTCGTCGCCCGGGGCGCTTCGCGCGCCAGGCTCACGTCGCCGGCGGCAACCGTTATCCGGCGGCGCCCGCCAACAACCGACCGCCGCATAGGCGCGGTGAAGCAGCCGCCGTCCACCGCCAGCATCGCAATTCCATACGCCGGATCATATGCGCTCACGACTGCGTCAAGCGTGACCGCAGCGTCGCGCCGGCTCGCCAGCGGCAGCGCCGGATCGCCCTGCAATTCCCCGAGGGGACCCGCCGCCAGGACCCGTCCTGCGCGCATCAGCACCAGATGATCCGCAAGCTGTTCGATCTCCCGCATATCGTGACTCACATAGATAAACGGCAACGAGAGGCTGTCGTGTAATCGTCTGAGAAACGGCAGGACCTCGTCCCGGGCCTGCGGGTCAAGCGCCGAAAGCGGCTCATCCATCAACAACAGCTGCGGCCGGGACAGAAGCGCGCGCCCGATCGCAACCCGTTGACGTTCGCCGCCGGAGAGCTTGCGCGGCGCGCGATCGAGCAGCTTCTCAAGTCCAAGCAGGGCGACCACTTCATCGAAACCAGCCGGGTCCCCGGGCCTCAGCGGGCTGCGGCCAGGGGCCCCGTAAAGCAGGTTGCCGGTCACCGTAAGATGCGGAAAAAGACCAGGCTCCTGGAAGACGTAGCCGATCGGCCGTTGATGGACAGGGCGGAAGCTGCGGCCTCCGTGCCAGACGTCGCCATTGACCGCGCAATATCCGTCAGCGAGGCGCTGCAGACCGGCGATGCAGCGCAGCACCGTCGTCTTGCCGCATCCCGAGGGCCCGAAGAGCGCCGTTACGCCGTGGGTAGGCGTGGTGAAGGCGGCGTCGAGAACGAAGCCGCCGAACACACCCCTGAAGGCCACGCTGATGAAACTCGACGGGTTCATTCGGCGACGCGCATCAGGCGCTTTCCCGCCAGCATCACGGCGAAGACCACGACAAACGCAAATACAACCATGCCGCCAGCGAGAATACTGGCCTCGCGCCATTGCGAGGTCTCGACATAATCATAGATTGCAACGGACAGCACCCTGGTGGAGCCCGGGATATTGCCGCCAATCATCAGCACCACGCCGAATTCACCGACCGTGTGGGCGAAGCCGAGGACGGCGCCAGTGAGGAAACCCGGCCGCGCCAGCGGAACAGCGACGGTCCAGAAAACGCGACGCGGAGACGCCCGCAACGTCGCCGCCACTTCGAGCGGCCGCTCGCCAATCGCTTCGAAGGCGTTGCGAATTGGCTGGACGACGAACGGCAGCGAGTAGATCACTGAACCAATGACCAACCCCCCGAAGGTAAAGGCAAGGGTGCGGCCTCCCCACAGGGCGGCGATTGCCCCGCCCGGCCCATCCGGACCGAGCGCCACGAGCAGATAAAAGCCGAGCACCGTTGGCGGCAGCACGAGCGGCATGGCGACAACCGCCGCGACTCCCTCCTTCCACCAGGCCTCCGTGCGGGCCAGCCACCATGCCAGCGGCGTCCCGACGAGGAGCAGGATCAGCGTGGTGATCGCGGCCAGTCCAACTGTCAGCCGCACGGCGATCCACACGTCCGGCGGCAATTCATTCATCGTGGCCTCCGTCTGACGCACCGGCGGCGTAGCCATATTTCTCAAGAATGCCGCGCGCGCCGGGGCCCTTCAGAAAGTCCATGAAGGCGGTCGCCGCCTCGTTATCGACGCCGGTTGTGATGAGCACGGCGTCCTGGCGCACCGGCGTATAAATATTCTGGGGTATCTGCCAGCGCGAACCGCTGTTATTGCCGATCAACTGCGATAACGCGACGAAACCCAATTCAGCGTTGCCGGTGTCGATGAACTGGAAAGTCTGAACGACATTGGCGCCACGCACGATTTTCGGCTGCAGTCTGTCATACACCCCGAGCGCCCTGAGTGCTTCCACCGCCGCCGCGCCATAAGGCGCCGCAATCGGGTTAGCAATCGCGAGCCTGCTGAAGCCATTGCCCCTGAGTGTATCCGCCCCGCGCACGAGATCCGGATTTTTGCTCCATAGAACAAGTCTGCCGGTTGCATAGGTGAAGCGGCTGCTGGCCACCCCAAGTCCTTCATCGACAAGCTGTTTTGGACGGTCCTCGTCAGCGGCCAGAAATATCTGGAATGGCGCGTGCTGTTTGATCTGTGTATAGAGCTGGCCAGTTGACCCAAAACTCAGGATGGCGTCGTGACCGGTCTTCGCCCTGAAGGCGGTCGCAATTTCTTTCGCCGCCTCGGTAAAATTGGCCGCGACGGCAACATTGGTTTGCCCGGCGTTGGCGTTGCCAGCGATGGAACTGGTTATGATCACGGCAATTGCCGAAAATATATTCTTAAGTTTTCTCATAATGACCAAACCATCAGGGCATTTTCATCACAACAATTGGCTGCTCTTTCCTCGACAGCGCTCTAGCCGCCCGTGACGCTCATATGCCGCCCGAGGGTTGGCAGCCTCTCCGTCATGTCAAAGTCATGCCGTTGCGGTTTTGCTCCCATGACCTTGTCCAGCAACACGTCCACGGCTTCCCGCCCGCCAGTCCGCATCGCATCGCGCAAGGGGACCTGCTGGTTTCTTCCCAGGCAGCCAAACACCACGCCGGTCGCCGTGATGCGTATGCGGTTGCAGCTGGCGCAGAAATTACTGGTGTGAGGGGTAATGAAGCCAATCCTGCCGCCGATTTCAGGAACGTCATAATAGCGCGCCGGCCCGCCCGTTTTGTGTGACGACGGAACGAGTTGATACCAGTTGCCGAGCCTGCGTCTGACATCGTCCAGGGGCACATACCTCGCGGTGCGGTCCTCACCCGTCTCACCGAGCGGCATGGTCTCGATCAATGACAGATCATGACCCTCATGCGCGCACCATTGCAGGACGCCGCGGACCTCGTGCTCGTTGAGGTCCCTGAGCACAACCATATTGATCTTGACCTTCAACCCGGCAGCGCGGGCTGTGGCGACGCCTTGCAACACCTTGCCCAGATCACCATTGCGCGTAATGGCGCGGAAACGATCCGGATCAAGACTGTCAAGGCTGACATTGATCCGTTTCACGCCAGCCCGGGCGAGCTGCTCCGCCATGGCCGCCAGCCGGGTTCCGTTGGTTGTCAGCGTCAGCTCATCAAGCCCATGGCCAAGCCGCTGGCCAATGGTTTCCACCAGCCCGAGGACGCCGCGTCTGACCAGCGGCTCGCCGCCGGTCAGACGAATGCGCTTCACCCCGCGCGCGATGAGCATGTCTGACAGTTCGGCCAGTTCATCGAGACTGAGCAATTCACGGCTGGGCGCAAACTGCATCTTCTCGGCCATGCAGTAACGGCAACGAAGATCACAGCGATCGGTTACCGAAAGTCTTACATAGTCGATGCGGCGGCCAAAGCGGTCTATCAAAGGGTTTGCCATCTGCGCTCCGCCTCCGCCAGATCATCCGGCCGGTTGATATTCAGAAAAGGATCGAAGGGAGCCGTATTCCACGCGACTGCCCGGTAGCCGATCCATTCCGCGAATGTCCGCAACGACTGGTCGGAGCCGGTCACGCCATGGCTGGTCGCGGTAAACGCCTCGCTTCGCCACAGGCCGCAGGCCGGATGAAGCCGGCCATTGCTGCTCGCCAGCGCCGCCTGTCTGTCCAGCGCGCCGGACAGGCGGGCAAGAAGATCCCCTGGAACGAACGGGGTGTCGCAAGGCACAGTCAGCACGGCGCCCTTGCCCTTTGAAAGGGCGAACTGGCCCGCCGCCTGGACGCCAGCCAGCGGTCCGGCGCCATCCACGTCGCAGATGACCGGAATGTCCGCCGGGACACGCACCTGTCCGGGCTCACGCAGCGAAACGGCAACCGTATCGGACCAGCGCCGCGCGTGGGTCATCATGTGCGCCAGCAGTGTGCGCCCGCCCAGAAGTCGCGCCGGTTTGTCGCCGCCGATGCGGGTCCCTGCCCCGCCAGCAAGAATGACAACAGCCACTTTCATTCCAGCATCCGTTTTGCGTCGTCGACGACATGGAAAGGGCTTGGGGCGCTCTTCGCGAAGGGGCGTCAACTTCGCTGGAGAACACTCTGAAAACAGAGAACCGGAGCCATGCCGCCACGGTTAATCGCCGGCGCGCGCCGGGGTCGGCGTATCAGCACATCCGTTTCGGCAAGCGCCAGCTGGGCCCCGGAGTCCTGGTTCATCACCGGCCAGACCTGACCATCGACCCGCCTGCCCCTGACAAACGTTTCGCGTTCCGCACAGGCGGGAAGCTCCTGACCAAGCGGCGCGCTGTCCCAGGCAACGGCGGCCGCCGGATCAAGGCCCGCCAGACCGGCGAGCAGCGGCGCCAGAAACAGTCGCGCCGTCACCAGCGCCGATGTGGGATTCCCCGGCAGGCCAAGAACCAGCCCATGTCCGGCTTTCCCGAACCACACCGGTTTCCCGGGCTTTATGGCCACCTTCTCAAACAGCAATTCCATTCCCGTTCGCGCGAAGGCCGTTCTGGAAAAATCGCGCTCGCCGACCGAAGCCCCGCCGGCGATGACCACCAGGTCAGCTTCCGCCGCCGCGCTGAACGCCGCAGCCGACAGCTTCTCCAGATCGTCAGGGCAGCGGACGGCGCCAGAGACAACGCCGCCCCATTCGGCGACAAAGGCGGCGATGCCGTACAAAAGGCTGTCGGGAACAAGCGTCGGGGTTTTCGCGGCGGCGCCGGGTTCCGCCAGTTCATCACCGGTTGTGACGATTGAAACCCTGGGGCGGCGCCATACCTCGACCATCGCGACATCCGCAGCCGCGGTGACGACCATCTCCCTGAACCCCAGGGCGCGGCCGGCCGGCAAAAGCGCGGCGCCGGAACGGAAGTCGGAGCCCTGCGCACGGATGTGCCGCGCCTTCGACGGATTGGCCAGCAGGCGAATGCCGGAGCCGTCGCTGGCGACAATTTCCTGAACGACGACACGATCGGCGCCGGCGGGAACGGGGGCTCCCGTGAATATCCTCACACAACCGCCGGCCGGCAGCGCGCCGGCAAAGGCGCGCCCGGGATATGACGCGCCAACGACTTTCAGCGCGCCGCCCGCCTGCAGTTCCTGCTCCCGAACCGCATAGCCGTCCATGGCGGACACATCCTGTCGTGGCGCCGCCAGCCCTGCAACAACGGGCGCCGACAATATCCGGCCGCCGGCCGCCTGGAGCGCCACCGTCTCGCTCCCGAGGGGGCGGGCGACGCCGGCAATGATGGCGAGGGCCGCGTCGAGATCAATCATGCGCCGTCCCCGCCCAGGCCCCGGAGGCGCCGCCGGTTTTAGACACGACAGCCACCTGGTCGATAACCATCGCCCGGTCGATGGCCTTCAACATGTCGAAAAGCGTGAGGCAGGCAATGCTGACGGCGGTGAGCGCTTCCATCTCGACGCCGGTCTGCCCTGTCGACCGGACCTCCGACTGGACCAGGAAGCCTGGCAATTCGTCCCGAAGTTCTATGGTGACGGAGACGCCGGAGAGCGCCAGGGAGTGACACAAAGGTATCAGTTCGTGGGTCCGCTTCGCGGCCACGATCCCGGCGAGCTCCGCTGTATGGATCACGGCGCCCTTGGGGGTTCGGCCCTGCCGCACCAGGGCGAGCGTCTGTTCCGAGCACAGCAGACGCCCTTCGGCCGTGGCGGTGCGCCGGGTAACCGCCTTGTCACTGACGTTCACCATGCGGGGGCGGCCATTTTCATCAAGATGGGTCAGGCTTTTCATGCGCAAAGATGCCTCAGACGCGGGATCTGTCCCGCCAGCGAGCAGGGGCGATAACGGCTGTCCAGTTCCTGGGACAGGATGAGATCCCATCCGTCGCGACAGGCGCCAGTGGAGCCGGGCAGGCAAAAAATGAAACAGTCGCCGGCCTGGCCGGCAAAGGCGCGGGACTGCAAGGTCGAAACGCCGATCACGCCAGCACTGGCCTGGTGGAAAACCACGGAGAACCCGTCCATCTCCCTGCGGAACAGCGGACGGATCGCCTCGGGCGTCACGTCACGCGGGGCGAACCCGGTTCCACCCGTGCTGATGACAATGTCCACGTCGGGACTGTTGATCCAGCTCATGACCTGGGCCCGGATGGCCGTGACATCGTCCTGGACAATGGCCTTGCCGGCCAGGCGGTGACCGGCGGCGCGCGCACGTTGAACCAGCAGCGCCCCCGATCCATCGTTTTCTTCAGTTCGCGTGTCTGAAATCGTCAGAATGGCGATATTCAGCGGATGGAAGGTGAGGTTTTCATCAATTCCCGGCATGCGGCTGGCTCCAGCGTTCGCGATCCTGACGGTCGTGGCCTGTCGGTTCGATCCAGTGTGAGCCACTGGCGTCGTCTTCCCTCTTCCAGAACCCCGCATCGGTTTTCAGACGATCCATCAGGTAGTCCGCGGCGAGAAACGCCGCCCGCCTGTGCATCGCCGCCGCGCCCACAAAGACGATGGGCTGCTCTGGCTCGACCAGTCCGCAACGATGCGCGATCACCACGTCTTCCACGGGAAACAGGGCGCAGGCCGAGGCCGCGATCCCGGCCAGGGTTCGTTCGGTGAGTCCCGGATAGTGGTCCAGATAAAGACCAGTGAGCGGCAACCCCGCCTGACTGACAGGGCGCGCCACGCCGACAAAATTCACGATGGCGCCCTTGCCCGCCACAATTTGGAGGAAATCGCGCAATTCGGCGTCTGGCGCCAGCGGGCCTGGCGAGAGGCGTACGGTGCATCCCATTCTCAGCCTCCTGACAACGGCGGAATGAATGCGATTTCCTGTCCGCGACGCACGGGCGCGTCGTCGCGGACAATCATGCCGTCAACACAGGCCCGGACACACGGATTGAGCACTGCCGCCGCCACGTCATCGCCAGCAGAGGCCAGCAAACGCCGCATGTCGCGCACCGTCACGGGGTCGTCTGACACGTCGAAATCCCGGCTGCGCCCGAGAAGATCGCCCAGATACCCAAAAAACAGGATCGACTGTATGGCCATGGCCATGACCTCCTATTGCGCGGGCGTTTCGCCGGGACGCATTTCCCAGGGTTTACGCCATCCATTTCTTGCGGGGGGCGCTTCTGTTCACACGGGGCGCGCCCCCAAAACACACATGCTGTTACGTCAGGCATGCTCTCCCAGGGCCTCCCCCAACAGCCGCTGGATGGCGGGGCGACACGATCCGCAGTTGGAGCCGGCTCCAAGGGCATTGCCCACAGCTTCGACACTGGCGAGGCGCTGTTCGCCGATGGCGGCGATGATCTGCTTCAACCCCACGTCGAAGCAGGCGCATACAATCGGCCCACGGTCTGCCTGCGGCGTGGCCGGACGGCCGGCGAGTAGCGTGACGGCGGGCCCTGCCTGCTCCGTTTCCAGCTGGCTGACAATCCAGTCGCGTTGCGGCAGGTTGCCGGTGCGCGACAGGTAGATGGCGGCCTGCAACTGCCCATTCATGAGCACCGCCACCCGGAACTGTCCCCGCGCCACGTCGATCGCCTCGATGCGTTCGCCCGCCGGGAGAACAGATTTTATCAACGGCGCCATCTCGCCATTTCCCGAGAGCTCGACCAACCATCCCTGGGGCGCGCGTACGCGCGTCGCGTAGGCGGCGTTGATGGCGCGGGGCGCGGTTCGCGTGACGAGAAAACCGCTCCATTCCACGGGAAACGGATCAACCCGCGCTGGCGTCAACTTGAAGCCCGGCTGTCCTGAATGCGGGTCCACCGTGGGCCGCGGCAGCAACCCAGTGCGTCCGCCGCTCGACTGCTGGTCGGTCCAGTGGATGGGCGCAAAGATTTCCCCCCGACGTTGCCCCTCGCTGATCCCAACGCGATAGATGCTGGCCCCCTGGGGCGTCTCGACCCGCGCCAGTTCGCCATCCTTCAGGCCGCACGCAATGGCGTCCGCGGCGTGGATTTCAATCAGCGGCTCCTGACGATGGCGCGCAAGACGCGGCGAAAGTCCCGTCCGGGTCATCGTGTGCCAATGATCGCGATAACGCCCGGTGTTGAGGGTCAGGGGCCAGCGCTCCAGCGGCGCGGGAAGGGCCCGCTGTTCAACCTTCACCAGCCGCGCGCGGCGGTCCGGGGTTGAAAACCGGCCATCGGCGAAAGGCGCGCCTCCCCAGCGCCATGGCTCCATGGCGTCGTAAGCGGCGTTGCTGATGGCCGCGTGGGCGCCGATGTTGAACAGCCGCGCGCCGGCGTTCTGATAGGTGGAGAGGCGCGCGTGCTCCCGATAGATATCGGCCGGCCTGGCGTAATAAAACGCGCTTTCCCATCCCATGCGACGGGCGACTTGGGTGATGATCCACCAGTCGGGCTTCGCTTCGCCAGCAGGGGGCAGGAAGGCGCGCTGACGGCTGATCACACGTTCCGAATTGGTGACGGTTCCATCCTTCTCACCCCAGGCGAGCGCCGGAAGTTTCACATGCGCATGGGACGACGTGTCGGTGTCGGCGATGCAGTCCGAAACGACCACGAAGGGACACGCCGCCAGCGCCTCGCGCGCCATGTTGGCGTCGGGCAGACTGACGGCGGGGTTCGTCGCCATCACCCAGAGCGCCTTGATGCGGCCCTCGCGCATCCTGCGGAACAGGTCAACCGCCTTCAGCCCGGGCTTTGCGGCCACGTCCTGCGCGCCCCAGAAGCGCGCCAGCCGGGCGACATTTTCCGGGGCGAAATCCATATGGGCGGCCAGGGTCGAGGCCAACCCACCCACCTCGCGGCCACCCATGGCGTTGGGCTGGCCCGTTATCGAGAAGGGCGCGGCGCCAGGCTTGCCAATCCGTCCGGTGGCGAGATGGACATTGATGATCGCATTGACCTGATCGGAACCGCGCACCGACTGGTTGACGCCCTGGCTGAACAGCGTGACCGTGCGCGGGCGCGCGGAAAAAAGATGAAAAAACCGCTGGAGATCCTCAAGGGCGACGTCACAGGTTGTTGCGACGGCTCCAGCATCGCCGTGCGCATCGAGCGCCTCCCAAAAGCCCTCCGGAATATTGACGCTATCCCTGAGAAAGCCCGCGTCGAGCAGGCCCTCACGGCGGCAATGCGCAAGCAGGCCGTTCATCAGCGCCACGTCGCTTCCGGGACGCAGGGCGAGGTGGAGGTCGGCGTCCTCGCAGGTCTCGGTGCGGCGCGGATCGACAACAACGAGTTGCGCGCCGCGCGCCGCCCGCGCGGCCTGGATGCGCTGGTACACGACCGGATGGCACCAGGCGGTATTGGAGCCGACAAGCACGAAGAGGTCCGCCGCGTCCAGATCGTCATAGCTGGCGGGCACGACGTCCTCGCCAAAAGCGCGGTTGTGGCCAACCACGGCGCTCGACATGCATAACCGCGAATTGGTGTCGATATTGGACGAGCCGATAAACCCCTTCATCAGCTTGTTGGCGACGTAATAATCTTCGGTGAGCAACTGCCCTGACACATAGAAGGCGACGCTATCGGGTCCGTGCCGGCGGATGGCGTCCGCGAAGCGTCTGGCGACGAGGTCCAGCGCCCTGTCCCAGCCAACCTTCTTGCCGGCGATCTCCGGGTGCAGCAGCCGGCCTTCCAGCCCGACCGTTTCCCCCAGATGCGTCCCCTTTGAGCACAACCGGCCGCGATTGGCGGGATGGTCGACATCCCCCCTGATATCGACCTGGCGCCCGCCGGTCACGGTCGCCGACACACCGCAGCCGACCCCGCAATAGGCGCATGTGGTGCGAACGGCGGTCATGGCCCGAACTCCCGCATGTCGCGAGCGCGCGCCCCATCAGTCCAGCCCCGTGGCGTGCTGGCGGTCATCGCGAAATGCATCATGCGTATGCCGGACGCGTCGCAGCGGAGGCCCTGGCGTCCGCCGGACCGACGTTCGCCAACCCCGCCCGGGTGAACGGCTCCGCGTCACGGGCGGCGGGCCGCCGCCCGGCGTCGTTGACGTCCGGCTCTGCACGGCCCCGCGCTGGCGCATCCGGCGCCGGTTGATCCGCGCTGAAAGCATTGCCAAATATAAGTGAGTCCCGGATCTGGCTTATGTTTTGCTGTTTCTGCAAAAGATCGAAATACCAGCCGCCATCCTGGGTGTCGCCATACAGCACGGCCCCGACAATCCTGTCGTCCTTCACGCTCACGCGCTTGTAAACACCGCCCGCCTCGTCGCGCAAAATAATGTCCTCGGCCCCATCATTGCCCGAGAAATCGCCGGCGGAGAACACGTCAAGTCCAGCAACCTTCAGCCGGGTCGACATCGTCGAGCCATGGTAACCACCGCCAGGCGCGCCGGTCAGTCCATCCGCAAGCGCGCGGCACATCTCCCACAGCGGGGCGACCAGTCCGTAAACCTGCCCGTCATGTTCGACACATTCGCCAACGGCGAGAATGTCGGGATCAGACGTGACCATGTGATCGTTCACGTGGATGCCGCGCCCGACTGAAAGGCCGGCCGCCCGGGCGAGGCCGGTGTTGGGGCGGATGCCGACCGCCATCACGACGAGGCTCGCGGATATCTCCCGTCCGTCCTTCAGCCTGACGCCCTCAACCTTGCCGTCGCCAAGGATCCCGGCGGTGTCCGCGCCTGTCACAATGGTCTGGCCGCGCGCCTCCAATGCTGATTTCAGAAGATGACCGGCCGTTTCGTCGAGCTGGCGCTCCATCAGCGTCGGCATCAGATGGATGACCGTGACCTTCATCCCCCGCAGCGACAGGCCGTGCGCCGCTTCAAGACCAAGCAGCCCTCCGCCAATAACGACGGCGTTTCCGCCCTTGCCCGCGGCCTTGAGCATGGCGTCGACGTCGTCCATGTCGCGGAAGGTGACAACGCCAGGCAAATCCGCGCCGGGCACGGGAATAATAAACGGCGTCGAGCCGGTGCTGATCAAAAGCTTGTCGTATCGGACAGTGACGCCGGACGCCGCAGTCACCATCTTCGTGGCGGGATCAATCGCCACAACGGCATCACCCGCGACCAGCGTGACGCCGTTGTTCGCATACCATGCGGCGTCGTTGATCACGATGTCATCGAACGTTTTCTCCCCCGCCAGCAAGGGTGAGAGCATGATCCGGTTGTAGTTCACGCGTGGTTCGGCGCCAAAAATCGTGATCCGGAAACGCGCGGGATCACGCGCCAGGATCTCCTCGACAGCGCGGCAGCCGGCCATGCCATTGCCAATCACCACGAGATGTTCGGAACTGTTGCGTTGGGTCATCTCAAATCCTTGCCATACGCCGCCTGTGGCCCGGGAACCGGCGGGAGCCCAGGCCGCCGCAACACCGCCGCCATGCCGTCGTAGCGATGCGGCGCGTCAGATGCGGGCGCCTTCCAGGGCGCCGCCCCAGGTCAGGAGCCACTTTTGCTTGACCAGCAGCAGGCTGACGAGCGCCACAAGCGCCAGCCCGGCAAAGATGAGGAACCCCAGTTGCGGGCTGCCGGTCAGCTGTTTCGCGAGCCCCAGCGACGACGCCAGGTAGAACCCGCCGAGGCCGCCGGAGAAGCCAACCAGCCCAGTCATGACGCCGATTTCCTTGCCAAACCGCTGGGGCACGAGCTGGAACACCGCGCCGTTACCCGCGCCGAGCGCCAGCATCGCGACGATGAACAGGGCCAGCGCCATCGATACGGTGGCGGGTCCGGTGCTGATGGCGACAAGGGCGACCACGGCGACCGCATAGACCAGGGACAGCGTGCGCGTGCCGCCGACACGGTCGGCAAGGGCGCCGCCCATGGGCCTGACCATTGACCCCGCGAACACGCAGGCCGCGGTGCAATAGCCAGCCGCCGTCGGCGTCAGTCCGAACTGGTCCGTGAAATAGATGCTGAGAGAGGCTGCGAGCCCGACAAACCCACCGAACGTGACGCCATAGAAAAACATGAACCACCAGGCGTCCGCATGCTTCAGCGGCGAGAGATAAGCGGCAAGCGGTTTGGCGGCGGGCGCCCCAGGCGCGTCCTTCGCGAGCGCCATGTAGATCACGAACGTGATCGCCAGCGGAATGACCGCGAGACCAAGCACCGCGTTCCAGCCAAAGGCCTTGGCGAGCCCGGGCGCGAACAGCGCGGCGAGCACCGTGCCGGAGTTGCCCATGCCGGCGATGCCGAGCGCCGCGCCCTGATGCTCGGGGGGATACCAGCGGCTGGCGAGCGGCAGCGCCACCGCGAAGCTCGCGCCGGCGAAGCCGAGGATGACGCCCAGCGCGACGGTTCCGGCGAAGCTGTGAACGCCGAACGCCCAGGCCGTCAGGAGGCCGGCAATGACAATGATCTGGCTGATGGCGCCCGTCATCTTCGGGCCGATGCGATCGACCAGCAGGCCATTCATCAGCCGCAAGGCGGCGCCGGCCAGCGTCGGAATCGCCACCATGAAGCCTTTCTGGGCGGCGTTCAGGCCCAGATCGTCCGAGATGAACGGCGCGAGGGGGCCAAGCAGAACCCACACCATGAAGGCCAGGTCGAAGTACAGGAACGCTGCAAACAGGGTTGGTCGATGACCTGCGTCCCAGAATCCCTTGTTCATCTGACTCCCCTTTTTTGCCCGGCCGGAACGCCGCAAGGCGCGCGACCCGTCAGCCAAACCACTTTCGGCCCATCCAGCCCTGGATAAACATCAGCGCAGATAAACATCCGCGCAGCAGGTCGACGCCGCACTGGCGCTACCCCGATCGCAATCCAGAAAGTCACGCATCATCGAACCTCTTTCATGAAGCGGGCGGCGTCCGGCGAGATGCAGACGGTTGAATTGCGTTAGAATTGATTGGCAGATCGGGATATTTTATTAGAACTATTCTTCAGTTAGCGCTATGGTTGCAGTGCTTCTGAATTTGGTTCTTCCTGGATCGCGAACATTTTCAAAACTTCGCGCCAAATTTTCCCGATCAAAATTATTTAAATTTGTAACTCCAAACGATTTGTGATTCCAAACGAAAAAAAAAAGAGATGCAACAGGATAAAACATGCGCTCTCCTTTTTTGTATGAACTGGGGTCGACATATCATGACCATCTCCATGCACCTGTGACTTACACAGACCAATCCAACGCCCAGATGATCCGCCTCCCGCCCGTTCGGGCGGCAGCTTCAACGCGGCGGCGTTGTCCATGTATTTCAGGTCGCTTTAAAAACATTTTCGAAGCATGCCGAACATGCGAAACTTCAGGGCATCGCAGATCATAGGCATTAATGTTTTTCTATACCGGGCGCATTCTGCGCAACCAGATGCTCATGCCTGTTTCGAAAACATTCTCGCGCCCTGACGTAACGGTATCATGACTTCGTTGTCGTGATTGCTGATACGATTAATGCTATGAAAGCAAAGGTCTGTGCTCAAGCAGATAATTTGGGCGCCAAGGCCAACTTGTCATCCTGCCATGAACGAAATTCGGGCAACCGCTGATTTCTCCATTCCGGCGCATCGTGTCCGACGACGCTATGAAATCAGGGCGACACGCTACGTGAGATTGTGGCGCGCACAGATCACCGACCCGCTGGTCGAGGCCGCGGCCTGATTGAAAAAGCGTTCGACGGCGCTGTATTACCTGTAGAGCCCCGGGCTGAAGGCAAATGTTTTTTGCGGGTGATCCGCGCCAGGATATTGCGAAGGCGCCGCAGCTTGCGTCCCGGACCGGATGACATCGGTGTCATATGCCTTCGAGCAGGATGGCCCCTGCGCAAATACGAAAGCGGCGCTGAGCCACTGGGGCGTCACCCGCCTGGCCCACAGTGAGGATCATCCGGATCGGCCGCCCCCAGCATCGACGGGAGCATGGATTTTGGTGGTCAATCCGCTCCGGGAACGTCCCATGCAACGATCGTCAGCGCGCCCTTTTTGATCGCTCGCCATGCTGATGAACCCGGTCACAGGAGGAGTCGATCGTCACCAGATCACCGTCATGGGCGGCGGGTACGCCTCCATTCGCCGTCCGCAAGCTCATGTCGACGCATGATGCCCCTCCCTGTCGGAGAGGTTGAATCACGCCACTTTCATCGACGCACATTTATTTATGAGGCCACCTTCCAGTTGGGAAAGCAATGGTAACGCCACTACAGGGCGCCGGGCCGTTCACCATCTGATGCGGCAGCACGGGATGGGCGAGCATCGGACGTGCAAAGCCGCCGGCTTCAGCCGGATGACCACACGCTACCGGTCCGGGAGACGGCTGATGATGCTTGCCGTCACGGGATATGGATCTGGCCTGATGTGAATTTGGCTTGGAGCCGTGCCCGGACTTCTCTAAACCCTCAGCCACCGGCAGTTTTCAATTACAGGCGCGCTAAGGCAATGATGCAGGATTTTTTGATTGGATCGGCAACGAGTATTCTGGTGATGCTGGCGCATCTGGCTGGAACTATATTAATTGTTTTTGGCATAAAGAGCCTGAGATCAAAATTCAGAGATATGAATATTTTATATGTTTCTGTTATATTGGTGTTTGTTTATGGCATATTGATGATTGTGCTGTTTGCGAGCACCGGAATTTGGGCCGCGCTGTATTACAACCTGAATCTTGTCGAGGATTGGGGGAATGCGTTTTATTCCGCGCTGGTAAACTATACGACGCTTGGATTTGGCGATCTCGTCCAGGCAAGCCGCACGCGCATCTACGGGCCAATGGCAGCCGCGAGCGGCATTTTGATGTTCAGTTGGGCCGCCGCAATTCTTGTCTACGTTCTTCAGGCCCATTTGCCCGCGATGATACAGCTGACGGTCCACACCCCGCACAACAAGCGCGTCGACCATTGACCAGCGGGTTCCCCGCAAACGCATCTGCCAGGGACGGGCCGTCTGTTTGCCCGGCGGCGGGGCCGCCCCGTCCCTCACAGCCGCGGCTTGCTGAATGGCGCGCCGGCGCATGCGTCCGGCGCCGCTGCCTGTATCAGTCGCCGGCAGCGCCACAAGACCTGTGACGGAGAGTTCGTGATCTCAGTCCGCCATAAGGCCGGCAGGCGGCACAAAATGGGCGGCGTTGCCGCCAGGGTTGCTCCGGGTTTTCGCCAGTTCTTCCCGGGCGACAACCCGCAGATGAACCTCATCCGGGCCATCCAGAAAGCGCATGGCCCGGCCCCAGGTCCACAAATAGGAAAGTGGCGTATCCGGCGTCAGCCCCATGGCGCCAAACACCTGCATGGCCCGGTTCACAACCCGGGTCTGGAGCCGGGCGGCGACGATCTTGATGGCCGAAACATCAACGCGCGCCGCCGCATTGCCTTCACGGTCCATGCGGTGCGCCACCTTCAACACCAGAAGCCGGGCCTGATCAATCTCCAGCCGCGTTTCGGCGATCCAGTCCTGCACGTTGGCAAAATCCGCGATGTGGCGCCCAAAGGCCTTTCGCTCCAGCGCCCGTTTGCACATGAGCTCCAGCGCCAGTTCGCATTGTCCGATGGTCCGCATGCAGTGATGCACGCGCCCCGGGCCAAGCCGTTGCTGGGCCAGTTTGAAGCCATTGCCCTCCTGCCCCAGGATATTGGCGGCGGGAACACGGACATTCCGGAACAGCAGCTCGCAATTTCCCTCAGGCGCATGGTGGTGCATGACGGGAATGTTGCGCACAACCTGAAGCCCCGGCGCGTCCATTGGCACAATTACCATCGAATGCTGACTTGCCGGGCCGTCTTGCGCCTGGTCGTCTTGCGCCTGCCCGCCGGTCACGCCCATGATGTAAACACCGGAATAAAAAGAGGCCATTCACCGGTTTAAAAGTAGGCCAGTCGGGTCAATTATAAAGCCTCATGACGAGGCGGTTTGTGCTCGG
>NZ_SLWL01000009.1 GCF_004342915.1 Camelimonas lactis
CCGCCGACGGTGATGACATCGAACGCGACGACAAGGGGCGAGTGATCCGCCGTGGCCGGGTGCTCATATCGAATGGAGAGCGCTACGAGCCGGCAATCGCTTATGATGAGAGAGGCAGGCTTGCCACGGTGATGATGCGTATCCCGGCCGGTGCTGTCATTGGATACCTTGCCGAGGATCTGGACCCTGCCGACCCTGACAACGTCGGCCGCTGGTTCACACCCACCGAACGCGCCGAGCGGGCTAGTGGAGCAAAGGCTAAGCGCGAGGAAACCGAGCGCCGCAACGATCATTTCAAATGGTACGCAGGCGCTGACAAGCCGGGCGCCGCTGCATTGCCACGCGAGCCGAAGCATCTCTGGGAGCTGTTTGTAGGCGGTCAGAACCGAAACCGGCCACGCGGTCATGACCACGCAGACGACGAGCCGCACGTCCGGGATGAGCGCGAGCGTCACGTCCAGATGATGATGACGCCGCTGGAAATCGACATTCTCGACGCGGCGCTATCGGCCCGCGGCTTCGCGGACATTGGTCGGCTTGTTGGATGCAACAACGATAAGGCCGCGGAGCGCGCGGGCCGCCGCGCGCTGATCGAGGCCGCAAAAAAGTTTGAAGAAATCCGGCACACGATGCCCTGAACTGCAACTGGTTCGGAAGTTATATAGCAGGGTGCGTTGCTGTCCTTCCACGCCCTGCTTTCATGTTCACCACTGAGCCGCGCCCCGTTCGGGCGCGGTTTTTCTTTCGCCCCCCAACCCGACCATTCAAAATCTTAGGAGGCCGCGATGCACGCGACCGTACAGACCGTCGCGGCCGCGACCGACACAGCGCGGCCAGCCATCAACGCCTGGCTCGACAGGCGCATTATCGAGTTGCGCGCGGGCGATCGTCCGGCCGCCCACAATGGCGACCCGATCCGGCTCTCTCGCAACCGCGCCGTCCAGATTGCTGTAGCTGCCGAGTTGACCCGCTTGGGGCTACCAGCGCGCGCCGCCGCCCGAGCAGCGTACGCGGCCAGCGACCTGGCCGGCGGCGTAAATCTTGATGGCCAGCCAATGGAGCGGCAGCCTGGTCACCTGTTCCCGTCCGGCAGTACATGGCTGGTGGCCACCGCTGACAGCGCCCGCGTCGTAAACGGCCCGGTCGACGCCAGCTTCGCCAGTATCGCGCGCGCCGCGGGCGATGGCCGCGTGCCGCGCGGATGCGTGGTGGTGGAACTGGCACCACTGGTGGCGCAGGCCGACATGGCGCTGGTGGCCGGCTGAACCACCGCCCACCGCCTGACGCAACGTCACCCAACCCCGTGAAACACGGGCAACGGCGATGTTTCACGGCAGGGCGCCCCCCCCAGGGCGTAGGGACCGTGTTTGGCCCTTCCTTCATTGCGGGCGTGTGACGCCCGGCCTCTCGCTCTGTGCAATTTTTTGCAAGGGCCTTCCGTTTCGTTTTTCTCTCAGAATTGCGCCACCGTTACGGTTTGCCGCGGCAATGAGCGAAATGGCGCCGAGCGCCAGGCGGAACGCCCAAACTCCAGATCAACCTGAAAGGAGCCCAGAATGGGCCTCACGAAAAAGGTCGCCGACTTACTCGGTTTGGCCAAGAAAAGCACGTCGACTGCTGCTGAACTTCAGTCGGCGCTGGAGTCGGCAAAAGCTGACGCCGAGGCGACACAGGCCGACCTCGAGTCGGCTGAAGCTGCCTACCTGGCCAGCCTGACCGATCTGGACGAAGCCGCCAGCGCCAGAGCCGATGACGCGCGCTCTGCCGCGCGCCGTAGCGCTGATCGCGCAGTGGCGCTGGTGGAGCTGATAGAATCCAGGCTGGCCGATGCAATCGCCCGCGAAGCGCAGGCTGCCAAGCGGGCAGCTTACGACGCTGCGAAAGCAGCCAGCGCGAAAGCCAGCGCCGATCTGGTGCGCATTTATCCGAAGGCGGCGATCCAGATCAGGGACGTCCTACTTGCGGTAGCCCAAGCCGAGGTGGATGTGCAGGCTGCAAACGAGGATCTTCCGGAAGGAGCAGAAAGACTGCATGGCCCAGAAACGCAGCTCATTCTGGCGCCTGGGTACGAGCGGGAAGACATCAGCTCAGAAGAGATTGAATTGTGGTGCGTCGACGGCGACCGCAGCCGTGTTCTACCTGATGACCAGCAAAAAAAGGTAAGACGTATTGAGGGCAATCGCGCACTATACGCGTGGCCTGGCGGCGACCCAAATTTGAATGTGACCCTCCGTAAGTTCCGCAAGGAGGTCTATTATCCGCACCGGTCCCCGGATCGGGCGAAGTCCCCGTTGGCGGTGACTGTTTTGCCTGATCTGAATACGCACGCTCCGGACATCTGGAACAGCAATGGCACGAGTGGATCCTATGCCCTTGCGACCATGAAGAGTCTAATTCGGAAGGGCGGCGAATATGTAAAGCCCGCTGAGAAAGAGCGGGAGCTCCAGACTGACCTTATCCCGCTTCTGGATGATTTCGGCATATGAGCGTCCTAATCAACGGCGACATCACGCTGTATGGGATGGTCGGCGCTGACTTCGATGATTTCAGCGACGACTACTTCACCGCCCGCCAGGTCGTTGAGGCCCTCGCGGGCCTCGGCAACCGACGCGCCACCGTCCGAATTAACAGCGGCGGTGGCAGCGCGTTTGATGGCCTGGCGATTTACAACAGCCTGAAGGCACACAAGGGCGGCGTAGACGTTGTTATTGACGGCATCGCGGCGTCTGCGGCCTCAGTTATTGCCATGGCTGGCGACAGCATCACCATGCGCGAGGGCGCATTGCTGATGATCCACGAGCCGGCGACATGGTCAGTTGGCAATGCTGCGGACCTGAAGCGTGGTGCTGATTTTCTCGACATGCTGGGTGACAAGATGGCCGGGATTTACTCGGCCCGCACCGGCAATGGCGTGAGTGAAATGCGCGATGCAATGCGCGCAGAGACGTGGATGGACGGCGCCATCGCGGTTGCGATGGGCTTTGCCACTTCCACAGAAGACGCCGAGGCGCTGACCGTCACGGCTTTTGACTACCGCCTCTACCAGAACGCTCCGGACACGCTGAAGGCGTTGGCCAGTGCGAACGCATGGGGCCGACAGCCGACGCCCGTTGCGGTGATGCCCCCGGTGGTGGCTGCGCCAGAACCTGACCCAACGGCTGGCTGGAAAATCGCCATTGCAGATGTGAACGCGGCGGCTGGCCTCGGCGAACGCAGAGCCAGCGCGGACCCCGGATGGTCGAAAGTGATTGCCGAGGTGAACGAGCGGGTCTCGCCGGCAAAAGGTAGTTGGGCCGCAGCCCTTGCGGTAACCGCGCAGCCGGAAGGCCGGCCAGTTATGCGCTCAACGGGAAGCTGGGCGACGGCGGTAGCGGAAGCCAACAAGCATGCAGGGTTCGCGGTGCCTGACCCCGTGCAAGCCGCTGCCCTACCAGAACCGCCTGATCCAAATGGCTGGCGCAAGATTGTCGCGGATCTCAACCGCGCCAATGGTTTTTGACCCTCACAACTTCCTCTCTCACGCCGCCCCGCATGGGCGGCGCTTCTTTTTCTGGAGTCACCATGAACTCTGTCACTCTTTCCAAGCCCGTCACCGTTTCGGGACAGACCTACACCACGCTGACCTTGCGCGAACCGAAAGCCCGCGACCTGCTGGCCGGTGATGCCGTCCAGGGCGAAACCCGCAAGTCGTATGCGCTGATGGCCTCGCTCTGCGACGTCGAGTTGGCGGTGATCGAAGAGCTCAGCCTTCCCGACCTTCAATCAGTCTCTGAAGCCTTCGCTGCAGCCATGGGAAACGGCCAACCACCAGCTGGCGCCGACGCATCGCCATAATCGCGCACGTCCTGCACGCCTCGCCGGGCTGGCTGCTGGAGCAGTCGCCCGATGAGGTTGAGGCCTGGTTTGACGAGGCAACCTATGTGCTCCGCGCCAAAGCCGGCGAAGCCGAAACCCAGCCGCCAGCAACATTTAACCAGACAGAAGCCGATCGCGTCGCGCGCGAGCTTGGTTTCGGGTGAGCGCCCCAGTCGGGCGCTCTTTTTGTATGAGGTGCCCCGGTGGCAACCAGAGAAACTAGATTAATAGCCAGCTTGGTAGACCGCGTGACCGCACCGGCCAGGGCGATGGCTGGCGCACTCGACATCATCAACAAGGCGGCCCGGCGCAACGACCTGGCGATTGCCGCGGTACAGCAGAAGCTCGTGTCCGCCGCCGCAGGTGCCTACGTCTTTGCCAAGTCGTTCGCGTCGCCCATCAAGGCGGCAATGGACTTCGAAGACTCGATGGCCGACGTCCGCAAGGTCGTGGATTTTTCGACGCCGGCAGAGTTCAAGAAATTCCAGGCCGACGTCCTAGAGATGTCGACGCGTATCCCGATGGCGGCAAAAGACCTGTCGGCAATTGTTGCGGCAGCCGGCCAGTCGGGTTTCGACAAATCCGTATTGCTGGAATTCACCGAACTGGCAGCCAAGGTTGGCGTTGCGTTTGACATCAGCGCTGGCGAGGCGGGCACTGCCCTTGCAAAACTGTCTACCGGTCTGGGGCTGACTATCCCGCAGGTCGGCGCTCTTGCCGACTCGATGAATCACTTGAGCAACAACAGCGCCGCATCGGCCAAGGACGTGCTTGATGTGGTTCGCCGGGTTGGCGCGATGGGGAAGCAATTCGGTTTCCAGGCGCCGCAGGTCGCAGGTTTTGCTGCAGCTATGGTCGCGGCTGGCGCTGAATCGGAAGTGGCCGCTACCAGCTTCAGAAACATGGGCCTTGCCTTGACCAAGGGCGGCGGCGCGACCAAGGGCCAGCGAGGAGCGTATGCCACGCTTGGCCTTGATAGTGTCAAAGTCGCCCAACGTATGCAAAAAGACGCCGTAGGGCAGACGCTCGATGTCCTGGATCGCATCAACAAGTTGCCGAAATGGCAGCAGGCTGAAGTATCAAACGCTCTGTTTGGCTCGGAAGCTCGCGCCCTGGGTCCGCTTCTGACCAACCTCGACATGCTCCGCAAGGTGCTGGGCATGGTCGACAAGGAGACCAAATACCTTGGAAGTTCCCAGAAGGAATACGAAGCCCGCGCTGCCACATTCTCGAACGACCTGCAGCTGTTGCGAAACAGATTAAACCGCGTCGCTGTAATCATCGGCACCGCGCTCATCCCGGCCTTAAAGAAAGGTATGGATATTCTGGAGCCGGTGATCGACGCTTTTGGCCGGTTTGCCGACAAGAACCCCGGCCTGGTTCGCGCACTGTCACTGACGGCCGCCGCGCTGGTCAGCTTCAGGGTTGCCGCCCTTGCTGCGCAGTTTGCAGCCCTCCAGTTCAAGGGAGCGCTTCTGCAGATGGCTGCGATCGCCCTGACGTCAGCGTTGGCGTGCGGCAAGCTGGTCAAGGCCATGCTCATCGCTCCGGTCGTGGGCGCTGTATCGGCGGCGTTCCGCGGATTGCGCGCTGCAGTCGTCGGCTACGCCGCAGCCGCCGCCGTGGCTGGCCATGGTGCGGCGCTGCGCATGATGCTGCTGGGCTTGCTGAACCCGGCCAAGCTGGCGGCGGGGGCCATTGGGCTGGTTACAGGTGCGCTGCGCGTGATGAAACTGGCGCTCATATCGACTGGCATTGGCGCGATATTGGTGGCCATCGGCGCGGCTGCGGTGTTCATCGCGAACAACTGGCGCGGCATGGGCCAGGCAGCCGAGGCGTTCGGCGCTGCGTTTCAGAAAGCTGTTGCGCCAGTGGAGCCACTGTTGAGGCCGGTGATCTCCGCCGTGTCGACCGTCTGGGGCTGGTTCTCAAAACTGACTGGCGAGGTCGACGCCAGCGGCAAGAAATGGGAGGCGTGGGGCACAGCGGCTGGTGAAGCCGTTGGCGCGGCCGTTCTTGCGATGACCCAGTTTGTCCAACGGGCGGCGACTTGGGTGTCCGAGACGGCATCTGCAATCTCCAGCAGCGCCAGCCAAATGTATGCCGCCGGCCAGGCAATGGTGCAATCCTTGTGGGATGGCGCTGTCGCCAAGTTCAACGCCTTTATCGAGTGGGTCAAAGGCATCCCCGGCAGGATCCGCGCAGCGATCGGTAGCATCGATCTTTCAAATCTGATCAAGCTGCCCAGCTTCGGCTCGACACCCGCCGCCCCAGCACCGGCAGGAACGCGCGCAAATGGCGGCCCGGTATCGGCTGGATCACCGTATCTGGTGGGTGAACGCGGGCCAGAGTTGTTTGTGCCGCGCCAGTCTGGGCGAGTTGAATCGTCTGGCATCACGAGAGCGTTGCGTGCAGCAACCGTCGCCGGTGCAGTGGCTGGGCCGATGGCTGCGCCGGCGATGGCGCAACCGGCGAATGTTACCATCACGAACCACGTGACGGTAACCGCAACCACCAACACCAGCGCCCGCGAAATTGCAGATCAGGTTACCCGCGAACTCGGCAACCAGATGCGCCGCACGCGTGACGGCACGTTCGCGGACGTGATCTAACCAATGGCCGGCGGATGGTCGCCGGCCATTCTCAACCATGGAGCACGACATGACCAACAACCCTGGCCCGGCGACCACCACCCTTGTGGCCCAAATTCAAGACCTGCGCCGTCGAGCCGCAACCAAATTGGAGGCGCCGCACATCGGACCAACAGACGAAGACCGGCACGACATTGAGCAGCAGCGAGCCAGGGAGGCGCAGGATGTCAGTCAAAATCACAGTCGCTGATCGGCATCTTGCGGATTTTCAGACCGCACTGCAGGCCATCGGCGAGGGCAAGGCGCGCCCCGTCATGGCCAGGGCCCTCAACCGCACAGGCGATATGGCAAACACACGCGTCAAACGTGTCCTGTCGACGGGCATGGGCGTCAAGAATCTCAACATTCATAAGGCTGTCGTCACGAAGAAGGCCAACAAGGACAGCCTGATCTATGAGATCACCGGAACGGGCCGGCATTTCTCGCTGATTGACTCGAAGGGCGTGAAAGTCGCCACCCGCTTGGTTCCGCGCGCCGACGGCAGGTTCGGTGGCGTAACACGAGCGCAGATCGTCTCCGCTGGCGCATGGGGTGTCAACGAGACATATGAAGGCGCATTCATCGCCCGTGGCCAGGCAGGTCTGACCAAAGGCGCTGGCGCGGGACACATATTCGCCCGGACCAGCGATGCACGGCATCCGATCCGCAAGCTATGGGGGCCAGCGATACCGCGGGAGATGGTTCGCAAGCGCACCGAAACCATCGTCGAAGACATGGTCGATTCGGTGCTCACCAAACGGCTGGAGCATGAGCTGGGAAGGATGCTCAAGGTATGAACCGCGAACAAATGGCGGCCGTCTGGCCGCCGACTGCGGCCGGCGCAGCACTGGCTGGTCACGAGCCGCGATCGCCGATGTCGGCGATCCGTGAGAAGTGCCGGGACTGTTGCGGTGGGCAGGTAGGGGAAATAAAGGCCTGTCAGGCGGCGAAATGCGCGCTGTGGCCGTTTCGCAGTGGGCAGCACCCCTATACGGCGGCGCGGCGGGGAAATGGGCTGTAGGGCGGGGATTTTTGGGTTGGGGGGGGCGTGGTGGGCAAAGTGATAATCTGATCGCCACTGTATATCCCCAAGCGGGCGGCTGGACTATGATGTGCACTTGACGATCACTGCTATAGTTCAATAGAGAGAAATATGGGCGACAAATACAATCCATTCAGGCCGGATAAGGCGGCTCCTCCAGGCATGTTTGCTGGGAGGGTTGATGAAATTGAATATATTCAGGGCTGCCTTCGGCAAACTCAGAATGGCAACCCAAAGCACTTTGCTATAACCGGTGAACGTGGAATCGGCAAATCCTCGCTCGTGCATCTTGAGCAGCTATCTGCGCGGGGCAAGATTACTCTTAATAAGCAAAGATTTAATTTTATTGTTGTCAGCCTAAAACTTAGAAAAGATGATGATTTTTATACCATAGTGGAAAGGGTCGCTAAGGAACTGAAGCGTGAGACATCAAAAATGTCTCAGCTTGGCAGTTTAGTTTTAAGTTCTATTGCAGTTTTATCGCGACTAGAAATAGCTGGCGTGAGGATCCATCCTTCAACCAGTCAAGTCGATGAGGCATTTTCTGCGCTTATCGATGACTTTGAACTCGCAATCTTGCGAATGGGAGATGCGTTTGATGGCATACTGCTTTTACTTGACGAAGCAGATGCCCCACCTGCGACGGCAAATTTGGGGCTATTTTGTAAACTGCTCACTGAAGAGATGACGTCGCGTCAGTGCGAGAAGGTTTGTATAGGGCTCGCTGGTCTACCAAATCTGAGCAGCAGACTTAGAGAAAGCCACGAATCGTCGCTTCGTCTGTTTCATATATTGAATCTGAAGCCGCTCGAACCAAATGAAAGAAGCCAAGTGTTGCGCATGGGGTTAGAGGATGCGAACAAAAAAAACACATCCCCTGTGACGATTGCGCCTGACGCTGAGGATCTGATCGGCAGCTTCTCCGAAGGTTACCCGCATTTTCTGCAGGAATTTGCATATTGCGCATTTGAGCATGACTCCGACAACAATATTGATAAATCTGACTTTTTATCAAGTTTATTTACCGAGAATGGGGCGTTTGACCAACTCGGAGCCAAGTATTTTGATAAAGCGTACAATACGCCTGCCTCTGATGATTATCGCAAAGTATTGCACGTCATGGCGGACGGTGTTGACGTTTGGATATCGCGTTCTGACATCATCGCGAAAAGCAAACTCAAAGGAACTACGGTTGACAATGCGATTCGTGCGCTAAAGGCTAAAGATATTATTGTTTCGGATGAGTCGCGCCCTGGGAGATACCGGTTGCCGACTCTATCTTTTGCAACTTGGATCAACATCCAGAAGCGTGCTGAGGCAGAGACAGTGTAGCAAAGCCGGTGGTTCGCTCGTGTGGGGGGCTACAGACCCCTACAGACGGCTACAGGCGGCTACGGACGGACGCACCACCCGCGGTAGGTGTGCCATCCCAACGGGCACACTTTGGCACCAGCTGCCCAGGGCGCTCCAGTTGCCCGCCCACGCCAGCCGGCGGGTTTGTTTTGGGATATCCATGCACTGGCCGTCACCTTTTCTCCAGAGGCGGCGCGTTCGAGCACTTGGGCACGGACGGGTTCTGGGGTGCTGGGCGCGGCTAGGGCGTATAGGGCGGTTGGCGGTAAATCGGGAACCGTTCCCGATTTATTGAATGTACCGTAGACGTTCATGAAATTTCTCGCCGTCCACTCGCTCATGTCGAACTCTATTCGAAGCCACTTGAGGAATTGCCCGTGTCCGAGTGACTGCTTCTGTTCGGTAAGCTCCCTACCGACTAAAAAAATGTCCTCAGCGGCCCGCGCCATGCGGACTCGTATCCTCTCAGCAGCCGCCCGCGCAGACGCCGCCTTGTCGGCATCAACAGTGGAGTCTGACACCATGCTTCGACCACTGATTGCAGAACCTTGAGGCCCTCTCCTGGATCTCGGCGTCTGGATTGAGCACGAAGAATGTCCTGCAGCTGTGAGATGTGGCACGGACCGCCAATGTGTGGGGCCCCAGTTGCTGTAGCCAGTGATCCACTTCGGCGTCATGCCCGCCAGCCCGACGCGTGTTGTGATGGTAAATTACGGCTGATCGGCCGTGGGCCAGCGCTAGGGCTTCTGCCACAGGAATCTGTTTCCCAAATTTTGACTTGCCGCGGCGCCGGGGATCGTCGTCGACCAGCCCGTTGTCAGGATCGGCGAATACGATGTCTGCGCTTTGCATTGCGCTTTGCAGGCTCTCGAACCAAGCGGCGCGCCACCCTGACCGGCGCTGCCAAGGCAGGCTTCCCGACGTCAGAGGAGCGCCATGGTAGGTGGCTGACATCAGTCCGGACGCCTCAATGGCCTTCACAGAGCGACCCGCGTCGACCACCCTCGCCAGGGCATCAAATAGTTCGGGGTCGAGAGCCCGCCATTTCTCTGGCTGTTGCAGGTACCTGGTATGTCGGCCATCACCGTTGTGGCCTTCGTCGGGATAAAGATACCAAGCGACTCCAAGGGCGCGTCCGGAAGACAGAGTCCGCAACAGCGCCAGCTTCACGTAGTCGCCAATATCCCCTGCGTAACGATCCTGCATGGTGTCGTCCGCCAATACCGTGTGAGGTAAATCGCTGTTTGCTCTTGAGCCAGATTACAACCTCAAAGGGCCGTCACAAGCAATTGATTCTCATCCAACAATGAGCGATGTTGACCGGTAACAACGGAGGGGGGAAGCGTGCGCAAGGCATTGGTTTTAATCGGCATCTCAATTGGTGTGGCTGCCTGCAATACGGGAAAGACAGAGAGCGTCATCGGCCCCACAGGCACCCAAGTTCACACAACGAAGTGTAGCCAGTCCTCAACACAGTGTTTCGCTGTTGCAAATGCAACGTGCAGGGGGCCGTACTCGGTCGTAGACAGCTACTCCAAGGCGGGCGGGTTGCTCGCCGATATCGCTCCCGGCCCTGTGACTTGGTACTACATGACTTATCAGTGCGGGCCGTCGAACGGCGTCTTCCCGCAGTTTCCACAGAGAGGGCGCGACTACACGCCGCCGTCCATCACGCAGTGCAACCGCTCTGGCAACAGTGCTTCTTGCATAACATACTGACCTGACGGGCTGGTGGTTGGGTGACTGCCAGCCTTTCACACAACATCGCAATTCTGATGAAAATCCTCGCCGCGGCCCTCTGCCTCCTCCCGACCCTTGCCAGCGCTGCCGATATCCCTGGCCTCGTGGTCGGTCAGGCCAGCGTTATTGATGGCGACACGATCGAGATCCATGGCCAGAGGATCAGGCTGGAGGGCATCGACGCCCCAGAAAGCAACCAGGTGTGCGAGGCCAAGGGCAAGCGCGACGTGGCTTGCGGGCGCGATGCTGCCTGGTTTCTGGCAGACATAATCGGCCGCCAGACGGTCTATTGCAGCCAGACTGGCACTGATCGCTACAGGCGCGTTCTGGCCGAGTGTGAGGTCGGCGGCAAAGACATCGGCGACGCAATGGTCCGCTCAGGACATGCGCTCGCTTATCGGCGTTACAGCACTCGCTACGTGATGGCAGAGGACGCTGCCAGGGCCGCCAAGGCCGGCATGTGGGCCTATGACTTCCTTCCGCCGTGGGAGTGGCGGGCGCTGGAGAAGGGGCGGTAGGCTACGGACTACAATGGCTCAATCGATAGCGTCACCATCGTCGTCCTCATCCGAACCACGGCTTGAGTCTTCAACGTAAACCTTGCAGCCTTCATAGAAGGACGTGCTGTTCGGCGACGTGTGCAGGATGTCGCCACACTGGCCGAGACTACGGATGCTCCTGCGTTCTGCCCAGTCGTAACCCGCCTTGTGGCCTGAGCAGTCATCAGTGCATTCGTACCCGCCGAACTCCCGCGCATGAGCGGCGCCAGCGGCAAGCAGCGATGCTAGTCCAAAAATCACAAGGTAATTTGCCGGGCGCATTTTTTGGACTTCCAAATCTTCTAGCGATGATCGCAGCCGATTTCCGCTTTGATGCGATCGACCTGCGCTTTGGTCCTGCACACGTTCTCGCACGGTATTCCATCGTTGTCTCTGTCGGCGCCGGAATACCCATTGCACCACATCTCCACGGCCTCGCGGCACGATGACGCCGCCTTGCAGCTGCGCGCGTGCGCTGGCGCTATCAGTGCGATCATGCCAGCCAAAGCAAGGCCAACCCTCACGAACTTCATATCAGTGCCCCCTGCATTCATTGGGGCATGACCGGTCCCGGCTGGTCAACGTCACGTTGGGGCAACCGACACAATACCGGGACGCAGAGCAATGACTGACGAACACATGCGGAGTTTAGTCCCGGTGCTCTCACGCTGTTCAGTAGGCTCGCGCCAGTTTTACACAGCCTTACGTGAGCGCTTCCCGGCTGATGACGCGAGCGCCCGATTCAGGGAGAAGCTCCGGCCTTCAGGTTTGATGTTCTGACCACCGTTGCGTCCGGCCTCGGCCGCCAGATCGCGGCTGGTCGAGAAAGCCCGCTTTGAAGCGGGTACGCTCCGGCCACCCTTGCTGGCGATCTCCTTGCGGCGCTCCGGATCCATTGCAGCAAATCCGCGCCGTCTCTTCGATGTCATTTTCTCCATGTCCGCCTCCTGCGCCAATAGTCTGAGATTATTGCGTTTGCAGGGGGCAGTTCACGCCGTCGTGATTCTTCTGTCAACGTCACGCAGGGTCTGCCCACACACTCAGAGAGGCGCCGTCGGGGCAGTTTCCGTCCTGGCCAACAGCCGGCATGTTGCGGAGGTGTTCGGGAAGCGGCACGACAGTGTTCTGCGGTCGATTTACGATTTGGACTGCAGTGACGATTTCCGTTCCCATAATTTTGTGGAAACGTGCGAAATCAAAGAGATAGGCACTTCGCGCCGTTCAGTCCGTCACTTCGACATGACGAGCGCATGTCGAAAGGTCTTGAGGCGCTGATTTGCCCTCGGCTCCAATGTGGCTATATTGCGCCAGTTGCTTGACGGCAATTTGTCGAAAAGGCCTGCATGCGTGAGGCGCGGGCCCACTGGTTCAAGGTGTCACTGTCAGCAAGATGTCGGGGGTTGGCCCCGCATATGAAAGGAGTTGCAAAGCTGCTTGCGAGCATGACCAAAAGGTAAGGTTCAAACGGGTATTATGGATTTACAACAGCTGAGTTTGCCGCTGACAATTTGTCTATTGGCTGTCTTCTTCGGCGGAACATTTTTCGTTTCCCTTCAAATCGGTCGAAAACGTGAGAACGCTGACAGTTATATGAATGCTGGCAGCAAGGTTGGATTCGGCATCTCCGCCGCTTCCATGACCGCGACGTGGATCTGGGCCGCTTCTTTGTATGCCGCGGCGACCTCTGGGTACACCTTTGGCGTCTCCGGCCCCCTGCACTATGGATTGTGGGGCGCCCTGATGATCCTGTTCATATATCCCTTCGGGAAGCGCATAAGATCGCTGGCTCCAGACGCACATAGCCTCGCGGAAATATTGCACGCCCGTCATGGCTCTTCCAGCCAGCTGATCCTCGCCGGTTCCAATATTATCGGCAGCATTCTCAGTCTCGTCTCCAATTATATCGCTGGCGGCGTGCTGATCGCCATGCTCACGCCGCTGAATTTTTCGACAGGCATCCTGGTTATCGCCGCGGGCGTCTTGTTGTACACGCTCTGGTCTGGCCTGCGGGCATCGATCCTGACCGATTTCATCCAGGTCTGCGCCATGCTTCTGGCTGTGGTGATCCTGGTGCCGACGATTTTTCACCTGGCGGGCGGCCCCGACATTTTCCGCGAAGGCCAGGGCAATCTGAACCAGCAGCAGCTCAGCTTCTTCTCGTCCGACGCCTTCTTCAATCAGGGCGCGCCTTACATAGCGGCGGTGCTGGCTTACGCAATCGGCAACCAGACCATCGCGCAGCGCCTGTTCGCTGTGCGGCCAGACAAGATCAAGGCGACGTTCGTCACAGCAACGGTGGGTTACGGCGCCACGGTGATTGGCATCGGCATGCTCGGTGTTCTGGCGCTCTATCTGGGCATCAAGCCGATCGACGGCGACGTCAACAATCTGGTGCCGCAGTTGGCGGCGTCTTACCTGGGCGCGGGGCTGCTCAGCCTGTTCTTCATTCTGATCATCGGCGCCATGGCGTCCACCGCCGACAGCGACCTGTCGGCCTTGTCGTCAATAGTCATGACCGACATTTACGGCCGTAATATCGCTCGTCCTGGCAAGGCCAATCCACGCCTGATGCTCCTCCTGGGTCGCCTGACCATGGTGGCCTCGACGGCGCTGGCGGTTTACATTGCAAGCAACCGGCTCAATATTCTCGAATTGCTGGTGCTGGTTGGCGCTATCTGGGGCGCGCTGGTGTTTCCGGTGATTGCAAGCTTTTACTGGCGGAAGGTGTCAAACACTGCCTTCTCCGTTGCTGTCCTCGGCGCGCTGGTGTCTTTTTTCGCTGTGCGTTTCGGGTTCGTCGCCCTAACCGGCGATACGGCCCTGCTGACGGATATACTTTCAGTCATCGGCGTAGGCGTGATCGCCGGCCTGATGGCGTTCGGCTTCTGGGGCGCACGTGTTGGCGTCCTGACTGGCGTCATCGCGACCGTCGTGAGCGCGCCATTTGGAATTGGCTTCCTGCACACCTACCCCGTGCTGACCGCCTCATTGCTGGCCTACGCCGTGAGCGCAATCCTGTGCATTGGCATCAGCCTGCTGCGCCCCGACAATTTTGACTTCGGCCTGCTTGCCCGCGCGACAGGTCGTTTCGATATCACCACGAACTGATGCTGGAGGCCGTTGATATGATGTCTTACTGGATGACCGCCTATGTCCTAGTCTGGCCTGCGCTGGTCGCAGTGGTTTTATCTGTCCTTGTGCTGTCATTCATTCGCGAATGGCGGGCAGCACGAAAAGAAGGGCGCGCCATGATCTAGAACCCTCGGCCAACGAGCGCAAAAATTCGTTGGTTGCCCGTGGGCTGAAAATTCAGCTGACGGGAAGCGCTGAAAAGTCAGCGGGTTGGAAATCGGACACATGTGTCCGGTTTGGCTTAGCGGATTATTGCGCTCAGTGGTGCTGCCCTGATTTTCAAGCCAGTGGCCCGCGGCTGACATTCCAGCCATGGCGCAGGAATGCGCCGTGGGCGCAATTTTGCGCCGACGTTGATGGGTATGGGCTTTTCCCATAATGCCGGGATTTCCGGCATTAAAACGTGCCGGTCGGCCAGGTTATGGCTCCAGGCCATGGCACCCGTCAGTTCAGCGGTTTCGGTGGCGAATTGCTTCTGGTGTTGAGGCCCCTTCCGGCGTCCATCCTTGCGTAAATCGTTGGTGTCGGAATTTCCTACACCTACGGAGCGTGCGGGCCGCGTGGATGCGGTTGATGGGGATCGTGGATGAAAAGGGCGAGGTGGTCGATAAACCTGGTCAAGTTGACCAGGTTTCGCCGAAGGGTGGACGCGGCAACGAAGGCGGCCTTTCACTCGCCGTCCGCACCATGCCGAAGCTGGAGCGGGATGAGCAGGCGGCTGAATGGATCAGGCTTACGGAAGAGCAGGGGAAGCAGCGGCTGGCACAAGTTGTGACAGCCACCCTGTCAGACGGTAGGCGCGCACCACCGCAGAACATGGAGTCAGGCATCCGCGCAGCAGCCCGCGAACTTGGCATCAACCGCATGGCTGCCCATCGCGCCGTGCAGGTCGCCAGCCTGCCTGAGCCAGTAAAGCAGGCGGCGCGCGACCTTGGCCTTGATAACAATGGTTCAGCCCTACTTGAGGCCGTCACCTTCTCGCCGGATGCGGCACGTTCGAGTACTTCAGTGCGGACTGGTTCTGGGGTGCTGGGTGCGGCGAGGGCGTAGAGGGCGGTTGGGGGTAAATCTTTCACGGTGAAAGATTTGGAGCCAAACTGTTCAGCGACGTTCATAAATCGGCTGGCACTAACGCCAGACATCCCAAACTCAGCCTCGATCCACGGCAAGAAATTACCGTGGCCTAGGTCCTTCTTCTGCTGGATCAGTTCGCGGCCAACCTCGATGATGCTCTCGGCTGCCAGCTGCATCCTCCCCCGGATCCTCTCAGCCGCCGCCCGCGCAGACGCCGCCTTCTCCGCAGGCAGGGCGCTGGGCGAGGGAAAGTGGCGAAAATTTCACCACTTTGTCGCTCCTCGCGCGCGTGCCCACCGCTATTCCCTTTCAAGCGGACGCCCGGCCCGCCACATCCAACCGCATGGAGCCGCGGCCAGCCAGCAGCCACGTCGCGTCGTATCCGCGATCAACAAGCTTCAGGAGCGTCTCGCTGCTAGGAAGGTTGCGGCCGTCCTCAATAGCCTTCCATGCGTTCGGGCTCATACCCAGCAGCTTTGACATCGCCGAAGCCGAGTCCATGCCGATGTCGGTGCGGATAAGTTTTGCTCTCAGTGCGATGTCAGCGGCCATGCCAACTATTCCTTCGTCGCCAGCCTTACGCCTGGGCCGCCGTCGACCGTGGCGCCAGCGTCCAGGAAGATAACGCCGGCCTGCTCGAGGGCGGTACGGATGGCCAATAGGTTGTTTGAGATTGGCGCGCGGCGACCACCTTCAAACTCCGCGATGGTCGCACGGGCAACGCCAGCAGCTTCAGAAAGCGCACCTTGAGACCAGTTCAGGATGGCCCTTGCCGCACGACATTGATCGGGTGTTATCGACAAATTGAATAACCTTGCTCAAAATGCTTGACAGCCCTCGTGGCTTCTGACATTTTGAATAACGTTAGATGATTTGAAGAGCAAGGAGAACCACACATGCCCCACGCCGCCTCCATCACGCCTTCGACCGTCACCAGATTAAGACCCCGCGCCCCAGCGGCGCGCCGCGCGCCTGATACCGGCCGGGTTCTCCGCCAGACGCGTGACCTCAAAACCGAAACCGCCAGCGACCTTGAGGACCTCGTCTGCGCCAACCTGATGGCCGCGGAACTGGCTGTCCTGTCGGTCTCTGAACGCATCCTTGACGATATTGCTGTCTACGCCGTGTTCGAGGTGCGCGACCGAGCGCGCGAGCTTCATGCGGCGTTCTACGCCCTTGTTGAAGGCGCCTGACACCAATCGACATAGCGCCATGGCAATAGTTGCTTAACCTGAACACTGCCCAGCGATCCCTGGGCTCAGAGCATCAGGAAGTCAGGATATGAGCAGCAACGATGTTGTCCCGTTGGCCATCACCCGCAGCGAAGCTGCGGCAATGTGCGGCCTCACTCCGCAGGGGTTCGATGTCTGGGTCCGCAAGGGCATCGTGCCGCCGGCCATCAGAGGGACTCGGCGATGGAGCCGTGCCGCCATCGAGGCGGCAATATGCGGCGAGAAACCCAACAGCAATCTTGACCCATTCGAACAATGGGAAGCTGACAATGCGCGCAAGCGCTAGCTTCCATCAACCACTTGCCTGACACCACCAGGCCAGACGCGGCGGGGCGAGGAGATCACACATGCGCCCCGCCGGATGGTGGAACATCCCTGCCCCCGATGACTTTCCAGCAAGGGGGCCAGGATGGAGCATTCTATGTCCGACCACGACCGCGACACCCCTCTTCGCCTCGCAGACGCCGTGCGCATTGGATTTCCGCATGGCGGAATGTCCGTCGCCGGCTTGCGGCGTGAGGCACAGAGGGGCAACCTGAGAATGTGGCGCATCGCGAACAAGGATTTCACGACGCTAGCCGCCATTTCAGAGATGATGGAGAAGTGCCAGGTCAGGCCGCAAGCCCTTCCTGCGGAGAGATGGCGAGCGGATGCGATATCGCCCAGGTCACCTGAGCAGGCGATGAAAGACGCAAGGACTATCTTACAGGGTCTCAGGAAAAAGGGGCACGCGCCTGCCCTGCGAAAGAGCGCTTGAGCTTCTGGGCGCTGAGCCTGCCTACCTTGATTCTATTGGACTGGCTTGCCCATCACGGTGGCGACTCGGTGGCGATTCACGCCTTGCCGCCCATCCCGCGATTTCAGTTAAGTGATTGAAATTGTTGGCGCGCCCGACACGATTCGAACGTGTGACCTTTGCCTTCGGAGGGCAACGCTCTATCCAGCTGAGCTACGGGCGCTAACGGTGCGGACATTATCCGAGGCTTGGCCCTTCCGCAATCGCTGTGTTCGCTGCTGCCGGTTGTTGACGTCAGGGTGTTGATAAGCGCGACGTCACTCGGGCGGAACGCTAACGACGGCAACCGGATGAGGCTACCACGCCGGGAAATGGCGTTCACGGCAAGAGAGACGGGGGGAGGTAATTATGGCCGGGCAAAACGGGCGACACGCCCGGAAAGAGCGCGCGCCCGATAGCAGCCCCCGCCCCGGCCCTGCATTTTGACGGTCTGGCGTCGCAAGACCAATGGATTCGGCCGCATTCTGGCGCGGCATTTTTCGTTACGTCACAAAAACGCGCCGCGCGACCTTCAAGGCCAGCGCCGGCTGGATACCGGCGGGGCTACCCGATATCCCCGAGTGAGCCCCCGGTGGACTTTTCTGGAAGAAAAATCCACCTCCCATGCAGAACCTGGTCAAATCAGGGAGCCTGGCAGTTCCTGCGCCTGAAATTACGCTGAAGAGGCCTAACTCGGGTGACGCTGTTTCCCATCCATCCAGGTTTCACTGACTTTTATCTTGCTCAACGGGGCCTTGGTGGTCATGGGATTGTCTTCGAGAATGGTCAGATCGGCGAATTTGCCGGGCTCGATGCTGCCTGCCCTGTCATCCATATGGCACTGCCAGGCCGCGTCGATGGTGACGGCGCGCAGGGCAGCCTCAACCGGAATTCGCTCATCCGGGAAAAAGACGCCGCCGCCTTCATTCATGATTCGCGTTACGGCGTTCTCCATGTAGCGCAGCGGCTCGATGGGCGTCACGTTCCAGTCCGAATGCAGCGAAATCCGCAGGCCAGCCGCCAGGGCCGAGGCGCAAGGGTCATAGAAACGCGCGCGTTCAGGGCCAAAAATCCGCTCCTGGAAAGCCTTGCCCCACCAGTGAACGTGACCAATCAGGAACGACGGCGAAAGGCCCAGTTCCTTCATTCGTGTCATCTGCTCCGGGTGCAGCATGCTGCAATGCTCGATGCGATGGCGCAGGTCGCCGGCAGGTTTGCCCCCCAACGCCGCCGCATAAGCGTCAATGGTGGCGTCGATGGCCGCGTCGCCGTTGGCGTGAACGCCGACCTGCCAGCCGCCGTGATGGGCGCGCCGGATTGTTTCCGTCATCTGCTCCACTGAAAAGTTGAGCGAACCCCGCTTGTCGGAATTGAGATAGTTCTCGCGCTGATAACCGGTCTTGGCCTGGTTCGAGCCGTCGGCCCAGGCCTTCATGCCGGTGAGGCGGAAGCGGTCATTGCCATGTCCCGGCTTCAGGCCCATTTTTTCCCATTGGTCAAAAAGGGTGGAGATCAGCATGCCCTGGTAGCGCACCGGCGCATCGCCAGCCACGACCGCTTCCAACAACGCCAGATCCTTCGGGCCAGCGAGAAGCCCGATGCCGCAATCATGGAAGGTGGTGCAGCCAACCGACGCGCTGAGATCGAACAGGCGGCGAACACGCCGCTGGAACTCCACAGCCGAGGGCTGTGGCATCTTGTGGATGAAGATCGCCTGCGCCGCCATCTCCTCCAGTTTGCCGGTCAGATCGCCATTGGCGTCCCTGATGAACCGGGCTCCCGGAGGATTGGCCGTGTCGCGCGTGACGCCGGCAAGTTTCAGGGCGGCGCTGTTAACGTAAGCAATGTGGCCATTGCTTTCCTGAATGAACAGGGGGTTATCTGGCGCCAGCGCGTCCAGCACCGCCAGGGTTAGCGGCCGGGCTCCACGGGTAATGCTCGGATCGAACTGCTGGACCTGAACCCATTCGCCTGGCCTGACCCTGCTGACGCCCTCCCGTATTTTCGCAATCACGGCGTCAAAATCCGGGGTCGTGATCGGGCTGACATTGGTCCAGCCGTCAAAGGCCACGAACACGAAATGGGCGTGGGGCTCCACGAAGCCGGGCGACATGGTCCGGCCCTTCAGGTCCACCATGCGGGTCTTTGGTCCCGCGAGCCCCTTGATGTCCGCGCTTCCCACGGCGACGATGCGGCCGCCACGAACAGCCACCGCCTCCGCCTGCGGCGCCCGGGCGTTCATTGTCAGGATCGGCCCGCCATAAAAAATGACGTCGGGAGGTCCCGCCTTGTCGTGACCGGGCTTCGCCATGGCCGGGCCTGCGGCGGACGCCACGAAGGCCGATGTCGCCGCGACACTCATATACTTGAGGAAATCGCGCCGCGAAGCCGCATTGCGAATGATGGCCAGTTGCCCGGGATTACAGGCGATACACATGCTTACGTCTCCCATGTCAGGCGAAAACGTCGGACGCCCTCCCGGACAGCCGCACTGGCCGCACAGGATCTGCAAGGCCGCCAAGCTAAAACTTGGGAATTAATTCTGCAACCCTGCTTGCGACGTTAACAACGCCCGGTTGAAACCCACCTCTCCAGATCACAACAGCGACGCCCGGATTATACAGGAAAACACATCATATATTCTTATGAATATTATATGATCATATATTAATATATTATGGTTTATCACAATTGTACACGAACCGCTGCTCCCGGTCGCGGCGTCGGCAGGTGGCGCGTGGCCGTACGCGGCGATCACAGGTTCAGACGTCGCCCTGGTCACCACGATCGCGGTTCCTGACGGGGGGATCACGAAAAGCACTGCCTGGCTGCGCGCCGCAGGCTGGCGCCGCGCCATGGTCCCTCGTCCGCCGTCAGGGGGAGCTGGCCCCCTCTCCCAGTTCCGCCGCCAGATGTTCGCGCAACGCCTGGACCCGGGGCAAGGCCCCCTTGTGGCGCGGCCAGACCAGCCATGCCGAGGCGTCGGGAGACACCAGATCCGGCGACACCAGTTGCAGTCGCCCGTTACGCAGGTCGTCGTCCACCTGGTAATCCGGCAGCCGCGCCACGCCGAGGCCGGCAAGCGCCATGACGCGCACCGCTTCGGTGTCGCTCAGGGTCATCAATGGCCGGATGGTGATCTGGCGCATGACGCCGCCCGCCTGCATGCGCCAGACATTTTTCGGCGCATAGGTTTTTTGCACCAGGCAGCGTCCGTTTTCCAAGTCCGCGTAGGAACGCACCGGATTAGCCCGCAGCCACGCCGGCGCGGCGCAGATGTGCACCGAAATTTTCTTCAGAAACTGTACGTCAAGGCCGGAGGTTTCCGGTTCGGCGAGGCGCACGGCGAGGTCATATCCCTCGGACAGCAGATCGACGTAGCGGTCGGACAGGTCGACGTCGAGGCGCACCAGCGGGTAGCGGGCCGCGAAAGCCGCGAGCGCCGGCAGCACCCGCAGCCGGCCGAAACCGGACGGCATGGTGATGCGCAACGGCCCGTGCAGACGGGCGCCGTCATCGTTGAAATCCGCCTCGGCGTCGGCAAGACCGGCGACCAGCAGGCGCACGGCGTCGGCGTAGCGCTCCCCGGCCTCGGTCAGCAGCACGCGCCGCGTCGTGCGCTCGAGCAGCCGGCGGCCCAGCTTGCGCTCGAGTTCGGCGACGCGCCGGCTCACCGTGGACTGGGTCACGCCCAGCTCCCGCGCCGCCGCGGCGAAACCGCCGGCTTCAATGACCCGGAGGAACGTCGCCACATTTTGCAGGTTCGGCTCATTCATCGGGAAAACTGATATATGAAATCCCCGCCGCATGGGAAGCGCCTTCCCGGATGGGCGTATATGGTCCCGCCATCAGTCAACCGGTCATACAGGATCGACATCATGCATGTATCTGAAGCGGTCAGGCGCCGCATGTCCGTCCGGGCTTTCCGTCCGGACCCGGTGCCCGCCGACGTCGTCCGCGAACTGCTGGAGCTTTCCGCCCGCGCGCCCAGCGGCGGCAATGTGCAGCCATGGCACGTGCACGCCCTCACCGGCGCGCCGCTGGCGGAGCTGATCGCCCTTGCCAATGAAAACGGCGCTGACCCTGAGCCTGCCTACGACGTCTATCCGCACAATCTCTGGGAGCCCTACCGCACACGCCGTTTCCAGATCGGCGAGGCGCTCTACGCCAGCATCGGCATTCCGCGCGAGGACAAGGCGGGCCGCCTGCGCCAGCTGGCGCGCAACGGCCTGCTGTTCGGCGCGCCCGTCGGCGTGTTTGTCTTCATCGACCGCAAGATGGGCCCGCCGCAGTGGTCCGACCTTGGCATGTATCTGCAGACGCTGATGCTGCTGGCGACCGAGCGTGGCCTCGACACCTGCCCGCAGGAATACTGGGCGCGCTTCGCCGGCTCCATCGAACGCTTCGTCAATGCCCCGGAAGACCGGATGCTGTTCTGTGGCGTGGCGCTGGGTTATCGCGATGAAAACGCCCCCATCAACGCGCTGCAAGCGCCGCGCGCGCCGTTCGCCGAATGGGGCCAGATGCACGGGTTCTGAGCCCGCCGTCATTTGACCGCGAGAAAACGATCCGGCCAGGGCCGGATCGTGCAACGCCCCGTCGGCAGGCCGCGCCCTCAATGCGCCGTCAAACGTCTGTGTTCGCCAGCCTGCCGAAAGATATTCCCGCGCACCTGCCCTTTCAGGGTTTCCTCGCCGTTCACCGTCCAGTGCAGCAACAGCCGCGCGCCCGGCTTCATGCTGCCGGGGCATGGACCCGTGCGGCGCATCGTGGAAACCATGCGGCCGCGCCCATGGCCGCCCCCGTCCATCACGGTTTCCGAGCGGGCTTCCTGGTTGCTGGCGAAATGCGTCATGCGCGTCAGGGTCGTGGTGATGTCCGCGCCGGCGGCCGGCAATGCGCCCCTGCATCGCATGGTTGACGTCAGGGTCCTGTCCGTCAGCGCGTAAACCGGATCATCACAGCGCAAACCATCAACCGCGACCCGGGCCCGATCCTCCCGGACATCCAGCTCGTGCAGCGCCCGGTCCGCCTTGCGGTCGAGGCAAACGCGCCAGACTTTTCGCGTCCTGACCGCCGGGCCACGCGCGGAGGGCGGGATGTTCTCATCGATCAGCCACAGGCCGCTGGCGCGCGCCGGCGTGGCGGCGGGAAGCGCAAAGGCGCGCGCGGCCGGCGAACCCAGCAATGCGGCCGCCAGCGTGGTCAGCCCCGCGAGGCAACGCGCGAGAACGGATATCACGCCATTTCCCTTCATCTGTGCATCCTGACCAGTGTCAGCCGCCCACCCCGCGTGCGGGCCGTCTGCCACCGTGATCTCGCGGCAGATACAGCGGAACATATTGAACAACCGGGAAAAAATTCCGGGTCAGCCTGACTTCCGCCCCCAACGCCAGCGCATGTTTCAGTATTATGCTCATGCCGCAGCGACGCTATAGCCAGCCGTATGGTTACATGATGTGGTGTATATTGGAACTGTTTCGCCCATCGACGCGCCAGATTGACATATCCGGTAAAAATGCCCGGAATACGTTAGGGCAGGTCCGGAATCCCCGGACACGCCATTGCGTGAAATCAACAGCGAAACAAAAATGGAAGGAGACGCATGTCCGGCTTGCCAGCCCTGTCCACCCTGGCGTGGCAATTCGCCTTTCTTCTCGGCCTGCTGGTGGCGGTGCGCTGGTTGCGGACATTTTTCGTCGCCACCCCCCAGCAGCATGTGCGCGTTATCGAGACCTTCGGGCGCTACAGCGGCTACCGCGCCGCCGGCCTGTCCCTCAAGCTGCCCTGGCCGCTCCAGAAGGCGCGCCAGCCGTTTTCGCTGCAAACCCGGCAGATCGCGCTCCAGCTCGGCGTCAAGTCGCGGGACAACGCCTTCGTCACCATGCCGATCAGCCTGCAATACCGGGTGATCCCCTTGGCGGTCAAAGCCGCATTTTATGAGCTGCACAACCCGGAGGGACAGATTGAATCCTATGTGGCGACGGAAGCGCGCGCCGTCGCCGCGACGAAAACTTTCGATCAGCTGTACACGGACCGGGACGAATTCACCCAGACCGTGCGGGAATCCCTGGATGAGGCCATGAACGCCTATGGCTATGAAATCAGGGCGGTGCTGATCGACGACCCCCGCCCTACCACGGAAATGATCGCGGCGTTCAACGAGGTGCTGGCGTCGCAGCGACGGCTGGAAGCCGCCCAGAACGACGGCGAAGCCGAAAAGATCAAACGCACAAAAAGCGCCGAGGCCTCTGCTGCGGCCATGGCCATCACCGCGCGCGGCATCGCCGAAAGCCGCAGCATCATCGCCGAAGGCAACGCCCGGGCGCTCGCCGCCTTCCGCGCCGACACCACCCTGACCGACGCCGACGCCATGGCCTTCATGATGGAGATCAACCGTCTGGAAGCCCTGCGGGACGCGGCTTCCCACGGCGGCCGCACCGTGCTGGTCACCGGTGACGGCGGCGGCGACCTGGCGGCCAGGGCCCTGCTGGGCGGGCTGGGGCCGGAAACCGCCCCGGACGGCGCGCGCCCGCCGCTCCAGCGCCCCGCGCCAGCGTCGCCAGTTACATCAGCCGGCGCGAGCGACAGCCCGCTGGCGTGACCGCAAGGCCGGAGCCGTTCCCGGCGGCGACCCGGCCCCCTGCCCGCCACCCCTGCGCCACCCTTGGCCCGCCATATTCATGGTCTCGCCAGCGGCCGCGCCCTGCCGCAAGGTCATGGCGGCATCCATCGTGGAGAAACGGCATGAGCGGTCACGCACAGGTATTCGCGGGTCTGATTTCCCTGTTATGCCTGTCCATCGCGGCCGTGCTGACCCGGCGATGCGCGCCCCCCGGACAGGCGCCTGGCCGGCCGCCGCCCCAAACCTGACATCCGGGTCTGCCATCGGGGTCTGCCGACGCCGGCAAACCCGGCGATGCGGCGCCATGGCCCGGTTGGCGGCGCGGCCATGCAGGCGCGCCGCCGGACAGTCAGGCCAGCGCCCGGCGCACCGCGTCGGCGCAGATGTGCACCGCCGTATTGGCCTCGTCGATGACCCTGCCCATGGTGATGAAGCCGTGGATCTGCCGGTCGAAGCAGATGTAGGAAACCCGGTTGCCGGCTTCGCTCAGGCGCTGGGCGTAGGCGAGGCCATCGTCGCGCAGCGGGTCGAAACCGGCCGTCAGCACCAACGCCGGCGGCAAATTGGCCAGGTCCTCGCACAGCATGGGCGAGGCGCGCCAGTCGGCGTGATGGGCGCGATCCTGAATATAATGGTTATGGAAATAATCGATGCTGTCGCGGGTCAGCATGTAGCCCTGGCCGTTGGCGGCGTGCGACGGGCGGTCGCTTTCCAGGTCAACGCCAGGATAGATCAGCAGCTGGCAGCGTAGCGGCGGGCCGCCCGCATCGCGGGCCAGGATCGAAACGACGGCGGCGAGATTGCCGCCGGCGCTGTCGCCGCCAATCGCCAGCCGGTCGGGGTCAACGCCCAGCGACGCGGCGTTGGCGTGAATCCAGCGCGTCGCCGCCATGCTGTCCTCAACGGCGGCGGGGAACGGCGCCTCGGGCGCCAGCCGGTAATCCACGGAAACAACCGCGCAACCGGAGGCGTTGGCCAGTTGCCGGCACAGCACGTCGTGGGTGTCGCGGTTGCCGATGACGAAGCCGCCGCCGTGCACATAGATCAGCGCCGGCAGGACAGTCCCGGGCTGGCTGCCAAGCGGGCGATACAGCCGCAGCGGGACTGGCCCGGCCGGCCCTTCCGCGTCGAGATCACGCGCCTCGGCGACCTCCGGCGGCTCCGGCTGCGAAAAGAAGCGACGCTCCAGATACCATTTGCGCGCTTCAACAGGCGAAAGCTCTTGCACGCCGGGCATGCCGCTGTTGGCGATGAGCTGCAACAGTCCAGCCGTCTGCGGATCAACCATGAGCGTTTCTCTCCCAGGATATTATGCCAGCGCGCCTTTTGACGCGTCAGGCAGGAAAGCTAGAGCATTTCCATCAAAAGGGGAGCCCACTTTTCGGGGGAGCAGCGCGCGAACCGCATGCGCCGCCGGAAACATTCATGATCGGGCCGCCTTCAGCAGCGCGGCGTGCACCTGGTCGACGAAACCGGCGGCCCCGCCGCCAGGCCGGTAGCTGACGCCCTGGGTGACATGGGCGACCTTCTGGTCAACAGCGATGCAATAGACCGTATAGGACCAGCCGCCCTGCTGCGGACCGCCGGCGATCACCGCCAGCTGGCCCGGGTAGCGGTCAATGCTGACGCGGTAACCAGCCTGGCTCGCCGCCTGCTCAACCACCCGCGCGCACTGGTCAAGGCTGAGCCTGGAGGCTTCAGCCCGCTCCACCCTGTACTCCAGGGCGAAATCACCATCGGCCGCGCCCGCCGCCGACATCCCGCCCACAACCAGAGCCGCCGCCAGCCCTGCTGTCCAACCCCTGCCCATCACAACGCCTCTCCAGACACATCGCCAGGCAGCCAGCGAATGCCAGGGGCGCCGTAAGGTCAAATCAAGGAACCGCGAGAGGCATGGACTGCCCGGAATCAGGAAATATTACTTTGGAATAATTATAATCAACCCCACATCCCGGCTCGGAGCCCAACATTTTATTGACACGGCGCCGCGGTCACTGTCATGCAACGCAGGTTCGGGCCTGACGTACGCCCTGTTGGCGCCGGGAAACGACCATTTCAGCGTAAAAAGCAGAGAAATGGCGGCGATCCGGCCCATCACGACGCCGGCATTGTGAACATGGACAAATATTGACCTGGAATACGCCAGAAATACCTTGCGTCATGTCCAGGGTTATTCCGGAACGGGCGCGAGAGGCGACGCCGTTCCCAGATCTTTTCCGAGGCTCCCATGCGCTCCATCGTTCTTGCATCCGCATTTGCCGTCGTCGCCAGCGCCGCCGTCGCCCGGGAAACACCGATCGGAACGCCGCAACAGCACGCGGGCATGGAAATCGCCGCCGTCTACCTGCAGCCCATCGAGATGGAGCCGCCGGGGATGATGCGCGACGCGAAGGATTCCGACGTGCACATGGAGGCCGACATCAAGGCCGCCAGAAACAACGCCAACGGTTTCGCCGAAGGCGACTGGATCCCTTACCTCGGCGTGAAATATGAGCTGACCAGGCTCGATGGCGGCAAGACCGTCCAGGGCGATTTCATGCCGATGGTCGCCAATGACGGACCGCACTATGGCGACAACATCAAACTGGATGGCCCGGGCAAGTATCGCCTGAAACTGACCATCTCGCCGCCGTCGGCCAACCCGCACGCCCACTTTGGCCGGCACATCGACAAGGAAACCGGCGTCGGGGCATGGTTCGCCCCGTTCAGCGTCGACTATGAATTCGTCTATGCGGGAACCGGCAAGAAGGGCGGCTACTGATGCGGCGGCGCGATCTGCTCCCCGCCCTCGTTCTCTCCGCCGTTCTCCCCGGGCTGCTTGCGGCCGCCGTCCCCGCCCGCGCCGCCGGCGAGCCGACCTTCCGCATCGAATTCCGCGACGGCGCCATCACGCCGCTGCGCCTGGAGGTTCCGGCGAAAACCCGCTTCAGGCTTGAGCTGGTCAATCACGGAACCAGCGCCGCCGAATTCGAAAGCCTGGAGCTGCGCAAGGAAAAGGTGCTGGCCCCGGGCGTCGAGACCGTCATGGTGATCCGCACGCTCGATCCGGGCGAATACAGTTTCTTCGATGATTTTCATCCCGGTTCGCCGCCCGCCGTGCTGGTGGCGAAATAGGTCCTGACCGATGTTGTCTCCCGATTTCAACGTCGCTTTCGTCATGTGGCGCGAGAGCATCGAGGCGCTGCTCGTCGTTGGCATTCTCAACGCCTGGCTGTCCGCCCGTCCGCCGGAAGAGCGGGCCCGGGGCCGGGCGTGGCTGTGGGCGGGCGTGGCTGCTGGTCTTGCTGGCGCGGTCGCCCTGGCGGCGACGCTGCTGTTCGCCGGCGAGGCGCTGGGCGACGAGGGCCAGGAATATTTCCAGATGGCGATCATGTTCATCGCCGCCGCCCTGATCGTGCAGATGGTGTTCTGGATGCGCCGCCACGGCCGCACCCTCAAAACCGAACTACACGCCTCGCTCGACGACGCCGCAACCCGCTCGCACTGGCTTGGCGTGTTCGTGCTCGCCGCCCTCGCCGTGCTGCGCGAGGGCGCGGAGGCCGCGGTGTTCCTGTATGGAACCATGGCCTCGGCCAGCGCCTCATGGTGGAGCGGCGCGTTTTCGGCCGCGCTCGGTTTCGCCGCCGCGGCGCTGACCTATATGGCCCTGCAGGCCGGCGGGCGGCTGCTGTCGTGGCGGCTGTTTTTCCGGGTGACGGAGGTCATGCTGCTGCTGCTGGCGGGCGGTCTGGTGATCAACGGACTTGACCACCTGATCTCTCTTGGCGTTATTCCGCAGCTGTCGTCGAAACTGTGGGACACCTCGGCGCTGCTGCCGGACAGCGGCGCCTTCGGCGGCCTGGTTTCCAGCCTGACCGGTTACCGGGCCCGCCCGGTGCTGGTCGAGGTGCTGGCGCTCGCCGCGTTCTGGATATGTATGACATGGCTGCTCAAACGTCCGGAACCACGCTCGGCCTGACCGCCGCGCCCCCACTGGCCCGCCTGTCCAGGCTGGCCCGGGGCGCCGGTGAGTGGCTGCGCGACCACCAGCGCGGCCTGCGGCGACTGCAGTGGTTCATCATCGCCGCTTACGCCGCGCTGCTGTTCCTGCCGCTGCTGACGCCGGTTCCCACGCGCCTGTCGCACATCTGGACCAACGCCACCCTGTTCGCCCAGTTCGCCTTCTGGGGCATCTGGTGGCCGTTCGTGCTGCTCTCCATGGTGCTGATGGGGCGCGCCTGGTGCGGCGTGTTCTGCCCGGAGGGCGCTCTCGCCGAATTCACCAGCCATCGCGGCCTCGGCCGCGCCACGCCGCGCTGGATCCGCTGGAAGGGCTGGCCGTTCGTCGCGTTCGCCGGCACTACCATCTACGGCCAGATGGTCAGCGTCTACCAGTATCCGAAGCCGGTCATCATCGTGCTCGGCGGCTCCACCCTGGCCGCCATGGTCATCGGCTTCCTGTACGGCCGGGACAAGCGCGTCTGGTGCCGCTATCTGTGCCCGGTCAACGGCGTCTTCGGCCTGCTGGCCAAGCTGGCGCCGGTGCATTTCGCCGTCGACCGCCTGAAATGGGATCAGTGGCGGCGCGATCATGATGCCCCCCCGCCCGCCGTCAACTGCGCGCCGCTGGTGCCGATCCGCACCATGCGCGGCGGCTCCGCCTGCCACATGTGCGGGCGCTGCGCCGGTTTTCGCGACGCCGTGGCCATGGCGCCGCGCGCGCCGAACCATGAGGTGGTCGCCGTGGCCGGCGATGACGCGAAACCCTGGGAAACGGCGCTGATCGCTTTCGGCCTGATGGGGCTGGCCGCCGGGGCGTTCGAGTGGACGCAGAGCCCGCTTTACGTGGCCGCGAAACAGTGGCTGGCGGAGTGGCTGGTTGGCCATGGCCTGCTCTGGCCGCTGAGCCCACATCTGCCCTGGTGGATCCTCACCAATTACCCTGACCAGAACGACATGATGACGCCGCTGGACGGCGGCCTGATGATCGCTTACGTGCTCGCCGCCGCGGCCATCACCGGCGCGGCGGTTTACGGCTGCCTGGCGCTGGCGACGCGGGCGCTGGGCGCGTTCGACAGCCGCCGCTTCCATCATCTGGCGCAGGGGCTGATTCCCATCGCCGGCTGCGGCGTGTTCCTTGGCCTGTCCGCCATCACCGTCACGCAGTTGCGGGTGGAAGGGCTGGGGCTGCGCTGGGTTTCCGACGTCCGCGCCCTGCTGCTGGCCGGCGCCTGCCTCTGGAGCCTGTGGCTGATCTGGTCGATCTCCGGCCGCTACGCCCGCGCGCCCCTTCCCCGCCTCGCCTGTCTCGCGGCGGGCGCGCTGGCCGTCGGCTGCGGGCTCATCCACTGGGTGATGCTGTTCTGGGTCTGGTGAACCGCCCGGTTGCAAGCTTAGGCCGCCCGTCCCATTCTCAGGTCATTGCCATTCCAGCTGCTGGCCGGCGCCGATGTTTTCACCAGATGCGCCTGGCCTGCGGGTTTTCCGGCGAAGCAATCAGGCTTCGCGTGAAGAAAGCGGGCCGGGGTCGCCGTGTGAACGGATTTTTGTCCCTGGGCCGCAACAGTGCGGGAGACGACCAGTGACGGGCATTCGCGACAACACATCCGCTTCGCGCTTCGAGATGCAGACCGAATGGGGCCTCGCCGTTCTCGACTATCACGACACCCTCGACGCCATCAGCCTTGATCACACCGGGGTTCCCGAAGGCGCGGCCGGCAAGGGCGTCGGCGCCCGCTTCGTGCTGGGCGTGCTCGATGACATCCGCGCCCGCGGCCGCAAGATCATTCCGCGCTGCCCGTTCGTCCAGGCCATGCTGAAAAAACACCCGCAATACGCCGACATGGTTCTGGTCTGACCCCCCGCCCCAGGCGCGGAAAACCCGCGCGCCGGGCCGGGTCGGCGGCAGAATGATCAACGAATTGATGTATTTATTTTTATAACGACGTTCAAAAATTCATGGACGGCGCCTCAGGATCGCATAACCTCCATGGACCGCCGGAAGAGCGGACATGGAAGCGCGAACCTGGAGGAAGCGCATGATACGCAGGCTTGTTGCAGCCACGCTCGCGACCGTGGCCCTGTGTTTTCCAGCCATATCGGCGGAAAAGAAATACGACCAGGGCGCGTCGGACACGGAGATCAGGCTCGGCCAGACCATGCCGTACAGCGGTCCGGCCTCTTATGTGGGCATCGTCGGCCGCACCCAGACGGCCTACTTCCGCATGATCAACGCCCAGGGCGGGATCAACGGCCGCAAGGTGACGCTGATTTCGCTGGATGACGCCTACAATCCGGCCAAGACCGTCGAGGCGACGCGCCGCCTGGTCGAAGGCGACGGGGTGCTGGCCACCATGTCGTCCAACGGCACGGTGACCCAGGCCGCCGTGCAAAAATACCTCAACAGCAAGGGCATCCCCCAGTTGATGATCGGCTCCGGCTCATCGCGCTGGAGCGATCCACAGCACTTCCCCTGGTCGACGGGGGCCCTGTCGCTCTATGTCACCGAGGGCAAGATTTTTGGCCGCTGGATTCTGAAGAACCGGCCCGACGCGAAGATAGGCGTGCTGGCCCAGAACGACGACCTCGGCCGCGACTTCATCAAGGGGCTGCGCGAGGGGCTTGGCGAGAAGGCCAGCAAGCTGATCGTTTCGGAGCAGATGTACGACCTGACGGAGCCGACCGTCGATTCCCAGATCCTCACCCTGTCCCGTTCCGGCGCCAACGTGTTCTTCAACGCCAGCACCGGCAAGTTCGTCACCCAGTCGATTCGCAAGGTGAAGGAACTGAACTGGCCCGCCCTGCACTACCTGATGAGCGCCTCCGCCACCCGCATGCTGCTGGAGGGCGCGGGGCTGCAGAACGCCAAAGGCCTGATGACGGTGCAGAGCGTGAAGCACGTCGCCAGTCCGAAATGGAAAAACGACCCGGACGTGAAGACCTATGAGGCGTTCCGGGCGAAGTGGTCGCCAGACACGCCTGCCGACGACGACGTCGGCTTCTACGCCTACTCCAGCGCGCTCCTGATGAAGCGTATCCTGGAAGCCTGCGGCGACAACCTGACCCGCGCCAACGTGCTGAAGCACGCCACCAACCTGAAGGGCCAGACAAGCCCGATCCTGCTGCCCGGCATTACCCTGAACATTTCGCCGGACGATTACGCGCCCGTGACCAAATTCTACATGGGCGTGTTCAACGGCGACGACTGGGAGGTGTCGGGCGACCTGGTCCAGTAGGCGCCCGCCGGGCGGGGACGCCTGGGGCCCGGGCTGGCCAGGCATGCCGCGCCGGCAATTGTTGGCGCGGCGGCCGCGGGGATATAAGAAGGCCGGGAGCCAGGAACTCTGGCCGGAAACGCGGGGTCGGAAGGGCCTGGCGCCTCCGGTCATGTCTGGCGACGTCCAGCGCCGGTCACGGCGCTGCCTTGCATTCACTTCCCTGCGCCGGCCCCCGTCAGCGCGGACCAACCGACAGCGTCCCGCGCGGGACGCGTCCATATGGAAACGACAGGATGAGCACCAAAACCCCGGGGCTGCGCCGCGCCGCCATCGTCTCTCCCATCCGCACCGCCGTCGGCAAGTTCCAGGGCAGCCTGTCCAGCATCGCCGCCGGCGATCTCGGCGCCATTGTCATCAAGGAACTGGTCGAGCGCACGAAGATCGACCCCGAGCGCATCGACGACGTGGTCTTCGCCCAGGGCTACGGCAACGGCGAGGCGCCGTGCATCGCCCGCTGGTCGCTGCTGGCCGCCGGCCTGCCGATCTCGGTTCCAGGCTATCAGCTTGACCGCCGCTGCGGCTCGGGCCTGCAGGCGATCATCGACGCCTCCATGCTGATCCAGACCGGCGTCGCCGACGTGGTCGTCGCCGGCGGCGTCGAGAGCATGAGCAATGTGGAGTATTACTCCACCGACATGCGCAACGGCGCCCGCTCCGGCTCGGTCACCCTGCACGACCGCCTGACCCGCGGCCGCGTCATGAGCCAGCCGATCAGCCGGTTCGGCGTCATCTCCGGCATGATCGAGACCGCCGACAACCTGGCCCGCGACTACAATATCTCGCGCGAGGCCTGCGACGCCTACGCCGCCCGCAGCCACCAGCGCGCCGCGTCCGCCTGGGCGGAAGGCAAGTTCGAGGATGAGCTGGTGAAGGTCGCCGTGCCGCAACGCAAGGGCGATCCGGTGATCTTCGCCCAGGACGAGGGCATCCGCGCCAACGCCACCCCCGAGAGCCTCGCCCAGCTGCGGGCGATCGAGAAGGGCGGCGTCACCACCGCCGGCAACGCCAGCCAGCAGAACGACGCCGCCGCCGCCTGCCTGATCGTCGCCGAGGACAAGCTGGAAGAGCTGGGCCTGGAGCCGATGGGCTGGTTCGTCGGCTGGGCCGCCGCCGGCTGCGAACCGTCGCGCATGGGCATCGGCCCGGTGCCGGCCGTGGAGCGCCTGTTCGCCCGCGCCGGCATCAGCTGGAGCGACATCGACCTGGTCGAACTGAACGAAGCCTTCGCCGCCCAGGTGCTGGCCGTGCTCAAGGGCTGGGGCTGGTCGGACGACGACAGCCGTCACGACATTCTCAACGTCAACGGCTCGGGCATCTCGCTTGGCCACCCGATCGGCGCCACCGGCGGCCGCATCCTCGCCAACCTGATGCACGAGCTGAAGCGTCGGGACGGCCGCTATGGCCTTGAAACCATGTGCATTGGCGGCGGCCAGGGCATCGCGGCGGTCTTCGAGCGCGCCGTCTGAGGTCAGGACATTCTGACGGACGTCGCCAGCCGCCTTCCGTCAGAATGTTGCAGGCATATGAAGATACGCTCCGGCCAGGCGATGTCTGGCCGGATTGTTTTGCAAACGCCGCTGGATCGCGGCGACATGATGCGACAGGTGGAAACAACCCGTGACGGACAAGTGGATCAGCGGCTGCCGCAATGGCGTCAACGCCTGGGAATGCGACGAGAACAACCATCTCAACGTGCGCTTCTACATGACGCGTCTGGCGCAGACGATGGGCTTCGTCGCCCACGCCCTTGAGGTTCCCGCCGGCTGCGCCCTTTCTCCCGCGACCCACCACATCCGTTACCGCCGCGAACTCAACACCGGCGACATGGCTGATTTCCGCACCCGGGTGATCGAGGTCCGCGACAGCAGCGTCGTGCTGCATCACGAGTTGCGCTGCGCGGGCGAGATCGCAACGAGTTTCATCAGCATCGACCGGCAGATCGACCGCACGACCGGCGCGTCTGTTCCCTGGAGCGCAAGACAGCGCGAGTTGATGGCGGGCTTCGCCGGCGCCCTGCCGGAGCATGACGCCCCGCGCAGCGTCGCCTTCGAGGAGCCGCGCCGGCCGCTCGATCTCGGCGAGGCCCGGGCCCGCGGCCTGGTCGAGGTCTATCGCGGCATGGTGCAGCCGTGGGATTGCGACGTCTCGGGCCGCATGGCCACCGAACAGGTCATGGGCCGGTTCTCCGATGGCGTCGGCAACCTGTTCGCGCACATGGGCATTGACGTCGCCGACCTGCTGGCGAGCCACCGCGGCAGTGTTGTCGTCGAGAACCGTCTCACTTACAATGACATGCCCGGCCCCGGCGAACTCATCGTCTCGCACAGCCAGGTCGTCGAATTTCTCGGCAAGACCATGCGCTTCTCGCACGGCATGTACAATGCGGCCACCGGCCGGCGCATCGCCGCGTCCGAGGTGATCGTCGCCATTCTCGACCATAACAGCCGTCGCGCCGTCGCCCTGTCCGACGCTGAACGCGCCCGCGTGGAACAGCGCCTGACGCCCCTGGACTGATCCCCGGCCGCGCGGATGCTGACGCGGCTGCCCGCCTGCAGAAGGCGCATCAGGGCGGGACGCTTCCCGAAATGCCTTGCGCCGCGCGGCGTTGCTGCAACAGGAGAGCGAAGCTATGGCCAGGCTGGCGGCGCAGACGGCGGAAGAGCTGAAGAGCGAGCACGAGGCGCTGGAAACGGCGCGGGACAGCGGCCGGCCGCCGCTGCTGGAAGACCCGCTGGTGACGCGGGTTTCCGTCACCATGGCGATTCTCGCCGTGGCCGGCGTCATTCTTGGCAGCATCGAATCCATGCAAAGCGCCGCCGCCGCCAACGCTGCCTCCCAGGCGCTGATCTACCAGAACCGGGCCACCGACGCCTGGTCAGCGCTGGACGCCCGCATGGTGCGGCAGGCGCTGGACCGCGGGAGGGACGCGCAGGCGCGCTTCAGCGACAAGGACGACGCCGCCCTCGCCGCCCATGCCCGCGCCCAGGAAAACCTGTCGCTCGCCAGCCTCCGGGAAGCGGAGCGGCGCGGCGCCCGCCACGAAATCCTCACCTGGGCGGTGATGCTGGTGCAGATCGCCATCGCCGTCGCCACCATCTCCATCATCGCCCGGCCGCGCCGCTGGCCCTGGCGCGCCGCCATCGTTCTCGGCGGCGCTGGCGGGCTGCTCGGCCTTGGCGGCTGGCTGGCGTGAGGCCGCCGGTTCGTCAGGTCCTCTCCCTGGCCCAGTGAACAATCTGCCCCCCAGGCGCGTTGACCTCCTGAAATCAGCAAACGCGATGGGAACGGCGGCCGGCGACCCAACCAGTTGTCGCGTCCGCGGGATGTGGGCGTTGCCCGCGTCTGCTCCCCGCGTCGGACGATGGAAGGAGACACGCGATGGACACTGACCGGATCAAGGGCGCGGGAAATGAGGCCCTCGGCAAGGCCCGCCAGTTTGTCGGCGACCTGACCAATGACGGCAAGCTGCAGGCCAGCGGTGTTGTGGATGAGGCCACGGGCGCCGCCCAGCGCGCTTTCGGCCAGGCCAAAGACGCCGCCCGTGACGGCGCCGCAGCGGTCACCCGCCAGACCCGGAGCAATCCGCTCGGAACCCTGCTGGCCGTCGGCGCCGCCGGTTTCGTGCTCGGCATGATGTGCCGCAGGTAACGCGCGGCGGCCTGGAATAGCGGCCAGGAACAGGGGCTGTCGTCGCCAGGCCTTGCCTTGGCCCGGCAGCCGCCGGTCGTCGGCGTGCGGGCGCCAGCCCGTTAATCCTGTTCGCCGGCGTCGCGTTGTCGCGGCGGTTCACGCCAGCCGGCGTCGCTCACATGTGGGTGGCGCCGGCTTTCGTTTGCGTTCATAAATCGGGGCGCCGTAAAAAAACTTCGCCGCCGCCTGGAAAGCCATCAACCGCGTCGGCGGACCGCTCAGGGAGAACGCCATGACAGCCGCGAACGTCGTCAGCCTCGACAAGATGAATGAAGCCGAGCGCCAGGTCCGCATCGACCTCGCCGCTGCCTACCGGCTTGTCGCCATGTATGGGTGGGACGACATGGTGTTCACCCACCTGTCCGCCCGCGTGCCCGGGCCGGAGCATCACTTCCTGATCAATCCCTATGGCATGATGTTCGACGAGATCACCGCGTCGAGCCTGGTGAAGATCGATCTGGACGGCAATCCGGTTGGCGAGACGCCCTACAAGGTCAACCCGGCCGGCTTCACCATTCATTCGGCCGTGCACGAGGTGCGCGAGGACGCCCAGTGCGTCATGCACCTGCACACCCTCGACGGCACGGCGGTCGCCTCCACCTCGCTTGGCCTGCAGCCGCTGAACCAGACGGCGCAGCTGATCTCCGACGACCTCGCCTATCACGATTACGAAGGCGTCGCCCTCGATCTCGACGAGCGTCCGCGCCTGCAACGCGATCTTGGCGGCAAGAACCTGATGCTGCTGCGCAACCATGGCACCCTCACCGTCGGCAAAACCGTGGCGACCGCCTTCATGCGCATGTACTACCTGGAGCGGGCCTGCTCCATGCAGGTGCGCACCTTCGCCATGGGCAGCGCCATTTATCCGACCGAAGAACAGGTCATCGAGAAGAACGCCGAAGTCGGCTCCTCCCCCAACGGCCTGATGAAGGTGGCTGATCGCCTCGCCTGGCCGGCGCTGCTGCGCAAGCTCGACCGCCACAACCCCGGCTATCGCGACTGATCGCCGAAGTGATCCACCAGGCCGGCGGGATACGCGCGGTGGCCTCCCGGCGCCAGCCTTGACGCAAAGGCGGGGCCCGGTCGCCCTGGCCAGCGTCGTGGCTGTCGTCAGGGCGTAGCGCGCCACACCAGAGCGCAATCTGCGTCACAGGCCATTGGACAGGGGCCTGATCACGGGTCCCTGCCCCTTCACATTCCGCATTCTGCCGACCAGGCATAACGTGACGCCCGCCGCATGGGCGAGCCACGCCCGGCGCAATATCGCCCGCCGCCCCCAACACGTCCGGGGTGAAAGCGCGCCTGCCCGTGACAGCCGGCCAGACTAACGGGCATGATTCAGGTCGATCCGGCAGGCGGGGGCGACGCCAAAGCTTTTTCCTGCCCTGGAAATATGCTCGCCCCCTGCCGCCAACGCGCCGGACAGCCCCTGACGGATCGCATTGCCACACGAAGCCATGGCCGCGAGGGGCGCCCCGGCCAGGGTCCCGGCCCGCCCATCCGCAACGGGCAGCCAGTTCAGCGCAATAATTGTTACAATAAACAAAGCGAAAATATAGGAAAATTTGACAATAATCATTGTAAACACGTAGAATTATACTGACACTGTATAACATTTCATAACCAGTTTCCCATTCAGGGGGCAATACGGAAAAGGCGTCACGGGCGCCCTGGCGCGGGGACGGTCACGTTTTTCCGCGCCATCTGGCCCCGTCCGTCCCGAAGACGCCGCTCATCCACTGCCGGCCAGGCAAGAAAACAAAAAAGTCATCGCAGCCGGGCTGCGATGACTTCATGTGAACGCCAATGTTTCAGGGGGTGTCCGGCGACGCCGCCTGCCCCGTCAGGCGAAGCTGAGCGACTTCACCTGCTTGACCCCGGCAATGTCCTTAACCGCCGCGATCGCCTTCTCCGGCACGACGCCATCGACTTCGACCAAGGCAATGGCCGAACCGCCAGGCCGGTCGCGCCCCAGGGCGAAGGTGGCGATATTGACGCCGGCCTCGCCAAGGATGCTGGCGAACCGGCCAATGAAGCCTGGCTTGTCCTCATTGGACACGTAAAGCATCGACGGCGCCAGCTCGGCGTCCACCTTGATTTCCTTGATGGCGACGATGCGCGGACGGCCACCAGCGAACACCGTGCCGGCGACGGACCGGGTCTGGGTGTCCGTGGTCACCGAGAGGGTGATCAGGGCGTCGTACTCACCTTCCGCCTCACGGATCGTCTCCTCGATCACCACGCCGCGCTCGCGGGCGATGGAGGGCGCGGACACCACATTCACGTCCTGCAGCATCGGCCGCAGCAGGCCGGCGATGGCGGACGCGGTGAGCGCCTTCACCTTCAGCCCGGCCACCGCGCCTTCATAGGTGATGTGCACGCTTTTCAGCCCGGTTTCGGTAAGCTGGCCGGCGAAGGAGCCCAGCTTTTCGGCCAGCTCGATGAACGGCTTCAGCTTCGGCGCTTCCTCGGCGGTGATCGACGGGAAGTTGACGGCGTTCTGGATGGCGCCGCGCAGCAGGTAGTCCGACATCTGCTCGGCCACCTGCAGGGCGACGTTTTCCTGGGCTTCGGTGGTGGCGGCGCCCAGGTGCGGCGTGCACACCACGTTCGGATGACCAAACAGCACGTTGTCCTTTGCCGGCTCTTCGACAAACACGTCGAAGGCGGCGCCGGCGACATGGCCGCTGTCGAGGGCGGCGCGCAGGGCCGCCTCGTCCACCAGGCCGCCGCGGGCGCAGTTGATGATGCGCACGCCCTTCTTTGCCTTCGCGAGGGCCTCGGCGGAGAGGATGTTGCGGGTCTTGTCGGTGAGCGGCGTGTGCAGGGTGATGAAGTCGGCCCGCTGCAGCAGTTCGTCCAGCTCCACCTTCTCCACGCCAAGATCCAGCGCCCGCTCCGGCGACAGGAACGGATCGTAGGCGATCACCTTCATGCGCAGGCCGACGCCGCGTTCAGCGACGATGGCGCCGATATTGCCGCAGCCGATCACGCCCAGCGTCTTGCCGGTGATCTCCACGCCCATGAAGCGGTTCTTCTCCCACTTGCCGGCCTGGGTGGAGGCGTCGGCGGCGGGGATTTCGCGCGCCAGCGCGAACATCAGGGCGATGGCGTGCTCGGCGGTGGTGATGGAATTGCCAAACGGCGTGTTCATCACGATGACGCCGCGCGACGACGCAGCCGGTATGTCAACATTGTCGACGCCGATGCCGGCCCGGCCGATCACCTTGAGGTTCTTCGCGTTCTCAAGGATTTTCGCCGTCACCTTGGTGGCGGAGCGGATGGCGAGGCCGTCGTAATCGCCGATGATGGCGGCGAGCCTGTCCTTGTCCTTGCCAAGGTCGGGCTGGAAGTCCACGTCCACGCCGCGATCGCGGAAAATCTGCACGGCGGCGGGGGAAAGGGCGTCCGAAATCAGGACGCGGGGCGCTTTGGCGGTCATGAGATCACCTTCCGGGATCATCGTCGCGCAACGGCCGGGTCAAACGCTGCCGGCAGCGGCGCGGTCATATCGGGGGAAGCGGCCGCCGTTCGGGTTGCGGCGACCATGGCGACGCGGGAGCGGCTCCCGCGTTGTGAAAAGCGCTCTCCAGGGCAAAATCCGGACGGGATATCTGCCCTGGAGCATCCCAGGGAAAAGTGGGGTTCACTTTTCGGGAAGAAGGCGCGTCAGCCGAGCTTCGCTTTTTCCTCGGCGAAGGCCCAGTCGAGCCACTGGGTCAGGGCCGCCACATCGGCCGCGTCCACCGTGGCGCCGCACCAGATGCGCAGGCCAGGAGGAGCGTCGCGATAGGAGCCGATGTCATAGGCGACGCCTTCGGCCTCGAGCCGGGCGGCGATGCCCTTGGCCACGGCGGCGCCAGCTTCGGCGCCTTTCGCCAGCACATCCGCGTCGGCGATCACCAGGCAGACGCTGGTGTTGGAGCGGGTTTCCGGCTTCACCGCCAGATTGGCGATCCAGTCGCGGCTGTCGACCCAGTCATTCAGGGTCTTCGCATTGGCGTCGGCGCGGCCGACCAGACCATCGAGGCCGCCCACCGTCTTCGCCCACTGCAAGGCGTCGATATAATCTTCGACGCACAGCATCGACGGCGTGTTGATGGTTTCGCCCTTGAAGATGCCTTCGGAAATCTTGCCCTTCGAGGTCAGGCGGAAGATTTTCGGCAGCGGCCAAGCCGGCGCATAGCTCTCCAGCCGCGCCACGGCGCGCGGCGACAGGATCAGCATGCCGTGCGCGCCCTCACCGCCCAGCACCTTCTGCCAGGAGAAGGTGACGACGTCGAGCTTGCTGAAATCGAGGCGCTGGGCGAAGGCGGCCGAGGTGGCGTCGCAGATGGTCAGGCCCTGACGGTCGGCCGGAATCCAGTCCGCATTGGCGACGCGCACGCCGGAGGTGGTGCCATTCCAGGTGAAAACCACGTCGCGGTTGGCGGCGTCGACCTGGGTGAAGTCGGGCAGTTCACCGTAAGGAGCGTTGAAAATGCGCGCGTCGAGCTTCAGCTGCTTGACGACGTCAGTAACCCAGCCTTCGCCGAAGCTTTCCCAGGCCAGCATCTCGACCGGGCGGGCGCCCAGCAGCGACCACAGCGCCATCTCGACGGCGCCGGTGTCGGACGCCGGCACAATGCCAATGCGATAGTCGGCGGGAACCTGGAGCACCTCGCGGGTGAGGTCGATGGCAAGCTTCAGCTTGTCCTTGCCAACCTTGGCGCGGTGCGAGCGGCCGAGCGGCGTATCAGCGAGCCCTTCAAGGCTCCAGCCGGGGCGCTTGGCGCAGGGGCCAGACGAAAACTCCGGCCGCGCGGGCCGGGTAACGGGCTTTGTCGTCATGTCATCCATCCTCTCAGATGGGCGCTTCCCGTTGGGGGGAAGTGTCCCGCAAACGGCGGTACGCCTGTTGACGACCGGGCGCAAGGGAAATTGCCGGGGAAACCAGACGGGTGTGAAACGAAAGATCAGATGGCAGTAGGAGGGAGAGGACGGGATCAACCGGGATTAAGCGGGATCAGCCGGGAAATCGTTGCAGCATAAGGGTTGCGGCGGGCGCTGGCGGGCCAGATGGACAAACGCTCTGCGAAAGACCGAATGGCAGTTGCTGGCGCGCAGCGCAAAGCGGCGGGCGGCGCCACGGAGCCGGAATACCAAGGAAAACAACGACTGCACCCCAAGGAACTGTCACGATTCCTGCCGCCCACCACGCCTGCCATGACAGTTATCGAAAACCTTGGCTGGTTAAGGCATTGCAGAGAATGCGAGCACAAAACGCCAAGGGTGGAACTGTCACGGCAAAAGGCGCGAAAACGCCCGTTTAACAGCCGTCCGAAGGCGGCTCCTTAAATGTGACGCCGAGCCAGGCCCGGACGGCCGCGTTGTCGCGTATGCCCTCGGCGATGAGGGTGATCGGGCCAGGTATATCCTTCTCCGCCGCTTCCCACCTGCGCACAGTGCGCCCGTTGGCGACCCGAACCAGCCTTGCAAAGGCCTCGGCGCTCATGCCGAGGCTATGGCGGATGGCCTTCAGCTCGGCCGGCGTCATAGCACCGAACCCGCCTCGACGCTGTTGGTGATGATCGTCATGATCTGCTCATCCGTGGGTTCGGCGTCGACAACCCAACTCTCATACCATTGCGCGTCCGGCGGGCTGAAAACCGTCATCTCAATCAACCAGACCTGCTGTCCATTCGTTTTGCGCGTGTAGGTCCAGAGGCTCACGGCGCGCTCGGTGAAAGAGAAACCCGCGACGACTGGCTGGTCCGGCCGCACCAGATGGCATTCGATGCCGCCCTTGTCGCGGGTAATATCCCGCAATTTCGGGCCATCCTCGGCGATATGATACTGCATTACCTGCATTCTTTTTCCCCTCAAACGGTAGGCCTGTGGGCGATCTTGCGGTAGATCGCATCGATCATGGCGATTTGCTTGTCGCTAAGGCGCGTCCTGTAGCCATAGCGCTCGATGCGCTCGGCGACGGAATCGGCAAACGACTGTTCCCAGGCGCTCAGCTCGTAGACGCGCTTGCCGCGCCGGGCGGAAATGATCGCCTGGATAGTCTCGACGTTGTCGCATGCCCGAACAATGCGCGGCTCCACCGCCGCAATGGCATCGCGGCGCTGCCTCTCCAGCGTCTCACCCACACGCGCACTGTCGCCGCGTCCCTTGCGCTCGTACGCGGTCACTGCGGCCTTGATGGCAGGGAGGCGGGCGCGCAGCTGCTGCCAGTGCTGCGGCGCCACCGGGTAGCAATCGACCCGGTGGCGCCGCGATGTGACCGCGACGTCAAGCAGGTCCATGTCGGCGTCGCTCGTGTAGACCTTGCGCGGGATCGCGCAAACGAGCTGCGTCACCGTATGGCTGCTCGGGATAAACAGGTAATAGGCTCCAACGCCGCCGCCGCGCGTCTTGCCGGGCATAATGAGCGCATACCGTGAGGCCGGATCATCGGCGTCGAGGCTGGCCCATTCGGACCAATCCTCCCATAGTCCCGCGTCGATCTCGCGCTCGACATCATGCTGTCTGGCCATAGCCAACCCCAGCGGGTTGCGGGGCCGTTGCCGGCCCCGTCAGTCCTCATGCCTTGATGGTGCGGGTGATCAGAGCCTTGGCGCCGACGTCTTCCGTCAGAGCGGCCGCGGCGGCGCGACCGGCCGTCCGGTTGTCGATCCACCAGGCCGCCGAGGTCTTGGCGCCGGCGGCGTCAATAGCGGCGTAGGCGGCCGCGATACCAGCCTCGGCCTGGGCATTGCCGGCGACTTTGAGAGCGATGGTTGCGATGGCGGCGCGCTGGGCCCGCAGATCGGCGATGATCTCAGCGCGGATCTTGGTGGCCCAGGCGATCTGCTTTTCCGAGCCCTCCAGGGCTGGGGCGTCGCCAACCGCCTCAACGGCCTCAGCGACCTTGGCCGCCTTCGCGGCCTTGTTGCAGGCGCCGCAGGTCTTCTGCTCCATCCACGCCAGCTTGCGGGTGCGATCCTTTTCCGGGCCGACCAGATCAACCGTCTCGGCGTGTCCGCAAGAGAATTTCGCAGTGTACTTGGCCATTTGTGCTCTCCATCGCTAGGCACCATTGCCCTGTCGATAAACACAGACTAGGGCAATTTGCCCTAATTGCAACCGGAAAGACCGTGGCGGCGGATTATTTTTCATCGCCCCGCCGCAGCCTCCCGGGCAGACAATCCCCGCAATGAACAACGTTAACCGTTCGTTAAATTGGTTCTTGTTTTGTTCCAAATCAGCCGCAACAATCCACCTTGTAACCGTTACCTAAGGGCTGAGAGGGAGATTGCCATGGTGACCACCCATGAAACGGTCAAGCATCTGACTTACTACGTCGTCCAGACGTACAGAGCCGTAAAGGGAGCCCGAGGGAAAATCTCGGCTGACGAACCAATGCCCGCACGTGATGAGGCGCATGCGATGCGACTTGTCGAACGATACCGCGACAGCCGGGCCGGTGTCGTGGCTTTCCGGCGCACCGGAGACCCAGCGACAGGAGAGTGGGATGACGCTGTCATCCTGGCCCGTTACGGGGTGCTGCCAGCCGAGGTCGATGATATGCGTGTGGCGGCAGCATAGTAATGGCCTGCCGGAGGCTTATGGGCGCGTCTCAAGACGCGCCTTTTTTGATTTTTGCTGCAGCCGATCTGCAGGTGGCGAGATAGCCGTTGTAATCTCGTAACGAGCCATCGGCTGCCGCCGCGCCGCGCTGGCCTCCCCTTCGCACGTCATCTGCGAAATTGGACAAGGACTGGGCCGCCAGGCCGCAATTAATGCGGGCCACGGTCCATGGACCATCGGCCTGCGGCCACGCGCGCACCTCAGCTACCAGGCGCGTTAGCGCATGGCTGGCGCGCTGCAACGTATCAGCGTTCCCGTATTTGATGCCCTGCATGACCTCGCGGTGGTTTTGACCGAGCGACCGAAGCCAGTCGTCGGTTGAAACGCGATACTCCCAAGCAGCGGCGGCTGTGACGAAACCGGCGACGGCAATCGTCGCGGCAAGCCCCTCAAGCAACCTCATATCTCTCCCCCAGCCCAAACCACGCGGCCGGCGATCTTGAGCGCCTCTGCATCGGGCGCCGCGAGCGTTTCCGGCGCGTACAACTCGTTGTCGCTGATAAGAGTAAGCGCTCCTTGCCAGCCGATGGCAATGCGTTTGATGCGGACGCTATTGCCGTCCACCAGCACATATATGCCGTCCCGCCTGGCGTGCCCCGATCGCGTGTCCACGAGGCAGATGGAGCCGTCCTTGATAGTCGGCTCCATGCTGTCGCCCCTAGCGTCGACGAAGCGCGCATACCTTTCCGGCACGCCAATTCGATCGAGCCACACGCGCGGGAAAGGCAGCAAGTCAAGCTCATAGGGGTGGCTGTTCTCGGCGCCCGGCCCGGCCGATGCGACGACGTCCAGCAGGGGCACGCGCGCGATCTTCGAATCGATTGCAACGGATGCGTCCACATCGGACCCGTGATGGACGGAAACGTCCGAGACAAGCGCGTCCATCGGCAAACTCAACGCGCGCGCGATCAGCGCGGCAGTGCCCAAAGTCGGCTCTGCGACGCCGGCCTTATACCGGTCGAGCATGCGACGGCTAATTCCGATATCCCTTGATAATGCAGACAAATTTGGGTGCGCCGCCAAAAGGTCAGGCAGTCGGTTTGAGACCTTGTCGTCATTGTCCGCTGCCATCAGCGCCTCATGCGTCCTATTCGCTTGACCGAATAAGACGCATACGTCTATATTCAGCACAAGTGCCCAAACATAAGCATGGTTAACACGACAGCCCTGCTTGTGACGAGACGGAGGTGTCCATGGCGCGAAACTGGACCAGGCATCAGATCCTGTGCGCGCTGCGCGAACAGGGCCTGAGCGCAGCCAAAGTAGCCGAGCGAGCAAAAATTAAACGTTCCACCCTCTATGGGGGGATGGATCGGCCGTACCCAAAGGTCAATTCGCTGATAGCGGATGCAATAGGCGTGAAAAAACAGGCGATTTGGCCCCAGTTTTACGGGCCGAACGGCGAACGTCTTGGACTTATCACAGCACGCCCGGCGGTCAAATAATCATGCAATCAAATGAATACAGCATTGCGCTCGACGATATCATCGTGGCCGAACGTTTGCGCGTGGTCTCGGAGCCGCACGTAGCGATGATCATGGCGTCGCTGTCCGAGGTCGGGCAGATCAATGCCATCGCCGTGGCGCGCAATTCGCCAGGCGAAGGCGTCATCCTCGTCGATGGCGAACACCGCCTTGAGGCCGCCCGTCGTCTCGGCTGGGATACCGTACGCGTCTATGAGCGTGATCTGACGCCAGCAGAGCGCGAAAAGAACGAAATCCACGCCAATATCATCCAGAATGAACTGAACCCTCTCGACCGCGCCATATTCTTGGGTCGTTTGGGCGAGATTTTTGAGCGCGAGAACCCCGGCGCGCGCAACGGTGGCGACAGAAAGTCACGGAAATACATCGAGAAAAATCAGTTTGCCAACTTGGCAAACTGGTCGGAGTTTTCGAAGGAGGCCTCCCGGCGGACCGGTGTATCTGCGCGGACCATATACCGGGCGCGCGACCTCGCAGCCAAGCTCTCCCGCGACGCCATCGACATTATCCGGGGCACGCCTCTGGCCGACAACCAGAGCCAGCTGCAGGCGCTTGCTGATCTCCCTGCTCAAGAACAGCTCACCGTTGCCCGCGCCGTCGCTGAGGGCAAAGCCCCGAACGTGGCGAAAGCCCGCGTCGTTGCCGGTCTCGTCCCGGCCGGCGGAGCCGTGCGCGAGGAAGACGGGCCACTGGTCAAGCTGGAGGCGCAGATCATGCGCCTGTCGCTCCAGCAACTGCGCGCCCTCCGCGAACTTGTCGACCGCCGCATCGTGGCGAAGGAAGGCGGCGCGGAATGAAAGTCTGGCTCACATCCTCCGAAATCGCAGAGCTTGCCCTGTCTGGCCTGCCGACGACGCGACAGAACATCATTCTGCTCGCCGAGCGCGAGGATTGGGCCCGCTTTGGCGCGCTTTGCCGCAAGCGTGAAGGTCGCGGCGGCGGTGTGGAATATCACATCGCCCTGTTGCCGGTCGCCGCGCGGTGGGATTACCTCGGCCGCCATGGGCAAACTGCGCAGCAACCAGAGACGGCTGCGCCCGCGCCGCTTGATGCGCCCGGCGGTCGCGCTGGCATCGAACTGGACGCGCGCATCGCACTGCTCGATGCCCTCGCAATGTTCCGGCGCCAGTCGGGCGTTAGCCTGACAGTCGGCATTAGCTACTTCGCGGACCTGTATACACAAGGCCGCGTTGACGTTGCCGATTGGGTGCGCCAGGCCGTGCCGCGCCTGTCCGCCCGCACGCTGTTCCGCTGGCACTCCGCCGGCCGTAACGGTGAGATTGACCGCCTGGCGGTGGATCGCGGCGGGACCCGACGCGGTCGGGGTATTCTCGACGCGGGTGACAGCGGTCGGGTCAAGGCGTTCATCCTGGCCCTCGTGGTGCAAAACCCGCTCTACACGACGCGCCAGATCCACGAGACGATCCAAAGCAAATATCCGAACGGGATCGAGGTAGACGGCGCCCTGCGGCCTGTCCCCAGCCAGCGTCTCGTTGAGATGACGCTCAAGCGCTGGAAGAGCGAGCACAACACCGAACTGCTGGCGCTCACCAACCCCGATGCTTTTGTCTCGCGCACCCGCGTCGCTGGCTCCTACGCTCACCTCGTGCAGGGGCTCAACGAGCTCTGGCAGATCGACGCATCGCCGGTGGACGCACTTTGTCTCGACGGTCGCCACTCGGTCTACATCTGCATCGACGTGTGGTCGCGGCGGATGGTGCTGCTGGTGTCGCGGACGCCGCGTTCCGACGCCGTGCAGATGCTGCTGCGCAAGGCAATTCTGCTGTGGGGGCGCCCGAAGGCCGTCAAAACCGACAACGGCTCGGATTTTGTCGCCAAGGCGACGCGGCGGCTGCTGGCCGGCGTCAGCATCGAGACCATCACGTCCACGGCGTTTTCGCCATGGCAAAAGGGCGTGGTCGAACGGGCCGTAAGGACCTTTCAAACTGACTGCGGACGCATGCTGCCGGGCTTTATTGGCCACAGCGTTTCCGACCGCAAGGTCATCGAAACCCGCAAAGCGTTCGCCGCGCGCCTCGGCGTCGACGACAATAAGGCGTTTGCGGTCGAGATGACGGCGCCGGAACTGGCCGCGCACGCGGATCGGTGGGCCGGCGACATTTATGCTCATCAGCGCCATAGCGCACTCGGCATGAGCCCGTTCGCCAAAGCCGCCTCGTGGTCCGGTCAGATCGAACGGGTCGACCCTGAGGCGCTCAACGTCCTGCTGATGCCGGCGCCAGACAGCAACGGCTATCGTACCGTTGGCAAGCAAGGGGTGCGTATCGCCGGCCACCACTACATGGCGCCGGGCCTGTTGGTCGGCCAGCGCGTGTTCGTGCGTATGGATCCGGAGGACGCTGGGCGCGCGTGGTGCTTTGCCGAGGAAGACAGCGCCACGTTTATCGCGGAGGCGCGTTGTCCGGAACTATTGGGCGAGGACCCAGCTGCGCTGCGCGCCGCTGTCGCCGCTGCGCAAAAGCAGCTGGTGGAGGAGCGCACCGCAGAGATCAAGGCGGCGCGGCGCAAGATTACCTCGCGCACCGTGCTGGAGAGCCGCATGGAGCTGGCGGCGCGCCGTAACGCCAACCTCGTGCAGTTTCCCAAGCGCTCCGAAGCGGTCACCACGCCGGCACTGGACGCCGGACTTGAGGTCGCAGCGCGGCGCCGGGGCGATGCGCCCAAAGCTGCGCCGGTCACAGACGAGGTCGCAGCAATTCTCGCGCAGCTTGAGCATGAGCATCAGGCGGAAGCACCGCCAGCGCCCAAACCAACGCGGGCCAGCAAAGTTGTGAAGCTGCGCGACACGGAAACCGAGGTCCAGCGGTATCGCCGCTTCTTGGACATCCACAAACGACTGGAAGCAGAGGAGCCAATCACGCCGGCGGAAGCGGCGTTTTATGGAGGGTACGTCCAGAGCGCCGAGAAAAAAGCTCTGGACGACATGGTTGAGGTCTTTGGCGATGAAGCATTGGGCTAACGCCAAAGCAAAAGGGCCTCGCGCCAACGAGACCCTTTTGAAGCAGAAACATAAACAAGTGAGTGAACCATGTCAGAAACATTGATGCAGCACAAGGGCCTTGAGGGCGGATTTGGCCGCCCTGGCTCACTCGCGCCGCTGAAAAATGTGGCGGCCATGATGAAGCTGGTTAATCGCCTGATGGATCGCGGCGCCCATATGCCGGGATTTGGCGTGATGCACGGGTATTCTGGGTACGGCAAAACCTACGCTGCCATCTTCGCGCAGAACAAGACGCGCGGTCCGCGTGTTGAAGTCGGCGACAGCTGGACCAAGAAAACGTTGGTGCGGGCGATCCTGCGCGAGCTTGGGGTGCGGGAACCGCGCGGCACCGTCGCCGACATGACCGAGCAGCTGATTTGCCGCCTCGCAGAGCCTGACCATCCGCCGCTGTTTATCGACGAGGCGGACAAGCTTGTCGACAAGGGCATGATCGAGCTTGTTCGTGAGATTCAGGAAGGATCGCAGGTTCCGATCATTCTGATCGGCGAAGAAATGCTGCCGCAAAAACTGGAGCGAATTGAGCGGGTCCACAACCGCGTGCTGGATTGGGCCACAGCCCAGCCATGCGATACCGACGACACCGCCAAGCTGTTCCGCCTGTTTTGCCCTGGGCTGACAGTCAGCGCGGATCTGCTGGAGCGCATCCGGCGTGTTTCCGAAGGTCGCGCACGACGTATCGTCTCGAACTGCAGCCGCATGGCTGAGTATTCCCGTCTCAGCGGGGTCACTGACCTGAACATCGACAATTATGCCGGCGAATTGTTCACCGGGAAGTCCCCTTCGCGAAAGGCGGTGGCGTGATGACCGGAAACAGAGCATACAACGCCGCATTTTACTGGCGCGTTATGGTGGCGCTGAATGACGAATACGGTCACTTCTCGACGCCTGTACTGGCGGCTGTTTTCGAGGAACGCCATCGCAAGACCCTTGAAAGGTACGCGGAAAACTTGCTCGCGGTGGGCGCTATCGAGCTGGTGGCCATCCCCAGAACCGGCGCGAAAGGATCGCGCAATGCCTATCGCATCGTGCATGCTGGCGAGGCCCCACCTGTCGTCGGGCGCATAGGAGTTGGCCGAAAGCAGCAGGCGCTTTGGACAGCAATGCGAAATCTCCCGGCGTTCTCGCCGCTGGAGTTATCGGTGACGGCGTCCACTGACGATATTGCTGTCACCCGTGAACTTGCGTCGTCGTACATCCGCGACCTGCTTCGCGCTGGCTACCTGGCGGAATTGTCTGGGGCGCGGTCCCCGTCAAATCGCTTGCAGACCGTCTACCGATTGCTCCCGAGACGTAACACCGGCCCGCGCGCTCCGATCGTGCTCCGGCAGGAGCAGGCATGTTTCGACGTTAACCTTATGCGAACGGTCAAGAAAGGGGGCGCAGCATGAACCGCGGACCTGTGCCTGGGACCATCAACCAGGCTGACCCACTGACCAGAGCACAAACGGCCTGGGGCGCCGACATCCCGGATGAAGTCGTGACACTGGCGGAAGCATGCACGTCGCAGTCTGCCAACTCGGTCGCAAAGCGCATCGGCTACTCGAATGCGGTCGTGAGCACGATCCTCGGCAACAAGTATCGGGGCGACGTCGCCAAGGTGTTTGCGGCCATCCGTGGCGCGCTCATGGGCGAAACGGTCTTGTGCCCGATCCTCGACGAGATCGGCCGCGACCGCTGTCTGTCTGAGCAGAAGCGGCCGTTCGAGGCAACCAACAGCACGCGCGCCCGGCTCTATCACGCCTGCAAGCGGTGTGAGCACCGCGTGCAACGGGAGGTCACCGATGCGTCATGACCAGACCTATCTCGTTGTCTGTTTCGTAATCTCCGCCGCCGGCGGTGTCGCGCTCGGGATCGTCGTGGCTGACTGGCGATTTACCGTATTCGCCACGCTCATATTCGCCGCACCGCTGGGCGCCACCGCCATCCAGGGCGCCCGCCTCATCCGCACCAATGCCGTTATGCCCCGGCGCCGCCGGAAGGGAGGTCGCTCATGAGCAAGGTTGTTCTCTCTGACGCGATGTACATGTTCTTCGAGTATTTCGCCGGTTTCGACGGCCAGGAAGTCACTCTTACCAAGGATGACGTCATCGGACTTACTTCGGCTTTCGGCGAAATGGCCGATTACGCCCTTGAGCTTGAAACGGCCGCTGCCTCCGCCCGTGCGTCTTCGGCGCGCGCCGCACTTGCCGCCTCTGCCATCACCATCGGCGGCAACATCATCATGTTCCCGATCATGCCGCGCCAACCGCTGCCTGCCGCCTGATTTAACGCCCATTTTTGAGGACTAAACCATGAACGCAACTGGCTTTGAAACCCGCGCCCATCTGACCGGTCGCATTGCAGCGCTCGAAAACGCGCTGAAGGAGAACCGGAAGCACATCGTCAACGAAATCGACGCGCTACTCGAAGCGTGCGACGAGCTTGAGGATGGCACCCCACTCCTCGAAACCATGGGCGATGCTTCGCGCCTTGCCTACGACGAGGCTACGGCTGATCTGAAAGCGATCGACGCTTTGCTGGCCGCCGGGCAATCCGATGCGAAAAGAGACGGCGTGTATGAGGTCGGCGGCCAAGAGTATATGCGCGACGCCAAGGGCAACCTGATCCCGGTTGCCACCATCAAGCCGCAGCACCTCCTGCAAGACGAGATGGTCCGCAAGATCATCAATTATGCGTCTGAGCAGTCGGAACAGGTGCGGCGCTTCCTTGGTCATGTCTTCGCTGACTTGAACGCCCTGCAGACGTTGCTTGAACAGGAGTACGCCGCTCCGAAAGGCGGAGCCAAAGGCAATGTCACTTTTCAAAGCTTCGACGGCCTGAAGAAGGTTCAGGTGCAGATCGCCGATGTTCTTGACTTTGGACCGGAGCTGCAGCCCGCCAAGGCCCTGATCGACGAGTGCCTGATGGAGTGGGGCGCAGAAAGCCGGCCGGAACTGCGGGCCATCATCAACACGGTGTTCAGCGTTGACAAGGAAGGCCAGATCAACCGCTCTGGGTTGTTTCAGCTGCTGCACATGGAAGTTGATGATTACCGCTGGAAGCGCGCCATGGACGCGCTGCGCGACGCCATCCGCATCGTCGGCGCCAAGCGGTATGTGCGCTTCTATCGGCGCCCGGAGACCGGCGCAGCATGGGAGCCGATCGTCATCGATCTGGCCCGGGCCTGAGGGGGGCGGCAATGTCAGATATCCATCGGAAGATCGCCGCCCTGCTGGCGAAAACGACCGGAAACGGCTGCACAGAAGCGGAGGCCATGGCAGCGGCTGAGGCGGCCGCGCGGCTGATGCACGAGCATGGCCTGTCCCGTGACGATATCGAAATGGTATCCGCTACAGCAGCGGGCGCCACACGACGTTCGACATGGCGTGATCGTCTCGCGACGGTCATTGCCCACTGCACCAATACGGCGGCCATTGTGCACCCGCACCACATCGAGTTTTTTGGCGCAACGCCGGGGCCGGAGATTGCCGCTTACCTGCGCGACATCTGTATTCGCGCGGTGGAACGGGAAGTAAAGCAGTTTCAGGCCAGTGAATTTTACCGCCGTCGCCGAACCACCAAAACCCGGCATCACGCTACGACCGATTTCATCAGGGGCATGGTTGATCGTTTGGAGAACCGGCTGTGGCAGGCATTCGGGGACGTCCGTGACACGGATCGGTTGGCCCTTGCCGGGGCAGCACTGGAACGTAAGTACAGTGGGCGTTTTTCCGACAGAAAGGCTCCCCCGGCAAAGCAGGTGAGATTCGAGCGCGCCGCAGACGCCGGCTACATGGCTGGCGGCAACGTCCCGCTGAACCATGGCGTCGACGGTGGCTCTGCCCCGTCCGGCCTTCTGACGTGAGGGAGACTGACATGGCGCAAGAAGACATCGCGGACTTGGCCAATATGTCGGGACTGTTGTTTGCCGCCAGCGGCGCAATCAAAATCCTCGGCAAGATGGCCCATGTAGACATGGAACGCGCAACTGCCACCCTCACCAGCAAAATTACCGGCGAAGAGCGTCAGATAACGCTGGCGGAGCTTGCCTCAGTGCTCGCGGCGGCGAGCGACAAACTTGGATCCGAAGCGACCAGAAGAAAGAGCCTCCAATGACTGGTGACGCGAAGAAAGCTCAATTCGACAATGAGCAGACCAGTACGCTTGCGAAGCTACGTTTTGCGTCCACCTGGGCGGTGCTGGCCATGAATAATCTGGCCGCTTACGAACGCCAGACCGGGCGGGCGGTGACCGATGACCAGATTGTCGGCTACGTCAGCGCCGGCAAAGCGGAGGGCATGTACATCCTCGCCGGCGACGTGCGGCTGCTGGCGGACGCGGTCCGCGCGGCGACGCCATCTGCCGATACCTTCGCGGGGACTGTCGACACCGACACCGAACTGCAGGCAGCTGCCAGGGAAGCCGGCTGGGCGCTCCAGGAGCTGATCAACGAGATCGACTCCCGCAAACGGCCTCAGGTGGACGGGATCATCACACGGCTTGGGCTTGCGCTGGAGGCGCTACCTGCCGCGCAGAAACCCACCGGAGATCAGCAATCATGAGCAATCCAGCGATGGCGGGCGTCGCCGATAGCGGTGTTGCCGCAGACGAACTGAAACAGTTCATCGAACGTCTTGAGCGTCTCGAAGAAGAGAAAGCCGGCATTGCGGGCGACATCAAGGAGGTGTTCGCCGAACTGAAGGGACGCGGCTTCGACGCCCTGGCAGTGCGCAGGATCCTCACCATCCGCAAGAAGGACTTTGCAGAACGGCAGGAAGAAGACGCCGTCCTTGAACTGTATCTGCAGGCGCTGGGAATGGCGTGATGTCGAGCGCCGAGGAGCTCGCCCGCCTGCGCACGGAATACACCCATCTTCTGATGCTGGCGATCGCCGCCAGCACCTATCTCGCGCAGGCGATGATCTATCCGGAGCTCCCTCCGAAAGACATGCGCCGCAAGGCCAAGGCCGGCGGCGCAGTCATCCCTTACGACAAGCTCCCGGCGGACGTGATCCTTGATATCCACGCCACCGCGAAACGCTCGGGATTTCGTCCATGAAGCACGTTCGCCCCAACCTTGCGGTCGTTGCCCGTCGCACGGAGCCGCCGGATTCGCTCGATTATTTCCCGACGCCGCCATGGGCGACGCGCGCCTTCGTGCGTCATGTGTTCCTGCCGCTGCTCGGAGCGCAGCCGCATAATCACGTGATGGAGCCTGCTTGTGGCGAGGGCCACATGGCTGCTGTGCTTTCTGAAGCTTTTGACACTGTCTCCGCCAGCGACATCTTCCCTTACGGCTATGGGGCCGTCGTTGACTTCCTGGCGCCAGACGGCCCGGAATCGGATTGGGTCGTGACCAACCCGCCCTTCAACGCCGGCGTCCGGTTCTGCCGGACCGCGCTGGAGCGGACGCGCATCGGTTGCGTCATGCTGGTCCGGACACAGTGGCTGCACACCGACGATCGCTTCTTCCTGTTCCAGGACTTCCCGCCCTATCTGCTGGCCTATCCGGTCGAGCGCATCCCGATGCACAAGGGGCGCTGGGAGCCGAAAGGATCAACGGCCACGGATTACGTGTGGGTTTGCTGGCGGCACGGCCATGACCCGCGCCCGCCTGTCTGGATCCCGCCGGGCCAGCGCAAGGCGCTTAGCCGGCCAGACGACGCTGTCCGTTTCGGCGCGCTGCAGCCCGCGCCACTTCTTGAAATCATGAAGGGAGCGCAGGCATGATCCAGGCACTTGCTTCGGGGTTCGCCAATTTTGTTGTCGGCGTGGGAGCCTTGACGATGATTGCCGGCGCGATCGGCATCACAGGTCGCATTATTGACTGGGCGCTTGACGCCCGGATCTACCGCCGCCTGTTCCAGAGAACCCGCGCCAACGGAGGTGAGTCATGAGCCATCCCGCCATGCTCGCCAAGCTTCACATCGCCCGCAAAGAACTGGGCCTGCAGGAAGGCGAATACCGCGCGCTGCTGGCGCGGATCACCGGCTCTGACAGCGCCAAAGGTCTCAGCGACGTGCAACTGGATAAGGTGCTCACCGAATTGAAACGCCTTGGCTGGAAGCCGAAGCCGTCGCGGCGGCCGGCGTCTCACCGCGCCGATGTGCGCAAGGTCTATGCGCTTTGGGGCGCTCTGGCCAAGGCGGGCAAGATCGCGAGCCCCGATCCTTCCGGTTTGCGCAATTGGACAAACCGCCAGTTCGCGGTGTCAGCGCCGGAGTTTCTCTCTGCGGATCAAACCCGCGCCGCCATCGAGCAACTGAAGGCCTGGCAGCGCCGGCCGGTCAGCGTCGGAGAGCGGGCATGATCCGGGTCTCCGATCATGCGTTGCTGCGGTTCCTGGAGCGTACCGGGGCCGCAGAAGTGGAAGCACTGCGATCAGTCCTGGCGCAATCACTCCAGCGCGCCCATAATACTGCCACCCGGATCAGCGAGGGCGAGTATTACGTGGTGGCGGACGGCCTCCGCTATGTGATCCGCAACAATACTCTTGTGACCGTGCTTTACGAGCACGCCCCGACCTCAACATAGGCGCGACATGACCAACGACAGCTGGCCAGACCTGCCCGCCGTGCTGGCGGAAATCGCAGAAGTTGCGGGGCTCGAAGCAGCCATGACCATCGCCGATGAAAAGGCCGGTCAGGAGGTTTTTATCTGCGCGAACCTCCGCCCTGGTAACTGGCTGGTCCGTTGCGTTGGCATCGAGAAAGCGGAGCTCATCAGCCGGCACATGGCCGGGCGCGGCCGCGTGAAGGTCCACATCCCGATCTTTGGCAATGGCTCCTACGTGTCGGAGCGCAAGCGCCGGGCCCGGGTGATGGCGGAGACGCTGGAGCGCGGCGGATCGGTCAACGAGATTGCCCGGCGCGCCGGGGTGACCAACCGGTCGGCCTACAGGTTCAAGGCCAGACACAATGGCGATCCTGATCAGGGATCGCTGTTCTGACCACCAAAGCCCCTGACGCGCGTCAGGGGCTTTTTTGTGCGCCGATCAACGAAATTTGCGGGGAACGACAAGTTCTCTCGCGACCCGCCAGCTGATGTCAAGCCGGTCGCCGACAGGAGCGACCGATGTGACGAACCGCGAAATCCAGCAGGCGCTCGCAACCCTCGGTTATTACAAGGGCGCGATTGACGGCGTCATAGGCCCAATCTCCCGCGAAGCCATCCGCGCATATCAGTACGCTACCGGAATCACCGTCGATGGCATTGCCGGACCCGTCACACAGTCCCTTCTGCGACGTGAGATCGAAGCCCGCGCGCCGCGTCCAGCCGATGATGATTTGCGGCCGCCCGTGTTCCGCGAGCTCAAGTCGGAATGGCTCCCTGACGCCGTCATGAAGGGCGTCATCGTCCACTGGACGGCTGGCACAAACAGCTTTTCTGACGCCGACAACGAGCACTACCACTTTGCGATCGATGGCGAGTCGAAGGTGCATCGTTGCCGACATGCCATCTCGGCGAACGACGCGCGCGGCCGCGCCCCTGACTACGCGGCGCACACCCTCAACTGCAACACGGGTTGGATCGGCGTTGCCCTGTGCGGAATGCGCCAGGCAGTTGAACAGCCGTTTAACGCCGGTCCAAGCCCCATCCGCCTTGTCCAGTGGACGGCGCTGGGCGTCGTCGTGGCCGAGCTCTGCCATCGTTACAGCATCGCCGTCACGCCGCGCACTGTCCTCAGCCATGCCGAGGTGCAACCGACGCTGGGCATCCAGCAGCGCGGCAAGTGGGACATCTCCCGGCTCCCCTGGGACCCGTCCGTCAGATCGGCGCGCGCCGTGGGCGACCTGTTGCGCGCTGACGTCGCCGTTCACCTCAACAACCTTCGGAGTGCTTGATGCCGTCTCTTTCTTTCCGTGGAGGCTGCGACCGCCTCATGGCCAGTCATGGCTTTACGGTGTTTCTGTATCTGGCGGCCTTTGTCGTCGCGATTGCGGCCGCACTGGTCGTCGCCTGGACCGGCGTCACGATCTCAGCCACCGTTGCCGCCGCCGCCACGCCGGCCGTGGTGGGTGACGGCATTGTCACCATCCCGTGGGGCGACTGGCTGGCGAGCATGCTGGAGCCGCTTGGCGCGCTGGCCATCGCCATCGTAATGTGGATGCTCCGGCGATTACCAGCGTCGATCTACCTGTATCTGCAGATGGCGCGGGCGGAGCAGCTCGTGCAGCGCGCGGTTGACTACGCCCTGTCGGCCACGGCCGGCGCCACACAGGGCAAGTCACTCGACATCAGGGTGACGTCCCAAGTGCTTGAGGCGGCGGCCGAGTATGCCGTGGCGCACGCGCCGGGGCTGGTCAAAACGCTCGGCGGCACAGACCTCCTGAAGCAAAAGGTGCTCGCCCGCCTCGATGTCGCCGAGGACGTATCCGCCGAAGGGCTGCGCCAGATCCGGGCGTTCTGACAGGAGCGCACCGGCATGGAGCCTCACCACTACATGCTCGCCGCCAACGTGGTCATCTCGTTGGCGGCGCTCCTGCACTCGATCTATTCGCGCCGCTCCGCCGCCACGGCGGAGTGGGCCGCGAAGATGGAGGCGTCCCATGCCGCCCTGCAAACGCGCCTGACCATGGTCGAAGGCGAAATTCGCCACTTTCCGACCAGCGGTCAGGTTAACGACATCCGTCTGAAGCTCTCCGACATGGGCGGCGAGTTGAAGGTGCTGTCAGAGCGTACCGCGCCGCTCGTCGCGGCCATCAACCGCGTCCAGAACTTTCTCACGGGGACAGGGGAATGAGCTTCGCCGCAATGATTGAAGAGGAAGCCCGGCTGATCATCCTGCGCACGCTCGCGGACCAGCCGGACAACCGCCTGAACAGCTCGCTGCTTCGCGACGATCTTGCCAATCGCTGGGCTATCAACAAGTCCCGTGACTGGGTCCATCTGCAGATCGACCAGCTGGCCGAGATGGGCGCCGTGAAAGCGACGCGCATTGAGACCGTCGTGATTGCCGAACTGACCACACGCGGCCTTGATCACGTCGAGCGTCGCGCAGTGATCCCCGGCGTCAAGAAGCCTAGCCCGGCGGCGGTGTGAACCATGTCGCGCGGCCGGCTCTCCTCTCTCGACCTGATCCCTGATGAGGGTCAGGACGATATCGTCTGGGCGATGGCGGAGCTCAACCAGCGCCAGCGAACCCAGGCGGACATCCTGTTTGAGCTCAATGACCGGCTCGCGGTCAAAGGGATCGAGCCGCTCTCCAGATCGGCGTTTAACCGCGCTTCGATGCGCGCCGCCAACGCCGCGCGCCGGATCTCGGAATCGCGCGCCCTATTCGAGGGGATCGCGCCGCAGTTCACGCCGGAGAAAGTCGACGAAACCAACGTCGTCATCGGCGAGTTGATCAAGATCCTGATCACCGAAATGCTCGATGCGGACGCCTCGACCTTCAGTCCAAAAGGCGCTGCCGAGCTGGCCAGCGCCTACGTGCGCGCCATCCAGGGCCAGACGATATCGGCCGATCGCAAGCGCAAGCTGGAAGACGAGTTCCGGCGGAAAGCCGCAGCCGCCGTCGACAAGCTGTCGAACGTGAAGGGCATCACCCAGGAGACCCGCGAAATGTTCATGCGCGACCTGCTGGGAGTGCGCGGCGATGGCTGATGTTATCGCCGTCGACCGGCCGACGCGGGATCAATGGGTCGAACTGCGCCGCGCAGAGGGCCGCGCCACCTCCGCCAACTGGCGCGAAACGCCGGCGCTGCTGGAGTACCAGCGCGAGATCGCGGCGCAGTGCCAGATCCACGACGTCGTTTTCGTGGAGAAATCCCGCCGCACCGGCGCCACCTGGGGCGCGGCGGCCGACGCCGTGCTGCGCTCGGCCAGCGCGCGCGGCGAAGGCGGCATGGATACGCTGTACATGGGCACCTCCCATGACATGGCCAAAGAGTTCATCGACGCGGCGGCCGGCTGGGCCCGGCTGCTGGAGCATGCCTGTTCGGAGGTCGGCGAGACCCTGTTCGACGACGGTTCCGACGAGGGGATCAAGGCCCTGAAGATCGACTTCGCGTCCGGCTATTCGATCGTCGCCTTGTCATCCAAACCGCGCTCGCTGCGCGGCCGTCAGGGCTTCGCGATTCTTGACGAGGCAGCCTTCGTCGACAGCTTGGCCGAGCTGCTCAAGGCGGCGCTGGCGTTTTTGATGTGGGGCGGCAAGGTGCTGGTGATTTCGACGCACAACGGCGTCGACAATCCGTTTAACCAGACGATCGTGGACATCCGCGCCGGCCGGGCCAAGTACGGCCTGATCCGCTTCGACCTGGACGAAGCGCTGCGCCAGGGCCTGTTCGAACGCATGTGCATGGTCAATGCGCACAAGCATGGCGAATGGACGCCGGAGAAAGAGGCGGACTGGCGCGATAAGTTGATCAACGACTATCGCGACGCCGCCGACGAGGAGCTCTATTGCATCCCGTCGCAGGGCTCCGGCGCATGGTTGCCGGCTCCGCTGATCGAGGCGCGTATGGTGGCCGCGCCGATGCTGCGCCTGTCGTTCCCTGAAAGCTTCTCGATGCTGCCAGAGGCGCAGCGGCGCGGCGAGGTCGATCGCTGGATCGAAACCGAACTGATCCCGGTCATGGAGGCGACGCTCGATCGCAACCTGATGAGCGGCTTCGGCATGGACGTCGGCCGCAAGCGCGACCTGACCGTGATGTGCCCGATGCAGATCACCCGCATGATGCGTCGCGTGGTCCCCTTCATGGTGGAGCTGGAGCGCGTGCCGTTCCAGCAGCAGGAGCAGATCCGCGACGCCCTGGTGTCACGCCTGCCGCGTTTCATTGGCGGCCGGACCGACGCCACCGGCATCGGCGCGTCCCTGGCCGAGACCGGCGCGCAGAAATTCGGCCACGTCATGGTCGAGGTGAAATTCTCGACCGAGTGGTATCGCACCGAAATGCCGCCGCTGAAGGCGGCGTTCGAAGACGATGCGATCTCGGTTCCCCGGGACGCCGAAGTCGCCGCGGATCTGCGCGCCTTCAAGGTGGTGCGCGGTATCGCCACGCTTCCGGACCTGCGGGTCAAGACGTCGACCGGCGGCGTCCGCCACGGCGACGCCGGCGTTGCCATCGCCCTGGCCTATTCGGCGTGCCGCCAGCCGTTTCAGCAGTACGAATACACCCCGGCGGCGCCGGCAGTGCGAGATCCCGGCCGGGTTGGCTGGCGCCAGGAGTGGGCCTTCGATCGTGACGAAATGATGCCGTCCCGGCGCGGCGATGGCCTGTGGTGAGGATGGATCATGGCTGATAACTATTCCCCGATCCTCGGTCCGGACGGCCAGCGGATCCGCAAACAGGCGCTGACCCGCACCGAGGCGGACCCGGCCGTCACCGGCATCGCGCACACCTTTGACGAGACGATCGCCTCCGGCCTGACGCCGGGCGCGCTGGCGCGGACACTGCGCGCCGCCGCCATGGGCGACATGCACGATTTTCTCACGCTCGCCGAGGAGATGGAGGAGCGCGAGCTCCACTACCGCTATGTGCTGGAGACGAGAAAGAACGGCGTCACCTCGCTCGACGTCCGCGTCGATCCGGCCTCAGATGACGGCCGCGATGTGGAGATTGCCGACTTCGTCCGTGGGGATATCGTCGAGACGCCCCAGTTCCAGACGCTGCAGGACATGCTTGCCGATGGTCTCGCCAAGGGATTTTCAGCCGTCGAGATCGAATGGGACATCGGCGCCCGATGGTTGCCGCGTGAGTATGTCTGGCGCGACCCGCGCCTTTTCCAGTTTGACCGCGCCACCCGCAAGGAGCTGCGCCTGCGTGTGCGTGGCGAGCCGGACGGACGGCCGCTGACGTGGCTCAAATGGCTTGTGCACGTGCCCCTGCTGAAGATGGGCATTCCGGCGCGCAACGGCCTCGCCCGCGTCGCCGTCTGGGCCTTCATGTTCAAATCGTTTTCGCTGCGGGACTGGGCGCAGTTTCTGGAGGTTTACGGCCACCCGCTGCGCGTCGGCAAATTCGGTCCCGGCGCCAGCGAGGAGGACAAGAGGGTGTTGCTCCGGGCTGTGCGCCAGCTGGGCCGCGACGCCGGCGCCATGATCCCCGAGAGCATGACCATCGACCTGCTGGAGCCGAAGGGTTTCAGCGACCGCCCGTTCGAAGGTCACGCCAAGTTTTTTGATGAGCAGACGTCAAAGCTTATCATCGGCAAGCCTGGCGACGGCGTGGCGTCGTCCCGCGCCGGCGAGGAGGTGCTGGACAAGGTCCGCATTGACATCAAGCGGTCCGACGCCCGGGACATGATGCTGACGCTCAACCAGCAGCTGATCCGGCCGGTCATCGACATCAACTTCGGGCCGCAGAAAAAATACCCGAAGGTCCATCTGCCCGTGCCAGACCGCAAAGATCTGGCCGTCTGGTCCGACGCCGTGGCGAAGATGGTGGATCGCGGCCTGGAAGTCGAACAAAGCCAGGTGTTCGATGCCTTCGGGCTCAAGGAGCCGGCCGAGGGCGCGAAGCTCCTGAGCATCACCACCAGCCGGGGCGCCGATGCGCCGCGCCCGCCGCCACAGACGCCGGCCGAGCGCGCCGCCGCGCTGGCGGCGATGCCCTACCGGCTGGACCCGCGTGCTTGCCAAATGTGCGGCCCGGCGCGGCTGGCGGCGGACGGCGACGGTGACGAGGACGAGGTGGACCGTCTCGTCCAGGAGTTTGCGGGCCAGTGGCAGGAAGACATGGAGCCGGTGTTCGCCGCGATCCGCGCCGCCTCCGAACAGGCGTCCAGCTACGAGGAATTTCTGGCGGCGCTGGACAGCCTCGCAGCCGACCTGCCGATGGATCGCCTGGCCTATCATCTCGGCGCAACGCAGCTGATCGGCCGCATTCGCGGCGAGGCAGGCCAGGATTGACCACAGGATCAAAATTAAACGGGTTTCTAACGCCGTCTGCCGGGGGGCGCGTCACGACGCGACCGGAACTGGCCCGGTGGCTTTCAGGCCGCCTGGCGGCGCTATAAGGCGGGGCGGACAGGATGGCCGACGAACTGTTCAAAACCCCTCCGAAAGAGGTGGTCGACTATTTCGACCGCCGTGCGTCGCGCCCCTCCGCGCGCTGGGATGAGCTGGCGCCGCGCGAGCACGCCCTGGCGTTTACGGCCGCACGCACCGCCGGCTTTGACGTCATCGACGATCTGCGCGCAGCGACCCGCGCCGCCGTGGTCGATCGCATCCCGTTTGAAGAGTTTCGCCGGCAGCTGGAGCCGTCGCTGCGAGCCAAAGGCTGGTGGGGTCGCCAGGAGGTTGTGGAACCGCGCACCGGCGAGGTCGGCCGGGTCATGCTGGGATCGCCCGGCCGCCTGCAGCTGATCTACGACGCCAACATCCGGTCGGCCGAGGCGGCCGGCGACTGGATCCGCATCCAGCGTGTCAAGGATGTGCTGCCCTATCTGGAGTACATGACCTCGACGGCGGAGCGAAAGCGGCCGTTGCACCTGACGTGGGTCGGCACGACGCTGCCCGTCGACGACAGCTGGTGGGCGACGCACTATCCACCCAACGGCTGGCGCTGCCAGTGCCGGGTGCGATCGCGGGCGGCGCCGCGCGAGGACGCCAGCACCAGGCGGCCGCCGCTGGATCTGCGCACCGTGGTCAACAAGGCGACGGGCGAAAAGCGCCAGGTCCCCGCCGGCATTGATCCGGGCTGGGAGCACAACCCGGGCATGGTGCGCGAGCAGATGACCGGCAAGCGCCTCGCCGAGCGTCTGGACCGCATGTCGACGCCGGCGCGCGCCGAAGCCGTCAAGCGCCTGCGCAAGGATCCGGTGCATGATTTCGTGGTGCGCAACGAGGCCGGGTTTGATCCGGCGCGACCGCGCGATCCGGACCAGCAGGATCTGGGGCGGTTGCGCTGGCCCGTGGCGACGCTACCCGACCGCATGGCGGCGCAGCTCGGCACGGACAGCCGCACCGTGTCCCTTACAGTCGCGGACGCGGCGAAGATCGCAACCAAGCACGGCCTGACGCCGGCGCAGTTCGGGGAGCTCGATGCGCTGCTGGAGACGCCGGAGCGCGTCGAGATCGGCGACAACGGCAAGCTGATGGTCGAGGGACGCATCGCCGGCAAGCTGCGCCGCGCCATCATCAAGCTGACGACCCTCGGCGAGCTGCTGCTCAACAGCTACCATTTTCGGCAGGATGGGAGAAAAAGGGGGGATTAGCGGTCGGAGGGAGGCCGGTCCCTCGCGTCATATAGACGGCTTAGCGTGGCTCGACCGCTGCAGCCATGATAACACAATATCTGCCCTCACTGAAATGCCCCTGACACGCGTCAGGGGCTTTTGCGTTTATGGGCCCAGGCATGGTGTGGCCATGAGCAAATCCCGCCCCATCATTGCCTGCCTCTCTTCGTCCGGCGTCTCCATGGGCGCCGTGGCGTTTGAGGTTGCGCTTGCCGCCGCCGGCGACGGTGAGGCGGTGCTGCCCGAGTGGATACAGCTGACGCCGCGCGGCCGGGTCAACACGCGCGATGGACGCGCCTTTGCCTTTGATCCCGAGCGCCTGGTCAACGCCTGGCAGGGTGACGTCGTCAAACGCCTGTCGATCGATTTCGAGCATGAGGGCGAATACGTTCAGACGCTTGGCTCCAGACCGGCCCGGGCGTGGATCATTGAGCTCGCGGCGCGACCTGAAGGCCTGTTTGGCAAGATCGAGTGGGGCGATGACGGAGCCTCGGCTCTGCGCGCCAGGCACTACCGCTACATCTCTCCGACCATCTGGCTCGATCCTGACGGTGTCGGAGCGCGGCAGATCAAGGGCGCATCCCTGGTCAAGTCCCCGGCGCTGGGCATGCCGGCGCTGGCATCCACCCAACCCCCGGAGCAAACCATGAATGCACTTGCGCTGCTGGCAGCGCTTGGCCTCGCGCCGACTGCAACCGAAGCCGAGGCCCTAGCCGCCATCTCCGCCCAGCGTGTCGACCTGACCCAGTATGTCCCCAAGGCGCAGCATGACCAGACGGTCGCCGCGCTGGGCGCTGCGCAGGCGGACATTGCCCAACGCGACGCGGATGCGCTGACGGCGCGCTGCACGGCGCTGGTTGATGGAGCCATCAAGGATGGCCGCCTCGTCCCGGCGGCGCGGGAACAGTATCTGGCGCTCGCAAGCGCCAGTTACGACGCCACCAAGGCCGCAATTGAGGCCATGCCGGTGATCGCGCCCAAGACCAGCGGCGAAGGCCAGGCGGGCGATCCGGATCCGGCGCAGCTCGGCGGCCAGCTCACCGACGCCGAGCGCGCCGTTGCCCGCAACATGGGCCTTTCCGTAGAGGCCTACCTCGCGGCGCGCGGCGCCAGCGCGGCCTGATCAGGAGGCATTTAAATGCCGTTGAACGCCCCCCGAGACACCATTGAGCGCGGCCGCGATCTGCTGGTGCTGCGTGTCGCCGCCGGCGCGAAGATCCACGCGGGCGCACTGGTCGCGCTCAACGCGGCCGGCTTTGCAGTTCCTGGCGCGCTGTCCGCGACGCTGAAAGCTGCCGGCCGGGCCGAGGCCAGCATCGACAACACCGGCGGCGCCGATGGCGCTGTCAGCGTGACTGTAAAGCGTGGCGCGTTCCGCTTCAGCAATCATGGCGCTGATGCTGTCGATCAGAGCAGCATCCTTGACGATTGCTACATCGTCGATGACGCGACGGTGGCCAAAACCCACGCCGCCGACACCCGTTCTCGCGCCGGCAAGGTGCTCGATGTGGACGTCACCGGCGTCTGGGTCGAGATCGTCTGACGCGCAGCAAGGATCCCGACATGGACATCACATCGAGCAATCTGCGGATCCTGACGACGGGGTTCCAGGCGAACTTTGCGGCAGGCCTCGGGGCTGTTGCGCCCATGTGGCAGCGCTTTGCCACCCGCGTGCCCTCCACCACGTCCGACGAACTGTATCCCTGGCTCAACCAGATCCCGGGCATGCGCAAGTGGGTCGGTGAGCGGCAGCTGAACAACGTCAAAACGGACGCCTATCGCCTCATCAACGAGGACTGGGAAGACACGGTCGTTGTTGGCCGCAACGCAATCGAAGACGACAAATACGGCGTCTTCGCCCCGCTGATGGGCATGCTGGGCGATGCGGCCGGGCGTCAGCCCGACGAACTGATCTTCGGCCTGATCCCGAAGGGCTTCACCACAAACTGCTTCGACGGCCAGTTTTTCTTCGACACCGACCATCCGGTGATCGCGGCTGACGGCACGATGACCACCGTGTCGAACATGCAGGCTGGCGCCGGAAACCCGTGGTTCCTGCTCGACACCACAAAGAGCCTCAAGCCGTTCATCTTCCAGGACCGCAAGGCCCCAAGGTTCGATGCGCTCGACAACCCTGATGATCCGAATGTGTTCATGCGCAAGGAGTTCATCTACGGCGCCGACGCACGGAACACGGGCGGTTTTGGCTTCTGGCAAACGGCGTTTGGCTCAAAGGCGGCGCTTGATGCGGCGAACTTCGGCGCAGCGTTCACGGCCATGACATCTTTGAGGCGGGACTACGGCGCGCCACTGGCTATCACGCCGGATGTCTTGCTGGTTGGCCCGAGCAACCGTGCGGCGGGCGAAGCCATCGTCAAGAAGGCCAACCTCGCTGGCGGCGAATCCAATCTGGACTACGGCCGCGTGGAACTCGTCGTCGCCCCCTGGCTGATCTGACGCCGGCCTGTCACGCCGCCTGACCTGACACGCCCGGGCTCGCGCCCGGGCTGCAACCGGAGAATCCCATGGCCGCGAAAGCCCCCCGCAATGACGCAAAAACCAAAGCGCCGGCTGACGCGCCGGTGGCAGCGCCGGATGAATCCACCGCAACGGCCGGTGAAGCGTCAACCACCGAAACCGGCTCCAGTCCAGCCGGAGAAGCCGTAAGCCAGGAAGCCGTTGCGGCAGCTGGCGGCGAAACTGCTGTGGTGGGCCCGGCCGCGAGCGAAGGCCCGCAGGATGCTGGCGACGATGCGGCGGAGGATGAAGGTTCCGGGCGCCCCCAGCTGACGGGCGCCACTCTGTTTCTCGACAGCCATCGTCACCTGCTATCCGACGTCTCCTTCACGGTTCCGGAGCTGCGGGAGCTGGCGCGCTATCCGGAACCCGCACCGGTGTGCAGCGTCGCTGCGCCGAACGGTCCCCGCTGGCGCGCCGGCATGCAGTTCGGACCGGAGGCGGTCAACGTTTCCCGCGCCGAGCTCGGCGCGGATCCGGACGCCACGCTGAAGAGCCTGCAGGCCGACCCGCATCTGCGTGTAGGGCCGCCCATCGGCACCGAATAACCCCCAGCGAAGGGGCCCCGGCTTCGGCCGGTTAGGGCGGCGCGGCTCCGGCGGCGCCGTCCTGGACAAGCCCATCCCATTCAGGAGCGCGCGCCGTGCCTTACGCCACCAGATCAGACATCGAGCAGATCTACGGCGCGCGCCATGTCGAGACGCTGCTGCCCCTGGACGTCGACGCGGACGTCGCCATCGCGCGCGCCATCGCCGCCGCCGAAGCGATGATCAATCCCTATCTGCGCAAGCGCTACCTCGTCCCGCTGCCCGTCATCCCCGGCATCGTCCAGCAGTGCGCCATCGACATCGCCTGCTGGCAGCTGGCGCCGGCCGCCGATCGCATGTCCGAGGAGATCGAGAAGCGCGCGAAACTGCGGCTGGATTTTCTGAAAGACGTCGCGGCAGGCAAGGCCGACATCGAGGAGCTTGAGGGCTATCCGGCGAACGGCGACGGGAGCGGCAGCATCCAGTCCGCTTCCGGCGCTGCATTTTTCGTCGAGGATCGGCGCTACCCGCCGGGCGGAGGCCTGCTATGAGCGGCGTCACCATCCACGTCAACGTCGTCGGCATCGACAGCGTCGAGGCGGCGCTGTCGCGGCTCAATCCGCTGCAGACCGGCACGTTGCTGGAGTCGCTGGCGCGCCTCATCCGCGAGCAGACCGTCGACCGGCTCACGTCCGGCGGCCCGGCGCCGGACGGATCGGCCTGGAAGCCGAACCTCGAAGGTCGCACGCCGATCCTGCATCGCAGCGGCGCACTGGCGCGGTCGATCGACTACACCGTCTCCGGAATGCAGGCGATCGTCGGTTCCGGCCTGATCTATGCGCGCATCCACCAGCAGGGCGGCGTCATCACGCCGAAATCCGCGAGACGCCTGGCGTTCACCGTCGGCGGCAAGCCCGTGTTCGTCCGCAAGGTAACCATGCCGGCGCGCCCTTACCTCGGCCTCAGCGGCTCTGACCGCGCCGAGCTGGTGGACGCGGCCGTTGGCTACATCCGGAGGCTGTTCGGATGAGCCGGGTCGCAGAACTGCTCACCGCCGTCGCCGGCGTCCTGCGGGCGCTCTCCGATCAGGGCGCCCGGGTATTCACGGAGGTCCGCGCCGAACTCGACCGCTACGACCTCAGCGACCTGCTCAAGGATTCGACGCGGGCGCCGACCGCGCGCGTCTGTCTTCTGCGCGCCAAGCCGGTGCGCGGCGCCGATGGCCGCATCGGCTTTGACGTGTCTGTCGGCATCATCGTCGTCGCCCGCCGCGAAGGCCGGGCCAATCCGGAGTTTTCGTCTGCCGACCTGGCTGCGCTGCGGCTGATCGACCTTTGCTCGACGGCGCTGATGCTCAACCCGAATGTAAGCCTGGGGCAGATCAGCGACGTCGATCCCGGCGACGCCCTGGTGGCCATGTCTGAGCAGTCCAATGACCGCGGAATGGCGATCGCCCTCCAGGAGGCGAAATGGCGTCTGCATGACGTTTACCAGCCGCGCCCGGCGGCGGCCGCCGCCGTTGCCCTCAACCCCTCCAGCGGCCAGCCCCACACCGTGATCATCAACGGTGTCGCATATCCGGTCGGGAGCCAGCCATGAACCTGTGGGACGAGGTCCGCGAGCTGCGCAAGCTTGTCGCCGCCCTGGAGCGCAAGGTGGCGACGATGTTCCTGACGGGCACCGTCGACAAGACGGAAGGCAGCAAGGGCCGCGTGCTCTTCGACGATCAGGGCGCGGATGGCCAGCCCTTCCGCTCGCCATTGCTGTCGCAGGCCACGCCGTCCGGACAGAAAGGCGGCGGCACATCCACCTTTCGCAAGCTGGGCCAGGGCGAGCCGGTTGTTGTCATCTCCCCAGGGGGCGAGCTCGGCGAGCATTCGCGGATCCTTCCCTGGGGGCCGGTGAAAGAGCACCCATCGCCAGGCAAGGCGGAGGAAGACGGCGAGGTCCACACGATCGGCCCCCTGAAGCTCCGCGTTGTCGGCGATGTCGCCGAGCTGCTCGCCGGCACGCTCAAAATCACGGCCAACGTCACCATCACCGGCAATCTCGAAAACACCGGAGCCCTGAAAAACAACGATGTCGACGTCGGTTCGACCCATGTCCACCCCGGCGTCATGCGCGGCGGCGCGAATACCGACCCGCCGAAGAAGTGAGGAGCAACTATGTCCGCAATCGAACGCAAACCCTACAAGGTCACCGACAAGGCGGGCTTCTGGGTCGCCGGTCAGAAAATCCCGACCGACAAGGGAGAGGACGACCTCCCGAAGCCCCGCGTCGGCTATGTGCTGCACCTGACCGCAGACGAGGCCAAACACGAGCTGGCTGCCGGCGTCATCGAGCCGGACGCCCCCGCCGGGGCCTGATGTCATGCGGGTGGGGATGAACAGACATACGGGCGGGCGGATCACCGGCTGGGACCACTGCGTCCAGTGCATTGAGGTGATCCTGCTGACCCGCGTGGGCTGGCGCGTCATGCGCCGGCACTTTGGCTCGCTTGTCCCCGAGCTGCAGGATCGCAACGCCACGCCGATGACGATCATGCAGACCTATGCGGCCATTGCCGAGGCGCTGCGCCGCTGGGAGCCGGGCTTCCGCCTGCAGACGATCCAGCTGACGCGCGGCGGGGCCGATGGCGTGTTCGTTTTCGAGATGAGCGGCCTGTTCTTCCCGCGCGGCCACCTGGGCGATTATTCGGTTTCCGAGGCGAAATCTCTCGCCCTGGGCGCCAATGACAATAACAGCGGCGTCAGGGTGGTTGCGACATGAGCATCGCTGGCTTCGACATTTCGACATTGCCGCCGCCCCAGACGATCGAGGAGCTCGACGCCGAAGCAATCCTCGCCGAGATCGCGGCCGACGCTATCGCGCGCGCCGACGCCAATGGCGTAAATCTGCGCGGGATCATCACCCATGAGGCCGAGCCGCTTCGTTACCTCTCCGAGTCGTACGCGGCGCGGGAAACCCGGCTGCGAGCGCGGATCAACGACACATATCGCGCCAACCTCATCCTGTTCGCCAGGGGCAGTGACCTCGATCATCAGGCGGCGTTTTATGACAGCGTGCGCTTGCCTGGCGAGGGTGACGATCGCTTCCGCTGGCGGATCATCCTCGCCATTCAGGGGCGCTCCACCGGCGGCACCGCGCCCCGCTACAAGTCGGTGGTCCTGGCGACATCGCTGCGCGTTGCCGACGCCATTGTGTGGCGGGTTGGTTTGAGCCCGCTGATCCGCATCGCGGTCTATGCCGCCGATAATGGCGGCGTCGCCGACGCGGCGTTGTTGCAGCTGGTGCACGAGGCCGTGCATGCCCCCGACGTGATCATGGTCAATGACACCATTGAGGTCATCCCGGCCGTCTTCACGGTGCGCGATATCCACGCCCGCCTGTGGCTGCTGCCCGACACCTCGGCCGCCATCGGCGACGCAGCGGCAACCCTGCTGCGCAACGCCTGGGATCGCGAGACTGGCCTCGGATTTGACCTGACCCGCTCGTGGATCAACGGTCGCCTGATGGCCTTGGGCGGCCTGCATTCGGTCGAGGTGATCACCCCGGCCGCCGACATCGAAGCTCCCGAGGAACAGGCGATCTCGCTGGGCCAGATCCAGATCGAGATCGCTGGTCGGAGGCGCTGATGCACAGCCTCCTTCCGCCCGAGATTTCCACGCCGATCGACCTGGCGCTTGAGCAGGCTTTAAGGCCCGATAAACAGCCCCTTGAAGATGCGATTACGCGCCTGCGCGGCGTCAAGCTGATCAACCAGCCGCCGTCGCTGTTGCCGTGGCTGGTGCTGGATTACGGCCTTAGCGAGCTCACGCCTTACGTCCCCAACCTCTATGACCTGATCGAGCAGGGGCCGCGCTGGCAGCGTCTGCGGGGCACGCCCGCGGCAGTCGCCATGGGCCTTGGCTGGGTCGGATACGCGGCCGCCATCGAGCATTTCCCGTGGTACCGGGCGCACTGGAACTGGAACCATCTGGCGCTCACGCGCGTGCGGGATAGCGAGGCAGATCTGCCGGCGATCGAAGGCATCACCCAGCTATCGCTGCCGTTGCGCTCCGTGATGTGGCGCGGGTTTTCCGGCTACGACGTCCGCGCGATGGAATACAGCCGCCACCGCTGGTCGCAGAGCCGCTACAGCAGCCACTCCGGGGTCCGTATCGGCGGCCAGGCCAAGTGGTCGTTCGGCCGGCGCTATGAATCGGATCACACCCTGACCGACGCGGAACTGCAGGCGCTGGGCGTCTGGCTGGCGCCGGTCGACGATGAGCCGCTGACGTGGAGCGACGTGCCGTGGGGCGATGTGCCGTGGACGTCCAGCGCCATCGTCGCCCGATCGGTCGCCATGCTTGATGCGCTGCGTCCCCAGATGGACGCCGCGCCGGGCTGGGCCGTGTTTCGGGACGCCGCCGGCGACATCATCGGCTATCGCCGCCTGCGCGCCCGGCATGCCGTGGCGCCGGCAATGACCGGCCCATACCGGATTGGCGGCACGCCCTACGCCCTGCAGGCGTCGCAGGCGACCCAGATCTATGTCGAGGCCATGACCGACTTCGGCGACGGCGACGGGCAGACCGCCGCCACTGTCGCTTTCGTTCTCGCTGCCACTCCGCTTGCTCCGCACAAGCCCGGCGCGCCCTGGCTCCCGGCCGGCGCCATCGCCGCCGCGCCGGAGGTTGGCTCACAGCCCGTCAATATCCCCTTTGGCCGGACCGTGCGTGAGCGCGTCTGCGCCATCCTGCGTTTCTGAGGTTGAGCATGGCTTACGAGCATCCGTCAGGCATCCCCGGGGCATACAGCCGGGCGGCGGCGCGGCCCAGCGACACGGCCGTGGTGTTTGCCGAGGGCGAGTTTGCCCAGGCCACGGATCACAACGACGCTCACGCCATCCAGCGCCAGCGCACCCAGCGTGTTGGCAACATGGTCGCCAAGGATGGCGACCGGCTGTCGGGCGCTGACATCCAGATCACACTCGCCGTTGCCGGAGATCCGCCGGTGCTGGTGGAGCCGATGCGCGGCGACCTCGCCTTGGCGGCCGGTCGCATCTATGTCGCCGGCGACGTGCGGGACGTCGCTGCAGCAACGTTTGTGGATGTGGCGCTGGCTGGCGAAATCACGGTCGGCGTGCGGCTGGTGCGGGACATCGTGACGGCCGCCGATGATCCGTCCCTTCTCGGCCTGCACCCGGGCACAGAGGCCGAGGGTGAAATCGGCTCCGCCCGCGAAGTGGAACATATCGCTTGGGCGCTGCCTGGTGACGGTCAGCCGGGGGAATATTATCCGGTCTACACCGTTCTGCATGGTGCGGTGATCGACCAGACGCCGCCGCCGGCGCTGTCCGGCGTCCTCAACACCATCGCGCTCTACGATCGCGACGTGAACGGCAACTACATCGTCGACGGCTGTCAGGTGCTGGCGCTGGGCAATACCGGGGCTGGTCAGGCGTTTTCGATCGCAGCCGGCACCGCCAACATCCAGGGGCATAAGCGCATCCGCGAGGCGGGGATCCGGCATACCGAGCCGGAGACACCGGATCTGGAGGCCATCACCGCCGAGCCGCATGTGTTCGGCGGGCCAGATGGCGGCGAGGCCATTATCACCGTGTCGCGCCCGCCGATCGCCGCCGTGGGACAGGTTGTGCTGGTGAGACGGGCCACCGCCACGGTGACGCGGGGCGTCATCGCTGGCGGCGCCGATGCCCTGCCGCATGCCGCCGTGGTCGAGATCGAGAGCGTCAAACAGGGCGCGACCACCTATGTCGCCGGCACGGACTATCTGCTGGTCGCCGACAGTGTCTCCTGGTCGCCAGCCGGCGCGGAGCCAGTGGGATCGTCAACCTACAGCGTCACCTATCTCTACAACGCCCTCGTCGCGCCGACCGAGGTCACCGCGAGCACGGTCAAGGTGGCCGGCGGCGTCAATGGCCGGGCGGCGCTGGTCTCCTACACCAGCAAGATGCCGCGCATCGATATCCTGTGTCTCGACGCATCGGGGCGGCCTGTCTACGTCAAGGGCATTCCGGCCCGCCAGGGCGGCCTCGCGCCCCAGCCGCCGGCGACGCTGCTCAAGCTGGCTGAAATCACCAATAACTGGGTGTCGACGCCGACCGTCAGGAGCAACGGCACGCGCTCCCTCAGCCAGGACATGCTGAACCGCATTGCCAACAAGCTGCTCGACGTCATCGATACCTTCGACCGGTCCGAAGCCCAGCGCGATATCCAGAGCCGCGCCGGCGTCGCCACGCGCGGCATCTTCACCGACATGTTCGTGGACGATTTCTATCGGGACCAGGGCGAGCCGCAGACGGCCGCGATCAATCGCGGTGTGCTGATGCTGGCGATCGACAGCGTGCTGGTGGCGCGGGCCGGCAGCGCAACCGAAACCCTGCCGTGGACGCCGGAAGTCGTGATCCGCCAGGACAAGGCCACCTCGGCCATGCGGATCAACCCGTACGACAACTACGCGATCATGCCCGGCGCGCTGCGCCTGGAGCCGCCGACCGACTACTGGACCGAGAGCGTCACCCAGTGGACGTCGCCGGTGACCATGGAGTTTAGCGCGGCGCCCAACCAGCCTCCGGGCTCCACCGGCTTTGATGAGGTGGCCTCTCGCAACCAGACGGCGGCGCAGGTCATGCGCCAGATCAACGTCACCGCCACCATTGACGGCTTCGCGGCAGGCGAAAACCTCAAGACGCTGACCATGGACGGCGTCGACATAAAGCCGCCGGGTGTGCAGACGGCCGACGCCAACGGCCGCATCGTCGTGACGTACCAGATCCCGGCCGGCATGCCGGTGGGCCGCCGGCTGGTGCGGGCTGAAGGCATGGCTGACAGCTACGCGGAGGCAATCTATGTCGGCGAAGGCATCATCGACACCACGGTGATGCGTCGCGTCACCCTGGTGGCGCAGGCTGCGCCGATCCCGGTCATCAACGTCATCAACAACACCACGGTGATCAACAACATCACCGAGGTCATCAACGTGACGCAGCCTGTGGTCGCTCCGTTCCCGTTCGGGATCGACCCGCTCGCCTGCAGTTTCACGCTTGTTGAGGCGCGCTGCCTGGTTGGCGTCCGGCTCAAGGCCGATGCGGTCGGGGATCCGAACAAGCCGGTCCGCATTCAATTGGCGACCGTTGAGAACGGCTGGCCGACCAACGTGGTGTTGGCGGATACGCTCGTCTCGATGATCGGCGTTGCGCCGGGCGACGTCATCACTGCCTGGTTCGCCGCGCCAGTATTTGTGGCGGCAGGCCGTGAGTATTGCTGGGTGGCGCTGACGACCGATTCCGAGCACGCCATATCCATCGCCCGTCTTGGCGAGGTCGACGCCGCGACCCAGCAGCGCGTCGCCTCCCAGCCGTATACCGTCGGCGTTCTGTTCTCGTCGGCCAACCGTCAGACATGGACAGTGCACCAGGATGCAGATCCGTGGTTCGAACTGCTGGCGGCGAAGTTCACCGCGACCAGCAGGACAATTGATCTGTGGGAGGGTGACCTCGACCAGGTGTCGGATCTGCTGGTGCGTGGAGCGATCGAGATCCCGACAGCCGACGCCGGTTGCCGCTACGAGCTGGTGCGCGCCAACGGCGACGTTATCCCGCTCGCGCCCGGCCAGACGTGGGAAGCCCGAGAATACGTCACTGAGCACGTCAAGTTGCGGGCGGTGCTCACGGGAAACGAACGGATTTCGCCGGTGCTGTATCCCGGCACCGCCATCATTGGCGGCCGCATCCGCGCATCTGGCGACTACGTCTCCCGTCTGTTCGCGATGGGCAACCCTGTCCAGGTGCGCGGCGTCATGTCCACACTATTGCCAGCTGGCTCGTCCCTGACCGTCGAGGTCGACAACGGCGCCGGCGTCTGGTCCCCGCTCGATCCTGATGGCGGCGAGGTGCTGGGCGGGGGCTGGTCCGACGCCCTGTATCGCCGCGCCGCCCACACCGCCGCGCAGGGCCGCATCCGTCTGACGCTCACCGGCGGCCCCGCCGCACGTCCATCTGTCGCCCGCCTGCGGGCCGCGTCTATCTGAGGGGTCTGAGATGGCTGCAGTCGTCGACAACCGCACGCTCAACTATGACATTCCGTTGCCGAATGCGGAAAACTGGCTGTCGGAGGACGTGATCCGCCTGGCGCAGGCGATCACTGCCTTTGACCAGCTGATCAAGACCGCCAACGACGATATCGGCGACCGCTCGCTCCTTGGTCACGCCCACCAGATTTCTGAGATCACCGGGCTGACCGACGTACTCGCCCAGAAGGCGGCGTACGACCACGTCCACGCCCTGGCCGCGCTGTCGGACGTTGACGTCAGCATCATCACGGTCGGCCAGTACCTGCGCTGGAACGGCAGCAAATGGGTTCCCGGCGTGGTGTCGGCCGACGACATCAAGGCCGGCACGATCGACCCGGCGCGCCTGCCGTCGATCGCCATCACCGACACCTACGTGGTGGCGTCGCAGGCGGCGATGCTGGGCCTGGCCGTCCAGAAGGGTGACATCGCTGTCCGGACTGACCTCAACCGGTCTTTCGTCTGCTCGGGGGCCAACCCGGCGCTGCTGGCCTCATGGACTGAGCTGCTCACGCCCACGGATGCGGTGCTGTCTGTGGCGGGTCTCACGGGCGCGATTACGGCATCTGCGCTGCGCACCGCGATTTCCACGGCAACGGGCATTGCGCTGATGACGGCCGCCAATGCGGCGGCGGCACGGACAGCCATTGACGCCGCCGCGACCGATCACACTCAGGATTGGGGGACGATCACCGGCAAGCCCGGCTCGTACCCTCCCAGCGTCCACTATCACGATGAAAGATACGCCCAACTCTCCGGCGCATCCTTTAGCGGCAACGTGGAAACCTCAGGCCTCTACAGGACCTACGGGACGAACCCGCGATACGAATGGCTCTACCCCGGAACCTACCGGAAACACATTTCGCTCGAAAGCAACGGGCGGCTCACGATGATTAACACCGACAGCGGTCAGTGGACGCATACGTTCACCCCTGACGGAAACATCATCACTTCCGGGGGAGTCGGCGACCTTAATGCGCAACTCAGAGCGAGGGTTAGCCAGTGCCGTTTCGTGTCCTACGCTGAACAGGGTATCGGCGGCCCCGGATGGCACGGAGGCGTCGCAGGAAACGCTCAGCTTGTCGTTGCTGTTCTAGTCAGTGGACAAATGTTACCCGGAGTATGGGGGATTAACACCCTTCGATACGCTCAGCTTCAGTACTACAATAACGGAAATTGGTGGAACTTCGGCACATGACAAAATACATCGGAATTTTTGAAAAATACATCCCAAGCAGTGATGCGTCGGAATTATACAGAGAGATGAGCGCCAAGGGAGCCATCTTCCATCGAAACGAGAACGGGGAAGATTGGTATGCCGGCATCCCAGCCAGGACGGTTGGCTCCCTGATCTTGAGCGTGGACGCCGATAGCGTGGTCCGCTGTGTCGGCTTCGGGCCTGACGGCTTCTCGCCTCCCGTTGGACAGCGCGTCTACGAAGTGGAGGTCCCCGGTGTCTCCCCGACCCAAGACATTGCGAACTACGCCGGGTTCCTCGGGCACACCTTCGATCCAGCCACGGGCTCCTTCACGCCCCCGCCGCCTCCTGCACCACCAGCTATCGCAGATATCTCTCGCCAGCAGTGCGCCATGCGTATGTGCCAGATGGGGCTGATCGGTCCGGAGGACATGGTTGCGATGGCGCAGTCAGGTACGCCCCCGGCGATGGTCGAAAACATGCTGGGAGCCATGGCGGAGCCGGATCAGAGTTTCGCCCGGGCAGCATTTGCGAAGAACACCTACAGCCGGGCCGACCCGCTTCTGGTGCTCATGATGACAGGGCAGCCAGTGCCGGTCCCAGGCGGCGATCCGCGTCCGGCAACGGCTGACGATATAGATCAGTTTTTCAGGGATGCGGCGCTGCTTTAAGAGCCCGTCAACGCTTCTTGAAACAGCAAAGCCCCTGACGCGCGTCAGGGGCTTTTTCGTTCGGCTCACCCGCAATTGTCGTCGGCAAGTGCAGACAGTCAAGCGGGATCAGCAATGCCGACCACAGTGCCTTTCCACGGGACGCGCGTCTTTCGTGCTGGCGAAGAGCCGCGCCCGATCTCGGCCAGCGACTGGTCGACCGTGCGGGCCGTTGTCGTTGCCCCGGCCGCCGATGAGGCCAAATTCCCGATCGACACCCGCATCACCATGTTTTCCAACGACACCGAGATGCGCGCCGCGCTGGGCGTGGGCGGCAATGTCGCCGAGGTGTTCGACGCCATCGAAGATCAGGGCGTCGTCGCGGAGGTTGAACTGGTGCGGGTCGCAGAAGGCGCCGGCCAAACCGAGGCCGAGAAGCTTGAGGGCACGATCGCCAACATCGTCGGCTCTGGCGCCGACAACAGCGGCGTGCACGCGTTCAAGACCTCCCCCACGTCAGGCGGCATTTTCATCTGCCCCGGCTACGACAGCCAGCGCCTCGCCGACGCCAAGAATCCGGTTGCCGCAGAGCTCGACGGCATCGCCCGGCGGCTGCGCGCCATCAAGGTCTTCAACACGCCGGCCGCGAGCAAAGAGGCCGCCGAAGAGTATGCGTCCGACTTTGCTGACGACCCGCGCGCCTATCTTTTCCACCCGGCCGTGAAGATTTTCACCTCGTCCGGGACCGTCGTTCAGCCAGCTTCCGGCCGGGTTGCCGGGCTGTTCGTTCGCCGCGACAAAGAAGTGGGCGGGCCGCACGAAAGTCCGTCGAACCAGACGATGGGCGGCATCACGGGTCCGTCGCGGCCGATCAGCTATTTCACCGGGGAACCGGACAGCGAGGCGCAGTACCTCAACAACCTGCACATCGCCACCCTGCGGGCCGGCAACATCCTGTGGGGCAACGAGACCTGCGCCGCCGACCCGCTGCAGCGCTTCATCAATGTGGTCCGCACCGAAGACTACATCGACGACGCGGTGATCAAGGCCTTCGACAAGTGGGCGCTGGACAAAAATCTCAGCGTTCCGCTCGGCGTGGCCATCATGCAGAGCCTCGACCAGTTCGGGGACGAGGCCGTCGCAAAGGGCATGTTGCTTGGTTTCCGGGCGTGGTTCGAGGTGGACCTCAACACCGACCTCTCCATGGCGTCCGGCGTGCTCCGCATCGAATACGACCGCGAGCCGGCCGCCCCGCTGCAGGACCTGCAGTTCGGGGCGCGCCGCAACGTCGCCTACTACGCCGTGGTGCGTGACGGCATCCTCACCGCCCTCGATCGTCAGTACATCGCAGCCTGACAGGAGCCCCTTATGGCGCTGGAATTTCTCGTCCTGCGCGGCGTCAACCTCTATGCCGAGGGTGACAGCGGCCAGACCCTGAACACCCACCTGTCGCTGCAGGAAATCAAGCTCGTCGCCGGGCTCAGCGAAGAAGGCGAAACCTTCACGCCGGCGGCGGGCAATGGCGCGATCAAGGTGCCCACCAACCGGGCCGAGATCGAAGTGCCGTACACCCTGGCGGGCCTGCAGCCGGAAGTCATGGGCCTGTTTGTGACGCCCATGGGCGTGCGCCGGAAGTTCACGGCTTACGGCGCGTTGGTCAACGAGTACGCCACTACGGAAGCGGACCGACTGCGCCAGGTGGTCGCGACCATGTATGGGCGCCTCAACGCCGATATGGCCAGCCACAGCGGCTCCGGCCTGACCGGCGTCGAGTACACGATCCACTCGGTGAGTAAATACGTGCTCCAGATCGGCAATCGGGAGGTCCTCCGGTTCAACATTGAACAGGGCGGGTGGTTCGACGCCGCCGGCCAGCGCTCGCGGATCAACCAGATGCTGGGGATCAGCGGATGAGCAACGATCCCGACATGACCCCGGTCAGGCCATACGATGGCGCGCCCGACCAGCTGGGCGTGGTCCGTCGCGAGGCGGCCGCACCGCAGGGCTATCCGGATGCGCCGGAGATCAGGCCGGCCAACCCGGCGCAGTGGGGCGCGGTTGTGCCGCTGGCGCACCCGCTCATGGTCGACGGCAAGCTGCTCGACCGGATTTCGATCCGTCGCCTGACCGGCGAGGACGTGGTCACACTCATCATGGAGGATGGCGACGACGCCACCTTGCCCCAGCGCGCCAGGGCGCGTGCCGCCGGCGTTCATCCGGCGGTGCTGGAGGCGCTGTCGGCTGATGACGCCGAGGAGGTGAGCACGCGGCTCCGCCCTTTTTTACCTTCGTCTCTGCTCGCCGCCGATGGAACCGACTGGGATACCGACCCGGATCAGGCGCCGGTGCCCGCCGTCCTCTGAAGCGCGGCCTGCGGGCGATCCCCCGCCTCGCCAGCGAAGTTGCCAAGGCGTTCGGCCGGCCGCTCGACGTGGTGCTGGGCTGGTCGATCAACGAGATCGTGCGCCGGCACGAACAGGCCGCCATCGTGCTTGAGGATCTGCCGTGAGCAACATGCGCGTCAAAATGATCCTCGACCTGATTGCCAACACCGGCAAGGGCGCGGACAAGGCTCGAAAAGACCTGAAAGGCGTCAAGGACGCCGCCAAGGCGCTGAAAGGCAGCGCCGGCGCAGGCCCTGACAAGCTCCGCAAAGATCTGGAGCGGCTCACGCCTGCCGCCCGCAAGGCGGCAAAGGAACTGGCGATTGCTGGCCATCGCGAACGTCAGATTGGCCGCGATAGCGGTGTCGCAAAAACCACCCGCCAGCTGGAACATGCGCGCCGAACGGCCAAACGCCTGAATACCGAGCTGCGCGCGACGCCCGGTGCGAGCTTTGCCCGCGAGGCTCGGCTCCGCACGCACGGCCGACAGATCATGGAACGGCTTGACCGGAAACAGGCTCGCCGCGCCGTCCTGTCCTCTGGCGGGACGGCCACCGGCGCGCGCGGGCGTCAGCGCGCGCCAGCATCCAGCGCTTCAGCGATGGCGCCGGAGGGGGCCTCCGGCGCTGCGCTGATGGCAGCTGGTCGCGGTCTCGCGCCTATGTTCGGCGCGTACATGGGGTGGCAAGGCGTCAAGGCTGTAAGTCGCAATACTGTCGGCAAATCGATTTCGTTTGAAGCGGCCATGGCTGACGTCAAACGCAAGGTCGATTTACCTGACGGCGGCTCCTTCGAGCAGATCGAGGAGTGGATCAACAAGGCCGCCATACGGTTTGGCAAGAGCCGGACCGAAGTCGCAAACCTGGTCGCCGAGCTCGGCGCGGCCGGCGTTGCCTATGAGGACCTGTCCAAGGCGATTGAGCTCAACACCAAGGCCTCCGTCGCCTGGGACATGACCGCCGGCGATACCGGCAACACGATGGCCAAAATTCGCGCCGGGCAGAACCTGACGATGACCCAACTCGAAGAGTTCGGGGACAAGGTCAACGCGATCGCGGACGCCGGTGCCTCCAAGGAGAGCGACCTCGTCGAAATGTACCAGCGAGCGGGCGCATCCGGTGAGATTTCTGGTCTGGATATGGACACATCGCTGGCCTTCCTGGCCGGCATGAACTCGGCGGGGATCCAGCCTGAGATCGCTGCGCGCGGCTATGCGGCGATGATGTCCAAGCTGCGTGTCGCCAACACCGCCGGCACGGACGCCATGGAAGAGGGTTTCAAACTTCTCGGACTCACAGGTGATCAGGTCGAGCAAGGCATGAAAAAGGACGCGAAGAAGACGCTGCACGACTTCATCGCCCGTTTTCAGGCAGCGAAGGATCAGGCTGGGGCGGCAACGCTCATCTTCGGCCAAGGATGGTGGGACGAATTTGCACGCATGGTGCAGGCCATGCCTGAAATCCAAAAGTATCTTGGGATTCTCGGCGACAGATCCAAATGGCAGGGCTCGATGGGCAAATCGCTCAACATCGAGTTGGAGACCACAGATAACCACCTGAAACGGCTTGAGGCGCTGACCAGCAAAATTGGCGACAATCTCGGGCGGTGGATGCTCCCCGGGATCAATGCGGGCGTGAACAAGGTCGTCGAGGCTATGGACAAGCTCGACGCCATCATGAAACGCGGCGCCCTGCTTGATGATGCCGCCAAACGCCAAGCGGAAGGGCAGGCTCTGACGCCCGCGCAAAGGGCGGCGATGGCGGACGACGAGAGCGGAGCCAACCAGGTTGGTCAGGCAGCTTCAGAGCGTGTCCAGCGACAGATTGGGGCCGAAGCCCGCAAACGCGAGCAGGCAATTGCAGCCGATCTCGGCGACAACAGCAAAATCGACCTGGTGCGCCTGCGGGCGCGCAACCTCGGCCGCCTCAAGCTGGACAAGGAGATTGAGGGCGTCGCCAGATCTCTGGCGCTTGGTGATCCGACCGGATCGAGCCCGATGTATCGTGCGCAACGCGACCGGCTGGCTATGCTGCGCGGCCAGCGCGGTCGCATGGGCGCACTTGAGGCCGAGCCAACCACCATCGCTGACGATCCGCGCGTGGTGAGCCTCCAAGATGAGCAAAGGCGACTGCGGGAGCGGCTTGCCCGGCAAGGGCGGCTTGCGGAGACGGCGGAGCGGCCCGAGGACGCTTCTGGCTTTGCGGCCGACGCTACGGACACGCGCCGCAAGATCGCGGCATCGGAACATCAGCTTCGCCGGCATTTGGCTCCCCAGCTCGCTGCGGTGCAGCGCTGGGGTTTTGGAGGCGCGTGGGGCGCTCCTGTTGGCGAGGGCGGCGACGGCGCCATTGGCTCGTCCGGTCTGACGGCGTTCGGACTTAACGGTGGTGGGCTTGCCTCGACCGGCTCCAGATCCGTTCGCGGCAAGGGAGTTGCTGGTTCCGGCGCCAATTGGGCCAGCGCCCTGCGGTCAGATCTGGACGTCGATCTTGGCCCAGCCGGAATGACGATGATGGAAAAGCTTGGCGCCGGGATCCGCAGCGGTGGAGCGGCCGCCACGGGCGCCGCCTCGGCCGTTGGCGGCGAGCTGCAGGGCGCCTTCGCGGGCGTCGACCTCAGCAACGCGGGCATCCAGATCATGGCCAGCCTGGCTGCTGGGATCCGTAGCGGTGGGGCGCAGGCTATAGCAGCCGCAGCCGGCATTGCCGCCCAGGTTCGGGGCGCCGCGGCCGGCGGCGGAGCTGGCCGGATCGGTGGCGCGCTGCACGATGGGGTGGAATGATGGTTCCGATCCTTGCTATCGGCCCGCATGTCTTCGCCAGCCTGCCGCTGTCCCTGCAGAGGATTCGTGAGCGCACCGTGGCCAACTGGCCCGCCGCCAACCGCTTCGGCAAGGGACCGGTCCGTCAGTTCACCGGCATGGGCGAGCACGAGTTTGAGGTCGAGGGCCTCTATTTCCACCATGAGTGGGGCGGTCACGACGACTATCTGGCGCTCAAGCGCACCCAGGCCGCTGGCCAGCCCGTGCAGTTGCTCGGCCGCGCCGCCGGCGACTTCGCAGCCAGTGTGTTCGGGACCGTGGTGATTCTGGAGGTCGGCGCAGACCATAAATGGATCGACGTCACCGGCATCGGCCGCGTCGTCTCGTTCGACGTCAAGCTCGGGGCCTTCGGCGATGAGATGCCAGGAGGCCTGTTCTGATGCGTATTCGGATCGAGAGGGATGGCATGGCGCTCGATCTGGCGATCTGGGAGGCGCTCAGCCGGCCAGACGATATGACCGGCATTGTCGAGATGGTGCTGGATTCCAATCGCGGCCTTGCTGACCTGCCCCTGGTCTTGCCGCTGGGGACGGAGATCGACATTCCGGACGTGGGCGCGGTCGAGCAGCAGGTGCGACCGGTCGTGAGGCTATGGGACTGATGGCCTGGGCTTTCGATCTCAACCAGCGTGGTTTCACGCCCATCCTCAAGGTGACCGTCGACGGCAAGGAGGTCGCAGGCGGCTTCTACGGCCGTCTGATTGACCTCAAGATCAGGGACGAGGCCGGCCAGAAATCCGATTCTCTGACCATCACGCTCGATGATGCGGACAACGCGATCGAGTTGCCACGCGAGAAAGCGCTGATCGAGGTGTGGGGCGGCTTTAAAGAGACCGGCCTCACGTTGATGGGCTCCTATGAGCTCCAGACCATCTCCATCCAGGGTGGCGCCGACGAGCCGGAGATCATTGTGCTGCAGGCTTCAGCCGCGGATCTCAAGCGCAAGCTCAAAGGCAAGGGCCGCGAGGCCTTCGAGGGCAAGACGGTCGGCGATATTGTCGACGCGATCGCCCAGCGTAATGGCATGCAGGCCCGCGTTTCCGAGCAGCTGCGCAATATCAAGGTGCCATACCGGGCGCGCGTTGATGCGTCGGAGATCGATTTCCTGACTACCCTGGCCGATCAGTACGGCGCCGTGGTCAAGCCGATGGGCGACAAGCTGGTGATGGCCCCGCGCGGCGAAGCGAAGGCCGCGTCCGGCAAAAACCTTCCTCCGATCCAGATCGAGAAAAGCGATTGCAACCGGTGGCGGATCGAGCCGAAGGGTCGGCCGCAATACGGCAAGGTGCGGGGCGCCTACATCGACCAGGACACCGGCAAGCGCCAGATAACCTCCGCCAACACCGGAATGGAGGGGCCAGAGTTCACGATTCGCGATCCCTTCCCCAGCAAGGAACAGGCCGAAAAGGGCGCGCTGGCCGAGGCGCGGCGACTGACCCGAAACACAGGCGATGGACATTTCGAGCTGGCGCTCGGCCGGCCGGACGCGCAGGCCGAAGCTGATGTGACTGCGGGCTCCAGCTTCCGCACCGGCGTGGCAGGCAACTGGCGGGCCGAGGCCGTCGAGCACACCTTCGACGACAACGGCTTCCGGACCAAGATCGAGATCAAGGCCAAGGAGGACGGATCGTCGGAGAAAAACAAACAGCCGCAGAAGGCAAAAAAGAAGGGAGCAAGCCAGCAGCAGGACAGCGGGTCGTCGGGCGCATCGAGCCCTTATGGTCCGTTCTGACGTGGTGACGTGACAGGGGAGCCCAAGGCTCCGGCGGCCTGAGATTGGCGTCGCGGACCGCCCTACGAAATGAGGGGTTATCGTCGCCTGCCACGACGGCCTTGCGGCCGCACGGGCAAGTGACCCGATGCGGGTTAATAATCCATGGATGCAGTGCGTCCCATCAGCCCTGTTGCGGGCTATATCGGCGGCAAGCGGCAGCTGGCCCGGACGATCATTGAGCGGATTTCGGGGATCGAGCATGCCCGCTACGCCGAGCCATTCGTTGGCATGGGCGGCGTGTTCCTGCGCCGGGACCTTCGGCCCAGGGTCGAGGCCATCAACGACGCATCGCGCGATGTGGCTACGCTGTTCCGCATTCTACAGCGCCACTACCAGGCCTTTCTCGACATGCTGCGCTGGCAGCTGTCCAGCCGCACCGAATGGGAGAGGCTTCGTGATCAGGATCCGGATACGTTAACCGATCTGGAGCGCTCCGCCCGGTTCCTCTACCTGCAGCGCCTGTCCTTCGGCGGCAAGGTGGCGGGCCGGACCTTTGGCATCGATCCCTATGGGCCGGCGCGCTTCGACATCCGCAGGTTGGAGCCGCTGCTGGAGGCGGTGCATGAGCGCCTCGCCGGCGTCTGGATCGAGTGCCTGCCATGGCAGGCGTTCATCACGCGCTGGGACCGGCCGGACACATTGTTTTATGTGGACCCGCCATATTGGGGCACAGAGCACTACTACGGTCGGGACCTGTTCGGCCGGGAGCAGTTCAGCAAGCTCAGCGCTGTCCTCCAGGGCATCAAGGGGCGCTTCCTGTTGTCGCTCAACGACGTGCCAGAGGTGCGGGAGCTGTTCGCCTGGGCGGCCGTGGAGACGGTGGAGCTCTCCTACACGGCCGGCGGCGGCCGGGGCTCAAAGCGGGTGAGCGAGGTGCTGATTTCAACGCCGCTTTAGCAGCGGTTCAAAACGCACTTTGCTGCCATTTGATCTTTCGCGCACTGCCATTTGGTTTTTCGCGCTACAACGGGCGCGACCGCTGCGACGCGGCGTCACGCCATGAGATCGCGGTTTCAGAAGGCCGAAGGGCCAAAACGCCGAAGGACCAAAACGCGAAGGAACAGGACGCGAAACTTCCGGCGTGGCGCCGGCGGAAGCGCGGTCAGAAGCTGACGACGCGCCGCTCCCGTGAACGTATCCCGCTTTTCGCGCGGGGCGCCAACGTTACAGCGCCCCCAGCTCCCAACGCACGCCAAGGGTGACCTCATGGCTCTCCAGCGTCTTGACGCGTAGCGGCGTCGCGGCGACGCAGGCGAAGCCGTCATCGCAGACGGCGCGGCCGCTGTTGGCGTTGCCGAGCCGCATGTAGCGGTAGCCGAGATCGGCAGAGACGCCCGGCGCGATCTCATAGGCAACGCCCGCGTAGAGCGCGAAGGCGGCGCTGGCGTGCGAGCCGTCGCGGGCGGTGAGCATCTCCGTCGCCGGGGCCAGCGGCTGCGCCTGCTCGAAGCGGCCGACCCTGTAGACGCGGTTCCAGGCCACGCCCGCGCCCGCACCAACGTAAGGCGTCAGGCCGTTCCAGTTCAGGATGTCCCAATAGACGTTGGCCAGGGCGACGTTCGAGCGGGTTCCGGCGCTGTAATAGCCCACCGACTGGCTGGCGCCGGCAGCAAAGGCGCTGTCAACGCCGACGCCGTGCAGCCGCACGCCGGACAGGGCCGTGGCCGTCACATCAACGCGGAGGGAAGGCCCGACGCGGTAGCCGACGCCGCCGCCGGCCGACCAGCCATGGTCGATGCGGGCGCGGGCGATGGCCGCGTCAACCGGCGTCACGCCGCCGGGCGCGGCGTAGGCCAGCGGAATCGCGTTGCGGGCGCCGCGCAGGCCCAGCCCCACGCCCACGTCGCCGCGCAGATACCAGCCGCCGCCAGCGGCCAGCGGCTTCTCAGGCTCGATCGACGGCAGCTCCGGCAGCAGGTCCGCCGCAACCGCCGGCGCCGCGCTGACGAGGCACCCGGCGGCGAGGCCAAAAGCCAGGCTGCGCGCGCGGCGCGAAGCCCGCCAGTTGAACCCCAGGGTGAGCGCCGAAGTGAGCATGGTCAGGCATTCCTGTCGCGTCGCGCATCGTCACGGGCTGCGGACGTGCCGGAGAATGTTGCGCCTGCCGGGAGCCAGCTTCCGGCGCCGCGCGGGCGCGACATTCCAGTTCGATGTGGGCGAGGCGCCGCCGCGATTCGCTGCGCGGCCGTCCCTGCCCTGGCGCCAAATTCGCAGCCAACCGTTAACGCGCGCTTAACCTTAACGAAGATGGTTAATGAATTTTGGCCACAGGACCGTCCGGCCGCCGGGCAGACCGCGGGCGCGCCCGGCAAGGTCGCAGGCGCGCCAGGACAACGTGCCGGCAAGGGGGACGCCGCCTCGCGTCTGGAAAATCTGTCAGGCCATATGGTTGAAAAAAACAACGCAGGCGACCCGTGCGGATCGCCTGCGTCAAACCTGTCCCGGACATCGAAAACGTCAGGCCGCCGCCCGGCCGATCTTGCCGATCTCGGCGATGACGTCGTCCACAACCTGGGTGACCACATCCAGATTGTCGCCCTCGCCCATCACGCGGATCACCGGCTCGGTGCCCGAGGGGCGCACCACCAGGCGGCCATTCTTGCCGAGCCGGTCGCGCGCCGCGTCGACGATGGCGTCAACGCTCTCGGCGGAAGGAGCCGCGCCGCGCGCATACCGGTAGTTCTTCAGCACCTGGGGGAACGGCTCGAACGCCCGGCAGACCTCGCTGACCGGCCGGCCGGCCCGCTGAACCACGGAAAGGATCTGCAACGCCGACAGCAGGCCGTCGCCGGTGGTGGCGTAATCCGACAGGATGATGTGGCCCGACTGCTCGCCGCCGACATTGTAGCCATTGCGACGCATATGCTCGAGCACATAGCGGTCGCCGACCGCCGTGCGCTCCAGGCCAAGGCCAATGCCAGAAAGATACTTTTCCAGGCCGAGATTGGACATGATGGTGGCGACGATCGCCGGCTTGCTCAGCAGTTCGGCCTCCTGCCAGCTGCGGCCGATCACCGCCATCAGCTGATCGCCGTCGACCACCTGGCCCTTCTCGTCGACAATGATCACCCGGTCAGCATCGCCGTCGAGGGCGATGCCCACGTCAGCCCGCACCTCGTGCACCTTGCGGATCAGCGCTTCCGGCGAGGTGGAGCCCACATCCCGGTTGATATTGGTGCCGTCTGGCTCGACGCCGAGAGAGATAACCTCCGCGCCCAGCTCCCACAGTGCTTCCGGCGCCACCCGATAACCGGCGCCGTTGGCGCAGTCGACCACCACGCGCATGCCGTCGAAATCCACGTCGCGCGGCAAGGTGCGCTTGGCGAATTCGACGTAACGGGCATGAACGCTGTCAATGCGCTTCGCCCGGCCAAGATCGGAGGCGCTGGCCAGACGCAGCGCCAGATCGCCGTCGATCAGTTCCTCAATCTGCCGCTCGACCTCGTCGGACAGCTTGTAGCCGTCCGGCCCGAACAGCTTGATGCCGTTGTCTTCGTAAGGATTGTGCGAGGCCGAGATCATCACGCCCATGTCGCAGCGCATGGAGCGCGTCAGCATGGCCACGGCCGGCGTCGGCATCGGCCCCAGTTGCAGGACGTCGATGCCGACGGAGGTGAAACCGGCGATCATCGCGGTTTCGATCATGTAGCCCGACAGCCGGGTGTCCTTGCCAATGATCACCCTGTTGCGGTGATCGCCGCGGCGGAACACCAGACCCGCGGCCTGCCCGACCTTCAACGCCAGCTCTGGCGTGATGACGGTGTTGGCGCGACCGCGAATACCATCCGTGCCGAAGTAGCTTCTTGTCATATGTCCTGTGCCTCAGGCAGTTTCCGGAAAAAGCGATGATGCTTCACGTCACTGCGACCAAACTGTTCCGGCGGGCGCTTCGCCCGCGCCAGAAGCTCCCGGACGCGGACGCTCCCCATGCGGCAGCCCCTCTTGCGGAAGCCCTCTTGCGAAAACAGGAGCCCGGGGCGAGCCCGGGTCCCGTCCCAAATCATCCGCCGCCCCAACTATTCCATGTGCGCCGTGAACGCCTGTTGCGTCAAGCAACGGAAGGGCTTTAGGTATTCACTATTCATAACATGATGTTACCGGCCACCGCCGCCCGGCCGGCGGCCGGTAACGCTACCAGGAGCAACTTCTGGTTGACGAAAATCGCCCCGGTCCAGGGGGGCCGGGGCGATGCTTGCAGATAGGGCGGTCAGATGTTCTTCCGCCGGATCCTGGGGACGTCAGGCCTGAGGCTGTGGCTCCAGGCCAGCGTCGGAGCCGCCGCGCGGCGTATGCCGGCCAGCGGACGGCACCAGGGCGCCGCGGCTGGGCGGCGGCTCGTTGCCCGCGTCGCGCACCGGCGGCCTGCCGCCCAGCAGGCCGCGAATTTCCTCGCCCGACAGGGTCTCATACTCCAGCAGCCCGCGGGCCAGCGCCTCCAGATCGTCGTGACGCTCGGTGAGGATGCGGCGGGCTTCGGACAGACCTTCCTCCACCAGGCGGCGGATTTCCGCGTCGATCTTCTGCGCCGTCGCCTCGGACAGGGTCTGCTGCTTGCCCATGGAGTAACCGAGAAACACCTCGCCGCCCTCGTCGCCGTACATCACGGCGCCGAGCTCGTCCGAGAAGCCCCACTGGGTGACCATGGCCCGCGCCAGCTTGGTCGCCTGCTGGATGTCGGACGCGGCGCCAGAGGTAACCTTGGCCGGGCCGAAGATCAGCTCCTCGGCGACGCGACCGCCCATCATGATGGCGAGGCGCGAGGTCATCTGCTCGTAGCTCATGGAGAGCTTGTCGCGCTCCGGCAGCTGCATCACCATGCCCAGCGCCCGGCCGCGCGGAATGATGGTGGCCTTGTGCACCGGGTCGGTGGCGGGGACGTTGAGGGCGACGATGGCGTGGCCGGCCTCGTGATAGGCGGTCAGGCGTTTTTCGTCCTCGGTCATCACCAGGGTGCGACGCTCGGCGCCCATCATCACCTTGTCCTTGGCGTCCTCGAACTCCTGCATGGTGACAATGCGCTTGCCGCGCCGCGCCGCCAGCAGCGCCGCCTCATTGACCAGATTCATCAGATCGGCGCCGGAAAAACCCGGGGTGCCCCGCGCCATGGTGCGCAGGTCCACGTCCGGCGCCAGCGGCACCTTGCGCACGTGCACGCGCAGGATGCGCTCGCGGCCAACCACATCCGGGTTCGGCACGACGATCTGGCGGTCGAAGCGGCCAGGGCGCAGCAGCGCCGGATCCAGCACGTCGGGACGGTTGGTGGCGGCGATGATGATGACGCCTTCGTTGGCCTCAAAACCGTCCATCTCCACCAGCAGCTGGTTCAGGGTCTGCTCGCGCTCGTCATTGCCGCCGCCAAGCCCGGCGCCGCGATGGCGGCCGACCGCGTCGATCTCGTCGATGAAGATGATGCACGGCGAGTTCTTCTTGGCCTGTTCGAACATGTCGCGCACCCGGCTGGCGCCGACGCCCACGAACATTTCAACGAAGTCCGAGCCGGAGATGGTGAAAAACGGCACATTGGCCTCGCCGGCGACGGCGCGGGCGATCAGCGTCTTGCCGGTGCCGGGCGGGCCGACCAGGAGCACGCCGCGCGGAATACGGCCGCCGAGGCGCTGGAACTTCTGCGGATCGCGCAGGAATTCCACGATCTCCTGCAAATCGTCCTTGGCCTCCTCGACGCCGGCCACGTCCTCGAAGGTGACGCGGCCATGCGCCTCCGTCAGCAACTTGGCCTTGGACTTGCCGAAGCCCATGGCGCGCCCCGCCCCGCTCTGCATCTGGCGCGACAGGAATATCCACGCGCCAATGAAGACGAGGATCGGCAGCCAGTTGATCAGCAACGCGATGAACCACGGCGTGTCCGACTGCGGCGGACGCGCGGAAATCGTCACGTTCTTCTGCTGCAACTTGGTGACGAGGCCGGGATCGAACGGCGCATACGTCTTGAACGTGCGCCCGTCCGTGTAGGCGCCGGTGATTTCCTGCCCGGAGATCAACACGCTGGTGACGCGGCCATTATCGGCGTCCTGCAGCAGTTGCGAGTAAGGAATATCAGACGAACCGCCGCGCTGGCCGGGGCTCTGGAACAGGGAAACCAGCGCCAGCACCAGCAGAAAAATGATGACCCAGAGGGCGAAGTTCCTGAAATTGGGGTTCATCTTGAATTATATGTCCTGGTCCAGCGGGCTGCCGCGCGCCATAAGGATCTCAACCAGCCCCATATTTAGGCTTGAAGCGACCTGTTGCCAAGGTCGCGCCATCAACGGAGCCCGCGGGAAGCGGAGGCTGAATGGAGGCTGCGCGCCTTCTACCTGCGAAAAGCGCCCTGTTTGGGGCAGGCGCGGCGGTTATGCCGCAGGCCGGCGACCGCTCTGACAACCTGGCGGCCAGCCCGGGCGGGTGATCGCCGCGCGGAATTCCAGGCGGTGACCATCAGGCGCCGGCGCGTTGTTTCCGGGGTGGCTCCGCCGCGCCGCGGCAGACGCCATGGCGATCAAGCCGCAACGCCAGTCCGCCCAATGTCAGCGTTTCAGGGCGGCCGGCGCCGGCGGCGGCGACCAGCCGCTCCGTCGCCCGCTCCAGACGCTCCAGACGCAGCGGCGCATCACCGGCGCCGCGCGCGCCGCTCATCAGCCGCCCCAGCCCCCGCACCGCGATCTCGGCCGGTTGTTCCCCCAGCCGGCGCATGTCGACGCTGAAGCCCCCAGCGCTACCCAGCGCGCCGGCGTCGGCCAGGGCGCGGTCCACCATATGCTCCAGCGCTGCGTCAGCGCGGGCGGCGCGGGCGGCGAGGCGCAACAGCCGCTCCCGGCTGAGCCCGAGCGCCGCCAGTTCGCCGGCGAGGCGGCGCAGCCTGCCCCGCCCCTTGCGTGGATCGCGGTTGCCAGGATCGACCGCCCAGTCCCACCCGGCGGCGGCGCAAACTGCGACCAGGCGGCTTTTTGGCAGGGATAGCAGGGGCCGCGCCAACCACAGGCCCTCCCGCTGCGCCAGGGGCGCGATGCCGGCGAGGCCAGCGACGCCGGAGCCGGCGCACAGGCGCATCAGAACGGTTTCCGCCAGATCGTCGGCGTGATGGGCCGTCAGCACATGCGAGGCGCCCCTGCGCCGGGCCTCGGCCAACAGCAGCGCATAGCGCGCGGTCCGCGCCGCCTCCTGCACGCCGCTCACCGGCTTGTCGCCCTCCCAGATCAGGATCTCGCCTGGCGCCCCCACCGCCCGCGCCCGCGCCATCACCATGCGGGCTTCACCGGCCGCTTCAGGGCGCAGGCGGTGATCAACGACGGCGACGGCGAGCGGCGGACGCTGCTCCCCGCGGGCCAGCCCCTCCGCCCGCCAGCGCGCCGCCAGATACAGCAGCGCCAGGGAATCGGGGCCGCCGGAAACCGCCAGCAGCAGACCGGCGGCGGTCGCAAGGCCGGAAAACAAAAAATCCGCCTCGCCGGCGGTTACGGGGGCGTCGTCGGAGACGCGTCGGCCATCCGGGCCAGCGGCCTGTCGCCGGATTTCCTCCTCCTGCGGGGAGCCTGCCTCCTCCGATGGACCGGCGCGCCTCATCGAAGCCTCAGCATTTCGTACGGCGGCGTTCGCGCTCCACGGCCGAGCGCACGTCCACCGAGGCATTGGGATATTTGCGCAGCACCTCAGCCAAAGTGGCGCAGGCTTCCTGTTTGGCGTTGAGCCGCGACAGCGACATGCCGAGCTTGACCAGCGCATCCGGGCCACGGGCCGATTTGGCGTATTCGGTCGAGATCTTCAGGAACTGCTCGGCCGCCTCGCTGTACTGCTGGCGCTGGAAATAACTTTCGCCCAGCCAGTAGATGGCCTCCGGCGCGCGCCGGTCGCGGGGGTTGGCCTGCAGGAACTGGCGGAAGCCCATTTCCGCCGCCGCATACTGGCGCTGCTGGAACTGGCCGCGGGCATTCTCGAAAGCGTCGCCGCCGGCGCCTGCCGCCCCGGTCTGGCCGGCGACCTGCGACGAGCCGCCGGGGGAGACGCCGGCGCCGGCGTCGCCGCGCCGCTCACGTCCTGGCGATGTCGACGGCGCGGGCGAAGCGCCGCCGCCGCCAGATTTTTCCTGCAGACGGAACTCCACGTCCTGCTGGAACTTGCGCAGCTGTTCGTTGAGCCGGCGGTTTTCAAACTGGAGCTGCTCGATGCGGCCCGACATGGTCCGCACCTGCTCCTCCAGCTGGCCCATGCGCACCACAATGTCGGCGGCGTCCTGGGCCCGCGCCGCCGGCGCGGGCAGCACGGCGAGCCCCGCCGCCAGGGCAAGCCCGCCGAAGAGCGCGGTTACCCGTGAAAAAGCGGCTAACTTTGGCAATTGCAACGTCATGTCGGCCTGTCGTTTCGCTGTCCTGCGGAAAGGAATGGCGACCTGGATGCAGCGCCGCCGCCGCCCCTTCCCGAAAGAAGCAGCGGCGCGGTTTACGCCGCTCAGGAGCCGGCGCCGTCCAGCACGATCACGCTGCGGCGGTTCTGCGACCAGCACGAGATGTCGTTGCAGACCGCGACGGGGCGTTCCTTGCCGTAGGAGATGGTGCGCATGCGCGAGGAAGCAACGCCGCGCGACGCCAGATAGTCCCGCACCGACTGGGCGCGGCGGGCGCCAAGCGAGTAGTTGTATTCGCGCGTGCCGCGCTCGTCGGCGTGACCCTCGACGACAAAGGTGTAATGCGGATAGCGCGCCAGCCAGGCTGCCTGGCGATCGAGGGTGGCGACGGCCTGCGGCGTCAGCGAAGTGCTGTCGACCTCAAAGAATACACGGTCGCCCACGTTGACCACGAAGTCCTGGGCGCTGCCCGGCGTGCCGGCGCCGCCCATGCCGTAACGGCTGCCCGCCCCGCCAGCGCCGCCGTTGACGCCGTCCTGGTTGTTCTTGGCGCAGGCGCCGAGGGAGAGCGCCGCAACCATCGCCACGACCGCGAACGCCGCGCGGCGGCCCATCCGCCTGTCCGCCTTGCCGATAACTGCTGCCGACATCATCAATCCTTCCTGGAAGCTTTCGCCTCGACATGTCCGCGCCAGCCGCGCGCTGTCATACAAGCGCTCAAAAAGCCAGCGATGTGGTAAAATTCCGATTAATCGTCGATCACGCGGCCTGCGGTTCACCGCATTTCGGAAAGAACCTGCGACCAGCCCGGGTCCGACGCGAAGCCGGAGGTGCGGATCGGCGCCTCCACGCGGCCGGTGATGTCCGTCATGTACAGCTTGCTGCCGCCCTCGCCGCCCGGGTCGCGGAAGAACATCAGAAACTGGCCGTTGGGCGCCCAGGTCGGCCCCTCGTTGTGGAAGCCTTCCGTCAGGATGCGTTCGCCAGAGCCATCCGGCTTCATGACGCCAATGGCGAACATGCCCGCCTTCTGCCGGGTGAAGGCGATGAAATCGCCGCGCGGCGACCACACCGGCTGGCTGTAGCGCCCCTCGCCGAAAGAAATGCGCTGGGCGTCGCCGCCAGAGCCCGACATCACGTAAATCTGCTGGCCGCCGCCGCGGTCGCTCTCAAAGGCGATGCGGGCGCCGTCCGGCGAGAACGACGGCGAGGTGTCGATGGCGCTGGCGCTGGTCAGGCGCGTGGTGGTGCGCGAGCCCAGGTTCATCAGATAGATATTGGCGTTGCCGCCCTGCTGCAGGCTCAGCACGATGCTCTGGCCATTGGGCGAAAAGCGCGGGCTTGAGGTCATGTCGGGGAAATTGCCGACCATCTGGCGCTGCCCGGTGTCGATGTTCAGCACCTGGACGCGCGGCTGCGAACCCCGCGCCTGGGACATGTAGGTGACTTCGGCCGAATTGGGCGCGAAGCGCGGCGTCACCACGCTTTCCTCGCCGCGCGTCAGGAAGCGCATGTTGGCGCCGTCGGTGTCCATGATGGCGAGGCGCTTGCGGCGCTGGTCGCGCGGGCCGCTCTCGTCCACATAAACGATGCGGGCGTCGAACATGCCCTTGAGGCCGGTTAGCCGCGACAGGATCGAGTCGGCGATGATGTGGCCGACCCGGCGCCAGTTGTTGGCGTCGGTCACGAACTGCTGGCCGGTCATCTGCTGGCCGGCGCTGACGTCCCACAGGCGATAGGCCGTGCGCAACCGGCCGCCGTCGCGGCTGACGCGCCCGGTGGCCAGCGCCTGGGCGTTGATGGCCTGCCAGGCCTGGAACGCCGGCACCGCGTCGAACTCGATTGGCCCTGGCGGGAAGGCGCCGCGATCGAGCGGCGCGAAATAACCGCAACGCTTCAGGTCGGCGGCGACGACGCCGGCAATGCGCGCGCCGAGGTCCGGATCGCCGCCAAAATCGGCGATGGCGATAGGCAACGGCTGGAAATTGGCCCTGTCGAGGGTGATGGAGATTTCAGCCCGCGCCGGCTGCGCCCAGGTGGTGACGGCGCTCACAGCCGCAAGGCCGCCGGCGGCGACGCCGCCCCGGAGCAGGGCGCGCCGGCCAGGATCAACAAGGCCCTCCCCGGCGCCGGCTGACGGCAGGATGAGGCCTGCGGACCTGGCGACGCGGTGAAACAGATGATCAGTGGCCATGGTGCTTCCGGCGTTCATTGAGGTGGTCATTTTCGGGCGTGTGTAGTTCTTGCGGCAATTCTTGCCGCCCGGCGCAACGAAGCCGAATTTCCGTCATGGGCGTGACCGCCGCATGCAAAAACATCAGATCCATAAACCACGCCGGCTCCCATGCCAGCGAAGTTTTGCCTGGCGCAGATGGCAAAACCATGTCGGGCGCAATCTTCCGGCCGGGCGTCGTTGCTCCAGATCTCATCCCAGAAACTCCCGGGCGTCGAAGACGATCCTGAAATTGCGCCAGTCATTGTAAAATGGCGCGAACTGCTGCGGCACCCGGAACGGCGCGCACATGCGCACGGCGCGCACGGCGCTGTCCGCCATGGCGCGGAAGCCCGGGTCGGACGAACTGTTCGCCACCATCGGCTGGCCAATCACCGCGCCGTCCGGTCCCAGCACCACGCGCACATCCGGCTTCAGATCCGGGTTGGAGCCCATCGGCGGCGACCAGCATCTGGCCAGCTGCTCCTTCAGCATGGCCCCCAGCGCATCCCGCTGCGACATCGACAGCTTCGGCCCGGTTCCGGTTTGCGTGCCCGCCGTCGAACGCTGGTTCAGCTCCGGCCCGGTGGAAGCGGAACGCTGGTTGGCGTTGCGACTGGCCAGCAGCTTGCGGATATCCGTCGGGTTGAAGCTCTCCCCCTCCGGCGCCGGTTTGGCGGCCGGTTTTTGCGCGGGCTTCCCGGCCGGCTTTGGCGTCGGCTTGCTGTCCTCGATCAGCTTCGCCAGATCACGGCGCGCCGGCGCCTCCGGCTTCGGTTCAGGCCGTGGCTTTGGCTCGGGTTTCGGCTTCGGTTCAGGCTTCGGTTCGGGCCTGGGCTTTGGTTCAGGCTTTGGTTCAGGCCGGGGTTCAGGTTTCGGCTCGGGTTGCGGCTCTGGTTTGGGTTCGGGCGTCGGCTCGGGACGCTGCGGCGGCAGCGGCGCCGGCTCCGGCTTCGGTTCCGGTTTAGGTTCGGGCTTCGGTTCCGGCCTGGGTTCCGGCCTGGGTTCCGGTTTCGCGGCGGCGGCGGGCGGCGGCGTGTTCTCCTGCGCCTGCGCCAGATCGCGCGGCCGCGACGGCGGGGCGGGCGCGTCCTGACGGTCCGTGGCCGAATCCGGCTTCACGTCCCGCACCTCCGCCTGTTTCTCGGCGCGCAGCGTCGGCTTTTCCGAAACCTCCTTCGAGGTCTTCTCGCCGCGCGTCATGGCGCGCAACTGGCTGTCCGTAATCACCTCGACAGGCACCGCCTCCATCTGCTCCTCGAAACGCGGCGCGGAGGCGAGCGCGATCAGCGCCGCGACCAGCAGGCCGGCGTGGCCGAGCGCCGAAAGCAGCAGTCCTGGTTCCTGTCTGGACCAACGGAATTTCATTTCGGTCCGCTCAGCCCTTCTGATCCGGCTCGGTGACGAGGGCGACCTTCTTGAAACCGCCGGCGGTGATCAGCCCCATCACCTGGGCGATGCGGCCGTAATCCACCTTTTTCGAGCCGCGCAGATAGATGCGCTCTTCCGGGCCAGCCTTCGCCGCCTCGCGCAGGGCCGGAACCAGCGTGTCGTCGGACAGCTGCCGGTCCTCAATGTAGATGCGGCCCTGGTCGTCCACCGACACCGTTACCGGCTTCTGCTCCATGTTGAGCGGCGCGGCGGAGCTTTGCGGCAGATCCAGCGGCACGCCGGTCGCCATCATTGGCGCGGCGACCATGAAGACGATCAGCAGCACCAGCACCACGTCGATGAATGGCGTCATGTTGATGTCGGCGAACCCGGCGCTTTTGCGCGCCCCGCGCCGGCGCCGCGCGCCGCCCGTTCCGCCAGCCATGCCCATACCCATGCCTGTCTCCTTCCGGCGGTCGCGGTCAGGCCGCGTGCCGCTCGTCGATCTGCCGCGACAGGATGGATGAGAACTCGTCGGCGAAGCCCTCCAGGCGCGTCTGCGCCCGCGCCGCCTCCGCCTGGTAGCGATTGTAGGCGATCACCGCCGGAATGGCGGCGATCAGGCCGATGGCGGTGGCGAACAGCGCCTCGGCGATGCCCGGCGCCACCACGGCGAGCGAGGTGTTCTTGGAAGCGGCGATGGAGCGGAACGAGGTCATGATGCCCCATACCGTGCCGAACAGGCCGATGAACGGCGCCGACGAGCCAATGGTGGCGAGCACCAGCAGCCGCGATTCCAGCCGCTCCATCTCGCGCTGGATCGACACGTCCATCACCTTGTCGATGCGCTGCGGCAGCGAGGCGATGGAGCGTCCGGCCCCCTCGAATGAACGCTTCCACTCGCGCATGGCGGCGACGAACACCGCGGCCATGCCGGTCGGCGTCCCGTGCGCTTCGGCGCGATACAGCTCCTCAAGCGACTGGCCAGACCAGAAATTATCCTCGAAGGCGTTCATGTCCGCGCGGGTGCGACGGAACAGCAGCGCCTTGTCGATGATGATCGCCCAGCACCAGACCGATGCGCCGGCCAGCCCCAGCATCACCAGCTTGACCACGAAGTGAGCCTGCCAGAACATGTGCCAGAGCGACACTTCCGTTACCGGCGCGGCGACCTGAGCTACGTCGACGGGGTTCATTAATCTTCCTTCCGGCCTGAAACATGCTCCGCGCGGGGATGCCGCTGCATTCCGCGAAGAAGAAAAGGCGTCACATCAACCAGACAGGCAAAAGGCCGTCCGGCCAGGGGCGCGCCAGCAGTGGAGCCCTCCATCGGCCGGCTCCGGTGGCGGGCGCCTGACCTGTCCGGTTGCGGCGCCGGTTGCTTCACGGCGCTTTATCCACCCTGTGTCCTCTCCCCGGATTCTGTCGAAAGCTTGGCCACATATGGGAGTTGCCATGACAGGGCGGAACCGGGCGCCGGCTGTGGCGATGTTGGCGCCATCAAATCCGGACATGGTTAAGACAGGCTGAACGGGCGGTCCTGTTGGGGGCGGAAACAGCAAAAAGCCTGCCCCGGCGTGGGGGCAGGCTTCGCGGCGGAACGGCCGGCAGGCCGGCGCATGCAACTTATTCGGCGGTCATCTCTTCCAGGACGACCCAGTCGTTGCCCTTGAACTGCTGCAGCTCCAGCCGCTTGAACGGCACGTAGTCCTGCGGCGTGGTGTTATACGTGCTGCCCGGCAGCAGCGCCGGTCCGTGCACGTTCTTCAGGTTGGTGGCGATCCGCAGGATGTTCTCGCGGGTCAGATTGTCGCCGGCCTCGCGCAGGATATGCGCCATGACGTGGGCGAAGGAATAGGTGACGAAGCCGATCTCGTTGGTCTTGTCCTCGTTCGGCAGATACTTCGCCAGGAACGCCTTGTAGGCGATGACATCAGGGTCGTTGGCCCAGCGCGGGCTGGTCATCTGCTTGTAGGCGGTGGCGCCGATGATTCCCTGCACCGTGTCCAGACCGGCGGCCTCAAGGAAAACCCGACCGGTCGACGGGCTGACCACCAGATGCATCGGCTGCCAGTTCAGCTCGTGCACCTTCTTGAAGATCTGCGGCGTCGCCTTGCCGAGGCTGACGTTGAAGAACACATCGGCGCCGGAATTCTTCGCCGCCAGCACCTGACTGTCCATGGTCGGATCGGTCAGCTCGTAGGTCACTTCCTTGATGATGTTTTTCGCCTTGTCGCCGAGGCCCTTCTTGAATCCGGCGACATAGTCCTTCCCGAAGTCATCGTTCTGGTAAAGGATGGCGATCTTGCCCTCTGGCTTCGTCTTGGCGACGTAGCGGCCGAACACCTCGCCTTCCGTGCCATAGAGGAAGAAAGCCGGCGTGCTCCACGGGAACGCCTTCGGCTGGTTCCACTTGTTGGCGCCGGTCGAGACCAGCAGCTGCGGAATCTTCTTGCTGTTGAGGTATTTCTGCACGGCCGACTGGGCGGCGGTGCCGCTGGAGCCGAACAGGGCGAGCACGCCCTCCTGCTCCACGAGCTTGCGGGTCTGCTCCACCGTCTTTGGCGGCGAGAACGAATCGTCCAGCGAGATCAGATTGACCTTGCGGCCGTTAATGCCGCCCTGCTCTTCATTGAGCTTGCGGAAATAGGCGACCTCGGTGCGGCCCTGGATGCCATGAGCGGACAGGGGACCGCTGTAGGGCATGGTCTGGCCGAGGCGGATTTCCGTATCACTGGCCCCCTGGTCGTATTTCTTTTCAGCGGCGATGGCGAAAGCCGGCGCACAAGCCAGGGCCGCCGCGACCAGCGCGCGGGTCAAATAACGCGTCACGATTTCTCTCCCTTACCGACGCTCTGGAGAACCGTCGGTCAGGGCGCGCCCCGACCGCCTGTCTCCGGCGTCTGCCGGGAAATCTCATAACGCGTTTCATCGTTTCCGCAAGCCGGCGCGGTCGTCGCAACGGACGGCCGCGCGAGCCCGCCAGCCGCCGCGACAAATTTTCTGATCTTCTGGCGGGGCCCGCCCCGGCATATCACCGGCAAGCGGCGCCATGGCTGGCCGGATACGGCGGCGTCAATCGCCGCCAAGCAGCGTGCGGATTTCATCCGGAATTCGCGCCGGCTTGCCGCCGACGATGGCGGCGACGCGCACCTCGGCGGTGAGGATCTCGACCCCGTCGCGCAGGATGCGCTGGTCGATGATCATCGAGGCGCCGCGCATCTCGCGGGTGCGGGTTTCGATGGTCAGCACGTCGTCCATCAGCGCCGGCAGCTTCCAGTCGATGGTCATGCGGCGCACGGCGAAGAACAGGCCGCCCGCCGCCAGCATCACCGACTGGTTGGCGCCGATGGCGCGCAGTGATTCGGTGCGGCCGCGCTCCAGGAACCTGAGATAGTTGGCGTGATAGACGATGCCGGAAAAATCGGTGTCCTCGTAGTAAACCCGCACCGTCAGCAGGTGCCGGCCATCAACAACCACCCCGCTCGCCGGCTCCAGCCCGCTGTTTTCCGCCGCCGAATTCATCGGTTCACGCCTCTTCTTCCGATTGGTCACGAAACAGCGCGTATTGGGCGGCGCCGGGGGCCGGCTCCGCAAGCCCCAGATGCCGGAAAGCATGCGGCGTCAACAGGCGACCACGCGGGGTGCGCTGCACGAAGCCCTGCTGGATCAGATAAGGCTCGATGATTTCCTCAATGGCGTCGCGCGGCTCCGACAGGGCGGCGGCGATGGTCTCGACGCCCACCGGTCCGCCGCCGAATGACAGGGCGATCATCCGCAGATACTTGCGATCCATCAGGTCCAGGCCGATGGAGTCGACGTCGAGCAGGCTGAGCGCCCGGTCGGCGATTTCGCGCGTCACCTGGTCCGCGCCGCCCACCACGGCGAAATCCCGCACCCGCCGCAGCAAGCGCCCGGCGATGCGCGGCGTGCCCCGGGCGCGGCGGGCGATCTCGTTGGCGCCGTCGTCGCTCATGCCGACGCCGATCACCCGGGCGCCGCGCTTCACGATCAGCTCCAGCTCCGCCACCGTGTAGAACTGCAACCGGATCGGAATGCCGAAGCGGTCGCGCAGCGGCGTGGTCAGCAGGCCCTGCCGCGTCGTGGCGCCGACCAGGGTGAACTTTGGCAGGTCGATCTTCACCGAGCGCGCCGACGGCCCCTCGCCAATGATCAGGTCGAGCTGGTAGTCCTCCATCGCCGGATAGAGAATTTCCTCCACCGCCGGGTTGAGCCGGTGGATCTCGTCGATGAACAGCACGTCGCGCTCTTCGAGATTGGTCAGCTGCGCCGCCAGATCACCGGCGCGGGCGATCACCGGGCCGGAGGTGGAGCGGAAATTGACCCCCAGCTCGCGGGCGACGATCTGGGCGAGCGTGGTCTTGCCAAGGCCCGGCGGGCCGACGAACAGCACGTGGTCCAGCGCGTCATTGCGGGCGCGGGCGGCGCGAATGAACACGTCGAGATTGGCCCGGGCCTGGGCCTGGCCGATGAACTCCTCCAGCGCCAGCGGCCGGATCGAGCCCTCGCCGTCCTCATCGCGCGCCTCGGCCGAGACAAGACGGTCTGGCGCGTCCTGGAGGTCGGCGTCACGCGCGGCGCCTTTACCTGGCGCGCCCCTGCCCCTGGGAGCCCCTGGCCCGCGTGGCGCGCCCCTGCCGCTCCTGCCGCCCGTTCCACTCATCGCTTTTCCACTTCACGGCCGCCACCGGGCCTGCGCATTTCCGGGCGGACCGCCTCCGCTTGCATCCGGAAAATGCGTTGCGTCAAACAGCCCGTCGCCCCTGCTGGATAAAGCCAGTCAGGCGCCCTGCGCCAGTTGCTTCAGGCCAAGGCGGATCAGCGTGCGCGCCTCCGCGTCCTCGCCGGCTTCGCGCATGGCCGCCGCCACGGCGATCGCCGCCTGGGGCTGGGCATAACCCAGATTGACCAGCGCCGAAACCGCGTCCGCCGCCGCGCCGGGGGCGGCGCCCTCCGCCACATTGCCCGCCAGGCGCGCCGCGCCCATGTCCACATGGCCAAACACCGGCGCCTTGTCCTTCAGCTCCGCGACGATGCGCGCCGCCAGCTTGGGCCCGACGCCGGGGGCCCGACCCACCGCCGCCCTGTCGCCCATGGCCACCGCCGTGGTCAGCGCCGCCGGCTCCAGCACCGAGAGCACGCCGAGCGCCACCCGGGCGCCGACGCCCTGCACGTTCTGCAGCAGGCGGAACCACTCGCGCTCCTGATCGGAGCGGAAACCATAGAGGCGGATCATGTCCTCGCGCACATGGGTCTCAATGGAGAGGGTCGCCGCCTCTCCGACCCGCGGCATGGTCTGCAAGGTGCGGGCGGAACAATGCGCCACATAGCCGACGCCCTGCACGTCGAGGATGACGTGATCCTCGCCGAAACTGTCGACGATGCCCTTCAGCTTGCCGATCATCGCCCGCTCCCGGCCAGCAGGGCGAAGCGCGCGACGCGCTGCGCCGCGCCCCGGTGCTGTGCGTGGGTGATCGCCACCGCCAGCGCGTCGGCGGCGTCGGCGGTCTCTGGCGTCGCCTTCGGCAACAGCACCCGCACCATGGCCTCGACCTGCCGCTTCTCGGCGTGGCCAACGCCCACCACCGTTTTCTTGACCTTGTTGGCCGAATATTCCGACACCGGCGCGCCATACAGCGCCGGCGCCAGCAGGGCGACGCCGCGGGCCTGGCCAAGTTTGAGAGTCGACTGGGGATCCTTGTTCACGAACGTCTCCTCCACCGCCACCTCGTCCGGCTCCCACGTCGCCAGCACGTCGGCAAGACCATCGTGCAGTTCGCGCAGCCGCAGGGCCAGTTCCGCGCTGTCGGTGGAGCGCACGCAGCCACAGGCGACGAAGCTCAGCCGCGTGCCGACCGAGGCAATGACGCCCCAGCCGGTGCGGCGCAGGCCTGGGTCAATGCCCAGTATGCGAATCGGTGTGGACGTCATGCTGTATTTAGACCGAACAAACTATGAACATCCAGTCAACGCCCGCAAAAAAGGGCGGTCCTGAACGGACCGCCCTTCCATGTCGCCGCGATGCCCGGCGAACCGGTCAGTCCTCGCCGGAAATCTTCGCCATCAGCGCGTCGGACAGTTCGAAATTGCCATAAACGTTCTGCACGTCGTCATGGCCGTCGAGGTTGTCAATGAGCCGGAGGATTTTCTCGCCGGCCTCGTCGTCCACCGCGACGGTGTTCTGCGGCCGCCAGGTCAGCGCCGCCTTGCGGGCGTCGCCGAAGCTCGCCTCCAGCGCCTTCGCCACCTCATGCAGGCTCTCCTGCGAGGTGATGATCTCGTGGCCGTCGTCGGAGGACGACACGTCGTCGGCGCCGGCCTCGATGGCGGCTTCGAGCACCGCGTCGGCGTCGCCAACCCTGGCGTCGAACTCGATGACGCCAACGCGATCGAACATGAACGACACGGCGCCGGTTTCGGCCAGGCTGCCTCCAGCCTTGGTGAAGATCGAGCGCACGTCGGAGGCGGTGCGGTTGCGGTTGTCGGTCAGCGCCTCGACAATGACGGCGACGCCGCCCGGGGCGTAACCCTCGTAGCGGATCTCTTCATAGTTTTCGGAATCGCCGCCCTGCGCCTTCTTGATGGCGCGCTCGATATTGTCCTTGGGCATGTTCTCGGCCCGGGCGGCCAGAACCGCGGCGCGCAGGCGCGGGTTCATCGCCGGATCCGGCATGCCGAGCTTGGCGGAAACGGTGATTTCACGCGCCAGCTTGGAGAACAGCTTGGAGCGCGCCGCATCCGCCTTGCCCTTGCGGTGCATGATGTTCTTGAACTGCGAATGTCCGGCCATGTGACCTCGTCATCCCTTCCGGGGCCCGGCGCAGCCGGCGCCCATCTGTCAGCATCATCGCCAGGCGCGGCGGGCGCCGCCAGGCCTGACCAAACGTCCTCAAAAACAAACGTGGGCGCGGACCGCCGGCCGGCGGTCCGGCCGTTTTCACGCCAGTGCGTTCTCCGGCGACGTGGTCGCCGCCTGCGTCAGGAATGACGCGTCACGTCAGGGTGTGGAGCGATAATCCGGTCCCTTGACCGGACGCCGCCCCCTGGAGAGCGCCATGTCGCCGCAAACCCGGCGGCGACCCCACGACCATGCATTGGCGCTGTCGCCGGAAGCGGCGCGCCTGATGCCGCCCTTATAAGACCAGGCGACGCCTGATGAAAAGCGTCATGCCGCCTCCATCCTGCATCCGACGCCGCGACCGGCCGCTTGCGGCGCCGGCAGGCGCCGAGGCGAAACGCGTGAATGTGATCGCCGGAGCATGGAACAACTGGCGGCGCAGGTTCTTTTGTATGTCAGCCTGATCGCGCCAGCGCTGGTGGAGGAAGCGCCTCCCCCGGTCCGCGCGGCGTGGGCGCCCGGGACATGCGGGGCGCCGCCATCACAGGAAGAAGGAGAAGGACGCGTCATGGCCAGAAACGCAACCACGCGCACCGAAGCAAAGTCCGGCTCCAGGGCAGGAAGCAAAGCCCCGGCCCGAGGCGCCGCCAGGGCCCAGCCCGCCCTGCCTGATCGTGACGCTGGCTCCAACCGCCTCGATACGCCGTCGGACTTTTCCCCGGAGGCCGTGCTGGCCATCAGCGACGCGCTGAAGGTGGCGCTGGCCGACACTTTCGCGCTTTACCTGAAAACGAAGAATTTCCACTGGCACATGAGTGGCGCGCATTTCCGCGACTATCACCTGATGCTCGACGAGCAGTCGGAGCAGATTTACGCCAGCACCGACGAACTGGCCGAGCGCGCCCGCAAGATCGGCGGAACCACCCTGCGCTCCATCGGCCACATCGCCCGCCTGTCCACCATCAAGGACAACGACGCCGAATATGTCGCTCCTGAAGACATGCTGCGCGAACTGGTCAACGACAACAAGACGCTGACGCGCTCGCTGCGCAAGGCCCATGCGGTGGCCGACGAGCATGACGACTGCGCCACCACCAGCCTGCTGGAAAACTTCATCGACACCGCCGAACGCCGCACCTGGTTCCTGTTCGAGGCGGCGCGCGCGCCCGATCGCGACGGACGCTGAAAAGCTTCAGGCGAAGCGACGTGCGCTTCGCCTGCAATCAATACGCCAGCCAGCCGGGCCCTTCTGGCCCGGTCTGTTCTGGCGTCACCGCTCCCAGAACGCCGGAACTGCTTCTTCCAGATGCGGTCCCAGCCGCACCGGGGCGACGCGGATCGCCAGGCCGGTGCGGTCATCGGTTTCCACGGCAAGGCCGCACAGGGTCGCCTCGCCCTCGGCCGGCTCGAAACGGCTGCCGGGCGTTTTTTGCAGGAAGCGACGCACAGGCTCTTCCTTCTGCATGCCGATGACGCTGTCATAGTCGCCGCACATGCCGGCGTCCGACAGATAGGCGGTGCCGCCCGCCAGGATGCGATGATCGGCGGTGGGCGTGTGGGTGTGGGTGCCGACCACCAGGGTGGCGCGACCGTCGACGAAATAGCCAAACGCCTGTTTCTCGCTGGTCGCCTCGGCGTGGAAGTCAATGACGATGGCGTCGCAGGCCTCGCCCAGCGGGCAGGACGCCAGCTCCCGCTCCGCTGCCGCGAACGGATCGTCCAGCGCCTCCATGAAAATCCGGCCCATCAAATTCATCACCATGACCCGGTGACCGGAGCCGGTCTCGATCATGGTGGCGCCGCGCCCTGGCGTTCCGGGCGGAAAATTGGCCGGGCGCACCATGCGCGGCTGCCGCTCGGCGAACACCAGCGCCTCACGGTTGTCGAAAGCGTGGTTGCCCAGGGTCACCACGTCGGCGCCCGCGTCGAGCAGCCCGTCACAGATCGCCTCGGTGATGCCAAAGCCGCCGGCGGAATTTTCGCCGTTGACCACCACGCAGTCCAGCGACCAGCGCGAGCGCAGCCCCGGCAGACGCTCCGCCACCACCTGCCGGCCCGCCCGGCCGCAGACATCGCCCAAAAACAGCAAACGCATGACGCCTCCACAATCCGGTTGCGTCTGGCCTGAAGTCGCGGCGGCGACGCCAGACGCAAAACCGCTGCACCATGGAAGCGCAACATGCTCCCGTGCTTCATTCCATAACACGCGCGCCCCTTCAGGAAAGCCGGCGGCGGCGGCGCCCCGTGGATCGCGTCACATGGCGGAACCGGCCGGGGCGGGATCAGGCCCGCGACGGCCGGATCAGCTCGCGTTCGGTGACAATGGCGTCCAGCGGCTGGTCGTGCGCCTCGCTGAAGGCGCTGGCGACCTCCTGGGCGGCAAAGGCCAGGGCGACCGCCTGGACCGGACCGGCGGCGCGCAGCCGCTCCAGCGCCCGGTCGAAATGGCCGGCGCCATAGCCCAGCCGGCCGCCGCTCCGGTCAAACGCCAGGCAGGGAACCAGCGCCAGCGACGGCGAGCATTCCGGCGCTTCCGCGCCGGGGCCGCGCGTGCCAAAGCCGGCGTCAACGAGCGGATCGCCCGGGCGCCAGAGCCGGAAAATCAGGGTGGGATGGGCGACAACCGGCAGGCTGGTGGCGAAACCGGCGGCGGCCAGCGCCTGCAACAGCGGCAGCGGATCGATTTCACTGCGAATCGGCCAGTAGGCGGAAACGACGCCGCCGATATGGAAATCACCCACATGGGTCATGAAGCGCGCCGCGATGGCCCGCGAGGCCGCGTCGCGTTCAGCCGGGGCGACGGCGTCGCGGATCGCCCGCGCCCGCCCGCGCAGCAGGGCCTTGGGCGTGCTGTCGGCGGACGTGCTCGCGGCCGACGTGCGCGTGGCCGACGTAAGGGCGGCCTCCTGGGGCGCCGCGGGATTTGCTGACGGCTGGGTCATGGGCCTGCGGTCACCGCCGGCTGGAACGGCCGCGCGGAAAAGGCGAATTGCGCGGAAAGGGCGAATTGAAAGTGCGGAGCCACAATGGCCGATGGAGTGCGATCCCGGGAAACCTACAAAGTAGGTGGGCGCCGTATGCCCAGGTCCACGGACCTGGGCAGGTACAGCTCCCTTGGGATCGTTAAGGCCCCGGGGAAATGCTCCTGTCGGGCCTCACAGCCCCGCATCAGCAAAATAGGCCGCGCCCGGCGTTTTTTCCAGAGCGCAGCCCCGCCGGCGCCCACAATTCTGCCGGCTGCGACGCCATGGCCCAGCGTCCAATGGCCTGGGGGGACGCCTGGCGGGGGCGCCGGCCTCAATCGCCAGGCGGCGTCACCGCGAAAGCCGGCGTCGCGGCGACGGCGCCGCCGGAAACCGACATGGGGTTGAGATCCCGCGCCAGGCTTTCGATTCGCTCGCTGACACGGATCAGCGCCGCCGCCGCCTGGCCTTCCGCGTCGGCGATCCGCTGGTCGCCGCCCGCCAGCGCCGAGCGCACGGCGCGCATTTCCGCATCATGTTCGGAAAGCCGCTTGCGGACCTCCTGCAACTCGTCAAGCACGGTCAGCGCCGCCATCACATGCAGGCGCAGGTCGCCGATCTGGCCAAACGCCTGCTGCATGTCGCTGACGCGCCGGTCGAATTCCGCGGCGAGCCCGGCGAGATGATCCTCCTCGCCGTCGGCGCAGGCCATGCGATAGATCTTGCCGGCGATGGAAACATTGAGTTGCGCCATGGTCAGGCCTCCCCGTGTTCATCGGCGGCCAGCACCGCGGTCACCACGCCGATCGCCCGCTCCACCCGCTCCTCCACCTCCGAGGCGGCGGCCTGCAGACGGGCCAGCCGCGCCATGGCCCCGTCCAGATCAACGGCCAGCCGCGCCCTGTCGTCCTGCATCAGCGACAGTTCGGTCTCAATGTCGATGGTGCGCCGGTCCGCCTCGGCGCGGCGGGCCGCCGCCGCCTCCAGCGCCGTCAGCGCCGCGTCCAGTCGTTTCAGGGCCTCGTTGAGATTCATGGTCTCCGCGCTTTGCTTCGCCTGCCGCCCGTTTATATCCCCTGAGCCGGTGCGGATGCAAAAGGCATGCGCGCGCCGCGCGCCAAAACCCTCCCGGCCAGGCAAGATTTGGCCAGGCGGGCGGCCCCGCCAGCATTTCGCCATGTCTTTGCGCCATGAAGCGTCCCAGCGCCATGAGGCGCGAGCGCCTGCGTCGCGGGTGATTGGCCAGCCCTTACATTGACTCGCGTCCAGCAGGTGCTATCTAGCCCGCGCGCGTCCTGTACGGTCTCCCGCAGGCGGCGCGTCCAGCCAGATCCAGCCGCAACCGGACGTCCAGATGACCCATTCCGTTGAACACCGCCGCCTCGCAAACGCGATCCGCGCGCTTGCCATGGACGCCGTCGACAAGGCGAACTCCGGCCACCCCGGTCTGCCCATGGGCGCCGCCGACATCGCCACGGTGCTGTTCACGCGCTACCTGAAATTTGATCCGAAAGCCCCGAACTGGTCGGACCGCGACCGGTTCGTGCTGTCCGCTGGCCATGGCTCGATGCTGCTGTACGCGCTGCTGTATCTGACCGGATACGACAGCGTCTCGCTCGACGACATCAAGAAATTCCGCCAGCTGCATTCGACGACCCCGGGCCACCCGGAGAACTTCATCACCGCCGGCGTCGAGACCACGACCGGCCCCCTCGGTCAGGGCATCGCCACCTCCGTCGGCATGGCGCTGGCCGAGCGCATGCTGGCCGCCGAATACGGCGACGACCTCGTCAGCCACCATACCTATGTGCTGGCCTCGGACGGCGACCTGATGGAGGGCGTCAGCCAGGAGGCGATCGCCCTCGCCGGCCACCTCAGGCTGTCGAAGCTGATCGTTTTCCACGACGACAACGGCATCTCCATCGATGGTCCGCTGTCGCTGGCCGATTCCGTCGACCAGGTGAAGCGCTTCGAGGCGGCGGGCTGGAACGCCATGCGCATCGACGGCCATGACCCGGAGGCGATCGCCGCCGCCATCGACCAGGCGCAGAAGTCCGACCGCCCGACCCTGATCGCCTGCCGCACGGTGATCGGTTTTGGCTCGCCGAACCGCGCCGGCACCTCCAAGGCCCACGGCGAGCCGCTGGGCGCAACGGAGCTGGCCGCCGCCAAGGCGCAGCTCGGCTGGGAATACGGCCCCTTCGAGGTTCCGGACGACATCCTGAACGCCTGGCGCGCCGCCGGCGCCCGCAACAACGCCGTGCACCAGGCCTGGACCGCCCGCTTCGCCGCCCAGCCGGAGGCGCGCCGCGCCGAGTTCGAGCGTCGCGTCAACCACATCGTCCCGGCCGGCTTCGACACCGCCATCGACGGCCTGAAGCGTAACCTCATCGCCAATCCGCAGACCGTCGCCACCCGCAAGGCCAGCGAGATCGCGCTTGACGCCATCACGGTCGCGGTTCCCGAGCTGATCCTCGGCTCGGCCGACCTGACGCCGTCCAACAACACCAAGACGAAGAACCTGAAGGAAATCAGCCCCGGCGATTTCGCCGGCCGCTATATCCATTATGGCATCCGCGAGCACGGCATGGCCGCGGCCATGAACGGCATGGCCCTGCACGGCGGCTTCCGCCCGGCCGGCGCCACCTTCTTCGTCTTCACGGACTACTGCCGTCCGTCGATCCGCATCGCCGCCCTTTCCGGCATTCCGGCGATTTACGTCATGACCCATGACTCGATCGGCCTCGGCGAGGACGGTCCGACCCACCAGCCGGTGGAGCACCTGGCTTCCCTGCGCGCCATGCCGAACCTGGCCGTGTTCCGCCCGGCGGATACGGTCGAAACGGCGGAAGCCTGGCAAATCGCCATCAACCGCACCAGCGGCCCGACCCTGCTGGCCCTGTCGCGCCAGAACCTGCCGCAGGTGCGTCACGACCACGTGCAGGAGAACCTCTCCGCAGCCGGCGCCTATGAGCTGGCTCCGGCCGACGGCGGCAAGGCCGAGGCCACCATCTTCGCCTCCGGATCGGAAGTGGAGCTGGCGCTGGCCGCCCGCGAGCAGCTCAAGGCCCAGGGCGTCGCCGCCCGCGTCGTGTCCGTGCCCTCGCTCGACGTTTTCCTTGAGCAGCCCGAGGACGTGCGCAAGGCGGTGATCGGCGACGCGCCGGTGCGCGTGGCGGTGGAGGCCGGCGTGCGCTTCGGCTGGGACGCCGTCATCGGCGAGAACGGCGGCTTCGTCGGCATGTCCAGCTTCGGCGCCAGCGCGCCTTACAAGGAGGTCTACAAAAACTTCGGCGTCACCGCTGAAGCCGTCGTGGACGCCGTGTTGAAGCGCCGCAACGCCTGATCTGCCCAGTACGGCCGCTTTGCGGCCGTACTGCTTCCGGCGCCGCCTTTTGGGGGCATTGGCCGGCGACCGTTCAGGCGAGATATGTCGTGATGCGCCCCGGGGCGCCGCGCAGGCGAGGGCATTTCCCGGCATGCCGATGCGGGGAAATGTATAAAAATCATAATGACATGGCGATGCTCCGGCGGCTTGCGCCGGGTGTCGCGCCGATCCGCCCGGAGCAGGGCTCCGGAGCGCCCAGAGGACGAGGAGTTTCAAGATGACGGTTCGGGTTGCCATCAACGGGTTCGGACGCATTGGCCGCAACGTGCTGCGCGCCATCGTCGAGTCCGGCCGCACTGACGTTGAGGTCGTGGCCATCAACGACCTGGGCCCGGTCGAGACCAACGCCCACCTGCTGCGCTATGACTCGGTGCACGGCCGCTTCCCCGCCGACGTGAAGGTTGACGGCGACAACATCGTCATCAACGGCAAGGCCATCAAGGTCACCGCCGTGCGCGATCCGGCCGAGCTGCCGCACGCCGCCCTCAACGTCGACATTGCCTTCGAGTGCACCGGCATCTTCACCTCGAAGGACAAGGCTTCGGCGCACCTGAAGGCTGGCGCCAAGCGCGTGCTGGTTTCGGCCCCGGCTGACGGCGCCGACCTCACCGTGGTTTACGGCGTCAACCATGACAAGCTGACGAAGGACCACATCGTCGTTTCGAACGCCTCGTGCACCACCAACTGCCTCGCTCCTGTCGCCAAGGTCCTCCATGACCTCGTCGGCATCGAGAAGGGCTTCATGACCACGATCCACGCCTACACCAACGACCAGCCGTCGCTGGACCAGATGCACAAGGACCTGTACCGCGCCCGCGCGGCGGCCCTGTCGATGATCCCGACCTCCACCGGCGCCGCCAAGGCCGTCGGCCTGGTGCTGCCGGAGCTGAACGGCAAGCTGGACGGCACCTCGGTGCGCGTGCCGACCCCGAACGTCTCGGTCGTCGACTTCAAGTTCATCGCGAAGAAGGCCACCTCGGTCGCCGAGATCAACGAGGCCATCAAGGCCGCCGCCAACGGCGCCCTGAAGGGCGTGCTGGCCTATACCGACGAGCCGAACGTCTCCATCGACTTCAATCACCATCCGGCCTCGTCGATCTTCCACCTCGACCAGACCAAGGTGCTGGAAGGCAACCTCGTGCGCGTGATGTCCTGGTACGACAACGAGTGGGGCTTCTCCAACCGCATGTCGGACACCGCTGTCGCCATGGCGAAGCTGATCTGACGCTGCAGTCAATCTGGCGCGACCCTCCGGTCGCGCCAGACATGTTTCGGGGGCGTGGGGTTTCTGCGCGAAGGGTCCGGCGTGGGGTAGCGACGGGATCGCCAGGAAGCCAGCCAGCCAGCCCAGCCTGGTCAACCGGGCGCCCTGGCCAGGCCCGCCAGGCCGATACGGCCGGACCAGCTGGACGGTCGGCCCGCCCTGCGAGGGCGCTATCTTTTGAATTGACGCGTTGCCATGCGCCGGGCGATCCGCTCCGCTGGCGAACGCCTCAGCTGGCGTGGTCTGATCCGCCGCCGCAAGGAACCCAGGAGACACCCCATGAGCGCCAGCTCCTCCAGCCGCGTCGAACCGGAAGCTCCGTCCTTCCCCGTTTCGGCCGCGGCCGCATCGAAGCCGGAAGCTTCGGCGCAAGCCGCCGGCGACGCCGCCGCTTCACCTTCCGCCGACCAGCTGGCCCGGCTTGAGGACAAGCTCGCCCGCATCGAGGAGAAGCTGGCCCGCTCCGAGGCGCAGATCCTGCGCATGGAAGATCGCATCGAGCACAACACCGGCGTCACTGGCGTCCTGGCCAGCCAGGAATCGGTCGACCGGGTTTATGCGCGCCTGCGCCTGCTGCCCGGCTTCCCTTCACTGATCGTCGCCGCCATTCTGGCCGGCGTGGTCGCCGCGGCGCTCATCGCCCTTGTCCAGCGCTTTGGATTGACAGGATAAGCTCCATGACATTTCGCACGCTCGATGACGCGAACCTTGCCGGCAAGCGGGTTCTGCTGCGCGTCGACCTGAACGTCCCGGTCGAGAACGGCCGTGTCACCGACGCCACCCGCATTGAGCGGATCCTGCCCACGATCCAGGAGATCGTGAAGGCCGGCGGCAAGGTCATCCTGCTCGCCCATTTCGGCCGTCCCAAGGGCCAGCGCAGCGAAAAGGACAGCCTGAAGCCGATCGCCGCCGCCCTCGCCAGCCATCTCGGCCAGGACGTGGCCTTCGCTGACGACTGCATCGGCCCCGCCGCCGCCGACGCCGTGGCGAAGCTGGCCGACGGCCAGGTTCTGCTGCTGGAGAACACCCGCTTCCATGCGGGCGAAGAGAAGAACGATCCTGAGTTCGTCAGGGCGCTCGCCGCCAATGGCGACATCTATGTCAACGACGCCTTCTCCGCCGCCCATCGCGCCCACGCCTCCACCGAGGGCCTGGCCCGCGTGCTGCCCGCCTATGCCGGCCGCACCATGCAGGCCGAACTGGAGGCGCTGTCAAAGGCGCTGGAAAAGCCGGTTCATCCCATCGTCGCCGTGGTTGGCGGCGCCAAGGTGTCGAGCAAGATCGACCTGCTGGAAAACCTGGTCAGCAAGGTCGACGCCCTCATCATTGGCGGCGGCATGGCCAATACCTTCCTGCTCGCCCAGGGTCTGTCCGTCGGCAAGTCGCTGGCCGAGAAGGATCTGGCCGACACCGCCCTGCGCATTCTCGCCGCGGCGCAGAAAAGCAACTGCGCCATCGTGTTGCCGGTGGACGCCGTGGTGGCGGAAGCCTTCGCCGCCGGCGCGCCCTCGCAGACCTATGGCGTTGACGCCATTCCGGCCAGCGGCATGATCCTCGACGTCGGCGCCCTGTCGATCGACCGGGTGCGCGCGGTGATCGACGACGCCGCCACCCTGGTGTGGAACGGCCCGCTCGGCGCCTTCGAGATCGCGCCGTTCGATCGCGGCACCGTGGCGGCGGCCCAGCACGCGGCCGCCCGCACCAGGGCTGGCAAGCTGCTGTCGGTGGCCGGCGGCGGCGACACCGTCGCGGCGCTCAATCACGCCGGCGCGGCGGACGACTTCAGCTATGTCTCCACGGCCGGCGGCGCCTTCCTGGAATGGCTGGAAGGCAAGGAGCTGCCCGGCGTCGAGGCCCTGCGCAAGGCCTGATTTCTCACCATCCGCGGCCCCACCGGCCGCTTGGGGCTGGAAGACTGCACCAACCGGGCGCGCCAGGGATCTGGCGCTTCCGCACCACAACAGGACGCGCGGATACGCCAGCAGGCGACGACGCGGCCCCCAAATCTCCCGGAGGCACACATGAATCTCGCTGAACTGAACAAGGTCGCCGAAGCGATGGTCGCGCCCGGCAAGGGCATCCTGGCCGCCGACGAGAGCTCCGGCACCATCAAGAAGCGTTTCGACGCCATCAATGTGGAATCGACCGAAGAGAACCGCCGCGACTACCGCGAGCTGATGTTCCGCGCCACCGAGGCGATGAGCAACCACATCTCCGGCGTCATCCTCTATGACGAGACCCTGCGCCAGAACGCGAAAGACGGCACGCCGCTGGCCCGCGTCATCGAGCAGGCCGGCGCGATCCCGGGCATCAAGGTCGACGCTGGCGCCAAGCCGCTGCCGTTCAGCCCCGGCGAGACCGTCACCGAAGGCCTCGACGGCCTGCGCGAGCGCCTGGCCGAGTACTACAAGCTCGGCGCCCGCTTCGCCAAATGGCGCGCGGTGATCGACATCGCTCCGGGCATCCCGAGCTGGAACTGCATCAACGCCAACGCCCAGGCCCTGGCCCGCTACGCCGCCCTGTGCCAGGAAGCGCAGATCGTGCCGATCGTCGAGCCGGAAGTGCTGATGGACGGCGATCACACCATCGAGCGTTGCGCCGAAGTCACCGAGTGGACGCTGAAGGAAGTGTTCCAGCAGCTGTTCTACGCCCGCGTGGCGCTGGAAGGCATCGTGCTGAAGCCGAACATGATCATCTCCGGCAAGAAGTGCCCGCAGCAGGCTTCGGTCGCGCAGGTCGCCGAGGAGACCATCAAGGTCCTGAAGCGCTCCGTACCGTCCGCCGTGCCTGGCATCGCCTATCTGTCGGGCGGCCAGAGCGACGTCGACGCCACCGCGCACCTCGACGCCATGAACAAGCTCGGCGGCTTCCCCTGGAAGATGACCTTCAGCTACGGCCGCGCCCTGCAGGCCGCTCCGCAGAAGGCCTGGGCCGGCAAGCAGGAGAACGTCGCGGCGGCCCAGCAGGCTTTCGCCCACCGCGCCCGCATGAACGGCCTCGCCTCGAAGGGCGAGTGGAACAAGGGCCTGGAAGGCTGATTGCCAGCACAGCCAGATCCGGCGGCGCGCCGTCGCGCCGTCTTGCCATCAGAACCCGCGCTCCGGCGCGGGTTTTTCTTTGGGCCCGGCGCCACAATGGCTGCCGGCGGCGCAGGGTCGGGAAGCGTCTTTCGCCAGGGCCCGCCGGCCGGGCGCGGCCGCAGGGGGCAAACCCGGGAAAGCTTCCGGATCGGCTGGCCCCAACGATATGGTTGGCGCCATTTCCGCCTTGTTTGCGGTTCATGGAGCAAAGCCGCATCCACCCGGCAGTCCGCCAGAGTCTCCCGCATGCGGATACATCCGGCCGGCGAAGGATGCTATCAGGGTGTGGCCGGAGCCGGATCACCCCCGGCGTGGCGGACCGCCGTCGTCCGCCGCGCCTGCGGAGGCCGGCCGGACCGGAATTTTGCCCTGGCTTCTGAAATGAAGCATTTTCCGGCCAGACGCCGCCGCCCCGGCCCGCCCCGCTGAAAAATGCTTCTGGAACACGATCGATGACAGACACTGCCCGCCTCTATCTCGTCACCCCGGTCGTCAGCGACGCCGCCACCTTTGCGCCGGCGCTCGAAGCCGCCTGCGGCGCCGGTGAAGTGGCCGCCCTGCTGTTGCGTCTCGCGCCGGCGGATGACCGCGCCCAGATCAACCGCATCAAGCAACTGGCGCCCCTCGCCCAGCAGCACGGCGCGGCGGTGCTGGTTGACGCCGCCCCGCAGGCGGCGGTTCGCGGCGGCGCCGATGGCGTTCACCTCACCGCCCCCGACCAGGAAACCCTGGAGCAGGCGCTTGAAACCTTGCAGCCGGATCGCGTGGTCGGCGTAAGCGTCGCAGGCGCGGAGCTGCGCCACGACGCCATGGTCGCCGGCGAGGCCAACGTGGACTACCTGATGTTCGGCGGCCCACACCAGGACGACGCCGCGACCCTGGAGCAGGCCGGGTGGTGGGCCGGCGTTTTCGCCACGCCCTGCGTCGCCTGCGCCAGCTCCATGGATCAGGTTGGGCCGCTTGCCGCCACGGGCGCGGAATTCGTCGCCCTCGGCCCCTGGGCATTTGACGGCGACGTGGCGGCGACCGTGCGGCAGGCGTTGCAGATTCTGGCAAGCACGGAGGTCGCGACCGCATGACAGCGCGCAAACTTTCCAGCGCGGCCGTCTCGCTGGCGCTGGCGCTGGGCGTCGCCGCCCCGGCCAACGCCCAGAGGGCTTTCGAAACGCCTTCAGGAACCCAGGTGCCGGTGCTGCCGCCTGATGGCGTGACCCTGCCGCGCCCATCGCTGCAGCCGGGCCAGCCAGGCGCCCCCGCCTTCGCCCAGCCGGCGCCGCCGCCAGCCCCGGTGACCGGCGAACGGCTGGTCAACGGCCCGCAACTGCCCAACCCCATCGACGCCGGCCTTGCTGACGCCGGTCTGGCGGAGCCAGGGCGCTCGGAGCCGGGTCACGCGAAAGCCAGGCCGCAGCCGAAGCTGCCCCCGGCCCCTGGCGCCGATCTCGCTTACGGCGCCTATCAGCGCGGCTATTACGCGACAGCGATGAAAGAGGCCGAGGCGCGGCTGAAGAAAAATCCGCGGGACGCGGCGGCGGCCACCCTTCTCGGCCTGCTGTACGAGCGCGGCCTCGGCGCGCCGCTCGACCTCGCCAAAGCGGCGCACTGGTACGCGCAGGCTGACAGGGCTGGCTCGGCTGCGGCGACATTTTCCCTTGCCATGATGACCCTGCAAGGTCGCGGCGTTGACAAAAACGAAGCCGAGGGCAAGCGGCTGCTGGAAAAAGCCGCGGCGGCGGGCGATCCCTCCGCCTGCTACAATCTGGCGCTGGTCCGCCTGTCCGTTGGCTCTCCCGATGCCGACCGCGAGGCGGTGAAGCTGCTGCAGCGCGCCGCCGACGCCGAAACGCCGGAAGCGCAGTACATGCTGGCGACGCTTTACCGGAAAGGGCGTGGAATTGCGGCGGACGACATCCGCGCCACGCAATTGTTGCGCCAGGCGGCGGAGAACCGGCTGCTGGCGGCGGAGGTAGAGTACGCCATCGCCCTGTTCAACGGTAACGGCGTGCACAAGGATGAGGCCGGCGCGGCGCGGCTGTTCCTGAAGGCGGCGCTGGACGGCAACGCGGTGGCCCAAAATCGCATGGCCCGTCTGCTCACCGTCGGTCGCGGCGCGCCGCGCAACCTGATCGAGGCCGCCGGCTGGCATCTGCTTGCCTCGGGCCAGGGGCTGGACGACGCCTGGCTCGACGAAGCGCTGAAAGGTCTCACCCCGGCTGAACGCAGCAAGGCGGAAGCCTTCGCCGCGAAACACCGGGAGCCGCTGGTTGGCGCCACCCGGTAATTCCGGCGCTTGACGCCCCGCCGCGCGCGGGGCACATGGGTCACAATCTGTCGTCCCCAACATATTCCGGCGCGAGCCGGATTCCTCTGGGCGGGCTTTCGCCGCGCCGCCCGGAGGCATCCTGTATTCCCGCCGGGCGCCAGAGCGTTTTCGGCAAAGGCGCTTCCGCCTTTCGTCCGGCAGATGCGCGAAACCCATCGATAGGGCATTGTTCCGTGAACCGGTTTCACTGGAATGCCCAGACAATGCGGCGCCTCCCATTCGCGGCGCCTGACCTGAACGAGCCCGCACCATGATCCGTTCCCCCCTGATGACCGTCATGACCGACGCCGTGTCCAAGGCGGCCAAATCGCTGAAGCGCGATTTCGGCGAGGTCGAGCAGTTGCAGGTGTCGCGCAAGGGGCCGGGCGATTTCGTCTCGGCGGCCGACCGCAAGGCCGAGGACATCCTGCGCGCCGCCCTGGAGAAGGCCCGCCCCGGCTACGGCTTCATTCTGGAGGAAGGCGGCGTCATCGAAGGCTCCGACGCCACCCACCGCTGGCATGTTGATCCCCTCGACGGCACCACCAACTTCCTGCACGGCCTGCCGCACTTCGCCATTTCGGTGGGGCTGGAGCGTGACGGCCAGCCGGTGGCCGGCGTGGTCTACAACCCCATCAGCGATGAATGGTTCATCGCCGAGAAGGGCAAGGGCGCCTTCCTGAACAACCGCCGCCTGCGCGTCGCCGGCCGCCAGTCGCTGGATCAGGCCGTGCTGCTGTGCGGCATCCCGCACATTGGCCGGGGCGATCATGAGCGCTTCCTGCGCGAGCTGTCGCACATGATGGTGAACTTCGCCGGCATCCGCCGCCAGGGCTCCGCCGCGCTCGACCTGTGCTACGTCGCCGCCGGCCGCGCCGACGCCTATTGGGAGCGGGGCCTCAAGTCCTGGGACATGATGGCTGGCCTGTGCATCCTGCGCGAGGCTGGCGGCTTCGCCTCCGACCCGGAAGGCGGCGATAACCCGGCCGGCGCCGGGGCGGTTGCCTGCGGCAACGAATATATCCACCGCGAGCTGTTGAAGATCCTCCGCCGCGCCAATCCGGCTTCGGCGGCGAAGGGCGCCTGAGCGCGGCTTCGGCCGGCGATAGCCTGAACGACCAGCCCTCCGGCGACGCCGGAGGGTTTTTTTTGTCGCCCTACCAGACGTCAACCAGCCCATCCGGCCACAACCCTGGCCGGATGGCGGAGACGCGTCCGCGACCATGAATCATGTAGCAACGAATCATGTGGCCACCGCGACGTGGGCCGCGCCGGTCGCGGGTTCTCCCTGCCGGCAGCCGGGGGCGCCTCACGAAAAATTCCGGTGAGTTCGCCCGCGACGGGTCGCGCATCACCGCCAGGCGTGGTTACATCGCCCGGCGTCGCGGCGCGCGGCGCATGCGGAGCCATGGAGGTCAGGAACGTAATGGACGGGACCGATCAGACCATAGTCCGGACGCCGCGCATCCACCTCGTGCGCATGGTGGTGTTCCTGATCCTTGTCGGCTTCCTGACCTGGATCCTGCAACAGCCGGTGCGCGCGGCGTTCCTCAACAATCCGGGTCTGAACGGCCTCATCGGCGTCTGCCTCGCCGTGGGCGTCGTGCTGGCGCTGGCCCAGGTGGTCCGGCTGTTCATCGCCGCCGGCTGGATCAACGCCCACTGGGCCAGCCGCCGCCCTGGCGAGCAACTGCGTCCCGGTCGCAATCCGCCGTCGCTGGTGCGGCCGGTCGCCGTCATGCTGGCCGATGACAAAACGCCGGTCAACGCGACGCTGATGCGGGCGATCCTCGATTCCATCGCCTTTCGCCTCGATGACGCCCGGGACATCCTGCGCTATCTCGCTGGCCTGCTGGTGTTCCTCGGCCTGCTCGGCACCTTCTGGGGTCTGCTGGAAACCGTGAGTTCGGTTGGCGGCGTCATCAAGGCCATGCGCGGCGGCGGCGAAGCCGGCGTGCTGCTGGAGGAACTGAAGGCCGGCCTCGCCGCGCCGCTCTCCGGCATGGGCATCTCGTTTTCGTCCTCGCTGTTTGGTCTGGCCGGTTCGCTGGTGCTGGGCTTCCTCGACCTGCAACTGGGCCAGGCCCAGGGCCGGTTTTACAACGGCCTTGAGGAATGGCTGGCCCACGGCCTCGCCGCCTCGCCGATCGATGAAAACGGCGCGCCGTCGGGAGCGCTGCTGGGCGAGTTGGGGCAACTCAACGAGAACATCGCCGCCGCCAGCGCCGCCCTCGTCAACGCCGCCCACAGCCTCTCCAGCCATGGGCGGGCGGCGCAGGAAGCCGCCAGGCAGGCGGCGGACGCGCTGGCCGCGCGCGCCGAGCCCAGGCTGCCAACCGCCACGCCCCAGCCCGATCCGGCCATTGGCCGCCTCGCCGACGGCATCACCGACCTGGTGCAGAGCATGCGCCGCGAGCAGCAACTGATCCGCGACTGGGTGGAATCCCAGGCCGAACAGCAGCGCCGCATCCAGGCCTCGCTCGACCATCTGCTCCGCCGCCCCGCCGGAGATGACTGATGCCCCAGCTGGCGCGCGGCCGCCGCGAGCGGCGTTCCCTCGACTACTGGCCCGGCTTCGTCGACGCCCTGTCGACGCTGGTGCTGGCCGTGGTGTTCATGCTGTCGATTTTCGCCGTGCTCCAGTATTACCTGGGCCAGGAGATCAGCGGCAAGGATTCCGCCCTGACCCGCCTCAACCGGCAGATTTCAGAGTTGACCGATCTGCTGGCGCTGGAAAAGTCCCGTGGCCGCAACCAGATGCTGGAGCTTGACCGGCTGCGCAGTTCGCTCGCGGCTCTGGACGCCGAAAAAAACCGCCTGCAGGGTCTGGCTGACGGCGCCGCCGGCGCGGCCGGCCGCCTTGGCGCGGTGACCGGCGAGCTGGACGCCCAGAAGCAGATTTCCGCCAAAGCCCTGTCGCAGGTTGAATTGCTGAACCAGCAGATGGCCGCCCTGCGCAGCCAGCTAGCGGCGCTGGAGCAGGCGCTGTCCGCCTCCGAAGCGCGCGACAGGGAAAGCCAGGCCCGCATCGCCGATCTCGGCAGCCGGCTGAACGTGGCGCTGGCCCAGCGCGTCCAGGAGCTGGCGCGCTACCGCTCGGATTTCTTTGGTCGCCTGCGCCAGATTCTTGGCGAGCGCGACGACATCCGCATTGTCGGCGACCGCTTCGTCTTCCAGTCGGAGGTGCTGTTCGACACCGGCTCGGCCACCCTCAGCCCGCGCGGCCACGCCGAGCTCGACAAGATCGCCAGCGCCATCACCGAACTGACCCGCACTATCCCCGCCGACATTCCCTGGGTGCTGCGCGTCGACGGCCACACCGACGACCGGCCGCTGTCCGGCGCCGGGCAGTTCAGGAGCAACTGGGACCTGTCCGCCGCCCGCGCCATCGCCGTGGTGCAATATCTCGCCGGCAAGGGCGTGCCGCCCCAGCGCCTGCTGGCCGCCGGCTTCGGCGAATACCAGCCGCTGGAGCTGGGCGACAGCGACCAGGCCCGCGCCCGCAACCGCCGCATCGAGATGAAGCTGACGGAACGCTGAGGCATGGTCAGGAAAGCTGGAGCCTGCCTTTCCTGAATGGAAGGGCAGGAGACGCCCAGGAGAAGTCCAGGAGAAGTCCAGGGGAAATCCAGGAAAAGCCTAACGCCAGCCCGCGCCATGCGCGGCGCGGGACCGCGCATGTCCGGCGCGCCGGATCACCTGATCATCTGGCGTGCGCGATAACCGCCGGGAACGCCATCGTCAGGCCGCGTCGCTCTGACCGCCGAACTGCAACCGCGCCAGCCGGGCGTAGAGACCGCCGGCGGCGGTGAGCTCCGCGTGCGTCCCCTGCTCCGCCAGCACGCCGCCATCCATGACGAGAATGCGGTCGGCCGAGAGCACGGTCGCCAGCCGGTGCGCCACCACCAACGTGGTGCGGGCGACCATCAGCCGGTCGAAAGCCTCCTGCACCAGCCGCTCGCTTTCGGCGTCGAGGGCGGAGGTCGCCTCGTCCAGCAGCAGCACCGGCGCGTCCTTCAGCACGGCGCGGGCGATGGCGATGCGCTGGCGCTGGCCGCCGGAGAGCGTGACGCCGCGCTCGCCCAACTGGGTTTCATAGCCTTCCGGCAGAGCCGAGATGAAGCCATCGGCGGCGGCGAAGCGGGCGGCGTCGCGCACCTCCGCATCGCTGGCGTCCGGCCGGCCATAGCGGATGTTGTCGGCGACGCTGGCGCCGAAGATCACCGGATCCTGCGCCACCAGGGCAAAACGGGCGCGCCAGTCGGCCGGGTCGGCGGCGCGGGCGTCGACGCCATCGACCCGGACCGCGCCTCTGGCAGGATCATAAAACCGCAGGGCCAGCTGGATGATGGTGGTCTTGCCGGCGCCCGAGGGGCCAACGATGGCGATGCGCTCGCCAGGCGCGGCGGTGAAGCTGACGCCGCGCAGGGCCCGGTCGTCTGGCCGGCCCGGATAGGAGAACCAGACGTCGTCGAAGACCAGTGCGCCGCGCGCCGGCTCCGGCATCGGCGTCGGGGCGGGCGGAGCGGTAATCGCCGCCTTCGTCGCCAGCAGTTCGCCCAGCCGCCCCGCCGCGCCAGCGGCCTGGGCGATCTCGCTCCACACCTCGCTCAACTGGCCAAGCGCACTGGCCGCCAGCACGGCGAACAGCAGGAACTGCGACAGCCGGCCGGCGCTCATGCCGCCGGTCAGCACGTCATGGGCGCCATACCACAGCACGCCCACCACGCTGGCGCTGATCAGGAAAATGGCGAAACCGGTGAGCAGGGCCCGCGCCCCGATGGCGTCGCGCGCCGCGTCGAAAGCAAATTCCGAAGCTGCGCCAAAACGCTGCGCCGTCGCCCCCTCGGCCCCGAAGGCCTGCATGGTCCGCGACGCGCCGATGGCCTCCACCGCATAGGCCGAGGCGTCAGCCAGCCGGTCCTGCGCCGCGCGCGAGCGGCGACTGACGCCGCGACCGGAAAAGATCAGCGGCAGCACGATCAGCGGTATGGCCCCCAGCACCAGCAGCGACAGGCGCGGGCTGGTCACCACCATCATCACGGCGGCGCCAAAAAACATGAACAGATTGCGCAACAGCACCGAGGCGCTGGCGCCGAATGTCGCCTTGATCTGCGTGGTGTCAGCCGTCAGCCGCGACACCACCTCGCCGCTTTTCACGCTGTCGAAGAACGCCGCGTCGAGACGGGTGAGGTGGCGGAACACCGCCGCCCGCACGTCGGCGACAATGCGCTCGCCCAGCGTCATGACCAGGTAATAACGGGCGGCGCTGGCAATCGCCAGCACCAGCGCGACGCCGCCAAGACCGAGGAAATAGGAATTGAAATTGCCTTGCCGTGGATCGAAGCCGAAATCCACCAGCCGCCGCACCGCCACCGGCAACGCCAGGGTCGCGGCGGCCGCGACGATCAGCGCCGCCAGCGCCGCCAGCATGCGGCCGCGATAGGCGACAGCGAACGGCCAGATGGCGCGCAAGGCCGCGAAGTCCACCCGGCGGCTTTTCCGCTGCGGCGTCGCGCCCACGGTGTCGTTGCTCATGATCCACCCTGCCGGAAGCCGGCCATTTGCTGCAGTGCGCGTCGATAAGGCGCCCATCCGGGGCCACGCCAGGCGCGATCGCTTCGCCCCTGCGCCCACCCGGCGGCGCCGGAAATACCGGCCCCGTATACACCCGAACCCCGGCGCGTGCGCAATCAGCGACAACGTGTCCAACGGCGGGACCGCCCGCAGCCTGGTTTTCCGCCATCCAGCAGGCTGGACGCGGCGATCCGGCGCCACTCCGCGCCGCATGGGTCAGGGCGGCCCCGTAGACACAGCCGCGCCCGGCGCGCGGCGACAAATCCGCGTTTCTGTGGGCCAGCAAGGGCGTCAACGCCTTGTCAGCAGCCGCTCGCCAGGCTATAGGAGCCGGCAATTCGGATATTTTCCAGATACGTAATCGCCTGCCCCGTCGTCGGGCGGGGCACGAGGATGTGGTTATGAAGCCTGACACCCACCCCCAGTACCACACCATCAAGGTCGTGATGACCAATGGCACGGAATTCGTCACCCGCTCCACCTGGGGCAAGGAAGGCGACCAGCTCAACCTCGATATCGATCCGTCCTCGCATCCGGCGTGGACCGGCGGTTCGCAGCAGCTGATGGACCGTGGCGGCCGCGTGTCGCGCTTCACCAACAAGTTCGGCGGCCTGAGCTTCGGCAAGAAGTAAGCTCCGGTTCCGGATCACATGAAAAACCCCGGCTTTGCCGGGGTTTTTTTATAGGCGCGGGCGTCGGGGCCAGGTGACCGCCTCGGGCCAAGTGACCGCCTCGGGCCAGGTGAGCCTCAGGACGCACCCCGGCTCAGAAAGAGGAAGCGAAACGCGCCGCCCGGCCGGATTGTCGGTCCGACGCCGGCCTGCAGCGGGGAAGCCCCGGAAACAGCAAAGCGCCGGACGACGCCGGCGCTCTGGCAAAACAGCCTGGGCGGAGGCCCTCAAGCCCCCATCATCTGCCCCGGGGGATAGTCGCCATTGGCGTTGACCGCCGGCGGCGCCACGAGCCCGCGCGACGCCTTGCGCGGCGTCTGCGGCTGGCCGCTGAAGGCCGCCCGCAGCAGGCTGAGCTCCCGCCGCACCGGCGAGGGACGCGGCGCGTCGAGCGCCTCGCTGGCGTCAATGTGCAGGATACGCAATTCCAGACGCGCGGCGGCGCCGATCAGCGCGCCGAGTATCTCCGGCAGCATGGCGATGGTTTCGAGGGTCGGGGTCGGCTCCACGAAACCCATGCTCTTGCGACGCTCGGCGTCGGCCTCCTCCGGCGTCATGTCGCCGTCGGCAACGGCCCGCCGCAGGATCAGCCAGCTCATCAGTCGCATCAGCCGCGTCGTCAGGCGCATGCCCTCCTGGGCGTAGGCGTGGGCCGCCTCCGGCTCCAGCGACGCCGCGTCCCGGCGCCCAGCCCCGTCGAGATAGGCGGCGGTCTGCTCCACCAGGCTGTTGGCTTCGCTGAACAGGGCCACAAACCCCGGCGTGGTGGCGTAACGCGCGCCGAACGGCACAGGCGTGGCGACAGCTGACATGGTTGACGTCATCCCCGGCAAGATCCCCGGCAAGAAAATTCCGCCGCGCTCCGCCCGTCCATGCGTGTGGACGCTGCGAAACGCCGTTAGCAGGACTTTAACCAGGCAAGACCACCGGGCCAGCTTTACCGTCCGTTAAGTTTAACAGGCGCTTTCTCTGGATGACGATGCAAAGCGCTTGCAGGCGCTAACCAGCCAACGACCAGCGCCCTGATACGCAAAAAAGTGCCCGCGGCGCGCGGGCATGGCGACGGTAGCCGGCGGCGCCGGCAACCCCAACGAACATCTGGCGCAACCTGCGACCGCCCGGCCGCGCGACGCCTCAGCGGACGAGCTGCTGCGCCGCCGGGACGCCGGCCTGCGCGCGCAGGCGAACCGCCTCCGCTTCCAGCCGCTCCACCTGCTTGCGGTTGGCGCGGGCGGCGCGGCGATGGCGCCCCTGAACCAGCCAGGAAGCGAAACCGCCAAGCGCGACCCCGACGGCGACGGCGCCGAGCACAATCACATAAAGCGGGGCCGAAAAACCGACGCTGGGCGCGCCGGCGGCGAAGGGATCAAGCGAGAATGTCACCGGCGCCCGGTTGGCGACGGCAATCAGCGCCAGAACGATGATCAGCGGCGCCAGCACCAGATATTTCACGAAAGTGGCCAAGCTTCCCTCCGAACAGGCGCTCCAGATCACAAGCCACCATAGCAGACGCCGGTCGCATAATCAGGTCAGGCCGGGCGGGTCAGCCCTGCGCCGCCGCCTTGACCTTGCCCTTGCCCTTGCCGGTGACCGGCGACTGGTTCAGGCGCACGCGCATTTCCTTGCCGGTCTTGAACACCGGCACCGCCTTCTGTTCAACCTCGACCGATTCGCCCGTACGCGGGTTACGGCCGACGCGGGCGTCGCGGGTCTTGACCGAGAAAGCGCCGAAACCGCGCAGTTCAACCCGGTCGCCACGCGACAGCGCCTGGGTGATTTCATCAAGAATGGCGCTCACGATGTTCTCGACGTCGCGCTGGTAAAGGTGCGGATTGTACTCCGCGATGCGCTGCACGAGTTCTGACTTGATCATGGACACACCCCTTGTATCGCGCCGGCGTCAGGGAGACGGCGCGCCGTCCCGACCTGCGCCCGGGCTGTTTGCATCATCAGACGCGCGGGCCGCCCTGCCGGCGGCCCCCCGCATCCCGGAAAACTGTCATTGACCGGCCGGGCCGGTCCACAAGGCCAGCAGGCCGTCCATCTGCGCCCGGTCCAGCTGGCCGCGCTCCAGCGTGGTCGCCAGATTGCCGAAACCCGCGGCGCGGGCGATCCCGGCGCTGACGCCGGTGAGGCTGAAACCCATGCTCTGACGGCGACGCCACTCCCGCACCGGCAGATCCTTCGCCAGACCCCGGTTGGCCTCCATCCACCGCACCGCGTCCTTTTCATCGCCGGTCTGGTCGATCAGGCGCAGTTGCAGGGCCTGGCGGCCCGTGAAAATCCGCCCATCGGCCACTTCGCCGAGCGCCGGTCCCTCCAGCTTGCGACGCGCCTGCACCAGGGCCCGGAACCAGGCGTAGGAATCACCAACCACCGCCGCCATCGCCTCCTTCGCGGCGGGCGACGCCGGCTCGAACGGATTCGGCGCCGCCTTGAGCGGACTGGACTTGATCTCGTCCACCTTCACGCCAACGCGGTCAAGCAGGCCGGCGAAATTGGGAAACTGCATGATGACGCCAATGGAGCCAACCAGCGAGGTCTGCCGGGCCACGATGCGATCGGCCCCCATGGCGGCGATATAGGCGCCCGACGCCCCAAGCGTGTTGATCACCGCCACCGTCGGCTTCTTCGCCGCCAGGGCGCGGATGGCGTTGTAGACATCTTCCGAGCCGGCGACGGTGCCGCCGGGGCTGTCGATGGAGATCACCACCGCCTGGACGTTGTGGCTTTCGCCCACCTGCTTCAGCAGATCAAGGGTGGAGCGCGCGCCGGTGATCATGCCGCTGAGGCTGACCCGCGCCACATGCCGCCCGCCGGGCAACCGGTCCCGCGCCGCCGCCAGGCCAACCGCCGCCACCGCGACGATGACGGCCAGAATGGCGAGCGCCCGCCAGCCAGTCAGGCGCCGGCGCAGGGCGCGCCGGTCGGTGAGCAGTTCGGCGTTCGACAACATTTGCCAGGGCTCCACAGGTCTGCCGCTCCCGCGCGAACCGGAGCGCATGCCTCATTTGCCCGTCCCGGCGCGATCTGTCACCCAAAAAAGCGCAGAAATTACAGCGGGGGGAGGTTTTTCCTCGCTCACGATCGCCACGGCGGCGACCGCCAGCCCAGGGAACGGCCGGCGCCGCCCAAACGCGAACGGCCAGGCTGCGGGAGCCTGGCCGTCTGCGCGATCATGTCGCGACGGTCCCGAAGGCTGTCGCGACGATGTCCTGCTTCTTCGTCTTACTTCTTCTCGTTGGCGCGACGTAGCGCGGCGCCGAGAATGTCGCCAAGCGACGCGCCCGAGTCGGACGAACCGTAGTTGGCGATCGCTTCCTTCTCCTCGGCCACTTCCAGCGCCTTGATCGACAGCTGGATGCGGCGGGCCTTGCGGTCGAACTGCACGACGCGGGCGTCGACCTTCTCGCCGGCGGCGAAGCGCTCGGGGCGCTGGTCGGCGCGATCGCGGGCCAGTTCGGCGCGCTTGATGAAGGAGGTCAGGTCGCTGTCGGCGATCTTCACTTCCAGACCGCCGTCCTTGACCTCGAGCACCTCACAGGTGACCACCTGGCCGCGACGCAGTTCGCCAGCGTCAACGAAGGGGTCGCCGGCAAGCTGCTTGATGCCGAGCGAGATGCGCTCCTTGTCAACGTCGACGTCAAGAACCTGGGCGCGCACGACGTCGCCCTTCTTGAACTCTTCGATGACCTGCTCGCCAGGGCGGTTCCAGTCGAGATCCGACAGGTGAACCATGCCGTCGACTTCGCCGTCGAGACCGATGAACAGACCGAATTCGGTCTTGTTCTTGACCTCGCCCTCGACCTCGGAGCCAACCGGGTGCGCTTCGGCGAAAGCTTCCCACGGGTTCTGCAGGGTCTGCTTGAGGCCCAGCGAGATGCGGCGCTTGACCGGATCGACCTCGAGGATCTGGACGTCGACTTCCTGGCTGGTCGAAACGATCTTGCCGGGGTGGACGTTCTTCTTGGTCCACGACATTTCGGAGACGTGGATCAGGCCTTCGATGCCCGGCTCCAGTTCAACGAACGCGCCGTAGTCGGTGATGTTGGTCACGCGGCCGGTGAGGCGCGACTCAACCGGATAACGCTGGGCGATGCCCTCCCACGGATCGGCCAGCAGCTGCTTGATGCCAAGCGAGATGCGGTGCGTCTCGTGGTTGATCTTGATGATCTTGACCTGGACGTTCTGGCCGATGGTCACCACCTCGGACGGATGGTTGACGCGGCGCCACGCCATGTCGGTGACGTGCAGCAGGCCGTCGATGCCGCCGAGGTCGACGAACGCGCCGTACTCGGTGATGTTCTTGACGACGCCCTCGATGACCTGACCTTCTTCAAGGTTGGCCACCAGCTCGGAACGGGCCTCGGCGCGCGTCTCTTCCAGCACGGTGCGGCGGGAAACGACGATGTTGCCGCGACGGCGGTCCATCTTGAGGATCTGGAACGGCTGCGGCACGCCCATCAGCGGGGTGACGTCGCGAACCGGACGGATGTCAACCTGCGAACGCGGCAGGAAGGCGACGGCGCCGTCCAGATCAACGGTGTAACCGCCCTTGACCTGGTTGAAGATGACGCCCTGCACCTTCTCGTTGTTCTCGAACGCGCGCTCGAGCTTGATCCAGCTCTCTTCGCGGCGCGCCTTGTCGCGGCTGATGACGGCCTCGCCGAGCGCATTCTCGATGCGCTCCAGGTAGACCTCGACCTCGTCGCCGACGGCGAGCGGCTGGTCGCGGCCAGGACCGTTGAATTCCTTGAGCGCCACACGGCCTTCGGTCTTCAGACCGATGTCGATGACGGCGACGTCCTTCTCGATCGCAACGACCGTGCCCTTGATGACCGAGCCTTCCTGGGCTTCGGACCGGCCGAAGGATTCTTCGAGCAGCGCCGCGAAATCTTCATGCGACGGCTGGTAGGCGGAGGAAACTGAAGACATGCATGCTCCTGGAGCCCCTTGGGGCCCATGCGTCGACGGCTGGCGTTGGGTTCCGTTCCACCTGCGGCGATGCGGCCTGGAGGGCCGGATCTTCTGCCTTGCGGCAGGCCGACGCAATCAATTGAACCGCCGGCGGAAACGCACTGGCGAATGGCGAAAGCGGCGCATTCCCGGGAATGCGCCCATACCTTGCCGCCATCATGCCAGATGGGCGCTGATATACGGTAAAACGCGCCCATCCACAAGCATCGCCGCCGACACCCACCCGCCGACCCACCGACGCTGCGCGGCTTTTTGTGATTCGGGTCGCGCTCCTGACGTCGGGCCGGCCTCAGCGGTCGGCGAGGCCAAGCTCCCAGGCCAGCGCCTGCTCCAGCCGGTCATTGCCCCAGAACAGCTCGCCATCGCTGGCGATGAACGCCGGCGCGCCGAAAATGCCGGCGGCCACGGCCGCCTCCGTCTGCGCCCGCAAGGCCCGCTTCACGGCGTCGGAGCCCGCCGCCGCCAGCGCCGCCGCCAAATCCAGGCCAGCCGCAGGCGCGCCCGCCGTCCCCGCGCTGGCTGCCGCCAGCGGGGGCTCCAGGCTTGCGCTGGCTGCCGCCAACGAGGGCTCCAGGCTTGCGCTGGCCGCCGCCAGCGGAAGGCCCAGGTTTGCGCTGGCTGCCGCCAGCGGAGATTCCATGTTTGCGCTGGCTGCCGCCAGCGCCTGGCGCAACGCCGCCTCCGACAGGCCAAGCCCCTGCTCGAACTCCGCGGCGAACAGCGCCACGGTGAACGCCGGCAGCGCCGCTTCCGGCAGGGCGAGGGCGAGGCGCGCCGCCTGCAACGAGTTTTGTGGAAAGGGCTGCGGCCGCGTCAGGGCGAGGCCGAGCCCATCGGCCAGCCGGGCCACGTCGCGCCAGGCGTAGGCCCCCTTGGCCGGATAGACGTTGAAGGGCGAGTCGTTCCAGCCGCTGGCGGCGAAGATCGGCCCCAGCAGGAACGGCTTCCATTGCAGCGCCACCCCGGCGTCCCGCGCCGCCGCCTGGATGCGCCGGGCGGCGATCCACGAATAATTGCTGGCGAAATCATACCAGAATTGCAGGCGGGGCTGATGGCCGCTCCGCGCTTCAGGGCGCGGCGATTTTGCGTCGGGCGACTGGCTCATCTCCGCCCTCAGAGCTTGAAAACGGAAGCGGCGGCCTCACGCGAGGCCGTCTTGCCGGCCCGCGTCTGCTCCAGCCGGGCGATCTCGGCGTGGAGCAGGGCGATGCGCTCGTCCAGCTCATGCAGTGACAACGTCGACAGGTCCTGTCCGATCTGGTGCTCCAGCTGCTGGCCGGGCCGGCTGCGGGGCTCATCCCCGAACGGATCGCTCATCTCGCCCTCCTCACACGCTCCGGAAGCCGCCATTGTCCGGCGGCGGCGTTTGCAACAAGGTAGCCCCAGCCACAGGCCGGGTCGATGGTTGATTCCCCTGTCGCCCATACGGCCTTGCCCGCCGCAGCTTTACGGAGCCTTCCGCATGTCAACGCCCGATGTCCCGCCGAAAACCATGAACGCCGTCGAAATCACCACGCCGGGCGGCCCGGACGTCCTGAAGCTGACGCAGCGCCCGGTCCCGACGCCGGGCGCCGGCGAAATCCTGGTGCGGGTGACGGCCGCGGGCGTCAACCGGCCGGATGTGCTCCAGCGCGCCGGCGGCTATCCGCCGCCGCCCGGCGCCTCCGACCTGCCGGGCCTGGAGATCGCCGGCGAGGTCGTGGCGGCCGGCGACGGCGCCAGCCGTTTTCCTGTCGGCGCCCGGGTTTGCGCGCTCGTCGCCGGCGGCGGCTACGCGGAATACGCCGTCGTGCACGAGAGCAACGCCCTGCCCGTCCCCGCTGGCTTCAGCGACATTGAGGCGGCGGCGCTGCCGGAAACCTTCTTCACGGTCTGGACCAATGTGTTCGAGCGCGGCGGCCTTGTCGCCGGCGAAACCCTGCTGGTGCATGGCGGAACATCCGGCATCGGCACCACGGCCATCATGCTGGCGAAAGCCTTCGGGGCGAAGGTGTTCGCCACCGCCGGAACCGATGAGAAATGCGCGGAGTGCCTGCGCCTCGGCGCTGATCTCGCCATCAACTATCGCACCCAGGATTTCGCGAAGGAGGTGAAGTCGGCCACCGGCGGCGGCGGCGTCGAGGTCATTCTCGACATGGTCGGCGGCGACTACATCCAGAAGAACTACGAGGCCGCCGCCATGGACGGGCGCATCGTCCAGATCGCCTTCCTCAACGGCCCGAAGGCCACGGTGGACTTCACGCGGCTGATGATGAAGCGGCTAACCCACACCGGCTCCACCCTGCGCGCCCGCCCGGTGGCGGCCAAGGCGTCGATCGCCCGGGCGCTGGAGGAAAAGGTGTGGCCGCTGCTGGCGGCCAAAACCATCCGCCCGGTGATCCACGCCCGGTTTCCGCTGGCGGAGGCGGCCGCGGCGCACGCCCTGATGGAATCCAGCGCCCATGTGGGCAAGATCGTGCTGGTTCCCTGATCCGGCTTCACTTTTACGCCGGGCGCCGGCAGGAAACCCGGGAACGGGGCGCGGACATCATTGCGCTCCGGCCCGCCGGGGTTTATATCTGTCACGTTCCCCTCCCGTTCTGATTTTCGTATCCACGCGATACGCGCTCCGGCCGAAAGCCGGGTCGGAGCACAGGAGGAGTTTGCTTTTTTCCGTTCTCCGCGCGCGGCGCGTCGAGAACCCATCGGAGGAATTGATTCATGTCCGCCGGACCGCTGATGCCGAAAGCCACCGCCATCTGGCTGGTGGACAACACCTCCCTGACCTTTGAGCAGATCGGCGACTTCTGCAAGCTGCACCCGCTTGAGGTGAAGGGCATCGCCGACGGCGAAGTCGCCGCCGGCATCAAGGGCCTCGATCCGGTGACGGGCGGCCAGCTCGCCCGCGAGGAAATCGAGAAGGGCCAGAAGAACCCTGACTACCGCCTCAAGCTGCAGGAATCGCGCGTGCGTCTGCCGGAGGTGAAGCGGTCGCGTGGTCCGCGCTACACGCCGGTGTCGCGTCGCCACGACCGCCCCAACGCCATCCTGTGGCTGCTGCGCAACCACCCGGAGCTGAAGGACGCGCAGATCATGCGCCTGGTCGGCACCACCAAGAACACCATCCAGCAGATCCGCGAGCGGACCCACTGGAACATGGCCTCGCTCAGCCCGATGGACCCGGTGACCCTGGGCCTCGCTTCGCAGATCGACCTGGACCTGGAAGTGAGCAAGGCGGCCAAGGACCGGCCGCCATCCATGGACGAAGGCGGCCAGACCCTGCTGCCGGCGGAAGTCACCACCGCCGCGCCGGAAAGCCCGTTTGGCGGCAATCCGTTCGGCGAGATCAAGCCGCCGCGCCGCGAGGAAGAGAAAATCGACGTCGGCTCGGTGTTCTCGAAGCTGGGCGGCGCCTCGAAGCGCGGCCATGACGAGGACGACGACGACCTCTGAGGCCCGGTTCAGGGCTGCAGGGATAACGGCAAAATGGCCGGGCGACTTGCCCGGCCATTTTTCATTTCAAAGACCCGGCGCCTTTCAACTTGCGGAGAAACGGCTGTTCCCGGTTGCGCCGCGCGCCGGCGTTGTCCACCCTGCCCGCCATGACTTGCGCGGCCACGCGGCGCAGCCAACCGGCAGGGAGACGTTTCATGGAAAAGCGGGAACTGGGTCGTTCGGGCATTCACGTTCCGCCGCTGTGCTTCGGCGGCAATGTCTTTGGCTGGACCGCGGACGCCACCACCTCTTTCGCCCTGCTCGACGGGCTGCGTGAAGCGGGCCTCAATTTCATCGACACGGCGGACGTCTATTCGGTCTGGGCGCCTGGTCATGTGGGCGGGGAATCGGAGACGGTGATCGGCGACTGGCTGGCGGCGCGCGGCGGTCGCGACAAAATGATCATCGCCACCAAGGTCGGGGCCGAGCTGGCGCCGGACAAAAAGGGCCTGAAGCGGGCGTGGATCGAAAAGGCCGTCGAGGATTCCCTGCGCCGCCTGCGCACCGATTACATCGACCTCTACCAGTCGCATTTCGACGATCCGGACACGCCGGTGGAAGAGCCGCTGGAGGCCTACGCCGCGTTGATCCAGGCCGGCAAGGTGCGGGCCATCGGCGCCTCCAATTTTTCGGCGGAGCGCCTGGCTGCGGCGCTGGCCGCCAGCGGCCGGGGCCTGCCCCGCTACGAGACGTTTCAGCCGGAATACAATCTCTATGCGCGCGACAGCTATGAGGGCCCGTTGCAGGAGCTGTGCGCCGCCCAGGGGCTCGGCGTCATTCCGTATTTCGCCCTCGCCGCCGGCTTTCTCACCGGCAAATATCGCTCGGAGGCGGATTTTGGCAAAAGCGCCCGGGGCGCCCGGTCAATCCAGAAATATCTCAACCCGCGCGGCCTGCGCATCCTCGATGCGCTCGACGCCGTCGCCGCCCGCCATGACGCCACCCCCGCCCGCATCGCCCTGGCCTGGCTGATGGCGCGACCAACCATCACCGCGCCCATCGCCAGCGCCACCAGCCTGAGCCAGTTGCAGGAACTGGTCGCCGCGTCGCAATTGCGGCTCACCGCCCCCGACCTGCGCGACCTCGACGCCGCCAGCGCCGCCTGAGGTTGCCAGGGGGCCAGGGGGTCCAAGAGGTCCAAGAGGTCCAAGGGCCCCATGGGGCGGTGATCCGGCCATGCCCCGGCCGTGATCCGGCGCAGCCCCCCGCCCCCTGTCTGACAGGCGACGCCCGGGGGCGTGTCGGGTTTTCACGGCTTGCAGACGCGAAATGGCCGGAACAGGTCCGGCCATTCAAGCAACCCCCGCTTCTTGGCGCCTCCCCAGCAGAGGCCCGGCGACAGCGGCAAGGCAAAACAACCGCGACCTCGCCCCGGAGCCTGCCCCAGTTTCGCGCCCCAGTTTCGCGCCCCTGTCTCGGCGCCCCAGTTTCTCGCGCCTCAGCCGCGCGTTTTGCCGAGGGCGTCGGCCACTTCATCCAGCACCGTCGCGTCCTCGATGGTCGCCGGCATGGTCCACGCCTCGTCGTCGGCGATCTTTTTCATCGTGCCGCGCAGGATCTTGCCGGAGCGCGTCTTTGGCAGCCGCCCGACCGTGACCACGGTCTTGAACGCCGCGACCGGGCCGATCTTCTCGCGCACCAGCGCCACCACTTCCTTCTCGATATCGATCGGGCTCTGGCTGACGCCGCTTTTCAGCACGATGAAGCCACAGGGAATCTCGCCCTTGATGGCGTCCTTCACGCCAATCACCGCGCACTCGGCCACCGCCGGATGCATGGCGATCACCTCTTCCATGCCGCCGGTGGACAGCCGGTGGCCAGCGACATTGATGATGTCGTCGGTGCGGCCCATGACAAAGATATAGCCATCCGCATCGATGAACCCGGCGTCGCCCGTGCGGTAGTAGCCAGGGAAATCCTCCAGATAGCTGGAGCGGAACCGCGCCTCGTCACGCCACAGGTCCGGCAGGCAGCCCGGCGCCAGCGGCAATTTGATCGCCACTGAGCCCATGGTCCCCGCCGGAACCTGCTTGCCGGCCTCGTCCAGGATCTGCACGTCGTAGCCCGGCATCGGCACGCCGGTTGAGCCATACTTGACCGGCAGCTGGCCAAGCCCCACCGGATTGCCGGCGATGGCCCAGCCGGTTTCCGTCTGCCACCAGTGGTCGATCACCGGAACCTTCAGAACCTTCTCGGCCCACTGGATGGTTTCCGGGTCAGCGCGCTCGCCGGCGAGAAACAGGGTGCGGAAGTCCTTCAGATCGTATTTGGCGATCAGCTTGCCCTCGGGGTCCTCCTTGCGGATGGCGCGCAACGCCGTCGGCGCGGTGAACAGCGCCTTCACCCCGTGCTCGGAGATTACCCGCCAGAACGCCCCGGCGTCGGGCGTGCTCACCGGCTTGCCCTCATACAGCACGCTGGTCGCGCCATAGACGAGCGGCGCATAGACGATATAGCTGTGCCCGACGACCCAGCCCACGTCCGAAGCGGTCCAGAACACCTCGCCCGGCCGGATGCCGTAAAGCCCCTTCATCGACCAGTTGAGGGCGACCAGATAGCCGCCGGTGTCGCGCACCACGCCCTTGGGCTTGCCAGTCGTGCCGGAGGTATAGAGCACGTAGAGCGGCGCTGTGGCGTCCACCGCCACGCAGTCGACGGACTTTCCGGCGGCGCGGGCCCTGTCCACCAGCGTCGCCCAGTCGTGGTCGCGGCCCTTGCACAGTTTCGCTTCGGCTTGCGGACGTTGCAGGATCACGCAGGCGCCAGGTTTCGCCTCCGACATCTCCAGCGCGTCGTCCAGCAGCGGCTTGTAGGGCACGATGCGCGCCCCTTCGATCCCGCACGATGCGGCGAGAACCACCTTGGGCTTGACGTCGGCGATGCGCGTCGCCAGCTCGCGGGCGGAAAAGCCGCCGAACACCACCGAATGGATGGCCCCAAGCCGGGCGCAGGCCAGCATCGCGAACGCCGCCTCGGGAACCATCGGCATGTAAATGACCACCCGGTCGCCCTTGCCGACGCCCAGATCGTGCAGCACGGCGGCGAGCAGCGTGACTTCCGCCAGCAGGCCATTGTAGGAAATCACCCGTTTCGCGCCGGTGACCGGGCTGTCATAGATGATCGCCGGCTGGGAGCCGCGACCGCGCTCCACGTGGCGGTCCACCGCATTATAGCAGGCGTTCAGGCGCCCGCCCTCGAACCAGCGGCCATAGACGCCGGCGGATGCATCAAAAATCTTGGCCGGCCGCCGCATCCAGTCGATGCCCTGCGCCGCTTCCTTCCAGAATTCCTCCGGGTTGCGCATGGCGCGTTCCCGGATGCTGAAATAGCTGCTGGCGTTCGCTGCTGGCGCGCCCGCGGCCCCCGACTTCTGGATCACGTTGTTCCTCAGGGTTGGAGCGCGCGCCAACGCAACGCGCCCTGGGTAACGATGCGGCGGCGCCGGAAGGCAGGACATGAAGCCCATGGCCAGCCGGCGTCAGCCGCACGGTCGCCCGCGCCCGCAGCGTGTTTCCGACCTCCCGGAGCCCGTCTGTACCGGGCGTGACCGGCGTCGCCGCTGGCGCGAACCACCCCGATCATATCGCCAGCCGTGCGCCAGCGCACCCTCAACCTGTGCATGACGCCCCCCAGGATCAGGGCGAGACGCCTGGCGGCGATGATCCGCGCCTTGCACCGGAAAACATTTTTCCGTTTCGACCTTCGCCGGATTGCCAGCGCGCGCCGAAAGGTGTCCATTCCGCCAGAAAACGCTGCCTTCCGGAGACCTGCTGCCATGACGTCGATGTACGCTCGCGATCTCGACCGCGTTCCGGCGAATTTCCAGCCGCTGACGCCGCTGACCTATCTGGCGCGGGCCGCGGCGACATTCCCGGATCACACCGCCGTCATCCATGGCGGCCTGCGCCGCAGTTACCGCGAGCTTTACGCCCGCAGCCGCCGCCTCGCCTCGGCCCTGCGCCAGGCCGGCGTCGGCCGCCTCGACACCGTCTCGGTGATGCTGACCAACACGCCCGAAATGGTGGAGTGCCACTACGGCGTCCCCATGTGCGGCGCGGTGCTCAACACCCTCAACACGCGCCTCGACGCCGCCATCCTCGCCTTCACGCTGGACCACGCGGAAACGAAGGTGCTGATCACCGACCGCGAATTTTCCGCGGTGGTGAAGGAGGCGCTGCAACTGGCGAAGGTTTCGCCGCTGGTCATCGACGTCGATGACCCGGAGTTCGACGGACGCGGCGACCGTCTTGGGCCGCAGGACTATGAGGCGTTCATCGGCGCTGGCGACGCGGATTTCTCCTGGGCCCACCCGGATGACGAATGGGACGCCATCTCGCTCAACTACACCTCCGGCACCACTGGCGATCCCAAGGGCGTCGTCTATCACCACCGTGGCGCGGCGCTGCTGGCCATGGGCAACGTCATCAGCTGCGGCATGCAGAAGCATCCAGTGTATCTGTGGACGCTGCCGATGTTCCATTGCAACGGCTGGTGCTTCCCGTGGACGGTGTCGGTCGTGGCCGGAACCCATGTCTGCCTGCGTCAGGTGCGCGCCGGCGCCATTTACGCCGCCATCGCCGATCACGGCGTCACCCATCTGTGCGGCGCGCCGATCGTCATGGCCACCCTGCTGAATGCGCCCGACGATGAGAAGCGCGCCTTCAGCCACAAGGTGTCCTTCACCACCGCCGCCGCGCCGCCGCCCGAGGCGGTGCTGGCCGGCATGGCCGCCGCCGGCTTCGAGGTCACCCACGTCTATGGCCTCACCGAGAGCTACGGCCCCGCCGTCGTCAATGAATGGCATGAAGAATGGAACGCCCTGCCGGCGGCGGAGCAGGCGGCGAAGAAATCCCGCCAGGGCGTGCCCTATCCGGTGCTGGACGGCCTCGCGGTGCTGCATCCCGACACCATGGAGCCCATGCCCGCCGATGGCGAAAGCCTCGGCGAGGTGATGATGCGCGGCAACGTCATCATGAAGGGTTATCTGAAGAACCCGGCGGCCACGCAGAAGGCCTTCGCCGGCGGCTGGTTCCACACGGGCGATCTCGGCGTCATGCATGCCGACGGATACATCCAGCTCAAGGATCGCTCCAAGGACATCATCATCTCCGGCGGCGAGAACATTTCGTCGATCGAGGTGGAGGACGCGCTCTACAAGCACCCGGCCGTCGCCAGCGTCGCCGTGGTGGCGAAGCCTGACGACAAATGGGGCGAGACCCCCTGCGCCTTCGTCGAGCTGAAGCCGGGCAAGACGGCGACGGTGGAGGAACTGCTGGACTGGTGCCGCCAGAACCTGGCCCGCTACAAGGTTCCCCGGACCATTGTCTTCGCCGAGATCCCGAAGACCTCAACCGGCAAGCTGCAAAAATTCCAGCTGCGCGAGAAAGCCCGCAACCTGCCGTAACAGCGAAACCCGGCGGGAGCCTCACGGCAAGCGGCCGGACCAGGCGCGGCCACCGGTCGCCAGATAGTCAGGCCCCAAGGTCGTCGAGGCGCCGGCCAATGGCCAGCCCCCGGCCGCCGCATCACACCGCATGCGCTGCGCGGCCACGTCCCTGCGCAGCCTGGGCGCGAGAACCTGCTTCGCGCCAACCGGGCAATAAAAAAGGGCGCGGCGCTGTCCGCCGAACCCCAGACTTGAAAGATCACCAAAACCCGACGCGATGCTTGCGCGGCGTTCCTGTCGGCCCATATGTCTGGCCCATTTGCGAACCGGCCGCGACAGCGCGGCGGGCCTGCTAGTGCAGGGAGGACGCCGCAAGCGGAGCATCCACCTGCTGGCGCAAGCGCGTGATCTCGTCCTTCAGTTGCAGCTTTTTCCGCTTGAGCTCGCTGAGGGCGACATCAGGCGTCGCAGGTTGCCTCCGTGCGACTTCCAGTTCCCGTTCGACAGCGCGATGACGCTTTTCCAGTTCGGACAGATGGGACTGCACGCTCATGGCGTATCCTTTCGTCGTTGCGGACGACGGAAGTGTGACATGCTGAAGATGGCCATTGGAAGGCCCCCCGTTCGGGCGACTGGATACATCGATCTGCGGGCTCCATCCCTGAGCGCATTGCGACGCGGGACAGTTTCGTGGCGTTTCCCCCGGTTCGCGCCCGGCCCGTTTGCGGATCGCGACAGGCGCGCCCAAACCGGCGACGCGGCGCATCACGAGATTGTGACATCTTGCTCTCCAGGACGCTGGACCGCATAATCCGGGATGGAAAATCTGCCCGGCGCGACAGCATGAAACCTGCCTCGCCCCAAGCTGGCGCTTGCCTGCAGCTTGCCCGCCAGCTCCGTCACCAATGCCCGCAGTAACGATCTGGATGCATGATGATCGAGTCCAACGAGCCAGGCTCCGAACCCGCGGCGCTCGCCCTTGCCGGCCGGGCCGCGAACGCCGCCACGGAGGACCTCGCTGACCGGCTCGGCGCCGAGCTGGCGCGCCTGCGCCAGGAGCACCGCGACCTCGACGCGGCCATCGTCGCCCTGAGCGAAGCCGGCAGCGTCGACCTGCTGCAGCTGCAACGGCTGAAAAAGCGCAAACTCCTGCTGAAGGACCGCATCCGGCGTCTGCAGGATGAACTCACCCCCGACATCATCGCCTGACGGTTCGCCCCCGCCGCAAGACCGTTCGCCTGAAAAGACTTGCGCGCCGCCCTGCCTCCCGATAACAGCCCTTTTTCTGCGTGAGAGATTTTAATGGCCAGAAGCACGGGCGACAGGTCCCCGAAAAAGGGCGCTGACGCGACGGTTCCCGTCGCCATCATCATGGGCAGCCAGTCCGACTGGGCGACCATGCGACACGCCTCGGAAACGCTGGCGGCGCTGGGCGTCGACCATGAAAGCCGCATCGTTTCGGCCCACCGCACCCCGGAGCGTCTTTATGACTTCGCCCGCGGCGCCCGCGACGCCGGCTTCAGGGTCATCATCGCCGGCGCTGGCGGCGCCGCCCACCTGCCTGGCATGACGGCCGCGCTGACGCCCCTGCCCGTGTTCGGCGTGCCAGTCGAATCAAAGACCCTCTCCGGCCAGGACAGCCTGCTCTCCATCGTGCAAATGCCGGGCGGCGTGCCGGTCGGCGCCCTGGCCATCGGCAAGGCCGGCGCCATCAACGCCGCATTGCTCGCCGCCGCCGTGCTCGCCCTGAATGACGCCGCCCTCGCCGACCGCCTGGACGCGTGGCGCGCCAGCCAGACCGCCAGCGTCGCGCAATTCCCCACGGACGACTGACACCCGCCCCCTGACAGCGGCCGTGCGCGACGGCGCGCACCGGAGAGACCTGAAACGTGATGCTGCAACCAGGCGCAACCATTGGCATTCTTGGCGGCGGCCAGCTCGGCCGGATGATGGCCATCGCCGCCGCCGGCTACGGTCTGAAGGCATGCGTTTATTGCCCGGACGCCGGCAGTCCGGCCTTCGAGGTCGCCGCCAGCCACATCCAGGCCGCCTGGGACGACGAGGCGGCGCTCGCGGATTTCTGCGCCCGCGTTGATGTCATCACCTATGAATTCGAGAACATCCCGGCCGCGACCGTCGCCTTCCTGATGGCGCGCAAGCCCCTGGCTCCCGGCCTGAAAGCGCTGGAAACCTCGCAGGACCGGCTGGCGGAAAAAACCTTCGTCGCCAGCCTTGGCGTCGGCGTGGCGCCGTTCGCCCGCGTCGATGGCGTCGCCGACCTTGAGGCCGCGCTGGAAAAACTGGGCCGGCCGGCGATCCTGAAAACCCGCCGCTTCGGTTATGACGGCAAGGGCCAGGTCCGTATCAACGACGGCGACAGCGCCGCCGCCGCTTTCGCCGCCATCGGCCAGGCGCCGGCGATTCTCGAGGGCTTCGTGCCGTTCGATCGCGAGATTTCCGTGATCTCGGCCCGCAGCGCCACAGGCGAATTCGCCGCCTTCGACGTCTGCGAGAACGTTCACCGTCACCATATCCTCGACGTCACCACCGTCCCCGCCGCGGTTCCAGGACCGTTGCGGCAGAAGGCCGTCGCCGCCGCGCGCGCCATCGCCGACGCGCTGGAATATGTCGGCGTGCTGACCGTCGAAATGTTCGTGCTGGCCGATGGCGAGACGCTGCTGGTCAACGAGACCGCGCCGCGGGTGCACAATTCCGGCCACTGGACCATCGAAGGCGCCCGCACCTCCCAGTTCCAGCAGCATGTCCGCGCCGTCTGTGGCTGGCCGCTGGGCGACACCTCGCGGCTGGGCCGGGCGACCATGACCAATCTGATCGGCGACGATATCGACGCCTGGCGGGCAATCCTGGCCGAGCCAGGCGCCAGCCTCCACCTCTATGGCAAGGCTGAAGCCCGCCCGGGCCGCAAGATGGGCCACGTCACCCGGATCCTGCCGGAATAGGTCACTCCGGCAGCCTGACAGGTCGCGCCGGATTGCCGACCACCGTGACGCCGGCGGCCACGTCGCGCGTCACCACCGCGCCCGCGCCGATGATGGCCCCGTCGCCAACAGTGACGCCGGGGGTGATGATCGCCCCGCCACCGATCCAGACATCGGCGCCAATGCGCACCGGCCGGCCGAATTCGATTCCCCTGGCCCGGCTCGCCGCGTCGCGCGGATGATCCGCCGCATAGATCTGCACCATGGGGCCGATCTGCGTGCGCGCGCCGATCGCCACGGAGCACACGTCCAGAATGACACAGTTGAAGTTCAGGAAAACGCCGTCGGCCAGCGTGATATTGAAGCCATAGTCGCAGTGAAATGGCGGCCGCACCACGGCCCCGGCTCCCACGCCGCCCAGCCGCTCGGCCAGCAGGGCCCGGCGCGCCTCCGGCGACGCCGCCAGGGCGGCGTTGTAGCGCGCCAGCCAGGCGAATGTCGCCCCAGCCTCGGCCTGCAATTCCGCATCGCCCGGGTCGTAGGGGTCGCCGGCCAGCATTTTCTGTTTCTCGCTGCGCTGCGTCACGGCCGGCTCCTCTTCCCGCCAGGTCGCTCCGGCCATAAACAGGCGCCGCGGCGATTTCGTGTCGGCCGGCAGCGGCGTGAGACGCTGATTCAGCCGTTGCCCGCAAGCGGCTCCAGAAACGCGCAAACGCATCATGCTCTATGGACACGATGGCGGTTATCTGGTACCGCAAGCCTAACGGAGCCATATATCGTTCGCTCCGAACGGTGGCCTTTTTTCAATTCAAACCTTGGGACGATTTCGCGTGCAGGTACTTGTCCGTGACAACAACGTCGACCAGGCCCTCCGGGCCCTGAAGAAGAAGCTGCAGCGGGAAGGCGTTTTCCGCGAGATGAAGCTTCGCGACCATTACGAGAAGCCCTCCGAGAAGCGCGCCCGCGAAAAGGCTGAAGCCGTCCGCCGCGCCCGCAAGCTGGCCCGCAAGAAGCTGCAGCGCGAAGGCCTGCTGCCGATGAAGGCGCGCGCCAGCCGCTAAGGCCCGCCAGCCACGGCCCTGGCGCCGTGGTTTCGCGTGTCTGCGGCGGTTCGCCGAAGGGCCTGGCGGTTTGGGCGACGTCCGCCCATGAACGCCGGTCTGACATTCAGGCAATGCGCAGACGCGTCTGACGGCCCCACGGGGCCGTTTGTCGTTTCTGGGCTGCTGTCTCGCGAAGTCGGCGCCGGTTTGTTAACCAGCATCCATCATATGCTGGAAACGGCCTGACCTGGACCGGTGCGGCGCGGCCACGCCACGCTGTCAGCGCGCGCCTGGCGGGCGCCTGGTTCAACGTTCGCCACAAGCTTGCCCAGATTGGCTGCATGGACAATGAACCAGCTTTCAGTTTGGGTCGCCGGCGGCAAGCGTCGCCAGCCGTATCTGTTCGGGGGATCGCCGTGCCACTGTCCATGTCCAGACCAGCCGTCGCGGCCCTGTCCGCCGCTGCGCTCGCCCTTGCCCTTGCGGCCTGCGGCGAAACCGTCAATCCGCAGCGTTCGACCAATATCGCCGAGGTCGTGAACCAGGACCCGGCGGTGACCGGCGCCAACATCGGCTCCCTGAGCGAAGCCATTCGCGCCAATCCCAACGACGCCCGCGCCTACAACACCCGCGGCGCCGCCTACGCCCGCACCGGCAACTATCGCAAGGCGATCGACGACTTCAACCAGGCCATCCGCCTCGATCCGAACGACGCGGCCGCCTATAACAATCGCGGCCTCGCCCACCGCCAGACCGGCAACAGCCAGGCGGCGGCGCAGGATTTCTCCAGCGCCATCACCGCCAACCCGAACTATGCGCCGGCCTACATCGCCCGGGCCAACCTGCGCCGCGCCCAGAACGACCTCACCGGCGCCCTGTCCGATCTCGACAACGCCATCCGCCTGAACCCTGAATCGGCGGAAGCGCGGCATTCGCGCGGCCTCGTTTACCAGCGCCAGGGCAGCCACGCTCAGGCGGTGCAGGACTTCAGCTCGGCCGTCGACCGCAATCCGTTCGTCGCGGCGCCCTATGCGGCGCGCGGCCAGAGCGAGCTGGCGCTGGGGCGCAATGACAAGGCGCTGGAGGATTTCAACGCCGCGCTCAACGTCAACAACAAGCTGGCCGACGCCTGGGCCGGCCGCGGCCTCGCCCAGGAAAAGCTGGGCAACGTCCAGGAGGCGCGCAGCTCCTTCAACAGCGCCCTCGGCGTCGATCCCAACAACGAGATCGCCCGCGCCGCGCTGCGTCGTCTCGGCAGCTGAGTCTGACCCGGCGGCGGCCTGCGTGGTCGCGGATCGCGCGCCGCCGCGACCCGGCGCAGGGCGCAGCCTCCAGAGGCCTGCGCCGGTTTTTCCGGTCTGCGGCGCGTCTTTTCCAGTCTGCGGCGCGCCCTGGGCGCCGCAAACAAAAATGCCCGGCTCCTCACGGAGCCGGGCATTTTTATATGGATAAGGTCTCGCGCGGCCAGGCCGCGGGTCCTGCGCGCTTCAGAGCAGGAACCAGGCCATCAGCACCAGAATCAGGATGATGGCGCCGATGCCCCACTTGGAGCCCTTGAGGAAGCCCGCATAGGTGTTCTCATGCGCCGGATAGTCCATGTCCGGATGTCCGCCCGTCGTGACGGCGTTCGAATGGTTCGCCATGTTGCTGGTTTTCCCCGATTGAGAGCGTTTCGTTATCGTGCGGCCGTCCACGCGGCGGCGGACGCAAAAACTCAATGCTGATCTAGCCGAAGCGCGGGCGGCTTGCAAATGGCTGTTGCATGAGGCGCGCCCTCAGCACAGGCCCGCCTGCGCCAGGGCGGCTCCCTGACGCTCCGCCAGCCCCTCCCTGGTGAATCCGGCGATGGTCTGCGCGAACAGCCGGTGGAAATTCAGCCGGGCGTCGAGGTGCAGGAACACCGCTCCCAGCCCCACCGCCGCCCGGTCCATGAAGACGAATTCGCGTGGAATCCGCAGCGGCCCGAGCCGCCGCAACGCCTGATGCACCTGAAACGCCTCGCGTCGCCCGTAGGCGCCGGGCGCGACGCCATCCGCGATCGTGCGCTCCCGGTCATCGAGCAGCGGCCCATAGATGAAGCGCGCCCAGACATTGAGCACCGCGATCACATCGGCGTTCAGATTGGCGAAGCCCCAGGTTTCATAGGCATGGGCGATCTGATCGGCGCGGTCGTGCAGCAGTCCCTCGTACAGGTCGACGACGCCGCCAACGAACCGCGGCGAAAACACCCGGACGCAACCGTAGTCGAGCAGATTGACGCCCGCCGGGTCCCCCGACCCGTCGGTGAACACCGTATAGTTTCCAGGGTGCGGGTCGCCGTGAATGACGCCAAACCGGCCGAACGGCCGCCACCAAGCCGCGAACATGGCGCGGGCCAGCCGGTTGCGCGTCTCCTGCGGCTCATCGCGCCGCTCCAGCATCGGCCCGCCGTCGAGCCAGGTGAGGGTCAGCAGCCGCCCGGTCGACAACGTGGGCCGGGCGCGCGGCGTGCGCACCTCGGCCACATCGGCGAGCATGTGGTTGTAGAGCGCCACATGCTTCGCCTCGCGCACATAATCCAGCTCTTCGCGCAAACGTTCGGCCAGCTCCACGGCGATGTCGCGGGTATCAATCGCCGCGCCCATGCGCCGGTGCAGCGCCAACGCCACGTCGAGCTGTTTCAGATCGGCGGCGACAGCCGACTGCATGTCCGGATATTGCAGCTTGCAGGCGAGGCTCTCGCCATCGAGGCTGCGGGCCCGGTGCACCTGGCCGAGGGAGGCGGCCGCCGCCGGAGTGAGGTCGAAATCAGCGAAGCGTTCGCGCCAGCCGGCGCCCAGCTCGGCCATCATCCGCCGCCGCACGAAGGCCGGCCCCATGGGCGGCGCCTGCGACTGCAATTTCTGGAACTCCGCCGCATATTCCGGCGGAACCAGATCGGGAATGGCGGCGACCAGTTGCGCCACCTTCATCAGCGGCCCCTTCAGCCCGCCCAGCGCCCCGGCCAGCGCCACCGCTTCGGCCGCCGGATCACCGCCGCGCAGCCGCGCCCCGGCCACGCGCGCCGCCGCGCCGCCAAGCCCGGCGCCGACGCGGGCATAACGCGCCATGCGCGCGCCGAAGCGGTTGCCTTCCCTGTCCTGCTCGCCGCTCACCCTCGTCCTTTCCGTAACCCTGGGCTCTTCCCCGCCCGCCTTACGGCAGCACGGCTTCCGCCTCGATTTCCACCCGCGCCGCAGGATCGAGCAGCGCCGTCACCCCAACGATGGTCATGGCGGGGAAATGCCGGCCAAGCGATGCGCCCCAGGCAGCGCCCACCGCGGCGCCGTGGGCGTTGAAGTCGCCAATTTGCGTCAGATACGCGCGCAGCGAGACGATGTGCTCCGCCTTGCCGCCCGCCGCCTGCACCACCGCCACGACATTGGCCAGCGCCTGGGTGAACTGCGCGCCGAAATCAGCGTCCGGCGCCACATGCTGCGCGCCGGGAGCAACCCCGGTCTGGCCGGCGACGCGCAGCACGCGCCCGCCCGTGGTCACCACGCCCTGGGCATAGCCGCGCGGACGCGGCCAGCCTTCCGGCAAAACCGCCGTGAAACCGATGTCCGACATATGTTTCCTCCCGTTTGTCGTTGCGCGTTTGTTGCCGCCGCCCGAGGCGACGCTCAGTCCGGCAGGCTTTCGAGCTCGGCGATGAAGCCCTCGATCATGCCAAGGCCGATCTGCCAGAAGGCCGGATCGGCGGCGTTGAGGCCGAAAGGAGCCAGCAGTTCCGAGTGGTGCCTGGTGCCGCCGGCCGCCAGCATCTCCAGATAGCGCCCGGCGAAGCCTTCGCGGGCGTTCTGATAGACGCCATAGAGCGAATTCACCAGGCAGTCGCCGAAGGCATAGGCGTAGACATAGAACGGCGAATGGATGAAGTGGGGAATGTAGGCCCACCAGACGCCATAATCGTCGTCAAGCCGGATCGCCGGACCAAGGCTCTCCGTCTGCACCTCCAGCCAGAAGGCCGCGAGTCGCTCGCTGGTCAGCTCGCCCTGGCGACGCGCCTCATGCACCCTGCGCTCGAAGCTGTAGAAGGCGATCTGGCGCACCACCGTATTGATCATGTCCTCCACCTTGGCGGCGAGCATGACCTTGCGCTCCTGCGGCGGCGCGGCGTCGAGCATGCGGCGGAAGGTCAGCATCTCGCCGAACACCGAGGCGGTTTCCGCCAGGGTTAGCGGCGTCGGAGCCATCAGCGCGCCCTGGCGGGCGGCCAGCACCTGGTGGACGCCATGGCCGAGTTCGTGGGCCAGGGTCATCACGTCGCGCGGCTTGCCCAGATAATTCAGCATCACATAAGGATGGGCCGAGGGCACCGTCGGGTGGGCGAAGGCGCCCGGCGCCTTGCCAGGCCGCACCGGCGCGTCAATCCAGTTTTCGTCGAAGAAGCGGCGGGCGATGCGTTCCATCTCAGGGGTAAATTCGCCATAGGCCGACAGCACCGTATCGCGCGCCTCGTCCCAGCCGATCGTCCGCTGCGCGGCCTTTGGCAGCGGCGCGTTGCGGTCCCAATAGTCGAGCTGCTCCTTGCCGAACCAGCGCGCCTTCAGGCGGTAGTAGCGGTGCGACAGGCGCGGATAGGCGTCGCGCACGGCGGCGACCATGGCGTCAACCACCTCGCGCTCCACCCGGTTGGCCAGGTGGCGGGCGTCGGCGACGTCGCTGAAACCACGCCAGCGGTCAGAGATATCCTTGTCCTTGGCCAGGGTGTTGGTGATTAGCGTGAAGGTGCGGATATTGTCGGAGAACACCTTGCCCAGCGCCGCGGCGGCCGCCTTGCGCTTTTCGGGATCGGCGTCCTGCAACAGGTTCAGGGTCGGCTCGATCGACAGGCTGGCGCCGTCGACCTCGAAACGCAGCGCCGCGATCGTCTCGTCGAACAGGCGGTTCCAGGCGCTGACGCCCGTCACCGATTTTTCGTGAAACAGCCGCTCGATGTCGTCGGACAGTTCGTAGGGCTTCTCCTTGCGCATGTCGTCCAGCCACGGACGCCAGTGCGCCAGTTCCGGGCTGTTGCGCAGACGCCCCCAGGCTGCGTCGTCGAGACGGTTCAGCTCCAGCTGGAAGAACAGCAGATGGGCGCTGGCCGCGGTGGCGCGCTCCTGGGCGTCGCCATAGAATTTGGCGTGGGCCGGCGCGGAGGTGTCGCCGAAATAAATCAGCCCGGCGTAGGACATGATGCGGCCGAGGGTTTCGGAAATCGCCTCGAAGGCGCGGATCGCCCTGTCCAGCTCCCCCGGGCCATCAGCCTCTCCGGCCAGCGCGGCGATGCGTCCGCGCCAGGCGTCGGCGAAATCAGCGCAACGCCCTTCAATACCGTTGAAGTCGGCCTTGTAAGCCTCCGAATCCATGCCTGGATAGAGCGCCGACAGATCCCAGCGCGGCAGGTCGCCCAGTTCGGGCGCGACGCCGGCGCCCGCCTTTTCCGGGCTGCGGGCGGCGGACAACCTGCTCGTCACAGAAACGGCGCGCGACATCAAAACTCTCCAGATCTCTTTCCAGGGTCATGCGACCGGGAACCGGCCGCCGCGTCCCTAAGGTGGCGATGCGGAAGCCATGTGGCAATGCGTCGGCGCATCCGCGAAGCCCTCGAAAAATCCCCGCGCCCTGCTGGCGCGCGCGCGGCCCCGGCTCCATGCAGCGCGGCTTCGCATATTCCATCGGCAATCTGGAAAATCTGCCGACAGCGTTAACACGGACTTTACCGTTGTGCGCCAGCATGCCCCGTAACGACACACCCGCGAGTCCATCGGCAATTTCCGTCGGCCGGCCGCCTGGCCCGACGGCTGCCCATGGACGGATGGACAGGGGGCGAGCCGCCGGTCAGCCTGGCGTTGCGCCCGGAGCATGAAAGCGACAGCCGCGCATGGCGATCCCGGTTATGGCGATACAGCCCAGCAACACCGCGTCCCCCGTCAGCGGCGCGCGGCTTCCCGCGGACGGGCCGGGAGACGACGTGGTGCTCGTGGTGTGCAATGGCCAGCCAGAGCGGCCATTGCGCGCCGCCCTCGCCGGGCTGGCCGCACAGGCGCGCGTGGTGCTCCAGATCGCCCCCAGCCTTGCCGCCGCGCGGAATATTCTGGCCACACAGACGCGGGCGCCCAGGGCGGTGGTCGCCGCCGACGCGGACACGGCGGCCCCGGTGCTCGACCTGCTGGAAATCTTGCGGATGCACGGCGCCAGCGCGCCGCTGCTGGCGGCCCCGGCGGCGCTGACCCCGGCGGAGGCGGCGGCGTTGCAGGACGCCGGCGTGGAGTTCCTGGCTGGCGTCACCCCCGAGCGGCAAATGCGCAGTTTGCAGGAACGGCTGCAAGCCGCGGGCGACGCCCCCGGCGGCCGGCGCGGCGAGCGCCGCGCTGAACTGTCGCTGGACGATCTCGCCGCCACTGGCGAAACCATGGCCCGGGCGGTCGCCCAGGGCCGGCGCGCCCTGGGCGCCGGATTGCCGGTGCTGGTGGAGGGGCCCAGCGGCGCCGGAAAACTCACCCTGGTCCGCGCCCTGCACGCCGCCGGCATGCGTCGCCAGCGCCCGCTGCGGCAGCTCGACGCGCCGATGCTGGAAGCCGGTCTTGGCGCCGCGACCGCCGCCATGGGCGTCGACGTGGAGCGCGGCCTGATCAACGACGAAGCTGGCGGATCATTGTATCTGCGCAACGTCGACCGCTGGCCAACGGTCGCCCAGGCAGAGCTGGCGGAATTGCTGCGGCGTCGCGGCGCCCGCCATGGCCGCGTCGCCGCCGTTGCGCCGTTACGCATTTTCGCCGGCTCACGCCAGCCGCTGATCGATCTGGTGCGGGAGGGCCGGTTTCGCGAGGACCTGTATTACCTGCTCTCGGTGGCGCCCCTGACCCTGACGCCGCTGGCCCTGCGCCCGGAAGATATTTCCGGCATGGCCCAGGCCATGCTGGAGCGCCTGCGCGCCAGCCGCGCCGCGCCGTTGCAGCGCGATATGCCCGACGCCTTCAGCGACGCCGCATTGCAGCGGCTGCAATCCGAAGACTGGCCAGGCAACGCCAGCCAGTTGCGGGCGCGGGTGATGCGCGCCGCTCATGCGGCCGCTGGTCCCATCATCACCGCGGACCACGTCGCGCCGCCGCGCCTCGCCAATCAACTTGCCGGCGACGATGAACCCACCGGCGACCACGGTTTCTGGCTGATGGACGAGGCCGCTGTCAGCCAGGCTGCCCACGCCGCCGGCCCGCCGACGCCATGCGGTCAGATTCACGACATTCTGGATATTTTTGACGGTCAGGGCGATCTGCGACCGCTGGCGGAGATTGAAGCCGGCGTTATCCGCTTCGCCGTGCGGCACTATCGCGGCCAGATGTCGGAGGTGTCCCGCCGCCTGGGGATTGGTCGCTCCACGCTCTACCGGAAGCTGAAAGATCTGGACATGATGCCGGAGCGGGACGCGCTGGCGGATTGCGACGCGGCCCGCAGTTGGCCCGAGGGCGCGGCGGCCCAGCCCTCCTGAACGAGGCCCCGCGGGGGCGCCGGGGCCACCGACGCCGCCGATTTACGCGCCGATTTACGTAATGCCAGGCGAATCACCATGAACTCGCCGGGCTGGAAACGCACCGGCGGAACATGCGCCGGCAGAACATACGCCGGCCGACGTTTCACAGGCAAACGTTTCACAAGGCGGACGCTTCGCCGGGACAGCGCCAGACCAGAGCGGCGCGCACATACAAGGTTTGGGGAGCCGTGCTGGCATGATGCTGCGTGCTGACAGGTCGATTCTGAGAGCCTGTTTGGGAATTCAGCGGCGGGGATCCGACGGGGAATTCTTGCGCCATGCCGGAAGGCGCCCGCCGCCAACAGCCATTGACGCGGGCAGGATTGCCGGCGCCGCGGGGCGGGAAGAAAGCCGCCGGGCCAACCCGCCTGAGCTTTTCAGACAGGCCCTGAGCGTCTTTGCCCTCGCCACGGCGCTGGCCGTGAGCGGCGCCGCCGGGGCGCAACCGTACGCCCGGCCGTTGCCCCGGGATGCAGCCCAGGCGTGGATACTGGATTCGCAGGATGCGCAGTCCGGCGATGATGACGACGCCAGGGATTGGGACGGACCGGAGCCCGGGGAGCCGGAGCAGGACTTCCAGGGCGAGGCGCCGGATCAGCGGGAGTTTCTTGACCGGTCGCCCCAGGAAGAGACGCCCCGGGACCACCCCGCCCCCCGCGAAGAGGAGCGCGAACAGGACGACTGGCGCGCGCCCACGCCGCCTGAGCACCCCGACGCACGACCCGGCGATGAGTGGGACCAGGGACAGGGGCACGGCCAGGGGCAGGGGCATCAGCAGGAGCAACAGTCCCCGGACGCGCCCGACGGCGCCGACAACGGAGACATGCAGCAGACCCGGCGCATGGACCGGTCGCAGCAGATCATCACCCTCTACCATGAGCCGGAACCGAACCGGACGCCGCTCCCCCACGCGCCAGCGCCAGGCCAGACCCAGGCTGGCGCGCCGCCGGCGGGCGCCAGCCCTGACGTCACTGCCTCGATCAGCCGCGCGCCATCGGCCGACGCCGGACGCGACGCGCCGGACGCCGCCGCGCCCCTTCCGGGTGAAATGCCCCGCGCCGCCGACGCCATGCGCCCCACCATCGCGCCGCCAGAAGCCGGCGATGCCAGCGCGCCCGCGCCGGGCGGGCAAACAGCGTCGCTCCCCAACGACAACGCGGCGCAAGCCTTTCCGGAGCTTCCGCCGCCGCCTGAAGTCGACGCCAACGCGCTGCTGGCCGACACCATCCTTTTGCAGGCCCGCGCCCTGCTCGACGCGCCCGCCACGTTCGCGGGCAGCCGCCTCGACGCCGCCCAGCAGGCGGAATTGCGCAAGTTTTATGCGGAGCGCACCGCGCCGCTGTGGATCGGGCGCGGCCAGTGGACGGCAGCCGCCCGCGCCGTGCAGGACAAGCTGGAGCGGGCCTGGGAAGAGGGCATGGAGCCGGCGGATTACCCGGCCGCCGGTCTGCCCGCTGTCGCCGCATCGCCCGATGTGCTTGCGGCCGCAGAAGTCCGCCAGTCGGTCAATGCGGTGAAATACGCCCGTGACGCGTCGGGCGGTCGCATCGACCTGCCGCGCCTGTCGCGACTGATCACCCCGAAGCTCGACCTGCCCGGCGCCGCCAGCGTGCTGGGCCGCCTCGCCGACGCATCAGCGCACAATGGCGACGTCGCGGCCCTGCTTGGCGATTACAATCCGAAGCACCCTGGCTATCTGGCCCTGCGCGGCAAGCTGATCGAGCTGCGCGCGGCCCGTCCGCCGGAGCCGCCCACGGCGCGGATCCCCGATGGCCCGGCGCTGCGGGTCGGCATGAGCGATCCGCGCGTCTCGCTGGTGCGCAGCCGCCTCGGCCTGACGCCCTCCGAAGATGTGCTCTACGACAGCGAGCTGGCGGCGGCGGTGGCCGGGTTCCAGCGCCGCAGCGGGCTGAAACCCACCGGCGTCCTGACCCGGCAGACCGTGGTGGCCATGGCGGGTGACCGCGTGCGGTTCGACCAGCTTGCCGCGCAGGACGAGGCCGCCCTCATCGTCAACATGGAGCGCTGGCGCTGGCTGCCGCGCGAGCTGGGCCCCAACTACATCTTCGTGAACATTCCGGAATACCGCATGCGCGTCGTGCGCGACGGCCATCTGGCGCACGAGGCGCGCGTGGTGGTTGGCAAGGCGGAAACGCCGACGCCGGTATTCTCGGACACGATGCAATACGCCGTGGTCAATCCGTACTGGAATGTGCCGCCGTCGATCCTGAAGAAGGAATTCCTGCCGGGGCTGGCCCGCGACCCGAACTATGCGGCGCGGCGCGGCTACGAAGTGGTTCGCCGCGGCAACAGCATCCACGTGCGCCAGCCGCCGGGCGAGCGCAACGCCCTCGGCCACATCAAGTTCATGTTCCCCAACGATCACGCGGTCTATCTGCACGACACGCCCTCACGCGCCCTGTTCGGCCGCGACAGGCGCGCCTTCAGCCATGGCTGCGTGCGCGTCGACAATCCGCTGCGCTTCGCCGAACTGGTGCTCGGCCCGCAATGGCCGCAGACGCGAATCAGGAAGCTGATCGGTCGCGGTGAGCGCACGGTGCGCCTGCAGGAGCCGCTGCCGATCCACCTCGCCTATTTCACCGCGTCCGTGGATGCGGCCGGCAAGCTGCACGCCCGCGAGGATATCTACGGGCTGGACCGCCGCATGCAGGCGGCGCTCGGCCAGACGCGCCGTTAGTCGCCAATGCGGCGCCGCGAAAGCCATGCAGCGGACGGGCGCCAGCCGCCCGTTCGGAAATGACACACAGGCGCCGCGCGGGAAAATCGTTACCTGCCAGCGATTTGTCGAAAAATTCATCGCGGGCGCCCAGCTTTATGGCGGGAAACGGCGAAGCAGGCTAACCTCGCGTTAAGGCTTCTGGTCGAAAAGTCTGGCGCAGGGATACGCAATCGTGCCGGCGGCTTCCTTGCCCGGCGCGGGAACAGTCAACTGGCCCAAGGGCTGGTTATATGGCCGGCATGCGGCGCGCGCGCCCGCCGGTCATCCATCAGGGGTGAACCAGCTTGTCGTTGCCACGGCTCCATTTTCCTTTCCGTCCTGTGGCCGCGCGCGCGGCCAGCCTGTCCCGCGCCAGCGGCCTCTGGCGGCGGATCAGCGGCCTGACGGGCTCGGGCGGCTTCAGGGTGGGGCTCGGCGCCGTCGCGCTGGCGGGCGCCACGCTCACCGGCGCCTCGGAAACCCAGAACGCCATCGCCAATGGCGACACCCGCACCCTCAACCTGTATTACGCCCACACCAAGGAGACGATCTCCGTCACCTTCAAGCGTTTCGGCTCCTATGACCGGGCGGCGCTGAAGCAGCTGAACTGGTTCCTGCGCGACTGGCGCCGCGAAGAGCCCACGAACATGGACCCGCGCCTGTTCGACCTGGTGTGGGAAGTGCATCGCGAACTGGGCTCGCGCGAGACGATTCACGTGCTCTCCGCCTACCGCGCGCCGGCCACCAACGCCATGTTGCGGCGCCGTTCCAGCCGCGTCGCGGAGCATAGCCAGCACATGCTCGGCAAGGCGATGGACTTCTACCTGCCGGACGTGCCGGCCGCCCGCATCCGCGCCGCGGCCGTGCGCCTGCAACGCGGCGGCGTCGGCTACTATCCGTCCTCGTACAACCCGTTCGTTCACCTCGACGTGGGTTCGGTGAGGGCCTGGCCGCGCCTGTCCTATGAACAGCTGGCCAGCATCTTCCCTGACGGCAAGACGGTGCACATTCCGGCGAACGGCCGGCCGATGGCGCGCTATGAGCAGGCGAAAGCCGAGATTCTCGCCCGGGGCGGCTCGGTGGCCGGGGCCACCGCCTACGCCGCGCAGGAAAACGCGCCGAAGAAGAGCTTCTGGGCCAGACTGTTTGGCGGCGGCGCCGATGAGGGCGAGGACGTCGCCGAACAGAAGGCGATCGCGGCCGCACCGCCTTACAAGCCGCGCACGGCGAAGGAAGCGGCCGCCACTGCCCAGCAGGTGGCCTGGGCCGAAGGCAACCAGACGACGGGCGACGCCGGCCTGCTCGGCTTCTTTGGCGGCGGCAAACAGCAGCAGGCCCAGCCGGTCGCCGTGGCGGCCGCGCCGCCGCCGTCCGCCGACCGTCTGCCGCCGCTGGAGCCGCAATCCACCCGCATTGCCGAAATGGCCCCTGTTCCGGCCGCGCGGCCGCAGGACCCGGCCTCGCTGGCGGCCATGCGGCCTGACGACGACGGCCAGCCGGACGCCAGCCCGGAAACGGGGCAGATGGGCATCGTGCCGTTGCCGCCGCGCCGCCCGGATGATCCGCAGCTCAATATGGCCACCGCCGCGCTCAGCTCCGACGCCGTGGCCGCCAACACCATTGACGCGGCCATGGCGCCGCTGCCGCCCGTCCGCCCCCATGGCCTCGGCGGCGCCTCCGGCCAGGGAGCGCCCGCGACGGACATCGCCACGGATATCGCCACGGATGAGGCCGCGCCTGTCGCCGTCGCAGCCGCGCCCCTGCCGCCCGCGCGCCCGGCGGACCTGGGCGGACCGTCGCCCGAGGCACGCGCCGTGGCTGCCATTACGTCCGGCCGGCGCAGGTCGGACCTGGCCGGCGACGCCCTCGCCTACGCCGCCTCGCCTGAGACGACCTCGGCCCTCTCGCCCCTGCCGCCCATGCGGCCCATGGAGCTGCGCGGCGCCGCCGTCGCTCCGAAAGCTGAACGGAAACAACCGGCGGCCAGAAGCACCCCGACCACGCAGCCCCGCCGTCAGCCCGAAACCGCCAGCGCCCCGGCGCGCAAGAAGGAAAAAAACACCGGCGGCCTGCCGGATCGCATCGCCAACGCCTATTCCGACGCCACGTTCTCCAGCGAGGCGGAGAAGGATGACACCGGCGCCGCATTCGCCCGCGCCCTGCTGGCGCGCCGCAAGGTCGACTGACACCAGTCGCGCCAGAAGCCGCGCCGGCCAATGGGCGCGGCTGCGCGCACGCCGCGTCACGCCGCGTCACGCCGCAAGATCAGGCGGGGCAGATTTCCAGGCAAGACCCACCAGGCGGGATCACGCCAACCAGGCGGGGCTTGTCGCGCCCCTGACAGGAAACCCGGAGCCGCCCATAAAAAAACCCTGGCCAGCCAGGGTTTTTTGTCATTGGCATCAGGGCCGCGGTAGGCATGCCCATCATGCGGGATGACGGCGCGCCGGCGCCCCGCCCGGCGGGAAGGGCCTTGCCCGCCGGAGCCGGCGCGCCGGCCGGGCTCACGCCATGCCGAGCGCCTGGAGATACAGTTCGAGGATCGCCTCCTCTTCCTGGCGCTCAGCCTGATCCTTCTTGCGAATGCGAAGAATCTGGCGGACCGCCTTGGCGTCGAAGCCGCGTCCCTTCAGTTCGGCGAACACTTCCTTGATATCGCCGGCGATGCCCGCCTTCTCCTCCTCAAGGCGCTCAAGGCGCTCAATGAACTGCTTCAGCTCGTCCGCCGCGACGCCGGAGTCGGCGACGTCAGCCATGCCAGGATTGCTCATGGGTGTCCGGTTTCCTTGTGTGGATGACGGCGCGTCCGGCGCGCGGGCTCACGGGCCTGACGCCAGAAGCGCCCTCGGGCCGGGCGCGCGCCCGGCCGGGGATGACGCGGTTATATACTGCGCCAAATAAATCAAATCCGTTAATCGCGGCGCCCCCGAAACGGCCGGCTCCGGGGCGGCGGATCGCCTTCCCGTCCATACCCAGGCTGGCGCCGCCGTGGCGTTGCAGCGGTGCAACTTCAGTCTGGCCGCGCAGCCCCCTGAAAGGCATGATGACAGCAGGCGATTCGTCCCGCCGGCGCCAGACGCCCGTTTCCCCGGGCGCGCGCCCGGCGCCACATATTCGCCGCCGCCCGGGCGCAGTTTGCGCTTTGCCCTGGAGCGTTTCCCGGCAGGGGCGCCCGCCGCCCTGCCGCCGGAAAACGCGTGAAGTCACAGAGAATAGAGGAAAAACTCTGTCCGGTCAGACGGAATTTTTCTCTCCCCGCGGAGTTCCCGCTCCGGTTGTCATGTCGCCGTCCCTTTTCCCTGTCAGGTTCAGCGTGGAGCTGTTTGCAATGTCGTCGCCAGGTTTTCCGGCAAAAGCCATTCGCGCGGGCGTCCGCATGGCGCTGTGTCTGGCTGTGGCTGGGGGCGCGCTGACGCTGGCCGCCGGGGCCGCGCGGGCCGATCTGCGCATGTGCAACATGACGGGCAGTCGCATCGGCGTCGCGCTGGGCTATCGCGACGCCCAGGGGTGGATCACCGAAGGGTGGTGGAATCTCGGGGCGAAAGGTTGTGAAACCCTGCTGCGCGGAGCGCTCGCCGCCCGCTTCTATTATATATATGCGGTTGATTACGACCGCGGCGGCGAATGGTCCGGCAAGGCCTTCATGTGCACCCGCGACCGCGAGTTCTCCATTCGCGGCGTCGAGAATTGCCTGGCGCGGGGTTACGACCGCAATGGCTTCTTCGAGGTGGACACCGGAGAGCAGAAAAGCTGGACCATCCAGCTGACCGACACGCCAAGGACGCCGGAGAATTCCAGATGAGACGTATGCGACGGGTCAAGGTTGTCGCCACATTAGGCCCGGCTTCTTCCACCGCCGACAGGATCGAGGCGCTGTTCCGCGCCGGCGCGGACCTGTTCCGCATCAATATGAGCCACACCTCCCGCGACGCCCTGCGCGAGCGCGTCGGCGACATTCGCGCCGTGGAAGCCCGCGTTGGCCGGCCGATCGGCATCCTCGCCGACTTGCAGGGGCCAAAACTGCGCCTCGGCGTCTTCGCCGGCGACAGGGTGACCCTCGACCGGGGCGCGAGCTTCACCCTCGACAACAGCGACGCCCCGGGCAACGTTGACCGGGTCAGGCTGCCTCACCCGGAGATTCTCGACGCCCTTGACGTCGGCCACCGCATCCTCGTCGATGACGGCAAGGTCGAGCTGGTGGTGACGGGCGTGAAGCGCACGAAGCAGAAGGTCGCGGTCGCCACCACCGTTGTCGTTCCCGGCGCCGTCTCCAACCGCAAGGGCGTCAGCCTGCCGGACACCACCATTCCGGTGTCGGCCCTCACCGACAAGGACCGCTCAGACCTCGACGCGGCGCTGGAATGCGGCGTCGACTGGATCGCCGTGTCGTTCGTCCAGCGTCCCGAGGACGTGGCCGACGTCAAGAAGACGGCGCGCGGCCGCGCCCTGGTGATGGCCAAGATCGAGAAGCCGCAGGCGGTGACCCGTCTCGACGAGATTTTCGAACTCGCGGACGGGGTCATGGTGGCGCGCGGCGACCTCGGCGTGGAAATGCCGCTGGAGCAGGTGCCCGGCATCCAGAAGCAGATTACCCGCATGGGCCGCCGCCTCGGCAAGCCGGTGGTCGTCGCCACGCAGATGCTGGAATCGATGATCAGTTCGCCGGTGCCGACCCGCGCCGAGGTGTCGGACGTGGCGACCGCCGTGTTCGAGGGCGCCGACGCGGTGATGCTGTCGGCGGAGAGCGCCGCCGGCCAGTTCCCGGTCGAAGCGGTCGCCACCATGAACCGCATCGGCGAGCAGGTGGAGAGCGATCCCAACTTCCGCACCATCATTACGGCGCAGCGCACCCAGCCGGAATCCACCGGCGCCGACGCCATCGCCGCCGCCGCCCGCACCATTTCCGAAACGGTGGACATCCGCACCATCGTGGCGTGGACCGCGTCCGGCGCCACCGGCCTGCGCATCGCCCGCGAGCGGCCGCAAACGCCGATGATCGCCCTGACCCCGCGCGAAACCACCGCCCGCCGTCTCGCGGTGGCGTGGGGCGTGCACGCGGTGGTGACGGAAGACGCCCATGACGTGGACGACATGACCGGCCGCGCCTGCGCCCTCGCCTGCTCGGAAGGCTTCGCCGCCCCAGCGGACCGGGTGCTGATCGTCGCCGGCGTGCCCTTCGGCTCCCCCGGCGCCACCAACATGCTGCGCATGGCCTTCATCGGCTCCACCGGCAAGGGCGCGGCCTGACGCGCCCCCCTGGGCTCCTGCCGGGTCTGCTAGAAGGGGCTGGCGCTCCCTGGCGGCGCAAGCCATGCGCCGTGGGGGCAGGCTCTCGCTGATGTGAGCCTTCTGATGTGAGCCTTGCAGGTCGCGGGCGCCGCAGCGTGCGCGATCTGACGCCAGGCAGGCGCATGAAATGGCCGGGCCTTGCGCGCCCGGGCATGCCCCCTGCAATCCGTTCAAATGCGCGTTCCGGGCGCGAACAGCTACAGGTCGCGCCCGTCCACGTCGGGAGCCAGCCGGTCGACGCGTTGCTTCAGCTCCGGCTGGAACGGGTTCAGCGCCAGTGACCGGCGCCACGCCTTCAGGGCGTTGCGGCTGTCGTCATTGCGGCTGAAAATCACGCCGAGGGCGGCCAGGGCCTGATAGTGGCGCGGCTCCAGTGTCAGGGCGCGCTTCAGGTCGACAGCAGCGCGCTGGTCGTCGCCCAGCAGGGTGAACAGCGTGGCGCGGCGGTTCCAGGCCTCGGCCCAGCCGGGGCGCAGCACGATCACCCGGTCCAGCAACTCCACCGCCAGCGCCTGGTCGCCGCCCAGGGTCGCCGCCACGGCCCGCCGCATCAACAGGTCGGCCGTCGGGCTGCCCGAGCGCAGCCACTGCTCCTCGATCCGGCGCGCGACGCCCTCGCCCTCCTCCTCGTCGGTAATCTTGCCGAGGCGTTCGAACAGGCGATCGACCGGGTCGCCGCCCGGCTGCGGCGCAGCCTTCTCCTCCTTCACGCCCGCGCCTTCCCCAGCCGTCTGCGAGGCTGGCGCCGCAGACGCTGGAGCAACGCCAGCCAGCAGCACACAGGCCAGCATGATGGAAAACGCGGAGACGGGGGATCGCAAGGTCATGCGCCCATAGTACGCCAGCGCCCCGAACCCGTTCAAGCAACGCGGCCTGCGCCAACCCGACCGCGACGGACGGAAAACCTGATCCGCGCGGCAACAAAAAAAACGCCCGCGCGAAGCGCGGGCGTCCTGAAAGCGTATCTGGCGCGCCGGCTGGCCTCTGGGGGCTTGCCGGCGGCGGCCAATCAGCCCTGGCGGGCCTTGTAGCGCTTCTGGGTCTTGTTGATGATGAAGACGCGGCCCTTGCGACGCACCAGCTGGTTGTCGCGATGGCGGCCGAGCAGGGCCTTCAGAGAATTGCGGACCTTCATGTTCCGGTTCCTGTATGGCGCGACGCAACCGCCTCGCCGGTTGGCGCATCTCACAGAAAGCGCCTTGCGTCGCGAACCATGAAACACGTCTGACTGGGTTCAAAGCCCCGCCGGCCGGTTGCGGCCTCACAGTGCTTTAATGAAATGGTGGGCGCGACAGGGATTGAACCTGTGACCCCTACGATGTCAACGTAGTGCTCTCCCGCTGAGCTACGCGCCCATTTCCGCCGCTGTCTGCCCCAAAACCGGGGCCATGACAAGTCATCCGGAAAGGAATTTTTATCACCAGCGTGTGGTTCGCCTTGCGGCGCCCCGCCTGCTGGAGCCTTGCAGAGCCGGGCGCTCAGCAAGTGAGTGGGCTAATAGCCCCTCCCCTGACCGCTGGCAACACCCCCCTGTGTTGATAACTTCACATCACCCGGGAAAACTTCACGGCTGGGGAAAAATCACGCCGCCAGCATTTTCTCCACCTCGGCCACCAGATCGCGCAGGTGGAATGGTTTGGAGAGCACCCGGGCGTCGCGCGGCGCCTGCGAGTCCGCATTCAGCGCCACGGCGGCGAAACCGGTGATGAACATGACCTTGAGATCCGGATCGAGCTCCGTGGCGCGACGCGCCAGCTCGATGCCGTCCATCTCGGGCATGACGATATCCGTCAGCAGAAGTTCGAACGGCTCCTCGCGCAGCCGGTTGTATGCTGAAAGACCGTTGTCGAACGACGCAACTTCATAGCCGGCGTTTTCCAGCGCCTTGACCAGGAAGCGACGCATGTCGTTGTCGTCTTCAGCCAGCAGGATCTTGTTCATCATCGGGATCACATGTCGCCCATTGTCTCGCTACAGTTTTTAACCACGTCGCCGTAAAGAAGCGGTGAATTTTCGCCTCTGGCGCAAAACGCCTTCCGAACCCCGACCCGAAGCCCAAAAGGACGCCAGCCCCACAAGGCGATGGCGACCGTGATCCGGCGGCTGCGCTCTGGACAAGCCGCCGCGACTGCAGTCCACTATAGCCTTGGCCGCCACCACGGAACGACGGCGCGCCGACGATGGCGCAAGAAGGCGTCCCGAACCGGCCGTTGGCCCCAACTCCGGTTGAGCCATTGTCCGTGTTCATGCCGCTTTCCGGCCCGACCACCGCAGGACCTGATGCATGCCCCTTGCAACGGAGCCCGTATTCGATCCCCCGTTCGTGGTCACCGAACCCATGCTGCAGGTCGCTCCCGTGGTGTTCAACGCGCCGCATTCGGGCAGAGACTATCCGCCGGAGTTCGTCGCCGCCAGCCAGCTTGACGCGCTGGAGCTGCGCCGCTCGGAAGACGCCTTCGTCGATCTGCTCACGGCGCCGGCGGTTTCACTGGGCGCGCCGTTGCTGCACGCCTGCTTCCCCCGCGCCTTTCTCGACCTGAACCGCGAGCCCTGGGAGCTGGACCCGGAGATGTTCAGCGCCCCGTTGCCGGCGTGGGCCAATACCCGCTCACCCCGCGTCGCCGGCGGTCTCGGCACGATCCCGCGGGTGGTCGCGGAGGGCCGCCCCATCTGGCGCGAGCGCCTGCCGCCGGAAGCCGCCCTGCACCGCATCGACACCCTCTACAAACCGTATCACCGCGCCTTGCGGCGGCTGCTCGCCCGCACCCAGCGGCAATTCGGCGTCGCGGTGCTGGTGGACTGTCATTCGATGCCGTCCACCAGCACGCCGCGCCGTCTCGGCGGCACGCCGGACATCGTGCTGGGCGACCGGTATGGGTCGAGCTGCGCTCCGGCGATCATGGATTCCCTGGAACAGGGTTTCGTTGACGCCGGCTATCGCGTCACCCGCAACGCGCCCTATGCCGGCGGCTTCATCACCGAACACTACGGCGCGCCGCTGGCCGGCCGCCACGCGGTGCAGGTCGAGATCAACCGGTCGCTCTACATGGATGAGCAGCGGATCGAGCCCGGGCCTGGCTGGGCCGCGTTCAGCCGCAACCTGCTGGGCGTGTTCGCCGGCTTCCTGCCCATGCTCACCGCCAGCCTGCCAACGCAGCGGCTTGCGGCCGAATAGGGCTTCCGACATCGCAATTTTCTCACCGCTGTGGCATGAATGGGCGACGCGGGGGCAGACGCAAAGGTATGGGGCAGGGCGTGGATTCCCGCGCCATGCGACCCGGCCCCGCGTCACGCCCGGGGCGCGCGCCCGCGCCAACGCCGGTGGAGAGAGACAGCATCGTGACGGCCATTGATTTCGCCGCGTTCGTGAACGACCTCGCCGACCTGTCGGCCCGCACCATCGCGCCGTTTTTCCGCTCGGCCATGACCATGGAGAACAAGGCCGGGCACGGCGCCTTCGACCCGGTGACGGAAGCCGACCGCGCCGCCGAAGCCGCAATGCGCGCCCGCATCCGCCAGACATTTCCGGCCCATGGCGTCGAGGGCGAGGAATACGGCGATGAACGCGCCTCCTCCGAATACGTCTGGGTGCTCGACCCCATCGACGGCACCGCCGCCTTCATCAGCGGCCTGCCGCTGTGGGGCACGCTGATCGGCCTCAAGCGCAATGGCGCGCCGGTTTACGGCATGATGTGCCAGCCGTTCATCGGCGAGAAATTCTACGGCGACTGCGGCCAGAGCCGTTACCAGCGCGGCGCGGAAACCCGCGTCATCCGCACCCGCCGCTGCGCCTCGCTGGCGGAGGCCACCCTGTCCTCGACCTCGCCGCACCTGTTCAGTGAAGCCGAGGCCGGGGCCTTCGACCGGGTGCGCCGCGCCGCGCGCCTCACCCGTTACGGCGCCGACTGCTACGCCTATTGCCTGCTCGCGGCCGGCCACATCGATCTGGTCATTGAAGCTGGACTGAAGCCGTGCGACATCGCGCCGCTGGTTCCCATCATTCAGGGCGCGGGCGGCGTCGTCACCACCTGGGACGGCCAGCCGGCCACCCATGGCGGACGGATCATCGCCGCCGGCGATCCCACCCTCCACGCGGCGGCCATGCGGCTGCTGGCCGGCGCCGCCTGATTCCGGCCGCCGCCGCCCGCCAGGAAAAAACCTTCAATCAGGAAATCAGGGGGAACGACCCGTGAGCAACGGCTGCCTTTTCTGCGCCATCACCGCCGGAACCATCCCGGCGCAGATCGTCTGCGAAAGCGAAAACCTCGTCGCCTTCCTCGACATCCAGCCGGTGCGCGAGGGCCACACGCTGATCGTTCCGCGCCGGCACTACCCCTTCTTCGATGACATGCCGCCGGAGCTGGCGGCGGAAGTCGTGGCCATGGGGCAGAAAATCGCCAGGGCGCAGAAGGCGCTGTATGGGGTGGCGCGCGCCGGCTTCCTGTTCACCGGCGTCGACGTGCCGCACGTCCACGCCCATGTCGTGCCGATGCACGAAACCACCGACCTGACCTCGCGGCGCTACATCGCCGAGGAAAAACTGACATTCCGCCCCACGCCGCGCGCGACGCCCGAGGAGCTGCGCGCCGCCGGTGAAAAACTGAGGGCCGTGCTCAATCCGGCCTGACCCTGGCTACGACGGTATTGGTCCACGGGCGGCGCTGGTCCACGGACGACCAGGAAAATGCCGCCGCTCAAACCTTGCCGCCGCGCAGGGGTTGCGGCGCGAATTCGGCGGCGCTGCCAGGAATAAAGGCGTCGAACGCGGCGAAGAAGGCGGCGCGGATATCATCGCGCTCCATCAGGATTTCGTGCCGCGCCTCCGGCAACACGATGGCCCGGCCGGTTTTCAGTCGCAGCGCCAGCCGCTCGATCGCCGGCGTGGACACGATGCGATCGGCCCCGGCGGCGACAATCAGCACCGGCGTGGCGATGGCGCGCGTAAACGCCGGCTCCGCCATGCCGGCAATGCAGCGGAAAGCGGCGTTCAGCCAGCCCACGGTGGGATCGCCGACGCCGATGTCCAGCCCGGCCTCCCGCGCCGCCGCAAGCAGGGCGGCGTTGCGGGCATAGCGCCCGGCGTCCCCTGTTAGCGGGTTGCCTTCGAACGGCTTCACGGAAATCGACTGGGCGCCGCCGCCGGGAATCCAGGAGCGCGCCAGCCCGGCCATGTTCAGGGCGCGGGCCAGCCCCCGGGCGGCGCCCGGCGCCATGGGCAGGGCGATATCGACCATCGGCGCCGTCAGCGCCACCCGGGCGAACCGATTGAAGCCATGCGCCAGCGCCTGCAACAGGATGGCGCCGCCCATGGAATGGGCCAGACCAAACAGCGGGCGCGGCCAGTAATCCGGAACCGTCTGGGCGATCACCGCCTCCAGGTCGTTCCGGTACAGGTGGAAATCGGCGATGTGCCCCTTCGACCGGTTGGGCAGGTCGCGGTCCGACAACCCCTGCCCGCGCCAGTCGAACGTCACCACGGCGAAGCCGCGCTGCAACAGGTCTTCGACAGTCTCGGCGTATTTCTCGATAAATTCGGCCCGCCCCTGCATCAGGCAGATCGTGCCCTGGGGGGCCGGCATGCGCCGCGGATCGAGGCGGGCCGGCCAGCGGACCGCGCGCAAGGTCTTGCCGTCGGCGGTGGCGACGGCAAGCGCCTCGTAGCCGGCAGGCAGGCGGTAGCCTGCGGTTTCAGCGAAACGCCATCCTTCAGTCGCCATGAAAACATCGCCCCATGAAAACATCGCCCGGGCGCAACCAGACTGGCCGCGCCTCTTGAAATACCGCTGTTGCGCCCCGAACTGAAGGGAGCGCAGGCCACACTGGCTGCGTAATACCTGCCTGTCCGCGCTCAAAAGAGGCGGACTGCATGTCGCTCACAGGAGGATATGCCATGCGACACTTCGATCTTTCTCCCCTTTACCGTTCCACCGTTGGTTTCGACGGCGTGTTCAACATGCTGGACAAGCTCGCCGCCGTTGACGGCGCGTCCGGCTATCCGCCGTACAATATCGAGCGGACGGGTGAGAACGCCTACCGCATCACCGTCGCCGTCGCCGGCTTCACGACTGACGAACTGTCGCTTGAACTGAAGGAAAATACCCTGACGGTTCGCGGCGAAAAGGCCCCGCCGGCCGAAGACGCCCGCACGGAATTCCTGCATCAGGGAATCGCCGCCCGCGCCTTCGAGCGCAAGTTCCAGGTAGCCGACCATGTGCTGGTGACCGGCGCCCGGCTCGACAACGGCCTGCTCCATGTGGAGCTGGTCCGCGAGATTCCGGAAGCCAAGAAGCCGCGCATGATCCCGATCGCCGCTGGCGGCAGCCCGGCCCGGAACCTCGGCCCCACCCTGCAGGCCGACGCTGATGCGGGTGAACCGCCGCGCGCGGCGCACTGACGCGCTTTTGACAGTCTGACCTGGTCCTGCCTGGTTCAGGTTATCGGGCGTCCCGGCTTCGGGGCGCCTTTTTGCATTTGCCTGCATGTTCGCCTTGTCTGCACAAAACTTGTGCTGACATTCCTGGCCCCACGTATCTTGTGCGTAGTCTGGAAATCTGCCAAAGTGCGTTTAGGACAGTGCTACTGTCCATTATCGGGCGCAACAGGCGCCCCCCCTGGCGAGGCAGATCGGCGAAGCTATGAACGCGGCTGAGCGAAAAAGCCTGGAAACTACCATCCGCACCGAGCGGATCGCTGACGCACGCGTGGCCTGACCGGTATCAACGGGCCCGCGAGGAGCGGGCGCAAGGCCAGAGCGACCGACCCTCGATGACTGCCGCCTGCAATGGACATGACCGAATGTCCGGCGTGGGACCAATCTGGCGCTGAGCCGCCGCTCGCCGGCGGCGCAAGAGTTTTACGTCGAGGGCCAGCACAACATGCGCGACAATCCAGGCCGTTTCGCCAGCACGAACGATAACGCCAGCCTCCCCGCCGCGGCTGGCCATGCGCGCAGCGTCGACGCCGCCGCGGTGACGACCCGTCGCGTGACGGATCCGGGCTTCCCCGCCCCGGCCGGCCTGTACGACCCCGCCAACGAGCACGACAGTTGCGGCGTCGGCTTTGTCGCCAGCATGCACAACCACCGCTCGCACGACATCGTGCAGCATGGCCTGTCGATCCTGAAGAATCTGGAGCATCGCGGCGCGGTTGGCGCGGATCCCAAGGCCGGCGACGGCTGCGGCCTGCTGCTGCAGATGCCGCATGAGTTCTTCGCCGCCGTCTGCCCGCCGCTTGGCGTCCAGTTGCCCGCCCCTGGCGACTACGCCGTCGGTCACTTCTTCATGCCCCGCGACGCCGACGGCAAGAAGGAGATCGAGGCGATCGTCGCCGACAAGGTCGCCGCTGAAGGCCTCGTGCTGCTCGGCTGGCGCGACGTGCCGGTCGACAACTCCGGCCTTGGCTATTCCGTGTTGCCGACCGAGCCGGATCACCGCCAGGTGTTCATCGGCCGCGGCGCCGACATGCAGGCCGGCGAAGCCGGCGCGGACGAGTTCGAGCGCCGCCTCTATCTGGTGCGCAAGGTCATCTCCAACGCCATCTATGACCGGCAGGATCCGCGCATGGCCGGCTATTACGCCGTGTGCCTGTCGTCGCGCACCCTGATCTACAAGGGCATGCTGCTCTCCAACCAGCTTGGCGAGTATTACAGCGACCTCAACGATCCGCGCATGACCTCGGCCATCGCCCTGGTGCACCAGCGCTTCGCCACCAACACCTTCCCGACCTGGTCGCTGGCCCACCCCTATCGCATGGTGGCGCACAACGGCGAGATCAACACCGTGCGCGGCAACGTCAACTGGATGGCGGCGCGTCAGGCTTCCGTGTCGTCGCCCCTGTTCGGCGAGGACATCTCCAAGCTGTGGCCGATCTCCTATGAAGGCCAGTCGGACACCGCCTGCTTCGACAACGCGCTCGAGTTCCTGGTGCGCGGCGGCTACTCGCTCGCCCACGCCATGATGATGCTCATTCCCGAGGCCTGGGCGGGCAATCCGCTCATGGACGATGAGCGTCGCGACTTCTACGAGTACCACGCCGCCCTGATGGAGCCGTGGGACGGCCCCGCCGCCATCGCCTTCACCGACGGCCGCCAGATCGGCGCGACGCTGGACCGCAACGGCCTGCGTCCGGCCCGCTATTTCGTCACCCGCGACGGCCTCGTGGTGATGGCCTCGGAAATGGGCGTGCTCACCTTCCCGGAAGAGGACATCGTCGAGAAGTGGCGCCTGCAGCCGGGCCGCATGCTGCTCATCGACCTGGAGAAGGGCCGCATCGTCTCCGACGACGAGATCAAGAAGGAGCTGGCGACCATCCACCCTTACCGGGAGTGGCTGGAGCGCACCCAGATCGTTCTTGAGGACCTGCCGCCGGTGGAGCCGCGCGCCGCGCGCGGCGACGTCGCCCTGCTCGATCGCCAGCAGGCGTTCGGCTACACCCAGGAAGACCTGAAGCTGCTGCTCTCCCCCATGGCCGTTACCGGCCAGGAGGCTGTCGGCTCCATGGGCACCGACACGCCGATCGCGCCCCTGTCCGGCCGTCCGCGTCCGCTGTTCAACTATTTCAAGCAGAACTTCGCCCAGGTCACCAACCCGCCGATCGACCCGATCCGCGAGGAGCTGGTGATGAGCCTGGTGTCGTTCATCGGCCCGCGCCCCAACCTGCTCGACCATGAGGGCACCGCCCGCCTGAAGCGCCTTGAGGTGCGCCAGCCGGTGCTGACCAATGGCGATCTGGAGAAGATCCGCAACATTGGCGCGGTCGAAGACCAGTTCGACACCAAGACGCTCGACATCACCTACCCGGCCGACAAGGGCGCGGAGGGGATGGAAGAGGCGCTGAAGCGCCTGTGCGAGCGCGCCGAGGACGCCGTGCGCGGCCGCTACAACATCGTCGTGCTGTCGGACCGTCAGGTTGGCCCGGACCGGATTCCGATCCCGTCGCTGCTGGCCACCGCCGCCGTGCACCATCACCTGATCCGCAAGGGCCTGCGCACCTCCGTGGGCCTGGTGGTGGAAACCGGCGAAGCCCGTGAGGTGCACCATTTCGCCTGCCTCGCCGGCTATGGCGCGGAAGCGGTGAACCCGTATCTGGCGTTCGACACCATCCTCGACATGCACGCCCGGGGCGAATTCCCGGCAGAGGTCGACCGCAAGGAAGCGGTGAAGCGCTTCATCAAGTCGGTGGGCAAGGGCCTGCTCAAGGTCATGTCCAAGATGGGCATCTCGACCTACCAGTCCTATTGCGGCGCCCAGATCTTTGACGGCGTTGGCCTGTCCAGCGATTTCGTCGCCCGTTTCTTCACCGGCACCGCGACCCCGATCGAGGGCGTGGGCCTGGCGGAGGTCGCGGAGGAAACCGCCCGGCGCCACCGCGACGCCTTCGGCAACGCGCCGATCTACCTCGGCGCCCTGGATGTGGGCGGCGATTACGCCGTGCGCATGCGCGGCGAGGCGCATGCCTGGGAATCGGACACCGTGCGCGACCTGCAGCACGCGGTGCGCGGCAACTCCCGCGACAAGTACCGGGCCTTCGCCCAGCGCATCAACGAACAGGGCGAGCGCCTGCTGACCATTCGCGGCCTGTTCGGCATCCGCACCGCTGAGGATGATGGCCGCCAGCCGGTTCCGCTGGAAGAGGTGGAGGACGCCGCCAGCATCGTGCGCCGCTTCGCCACCGGCGCCATGTCCTATGGTTCGATCTCGCGGGAGGCGCACACCACCCTCGCCATCGCCATGAACCGGATCGGCGGCAAGTCGAACACCGGCGAGGGCGGCGAGGAGCCGGATCGTTTCCGCCCCATGGCCAATGGCGACTCCATGCGCTCGGCCATCAAGCAGGTGGCCTCCGGCCGCTTCGGCGTGACCACGGAATATCTGGTCAACGCCGACATGATCCAGATCAAGATGGCCCAGGGCGCCAAGCCCGGCGAGGGCGGCCAGCTGCCTGGCCACAAGGTCGACGCGGTGATCGCCCGCGTGCGTCACTCGACCCCGGGCGTCGGCCTGATTTCGCCGCCGCCGCACCACGACATCTACTCGATCGAGGATCTGGCGCAGCTCATCTACGACCTGAAGAACGTCAACCCGAAGGCTGACGTCTCGGTGAAGCTGGTGTCGGAGATCGGCGTCGGCACGGTCGCCGCCGGCGTCGCCAAGGCGCGCGCCGACCACGTCACCATTTCGGGCTTCGAGGGCGGCACCGGCGCCTCGCCGCTGACCTCGATCAAGCACGCGGGTTCGCCGTGGGAGATCGGCCTCGCCGAAACCCACCAGACCCTGGTGGCCAACAAGCTGCGCAGCCGCATCGTCGTTCAGGTCGACGGCGGCCTGCGCACCGGCCGCGACGTGGTGATCGGCGCGTTGCTTGGCGCCGACGAGTTCGGCTTCGCCACCGCGCCGCTGATCGCCGCCGGCTGCATCATGATGCGCAAGTGCCACCTCAACACCTGCCCGGTTGGCGTCGCCACCCAGGATCCGGTGCTGCGCAAGCGCTTCACGGGCCAGCCCGAGCACGTCATCAACTACTTCTTCTTCGTCGCCGAGGAAGTGCGTGAGCTGATGGCCGCCCTGGGTTACCGCACCTTCGACGAGATGGTCGGCCAGATGCACATGCTCGACCGCCGCCAGGTGGACGCGCACTGGAAGTCACGCGGCGTGGACTTCAAGAAGCTGTTCCACAAGCCGGAGGCTGACGGCCCGAAGGCCATCTACCACAACGAGTTCCAGGACCATCATCTGGAGGCGGTGCTCGACCGCCGGCTGATCGCCGCCGCGGCGCCCGCCCTGGAGCGCGGCGAGCGCGTCGACATCGACATGACCACCTGCAGCGTCGACCGCTCCACCGGCGCCATGCTGTCGGGCGAGGTGGCCCAGCGCTACGGTCACGTTGGTCTGCCGGACGGGACCATCAACATCCGCCTCTCCGGCACCGCCGGCCAGGCTTTCGGCGCCTGGCTCGCCGCCGGCGTCACCCTCGACCTCACCGGCGAGGCCAACGACTATGTCGGCAAGGGCCTCTCGGGCGGCCGCATTGTCGTGCGTCCTCCGGCGCACTCGGGCATCGTTCCCGAGAAGTCGATCATCGTCGGCAACACGGTGATGTACGGCGCCATCGCGGGCGAATGTTACTTCCGCGGCGTCGCCGGCGAACGCTTTGCTGTCCGCAACTCCGGCGCCATCGCCGTGGTTGAGGGCACGGGCGACCACGGTTGCGAGTACATGACCGGCGGCGTCGTGGTGGTGATTGGCCAGACGGGCCGCAACTTCGCGGCCGGCATGTCGGGCGGCGTCGCCTATGTGCTGGACGAGGCCGGTGATTTCGCCAGCCGCTGCAACCTCTCCATGGTCGACCTTGAACCGGTCACCGAGGAAGAGGAGCTGATGGAGAAGCGCCACCAGTCCGGCGATCTGGACTTCAAGGGTCGCATCGACGTGCTGGCCAACATGTCCAGCCAGGATGCGGAGCGCTTGCGCCAGCTCATCGCCGACCATCTGCGCTACACCGGTTCGGCCCGGGCGAAGCAGATCCTCGACAACTGGGCGGATTACCTGCCGAAGTTCGTCAAGGTGATGCCGGTGGAATACCGTCGCGCCCTGCAGGAGATTGAGCAGTCCCAGCGCCCCGTCGCCGCCGAATAAGGCGCACGGCCCGCCGGGCGGCCCACGGGTCGCCCGGAGCATTTTCGGGAAAACGGCTCCGTTTTCGTGAAGAAAATGCGTAAAACCAAAGACATATAGCATTTCTGCGAGCCGGGCTTCACCGGAAATGCTTTTGAGTGCGTTCCGGTTGTCGTCAGGATGGCCGGGTCCCAGATCAACCAGAGGTTCGGGCGGTTCCGCGCGCCAGCGCCAGGCCGCTCCCGCAATGCGCCGCGGCTCGACGCCGCCTGGAAAAGGCAAACGCAGACGATGGGCAAGGTTACCGGCTTTCTCGAAATCGACCGCCAGGATCGCAAGTACCGGCCAGCTTCGGACCGTATCCGTCACTACAGGGAATTTGTCATTCCGCTGGGCGAGCAGGGCGTGCGTGACCAGGCGGCGCGCTGCATGGATTGCGGCATCCCGTTTTGCCACAACGGCTGCCCGGTCAATAACCAGATCCCCGACTGGAACGATCTGGTTTACAACGGCGCTTGGGACGTGGCGCTGCGCAACCTGCACTCCACCAACAATTTCCCGGAGTTCACCGGCCGCATCTGCCCCGCGCCATGCGAGGCGTCGTGCACGCTGAACCTCACCGACAGCCCGGTGAACATCAAGACCATCGAGTGCGCCATCGTCGATCACGGCTGGGAGCACGGGTTGATCGCGCCGCAGCCGCCGCAGGCGAAAACCGGCAGGCGCGTCGCCATCATTGGCTCCGGCCCGGCCGGCATGGCCTGCGCCCAGCAGCTCGCCCGCGCCGGCCACGACGTGCATCTGTATGAGAAGAACGCCCGCGCCGGCGGCCTGCTCCGCTACGGCATCCCGGACTTCAAGATGGAAAAGCATCTGATCGACCGCCGCGTCGCCCAGATGGAGGCCGAGGGCGTCACCTTCCACTACGGCGTCCACGTGGGCGTCGACGTCACGGTTGATTCGATCCTCGCCGATCACGACGCCATGGTGCTGACCGGCGGCGCCGAGCACCCGCGCGACCTGCCGATCCCCGGCCGCGACCTCAGTGGCGTCCACTTCGCCATGGAGTTCCTGCCGCAGCAGAACCGCCGGGTTTCCGGCGAAAACACCGACCGCGTCGCGCCGATTCTGGCCACCGGCAAGCACGTGGTGGTCATCGGCGGCGGCGACACCGGCTCCGACTGCATCGGCACCTCGGTGCGCCAGGGCGCCCTGTCCGTCACCCAGCTCGAAATCATGCCGCAGCCGCCGGTGAAGGAAAACAAGCTGCTGACCTGGCCGGACTGGCCGCTGAAGCTGCGCACCTCCTCCAGCCACGAGGAAGGCTCCGAGCGCGACTTCGCCGTGTCGTCGGTGGAATTCACCGGCAAGAACGGCGCGGTGAAGGCGGTGACCTGCGTGCGCGTTGGCCCGGACTTCAAGCCAGTTCCGGGTACGGAATTCGAACTGAAGGCCGATCTGGTGCTGCTGGCCATGGGCTTCACCCAGCCGGTGCACGACGGCATGCTGACCGATCTCGGCGTTGACTTCGACCAGCGCGGCAACGTCGCCGCCAACGTGATGAGCTACAAGTCGTCGCGCGAAAAGGTGTTCACCGCCGGCGACATGCGCCGCGGCCAGTCGCTGGTGGTGTGGGCCATCCGCGAAGGCCGCCAGTGCGCCCGCTCGGTCGACGAATTCCTGATGGGCTCCAGCGAACTGCCGCGCTGACGGCGGCAGAAGAACGGCGGAAGGCAAGAGAACGCTGCAAGGCAGTAGAACGCCGGAAGGCAGGAGAGCGGCCAGGGACGCTCTGGCTTCGCCCCCGCCGCCCGACAGGCGGGCCACGCCGGATGGAACGCCAGCGAAACCGGGCGGCGCCATCATCCAGCGACGGCGCCGGACATGACAAAGGCGCGGGACAACTCCCGCGCCTTTTATTGTGCCTGCCACATTGCTTTGCCTGCCGCGCGGGTCATCCCAAGCAACGCTCCCCCTGGGAAACACTCACCTGGGCAACGCGCCACCTGGTAACGCTCACCCCCCGGGCCTCGGCCAGCGAAAATCGTCGGCGCGGCCCGGCGGCGGCGCGGTTGGCGCGCCTTCGCGCAAAGCCTTGCGCGCCGCGGCGTCCGCCAGATCCTGCCGGCCGCCATCAAGCGGCGCCAGTTTGCCGTCCGTTTCCTGGCGGACGATATTCAGCGGCAACACGGGGCCAGCTTCCGGTTTCGCGACAGGTTTCGGCGGCGTCACCGCCACGGCTGGCGCAGGCGGCTGCGGCCCGGGCAGACTGAACGGATCGACAGCGGCCGCCCCCGACGCCGCCGCCTGGCGAACCTGCAACCGGCGCGCCTCCACCACGATGAAATGCGCCAGCTTGCGCGCTCCAGCTTTCGTCAGCTCGACGCCATCGTCCTCACGCAGGCGCGCCGTCTCGCCGGTCACCGCCGGCCCATAGACAGCAAAGCCGCCGCCATCGTCGGCGAACACCGCCCAGGCGTCGACAAAGCCGCCGCCCGTCCGGTCGGCGGCGGCGCGCAAGGCGCCGTTCAGGGCGGCGTAGCGGCCGGACTGGTCCTTGTCGGCCACCGGCGGCAGGCCAACCCAGACCACCGGCGCGCGCCGCGCCGCCATGTTGGCCGAGACGCCGGCAACCAGCGCGCCCAGTTGCGCCTCCGACAGCTTTGCCCATTCTGGCGTCGCCATGACGACGAGCACCGCGCTTTTGTCCGGCCCCGCCAGGGTTGCCGGCGTGGCCGCCAACAGCCCTTCCGCGCTGGGTTCTGATGCTTGCGCCCCCTCCCCCTCCCTGGGAATGCGCAGGCTTCTGACCCCTGCAACCGGCCGGTCGGCAAGCGCTGCCTCCAGCCCTTCGCCGAGGCGCGCGCCAGACGACGCCGGCGCCAGCAGGTAAACGAATTCGGTCTGCTCGACCGTCGGGCGCGGCGCTGCCGGGGCGGCCGGCGGCCGGCGCACCGTCCGTCGCGGCTCCTGACGCGGCGGCCGGGCCACAGCGGGCGGGCGCGGCCGGTAACCCGGTTGGTATTGCGGGCGCTGCGGCGCGCCAAACAGCGTCTCGAAGAAGCCGCGCTGTTGCGGCTGTGGCGGCGACGCCTGGCGATAGCGCCCGCCGGCGCGCGCCGGCGCGCGCTGCTGGCCACGACCGCCAGGCTGGCTGAACATCGGCCGGCGCAAATCCATATCCAGCGCGACAGCCACGCTGGCGCCCGGCAATATCGACCCGTCGTGGCCAGCCAGCCGCTCGGGCGCGACCAGCAGCCAGGCGGCCAGCGTCGCCGTCACCATTCCCAACGGTTTCAGAGCCTTGCCCATCGCACTCCCGTTCGCTGCGCCCGGCCGCATGGCGTCCCCGGAATATACCCCGTCATCGCGCGCCCGTCATGCTGCGCGCCCTGGCGACGCAACCGGCGGCGAGGCAGGCAAACCACGCGCTCCTTCCCAGGCTGCTCCGCGGGATGTGATCGAAAACACGGGGAGAAGCCAAGCCGGTCACAACGAAGCCACGGATTCGTCACATCCCCCCTGACAATGATCGCCATGGTCCTGCCGGCTGTTTTCACGTTCCAGGGGGCAAGCATGTTGTGCAAGAACGCTGCTGACGCGCGGCGTTTTATCCAGACCGGACGTCAAGGGCGCCGGCAAGGCGCAAGATGATCCCGCCATCGCCGTTTTGCAGACCGGCCGCCCGACTTTCCAATCCATCAGCCAATTATTAAGCTGTCAGTGTCACGAACACGGACAGTTCCTGTCGACTGAACCAGCATTCAGGATTTTTCATGCCAAAACCGATCCGCAAAGCCGTTTTTCCGGTCGCAGGCCTCGGCACGCGCTTCCTGCCCGCCACCAAGGCGATGCCCAAGGAGATGCTGACCGTCGTGGATCGCCCGGTGATCCAGCACGCGGTTGACGAAGCCCGCGCCGCCGGCATCGAACACTTCATCTTCGTCACCGGCCGCAACAAGGGCGTGATCGAGGACCACTTCGACAACCAGTTCGAGCTTGAGCGCACGCTCGCTGAACGCGGCAAGACAAAGGAGCTGGAGCAATTGCTGGCCGAGCTGCCTGGCGCCGGCCAGACCAGCTTCACCCGCCAGCAGGCGCCGCTCGGCCTCGGCCACGCCGTGTGGTGCGCCCGCGAGATCGTCGGCGACGAACCCTTCGCCCTGGTGCTGCCGGACATGCTGCATTTCGGCGCCACCGCCTGCCTCGCCGACATGCGCGCCGCCTATGACAAGGTCGGCGGCAACATCATCTCGGTCTATGAGGTGCCGGAGGACCAGGCCAACCAGTATGGCATCGTTGGCGTCGAGCCGCCGCGCGACGGCGTCTATCCGATCACCCGGATGGTCGAGAAGCCGAAGGCCGGGACACAGCCGTCCAATCTGGCCATCTCTGGCCGTTACATCCTGCAGCCGGAAATTTTCGACCTGCTGGCCAAACAGGAGCGCGGCGCCGGCGGCGAGATCCAGCTCACCGACTCGATGATCCAGCTGGCGCAGAACGACCGTTTCTACGCCACCCGTTTCGACGGCGAGATTCACGATTGCGGCTCCAAGCTGGGCTTCCTCATGGCCAACGTCTCCTACGCCCTGTCGCGGCCGGATCTGGCCGGCCAGTTCCGCGATGAGCTGAAGAAACTGCTGGCGACGCACTGAACCGCCGCCCCTGCACGGCATGCGACGCCGCCGGTTTCCTTGCGGAACCCGGCGGCGTTTGCGTCTGCCGCCCGGGACGACTATTTATGGCGCCTGTTCGTCCGGCAGCCCCTGGCTGGCCGGAAACCCATTGATAGCCCGCGATGAACCGGCGGGCCCGCAGATCCCGGATATTGCCTGTCGATGAGCAGCCTGCCCGCCTCCAGCCCGGCGTCCGACGCCACGGATAATCCGATCGCCTCGGCGCTGCGCACCCTCGCGACGGAAAAAGCTGGCCTCGACGCGCTGGCGGCGGCGTTCGCCAATGGCCTTGGCGCGCCGTTCACCGCCGCCGTGGCGCTCATCAACGCCAGTCGCGGCCGGCTGATTATCACCGGCATGGGCAAATCGGGCCACGTCGGCCGCAAGATCGCCGCCACCATGGCCTCCACCGGCACGCCGGCCTATTTTGTCCACCCGGCCGAGGCCAGCCATGGCGATCTGGGCATGATCCAGACCGACGACGTGATTCTGGCCATGTCCTGGTCCGGCGAAACCACCGAGTTGTCCGATCTGGTGGCCTATTCGCGCCGTTTCCGCATTCCGCTGATCGCCCTGACCTCCCGCGCGACCTCCACCCTCGCCCGCCAGGCGGACGTGGTGCTGGCCCTGCCGGCGGTCGATGAAGCCTGCCCCAACGGCATGGCCCCGACCAGCTCCACCACCTTGCAGATTGTCATGGGCGACGCCCTGGCCATCGCCCTGCTGGAAGGGCGCAGCTTCTCCCGCCAGGACTTCGGCGTGTTCCATCCCGGCGGCAAGCTCGGCGCCCAGCTCCGCCACGTGCGCGAGATCATGCACGTCGGCGAGCGCCTGCCGATCGTCAAAACCGGCATGCTGATGCGCGACGCCATCGCCGAAATCAGCAGCAAGGGGTTTGGCTGCGTGCTGGTGGAGGACGCCGGCGGCAAGCTCGCCGGCATCATTACCGACGGCGACCTGCGCCGCCATTTCAGCCCGGACATCGCCACGACGCCGGTCGACGCGGTGATGTCGCGCAATCCCCGCTCCGTGACGCCGGACGCCCTGCTGGCCAGCGCGCTGGAATTGCAGGAGCGCAGCAAGGTCACCGCCCTGGTGGTGGTGGAGGACGGCGCCATCGTCGGCCTGGTGCATTACCTCGACCTGTTGCGCGCGGGCGCGGCGTAAGGCTGGCGCACTCCTGGCTGGAGCGGTTCCGGTCAATCCAGACCGGAAATGCTTCAGCGCGCCTTATTCCGGGGCGATGTCTGATCGGTCAGCGGCTACCGGCTGACCGGAAAGCGCTTTATGTCTCCGCCAGCTCGACAATAAAGCCAACGCCCTCCACCGCGACCAGCCGCACCATGGCGCCCGCCGGCGCGTCCGGCCCCTGCACCCGCCATATCGTGTCGTCGATGCGCACCGTCCCGCGGCCACCGACAATCGCCTCGTGCAGGGGCGCCATGCGGCCAATCAGGGCGCTGGCGCGGCGGTTCAGCACCACCGGCCGGGCGTCGTTGCTGTCGAAGGCCGTGCGGGTCAGCCAGCGCCCCACCGCCACGGTGACGATGCTGAACAGGCAGAACGCCGCCAGCGCCGCCTGCCAGCCAAGGCCGAAAACCGCGTCAATGGCACCGGCGAGCAGCGCCGCCAGCCCAAACCACAGCAGGTAGACGCCAGGCGCCACGATCTCCAGCGCCATCAGCGCCACGCCGCCGATCATAAGGAGCCAGCTGGTTTCAATGCTGTTCATGGCGTTTCCGCATGCCGGAGAGGGACGACTGTAATGTATCAGACATGCGGCGTCGTGATGGGCCCACGCCGTGCTGGCGCGGCGTCGCCCCCGGCAAACGCCTGCTTCGAAATCTCGGCGATGCCGGCGACGGCGCCGATCAGCCCGGCGGAATCATAAGGCGCCACGACCACCTTCTGGTTGGGCGCGGCGGCGAGCACGCGGAACGCCTCGATATACTTTTCCGCCACCAGGAAGTTCACCGCCGTCACATCGCCTCCGGCAATGGCGGCGGAGACCATGCTGGTCGCCTTCGCCTCGGCTTCGGCCTGGCGTTCCCGCGCCTCGGCGTCGCGGAAAGCCGCCTCGCGCCGGCCTTCGGCGGCGAGTATCTGCGCCTGCTTCTCGCCTTCGGCGCGCAGGATGGCCGCCTGCCGCAGGCCCTCGGCCTCCAGCACGTTGGCGCGCTTTTCACGTTCGGCCCGCATCTGCCGGGTCATCGCTTCGGCGATGGAGGGCGGCGGCAGGATGTCCTTGATCTCGATGCGCGTGACCTTGACGCCCCAGGGCGCGGCGGCCTGGTCCATGACGCGCAGCAGCCGCTCGTTGATCTCGTCGCGGTGCGACAGCAACTGGTCGAGATCCATGGAGCCAACCACGGTGCGAATATTGGTCATGGTCAGCGTCAGCAGCGCCACCGGCAGGTTGGACACCTCATAGGCGGCGCGCGGCGCGTCCAGCACCTGGAAGAAGGCCACGGCGTCAATGCTCACGCCGGCGTTGTCGCGGGTGATCGCCTCCTGGCCTGGAATGTCGAGCACCTGCTCCATCATGTTCATGCGGTGGCCAACGCGCTCCATGTAGGGAACGATGAGGCCAAGGCCAGGACCGAGGGTGCGCGCGTAACGGCCAAAGCGCTCCACCGTATAGGCGTAGCCTTGGGGAATGGTGCGGACACCGGCGATCACCGTCACGATCACCAGGATGACCACGGCGATGATGAAAATGTTGAACCCCGTCAGCATGCGCGCTCCCCCGTATTGCAGCCTGGTGCGTTTTCGTCCCGCGAAACGGACGCCGTTTCGCGTGAAGAAAACGCGTCAGTTCAAAAAGGCAGAACCAAAATCCGCTACAGCGTGAACGGATCCCGCTCCCGTCTCCAGACCCCCGGCTGTTTCATAAAGCCGGGCGCCAGACAATCCGCGATCCGGGGCGCCGGCGCAAACGTGAAGCCCGCCGGCCGTCAGATCCAGCCCTGCAACTCGCGCATCACCAGGGTCCGCAGCATCTCGCCGTTTTCGGGGCTGTCGTTGAGGCAGGGGATCGCCGCGTATTGCTCGCCGCCGTTTTCGTGGAAATACTCCGCGTTCTCGACGCCGATTTCCTCCAGCGTCTCCAGACAGTCGGCGGCGAAGCCCGGCGTCACCACCGCCAGCCGCTTCACCCCATCGCGGGCCATCGCCCTGATGGTTTCGTCCGTATAGGGTCGCAGCCACTCGCCTTTGCCAAACAGCGACTGGAAGCTCATGCGGAAGCGCTCTTCCGGCCAGCCCATCGCCTCGCGCATCAGTCGCCAGGTGACATGGCACTGGCAGTAGTAGGGGTCGCCCTTGAGCAGATAGTCCCTCGGCATGCCGTGGAACGACACCAGAATGACTTCCGGCTCGAAATCCAGCTTGGCCAGATGCCCCTTCAGCGATCGGGTGACGGCGTCAATGTGGGCCGGGTCGTTGTAATAGGGCGGCGCCACACGGATCGTCGGCTGCCAGCGCATTTTCATCAGCGCGCGAAACGCCTGGTCCATGGCGGTGGCGGTGGTGGCGGCGGCGTATTGCGGATAGAGCGGAACCATCAGGATGCGGTCGCAGCCCTGGTCCTGCAACGCCTTCACCCGGTCCTCCACCGACGGCAGACCATAACGCATGGCCCAGTCCACCACAATGCGGCCGTCGATTCCGGCCATGGCGGCCGCAAGCTGTTCAGCCTGGGCCCGGGTGATGGTCTTCAACGGGCTTTCGTTACGCTCCGTGTTCCAGATCGAGGCGTAGTCCCTGCCCTTGGCGGCAGGACGTTTGGTGAGGATGATCAGGTTGAGCAGCGGCCACCACAGCAGGCGGGAAGTCTCGATCACCCGGCGGTCTGACAGGAACTCTTTCAGATAGCGCCGCATGGACCAGTAGTCCGTGCCTTCTGGCGTGCCCAGATTCATCAGCAGCACGCCGATGCGGCCATGCAGCGGCCGGCCGTCGTTCCCAGGATGATTATCCGGTTTAAAACCGGAATCACCGGCAGGAGATGCAACGCGCGTCATGTCATTCTGCTTCCGTAACCCGGGAGTGGGTTAGTGAGAGTTGGATCACATGGAGCGCTTTCCAGCGCAGCGGAGCCGCTTCGCGTGCAGAAAACGCGTTAATTCAGAAAGATGGAGCGAAACCCGCTTCAGCATGAACGGGTTTTGCCCTGGCGGCGCCCCGCTGCGGCATGAGGCTGCGGCATGGGGCGGCCGTCTGGCGCCCTGATACATACAGCAGCAGGAAGGCCGGGGGGAGAAAGCATGGGTGAGTTAACGCGTCGCGGGGCCATTGGCGCCCTGACCCTGCCGCTCGCGGCGACAACGGCGGCTGCGGCGCAGACGGCGGCGCCCGATGGAACCCCGGCGCCGGCCTTCTCGTTCCTGCTGGTCAACGATATCTACCGCATGAACGCCGAGGACGGGCGCGGCGGCTACGGCCGCCTCGCCGCCGTGGTGAAGGCGGAGCGGGCGCGCGGCGTTCCCATGCTGTTCTGCCATGCCGGCGACGCCTTTTCGCCGTCGCTCTACTCGGGCTTTGACCAGGGCGCCCATGTGGTGACGCTGACCAACATGGTGGCGCCCGATGCGTTCACGCCAGGCAACCACGAGTTCGATTTCGGGCCGGAAGTCTACTTCCAGCGCATCGCCGAAGCGAACTTCCCGGTGTTCGCCGCCAACATGCGCGATGCCAACGGCAGGCCCCTGCCACGCCATCAGGACCGCAAGATTTTCGATCTCGGCGGCTTCCGGGTCGGCCTTGTCGGCGTGACCCTGGCGGAAATCCCGATGCAGTCCAACGCCGGCGATCTGAAATTCGCGCCGGTGATGGAGACGTTGGCCGAACAGACGGCGCTGCTGCGCAAGGAAGGCGCCGAGTTCATCGTCGCCCTGACCCACACCGACCGGGAGACGGATTTCAAAATCATCCGCTCCGGCCTGGTCGATCTGCTGCTGACCGGCCATATCCATGACCTGTTCGTCTATTGGGACGAGCGCACGGCGGCGGTGGAATCCAGCCACGACGGCAATTACGTCACCGCCATCGACATTTACGCCCGGCGTGCGCCAGGTCGCGACGGCGCATCCCGCGACGGCAAGCCCGCACTGCAATGGAGCCCCGGCTTTCGCGTGCACGACACCCTGCTGGTAAACCCTGACCCGGCGATGCAGGCGCGGATCGACGCTTTCGAGGGCGACCTGTCCAAAGCTCTCGACGTCGCGCTCGCGACCCTGGGCGCCGGGCTGGACACCCGCGCCGCCGCCGTGCGTTACCGGGAGGCCAGTGGCGGCGACCTGATCGCCGACGCCATCCGCGCCATGTCCGGCGCCGACGTCGCCATCATCAATGGCGGCTCGATTCGCGGCAACCGCATCTATCCCGCCGGCGCCACGCTGACGCGGCGCGACGTCCTGACCGAACTGCCGTTCGGCAACAGGACCGTGGTGGTGAAGGTGAGCGGCGAAACCCTGCTGGCGGCGCTGGAAAACGGCTTCTCACGGCTGGACGCCCGCGCCGGGCGCTTCCCGCAGGTCTCGGGCATACGGGTCGCCGTCGACCTGGCGCGGCCGGTGGGGCGACGCGTCACCGAAGCAAGCGTCGCCGGCAAGCCGCTCGACCCGGCGGCGATGTACGCCGTCGCCATCAATGACTACATGTTGCGCGGCGGCGATGGCTACGGCGTGTTCGCGACGACGGGCGTTGCGGGCAATGGCGCCGACGCCGGCAACCGGCTGCTGGCCAATGACGTGATGGGCTGGCTGCGCGAGCAGGGCCGGGTGACGCCGCAAACGGACGGGCGCATCCGCATTGACCAGCAGGCGGCGGACACAAGCGCCAGATAAGCGGTGCCGACGTGTTTTGCGGCTTCCTTGCGCCCCATGCAGCGGGCGGGCAGCCTGGATGGGCCATCACGCTGGCGAGGTCAGAGCACGCCGCTCGATGACGCCGCGCCGGCGCCTCATGGATCGTCGCCGGGCGCCGGCCTTCATCCGGCCGGCAAATCGCTTTATCAGGAAGCCATGACCGCCGCGCCCTCCCTCGCCAACCCGCCCGCCGTTCCCGCCGGCTACGCCGACGCCGTGGCCCGCTTCGTCGCCAGCGGCAACGGCTGGGCGTCACTTGAATTCTTCCGCGCCGGCAAGGCCAGCCAGGCGGCGGCCCGCGCCGACGCCCGGCGCGACGCCGGCGCGCACATCCTGCCGCCCTCCGCCGATGTTTTCACGGCGCTGGTCCTGGCGCCGCCGGAGGCGGTGAAGGTCGTCATTCTGGGCCAGGATCCCTATCCGACGCCGGGCGACGCCCACGGCCTCGCCTTTTCTGTCGACCGGGACGCGGCGCCGCCCCGCTCCCTGCGCAACATTTTTCGCGAACTGACCGACGACCTCGGCGCGCCGATCCCGGCTACCGGCCGGCTCAGCGGCTGGGCCCGTCAGGGCGTGCTGTTGCTCAACGCATCCCTGACAGTGGAGGCGGGCGCCGCCGGCGCCCACCGCAAATTCGGCTGGGAGACGCTGGCCGACGAGGTCATCGCCAGCCTGGCCGGCGGCGACAGGCCTGTCGCCTTCATCCTGTGGGGCGCGGACGCCCGCAAGTTCGCGCCGCTCATCGACAGGCTGGACACCGGAGGCCGGCATCTGGTCATCGAAAGCGCCCACCCCTCGCCCCTGTCGGCCCGGCGCGGCTTTTTCGGCTCGCGCCCGTTCTCGCAGGTGAACGCCTTCCTGCAAGCCCATGGCCGCGGCGTCATCGACTGGGCCAGAACCGCGTAAGAACGGACTGGCGGACTGGCGTCAAACCCGTTCCGGCTGCCGCGTTCCCGCCCCGGCTCTCCTGAACCGGCGCGCGTCGGCCGCAAGCCCCTACCCCACCGGCCGTTCGTCGGCGATCACCTTGCCGTCATTGGGCAAGCTGCCGGGGGCGACGAGGCTCACCGCGCCCTTCAGCTTGGTCAGCCCCTGCAAGGTCTGCGCCACGGCGGCGCGCAGGTCGTCGGTGTGCTGCGGCGTCTCGGCGCGCAGCTCCATGGCGTCGGCTTCGTTCTGCCTTGTGATAACCAGGCGCAGCCGGCCCAGCTCCGGGTGACGTTTGCCCACATCGGCGATCTGCTCTGGCCGCACGAACATGCCCTTGACCTTGGCCGTCTGGTCGGCGCGTCCGAGCCAGCCGCGAATGCGCGGCGCGGTGCGCCCGCACGGCGATACGCCCGGCATGATCGCGGTGAGATCGCCCAGCGCCAGGCGGATCACCGGGTGCAGCGCGTCCAGCGTCGTCACCACCACCTCGCCGACCTCGCCTTCCGCCACCGGCTCGCCGGTCCCCGGCCGCACGATCTCGACGATGATGTCCTCGTTCAGCACCATGCCCTCCCGGGCGACCGTCTCATAGGCCACCGTGCCCACGTCGGCCGTGCCATACGACTGGTAACCCTCGATGCGGCGGGCGGAAAACGCCTCCTGCAGGGATTTGGGAAACGCCGCGCCGCTCACCGTCGCCTTGCGGATGCATGAGATGTCGTAACCATCGCGATCCGCCGCCGCCAGCAGGATATTGAGAAAATCCGGCGTGCCGGCGTAGGCGACGGGCCGGAAGGCGCGGATCACCTCAAACTGCTGTTCGGTGTTGCCAGGGCCGGCGGGAATCACCGGGCAACCGAGCGCCCGGGCGCCGTGATCCATCATGAAGCCGCCAGGGGTCAGGTGATAGGCGAAGGTGTTCAGCACCACGTCGCCGCGCCGCAGCCCGGCGGCGAACAGCGCCCGCGCCGTGCCCCACGGGTCAACGCCGGTTCCCTCGCCCTCGAAGATCGGGCCGGGCGACGTGAACAGCCGGCCGAAATGCGACAGGTCGGACGGGCCGAAGCCGCCAAACGGCGGCGATTCGCGATGCTGGCCGGGCAGAACCGATTTGCGCAGCACCGGCAGCCTGGCGAGGGCGGCGCGGTCGCGCACCGCCCGCGGATCGACGCCGGAAAGATGCGCCGCCCAGCCGGGATGGCGCATGGCCGCCGCAATGGCGTCCGGCAGCCTTTGCATCAGGTCGGCTTCGCGCGCCGCCGGATCACGGGTTTCGCGCGCATCGTAGAAGTCGCCGGCTCCGCTGCTCATGCTCCATCCTCCCGCATGTTCCGGTTTGCGCCCATCAGAGCCCCGACGGGCGCGCCATGCAAGATGGAAACAGCGCTGGCCAGGCGTCAGAACCCGGGCCAGGCGCCAGCATCCGGGTCAGGCGTCAGAAGCTGCGTTGCACCCGCACCTTGCCGATCCAGCCGTTGTCCGAGTGGACAAAAGCCGCCACTGGCCGCGGCCGCAGATCAGGGCCAGGACGACGCTGGTGTGTTCCAACCCAGGCGACTTCCGCCGCGATCGTCAGATCCTCCACCGGCGACCAGGCCAGGCCCGTGCCGACGCTTTTCGTCACATTGCCGGAAAAATGCCGCGGAAAACCGCCCGGGACGCCAAAGCCGGCCGGGAGGCCCGGGCCGAAGCTGACGCCGGATACGCCGGCGAAAACGCTCTGGGACAGGTCGTGACGCCAGTAGTGCTGGAACGCCGCCACCGCCGACCAGCTGTCCGACAGGTGCAGCCGGCCTCCGGGCCCCACATAGCCTTCGGCCACGTCGGCGTTGATGCGGCCGAAGCTGGAGCCGGCGGCGAGATCCAGCCCGACAGGCCCGTTGGCGCCCGTATAGCTCATGGCGCCGCGCGCCGCGGCGGCCTGGAGCCACAGCCGGTCACCCTCGGCCAGCGCCGGCAGATTGAGCATCAGGCCGGCCTGGGCGGCCATGCCGTACCGCGCCGCCGGCCGCGCCGCCCCAACGTCAATGCCAGGCGGCAGGGGGCCGACGAATGGGCCGACATTCACCTGATGCAGGGCTCCCGAGAGCTGGAAGGCCCCCCAGGCCCCGTCGAAGCGCAAGGCGGCGATCGCGTCGGGAACATTGAGCCGCTGACGCGTATCAATAAAAGCAAAGACCGGCGCGCCGCTGGCGTTGTGCCCGACGACGACCGGCGCAACCGGAATGCCGCCGGTGATGATTGAGCCGCCGCCATGCAACCGGTCGAAAGCAACAGGCGTGCGGCGGAAGGTCGGATCCTCCGCCGACAGGGTGAGGCTGGCGCCGCCGCCCAGCCTGAATGTCCACGCCAGCAGGTTGATGGTGGGCGGGTCCGAAACCGGCGTCGCGCCAATGATTTCCAGATCGTGACCGTAGAAATCATAGAACGATGTCAGGCGACCGGCCGTCAGACCGTTGAACTGGATGAACGCCCTGTCGAGCAGCACGCCTTTCTGCGCCTGTCCATAGGTGTCGATCCCGGTTGCGCCGAAAGCTGCGGCCGCCGCCGCCAGATTGCCCGACACCGCGCGTCCCGTGCGGCTCTGGACGTCGAAACGGACGAAGGTCCGGACAGTCCCCCAGTCGCTGGGGGTGCGCGCGTCAATGGTGAAGCGCCCCTGCGCGAGGTAACCGAGCCGGCTTCTGACGCCGACCGGCAAGGGCGAGGTCCCGTTGACCTCGAACCGCGCCATGCCGCCGAGCCTTACGCAGGTGGTCATGCCCGGCAGGGTGAAGAATCCCGCCCCGTGCCGGGGACAGGCAACGACCGCCGGCGCGGAAAGGCTGGCGGCCGTGAGACCGGGCCGCTCGGGCAAGGCGCCGGCCAGCGCACTGGCGCTTCCACAGGACAATACGGCGGCGGCCAGGGAGAGACGCCGCCCCACGGCGGCGCGCGTTGGACTTCTTGGAGAAATATACATGGCGCTCACAATAATTATAAAGATAATATTAATAATATTTAATTTTTATCTAAAATCTGGCGTCATGCAATATGGATATTAACAAATGCTTGGGCCCAAGCTGTAAATACTATACTTGATTACATCAATAGTTGTTCGCTCGCGACGCGGCGGAAGGCGCTGGCAGGGAGCGCCGTGACCCCGTTCATGCGCTTTTCCCCGGAGATACGGCGGCGGGCATGATCGAGGGGGGCGACCAGCCCGGACAGGAACTGAACGTTGTCCCGTGGGCCGTCCCCCATCCGCCAGCCAGCGCGGCGGCCCATGGGCGCCAGTCTCCGACGCCGGAATTGCGCGGATTTGTCATGCGCGGGCTATTCAGACGGACGGCAATGCGCTCTAGAACAGGTTCCGGCCAGGCTGTTACTGTCCGGTCATCAGAGCAACCACAAGCACCAATCATCTGGCGCGGAGCGCATCCGCCGGTCTGACCGTGACCGGCGCAGCCCCGCCCGGCGCCAGACGGCGAGGAAACACATGCTGCTACCCATGGGCGATACGCCGCGCTGGTACGCGGACCGCAAGGGCCACGATACGCCAGCCATCATTCATTCCGGTGAAGTCCTGACGTGGAGCCAGCTGGAGCGCGGAGCCAACCGTCGCGCCCGCGCCTTCATGGACCTGGGCGTGAAGCCCGGCGATTTCGTTGCTGTCGGCCTGCCCAACAGCAACACCTTCTACGAGAACACCTTCGCCATCTGGAAATGCGGCGCGACGCCCTGCTCCCTGTCATACCGCCTGCCGCCCGGCGAGGCGGCGGCCATTCTGGAGCTGCTGCGCCCGTCGCTGGTGATCGGCGGCGAAGCCAACTGGAACGCGCCGAAATCCGTGCCCGCCGACTTTGTCCCGGAAGGGTATGACGACGCGCCGGTGGCGGCGCCCGTGGCCCGCTACTGGAAGGCCATGACCTCCGGCGGCTCCACCGGCCGCCCGAAGGTCATCGTCGATCACATGCCGGCGATCCACGACACCCTGGCCATCCCGCCGCTGGTCCACCAGGGCGCGCGCCTGCTCAATCCGGGGCCGCTCTATCACAATGCGCCCTTCATCATTTCCCACAGCGCCCTGCTCGGCGGCGGCCTGCTGGTCGGCATGCAGAAGTTCGACGCCGAAGAGGCCCTGCGCCTGATCGCCGAACACCGCATCGACTGGGTGAACTTCGTCCCGACCATGATGAGCCGCATCTGGTCGCTGCCGGAAGACGTGCGCAAGCGCTACGACGTCTCCAGCCTGAAGACCGTGTTCCACATGGCCGCGCCCATGCCGCAATGGCTGAAGGAAGCGTGGATCGACTGGCTGGGCGCGGAAAAGATCTATGAGCTTTATGGCGGCACCGAGCGTCAGGCGTCGACCGTCATTCCCGGCACGGAATGGGTGAAGCGCAAGGGCTCCGTCGGCCGCGTCGAGAACGGCCAGGCCAAGGTGGTCGATGAAGCCGGCAATGAACTGCCGCGCGGCGAAGTTGGCGAAATCTTCCTGAAGGCCGCCGACGGCCCCGGCACGACCTACCATTACATTGGCGCGGACGCGAAGCGCGACGCCGATGGCTGGGAGTCGCTCGGCGATATCGGCCACATGGACGAGGAAGGCTACATCTGGCTGGCTGACCGGCGCTCGGACATGATCCTGCGCGGCGGCGCCAACACCTATCCGGCCGAAGTCGAAGCGGCGCTGATCGCCAACCCGGACATTCGCAGCTGCGCCGTTGTCGGCCTGCCGGACCCGGATCTGGGGGCGCGCATCCACGCCATTATCGAGATCGCGCCGGAAACCTCCGCCGACGCCCTGCTGGCGGGACTGCCGGCGTTCCTCAGCGAACGCCTGAGCAGGCCCAAGCACCCGGAGAGCTACGAGTTCACCAACGCCACCGTCCGCGATGACGCCGGCAAGGTGCGCCGCACCATGCTGCGCGATGAGCGCATCCGCTGGATGGAGGAAGGCCGCGATTTCCGCATTCCGGCGCCGCGCTGAAGCAGCTGCCAGCCAGGAGAACCGGCCAAGAGAACCAGCCAGGAGAACCAGCCAGCGCGCCGCCAGCAGACCAGCTGGCGGCGCAAGCCGCGGCGACCAGAATAACGGAGCGACGCCCGCGCCAGACATGGCCGGCATATGGCGGCTCTTGCCAGAAAAACGGACTTCGCCCCCCGTAAAGCTTCCCCACGTTACAGAATACCTGTCAGGCGGTCCCTTTTTGAGGGTTACCTGTTCTTTCCTGACAATTATACTTTTCAAGTTTCAGCTTGTCTCACCTGAGTGACCCGACTGACCTGGCGCGCCCGATCTGCGTCCGCACGCAGCCGCCAGCAGCTACTGCGAAACACAAAACCACTCACACCGGAAATCAGCAAGCTGTCCTGTCAAATGAGCCGCCACAATTAGAGCAATATTTCATATAATTTACAGGAAATACTTATTTTTATTGATTGGCGACAATCGCAATACCCAGGATCAGCAGTCCCCACTCCACCCAGATCGCCGCCACCCCGGCGAAAGGCGCCTGCCTGACCCTGCGCGACAGCGGCTGCCAACGAGCGGCGCTGGTCACCACGTCCGGCCCTGGCCATGCCGTTGATTGCGCGCTGGCGCGCGACCGCCCGCCGAAGCCGTTGCTTTACAATCGGAGGCTACACATTGTCCAACGCTGTCCTTCCGCCCACGCGGGTGCTCGTCGCCAGCATGATCGGCACAACGATTGAATACTGCGATTTCTGGCTATTCGCCACCGCGGCGGTGCTGGTGTTTCCGAAGCTGTTCTTTCCGGCCAGCTCCCCTGACGGCGCGATGCTGCAATCCATGGCGACCTTCGGCGTCGCTTTTCTGGCGCGGCCGGTTGGCGCGATGGCGTTTGGCCACTTTGGCGATCGCATCGGCCGCAAGGCCACGCTGGCGGGCGCGCTGGTGATCATGGGCGTTTCCACGACATTGATTGGCCTGCTTCCCGGCTACGCCAGCATCGGCGTCGCCGCGCCATTGCTGCTGACGCTGTGCCGGCTGGGCCAGGGGCTGGGTGTTGGCGGCGAATGGGGCGGAGCGGCGCTGCTGGCGACCGAGAACGCGCCGCCTGGCCGGCAATGCTGGTATGGCTGTTTCGCCCAGCTGGGAGAACCCATGGGCTTTTGTCTCGCCAACGGCGCATTGCTGCTGCTGACCGTCATGATGGACGACAGCCAGTTTCTCCGCTGGGGCTGGCGCATTCCCTTCATCGCCAGCGCCGCCCTTGTCATGTTCGGCCTCTATATCCGGCTCAATCTGGAAGAAACGCCGGCCTTCACCCGGATCCAGGCCCAGAACCATGTCAGGCGCGTTCCACTTCTGGCGATCCTGCGCGACCATCCCGGCGCCGTGTTGACCGGAGCCCTTGGCCTGACGGCCGCATTCGCGCTGGCCTGCCTGATATCCGTGTTCAGCCTGGGCTGGGGAACGGCCCACCATATCGCGCCACATCACACGCTGCTGTCCATTCTGTTGCTGGGCCGGATAGTTTATGCCCTGGTTATTCCCGCCGCGGCGTGGCTCAGCGATCGCCATGGCAACTGGCCCATAATGATCGGCGCCAATCTGGCCATCGCCGCCTTTGGCTTTTTCACGGCGTCCGGCCTTGGTTCCAGCAACCTGTGGCTGACCGGCGTTTATCTGACCGGCGGGCTGATGCTCGTTGGCTGCATCGCCGGCCCCCTCGCCGGCGCGCTTGCGGCGATGTACCCGGCTGAGGTGCGCTATACAGGGGTTTCACTCAGCCTCAATCTTGGCGGCGTTCTGGGCGGGGCGATGACGCCTTACGTCGCCACCTGCGGATTCCACGGATGATGGGCATCGATTCCACGCGATCGTGGGCATGGATTCCACGGCATCGTGGGCATCGATTCCACGCCTCGGGCAGCC